>CAVUCP010000003.1:0-23357 GCA_963740075.1 uncultured Solirubrobacteraceae bacterium | reverse complement strand
GCACATGCTGCGGATCATCTTCACCGGCGCGTTTCGCAAGCCCCGGGACATCAACTTCTTCATCGGCCTGACCCTGCTGATTCTCGCGATCCTCGAGGGGTTCGCCGGATACTCGCTCCCGGACGATCTGCTCTCCGGGATGGGGCTCGCAATCGCGTGGGGCGTTGCGATGTCACTGCCGCTCATCGGCGGCCCACTCGCCTTCGCGCTTTGGGGTGGGCGCTTCCCCGGCTCGACGACGTTCGAGTCACGGCTCTACATCGCCCACGTCTTCATCATCCCCGCCCTCCTCGCCGGCCTGATCGCCGTTCACCTGGCGATCATCATGATCCAGCGCCACTCCCAGTTCCGCGGGCCGGGACGCCGAGAGGACAACGTCGTCGGCACGCCGATGTGGCCCGGGTACGCCCTGCGCTCACTGGGGCTGTTCGCCGCGGTCGCTGCGGTCCTGGTGCTGATGGGCGGGCTTATCCAGATCAACCCGATCTGGCTGTGGGGCCAATACCACCCCTACATCGGCACCAACGGCGCACAACCGGACTGGTATCTCGGCTGGCTGATCGGCGCCCTGCGCCTGATGCCAAACCTCGAGATCAGCGTCTTCGGACACACGCTCGTGCCCAACCCCTTCTTCGGAGGCGTCCTCTTCCCGGGGATCATCTTTACATTGCTATACGCCCTGCCGTGGCTGGATCGACGCTTCATCTCGCGTGACTACGCTCGCCACGATCTGCTGGAGCGCCCCCGTGACAACCCGCGACGCACCGCACTCGCGGCCGCCGTCTTCTCGCTCGTGGTCGTGGTGTTCGCCGCCGGCTCGGCCGACCGCCTGTTCTTCCAGTTCGGCTTCGGATATGAAGGCGCGATCTGGTTCTTCCGTGCCATGTTCCTCGTGGTGCCCGTCGTCGTTTACGTGCTGACGCACCGGATCTGCATACAGCTCGCTCGGATCGAGGCGCACCCGCTCAGAGAATGGGACGGACAGGCGATCAGCCGCGCTCGCACAGGAGGATTCGAGATTGCTTCAACATCGACGCGCGACCGGTCGAACGACGACATCGGCGCTTCCTGAGGTCCGACGCGTGTTTGTGCTCCCGGCGAGAGAAGCGTGCCATCGCCAGCAGCGCCCCCAAGAAGCTCATGAACACGGAGGAGCGCATCGCCTCAGCCCGTTTCGCGGTAGCTGTTCTGGCCGGTGGCAGCACCCAAGCTCAGCGACCGGGATATACGGCAGCCGCGGCACCTCCGCTCGGAGGGCGAGACCTCGCTCTCACGATGGACGATGCCTGCCATCTTCGCCGCCCCTACCTTGAAGACTCGCAGCCTGCCATCGCGTCGGGTGGCCGGGCATGTCGGAGCGTCGATGTCAGCGCCATGACGATGAGCGTTGACTACCGGCGTCAATCACCTTTAGGTGGCCGGGGTGACCATGTCGCGACTGCCGAAGCTCGGACCCGCGGGAGGACACGGCACGGCTTCGGCACACGCCGCAACGGCGGCCCGCGGCGCTCCTGGGCCCTCTCGTGAAAGTCGTACACCCGAGCATCGTCGGGGCGTCGCGGCTCTCGTGGTTTTGTGGGTTTCCATCCTCGCGCTCGGATTCGCGGCGCAGACGACCGAACTCTTCGGGTCGCACGGCGGCACAGTCCCATGGTTGCTACTTGGGGCAGCACTCTGGGCTTCATGTTCACCGGCGTTCTGGGGGTCCGGCTTATCCAGCGCGCGCTTGATCAGGACGAAACGGGCAGCAACGGACGCTCGCCAAGGGACGGCACCGAAGATCCCCCGGTCCCAATTGAAAGGGCGAAGCCTTGTCCACCCACTCACGCGCACGACTGATTCGCAAACGTTGCGGGCCGCGCCAGGTGGGCTTCGCAAGGCGCTCGATCACAGGAGCCTCGACGCTCGCGTTGCTTATCAGGAGCGTCGCGGCCTGCGGGCCGGGCTCTCGCAAGAGGCTGTCGATCGTCTCCCAGCGCGCCCGTCGAGGTCCTAACGACGCGCTACCGTTCCTGACGTGAAGGCGCTCACCTTCAACGTGGTCTTCGAGGATGCCGGCGACGGTTGGGTGTACGCACACGTCCCTGAGCTGCCTGAGGTGCACACGCAGGGCGAGGGACTCAATGAGGCACGCGTCATGGTGCGGGAAGCGATCGAGCTCGTGCTCGAGGATCGTCGCGAGCGCGGCGAATCCATTCCGGCGACTGGATGGGCTCTCGTGGAGTCCGTCGAGATCGCTGCGTGAAGAAGCGCGATCTCGAACGCCACCTCAGCGCCAACGGTTGCGTCCTCGCTCGCCAGGCGGCTAACCACGAGGTCTGGCAGAACGCGGCGACGGGCCAGCGTACGACGGTGCCGCGCCACAAGGAGATCAAGCCACCGACCGCCCGCGGGATCTGCCGCCAGCTCGGTGTGCCGGCTCCGACCGGGTCTCGCTGAGCGCTCCCGGGGCGCTACAGCCGCCACCCAATTCCCGCGGCATACGCTTCACGCCGTGGCAACACTTTGGCAACGTCCAGATCGTCCGATACGTCCTATGCGTCGGATTCTGGGACTCATAGGACGATCTGGACGCGAGCGGACGCATCTACACGTTCTGTACGAGGTTGAGGGCCTTGTGGGGAGTTTTCCCCGTGGTGGTTCGAGTCCACTCGGGCGCATTTCTGAGATAGCTCAGTGTCCTGACTGAAACCGTTCGGGCGGGTCGCCGATGCCCGGCGACCGGGGCTCGATATTCCTCGTGTGGGTCGCATCGGCCTGGCGGATGCCGCGATCGGCGATCTGCTCGGCGGGGAGTACTGCTGATCTCGCCCGCTGGGGCTAGGGGATCACGCGTCTCGGGGCCATTGAGGCGCCCGAGAGCCGTGGCCTGCCCGCTGCGGGCCCAGCCATGGAACGCCTACGACCTAATCCAGTTAAGTTCGGGTGGTGGCTACGCATCCATTGCGTAAGTTGCGACTCGCATCACGGCCCGGCTCGCCGCACCACAGTGTGCGTTTGGAGCCGCTCCGGCACCGTGCGCCGGCGAATGAAGCGCACGGTGCCAGCCGGGTCGTCACTCGGCCTTGTTGAACATGTAGCGTGCGATCTTCCAGGCGCCGCCGCTCCGGCGAAAGATGAAGATCTCGCGATTTGACTCGGCACTCTGAGTGCCAGTGGCCAGGATGGTTTGTGTTCCGTTGCTGCGCGTGAGCGCGTACGCGGTGTCCTCTCCGGTGATCTGGAGCTCGTCGATCGTGAAGGCCACATCGAGGCTGATCTGCCCGAAGATCCGCCCGTAGGCCTCCTCCATGTCGGCGCCACGCGCCGTGGGGAGCGTCGTTGGCATGAAGATCCCGTCGTCGGTGTAGCACTGGGCCGCGAGTCCGGCGTCGCTGGTGTTGAGCGACCGCTCGTAGGTGGCTAGCAGCTCACGGATGTCGTCTTGTGCGCTCATGTCGGTCCTTTCGGCTAATATAGATTCCATGGAATACATGATCTGGCCAGAGTGTAACGCACTATCTGCCGTGGAAACTAGTTCCTTGGAATACTTGGGCCTCTGGTGTCGCTGACGGCCGAGGTATTTCAAGAGTTGGTCCGCCTGGAGACCGAGCTGTGGGACGCGGTTGACGACAGGCTGCGCGCCGAGCACGGCCTTCCGCTTGGACGGTTCGAGCCAATGCGAGTAGTGGGCGAGAGGGGAGCGTGCCGGGTTCAGGACATTGCGGAGGAGTTGTCGATAACTGTCGGCGGGGCGAGCAAGCTCATCGACCGAATCGAGGTCGACGGACTCTGCCGCCGGACGCCTCATCCCAGAGACCGCCGCTCCTCCCTGATCGAACTTACTCCTGCCGGTGCGCTGCTGCTCGCGAACAGCATGGCCACGTTCCAGGCCGTGCTCGAGACAAGACTCTCGAGCACTCTCAGCGCTCAGTCACTCGAGGATTTGCGCGACACGCTCGCACGGCTCAGGGCCACCACAGGCCGGCCGCCGGTCGATGCAGGGGCGGCCTGATATGCACGAGAGGATGAAGGCGATCGTCGTGGACGGTCCCGGACCGCCTGAGGCCCTTACGATCCGTGAGCTCCGAGTACCGAAACCGCAGCAGGGGTGGGTGCTCCTCGAGGTCAAGGCCTTCGGGCTCAACAGGTCGGAGCTGCATACCCGTCTGGGCCTTGCCGAGGGCGTCACGTTCCCGAGGGTTCTCGGAATCGAGGCGGCCGGGGTGGTCGCCGGGTGCCCGGGCGGCGAGCTGCAAGTCGGCCAGCAAGCCTGCGCGCTGATGGGCGGAATGGGCCGCACCTTCGACGGCGGTTACGCGCAGTACACGTGCGTGCCCGTCCGCCAGGTCGTCCCTTTCACCAGCGGACTGGACTGGGGGACGATCGGCGCGGTCCCGGAGATGCTTCAGACCTCCCACGGATCGCTCACGATCGGCCTTGACGCAAAGCCCGGCCAGTCGATCCTGATCCGCGGAGGCACATCCTCGATCGGTATGGCGACCGCCATCCTTGCCAAGCGGCTCGGCATGAAGGTCCTTTCGACAACGCGCGACGCGAGCAAGATGGCGGCCCTCAGGGATATAGGCGTCGACCACGTGATCATCGATGATGGCGAGATAGCGAGCGATGTTCGCGAGCTCGCCCCGGGCGGGGTCGATGCCGCCCTGGAGCTGGTCGGCACCCCGACGCTTCCCGACACGCTGGCGGCTACCCGCGTCCACGGCGTCGTGTGCTTCACGGGCATGCTCTCGAACGAGTGGACCGTGAGGGACTTCTACCCGATCGACTACATACCTCGCGGCGTCCGCCTGACTGCCTACGGCGGCGACGCGACCGACCTCCCCGCCGAGACACTGCAAGCGTTCCTTGACGCTGTCGCCGCAGGACATGCCACCGTGCCAGTCGATCGCATCTACACGTTCGAGCAAATCGTTGAAGCACACCGAGCGATGGAAGCGGGCACCGCCACCGGAAAGCTCGTCGTCACCACCTGACCCAGACCTGATCGCGGTCGGTCCCAGAGGGCGCGTATCGATGGCGACGACTTCCGCATCGATCCCCTTGGGGCAAGCGGACTATGAACATCAGTGATGAAGCCTGCACCAAAGAAGCAGGCCATTTGACTTGAGTTTTCCTGTGCGCCGCCGCCATTCAAGACCCGACACACTCACCGGCTGGAGCCGCGGGCTCCGGTGGCGACCAACACCCGGCCGGGAAGCTCCTCGGCCGGCGGAGCGGGCGGCGTGAGTTCCCGACGATCACGTCGGGAGGTACCTGCGACACACGCTGCCCTCGCGAGGCGACTCGTTTGCGCGCTGGCGGCATGATCTCAAGCCGGTCTCACGTCGCGGCGTTCGTGACCGCATACCCGCTCATCTACCACGTCTCCGAGGCGGGAGCGTGGGCGTCGATCCGCCGACTCGGGTTGCTGTCAACGACGGCGCTGCTTGACCGGTTTGAAATCGCCGGCGAAGAGCGGCATCAGATCGAGTCACGAAGACGACGAGAGGCGGTCGAGATAGACCATCCGCGCCACGGTAGGGCATGGATTCGCGACAACAAGCCGCTGCGCGAGAGCGTGCTCGCCGCTCGCCTCGACGGGATGTCCCCGGAGCAGTGGTATGAGGCGCTCAACTCACGCGTTTTCTTCTGGGTGCACCGCGCCCGCGCCGCCACCTTGGTCGGGGCGCGCGCCCACCGCGGCCGTGACCATGACGTATTGGTGGTCGACACGCGCGCCTTGATCGAGGTGCACGGCGAGCAGGTCGCGCTTGCGGCAATCAACACAGGGGCGGCGCTGTTTCCCAACGCGCCCAGACGCGGCGCGGCGACGTTCCGGCCGCTGACCGCTCGTGACGCCACCGAGCGCGCGGTCGAGTTGACCGTCGCCTACGCGGTGGACGACATCGAGACGCTCACGCTGCGCGTCGAGCGCTGGCAATCCGGGCGACCGCCTGCGGTGCTGTGGACCCCCGGAGTGTGATGGCCGATGAACCGCAAGCAGCTGCCGGCGTCCGAGCCGAGGACCGGACGCCGGCAGCCATGCGGGGAGCACCGAGGCGCTACGCGCTCAGGCGAGCGTCGCACCGAGCTCGCGCGCGCGGGCCAATGCCGCCTTCAGATCGCCGTCGGCGTCGGCCGTCAGAACTGTCGGCTGGAAGCGGATCTCCGAGATGTCCTCGACCCCGATGAAGCGCAGCCAATCATCGAAGAACGTGCTGTGGAAGTCCGAACCAAACGCCTTGGGCGCGCCCTGCGAATAGACGCCGCTGGTGTAGACGACGACGGCGCGCTTGCCCTGGAGCAGTGGGCTATAGCCCTTGGCCGGGTCAAAGCCAAAGACCATCCCCGGCTGCGTGATCGTATCGATGACGTGCTTGAGCACCCACGGCACGCCAGCGTTCCACATCGGAACCGTGAACACGAACTCATCAGCAGCGGTGAACCGCGCGAATACCCTTTCTACGTCGGCCCACGCCGCCGCCTCCTCGCCAGACGGAGCCTGCCCGGAGAAGACGGTCATCTTCGCCGCCGCGCCCCTGCCGCCGTAGATAGGCAGCTGCTCCTCCCATAGGTTGAGAGTGTCGACCTCGACATCGGGTCGACGCTCGCGGTAGCTCTCCAGGAACGCGTCACCAAGGGCGGTGGACTTGGACTGCTCCCCCCGGGGCGAGGCAATCACATGCAGAAGCTTCGACATCTCTCGGTCTCCTTTAGTCGTTAGTCGTGCGCGTCGTCGGATCTGTGACATCGACGCGCGCGGTCTTACGCCCCGGCTTGGAGATTCGCTAAGCCGAGCCCCGAAACGTTTGCGAGCACGCCGCCGATCGCCTCCGCGCGCCGCAGGTCCGCTACAACCACTCGGCCGCTCAAGGTTCTTCTAGTCGCTCGCGAGCTCCCAAATCAATCGGGCTGCCTACGCGGCGCCGCGGCCGTCGCGCCCTTATTCGAGCCGCCGAGGTAAGACGCGACGGTAACTCGTCACACAACGAGTACATGTCCCATGCTGCAATCGATATTCCGCTCGCCGACGAGCCTCTGGCGACATTGGCGTCCGGTTCGGCTCTTCGACAACGCGGTGCCTGCGCCGGCCGCCGGCTCGGCTCCTCGCTAGCACTAGCGACGGCGAAGCGACCGCGGCTGCAGTGCCGTGCCAGGTGGCGAGCGTACACGCCCCCGGGAATGAGGCGTAGCCTCATCCCCATGAACGAGGGCATCATCGAATCACGCGAGGTCAGCCAGCCCCTTCCGTCGCTGCTCGATCTAGAGTCACGCTCATGGGTCGACGCACTCTCCCCCGCCGGGGCGCGGCGCGAGGAGCGCGTAGCCGACCTGCACAGCCTGCTGCTGCGGGCCGCTCGGCGTGAGTGCGGACGACGGCGAGACTGGCTCGGCTCGGTGGGTGGCCAGGAGCTGGACGACATCGCTCACCAGGCAGCCGATGACGCTCTGATCGCGATCCTCCGGCGGCTCGGCGACTACCAGGGCGAAAGCCGCTTCACCACCTGGGCATATAAGTTCGTGATCTTCGAGGTCTCGGGGAAGTTCGCGCGCCACGCCTGGCAGCGCCAGCCACCGGCGGCCGACGAGGCGGTGTGGGACAGGCTGCCCGACCGGCTGCGCGCGCAGCCCGAGCGCGACAGCGAGCAGCGCGAGATGCTCTCGGTGCTTCGCGGACTGGTCGAGAGCGAGCTCACCGACCGCCAGCGAGATGTGTTCGTCGCGGCCGCACTGAACGAGGAGTCGATCGACGTCCTAGCTCTGCGGCTGAACTCCAACCGTAACGCCGTTTACAAGACCCTGTTCGACGCCCGTAAGAAGCTCCGCGCCGGTCTCGCCGCGACAGGGCACGATCTCGAGAGGTGAAGCCATGAACGAGAAGCGGACGATCAACGAGCTCTTGGCCGCCGACCCGCTCGATCCGGGCTGCGACGCCGGCGTGCCGATCATCGACCAGTACGTGGACATGGAGCTGGCCGGCCAGGACGCGGCGGCACGGTTCCCGGGCATGGCGGTCCACCTGCGCAGCTGTAGCGCATGCCGGGCCGACCACGACGGGCTGCTCGAGCTCGCCAAGGCCGGACCGGACCCCATCTGAAGCCCACCCGCCTTTCAGCGCTGCGGTAAGAACCACGTCACGCAGGTCACGAACACGCTGACGCCAACCCCTCCGAAAGGAATGTCAGCGATGACCAGCTACAAGACGGTGACGGTTCAGGGCAGCGAGATCTTCTACCGCGAAGCGGGAGCCGGGTCGAACCCCACACTGCTTCTGCTCCACGGCTTCCCAAGCTCCTCCGCGCAGTACCAGGGCCTGATCGACCGTCTCGCGGGGAGTTTCCACCTCGTCGCCCCGGACTACCCCGGGTTCGGCCGCACCGAGCCGCTCAAAGGAACGTCGACGTTTGAGCGACTCGCGGACAGCATCGAGGCGTTCACCGACGTGCTCGGCCTCGAGCAGTTCTCGTTGTACCTGTTCGACTTCGGCGCCCCGATCGGCTTCCGAATCGCAACCCGGCGTCCCGACCGCGTTCGGGCGCTCATCCTGCAGAACGCAAACGCATACGAGGCCGGGATCGGGCCAAAGCTCACGGGGCTCGCCCCCTACTGGGAGGATCGGGACGCAGCCGAGCCCGCCGTTCGCGCCTTCCTGACGCTCGAGTCCACGAAGTCTCAGTACCTCGACGGGGTCCCGGACGCGGAGCGGGTGAACCCAGACTCGTGGACGCTCGACCAGCGCTACCAGGACCTCCCCGGCCGCGACCAGGTGATGCTCGACCTGATCTATGACTACACCTCCAATGTCGCTCTCTACCCGGCGTGGCAGGAGTATCTGCGCAGCCAACGGCCGCCGACGCTGATCACCTGGGGGGCCAACGACGAATACTTCGTCGCCGACGGCGCCCGGGCGTTCCTCGCGGACGTGCCCGACGCCGAGCTGCACCTGTTCGACACCGGTCACTTCGCCCTGGCGACCCACGCCGACGAGATCGCCGCGGCGATCGAGCGTTTCCCGGCGGCGCGCGCCGCATAGGCCCGGGAGCGCCCGCGCGAGTTCCCGCCCGCCGAGAGGGGGTCGGCCGATCCCTCGGCCGACCCCCTCTGTCGTTGAACGTCCGGAGCCCGATCCCGGATGACGGGCAGAAATCAGCGCCGCGCGCGTAAGACGCGGCACGCGGTGCGCACTAACCCAATGAAGGCGGACGGACCGAGCCGCCAACTTCAGACCGAAAGGAACCGTCATGCCCAGCACCATCAGCAACCGCGCCTCGCTCGTCCGCCCGATCATCATCGCGACGCTCGTTGCCGCTGTCCTCGACGCGGCCTTCTCGTTCGTCGCCTACGTCGTGATCGACGGCCGCTACAACTTCGAGAGCCTGCTGCAATACATCGCCAGCGGCCTGCTCGGCCACGATGCTTTCACCCAGACGGGCACGACCGGTTGGCTTGTCGCCGGGCTCGGCTTCGCCCTGCACGTCGGGATCACCCTGACCATCGTGCTCTTCTACACCGCGGTGCTGCGCCCGCTCGCAACCACGCGCGCACGCCAGGTGACTCTCGGCCTCGTCTTCGGAGCCGCGGTCTGGATGTTCAACACCGCGGTCGTGCTGCCGCTCACCGGCACCGCGCACGAGCCGTTCTTCGCCGGCTGGTACGTCCCGTTCCTGATCGACCACATGCTGTTCGTCGGCCTGCCGATCGCGCTGATCCTCGGGATGCCGGCGGCGGCGCGGGAGACCGCGCGCACCCGCAGCACCCGGATCGCCACAAGCGCGGCGTAGGGCGCAGCCCGGGCCGCGTCCGCACCCGCGGACGCGGCCGTCCGCCGTCCGCCGTCCGCCGTCCGCTGTCCAGAGTCCCGCAACCGAGAACCGATAGAGACCACAGGAGAGGAAACGATGCGAGAGGACATCGAGATCGGAGCCCAGTTCCCAGACTACGAGCTCACCGACCACACTGGGACCAGGCGAGTGATCTCCGAGATCCAGGGAAGCAACCCGATGGTCCTTCACCTTGCCCGCGGCGGCTACGACCCGAAGGAGCACCGCTTCCTGCGCCAGTTCGCCGAGTCCTACGCCGACTTCAAGGTCGCCTACACGAGGCTACTGGTGATCACGACCGACAACCAGCTCGACGTCAACGAGTTCCGCGACGCCGTCGGCGCCGAGTTCCCCTTCCTCGCCGACCCCGAGCGGGTCGTGCAGAGGGACCTCGACATCCAGGAGTACACGGACCCTCACGACCCGATGGTGCCCCACACCTTCGTCCTCGGCGCCGAGCGGCGTATCCACTCGCTCTACAACGGCTACTGGTACTGGGGCAGGCCCTCCCTGCACGAGCTGCGCCTTGACCTGCGCGAGCTCGTGCGCACCACCAGGCCCGACTTCGACCTCCACGCCCCCGGACTGCGCGAGGCCTGGGAGCGAGGCGAGCACGAGCAGTTCCTGGTCGAGAGCATCGAGCCCGCAATCCGGTACACCGAGGGCCAGGCAATCGGAATAAAGCGATAGGCCCGCGAGACGCCAGCAGGCTCCCTCAACGGTTGGAGTGCGGCCACTTACTCCTGTCCCGAATGGGTCCGGCTAAGCTCGAACCAGCGACCTCGGACCAGGAACGCGTGCCCATCTACCGCCGCCTCACGAGCCCGCCAGTCGATACTGGCCCCGCGCGACACGCTCGAAGCCGAGCCGCGCCGCTTGGGCACCGGTCGATAGACAGCTGTTGACCGAATCCCTGGAAACGGGACATCCGAGGAATCCTTCGACTGCCCGATGCGTCTCCCCCACGTCCATCGGATGACCGGCCTCCACCAAAGCCTTGATGACGGCCCTCTGAACCACGCCGTTGCCGAGACGGCCGGTCCTCGACCCATCCGGCGCGAGCCCAGACGGGCGGCTCTGCTCCGGAAAACCCGCCGGAAACGCATCAATAACCCTCGAAAATGCTTGGGATTGGTTTGAGTAGTGTCCACTTAGGTGCATTGGCAGCGCCCTGCAAATCTGCAGGTGCGCCAACGCTGAGTCGTGATTGAGACGGGACTTTGGCGCGCGTGCTTCGTGCCCTACCTGGGGTCGCTGCGGTACGCGATGGAGCGGTGCCGAATCGCGAGTACTCGGACTGTCTGGTCGGCCTCTGCGAGCTGGTAGATGATTCGGTAGGCACCGACGCGAAGCGAGCGAAGTCCCCTCAGTCGCCCGCGTAGTACATGGCCTGCCAGCGGATCGCGTTCGAGGAGACCGAGCGCGTCTCTCACCGCGTCGATTATGGGCCAGCTGAGCTCGAGCACCTCGCCGCGGGCGCGGCGAGCGAGGACGACGTGCGCCACCGCTCAGCGGCTGGGGCGCAGCTCGTCGAGCTCGGCGCGTAGGTCAGCGAGACTGACAATCTCCCCACGCGAGACCTCGGACAGACCCGCCTCGATCGCGGCGAGCGTCTCGGAGTCGGAGAGAATCTCGGCCGTCTCCTCTAGAGCGTCGTACTCGTCGATCGGAACAAGCGCGGCGGCCGGCTTGCCGTTGCGCGTCACGAGCACATGATCGCGACGGTCGGCCACGTCGCTCAGCAAGGTGCTGAGATGCGCCCGGAACTCGCGAACTGGCACTGTCTTCGCCACAGGTCGAGTGTACCATATTGTGTACTCACCGTCTCGCCACGCTATTCAGGGATGGATCCGGGGTGCGCCCTGCCCGCCGCCTCGAAGTCCACCACGCATAGTGGTCGCACGGCGTGGCAACACTCCGGCAACGTCCAGATCGTCCGATGCGTCCGATGCGTCCGTTTTCCGGACGATACGGACGATCTGGACGCCGGCGGACGCATCTGCACTCTCTGCGCGAGGTTGAGGGCCTCGTGGGGAATTTCCCCGCGGTGGTTCGAGTCCACTCGGGCGCATGCGTTGTCGAAATCGCAACGATCTTGCTGCAAACGGGCGTCTCCTGATGTCGCGTCGCTCGGCCCCGATACGGCCCGGCGTAGGGCCAGACGGCCGCCGTCTCACAAGGCGAGGCCGCTACTGGATGCGGCCGCTACCGCTTCGAGGGCTTAACAGAGTTTGAGTGCTGCTCGCCGAATCGCTCGCGGCGACCTGTCAAGCATCCTTTGGGGCACTTTGCAGCAGCCGTCTGCGTAGCCCTCGCTGGGGGTCGGTCTCGCGCTCGGCGAGCAGGAATGCGATTCCGTCTTCAACGGAGGCTTTCACCAGGTCACGGATCTCGCGTGCTGCCCGCTCATCGTCCCGGCGCCCCGTGAATCGCTGTGTGTCGATTGGTTGGCCGAACCAGAAGTACAGGCGCTCGGGGTGAGGCACCAGGGTCGGGCCTATGCCGTGCACGAGAGGTTGCAATGGCCAGCCGGTGAGTTTCCTGACGAGGTCGGTGAGGTGGGCGTAGGCGGGGTTGTTCTCGTCGATGACGATGTCGAGCATCTCTTCCGCGCCGACGGCAGCGAAGGGGACGATCGGGTAGCCGTGCTCGATCGCTAGGCGAGCGAACCCGACGCGCTCTTTCCACATCAGCTGGTACTTCTCGCCGCGTCGCTTGTTGACCTCTCGCGCCCCGCCCGGGAAAACGAGCACCGTCTCGCGCTCTTGCATTAGCGCCCGGACGTTCTCGCGGGTGCCGCGCACCATTCCGCAGGCCGTGAGCACGTCTCGCCAGATCGGAATCGCATAGTGGGCGTTCTCGCCGAGCGAGCGCACCGCGAGTTCGCGTCGCTTCCAGATCTCGGTGAGCATGAACGGCAGGTCCAAGAATGCGTAGAGGGTGTGGTTTCCAGCGAGCAGTGACCCGTCGGCGGGGATGTTCTGGATGCCGTAGAACCTCGGCTGGGTGATCTGGCTCAAGGGAGCGAAGATCGATGCAAGGTGGTCTAGCTGTGCTCCGCTGGTCAACGGCGGGATCCCGTCTTCGGTGTCCCCTCGTGTGGCCATCTTGCAGCCGGCGGAGCGCTGTCTAGATCCGGGCCGCGAGCGGCTGGTCGCTGGCTAGGCGCAACGACGTACGTAGGCGTCTGCCGCGACGGCGCCGATTGGGCCCGAGGAAGCATCCGTGATCCACGCGGGCGGCGCGAGATTGGTCCGGTGACGGTTGCGCGTGGTTGCCATCAGCCTACGGGTCGGAAGTCGTCGATGTGGCGCTCGAGAAACGCTGTGAGCGTGCTGGGCGCACGCCCCGTCACGCGCAGCACCGTGTCTGTGATTTCGGCTGCCCGCGGATCGGTGAAGAGCGCACTGAGTTCTAGTGCATGCTCGACCTGCCACTCAGGACGGCCCATCGCGAGCAACCCTTGGCGGATCACATCTGGGGCGGCCGGGTAGTGCGTGATCGGACGGCCCAGAACCTCGCTCATGCGCGCTGCGACGTCGAACCAGGTGAGCGCCTCGGGGCCCGTGACCTCGAGGATCTCGCCGGGAAGCCCAGGCTCCACGAGCGCTGCGGCGGACACTCGACCGATGTCTTGAGCGTCGATGAAGGACACGCGTGGAGCCCCATCCGGGCCCGGCAGTGCGTCATGGACGACCGCAGCCGCCTGGTCGAGAAAGTTCTGCATGAACACGTTGGGACGAATCGCGACGACCTCGCGGCCGGTAGCCCGCAGCGCCACCTCTACGGCAAGGTGGTCCGCGCCGGTGCGCGCGCGGGCGGCGTGGACGATCGAGACCGGACTGCCGGAGATCTTCACCACTCGCCGCACCTCACTTCCAGCGATTGCTCTCGCCGCGCTGAGCTGCTGGTCCCGCATCCCTGGATCGTTGCCCGATGCCAGGAGGACGGCGTCGATCCCGCCCAGCGCTGTGGCGAAGGACGCTTCGTCTGAGAGGTCGCCGACGTGAAGCTCGACGTCCTGCTCGATCGCCCGCGCCGCGCGCGCTGGATCTCGTACGAAGGCGACGACGCATGCGTCCTTGTTGCGTAATGCGCTGAGCGTCGCACGTCCGACCTTCCCGGTCGCGCCGGTGATGAGCACGTTCAGAGTCATGCAGCCACCGGGACAAAGCCTGTTTCTAGCT
Source organism: uncultured Solirubrobacteraceae bacterium (assembly GCA_963740075.1). Taxonomy (GTDB): domain Bacteria; phylum Actinomycetota; class Thermoleophilia; order Solirubrobacterales; family Solirubrobacteraceae; genus Palsa-744. The sequence goes on along the minus strand of CAVUCP010000003.1, from coordinate 9,367 downwards.
TGGCGATGCCCTGGAGTGTGTTGTTCATGAGCGGTTGGCGCTCCCCTGCTTCGATTTGCTCGACGCGCGGGACCATTGCGCGTAGGAGCGCGTGCATCTCGAGCTTGGCGAGGTGGATGCCTACGCAGGTGTGCGGGCCGTTGCCCCAGCCGAGATGGGTGTTGTTTTCGCGGGCGATGTCGAAGCGCTCGGGGTCGTCGAACCGGCGCTCGTCACGGTTAGCGGAGCCGTAGAGCACAGCGACCCGTGACCCGCGTGGCAGCGAACTGCCTTCGACTTGTGTGTCTCGGGCGACGTAGCGGGTGAATACGCGCACTGGCGAGGCAAGGCGAACCGTCTCGACAACCGCTGCCGGAACGAGTGAGGGATCGGCGCGGATCGCTTCCCACGCCTCAGGATTGCGCGCGAACATCAGCAGCATGTAGGCCGAGGCGAGGATGGTCGTGTCCAGGGCGGGCGCCACAAGGTCCACGATCAGCGCCCTGGCTTCGCTTGAGCTGATTTCGCCGCTGTCGTGGGCGTCGAACACTGAGGCTGCCCAACTTCCCGGGGCGACCTGTCTGCGCGTGAGCCTGCGGGTGTATGCCTGTAGGCTCAGTCCGGTCGGCGTCTGGCGTCGTGCGCGCCGGTTGATCGGGCCGAGTCCGTCGAACGTGGCGGCTGCCCACTTGAGCATCCTATTGTGGTCTGGGCGTACGCCGACGAGCTTCGCCACGACGGCGACCGGTAGTCCGGCTCCGAAGTCCGCGACGGCGTCAAAGCGCGTGCGGTGCAGCAGCCTTTCGATTAGCCGTTCGGCTTCGGCGTCGATGGTCTCCTGCACGTCGGCAAGCGCCCTGGCTCCGAGGGAGCGCATCAGGACCTTGCGGCGGCGGTCGTGGACATCGCCATCACTGTTGAGGGTGGTGTGCCTACCGAGGCGGTTCGCGATGGGGTTGGCCGCAACGCCGCGGCCGCTGACGAATGTCGCGTCGTCGCGCAGCGCGCCGCGGACGTCGTCGAATCGCCCGAGGGCGTAGAGGTCGTGAGCGGGAAGCCAGACGAGCGGTCCGGCGTCGCGGATGCGCCGGAACAACGGAGCCGAGTCGCGGATCACCTCGTCCGCGTAGAGGTCCGCGCCGATGCTGGGAACCTCGTCATTCGCTTTCACTGCGAGAGCTCTAGGCGTATGGGGTTCGCTATGGCCCCGAGGCTCCCGACTTCGACCTGTACGGTCTCTCCGGCGCGCAGGAAACGCCCCTTGAAGCCACCGACTCCTGCGGGAGTGCCAGTGGCGACGATATCCCCCGGCACCAGCGTCATCGTCCGCGAAAGCCACGCGACGGTCTCCGCGACGGCGAAGATCATGTCCTTCGTGGACCCGTCCTGGACCAGCTCGCCATCGATCCGCGTGCGGACCGCGAGGTCGTCGAGGTCACCGGCCTCGTCGAGCGTCACGAGCGCGGGGCCGCACGGCGCGAAAGTGTCGATCGCCTTACCGCTCGTCCACAGCGGGTTCTGCAGCTGCAGATCTCGTGCGCTGACGTCGTTGAACGGCATCGCGCCCGCCACGTGAGAGAGAGCCTCGCTCACGCTGACCCGGTGGCAGCGCCGGCCGATGACAACGGCCAGCTCTGCCTCGTAGTCGACGAAATCGGGGTGCGCCTCCGGCAGCAGGATCTCCGCTCCGTCGCCGATCAGCGAGTTCGCGAACTTCGCAAACCAGCGGGGATGATCGGGGATCTCCTGGTTTGCCTCCTCGGCGTGGTCGCGGTAGTTCAAGCCCATGCAGATGATCTTCTCCGGATCCGGCACAGGCGCGAGCAGGCGGACATCGCGGCGCGCCAGCCGTTCGGTGCCCGCCTGGGCCCTCTCGCCGAGCGCCGCGAGGCCGTCACCATCAAGCTGGTTGAGCAGACCGCGAACCGTGTCGGCGTCCTCGCCAAGCGAGGTTGCCGGCACGATCTCCTCGCCGATGAGAACGCCGGCGTGTGGCCCCGCACCCGCGTCGAACGTGACGAGGCGCACCCTCAGCCCTCTGTCGGGACGTCGACGGGAGGCTGCTCGGGGGCGAACTCGCCGGCCATTGCGCGGCGGTGGATCTCCGCGAACGATGCGCCGGCTGCCGCGGCGTCTGCGACGAGCGCGGGGTTGACCCAGATTCCGATGGGGTTGGCGTGGAACTCCTCGCTGGTGCGCATCCACTCGCTCGACTTCGACCAGTCCCCGAAGGTGTCGCACTGGAGCTCCACGAAGTTCTGGTCTGGGTCTTCGTAGTAGTAGGAAAACGTCATGCCGTGGTCAAGGCACATGGCCGGCTCGATGCCATCCGCTCGCAGACGCAGATAGCTGGCGTTCAGTTCCTCGAACGAGCCGTACTCAAACGCGCTGTGGTGAAGGCCGGTGCGCGTGCCCTTCTCGGGATCGTCGACGAACCCGGGGAACGCGAGCAGCGCGATGCGGTGGTTGGCCTCATCATTTGACATCCAGGCGCCCTGCCCGTCCTGGAAGAGCACCTCGGCGCCCACGACCTTTGCGTACCAGTCGATCATCTCCTGCAGGCGGGTCGTCTTGAGGTTGAAATGGTGGAACTTCGGGTGGAATGCCGTGCTCGTATCGCTCATGTCTCTCCGTTGGCGGTAGTCGTATTCAAGGCGCCGCCGGCATCGCGAGCCGGTCGCGCAGGTCGTCGATCAACGCAGGAAGCTCGTCCGCTGAGGAAGCGCTGCCGAAGACGTACAGGTCCGGGCGCACCAGCACCGCGTCGACGCCGTACTGGTCAAGCCACGCCCCGGTGCGTCCGTCGGCGTCCTCTGCTGCGTCGAGCCGCACGGTGCTCACGTCGAGCGCCTCGAGCACAGAACGCTGAACATCGTCGAGACACGCCAGTCCGTCGCCGTCTCGCGTAATGAGCGTGAAGCCGTGCCCGGCGTGCTCGTCAAGCAACGCAACCTGGCCATCGAAGGCCAGTCGGCCCTGGAGGCTGAGATGTCCGGCCAGCGGGTCACCGGCGCGCAGCAGGTCGCCCTCCAGTGGCGGCAAGCCGACATCGGGCGGAGGGCCGGCGGCTCGGACCGCACTGTCTCGCTCGGCGGCCTTCTCCGGGTCCAGCTCGCAGAGAACCTTCCCCAGCTGGACGGCGAAGGCGATGATCCAGTCGTTCTGGGGCTGGCGCTCACCGGTCACCGTGTCAAGCAAGCTCTCATCAGCCAGTCCGCGCAACACGAGGTCGAGCTTCCAGGCGACGTTCGCCGCGTCCCGAAGACCCGCGCATAGTCCCTGCCCGAGGAACGGGGGCGTTAGGTGCGCGGCGTCACCCGCGATCAGGCAGCGCCCCTCGCGCAGGCGCTCGGCGACCATCGAGCGGAACTCGTAGACCGCGTGGCGCAGCAGTTTGGCGTTCGCGGGGGTGACCCACGGCGCCAGCAGCTCCCATGAGCGGGCCTCGTCGAAGTCCTCGGGGCGCTCGCCGTCGAGCAGCATGAACTCCCAGCGCCTGTGCCCGATCCCGCTGTGAACCTGCGTGGTGGGGCGGCGTGGGTCGCACCACTGGCACGCATCGGGCAGGTCCAGATCCTCGGCGTCGCCCGGCGCGACGTCAACGACCAGCCACTGCTCCTGGAAGCCGAGATCCCGGCGCGGGATCCCGAGCGCCTCGCGCACGCAGGAGTTCGCCCCGTCAGCGCCGAGCACCCATCGGGCCCGCACCTCGCTTACCTCGCCGGTCGACACGAGCTCACCCTCCTGCGGCTCCTCGACCCTGCGCAGCGTGAGCGTCACCCCGTCTGCGTCCTGCTCGAGTCCCTCGGCCGCCCAGCCCCGCTCGACGCTCACTCCCGGGAACGACCTCGCGCGCGCGTCGAGCGTCTGCTCGAGCAGCGGCTGGAAGAACAGGTAATCGGGCTCCCACCCCGATAGCGACGGGCTCGCCGGCCGTAGCGTCATGAGCTCCTCGCCATCCGCGCCGAACCAGCGGTACTCCCCGAAGGACACCATCTGTGGCTCGAGCGTCCGCGCGACGCCGAGGCGATCGAGCAGCCGCATGATCTCGTGGTCAAGTGGACGGCGCGTGGCAGGCGGTAGATCTCCTTGAAGCGCTCGAAACAGGCCACGCGATGGCCACGCTCGCCCAGCCAGACCGCGAGGGCTTGGCCAACGGGGCCGTAACCGACGATCGCCACGTCTACGACCCCATCTCGTTGCTCAACAGCAGTCACGGAACGGCACCGTACCGAAGACTGATGAAGCTGTCAATGATGATTAGCTAGTCAGCCGTCCGCGGGTGCGCCATCATGTACGCATGGCGCGCGCAGGAACCACACCGGGCCCCGACCGGCGATCGCGGCGCAAGGCCGAAACCCGGACAAAGCTTGTGCACGCAGCCCGCAGCGTCTTCGCACGCCAGGGGATGGAGGTGACCACGATCAACCAGATCACCGAGGAAGCCGACGTCGGCTTCGGCTCCTTCTACAACCACTTCGAAGGCAAGGACGACATCGTCGCAGCGGTCCTGGAGCAGGTCATCGCGGAAGCAGGCGCAGCCATCGACCACGCGACGGCCGACATCGACGACCCGGCTGAGGTGGTAGCAATCGCACACCGCTCCCTGATCGCGTGGGCAACTAACGACCGGGAGCTCGCGTGGCTGCTCGTCCGCCTAAACGCCAGCCACGACGCAATCCTCACGACGCTCGGCTCATATGCCGCACGCGATCTCAAACGAGGAATCGACGCAGGGCGATTCTCAGTCGATGACCGGAACATCGCGCTGATCGCCGCCGGCGGCGCACTGATTGCTGTCATCCGCGCCGTGCTCGAGGGTCGCGCCAGCGAGCACGCAGACGAGCACCACGCAGCAGCCGTGCTGCGGATTTTCGGCGTCCCAATCGAGGAAGCATCAAGGCTCGCCAGCCGACCACTTCCGGCGCTGCCCCGCGCGTAACGCAGGCCAGAGCGCAAGGTGCTGACCGAGTCACGGCAGGCGAAATATCCCGTAAGCCCTTTGCCTCCCTCTGACTCTCCCGCACGTCCGTCGCGCGATCGGCGCTTCGCAAGGCCCTGATCATGGCCGCATGAACCACGCCGCTACCGAGGCCGAGCGGCCCTGGAGTCGCAGCCGTGGAGGGCGGCGATCGATCTGCCTCGGAACACCCCCAAAGCGCATCGAGAACGCCCGCCATGGCGGGCGAATGGTTTTAGTCCTGTCCTCTTAAGTGCATTCCTCCGGTAACCAAGTTGTCGGACTAGAACTCTCGGGCGATCAAGCCAGGCTGCGAATCCGACCCGGATTCAATTCGGCAGGTGACTGGAGAGACGCTCGCCCGATGCGGCGAGCTCATCGCGGATCGCGCGGACCGCTACCAGGGGATCGAAGCGCTCGTTTCGTGCAGCAGGCCCGGTCCGACGTCCGACTCCTGATGGACGTGGCGCGGCGGCGTGTAGAACGTGGCGTACGGTTTGAGGCGGACGGCGACCCGTTTCTCGACTCGTGCGCCCTCTTCGACCATCGGGCGAACGTCCTCTGACATCGGTTGACCCGCCATGACGCCGGCGATGCTCATCATCACATCGACGACCGAGTCGAACGCGGTGTCGATCTCGGCGTCGCAGTAGACCTGGAGATAGCTCGGAGGCCACTGCTCATCGAGCACGCACAACGAGACCTTCCCCGTTCGCGCCACCGCCTTTCCCTTGGCCCGCTCGGCCATGGTCGAAACCACAATCTCGTCGGGAGTCGCCGAGTAGAACACGATCGACATCGCCGGGCCGTGCTGGGCGCGGTTGTACCCAAAGATCGCTGTTCGGTGGTCGAGCACGAACTGCCTGCGTTCCTCGCCCGTCATGGTCCTCCGCTCTCAAGATTCGCCGGGCGGTGCTGCGACGCCCGAATATCTATAAGGCCATCCACAGGTCGAGGTGAGCCCGGGGATCGCGCCGTGGGCGTCGGGACCGCCCCTGCCTCATTCCTCCTCGGACATCTCCAGCAGCTCGTCGGCAGTGATCACCGCCGCGATCGCCGGATGGTTGGCCTGCATGTGTTCGCGCCCGAGCTGCACGACCTGCTCGTCGTCCTCGCCGCGGACAATGTACCCGCACTCACAAACGATCCGCTTTGCCATGTCGTTATTGTCGCTGATGTGATCGTGCAGCTGTGTGGGTGCCTCGTGGTCAGATCCCGAGGAGCCGAGCTGGCTGGTCAGCTGCCGGGAGCGCAGGGACGGATCGCGTTCGCGTGGCTCGTCTCTAACCGCCACCGCGCCGCGGCCCGTGAGGAGTTCGCGACGGCCATCTGGGGAGAGGAGCGCCCGCCCGCGTCGGCCCAGGCGGTGCGGGCTCTTCTCTCGAAGCTCCGCTCCGTGATAGGACGCGACTCGCTACCGACCGATGGGCCCTTGCGTCTCACGCTCGACGACAGCGCGAACGTGGACGTGGAGGTCGCCACGCGCATGATCCACGACGCCGAGTCGGGAATCGTACGCAAGGAATGGGAGCGTGCCTGGATCGCCTCCCAGATCGCTATGAACGTTACGCGCCGTAGCTTCATGCTCGGGCACGATGGCCCATGGATCGACGACCGCCGCAGGGAGCTCGGCGCCGTATACACACGCGCCCTGGCGACGCTCGCCGCGGCGGCGCTGCAGCTCGGCGAAACCGAGCTGCCGGCCGCAGAGAGGGCGGCGCGCGAGCTGGTCGCCGCCGAGCAACTGAGCGAGGGCGCGATCGTGCTGCTGATGCGAGCACTCGACGCGCTCGGCGAGCGGCCGGCAGCGCTAGTCGTCTACGACGAGTTTCGCCTTCGACTACGCGAGGCGCTCGGAATTGCTCCGGGGCCGCAGCTGCTGGCTCTGCACTCCGAGATCGTCATGCGGTGACGAGACGCCAACGGCACGCCAACGGTCCAGCGTCATCATCCGCTCATGGCGCACGCAGATGAGCAATCCGGCCTTCAGCAGCTCCTGGCGATCCGCGACGGAACGGCGCCACCAGCGCCCATCCAGGAGTTGCTGGGTTTCGACCTCGTCGAGGTGACCGCGGGCACCGCCGCGTTTCGCTACGAGCCGGACACGCGACACCGCAACCCGCTCGGCAGCGTACACGGCGGGATCGCGATGACGCTGCTCGACTCGGCTGCCGGCGCAGCGGTCCATTCGACACTCAGCGACGAGGCCGGCTACACAACCCTCGAGACCAAGGTCAATCTGGTTCGGGCGGTCCAGCCGACGACTGGACCGCTACTCGCCGAAGGAAGCGTTGTCCACCGTGGGCGCACGGTCGCAACCGCCGAAAGCCGACTGGTCGCCGCCGACGGAACGCTCTATGCGCACGCGACCTCGTCGTGCCTGATCATGCGCGACCCCGGGCGCAGGCGACCACCCAATACCGCCGTTGGGCCTGCCCGAGCCGACGCGTCCAAGGCCTGAGGCGTCGAGGCGACGGTGCATTCCGACGACGCCGAAATCCAATACGCAACCGCAGCTGTCAACGGGATCGACTTGCATTACGCTCATGCAGGCTCGGGGCCACTGATTGTCTTTCTGCATGGCTTCCCCCAGTATCACTATGCCTTTCGCGACCCGTTGCGGGCGTTCAGCGCCGACCACCTCGTAGTTGCACCCGATCAGCGCGGCTACAACCTTTCGTCGAAGCCCGAGGGCGTCCACAGCTACGGGGTCTGGCCGGCGGTCCAGGATCTGCGCGCCCTGGTCGAGCACCTCGGCTACAGCGCTTCGTCCTTGTCGGCCACGACTGGGGCAGCCTCGTGGCCTGGGCATTTGCGCTCCACCATCCCGAGATGCTTCGGGCGCTGTCAGTCTCGGTGGCGCCCATCCGGGCGTCCTGGACCGTGCGCAACGCGAGGACGACGAACAGATCCAGGCAAGCAAATATCTCATCGGTCTTCGCCGGCCGGACGCGATCAAGGCGATCGCCGCCAACGACTTCGCCGCCCTCGAGCAGGCACTTGGTCACCCCTTCTTCTCTGAGCAGGATCGCGAGCGTTACCGGCGGTCATGGCGCGTGCCGCGAGCGATCGAGTCGGCGCTCCACTGGTACGAGGTAGAGGGGATCGCCCCGCCGGACCGCGACGGATACTCCCGGCCGCGGCAACTACACCCCGGATGTAGCTCCACTGTTCATAGATGTCCCCACGATGGTCATCTATCCGGAGGAAGATCCCTACGTCAGGCCCGCCTCACACCGAGGCCTCGAGCATTTTGTTCGAAACCTGACGTTCCGGCGGGTCAGGACGGGACACACTGGATCGCCGAGCAACACTCGGAGCTCGTCAACCGTCTACATCCGCGAGTTCCTGCCGCTCAGGACCTCGCCCCGGCGTGAGCGACAGCCGCCGACCTTGGAGACGCCGTCCGGAAACGCCTCGAGAACGGCCATCAACGGTGGCGGATGGTTTGAGTAGTGTCCACTCGGGCGCATCCAGCGAGCCGCGCTCTGCGCGGGCCGGCCGAGCGACGTGACGGGCTCCAGTCGTTTCGCTCAGGGTTCAGCGAGGAGGTCTATGAACGCGCGCGGCGAGAACACGGGCATCTCCCCTTCGAGCGCGAGAAGGTGTCTGTCGCCGGAGACGAGCGCAGCCCGGTGGGCTGATGCGAGCGCGATCAGATAGTCGTCGTCGGGATCGAGCGAGTGCACCGGCGGCTCGGTAGCGGGATCAGCTGCGTGTGTTGCGCTGCCGGCGAGCCAGCGGACGAGCTCGGCGGCAGCGGCCTCGTCGATGTGTCGCCGCAGCTTGGGATACGCGAGGGCGCGCCCGAGCTCACGGAGCAGTGCCTGCGAGACGATCAGCTCGAACTCACCGGCGGCGAGCGCCCGCAACACATCGGCCGGCGCGCCCCGTGACGAGAGGACGCCGGAGATCACGACATTGGGATCGAGAACGACCCGCACTGTCAGCGCCGACGAGAGCGCGTCTTGTGCTGCGCCTCGGCGGCGAGCGCTTCGGCATCACGCTCGGCAAGGTTGTTTTTCTCCCACAGGCGCTCGAGCAGATCCAGCCCCATGTCGCGGCGCAGCGATTCCTCGATCACCTGGCTGTCGCCGCGCCCGGTTCGGGCCGCTCTCATCTTCACCGCCCTCATGACGGACTCGTCGATCGTGAGCGTGGTGCGCACCTTGGACATCCGCTGGCATCATAGCGCGTTGACATCAACGCATCAAGATGCGTCGGTGGCAACAATTTGGCAACCGTGCAGATCCTCCCATGTGTCCTATGCGTCCCGATTTTGGCACGCATAGGACGATCCGGACGCGGGCGGACGCATATGCACTTCTTCCACGAGGTTGAAGGCTTTGTGGGGAAATTTCCCCGCGGTGGTTCGCGTCCACTCGGGTGCATACGTTGTCGGTTTCACAACGATCCTGCTGCAAAAGG
>CAVUCP010000002.1:0-652720 GCA_963740075.1 uncultured Solirubrobacteraceae bacterium | reverse complement strand
CATCCGGACATTCTACTTCCCAAGAGGGACCACTATTTCGATAACGTTCATTATCCGTATTTCGAGCAGTGGCGCTAGAGCGCCGCCCTAGACCCCAAGGGGGATACAAATGGCAACGGCACCACCGAAGCGACCCTCGTCCGAATCGGAGATCAACTCTCTCCCCACGGACGCGATCTCCTACGAGGACCTCTACTCGCGTTGGGAGCGGGGGAACTGGTCCGCCACGGCACTCGACTTCACCGAGGACGCACGCCAGTGGCAGGAGGCTTCACCGACTTCGAGCGCACCGCCGCGCTATGGAACTACTGCCTGTTCTTCTGGGGCGAGGACGCCGTGGCCGACAACCTGTCGCCGTACATCGACGCAGCGCCGCGCGAGGAGCAGAAGTACTTCCTGACCACCCAGCAGGTCGACGAGGCCCGCCACGCCGTCTTCTTCAAGCGCTTCATGCAGGAGGTGTGCGGCATCGGCGACGGCACCGCGGCCAGCGGGCTGAGCGCGATCAAGCCCAGCTGACCGTGGGCTTTCGCAAGATCTTCGACCGGCTGGACACGATGGCCGACGAGCTGCGAGCCGACCGCTCACCCGCCAAGCTCGCGGCCGCGGTCACGCTCTACCACATCGTTATCGAGGCGTCGCTCGCGCAGCCGGGCCAGCACTTCATCTGCAACTACCTCGAGGAGCGCGACCTGCTCCCGGCGTTCAGGCAGGGCATGGACAACATCGCCGCGGACGAGCAGCGCCACATCGGCTTCGGCGTCAAGCTGCTCGCCGACCTGAACCGGGAAGACCCGGTCGGGTGCCGAAGGCCGTTGCCCGGCCGCTTCGTGAGGTGACCAGGTACACCTCGCAGGTCCTGATGCCCCCGGGCTGGGACGAGAGCTACGTGACGGTGTTCGGCGCGACCCTCGACGAAGTGGGCGATCGAGGCCTGACCTCGATGACCACCAAGCTGCGCTCGGCCGGCCTGGCGCTGGAGAGCCTGCCGGGACCCGCGCTGCTTCCACGGGCTCACGCCCCTGGAGGTCTCTCAGCGCGGGCGTGCTCTCGCGAAGGCCGGTGTCATAGGTGTGCGCCAGGGCGCGAGCCTGCGCGACACCGAGACCCAGGAACTGCTCTTCGACACGGTGCGCAGGGCGGTGAACCCAATCACGGGCTCAAGCGCCCGACCACGTTCCAGTGGGAGTTCACGGACCCCGACATCCCGCCTGGCATCTGACGGTCAACAACGGTTCGAGCACCGCCGAGGAGGGCAGCGTCGAGAACGCCGACCTGCGCCTTCGCATCTCCTACCAGGACTTCGTGGACATCGTCGGGGACGTCTGGACCCGCTGCGCGCGATGGCCACCGGACGGATGCGCCCGCGCGGCAACCCGCTCGCGCTCACGCGTCTGACCAAGGTCTTCCCGAGCGGCTGAGCCGCTAACCGGGCGAGAACTCCCGCGCGGCGGAGGCTAGCGCCGCCGGCGTCGCGCGGGACGATGAAGCGGCCTGCGTGGAGCCGGCACCTGCGGCGCCGGCCGAGGTCCCGGCGGACGCGGTGTGCCCGATGGTGGAGCCGGCATCCGCGGACGCGGGCGCGGACTCGAGTCCGAACTCGCGCGTGGCAGCCGCGACGGGCGACAGGGACCGTGCGGCCGGCGATGGAAGCCGGGTTCCGGCACGCTCATGCGCGGAATGCGAGTTTCCGGCCGCGGCCACGAGCCTCGCGAGGGGAACCTCGCCGGCGGCCGTCCGCGGCAGGGCTGCGACAGCTGCGCGCGGGCGGGTGGAGCGATGGTGCGCGTGCGGCGCTGCACCCTGCCCGAGGGCGACGCACCCGGCTCCGATGCTGATCGTGAGCAGGCAGCCGGCCGCGACCTTGAGCCCGGCGGCCCCTCCCGTCAGGGCCCATCCTCCGCCGGCGCCCGCGGCGACGCCCGACGCGGACGCGCCAGCGGCGCCCTTCGCACCGGCGCGGCCGAGCCCGCCGGCGGCAGCCAGCACGCCCGCACCCACACCCCACGGCAGCAGCACGGGCGGGAGCGCGGCGGCGAGGCCGCGAAGCGACGCAACGTATGCGCGGCACGCCGGGCACTCGCTGCAATGCATGAGCGCGAGACGGTGGCGCTCGCCGTCGGGGTCGAGCATCCCGTATGCCAGCCCGCGCATGAGGGAACCCTGCTCCTCGCACCAGCCACCGGAGCGGATCGTGTCCACGAGCGCGCCGACCTTCCACGACACCCCGGGCCTGCCCGGCCCGCGCCCCTCCATCAGCTTGCGCATGCGGGTCTCGCTGACACCCATCCTCGACGCGGCCTCCGAGCGCGAGAGCCCCTGCAGATAGCAGAGCACCGCCGCTTCACGCTCGCGGTCGTTCAGCCTCCCCCTCAGCCCCTCGAACAGCGAGCGCAGCTTGGCGCGGTCGTCCATCTCGCCTGCGAGGTCGCGTTCATGGCCCGCCTCGAGCTCACCGGTGGCCTCCGACGCCCATGAATGCACGGCCGGGCCGGCCGCGCGCTGGGCGCGCGAGCGCGAGCGCGACTCCTCTATCGCCCTGCGGAAGGTGACGAGCACCAGCCAGCCGCCGGGGTTGTCGATCACCTGACCCTCGAGCAGGGCCGTGTAGAGGCCCTGCCAGGCCTGCGCGTAGCACGCCTCGAGATCGCCGGCGTCAAGGCTCACCCCGGTCGAGCGAAGCCTGCCCCGGACAGCGGCGATGACGCGGCTGCGCATCGCGCTGAACTCCTGCTGAAGCAGGCGGTCCGCACGGTAACGCCTGAGTGCAAGAGGGCTCATCGGGGGTCGGGAGCATACGCTCCCCTTGCGCCCCCGCCCCTGCGGCCAGCCCCGGGTGAGAGCCCGCACACCCGAAACGTGGATCTCCCGCCCCGCGTTGCGGGGCAGTCTGGAGGGTTGACCGAACCACGCAGCCGTCCCTCCCGCGGGCCGGTCCGCGCGCAGGCATTCCTGCGGCTTGACCTGAACGTGCCTGTCCGAGAGAGGCGGCAGCTACCGCGAGCGTGGATCGTGCTTGGCCGCGCCGTCAAACGGATCTGAGGGGGGCTGGTTGAGCGTGTTGAGGGCTATGCGTGTCAGGGTGCGTCTGGTTGTGCCGGCGCTGGCGGCTTTGGCTCAGTCCTGAAGCCTTATGCACCGCCGGACATGCCGGTGCAGGTCAACGCGAGCGACCCCGACTCCAGAACCCCAAGACGGCGCGGGGATCATGCAGGGCGGTGATGCACGGTCCGTCGCGGCCGAGCAGCAGATCGTGATCGGTGCTGGACGCGTGAGCGCAAGTGGGCTCATCGGGCTCAGGGCCGGACGGTCTACGCGCTCACCCTGATGCGCTCTCCTGCGCGAAACGTTCGATCTGGGCGACGGTCACCGTCCGCATCTCCTCGCCTCGCATGTGCGCTCGGTGCCACTCGACGAGCCGCGCGAGCGCCTGGTCCAGACCCCACGGCGGGCGCCAGCCGAGCTCCCGCTCGGCCTGGGAGGAGTCAAGCGCGAGGTGCGCCGCCTCGGGAGGGTTCTCGCGCTCGTCGAGCTTCCACCGCAGCGCTCCCTCCCAGAGCTCGCCCAGCCGTGCCACGACCTCGCCGACGGTCCGCTCGTCCGCGGCCGCCGGCCCGAAGTTCCATGCCCGCGCGGCGTCCCCGCTTCGCCACAGCTCCTCGGCCAGGAGCAGATAACCGCTGACGGGGCACAGGACGTGCTGCCACGGGCGCACGGCGAGCGGGTTGCGCACCAGCAGGGGCTCCCCGGACGCGACCGCCCGCAGGATGTCGGGCAGCAGCCGGTCCTGCCCCCAGTCACCGCCCCCGATGACGTTTCCGGCGCGGGCGCTCGCGAGCCGCGGGCCCTCGCGCCCGGAGAAGAAGGTGCTGCGGTAGGCGCCCGCGACGAGCTCCGCGGCCGCCTTCGAGCTCGAATACGGGTCGGCGCCGCCGAGGGCGTCGCCCTCCGCGAACCGCCGCGGCTCATCCCCCCGGTGTGCGTAGCACTTGTCGGAGGTCACGAGAACCGCGGCCCGGACACAGTCTCCCAGTCCCCGAATGGCCTCCAGCGCGTTGACCGTGCCCATCACGTTCACCTCGTAGGTCAGAGCCGGCTCGGCGATGGAGCGCCTGACCATCGGCTGCGCCGCCATGTGCAGGACGACCTCCGGGCGGGCGCTCTGCAGTGCCGCCTGCATGCCCGCCCGGTCGCGCACGTCGACGGCGATCTCCGCCATCCCCCTGCCGACACCCGCGAGCTCGTAGAGCGACGGTGTTGTCGGCACCCCCGCGCGAGAGTCCGGTGACGTCAGCTCCGAGCGCCTGGAGCCACAGGCACAGCCAGGAGCCCTTGAAGCCGGTGTGGCCGGTGACGAGCACACGCCGGCCGTTCCAGAAGTCGCGATCGATCAGCACGGGGCGGGTATCTTCACGCAATCGCCTCCCACGACGCCCGCACCCCGCTGGAGCAGACATTTCCCGAGCCGCCCCGGCGCGAGGCGGTGCTCGGCGTGCCGCTCGCCGTGTCCGACTACCGGCAGGTGATCGGCTGGATGCATTCGATGATCGCGGCCGGCGGGCGCGGGTATGTGACGGCGGCCGCGGTGAACCTGGTGATGTCAGCACGCGAGGACCCGGCGACGATGGACGCCGTTCTCGGCGCGACGCTGGCCGTACCCGACGGACAGCCGCTCGTGTGGGCCCTGCACGCCCTCGGGAACCCCGGCGCCACCCGCGTCTACGGACCCGACCTGATGGCGCTCTTCTGCGAGAGCGCGGCAGGGGCTGGCACCCCGATGTACCTCTACGGCGGCCGCACCCCCGAGGCCCTGACGCTGTTGCAGCAGCGCCTGCGCGAGCGATTCCCCGGCCTTCAGATCGTGGGGGCGTACTCGCCGCCGTTCCGTCCGCCGACGGCCGAGGAGGACGAGGAGCAGGCGCGCGCGATAGACGACTCGGGTGCCGAGGTCGTCTGGGTCGGCACCGGCCAGCCCAAGCAGGAGCTGTGGATGCACCGTATGCGCCCGCGCCTGCAGGCGCCGTTGCTGGTCGGCGTCGGGGCGGCGTTCGACTTCCACGCCGGACTCGTCTCACAGGCGCCGCCGTGGATGCAGCGTTCGGGCCTTGAGTGGACCTACAGGCTCTCACGCGAGCCGCGGCGGCTGTGGCGCCGCTACCTGAGCCAGAACCCCCTGTTCGTGGCCCTGTTCGCACGCCAGTACGCCCGCCACCGGCGCGGCAGGGCGCGCTGAGAGGCACGGGCGATGGGGCCGCGCCGCTAACCTCTTGCGCTGGATGACCCCTTCGCAGAGCACCGCCGACGTAGCGGTTGTCGGCCTCGGCCGCGTGGGGCTGCCACTGGCGCTGTCGTTCGCCGACCGTGGCCTGACGACTGTCGGCATCGACAATGACCCCGCGCGCCTCGGCGCGGTCGGGGAAGGACGCATGCCGTTCCAGGAGACGGGCGCCCAGGAGGTTCTGGACCGCGTCCACGCCGGCGGCAACCTCACGCTCTCCAGCCGCGTCGCGGACGGCGCTCGCGCCCGGCAGATCGTGATCACGCTCGGCACGCCGTCCTTCTCACACATCGAGATAGACATGCGGGACATCCGCTCCGCCCTGGACGACCTGCTCGGCGTGCTCGAGCCCGGTCATTCGCTCGTGCTGCGCTCGACGATCGCGCCCGGGACCACGCAGTTCGTAGCCGGCTACCTCGCCAAGCACCGCGGCTTCCAGATCGGCGAGGAGGTCTTCGTCTCGCACGCCCCGGAGCGGATCGCCGCGGGACGCTTCCTCGCGGAGATCGACACGCTCCCGTGCATCATCGGCGGCGTCGGGGCCCGCTCGGGTGATGTCGCCGCCGAGCTGTTCGGCGTCTTCGATGCGCCGATAGTGCAGACCACCCCGGTCCAGGCGGAGCTCGCGAAGATCTGGGCGAACATCCTGCGCTACACCAACTTCGCACTGCCGAACCTGCTGATGATGGACTGCGAGCGCTACGACGCGAACGTGTTCGAGGTGATCGACCTGATCAACCGCGACTACCCGCGCGGGGGCATCGCCCGGCCGGGTTTCACCGCCGGGACCTGCCTGCGCAAGGACTTCACGTTCTCGGAGGAGCGCTCCGCCGCACCCGGGATGCTCCTGGCGGTCTCCCGCGTGAACGAGTCGGTCCCCCTGTTCCTCCTGGAGGGAGCGCGCAGGCGCATCGGGTCCCTCGCGAACCGCCGCGTGGCCGTGCTCGGGCTCGCGTTCAAGGCGGACACCGACGACGAGCGCGACTCGCTCGCCCACAAGCTGATCCGGCTGTTCGAGCGCGAGCTCGCGGATGTCGTAGCCCACGACCCGAACGTCGCGACGCCGACGCCGACGCTGCAGGAGGCGCTGACCGGCGCCGAAATCGTCGTCGTGGCCGCCGACCACTCGCAGTTTCGGGACCCTCGAACCCTCGCCGCGATCGAGGAGTACGCGTCAGCGGACTGCCTGGTGGTCGACCCGTGGGACTGCTGGGGCGCCGCCCAGGTCTTCGCCTACGCGTCCGAGCTCACGGCGCTCGGTGCACGCGGTTGAGCCGCGTACTGGTCACCGGCGGCGCCGGCACGATCGGGGCCGCGGTCGTCAGACGGCTGCTGTCCGACCCGGACTACGAGGTGCGGGTCTCCGACCAGCGCATGGCGCCCCAGTGGATGCGCGAGGGCTGCGAGGTCCACACCGGAGATCTGCGCGACCTCGAGCAGGCGCTGATAGCGACGCGCGGGTGCTCACAGGTGATACATCTCGCCGCGATCGTCGGCGGGATAGCCAACTTCCACCGTCTGCCCCACACCCTCACCGAGGTCAACAACGCGCTGTACAACGCGGTCATACGCGCCGCGCTCGACGTCGAGGTCGAGCGCTTCGTGTACGTGTCCTCCTCGATGGTCTTCGAGCGCGCCGAGCTGTACCCGACCCCCGAGGACTACCTGCCGGACTGCCCCGTGCCGATATCCGCCTACGGGTTCTCCAAGCTGACGGGTGAGGTCTACTGCCGCGCGGCGCATGAGGAGCACGGCCTGCCGTACACGATCTGCAGGCCGTTCAACGCCTATGGCCCCGGTGAGATGCCGGACGAGGAACCGGGTATAGCCCACGCCGTGCCGGACCTCATCAACAAGGTCCTGTCGGGCCAGAACCCGCTCCAGATCTTCGGCTCCGGCGAGCAGACGCGCACGCTCACGCACATCGATGACATCGCCGACGGGATCGTCGCTGCGATGAGCTCTCCGGCGGGCCTGAACGAGGACTTCAACATCTCGGCCTCGCGCGAGCTGACGGTCAGCGAGATCGCGCGGATCATCTGGGTCGCATGCGGTGAGGACCCTGACGCGCTGGAGCTGGAGCATCTCCCGACCTTCGCCGTCGACGTGCAGCGGCGCTGGCCGTCGGTGGAGAAGGCGGCCAGGATGCTCGACTGGCGGGCCCGCATCGAGGTCGAGGACGGCGTGGCGTCGACGGTGGAGTGGCTCCGCTCCCTGCGCGAGGATTCCGCCCACAACAGCCGGGCATGAGCGACCTCGCCCCGAACCCTGTGACCCGCTTCATCGTGCTGGACCGATAGGCTCCCGGGCCGTGTCAGCTAAGCCATCAGCCCTCATCACGGGCATCACCGGCCAGGACGGCTCGTACCTCGCCGAACTCCTTCTCGAGCGCGGCTACGAGGTGCACGGGATGGTCCGCCGCGCGTCCACGGAGAAGTTCGACCGGATCGAGCAGATCCGCAACCAGATCCAGCTGCACCAGGGCGACCTGCTCGACCAGCGCTCCCTGGTCGACGCCCTGCGTGCCTCCAAACCCAGCGAGATCTACAACCTCGCCGCGATGTCCTTCGTGGCGGTTTCGTGGATACAGCCGACCCTCACCGCAGAGTTCACCGGCACGGGCGTCACGCGGATGCTGGAGGCGACGCGGGAAGTGTGCCCCGAGGCGCGCTTCTACCAGGCGTCCTCGAGCGAGATGTTCGGCAAGGTCCTGGAGGTGCCACAGACCGAGACGACTCCCTTCTACCCGCGCTCGCCGTACGGGGTGGCGAAGGCCTATGGGCACTTCATCACCGTCAACTATCGCGAGTCCTACGACATGCATGCGACGTCGGGGATCCTGTTCAACCACGAGTGCATCGCCGAGGACACCCCGCTCATCGTCAGGCAGCTCGGCAACATTGCGATCAAGACCCCCGCCGACCTCGTGCCCCTGGTGCGCAAGGGCCCGAGCGTCCAGACGTACACGCCCACCAACACCGTCGAGGTGTGGGACGGAGAGAACTGGACCTGCGTTCGCGCCGTAACCGCAACCCGCCGGCGGAGTACCGACCCCGACCACGAGATGCTCAGCATCCAGGCATGTGGAGGCGCCGTCGAGGTGACGGCACACCACACGATGCTCGACGGTGAGCAGATGCCGGTGACCGCTCGCGAGGTCACCGAGGGCGAGGACCTTGCGATCGCCTCGTGTATGCCGGGCGCTCCCGGGTGGAGCGCGATCACGCCCGAGATGGCGGAGCTGCTCGGGCTCCTCGCAGCCGACGGGTACGTGTCTCGCGACGCAGGACGCGTCAGGCTCACCAACAACGACTTCCTGATCCGATGCCGCGCGATGGAGCTCTGGTCGAGGGTCTTCCTCGGTCTCTCGCGCGAGTCGACCGGCACATCCGGCGTTGACGCGGACGCTTCCGTCGCGATCGTCGACTTCTCCGGTGCTTCGACCGTGGGGCCCTGGCTGCGCGAGCAGCTGTACACCTCGACTGCCGACAAGCAGGTCCCCCCGCTGGTTCTGAACGCCGACCTCGAGGTCCAGCGTTCCTTCCTGAAGGGCTACTACGCGGGTGACGGCCTGACGCAGGACGACGGGGACGCGTTCACGACGAACAGCCCGGTCCTGGCCCAGGGGCTGTGCCTCCTCTATTTCAACCAGGGACAGGCCGCGTCGGTATACGTCGAGCAGCGTGGAGAGCGGACGTACTACCGGCTCAACCTCCGGTCCGCCGCGGTGGTCGGCGCGGAGGGCCAGCACCTCCCGAGGAGCCCCTCCGAGGTGCGCCGCATCAGCCCGGGCTCGACCGCGAGCGACCAATGGGTGTTCGACCTGGAGACGGAGAGCGGCGTCTTCTGCGCCGGCGTGGGCCGTCTGATCGTGCACAACTCCCCGCGACGGGGGCTCGAGTTCGTGACGCGCAAGATCACGTGGCATGCAGCCGCGATAAAGCTCGGGCTGGCAAAGGAGCTGCGCCTGGGCAACCTCGACGCCGAACGCGACTGGGGTTACGCGAAGGACTATGTCGAAGCGATGTGGCTGATGCTCCAGCGGGACATCCCGGAGGACTACGTGATCGCCACCGGCGAGGCCCACTCGGTCCGCGAGTGCTGCGAGGTCGCCTTCGACGAGGCCGGTCTCGGCGACTTCGAGCAGTACGTGACGATCGACTCCGCGTTCGTGCGGCCCGCCGAGGTCGACCATCTGATCGGTGACCCGGGCAAGGCATACCGGGACCTCGGCTGGAAGCCCCAGACGAGCTTTGAGGAGCTCATCCGCCTGATGACGAGGGCGGACCTCGAGCTCCTCTCGAAGGGCTGAGCGGCCTTGGGGGTCGCGCTGTTCGACACCTCGACCCCGCTCGCGGGCCTGAAGGGGGAGATCCGCGAGGCCATCGACCGGGTGCTCGAGTCCGAGCGCTACATTCTCGGCCCGGAGGTGAGCGCCTTCGAGCAGGAGTTCGCCGCGTACTGCGGCTGTGAGCATGCGGTCGGCGTGGCCAACGGCACCGACGCGATAACGATCGCCCTGCGTGCGATGGGGGTGGGCCCGGGCGATGAGGTGGTGGTTCCCTCCTTCACCTTCTACGCCTCCGTCGAGGCGATACCGGCAACCGGTGCCACGCCCGTCTTCTGCGACATCGACGCGAAGACATACTGCGCCACAGCGGAGACGGTGCATGCAGCGCTGACGCCGCGGACGAAGGCGGTGCTCCCGGTCCATCTGTTCGGGAACATGGCTCCGGTGCGCGAGATCGAAGCGCTCGGCGTGCCGGTCCTCGAGGACGCGGCGCAGGCGGCAGGGTCCACTTCGCCCGACGGCCGCGCGGGGGCGGTCGGCGCCGCGGGGACGTTCTCCTTCTTCCCGTCGAAGAACCTCGGCTGCTTCGGGGACGGCGGCATGATCACGACCAGCGACGAGCGGATCGCCGAAGAAGCCAGGACCCTGCGCTTCCACGGTTCCCGCGACAAGGTCAGCTATCAGCAGATCGGCTACAACTCGCGCCTCGACGAGCTGCAGGCCGCGATCCTGCGCGTGCAGCTGCCGCACCTCGATGATTGGGCGGACGGGCGCCGGCTCGCAGGCCAGCACTACCGAGACGCAGGCCTCGGCGACCTGATCGGGCTCCCCGAACCCACAGCGGGCTCATCGCCGGCGTGGCACCTGTACGTGGTGCGCGATCCCGAGGTGGAGCGCCTGGAAGCCGTCCTGAGCGAGGCCGGGATCGGCCACAAGGCGTATTACCGCACCCCCGTGCACAGGCAGGAGCCGATGCTGGCATGGGGCGAGAACGCGGTTCTCCCCGTCACCGAATACGTGGCGGCTACGCACCTCGCGATCCCGATGAGCCCGGTGCTGACGCGTGAGCAGGCCGACGAGGTCGTCGCTGCGGCGCGCCTGGCGGCCTAGCGCCAGCGCTCGAGCAGGTCCTGCGGCGGCACCTCGCGGACGACGCGGGCGGGCACGCCCATCACCACCGCGCGGTCGGGAACGTCCCTTGTGACGACGGCGCCCGCCGCGACGTACGCCTCCTGGCCGATCAGAACCCCTGGCGTCAGCACCGCTCCGCCTCCTATGCGGCACGCCCTGCCGAGGGTGGGACCGCGCAGGGGCTCCCCTGGCGCGTGCCTGCCCATCGTGTCGTCGTTGGTCGTGCAGACGCCGGGCCCGATGAACACGTCGTCGTGAACGACGGTGAACGCGGTCAGGTAGACGCAGCTCTGCACCCGCACCCTCGAACCGATGCTGACGTCGTTGTCAACGACGCTGCCGCGGCCGACGAGCGTTCCCTGCCCGACCAGTGCGCGCTCTCGCACGTATGACTGGTCGCCGATGATCGCCCCGCAGCCGATGCTCGCTCCTGCGAAGATCACGGCGCCGGCGCCAACGCTGCAATCCGCGCCGAGCTCGAGCGGCCCGACGTCCCCCCTCGCCGAGGAGTTGCGGGCCAGCCGCGGGCGCTTGCCGAGCACGGCGTTGTCCTCGATGGCGCAGCGCTCGCCGATGATCGTGCCGTCGTGCACGACGACGTACGCTCCGAAGGAGACGCCCTGCGCGATCTGGACACCCTCCCCGAGGAGAGGGTCGGCTGGCGTGGCCCGCGGGCCGGAGGGCTCGCTCACAGCCTCAGCACGTTCGCGGCGCCCGTGTCGCGGGTGACGCCGCGCAGGTCAACGACCAGGCGCGCGCGCCTGGCGATCAGCTCGTGGTCGACGCTCGGGTGCGCCGTGACTATGAGCGCGAGATCGGAGTCGGCGACGATGTCCAGCAGGGGCGAGCTCGTGAGCTTGAACTCAGGGAGCGCCGGGACATGAGGGTCGTGGTAGAGCACCTCGGCTCCGAGCTCGCGCAGCAGGGAGATGATCTTTAGCGCCGGTGACTCGCGGGTGTCACCCACGCCGGGCTTGTAGCTGACCCCGATGACCGCGATCCTCGAGCCTTTCACGGCCATGCCCGTGTCGTTCAGCGCCCTCTGTGCCTTCTCCACGCAGTGGTAAGGCATCTGCTGGTTGATCTTGCCGGCGAGCTCGATGAACTCTGTCGACATGTCGAACTCCCGCGCACGCCAGCTCAGGTAGAACGGATCAACGGGAAGACAGTGGCCACCCATCCCCGGCCCCGGGTCAAAGCGCATGAAGCCGTACGGCTTCGTGGCGGCCGCATCGACCACCTCCCAGATGTCGATCCCCATCCTGTCCGTGAGCATCGCGATCTCGTTCACGAGCGCGATGTTCACCGAACGGAAGATGTTCTCCAGCAGCTTGGAGAGCTCGGCGGCCTCGGGCGTCGAGACGGTGACGACGTGGTCGCAGATCAGCCCGTAGAGCTCCTGCGCGCGCTCGGTGCACGCGACGGTGAGCCCACCGACGACCTTCGGCGTGTTGCGCAGCGTGTGGTCGGTGCGCCCGGGGTCGACCCGCTCGGGCGAGAACGCGAGGTTGAAGTCGCGGCCTGCGGCGAGCCCCGACTCCTCGAGCAGCGGGGCGACACGCTCGCGGGTGGTGCCGGGGTATGTCGTGGACTCCAGCACGACGAGCTGCCCGGCGCGGATGACGCCCGCGAGCGCGCGCGTCGCTTCCACCAGCGGACCCAGGTCGGGCTCGCGGTTGCGCGTCAACGGGGTCGGGACACAGATGAGGACCGCATCCGCATCGGAAAGGTCCGCGTAGCGCGTGCTCGCGTGGATGCGGCCGGAGACAGCCGCCAGCGCCTCGCTCGAGACATCCTCGATGTAGGAGCGACCCTCGGTGACGGCCTGAACGCGGCCCGCGTCGCTGTCCAGCGCGATCACCTCGCAGCCCTCTGCGGCGAAGGCGACCGCGAGCGGCAAGCCGACGTACCCAAGGCCGATGACGCCAACGGTCCTCATCCGTCCAGCCAGTCTACGTGCTGCCTTGGACGGGGGCTCAGGACGCGGCGCCCGCTGAGGTCAGCGACGCGAGGTCCGCCCGGACCATGCGCTCGATCAGCTGCTCGAAGCTCAACTGCGCCGTCCATCCGAGCCGCTCGCGCGCCCTGGTCGGGTCGCCGACGCTGGGTGTCGCGTCCGGCGGGCGCACCAGTGCGCTGTCCACGCGGACGTACCGCTCGGCCTGCAGGTCCACGCACGCGAACGCCACGTCGACCAGCTGTGCCACGGTGCGGCCGACGCCGCTCGCGAGCACGTAGTCACCGGGCTCCTCCTGCTGGAGCATCATCCAGGCGCCCCGCACGATGTCGCCGGCGAACGACCAGTCGCGCACGGCCTGCAGCGACCCGAGCGTGAGATGGTCCGCCAGCCCGAGTGAGATCGCGGCGACGCCCCGTGTGACCCGTCTTGTGACGAACTGCTCGGGCCGGCGCTCGGACTCGTGGTTGAAGAGGATGCCGGCACTCACGTGCATGCCGTCGCTGCCGCGGAGCAGCCCGACGAGCTGGTGCGCCGCGAGCTTCGCGATCGCGTACGGCGTCGTGGGGCTGCACCACGTGTCCTCGCGCTGGGGGCTCTCGGGTGCCTGGCCGAACATCGCGCCGGAGGAGGAGACGAACACCCGCGCGCCGGCGTCGAGCTCGCGGGCCGCTTCGAGGATCGCGGCGCACGAGCCGGTGATCGCGGCGACTGTCTCGCCCGGCCTCTGCCACGACGCCGGCACGAACGACGGTGCCGCGAGGTGGTAGATCTCGGCGGGCCTGACCGTCTGCACCGCGGCGCGAAGGCTCTCGGGTGACAGCAGGTCCCCGTGGACGAGCGCGACACTGCCACGCAGGTGCTCGGAAGACCCGAGCGGGCTTTCGGCCGAGCCCCTGATCACACCGGTCACCTCATAGCCCCGCTCGAGGAGCAGTTCGGCGAGAAACGACCCGTCCTGGCCTGTGAAGCCCGTGATCAGCGCGCGTTGGTTCATGAGAGCCGCACGAGCTTACGGATTCGCGCCTGCCGGCTCACGGCCATCGTAGATCCGCGCGAGCGAATCCGCGACGGCCGCGGGGGAGCACAGGGCTCGCACACGTCCTGCGGCGCGCTCGCCTGCCTTTCGGTCGCCCGCGAGGCGTGAGATCGCGGCCGCGAGAGCCGGAGAGTCGCCTGCTGGCACGAGCCCGTCCTCCTCGACCAGCTCGGGGAGCGCTCCCACCCGGCTCGCGGCGACGGGCAGGCCTGCCGCCATCGCCTCGGCGACCGCGAGGCCGAACGTCTCCGCCGAACGAGACGGCGCGAGCGCGATCGCTGCACCGGCCCGAAGCTCCGCCAGCTCCCTGTCCCCCACCCGCCCCGCGAAACGGACCTCCCCGCCGGCCGCGCGCGTGCGCAGCGCGTCGAGGTCCGGGCCCTCTCCAGCGACGACAAGGGCGATTCCAGCGATGCGGCACGCGTCGACGGCCACATCGACGCCCTTCTCGGGCGAGAGCCGGGAGACCACCAGCGCGTAGGGCGCCGACGCGGGGGCTCCTCCGGCGCCCGTGCCGCCGGGGTCACGGGCGGAGGCAGGACGCTGACCCGCTCCCACGGCAGCGGTGCGCCGAGAGCGCGCAGGCGCTCCCTTGCGAAGATGCTCGGGACGATCAGGGCGTCGGCGTGCTGGAGCATCCGCCTCTGCCAGAGCGACAGGGCCGCACCGTACGCGAGCGACTCCGGCAGGCTGCCGCGGCAGTTCAGGCGCATCGCCGGGCCGTGTTCCGCCCGTGGCAGCGGGTGCACTCCTCCCCGCGCGTGAAGCAGCACCCGCGGCGCACACCAGCCGGTACTGGTGGAGATGCAGCACGACGCGGGCGCCCGCCCGCTGCGCCGCCGCGAGCGCACGCCAGCCCAGCGCGGGCTGCAGGTTGTGGGCATGCACGACGCGCGCACCGCTGCCGCGCACCGCACGGGTGACCTCACCGGGGTCGAGCCCGCCGCGCAGCAGGCCGGCGCGCCGCCCTCGCGGGCCCGAGCGAGAGCGAGTCGCGGGTGAACTCGCGGACCGGCTCCCCGAGGTTCTCGCGCACGAGCCGTGCGAGGTCCTCGACCACGCGCTCCTCGCCGCCGGGCACCCGGTAGCGGTTGTGCAGGAAGAGGACCATTCTCGCCCGCAGCCTAGTCGCAGCGCTGAAGCGGCCCGCCGATGCCCGCCGGCGGGGCCTGCGGCGCACGGCCATGCGCTCATGCGCCGGCCCGCCCGAACCTAGACTGTCCGTCACATGACGCCCGCCTCGATCGTGATCCCCACCCGCGGGCGACCCTCCTACCTTGGGTGGCGCTGGAGTCGATCGCCCCGCAGGCCGCCGCCGCCGGCGCAGAGATCGTGGTCGTCGACGACGCCGGCGCCGTCCGCCGGGGCGAGCGATCTGGTCGACCGGCTTCGGCGCGACCTACGAGGCGCACAACGCGCCCGCTGGGCTGAACGCAGCACGCAACACCGGTGTCGCCCGCTCCGGCGGCGACCTGGTGGTGTTCGTGGACGACGACATCCGCGCGCGGCCCGGATGGCTGGACGGGCTGCTCGCAGCCGCCGGCGCGAACCCCGACGTGGATGTGTTCGCCGGCCGATCAGCCCGCGAATGGAAGGACACGCCGCCCCGGACCTGCGGGCGCGAGGGTCCGCCGATCACGACGCTCGACCTCGGGCCCCGCGACACCGACGCCGAGTACGCATGGGGCTCGAACATGGCGATCCGAAGCAGCGCGCTCGACCGGATCGGCGACGTTCGACGTCTCGCTCGAGCGGGGCGGAGACGAGCAGGAGTGGCAGGAACGCCTGCGCGCCGGCGAGCCCGGCGCGCGCGTCCTTTACGTTGCGGCGGCGGGCGTCGAGCACCGCCGCGACGGCGACGACAGTACGGCTCCGATCGCTCTCGCGCGCGGCATACGCCCGCGGGCGTGCAGCGCGAAGCTTCGACGCGCGGCGCGGCTGCGCCCCCGGGCTCGGACGGGAGGCGATCACGCTCGGGGGGTGCCTGGGCCACGTGCTCCGCCGGCGCTGCCCCGCGGGCCTGGTGATGGCCGCCCACAGCGCCGGTCGCCTTCGTGAGTCGCTAGGCGAGCTCGGGCGGCCCGTGAGCACCGACGCGCACCCACCGGCGCAACAGGACGGCCGCAGCGGGGCCGAGGACTTCCTGTCGGGCGCGAGCGGCACGGTGGGAGGACTCGACGGTGTGATGCGAAGCATCGTCGACGGCGCCGTCGACGCGCGCGAGCTGCTCACGGGGTCGAGGTTGCGGCTCGCCCGCGCCGCCCGCACCTCGCCGCCGACCCGCCGCGTGCTCGCGCTCGGCGTCACACGCGAGCAGCACCGTCATCTCGCCGGGCGGATACGCGCCGAGCTCGAGCGCTCACGGCACATCGTGGAGCTCCACACGTGCCCGCCCGCTGAGGGCGGGAAGTTCGAGAACATCAACCGCCTGCTCGCAGCCCATCCCGCCGACGGGCACGACTGGCTGCTGGTGATCGATGACGACGTCGAACTTCCCCGCGGCTTCCTGGACAGCTTCCTGTTCCTCTGCGAGCGCTTCTCGCTCGTCCTCGCCCAGCCCGCGCACCGGCTCCACTCGCACGCCGCGTGGAAGGTCACCAGGCGGCGTCCAGGCGTGGTGGTTCACGAGACGCCGTTCGTCGAGATCGGCCCCGTGACGGCGTTCGCGAGCGTCACCTTCCCCGATCATGCTCCCGTTCCCGGAACTTCGCATGGGATGGGGGCTCGATGTTCACTGGGGCGCGCTCGCCCGCGAGCACGGCTGGCGCTGCGGCGTCCTTGACGCCGTGTCCGTGCGCCACCGGGCCGCCCCGGCCGCGTCCGCCTACCCCCGTGCGGCCGCGGTGGCGGAGGCGCGCGAGTTCCTCTCCGGCCGCCCCTATCTGCGGGCCACCGAGGCGGAAGCCACCCTCACGACCCACCACAGCTGGTGAGCACGCGGGCCGGCACCCCCGTGAAGGTCGCGATCGTCGCAGAGTTCTACCCGAGCCTGCGCGACCCCGTGCTGGGCATCTGGGCGCACCGCCAGTCGGTGGCGGCGCGCGACGCCGGTGCCGACGTGCGCGTCCTCGTCCTGCACCGGCTGGTGCCGCCGCGGGCTTCACTGACAGGCGGTGGAGCTCTCAGCGCCGGGCTCGCCCTCGTGCGGGAGCCTCGCACCCAGATCCGAGACGGGATCCCCGTCACCTACGTGCCCTATGTCTCACCTCCGAGGGAACGCTCGTACGCGCGCTGGGGAGCGTGGGCGGCGCATCCGCTTTCGATCGCGTTGAGGCGGCTGGCCCGGAAGTTCCCGTTCGAGGTGATTCACGCACACAATGCCGTGCCGGCCGCCGACGCCGTCCGCCGGGTCGCCACGGGCACGCCGCTGGTGGTATCGGTCCACGGCGGCGACGTGCTCTACACCGCGCGCAAAGACAGGGCCGGTGCGGACGCGGTGGCGGCCGGGCTCGGCGCCGCCGAGCTGGTGCTCGCGAACAGCCACGGGATCGCCGAGCTCGCGCAGGCCGCGGGAGCACGGCGAGACCAGGGTCGTCCACCTCGGCACCGACCTCCCGGCGGCGCAGCGCCCGGGCCGCGCGTCGGGTCCCCCGACGCTGGTGACCGTCGCGCATCTCGTCGCGCGCAAGCGCCACTCGGACGTGCTCCGCGCCCTGGCGGTGCTCGCACCCCGGCACCCGACGCTTCGCTACGCGATCATCGGCGACGGACCTGAGCGGACCGCGCTCGAAGGACTCGCCGCCCGCCTCGGCGTCGCAGAGCGTGTCGACTTCCACGGCCAGCTCGCGCCGCAGGAGGCGCTCAACGCCGCACGCCGCTGCACGCTCTTCGTGATGCCGTCCACGGACGAGGCGTTCGGCGTCGTCTATGCGGAGGCGATGGCTGCCGGGGTGCCCGCGATCGGCTGCCGTGGAGAGCCCGGCCCTGAGGAGATCGCTGCTGCGGGCGACGGCTTCGTGCTGGTCCCGCCCGGCGACATCGAGCGCCTGAGCCAGCGCATCGACGAGCTGCTGTCCGACGGCCAGCGCCTGCGCGAGGCCGGCCGGCGGGCACGCGCGACCGTCGCCGCGAACTTCACCTGGGAGCGCTGCGGGCAGCAGACGCTGGCCGCCTACCTCGACGTGCGCGCTTGAAGCCCGTCCTGTTCGTCACCGGCAACGCCCCCGCATACCGGGTCGGCGCGCTGACACGCCTGAACGAGGTCGAGGGCATCGAGCTGTGCCTGTTCGGCGGCTCCTCCATGCACGGCGGCCCACGGTACGCCGGCGTGCTTCCGCTGCCTCACCGCACCGCGGGTCCTGCGCAGATTGCCCGTCTCGCCGCAGGCGGCGGCTACCGCGCCGTCGTCTGCCCGACCGGCGGGCGGCTCGCCCCGTTGGCGGCGTGGGGCGGCGCCCGCCGCGGCGGTGTCCCGCTGATCCTCTGGGCGTCGCTGTGGGCGCATCCGCGGTCCGCCGCGCACGCCGTCAGCTATCTGCCCCTGCGCCGCCTCTACCGGACCGCCGACGCCGTCGTCACCTACGGCCCTCACGTGAGCGCCTACGTCACGGCACGCGGCGCGCGCAACGTGCACGTCGCGCCGCAATCGGTCGACAACGATTTCTGGCGGGAACCTGCGTGCGCACCCGCCGACCTCGGCGCGAGCCCCGGCGTGAGGTTCCTGTTCGTGGGACGCCAGTCTCCGGAGAAGGGGCTGGACGTGCTCCTGCGGGCATGGCGCGCGAGCGGCCTGGGCACCGCAGGGGCCGAGCTCGTCCTCGTCGGATCGAACGCGGCCCGTCCCCCCGCGGGCGTCAGGAACCTGCCGGCTGCCGACGCGGTCCGGATGCGCGAGATATATGAGGCCTGTGACGTGCTGGTCATCCCGTCGATACCGACGCGAACGTTCCGGGAGCCATGGGCTCTCGTCGCCAACGAGGCGATGAACCGGGGGCTCGCGGTGGTAGCAACCGACGCCGTCGGGGCCGCAGCCGGCGGGCTGGTGCGCGACGGGCACAACGGGATCGTCGTGCCGGCGGGCGATGCCCCGGCGCTCTCACGCGCCCTCGTGCGCCTCGCGGGCGACGGGGAGCTCCGTGCCGGGATGGGCGCCGCCGGCTCCCGGGACATCCTCGCGTACAGCCACGATGCCTGGGCGGCTGGTTTTTCTGGCGCACTGCAGCAACTCGGGCTCTCCGCACGCGTTGGTAGCGTTGAATAGTCAGCTCATGAGAACCGCCCGCCAGGACAGCCCACATGCCCTGCCGGCCGCGCTGCTGGCGGCCGTCCTAACCGTGCTCGCGCTGATCGCGAGCCCCGCCCCGGCCCTCGCGGACGCCGGCCAGGAACTCATCCTGCGGTGCACCCACGGCGAATCGCTCGCGGGGTTCAGCCAGGCCGCGTACACGCAGGCGCTCAGCGAACTGAGCGCGGACGCGGAAGAGTACACCGGCTGTTCTCAGGAGATCAGGCAGGCTCAGCTCGCGGCGGCGGGCGGCGGCACCGCTGCCGGGCCCGGCGTGCCCACGCTGCTCGCGGCGACCCCCGCGGAGCAGAGCGCCATCGCGCATGCCGCGAGCGCCGGCGCCGCGCCGGTCGATGTCGGCGGGCAGGTGATCAAGCCCGGCGTCGTGCCGGTGAGCATCTCCTCGGCGGTGAGCACCCTGCCGACCCCGCTGCTGCTGGTCGTGGTGGGGATCCTCGCCTTCATCCTCGTGATTGCAGCAGGAGGGCTGCGAAACTTTGTCCGCGCTCGCCGAACCGACTGAGCGCACCCCCGCGAGGGCGCCGCTGAGCGCGCCCATCAAGGGAGCAGGCAGCACCCCGGACGCATCGGAGCGCATGTGGCTCTGGCTCATCACGGGCCTGACGGCCGCCGTGATGTGCACGATCACGTTCTACGCCACCGGCGGCCTGAACCTCGAAACGATGACGTTCACGGAGATGGCCCTCACGCTCGGCTCTGCCGCGCTGGTGGCCGTCGCGCTGATCATCGGGCCCAGCGGTCGCCGGCGTTACGGCATGTGGCCGATGTGCTTCCTGCTGGCGCTGACCGCGCTGACCGCGATCTCGGTCGCATGGTCGGTGCAGCCCGACGAAAGCTGGCGGGACGCCGGCAGGATGCTCGCCTACAGCGCCGTCTTCGGTGGTTCCCTGGCGCTCGTCCGGATCGCTCCGACTCGCTGGCCGGCGATCCTCGGCGGCCTGGTGCTCGCATCGGTGCTCGTGTGCGGTTACGCGCTGCTGACGAAGATATTCCCTGCGTCGCTGGACGCCACGGACACATACGCGCGCCTGCAGGAACCCTTCGGCTACTGGAACGCGGTCGGGCTGACCGCGGCCATGGGAGCGATCGGCTGTATGTGGCTGGGAGCGCGGCGAACGGGCCATGCTCTCCTCACCGCGCTCGCATACCCCGCGCTGGGGCTGCTGCTGCTGACGCTGGTGCTCGCCTACTCCCGCGGAGCGCTCGCGGCGCTCCTGGTGGGTCTGGTCCTGTGGTTCGTGATCGTGCCGCTGCGCCTGCGCGGGGCGGCTCTGCTGGCCGGGGCGGGCATCGCCGCGGCGCTCGCCGGGGCATGGGATTTCAAGACGCAGGCTCTGAGCGCTGAATCGGTGGAAATCGCACAGCGCACGACCGCCGGGCACCAGCTCGGCGTGGTGGTGCTCGTGATGCTCATCGTGCTCCTGTGCGCCGGTGTGGCGGTGGGGTTCATCACCGACCGCCACGCCCCCTCGGCGCTCGCACGCCGCCGCGCGGGAGCGACGATCTTCGCGGTGATGGCGCTCGCCGCTCTCATTTTCGCGGGCGCGCTGGCGCACAGCCAGAGGGGGCTGACGGGCAGCATCTCCCACGCCTTCAACGCTCTCACCGACCCGAACGCCAAACCCCCGCCCAACACGCCGGGGCGGCTCACGGCAGTGGCCAGCGTGCGTGCGCGCTACTGGAAGGAGGCGCTTCAGGTCTTCGAAGCGCATCCCGTCCTCGGCGCCGGCGCCGACGGCTACCGGACCGCCCGGCTGCGCTACCGGACCGAGACACTGGAAGTCCGCCACGCGCACGGCTTCATCGTGCAGACGCTGGCCGACCTCGGACTCGTGGGGCTGCTCATCGCCCTCGGGCTGCTCCTCACCTGGATGGCCGCGGCAGGGCGCCCCACGCACCCGCTGAACCGGCGGTGGGGAGCGTGGAGTGAGTGGTTGCGCATGCGCTCCGGCGGTCGGCCCGGGTGGCGGAGCAGCCCCCAGCCGTATTCGCCGGAGAGGATCGGGATGCTGAGCATGCTCTGCCTGGTCGTTGTGTTCGGCGCGCACTCGCTCGTCGACTGGACGTGGTACGTGCCGGGGGATGCCTGCGTCGCACTGCTGTGCGCCGGGTGGCTCGCGGGCCGCGGCGAGCTCGCCGGGGAGCCGCGCTCGCCCGAGGTGACCGCGGTCGAGCGCCCTCTCCGGCGCGGGCGTCCGAGCCGGACGCGTTTTGCGCTGGCGTGCGTGGCGATCGCCGCCGCGCTGCTGGCGGTCTGGACCCAGTGGCAGCCGCAGCGATCGGAAGAAGCGCGTGCGCAGGCGCTGGCGCTGCTCGCAACAGACCCCCCGGGTGCCCTGCGCGCCGCCGACAGCGCGGTCTCGCGCGACCCGCTGTCGGTCGAAGCCCTGTTCGCGCTGGCGGGCATCGAGCAGGCGACCGGCAGCCCGGCGCTCGCACACGCCACCCTGCAGCACGCGGTGCGCCTGCAACCGTCGAACCCCGAGACCTGGCTCACGCTCGCGCGATACGACCTCAAGAGGGACCCGTCGAGCGCCATCCACGAGCTCCAGGCCTCGATCTACCTGAACCCGGAGTCGATCGCGCCCGAAGCGCTCGCCAGCCACCAGCGCGAAGCGGTGGAAATCTACAACGCCTACATCGAAGCAATCCGCGCGGAGGCTGCCGTCAGTAGCGCGAACGCGTCGCGAGCACGAGCAGATGCCGGCGTGCGCCGGGCAGCCCGCCGGCGCGGCTGACGCGGATCGAGTCGAACCCGAGATCGGACAACAGCCCGCTGATCGCCCGCCGGTTGTAGAAGCGCAGGTGATCGGAGCGCGGATCCATGACGCGTCTGGAACGCGCGCGGGCTGAGCGCCATCCGCATCAGCGTGAGCGGTCCGTGGTCTGGGGTGCTCAGGATCAGCCGGCCCCCTGGGCGAAGGAGGCTGCGGACCTGTGAGAGCCATGTCGTGGTGTCTGCGACATGCTCGATCACCTCGCCCGCCCACACCGCATCGAAGCTGGACAGCTCGAGGTCCCATTCCCCGTCGGGGTCGACGAGACGCAGGTCGAGGCCGGGATGCAGGCGCGACGCGCGCTCCAGCGGCTCGCGGGCGACATCGACTCCGACCACGCGGGCTCCCGCGCGGTGGAGCTCCGCGCTGAACGAGCCCTCGCCGCAGCCGACGTCGAGCACACGCTCTCCCGGCGCGACGTGGCGCAGCAGGAAGGTCCTGCGAACGGCGAACCCCTCGGGCTCCGCGCCCTCGGGCACCCTCTCCCAGACGGCCTCGTGGTAAGCGCGCGTGCCCATGAGAGGACTAGGCTAGAGCGCACGGACCAGCCCGCGGCCCCGCGGTGCCGCCGCGGTCCCTGGGAAAAAACCGCAGGTTGCGTGCAGGCAGCCTGTCACCCCTACCCAAAGGTGTACCACCCCAATATGTTGGCGCTCGCGATGGCTCCCGGCTACAGATCGATCGAGCGGACCCCGGCGTGAGGGTCGCGTTCGACACCCGTCCATCGGCGCAGTCGGACGGTGTCGGACGCTACGCGCGCTGTCTTCTTCGGTCCCTCCGCGACACCCGCCCTCCCGCCGACGAGCTGCTGGAGACCGAGCGGCCGCCCACCGCGCTGCGGTCGAGCGCTGCCGACGTGCTGCACTCACCGTGTTTCGACGGCGCGATGCTCCACAGCCCGTGCCCGATGGTGGTGACGATCCACGACCTGTCGGCACTCAAGCGCGCCAGCGAGCATCTGCGGGGCGGCGTTCGAACGCGGCTGCGCCAGCTCGCCGTGCAGCGGGCGGCGGGCGTGATCGCGCCGACCGAGACGGTGGCGATGGACGCGGGCACGCACCTCGGGATCGAGCGCGAGCGCGTGACGGTGATCCCGGAGGCCGCCGACACGTCGATGTACCGGCGCCCGGACGATGAGATCGCGGCCGTCCGCGAGCGGCTGGGACTGCCGGAGGGCTATCTCGTCCTCGTTGGCGGCCTGCAGCACCCCGACCCCACCAAGCACATCGCCAGGCTGGCGGCGACACGCCGCGACCTCGCGCTCGTGATGGTCGGCGCGACCCGCCCGTGGGCGCACGAGCTTCCGGATGTGATCCTCACGGGCGAGGTGTGCGACGAGGATCTCGCGGCGATCTACAGCGGCGCGCATGCGCTGGTGCTGACGTCCGAGTACGAGGGTTTCGGGCTGCCTGCCGTCGAGGCTCTGGCATGCGGCACGCCGGTGGCGGCATGCGAGGCCCCCGCGGTTCGCGAGGTGCTCGGGGACCGGGCCGCGTTTGTCTGCTCGGGCGACATGCAGGCGCTCGTGGACGCCGCACAGGCCGCCAGCAGGCCCGCACCGGCGCCGCCTGAGTGGACATGGGATGACGCGGCGCGCAGGACGTGGGGCGTGTACGCGAGCGTGTCGGCTCTGGCGCACCAGCAGAAACCCGTTCCCGCCCGCTCCGGCCGGCGCGAGCGGCGCCCGTCGGGCGGCGCCGTGGAGGGGCTCGAGGCTCAGTAGGCGCCCCGGCGCAGGAACACCGCCGGGATCGTCTTCAGCAGGATCGTCAGATCCAGCGCCAGCGACCAGCGCTCGAGGTACAGGAAGTCCAGGTGCACGAGGTCGTCGAAGTCGAGCTCCGAGCGCCCTGAGACCTGCCAGAGACCCGTGATCCCGGGCAGCACGAGGTAGCGCTTGCGGTGCCAGTCCTCGAGCATCTCGTAGTCGCGCTCGGGCAGCGGTCGCGGGCCGACGAGCGACATGTCTCCCCGCAGCACGTTCACGAGCTGCGGCAGCTCGTCGAGCGAGAAGCGGCGCAGCACAGCGCCCGACCGTCGTCAGGCGCGGGTCGTCGCGGATCTTGAAGAGCGCGCCGGAGGCCTCGTTGAGCTCTTCGAGCTCGGCCTGGCGCTCCTCGGCGTCCGTGTGCATCGTGCGGAACTTCAGACACGCGAACGGCCGCTGCCCGATCCCGGGGCGCATCGAGCGGAACACCGTCGGGCCGCGTGAGGTCATGCGAACCGCGATCGTGATCGCGAGCAGGAGCGGGCTCAGGACGCACGAGCAGGATGGTCGAGCCGACGATGTCGAACGTGCGCTTGAGTGCGAAGTCGATGCCCTCGAAGACGGGCGGCCCGAGCTCGAACAGCGGCACCGACTGCCCCGGCACGAACTCGGCGCGGTGGATCAGGATCTCCATCGTCGACGGCGCCAGGCGCACCCGGATGCCGCGGCGGTGGCATTGGTCGACGAGCTCCACCGCGTCGTCCTGGGGAAAGTCGGGGTCGGCGATGATCACCTCGTCGACGGGTGCGCTGGCGAGCAGCTGCGGCAGGTCGCCGAGCGAGCCGAGCGCGCGCAGCCCGTTCGCCGGCAGGCGTCCGGGAGCGAGGAAACCGACGATCTCGATCGGCGAGTGCGGCGCGTCGCCGGAGCGCGTGGGCGACGTCGCCGATGTGCTTTCCGCTGCCGACCAGGACGGCGCGGCGCTGATAGCCGGCTGCCCGCAGGACGGTGGCCGTGATCCGCTCGTAGGCGCGCGCGGAACATCGAGACGTAGAAGATCGCGAACGCGAGCGAGCCGTAGAAGAGGTAGTAGCTGGAGAAGTGTTCCCCGTTGACCACCGCGAACAGGAGCGCCACGAAAGCGACCTGGAAGAGGGAGCCCACGATCCGCGAGAGCCCGGGCCTGATCGCTCTCTCCGCGTAGAGCCCCGAGCGGGCGAACAGCAGCGCGGTGAGCAGATAGGCGAACGGCAGGAACTGCTTGGTCCCTTCGTACGCCCTCGAGGCTTCGAGGTTTCCGTGGAACGCTTCCTTCAGCACCAGCGCCGTGAAGATCGCCAGCCCGACGCCGACGAAGTCGAGCACCAGCAGCGTGGCTACCCGCGCGACGCGGCGTGCGGTGGACATCCTGAGCAGGAACGAGAGCAGCGGGGGGCGCTTGCTCCGGATATCCCGGTCGGACACGTCGATCCGTGCCGCCACATGCGCCAGCGGAGAACTCGCCGCCCTCGCCGTGTTGGGCAGCGGAGGCGCCGGGGCCTGCCGCGCTCGCTGAGCGGACGGTGTGGAGGTTCCAGGCAAGCTTGGACCCATCTCGCTGCTCACAACACCTCAGACTGCCATATGTAGCGGTCGCGGCGGCGGCCGGCGGCCCTGACAGGACTCGATCAGCGAGGTCCGCCGCCGACGAGAATCTCGATTCCGGAGTCCTCGATGGTCCGCTGAAGTCCGTCGCGGAGAGGAACCTCGGGCGACCATGCCGAGCAGCTCGCGGGCGAGCGTGATGTCGGGCTTGCGCTGTTTCGGGTCGTCCTCCGGAAGGGCCTCGAAGAGGATCTCCGAGCTCGAGCCGGTCAGCTCCCTGACGGTCTCCGCGAGTTCGAGCAGCGTGAACTCGTCGGGGTTGCCGATGTTGACGGGGTTGTGAAGACCGGACTCGGAGAGCGCGATGATCCCGCGGATCAGGTCGCTGACGTAGCAGAACGAGCGTGTCTGGCTGCCGTCGCCGAACACCGTGATCGGCCGGTTCGCGAGCGCCTGGCGAAGGAACGTCGGGATCGCACGGCCGTCATGCGGGCGCATCCTGCTGCCATACGTGTTGAAGATCCGCACGATCGCCGTGTCCACGCCCTGCTGGCGGTGGTAGGCCATCGTGAGCGCCTCGGCGTACCGCTTCGCCTCGTCGTAGACGCCACGGGGACCGATCGGGTTGACGTGGCCCCAGTACGTCTCGGACTGCGGGTGCTCGAGCGGGTCGCCGTACACCTCGCTCGTGGAGGCGATCAGGAACCGCGCCCGCTTGGCCTTCGCGAGCCCGAGCGTGTGGTGCGTGCCGTAGGAGCCGACCTTGAGCGTGTGCAGCGGCAGCCGCAGGTAGTCGATCGGCGAGGCCGGCGAGGCAAGGTGGTAGACGAAGTCGACCGGCTCGTCGACGAAGTACGGCTCGATGATGTCGACACCGAGATGAACGAAGTGATCCGGGTCGCGGATGTGCTCGATGTTCTTGAGCGACCCCGTCTCGAGGTTGTCCACGCAGATCACGCGGTTGCCCCTCGCGATCAGCTCGTCGCAGAGGTGGGATCCGAGGAATCCGGCGCCGCCGGTCACGAGGCATGTGGGCATGGTCAGCAAGCTTAGTGGTTCCCGTGACTATCCTTCCGGTCATGGCAGCCACCGAGGAGAACCTCACGATCGCCCCGATCGTCGGCGCAGACGATCCTCGACGCTTCACGGACTCGGGGATCGAGATCTCCGAGCTGTATTCCGAGAGCGACCTTCCCGAGCATCTGGATCTCGGCGAGCCCGGCGAGTTCCCGTACACCCGCGGGGTCCACCGCGAGATGTACCGCAAGCAGACGTGGACGATGCGCCAGTACGCGGGCTACGCGTCGGCGAAGGAGTCCAACGAGCGCTACCGCTACCTGCTCTCGAAGGGCTCGACGGGCCTCTCGATGGCGTTCGACCTGCCCACCCAGCTCGGCCTGGACTCCGATAACCCGAGATGCCTCGGTGAGGTCGGCCGCACCGGCGTCGCGATCGACACGATCGACGACATGCGCACCGCCTTCGACGGGATACCACTAGACCAGGTGTCCACCTCGATGACGATCAACGCGCCCGCCGCATGCCTGCTGCTCCTCTACGAGCTGGTCGGCGAGGAGCAGGGCGTCCCGAGTGAGAAGCTGCGCGGGACGACGCAGAACGACGTGCTCAAGGAGTACATCGCCCGCGGCAACTACATCTACCCGCCCGAGCCCACGATGCGGCTCACCACCGACCTGTTCGCCTACTGCCACGAGCGCGTGCCGCGATGGAACACGATCTCGATCTCCGGCTACCACTTCCGCGAGAAGGGCTGCTCGGCGGTCCAGGAGGTCGCGTTCACCCTGTCCTCGGGGATCGCGTACGTGCAGGCGGCGATCGACAAGGGCCTGGATGTCGACGACTTCGCGCCGCGGCTCGCGTTCTTCTTCAACGGGCACAACAACGTCTTCCAGGAGGTCGCCAAGTTCCGCGCCGCCCGCAGGATGTGGGCGCGCATCATGCGCGAGCGGTTCGGCGCCAAGAACGCGAAGTCGACGATGCTCCGCTTCCACACCCAGACCGGCGGGGTGACGCTGACCGCCCAGCAGCCGGAGAACAACATCGTGCGCGTCGCGCTCCAGGGCTTCGCTGCGGTCTGCGGAGGCACCCAGTCCCTTCACACGAACGGCTTCGACGAGGCGCTCGCGCTGCCCACCGAGCACGCCGCGAAGATCGCGCTGCGCACGCAGCAGATCCTGGCGCATGAGTCTGGGGCGACGGACACCGTCGACCCGTTCGCGGGCTCCTACTTCGTCGAGGCGCTCACGGACGAGATCGAAGCCCGCGCGAACGAGCTGATCGCGAAGGTCGACGAGCTCGGGGGCTCGGTGAACGCGATCGAGTTCATCACCGGCGAGATCGACGAGTCGGCGTGGGGCTACCAGGAGCGCTACAGGATCGGCCAGGACATCGTGGTGGGCGTCAACGCCTACCAGGAGGAGGACATCCAGGTCCCCGACCTTCTCAGGGTCGACCCGGAGTCCGAGCGCCAGCAGCTGACGCGGCTCAGGGAGTTCAAGGAGAACCGCGACCACGAGCTCGTCGAGCTCCGCCTGCACGAGCTGCGCGGCGCATGCGCGGGCAGCGAGAACCTGCTCCCCTGGATCCGCCAGGCCCTGAAGGACCGCTGCTCCATCGGCGAGGTGTGCGGCGCGATGCAGGACGTCTTCGGCAAGTACCAGCCGCGCTTCTAGGCCGCCCCGCTCATCGCCTCTAGTAGGGTCCGGGCATGCTCATTCCCGTCGCCGCCTCCCTGTACGAATTCATCCTCGCCGTCCATGTCATGGCGGTCGTCGCAGCCTTCGGGGTGACGTTCGCGTACCCGATCATGTTCATGGTCGCCGCCAAGCACCAGCCGGCTGCGATCCCGCTCCTGCACCGCATCGAATACACGGTCGCGAGGATGCTGATCAACCCGCTGCTGCTGGTCGTGGTCGCCGCGGGCATCTACCTGGCGAGCGACGGGCACCACTGGAGCGAATTCTTCGTGCAGTGGGGGCTCGGCGCCGTGATCGTCATCGGCGCGGTGGTGGGTGCGGTGCTGATACCGGCATCCAAGAAGGCGGAGGAGGTCGCCACGCGCGACCTCGCAGCCGCGGCGGGCTCCGAGCCGGTCTCGATGAGTGCCGAGTACAGGGCGCTGGTTCGCCGCATCACCCTCTTCGGATCGCTCGCGAGCGCCCTC
Source organism: uncultured Solirubrobacteraceae bacterium (assembly GCA_963740075.1). GTDB lineage: Bacteria > Actinomycetota > Thermoleophilia > Solirubrobacterales > Solirubrobacteraceae > Palsa-744. The sequence continues at coordinate 624,526 of CAVUCP010000002.1, read as the reverse complement.
GTGCTCCTGACGATCCTGTTCATGGTCATCCAGCCGTAGCGGGGCGCCGCGCGACGTGCCGGCCGAGCCCTCAGGCCACGGTGAGGGCGACCGTGCTGCCTCAGTCGTCGCCCAGGATCTCCCGTAACAGCAGCGCCCAGGCGGCACACGCAAGGAAGAGCGAGGCCAGGCCGAAGCCCGTGATGAGCGCCTTCGGCGCGTCAAGCACCTCCAGGACCTCATCGAGCCCCCACCAGCCGATGAACGCGAGAACCGGCAGGACGAGAAGCCATTGCGCGACGATCAGCTTGTCGTCGGGCTCCGCGAGCTTCGCCGGTTCGGGGTGTGAGGTGGTGGCCATGTCTCGACCATAGGTCCCGCCCCGCCGCGGGTGTGTGAACCAGGGCACACGAACACCGAGAAGCCACGTGGGTGCTCGTCCCCGGGGGCGCCCGACGGTGCACGTCGGCCGGACCGCCGCGATACCCTGACCCGATGAGCGAGGGTTACAGGGTCGCCGTCGTCGGCGCCACGGGACAGGTGGGCACCCTGATGCTCGACCTGCTGCGCGAGCGTGAGTTCCCGGCGAGCGAGATCGTCCCGTTCGCATCCGAGCGCTCTGTGGGACGGGAGCTCGCGGGCGGCCTGGTCGTCCGGGGTCTGTCGCCCGAGTCGATCCAGGGGTTCGACATCGCCCTGTTCTCCGCCGGCGGAGCCACCTCGGGGGAGTGGGCACCCCGGTTCGCAGCGGCCGGCGCGACGGTGATCGACAACTCCTCGCGCTGGCGGATGAACGACGACGTGCCCCTCGTCGTCAGCGAGGTCAACCCCGAGGCGCTCGACACGCACAGGGGCATCATCGCGAACCCGAACTGCTCGACGATGCAGATGGTCGTCGCACTCAAGCCGATCCAGGACGCCGCGGGAATCGAGCGCCTGGTGATCAGCACCTACCAGGCCGTGTCCGGCAGCGGGAAGGCCGGCATCGACGAGCTCCTGGACCAGTCCCACGCGCTCCTTCACGAGGGTGACGTTCCCGAGCCGGTGAAGTACGCGCACCAGATCGCCTTCAACGCCCTGCCCCACGCGGGCAGCTTCGCTCCCGGTGATGACCACACCGACGAGGAGCGCAAGCTGATCAACGAGACCCGCAAGATCCTCTCCGACCCGTCGATCCGGATCAGCGCGACCTGCGTGCGGGTGCCGGTGGTGAACGGGCATTCCGAGGCCGTCAACGTGCAGACGCGCACACCGCTGGCACCTGAGCGGGCCCGGGAGCTGCTGCGGGCCGCGCCCGGCATCACCGTCCTTGACGACCCTGCCGCCGGCCTGTATCCGATGGCGATCAACGCCACCGGCAGCGACGACGTGTTCGTGGGTCGCATCCGCAGGGACCCCGGCAACGAGCAGGCACTCGACATGTGGATCGTGTCCGACAACCTGCGCAAGGGCGCCGCCACAAACGCGGTACAGCTCGCCGAGTGCCTCCTCGAGCGGGGCGCGGTCGGCTCGCACGGCGATCCTGTCGCAGCGTGAGTGCCGCCGGCGGCCCGCCGGAAGGAGTAGGCGCAGATCGCGCGAAAGGATGCACCGATGATCTCCTCGGAGGTGCAGCGCACCCTGGTCAAGTCTCCGCCCGAGCTGTGGGCTGAGCTCAGCGACCCCGACGCCCTGGCCCGCCACCTCGGCGACCTCGGCGACATACGCATCACGCGCGTCGAACCCGAGGAGAAGGTCGAATGGGAGTCGCCGGGCACCACCGGGACCGTCCTGATCAAGGCATCCGGCTGGGGGACGCGCGTCACGTTGACCGTCCAGCGCGAGATGAGCTCATCCGAGCAGCCCGCCGCGGCGGAGCCGCAGGAGGAGGCCGCGCCCCCGGAGCCCGCCGCCGAGGTCGCGCCGGCCGATGAGGGCGAGGCGGCGCCGGCGCCGGCGCAGGCCGAGGCAGAGAACCAGGAGACGGCTCTCGAGGGCGAGGAAGATCGGAAACCGGCTGTCGACGCCGTGCCTGCGCCCGCAGGTCCGGGCGAGCTCCCGGTCGCGCCCGCCCCTGGCGCAGAGGACCCTGACCGTGCCCCTGCGGCATCGGATACGCCCCCTGCACCGGCGCCCGCGCGCCGCGGTTTCATCGCGAGGTTCCTCTACTTCTTCCGCGGATCCGGCGCACCAGCCGAGCCGCCGGCGAGCGCCGTCGAGGAGCCGGTGGCCGAACCGCCTGCCGGCCCGTCCACGGAGCCCGTGAGCGTCGCCGGCCCGCCAGAGCCCTCCGGCGATGCCACGCCGGCCCCGACCGACGAGCCGGCACCGGAGGCTGCCGGTGATGCATCCCCTCCCGAGGAGGAGCCGGAGAGCCTGGACGCCGAGGCCTCCGAGAGCGCAGATCGGCCCGCGGCCGACGTCGCGCAGGAGCTTCTGGCGGCCGAGGAGAGCGCCACCGAGCAGGTGACAGCGGTGCTCACGGCAGCCCTCGACCGGCTTGGCGCCGCGCACCACAGGCCGTTCTCCAGAGCCTGAGGAGCGCCCTGCGGGTAGGATTCCGCACTCATGTCAAGCAGCCCCCACGACCGCCAGGCCGACGCCGCCCTGCTCGCGTCCTCCCACAGCGGGCACCGCAAGGAGCACCGCATGAAGGCGCCGGAGACCTACGAGGAGAAGCTCGCCCAGCTCCACGAGCTGCGCGCAGCGGCCCTGCACTCCGCGCCGGAGGCCGAGGAGAAGCAGCATGCGCGGGGCAAGTACACGGCCCGTGAGCGTGTGGAGAAGCTGCTGGACCCGGGCTCCTTCCAGGAGCTCGACACCTTCGTGCGCCACCGCACGCACGACTTCGACATGCAGGGCAACAGGCCCTGGGGTGACGCGGTAGTCACGGGCCACGGGACGATCGACGGGCGAACCGTGTGCGTCTTCAGCCAGGACTTCACGGTGTTCGGCGGCTCGCTCGGCGAGGTGATGGGCGAAAAGATGTGCAAGATCATGGATCTCGCCGCGAAGATCGGGTGCCCGGTGATCGGCATCAACGACTCCGGCGGCGCGCGCATCCAGGAGGGAGTCGTCTCGCTCGGCGCATACGGAGACGTCTTCGTGCGCAACGTCAAGTGCTCGGGCGTGATCCCGCAGATCAGCCTGATCATGGGACCCTGCGCGGGAGGCGCCGTCTACTCGCCAGCGATCACCGACTTCATCTTCATGGTCAAGGAGACCTCGCACATGTTCATCACCGGCCCTGACGTCATCAAGACGGTCACGGGCGAGGAGGTGGGCTTCGAGGAGCTCGGCGGCGCGATGTCGCACAACACCAAGTCGGGGGTCGCCCACTTCGCCTCAGAGGATGAGGATGCGTGCCTGGAGGACTGCCGCTACCTGATCAGCTTCCTTCCCCAGAACAACATGCAGACAGCGCCCCGCGTGCAGCCGACCGACGACCCGAACCGCATGGACCCGGAGCTCGACACGGTCGTCCCCGACAACCCGAACAAGCCGTATGACATGCGCAACGTCGTGCGCCTGATCGTCGACGACGGCGAGTTCTTCGAGGTCCACGAGCATCACGCGAAGAACATCATCTGCGGCTTCTCGCGCCTGGACGGCTTCGCGGTCGGCATCGTCGGCAACCAGCCGGCGCAGCTCGCGGGCGTGCTCGATATCGACGCATCCGCGAAGGCGGCGCGGTTCGTGCGGACCTGCGACGCATTCAACATCCCGCTGATCACGTTCACGGACGTGCCCGGCTTCCTGCCCGGCACCGCCCAGGAGTGGGGCGGCATCATCCGGCATGGAGCGAAGCTCCTCTACGCGTTCACCGAGGCGACGGTGCCGAAGCTGACCGTGATCACGCGCAAGGCCTACGGCGGCGCGTACGACGTCATGGCCTCCAAGCACCTGCTCGCGGACTTCAACTTCGCATGGCCGACGTCGGAGGTCGCGGTGATGGGACCGGAGGGAGCCGTCAACATCATCTACCGGCGCGACATCGCCAAGAGCCCGACACCCGAAGAGCGGCGCAAGAAGCTGATGGACGACTACAAGGCGCGCTTCGCCAACCCGTACACCGCGGCCGAGCGCGGCTACATAGACGACGTGATCGTGCCCCACGAGACGCGGCCCAAGCTGATCGTCGCCCTGCACACGCTGCAGAGCAAGCGCGAACCGGGACCCAAGCGCAAGCACGGCAACATCCCGCTGTAGGTTCGGCGGAGACCCGGCATGCCAAACCGCCGCCCGAAGCTCCAGATGCTCACCTCATCGGCCTCGCCGGAGGAGGCGGCGGCCGTCGTGGCTGCGATCGAGCGCTTCATGCGCGCCACCGCGCCGGCCGCAGCGCCGCATGCGGACGCGATCGACCCGTGGGTGCGGGCGGCCCTGATCGAAGGCGTTTCGGCCGGATCAGGCCGGGATCTGCACCACCCCTGGATAAATACCTAAAAGCCGCTAGGCTTTAGCGGCAATGTCGGTCGCCGGTGGGCTGGAGGGCCCATCCGACCGCGTCAGTCGCCCCCACCAGGAGGATTTGCACAATGGAGCCAGCTTCCGTCTCCGCGGGCCGCGGGACGCTCGAGGACCCCGAGGTCCTCCAGAACGTCCCTGGCCACGTGATCCCGATCCTCGAACGCGAGTTCGACGACTTCAGGACAGAGGCCGGGAAGTTCCTCGACGGCGGGATGCCCGAAGACGAGTTCATCAAGTTCCGCCTGAAGCAGGGCGTTTACGGGCAGCGACAGCCCGATGTGCAGATGATCCGGGTGAAGCTTCCCTTCGGGGGCATCACGCCGGAGCAGATGGAGGCATTCGCGAGCGTGATCGAGAAGTACGTGCCGCTCAGGAAGGGGCACGTCACGACGCGACAGAACATCCAGATGCACCACATTCCCCTGCCGGAAGTCGAGAGCGCGATCCGTGAGCTCGGCGATGCCGGGCTCTCCAGCCGCGAGGGCTGCGGCAACACGGTCCGCAACGTGACCGGCGACCCGTGGGCCGGCGTTGCGAAGGACGAGCTGTTCGACATGACGCCATATGTCGGCGCGTACGTCCGCTACTTCGTTCGCCACCCAACCACCCAGGCGATGCCGCGGAAGATCAAGACCGCGTTCGACGGCGGGCCGCGCGACCGTTCGATCAGCGGCATCCACGACATCGCCTTCCGGGCCCGCGTCCGCGAGGTCGAGGGACGCGGCGAGGTGCGCGGCGCCGAGATGCTCGTGGGCGGTGGCACCTCGATCATGCCGCGCGTCGCACCCGCGCTCTACGACTTCGTCGAGCTCGACAACGGCGAATACCTGAAGATCTCAGAGGCCGTCTTCCGCATCTTCGACCGCCAGGACTGGCTGCGCGTGAATCGCGCCCGCGCGCGGATCAAGGTCTTCGTCGACAAGTTCGGGATCGACGAGCTGCGCCGGCAGGTCGAGGAGGAGCTCCAGGGCGACTGGGTCGCCGAACGGGACTTCTCGGTCGAGCACAGGCTGTTCATCGACGACGAGCGCGAGTCGGCGCCGGCGCCGGCTCAGAGCCACGGCAGCCCGAACGGCGACCTGAGCGAGTTCGACCGCTTCCGCACCGCGAACGTCGCTGAGCAGAAGCAGGACGGGTTCGTCACGGTGGAGGTGAAGATCACGCGCGGCGACCTAACGCCGGAGCAGCTCAGGGGCCTTGCCGAGATCACCCGCACCTACTCCGGCGGCTACGCCCGCACGACCGTTCAGCAGAACATCCTGCTGCGCTGGGTCCGCGACGAGGCGGTCTACGACGTGTGGAGCGCGCTCACGCAGCTGGGACTCGCAGACCCCGGACCGCGTGAGATCACCGACGTCGTCTCGTGCCCCGGCACGGACTCGTGCAAGCTGGGGATCACAAGCTCGATGGGCCTGAACCAGGCGGTGCAGGAGAGGGTCCAGGCGATGGGGCTAACGGACACGCTCACCAGGCAGATCCACATCAAGATGAGCGGCTGCCCCAACGGCTGCTCCCAGCACCACGTTGCCGACATCGGCTTCTATGGGGCCTCGATCAAAGTCGGCGACCACACGATCCCGGCGTACATCCCGCACGTCGGCGGCGTCTACGAAGGTGGCGAGGTCGCGTTCGGCAAGCGCCTGAAGCTGCGGCTACCGGCCAAGCGCGTACCGGAGGCGGTCGATCGCTGGATCCGCCACTATGAGAGCAGTCGCGGTGACGGCGAGAGCTGGGGCGCGTTCGCGCAACGGGTCGGGACCGGCGAGATCGAAGAGCTCGTCCGGGATCTGTCGCTGCCCGTCGACTTCGGACTGCAGACAATGAACCAATTCATCGACTGGAATCGCGACGTTCCGTTCCAGGTTCAACGCGGCGAGGGGGAGTGCGCTGTATAGATCATGTCCAGAGCAACCGACATAACACTTGTGACACCACCCAGCAAAACGCCCACACCCAAGCCCTCTCCGGGCGTCGACCCGGCGCTCAGCCTCACGCACACGCTGCGCGAGGCCGCACGCCACGGCGACCTCGCCGTGCTCCTGTGCTCCTTCCAGAAGGAGGAGTCGGTCCTGCTCGACGAGCTGCTGCGTCTCGACCAGGGCACTGGCTCCCTCGTCAGGATCGTGACGATCGACACCGGCGTGCTGTTCGAGGAGACGATGCAGACATGGCGCGCTTTCGAGGAGCGCTTCGGGGTCAAGATCGAGGTGCAGGACGCCAGCAGTCCCGGCGAGCCGTGGAGCGGCCCCGAGCACTGCTGCTCGGCGGCCAAGGTCGGTGCGCTTGAAAGCGCCCTCTCGGGTGCAGAAGGCTGGATCACCGGCCTGCGCCGCGAGCAGGGGCCGACGCGCGTGGGCACAGAGCTGATCGAACGAGACGAGCGGCGCAACCTGTGGAAGTACAACCCGCTGGCCCACTGGACCGACAAGGACCTCTGGCGCCGTATCCACGAGCGCGACCTTCCCTACAACAAGCTCCATGACCGCGGCTACGAGTCGATCGGGTGCGCCCCGTGCACCCAGCCCGGCTCGGGCCGCGAGGGCCGCTGGGCAGGCACCGACAAGACTGAGTGCGGTCTGCACGTCGAGCCGGCGCCGCAATGAGCGTCGCCGCACGCCCGCAGCTGAGCCATCTGCGGGCGCTCGAGTCGGAGGCCATCCACGTGATGCGTGAGGTCGCTGCGGAATTCGAGCGTCCCGTGCTCCTGTTCAGCGGAGGCAAGGACTCGATCGTGCTGCTCCGCCTGGCCGAGAAGGCGTTCCGCCCCGCGCCATTCCCGTTCCCGCTGATGCATGTGGACACGGAGCACAACTTCCCGGAGGTGATCGAGTTCCGCGACCGCCGCGTCTCCGAGCTCGGCGAGCGCCTGATCGTCGCGAGCGTGCAGGACTCGATCGACAGCGGGCGCGTCGTCGAGGAGACGGGCCCGCGGGCCTCGCGCAACAGGCTGCAGACGGTCACGCTGCTCGACGCGATCGCCGAGCACGGGTTCGACGCGGCGTTCGGCGGCGCGCGCCGGGACGAGGAGCGCGCCCGCGCGAAGGAGCGGATCATGTCCTTCCGCGACGACTTCGGGCAGTGGGACCCCAAGAACCAGCGCCCGGAGCTCTGGAACCTCTACAACGGCCGGATCCGCCGCGGCGAGCACGTGCGCGTGTTCCCCCTCTCCAACTGGACCGAGCTCGACGTCTGGGAGTACATAGACCAGGAGCAGCTCGAGGTCCCCTCGATCTACTTCTCCCACGAGCGCGAGGTGTTCGAGCGCGACGGGATGCTCTACGCATGGCGCGAGGGCACCGAGCTGATCGAGGGCGAGGAGACCTTCAGCGAGACGGTCCGCTACCGCACCGTCGGCGACATGACGTGCACGGGCGGCGTGCGCTCGACAGCTTCGACCCTCGAGGAGGTCGTGCTCGAGATCACCGCCACGCGCATCACCGAGCGCGGCGAGACCCGCGCGGATGATCGTGTGTCCGAGGCGGCGATGGAGGATCGCAAGAAGGCCGGTTACTTCTGATGGGCGCCCGTGGCCCGAGATGACCCTCGACCTCCTTCGGTTCACGACCGCCGGCTCGGTGGACGACGGCAAGAGCACGCTCATCGGCAGGCTCCTGTACGACAGCAAGCAGGTCTTCGAGGATCAGCTCGCACATGTGGCCCAGGCCAGTGAGCGCCGCGGCGGCGAGGGGACTCTCGACCTCGCACTGCTGACCGACGGCCTGCGGGCCGAGCGCGAGCAGGGCATAACGATCGACGTCGCCTACCGCTACTTCGCGACGGCGAGGCGCCGGTTCATCATCGCCGACTGCCCCGGCCATCGGCAGTACACGCGGAACATGGTGACCGGCGCGTCCACCGCCGATGTCTCGGTGGTCCTCATCGACGCACGGCGCGGCGTCCTCGAGCAGTCAAAGCGCCACGCGTTCATCAGCGCTCTGCTCGGCATCCCCGAGATGGTCGTCGCGATCAACAAGATGGATCTCGTCGAATACTCACAGGAGCGCTACGAGGAGCTCGTCGAGGAGTTCGAGGGCTTCGCCACCAAGCTCACCGGCGTCACGAACATCACGTACATCCCGATGTCGGCCCTCGAGGGCGACAACGTCGTCTCCCGCTCGCAGGAGATGCCCTGGTATGAAGGGCCCGTCCTGCTCGACCTGCTCGAGAACGTCGAGGTCGCGTACGACCATCCCGACGCGAAGCCCGCGCGGTTCCCGGTGCAGTGGGTGATCCGGCCGGGCGCCGGCATCAGCGACTACCGTGGCTACGCAGGGCAGCTCGCGAGCGGGGCGCTGCGGCGCGGCGACGAGGTCGCCGTCCTGCCGGGCGGTGCCCGCACGAGGATCGCGGCGATCGACACCTATGACGGGGAGCTCGAGGAGGCGATGGCGCCGATGTCGCTGACGCTGCGCCTCGAGGACGAGATCGACGTCTCCCGAGGCGAGCTCATCTGCCACCCCGACCGCGCCCCCGTGGTCGGACGCGAGTTTGTGGCCGACATCTGCTGGATGACCGATGAGCCGATGCGCCCGGGCGCGCGCTACCTGATCAAGCACACCTCCCGCAGCGCCACCGCCGCCATCGACGGCATCGAGGACCTCCTGGACGTGCACACCCTCGAGCGCACCGACCCGCCGGCTGGGCTCGCCCTGAACGACATCGGCCGGGTGCGCCTGCGCACGTCCACGCCGCTCGCGTTCGACCCCTACACGAGCAACCGCCGCACCGGCAGCTTCATCCTCATCGACGAGTCCAGCAACGGGACCGTCGGCGCCGGGATGATCGCCTCCGCCCGCGCCTGAGCGATCCGTCCTGCGCGTGCAGCACCCTTTGCGATGTCTCCCCGCCAGGGGGGAGTGACAGCAACGGCGTCGAATCAACGCCGGCGCCTGCAAAAGGCGTCAATGGGTGTGCGATGAAGGGGGCTTCGATGGGGCATGCAAGGTTGGTCATCTGCGCTCTGCTCGCGGCAGTGCTGGCGGGCGCAGCGGGCGCGAGCGCTGCCTCGGCGGCGACGCTGTACATCACCAAGTCCGGCAACGACACCAACGCCTGCACATCCCCGTCGGCGCCCTGCCTGACGATCTCCGCCGCGATCGCGAAGTCCGAACTCCTCGACGAAACCTCCACCCTGGACATCGGGCCCGGCACATACGAAGAAACCGTTGAGCTGGGCGGCACGGCCGACGGCGGCCTCATCCTCGACGGCGCAGGCGCAGGAGCAGGCGGCACCGAGATCCTCGCACCGGCGGCAGCGACCCACCCCGCCATCGGCGTCGATGTGCCCGAAGCGAATCTGACGATCGAGAACCTCTCCGTCGTGAGCCCCAAAGGCGAGAGCCAGCCGGGGATCGAGAGCGGCGCCGACCTCACGCTCGACAACGTCAACGTGACGATGACCGAAGACTCCGGTGAGGCGGGGATCGTCAGCGAGGAGATCGGCTCGCTCACCATGAACGGGGGCGGCGTCACGATGACCGGCGCGAACGACGCGAGCGCCGTGTCGACCTTCGGCACGAGCCTCAGCATGAACGGCGCCACGCTGACGCTGAGCAAAGATGTGTCGGGAGACGCGATCCAGGGTGTCGATGCGCCGGTGTCTGTGAGCAACACGACGGTGAACATCACCGAAAGCGAAGGGACGAGCGGAATAGGGGCCGGGCTGGGTCCGGTCGCGCTGAACGGCGACACGATCAACCAGGGCTCGACGGGCAGCGCAACCGGCGTCGTTCTCGAGTTCCCGGATTCCGGGACCGTGAACGGGCTCACGATCTCCATGAGCAACAAGGAAGACGACGCTGACGCCGTGGAGGAGGAGCTCGGCACCGCGAGCTTCGAGCACCTGCAGGTCGGGGGTATCTGGTCGGGCGTTCCATTCGAGGCCGTCGGAGGATCCGTCACGCTCGCCGACAGCAGGCTGACGTCCGGATCCGCCACCGGCGACAAAGCGCCGGTGCTGTTGGAGGAGGGACTCGGCGAAGGCGCCGGAGTTCTGATCCAGCGCAGCGTCCTTCAGACGAACGCCGAAGTTGAACGCGGCGCCATCCTCGCCGAGAACGGGAACCTGACGGTCGACTCCTCCGAGATACTCGGGGGCTCCAGCGGCATCTACTTCGGGAACGTCGGCGGGCGTGCGCGCACGCTCACGGTCGACGGCTCCACGATCGACGCGGGCGCGCCGGGCGTCTCCGACGCGTCCCCGGTCGAGGGGATCCACGCGTTCGCCGCAAACCTGAACAGCATCGCGAACGTCAATATCGAGGGCTCCATCCTGTTCGAGCAGCAGTTCTCCGAAGTCGGCCCCGGCGCCAAGGAAGTGAACGTCAGATGCGACTACTCCGACGTGCCCTCCCAGGCGCAGGCCGCGGCGCCCGTGCCGGGCGAAGGCACGATCGCCTGCCAGAACGGCGAAGCGGGCAACTCCAACCTCGAAACGCTCACATCGCTGTTCACCGCTCCGGTAACCAGCTACGGCCTGAACCCGGCGTCTCCCGCGGTCAACAGCGTCCCCTCGAGCGCGATCGTCCTGCCCGCCGGCGAGTCTGCCTCACCCACCGATCTGGCAGGCAACCCGCGCACCGTGCAGATCGGCTCGAACGGTGTCTGCAGCTCCTTCCAGGACCGCGGAGCGCTGCAGGTCCCAGGCCAGGGCAGCAACTGCCCGCCGGCCAAAGCCGTCACGCCGCCCGCCCCGGTGGCCGCGGCGGTGGCGGGAGTCATCAGCGGCCTCACCCTCAGCCCCTCGACGTTCTACCCGGCGCCGTCGGGGGCGACGATCTCGGTGAACAAGCAATACGGGACGCTGGTCAGCTACCGCGACAGCCAGGCCGCGACGACGACGTTCACGGTGCTGAGCGAATCCGCCGGGCGCAAGCAGGGCAGGTCCTGCGAGAGGCCATCCAGGCACAACACGCGCGGCAAACACTGCACGATCCTGACGTCGGCAGGCACGTTCACGCATTCGGACGCGGCGTCGGCACGGGTCAAGCTGCACTTCTCAGGCCGCGTGAAGGGCAAGCGGCTCCCCGCGGGCCACTACAGGCTCCGGGCCGTCGCCCACGACGCCGCGGGCAACGGCGCCGCAGCGTTCGCGGCGTTCACGATTCGCTGATCCCGGGCCCCGTCTCTCGGGCCGCCGGTGGGCGCAGGCCTGAGAGACCGGGCTTCTCTCGCTAAGCTTCCGCAGCCGATGTTCAGCAAGGTCCTCATAGCCAACCGCGGCGAGATCGCGGTCCGCATAGTCCGTGCGCTCGAGGAGCTCGCGATCGCGAGCGTCGCCGTCTACTCCGAGACCGACCGCGACACACCGCACGTGCGACGGGCGGACGAGGCGTTCAACCTCGGTGAGGGACCGGCGGCTGAGAACTACCTCAACGTCGAGAAGATCCTCGATGTGGCCAGGCGCACGGGCGCCGAGGCGATCCACCCCGGGTATGGGTTCCTGGCCGAGAACGCGCCGTTCGCCCAGGCATGCGAGGACGCGGGGATCGTGTTCATCGGTCCTCCCGCGAGCGCGATAGAGGCGATGGGCTCAAAGACCCGTGCACGCGAGCTGATGAAGGCAGCGGGCGTGCCGATCGTCCCCGGAACCACCGAGCCCGTCGACACCGTGGCCGACGCCATGAGGATCGCCTCCGAGGAGGTCGGCTTCCCGGTCGCCGTCAAGGCGGCCGGCGGAGGAGGCGGCAAGGGCTTCCGCGTCGCCCTCTCCCAGGACGAGCTCGAGGCTGCGTTCGAGGGCTCAAGCCGGGAAGGCGAGAAGTTCTTCTCCGACCCCACCGTCTACCTCGAGCGCTACCTGCACGACCCTCGGCATGTCGAGGTCCAGGTGCTCGCGGACAGGCACGGCAACGTCATCCACCTCGGCGAGCGCGACTGCTCGATCCAGCGCCGGCACCAGAAGGTGATCGAGGAGTCTCCGGCCCCCGAGTGGATAGTCGACCCGCAGACCCGCGCACGCATCGGCGAGATCGGTGTCGAGGCCGCGAAGGCCGTCAACTACGTGGGTGCCGGCACCATCGAGGGGCTGTTCTCCTCCCACGAGGGCGCCGAGCCCGAGTACTTCTTCCTGGAGATGAACACCCGCGTGCAGGTCGAGCACTGCGTGACGGAGATGACCACCGGCATCGACATCGTCAAGGAGGGCATCCGCGCCGCCGCCGGGGAGCCCCTCTCCTACACCCAGGACGACGTCGTCCTGCGCGGGCACTCGATCGAGTGCCGCATCAACGCCGAGGACGCCTCGAAGAACTTCGCGCCCGCACCGGGCAAGATCGGCCGCTACCGCGAGCCCAAAGGCCCCGGCGTGCGCGTGGACTCAGGTGTCGAGGAGGGCGGGGAAGTCTCGCCGATGTATGACCCGATGGTCGCCAAGCTGATCGTCTGGGACGCAGACCGCGAGCAGGCGACGAAACGCATGCTGCGCGCCCTCGGCGAATACGAGATCGAGGGCCTGAAGACGCTCATCCCCTTCCACCAGGCTCTCCTTGCATCCGAGCAGTGGGCGAAGGGCGATACGTGCCGCGAGCTGCTCGAGGACCGCGCCTGGCTGAAGACCCTCGCGTTCCCCAAGCCGGCCGCTCCGGCGCAGGCCGCGGAGGAGCAGGAGACGGTCGAGCAGACCTACGCCGTCGAGGTCTCGGGCAAGCGCTTCGACGTGCGCGTCGTGGGACCGCCGTTCGCGGGGGCCGCCGGCGCAAGCAACGGGTCGCAGCAGGCGAAGGCCGCACCCAAGCGCGGCGAGCGAAAGAGCACCAGCGCGGGCGGCCCTGACACGCTGGAGTCCCCGCTGCAGGGAAACATGTGGAAGGTGCTGGTCAAACAGGGTGACGCTGTCACCGAGGGTCAGCTGCTGTGCATCATCGAGGCGATGAAGATGGAGAACGAGATCACCGCGCACAAGGCGGGGACGATCGTCGAGCTCCCGATCACCGAGGGCGACCCGATCCAGGCCGGCGCTCCGATCGCGACGATCAAGAGCCCAGAGCCCTCCTAGGCCGGCGCCTCCCGAGCCGGGGGCGCAGGGCTAGCCGTTCGCCGGTTTCGTGATGACAGGCGTGCCCGCCCGCAGGGTACCGCCCGAGTAGACCCACTTCGTGGTGGCGCGGCCCGTCGAGCAGCACGTCGCGTCTTCGGGGCCGTAGAAGGCTTCGTTGGCGGTGATGCTGCCGCGGTGGATGGAGATGCCGATGAGCGTCGGCAGCACCTCCGGTGGCTGGACGAGGGGCTTGATGACGCCCACCACCGACAGATGCCCGCCGCGCGCCCGGAAGATCACGAGCGAGTACAACAGCGCGCTGTCGGCCGTGCCGCCCCCGTTGTTGCAGCTGACGTCGATGGCCGCCACGTCAGCTCCGCCGCCGAAGAGGTCGCCGTAGATCGGCAGGCCCGCGTCCACCGTGACACCGTGCCTGTCTCTGAAGTCATCACCCACCCACTTCGACGGTATCGGCGAGAGAAGTCCTTCGCCGTCGTGGAGCCGGATCGAGCTCGCTCCGTCGCATGCGGCTCCCGGGAGCGTGATGTCACGCCAGTTGACCCGGTGCAGGTTCAGGGTCGCGGCCGCGCGGCCGGCCGGGTCACCTGCACCGAACCCGGCCGTGGCGCCTGCGAGCGCCAGAGCTGAACACGCCAGCGCGAGTGCAAGCATTGTTAAGGCTCGCTGCCCGACGCTCATCTCGTGCCTCCCCCGCTCGACGACCGAAACCCCCGCGAACATACCACCACCGCGGCTCACCCCGGACAGGGCCAGGGCCGACTGTTCGGGCGGGAGCGTCCGGCGGGTGGCGCGACGGACCGGCAGACGCCGCAGCACAGGCCACGCGGGGAGGTTTGCTAGGTGTGCGCCGCGTTGGCGGCGTGCACCCGGCGCTGCGCCGCCGAGCGCCTGCCGTCGGGGAGCTTTGCATCGGCGCCGTGCTCGCGCAGCGAGGACAGGTAGAGCACGTCCTCATCCAGGACCCTCCGGGCGAGGTCCCCGTCCAGGAGCGGGCCGTGTCCGGGCACGATGTGCTGTGCAGCCCCGACGAGCGGACGCAGCCGCTCGAGGGTCTCGAGGTAGGCGTCGATGCTTCCGCCGTCCCCGAGCGAGGGCAGCTCGACGGCCGACAGGTAGTCCCCGGCGACCAGGACGCCGGCCCAGCCGACCATCACCGCCATTCCGTCGTCGGTGTGGCCTTCGGCTCTGTGCAGCTCTATCTCACGGGCTCCGACCTCGCAGCGCCCCGGCACGGGCAGAGGCTGGACCGAGCCGAGCGTGAGCGGGCGCTCGCGTTCGATCAGGAGATCCTCGTCGAAGGCCCGCAGCTCCCGCTGCGCCTGCCCCGGGGAGCGCGCAAGGCGCTCGGCCGTGCTCTGCGCGCAGCCGAGCGCGAGCTGCGGGAACGCGAGCCGACCGAGGAGATGATCCCAGTCGCCGTGGGTCGCGAGGAGGCCGCTCGGCTCGGGATAACGCGCCTGGCCGACGAGCGCGGGAAGGCTCGCGAGCTCCTCCGGCAGAACGGGGGAGTCGATCACGAACGTCTCGGACAAGGCGCCGCCGGATGACTCGATGACCCCGAGCACTCCCTGCGGAGCGCTCTGCAGGGCGCGCCCGCGCACGAGCACGCAGTTGGCCTGCAGCACCGCGCTGGTCGCGACGATCACGTCCGCGTGCAGGGCGATTGCCCGCACGCGATCAGGTGACGCCGAGGAGTTTCGCCGCCTCTTTGAGGTTGCTCACTTCGGCCGTGGGCTTCTTCTGGGAGGAGTCGAGCGTCTCCTTGTTGCGGTTCACCCAGATGACCGGCACGCGCTGTTTGACGCACGGGACCACGTCTTGGTAGTGGCTTGCCGTCACGTGCACCCAGCCCCGCTTGCCGCCGACGCGCCTTGCGCACTCGGTGAAATGTGCGAGTTCGGGCTTGTAGGAGCGGACCTGCTGCGCCGTCACGACCAGGTCGAAGTCGACGTTGATGTGCCGGCGGGTCTGGCCGAGCAGCTTGTCGTCGATGTTCGAGATGAGCCCCAGGCTGTACTTCTTGGAGAGCTTCTGCAGCTGTGTCGCGGTTTCCTTGAAGGGCATCCAGCGCTGCACCGAGTCCGGCAGGAAGCCCGAACGGGACGGCTCCAGCGGCCACTCGAGCCGTTTGGCTATCTCGATGGCGGTCCTGCGGAGCACCTCGGCGTAGAGCTCATATGAGCCTCCCTCGATTTCGCGAGAGATCTCCTGGAACATCGGGATCAGGACATTTCTGTCGATCTCGACACCGTCGCGGGCCGCCTCTTTGGCAAAAGCCTCGTAGATACCGGTCTCCCAGTCGATCAGGGTCCCGTACACGTCAAAAGTTACGAATGTGACATTCTTTGGAAGAGCCATTGCAACCCATTATGACTTGCGTCACCTCACGCGGCGCCGCGACCCATGCCGCAGGGGCGTGCGCGGCGCCGGTGCGCGTCTTGCGTTAGAGTCCCGCGCCGCAATGGACCTGCTCGAATACCAGGGCAAGCAGCTGTTCGCCCGACATGGCCTGCGCGTCTCCTCCGGTGACGCCGTCAGCACCGTCGAGGAGGCCGTCGAGGTCGCCGACCGCGTCGGCTACCCGGTGGTGGTCAAGGCGCAGGTCCTGATCGGCGGCCGCGGGAAGGCGGGCGGCGTGAAGCTCGCCGACGACGCCGCCCAGGCTCGCGAGCATGCCTCGAACATCCTCGGGATGGACATCCACGGCCACACGGTCCGGACGCTCTGGATCGAGCACGCCTCTGACATCGCGACCGAGTACTACGCCTCCGTCCTGCTCGACCGCTCGGCCAAGAAGCCACTCGTGATGTTCAGCGTCGAGGGTGGCGTCGACATCGAAGAGGTCGCGGAGAAGACGCCCGAGAAGCTGATCCGCAGCCACGTCGACCCGCTCGAGGGCCTCTCCCGCGAGCAGGCCGAGCAGATCGCCCGCGACGGCGGCGCCGACGACGACGTGATCGGCGGGGTCGCGGACGCGCTCCTCGCGCTTTACGAGGTCTGGCTGAGCGAGGACGCGACGCTCGCGGAGATCAACCCCCTGATCGTGACCCCTGACCGCGAGGTCAAGGCGCTCGACGCGAAGGTCTCGCTCGACGGGAACGCGCTCTACCGCCACCCTGAGAACCAGTCGCTCTCGGACAGCGAGAACGAAGACCCGATCGAGCGGCGCGCCAAGCAGGAGGGCGTCCAGTACGTCAAGCTCGACGGCGACATCGGGATCCTCGGAAACGGCGCGGGGCTCGTGATGTCGACCCTCGACGTCGTCGCGCAGGCCGGCGGGGCACCGGCGAACTTCCTGGACGCCGGCGGAGGCTCGGACGCAGAGAAGATCAAGCAGGCCGTGAGCCTGATCCTCGCGAACGACTCGGTGAAGGCGGTCCTGTTCAACATCTTCGGCGGCATCACGCGCTGCGACGAGGTAGCCAAGGGGCTCATCGCGGCGTTCTCGGACATCAAGCCGACCGTCCCGTTCGTCGTGCGCCTGGACGGCACGAACGACGTCGAGGGCAGGCGCCTGCTGGCAGAGGCCGACCTGCCGAACGTCCACGCCGCGCACACCATGAACGAGGCGGCCGAGAAGGTAGTCGCGCTCGCCGCGGCACAGGGAGGACAGGGCTGATGGCGATCCTCGTCGACGGCAACACACGCCTGGCGGTCGCCGGCATCACCGGCCGGGAGGGCACCTTCCACACGCTCAACAACCGCGCCTACGGGACGAACGTCGTCGGCGGCGTCACCCCCGGCAAGGGCGGACAGGACGTTGACGGGATCCCCGTGTTCGACAGCTGGGCCGACGCGATGGAGAAGGTGCAGCCCAACACGGCGATGATCTTCGTCCCGCCGAGGTTCGCCGCCGACTCGATCCTCGAGGCGGCCGCCGCCGGCGTCGAGCTCGTGATCGCCATCACCGAGGGAATCCCCGCCCACGACGAGCTGAGGGTGTACAACCTCCTGCGCCGCGACCATCCCGGCACGAGGCTGATCGGCCCGAACTGCCCTGGGATCCTCTCGCCCGGAAAGGCGAACGTGGGGATCATCCCCGCATCGTTCTTCAACGAGGGCAGCGTCGGCGTGGTCTCGCGCTCGGGCACCCTGACCTACCAGATCGGCAATGAGATCGCCCAGGCGGGCGTGGGCTGCAGCACGATCGTCGGGATCGGAGGCGACCCCGTCCCCGGCTCCTCGTTCGTGGACGTGATCGAGCTCTTCCAGGCAGACGAGCAGACAGAGCTCATCGTCCTCTCGGGCGAGATCGGCGGGTCCGCCGAGGAGGAGGCAGCCGAATACATCGCCGAGCATGTCACCAAGCCCGTCGTCGCCTACATCGCGGGTTTCACGGCGCCGGCCGGCAAGCAGATGGGGCACGCAGGCGCGATCGTCTCCGGGTCCGCCGGAACGGCCGCAGCGAAGGCGCAGGCTCTCGAAGAGCGCGGCGTTCGTGTCGGGCGCACCCCCACCGAGGCTGCCGCGATCGCGGTCGAGCTCCTCGGCGCTTCATCAGCGGCATCCTGAGCACGCGGCGCCGGCAGGTGCCGCCGCGGTCCTCTGCAGGTACGCTTGGCCGCTGTGGACCAGGACCTTGCACGCACGCTCGGTGAACTCGAGCAGAAGATCGGCGAGCTCGAGCGCGCGCTGACGTCGATCGCTGCAGGCCAGCAGCCCGAGCCGCCGGCATCCGCCGCGGCCGAGCCCGCGGCCCCGCCGGCGCCCGTGACGCACGCCCACACACCGGGGCGGATCGTCGACGAGGCGGTCGAGCCCGCGCACGTCGCACCGATCGGGTGGCAACCCGCCGGTCCCCCCGACGCCCCTGCGGCGCCCGCACCCCCACCCGCCGCCATCGAGAGCGCTTCGCCGGCTGAGCTCTCACCGGGCCCCGCGGAGCTGCTTCTGTTCCGCGAGCGGCTCGAGCGGGCCGGGCGCGATCTCGCCCGCGACTACGACGAACTGCTCGGGCGCCTAAGCTACCCAGCTGTGAACGCCACGCCGGGAAAGACGATCTCATTCGCCAGGGGCGCCCCGTCGCTCGACATCGTCGACGTGGAGGGCCTGCGCGAGGCTGCGGGCCGCGCCTTCGAGAACGACCCTGCCGGCACCACCGCCTACGGCACCGCCGTCGGGTACCCGCGGCTGCGCACCTGGATCGCAGAGCACCACGGCGTCGAGCCCGAGCGCGTCCTCGTCACGAACGGCTCGATGCAGGCCGACGCGTTCCTGTTCGAGCACCTCGTGGCTCCCGGCGACCACGTCATCGTCGAGCGCCCCTCATACGACCGGACGCTGCTGTCGCTGCGCGGACGGGGAGCCCAGCTGCACGCCATCGAGCTGGAGCCCGACGGGATCGACACGCACGCGCTCGGCCACCTGCTCGGCGAGGGGCTCGATCTCGCCCAAGCTCGCCCACATCATCCCCAACTTCCAGAACCCGGCGGGCTACACGATCTCTCTCGAGAAGCGCAGGGAGCTGCTGCGCCTGGCGGCCCAGCACGACTTCGTCATCTTCGAGGACGACCCTTACGTCGCGCTGCGCTTCAGCGGCGAGAGCGTGCCGACGATGCTCTCGATGGACTCCGAGCGCGTCGTGTACGCGTCCTCGTTCTCCAAGACGGTCTGCCCGGGGATCCGCGTGGGGTACCTGGTCGGTCCTTCAGCCCTGATCGCCGATATTGCGAGGATCGCCACCAACACGTACATCTCGCCGAACATGGTCTCCCAGTCCATCGTCTACGAGTTCTGCGCCTCCGGTGCGCTCGAGCGTTCCATCCAGACGGTCAAGAGCGCACTCGCCGAGCGCGCGCGGACGCTGGGCGACGCGCTGCGGCGCGAGCTGCCCGAGGCTGAGTTCGTGGCCCCCCAGGGCGGATACTTCATGTGGGTCACGTTGCCGCAGGGAACCGACGTGCACGCCCTGTACTCGGCTGCCGCCGAGCGAGGCGTGTCCTTCGTCAGGGGCACCGACTTCCTGCTCGACGGCGGCGAGAACACGCTGCGCCTGGCCTACTCCGGCGTCACACCCGAGGAGATCGACGAGGGCGTCGCCCGGCTCGCGGGCGCCTACCGCTCGCTTTAGGAACTCTCAGGAGGAGCGCACGCGCGTGTAGGGCGTCACAGCGCGCACTCGCTTTGGTACCGGCCGGCTGTTGGCGTCCGAAACGGCCCACGTGAGCCTCTCCAGCAGCCTCACCGCATTGTGCTTGTCGTCCAGGTGCTCCGGGCGGACGGCCTCATCCATGAAGACATCGGGGTCAGCGGCGTCGTCGAGAACGATGATCCGAGGCAATATCGCCTCCCTTCTTGGGCTGGATGTCCTTCGGTTCGATGCTACTCCGGGTGGACAGCCAGTCAAGGCCAAACCGACCATTTGCCGAGAATGCCCTGGCCGGCCTGCCCAGGGGCCGCTCTAGCGCCCGTATCGCTGCCCGAGGACCAGCTGCTCGGGCAGCGCCGTGCGCTGCGGCGGCGAGGGGTCCGCGATCACCGAGACCGTCTCGGCGACGCTCATCGTCAGGCTCAGCCGGCGCCCATCGGAGCTCTCGAGCACGATCTCATCGCCATCGCGTTCGACCACCCGGCCGAGGAGACCCGGCGCCATCCCGGACGCCTTGAGGTAGCGCAGGACGTCCTCGGCCTCGTTCTCGAAACGGACCACGTGGACGGACGCGCCGACGTCGACGTCCGCGAGCGGGACCCCGGGCAGGCGGGCCCCCGCGACGATCGGGTGTCCGTGAGGGCACGTCTTGGCGTCTCCGATCGCCGCGAGCATCCTCTCCTCCAGCACGGGCGACATGGCGTGCTCGAGCCGCTCGGCCTCCTCGTGGACCTCGTCCCACGGTATCCCCAGCACGTCGGTCAGGAACCGCTCGATGAGACGGTGCCTGCGCACGATCTGGGCGGCGTGCTCGGCGCCGCTGTCGGTGAACGAGATGGCCCTGTCTGCGCCGCGCGTGATGTAGCCGTCGCGCTCGAGACGGCCGACCATCTCGTGCACGGTCGGAGCCGACAGCTGCATCGCCCGGGCGACGTTCGCGCCGGTCATCGCAAGGCCCGCCTCCTGCAGCCAGTAGAGGCTCTGCAGGTACTCCTCCTCGGCGACGGTCGCATGCGCCGTTTGCTCATCGCTCACAGCGCTGATGCTAATGCACGCTCATAGCGAGAGCTGATCGATCGTGCACTCTCGAGGGTCCTTGTCCTCGCGCCACGAGCGCAGCTTCGCGCCGTGCCGGATCCGCCCGCCGGACACGTGGTCGAAGTCCACCTCGAGCACGAGCTCGGGGCGCAGGCCCACCCACTCCAGGTCCTTGCCGGCGCTCCACCGGCTCGGGTCCGCCGACCCACGCTCGCCTGACTCATAGGGCGCCAGGAAACCCACCAGGCTGCGCTTCTCGGACGCCTTCAGCCCGGAGCAGTGGCCGACCACCCGCAGCTCTGGACCGTCGTAGAGACCGAGGATCAGCGCGCCGACGGTGTCCTTTGCCTTTCCGGGGCGCCAGCCGACGATCACCGCGTCGATCGTCCGCACCCGCTTGACCTTCGTCATCCCGGCGCGCTCACCGGGCCGGTAGGGAGCCGATCCGTCCTTCGCGACGGCCCCCTCGGCGTGCTCGAGCCACCCCTTCGCTCCTGCGGGGTCCCCGGCGCTCTCGATCAGCTCGACGCTCGAGTCGGCGAACGCGTCGCCTGCGAGCAGCCGCACGAGCTCCGTGCGGCGCTCTGAGAACGGGCGCTCGAGCAGGGGCTCCTCTCCGAGCGCGAGCAGGTCGAACGCCACGTACGCGGCGGGCGTCTGCGCCGCCAGCAGCTCGACCCGCGACGCGGCCGGGTGGATGCGCTGCCCGAGCGCGTCGAAGTCCTCCCGCCCGTCCGTGCCGCGAACCACGATCTCGCCGTCGAGCACATAGCGCCCGTCCGGGAATCCAAGCTCGGGGAAGTAGCGGCCGAGCGGCCTGCCGTTGCGCGACTGCAGGAAGACCTCGCCGCCGTCGACGAACGCGATGCACCGGAAGCCGTCCAGCTTGACCTCGTAGCTGTAGCCGTCCCCGACGGGGAGCTCGCGGCGCGAGATCGCCAGCTGCGGGCTGAGCGGCGGTGAGAGTGCGGGGCTCAACTCTTGTCTCCTGCGCCGCGTGCCCTGCTTGGCTGCACACGCGGAGGCTCGCCCTGCCTGCTTGCGGAAGTGCGGCGGCCACGGAGCGTCGCCGAGGCCCTCCCTCTCATCCCTCGCCGCGAGCTCGAGCAGCTCGGTGAGCCGCCCGGCGCTCTCGTCGATCGTGCTGGAGGGGTCGCCGCTGTCGCGCAGGCGCGCCGGCACGGTCGCGAGCGTCAGGTCGGCCGGCTCGACGTCCGGGACCTCATCCCACTCAAGCGGGCACGACACGCGCGCGTCGGGCACCGCACGAACCGAGTAGGCGGACGCCACGGTCCTGTCGCGGGCGTTCTGGTTGTAGTCGATGAACACGCCCTCGCGTTCCTCCTTCCACCAGCGGCTCGTGGCCCGGCCCGGCATCCTGCGCTCCACCTCGCGGGCCAGCGCGAGGGCTGCGCGCCGCACCCCTTCAAAGCCCTCCTCGGGCTCGATCCTGACATTGACATGGATGCCGCGCGACCCCGAGGTCTTCGGGAAACCGGTCAGCGAGTGCTCGTCGAGCACCTCGCGGACCACGAGCGCGACCTCGCGGACCTCGCGAGAACGGCACCCCCGGGCCGGGGTCGAGGTCGACCCGCAGCTCGTCCGGATGATCGAGGTCGGACCGGCGCACGGGCCACGGGTTCCAGTCGATGACCCCGAGGTTCACGCCCCAAACCAGATGGGCTGCGTCGTTGACGACGAGCTCGCGCGCCGAGCGCCCGCTCGGGAAGGTCACCGTCGCGCTCTGCAGCCAGTCCGGCGCGCTGTCGGGTACCCGCTTCTGGAAGAACGGCTTGCCCTGCACCCCGTCCACCCACCGCTTCAGCACCGTCGGGCGCTCGCGCAGGTGGCGCACCACCGCCTCCTCGCACTCCAGGTAGTAGGAGACGAGGTCCATCTTGGTGAAGCCCGGCTCGGGAAAGTAGAGCTTCGCGGGGTTGCTGACACGCACCTCGCGCCCACAGACCTCCACCGTCGCATGCTCGGCCTTCCGCTCAGGCATTGCTGCAAGGATGCCCGATCGTGGCCTTTAACACACGCATGGGCGCGCACGCCGGGTATCTGATCCCCTCCCGCGCCCTGATCGTGGGCGGCTCACCGGGGCCCCGCACGAGCGCCGCCGGCGCAGCGCGGGAGATCGCCGCCGGCCTTCGCGACGGCGCCTGCCCGGACCCCGACCTCTGCCCGCTCAAGGACGCGGCCGGGCCGCCGAGGGACCTGCTCGACGGGCTCGGCTTCGACAGCCGCATGCGAAGCGCGCGGGCGGTCGTGATCCTCGACCGCCGCCTGGCACCGGACTCGCTCGCTGGCAGCATCACGTTCGAGATCGCAACGCGGGCACGCCAGGCGGGTGTGCCCGCGTACGCCGTCACCGGCGAAAACCGGCTGGATGCCTTCGCAGCGCGGATGCTCGACCTGCAGCTCATCATCCAGGCGCGCAGCCCCGCGGCGCTGCGCGACGCGGGGCGCACGCTCGCCGAGGTGCTGTGAGCTCTCAGCGCTGGCAGGACGGGCACCAGTAGGTGGTGCGGTTGTCCTCCCATTGGCCTTGTGCGCGGATCGGCGTGCCGCACCGGGGGCAGGGCCGGCCGGCGCGGCGGTAGACCGTGCGCGGCCTCGCCCGCGGCCCGTCGCGAACCGCGATCGGCATATGCTCGCGGGCGAACGCGACGAGCGCGAGCGCCTCCTGGTCGCTCACGCGTCCTGTCGCCCGCCACGGATCCACGCAGGCCGCGAAGCAGCACTCCGCCTTCCAGACGTTCCCGATCCCCGCGATGACCCGCTGGTCGAGCAGGACGTCGCCTATCGGCCGTGCCGGGTCCTGCGCCCGCAGGCGAGCGATGAACCGGTCCGGCTCGAACCTCTCGCCGAGGACGTCCTGCCCGAGCGCCGCGAGCCGCGGGTCGCGTGCGGGTGCGACGGTCCGGCATCAGCTCGAGCACCGGACCGTCGAACTGCACGACCTCCCATCCGCCCCTGCGCACGAGGAGCCACGCACGGCGGGCGAGCGTCTCCAGCGCTCGCCCAGCCGCTGGATGCTCCAGGCCCCGGTCATCCTCAGATGCGAGTGCAGCGTCATCCCGCCGTCGAAGCGCAGGAACAGGTGCTTGCCGTGGGCGTCGACCGCGCGGATCGAGCGCCCCGCCAGGAGCTCGGGCCAGCGGTCCGCCGGCGTGCCGCGGATGCGGCGTGGCGAGCTCATCGGGGACATGTCCCGCGAGCGCCGCGCGGATCCGCTCCGCCGCGTGATGGATCGTGTCGCCCTCGGGCATCGACCCACGATCGCACAGGTCCACCGGACCCGCCGCACGCGGCCGCAGACCGCTAGGCTCGCCAGCCCATGCCAAACGAGCCCGAGCCTCACAGCCCGCTCCGCACACCCCGCGTGCGGGCGCTGACACCGCCGGGCGCCAGGCGCGCGACGGTCATCGGCGCCGGCTCCTTCGGCACCGCACTGGCGGTGCTGCTGGCACGCGGCGGCCTGCGCACGACGCTGCAGACGAGGACCGCCGAGCAGGCCGCGCGCGATCGAGGCCGAGCGCGAGAACCAGCGCTACCTGCCCGGCGTCGAGCTGCCGCCGCAGCTGCGCATCGAGCCTGCCTGCGCAGGCGTCGCGCGCGCCGACTATGTCTTCCTGGCGGTCCCCTCCAGCGGCCTCGGCGACGTGATCGACGCGCTCGCGTCGGCGCGGGCTCGGGGCGCGCGGCGCCGTCGTGTCCGTCGCCAAGGGCCTCGTGCCGCCCGACGGGCCTGCCGCCGACGATCGTGCTCAGCGCGCGCTTCGGCGCCGCGCCGCGTCGCCTGCCTGGGCGGCCCCGCGCACGCGCAGGAGATGGTCCACGCCGGCGCCGGCCTGGTCGCCGCCTCCGCCGAGGAAGAGCTCGCGCGTGCTCGCTCGCGCAGGTGTTCACTGCGCGCCGGCGTCGTCTGCGAGCAGTCCGAACGACCCGGTCGGCGTCGAGCTGGCGGGCGCCGCCAAGAACGCCGCGGCGCTCGCGGCCGGCGCCACCGAGGCCCAGGGCCTGAACGCCGCGGGCGCCGCCGCGGGCCACATCTTCGCCGAGGTCTGGCGCTACGCGGAGGGCATGGGCGCGCGCCCCGAGTCGATGATCGGCCTCGCCGGCGCGGGCGACCTGGTGGCGACCGCGCTGGCGCGCGAGAGCCGCAACCGCCGCGCGGGCGAGCTGCTCGCGGCGGGCGTGCCGGCCGGCGAGATCCCAGAACGGATCGGCCAGGCCGTCGAGGCCCTCGAGTCCGTCCCCCTGCTCGCCGCGGCGCTCGAGCGAGCGGGCGTCGCCGCGCCCGTCACCGGCGCGCTGGGCCGCCTGATCTCCGGCGAGCTGCCGCTCGACGAGTGGGTCGCGCTCGTCGCGCACGTCCGCCGCCCGCCCTGGCGCGTCGCCGAGCCCGGCTCTGGCGGAGGGGTCCGCAGCCCTGAGACGGCTGCCCGGGGGTCGAGAATGGAAGTCGGCCCCCGGGGACGCCGCTGCGGTGCTCATGGCCCTTGGCCGCGCAGCCAGTTTACAGACATCGCAGACCGAATCCGTCTCGCCAGGCCGCTCAGTCGCGCAGCGATCAGCGTGCTCACGACCGCCTCGTAGACGCCCGGCGCCGTGGCCGCCCTCGGCGACGCGTCACGTTCGGGTGGGCCGCGAGCGCCTCGCGATCGACGGGTCGCGCTCGACGGCGTTGCGCACCAGCCAGAAACGTCCGACCACGGCCGGCGCACGCGAGGTCCTCGCGCGAGTCGCCGACCGCGATCGTCTCCTCGCGCGCGTAGCCGCGGGCCCGGCGATGTGAAGTCGATCCCGCGCGCGCCTTGGACGCGCCCCCGGGCACCAGGTGGTAGCAGCGCACGTGATCGAGCGCCGCGAGGTCGGGCGAGCGCGCGCTGATCACCCCGTTGTCCACCAGGCGCAGGTCCCCGTGGCCCTGCGTCCGGCGAGCAGCCCGTCGGCCTCGGCCGCGTCGACGAGCCCGCGGAACAGGTGCGAGACCTCGCGTTCGAGTGCCACGGCTCGTGGTACTCCAGGCGGCCCGGTAGCGCTCGAGCAGCAGCGTCGGGCGCCCCGGTCGCTCGATCTGCTCGGCGATCGTCTGCTCGCCGGGCAGCAGCTCCCCCGTCAGCCAGTGCTCCTCGCCGTCGAGCACGACGCACGCGCCGGCCTCGTAGATGTAGGAGCCCTGGCCGAACAGGCGCGCGCCTCGTGCACCTGCTGTCGCCGGCGGCCGGACAGCATCACGAGCTCGACGTCGGCGCGCAGGCACGCCTGCACGGCGCGGACGCCGTCGAGCGTGACGCCGCCCTCGCCGTCGTGCAGCAGCGAGCCGCCGCGGCCGAGCAGCGTCCCGTCGAGGTCGACGTACAGGCAGCGGGCGCAGCGGGCTCATCGCGGCCACGCTCCGCAGCGGCGGGCGCTCCAGCGGGGCCGGCGGGCGCGGTGTGCAGCCGCCCTTCGCGGCGCAGGCGCCCGGCGATCGTCGCGAGCACCGTCGTCGGCCATCGGCGTGAGCGCCGGCAGCGACTGGTGGCTGTTGAGGTGCTCCTCGAGGTCGACCTGCGCGAGCGCGCTCCAGCCCGACGCGCCTGCCAGACGTCGATCAGCATCGCGATCTCGACGCCGTAGCCGGTCACGAACGGCAGGCTTCGAGCAGCTCGCGGCGCGCCGCGACTTCGCCGGCCAGCGGCTGGCGGACCTCCGCGAGCTCGGGGTAGAAGAGCGCGAGCGCCGGGCCGGGCCGTCAGGTGGTTCACGCGGCCGCCGCCGTCCGTCGAGGCGCATCTCCGCCGACTGCTGAACGGACGGCGGTAGTAGGCCCTTGACGAACTGCACACGCCGGGCTCGCAGACCAGCGGGCCGATCAGGCCGGTCACGAAATGGGCGCTGAAGCCCTCGGCCGTCGGCGTCGATGAAGCAGACCAGATCTCGCCGTCGCAGCACCGACAGCGCGCGCCACATCGCGTCGCCCTTGCCGAGCACCGGGCCGAGCTCGGGAGCAGCTCCGCCTCCTGCACGACCTCGCGCGCCGGCGCTCCGCGGCGACCTCGGCGGTGCCGTCGCCCGAGGCCGCGTCGAGGACGACGACCTCGTCGATCGCCGCCCGCCCGCTGCAGCGCGAGCAGATCGGCTCGACGATCGCGGCGACGGTGCCCGCGCATTCGCGCGCCGGCAGGCACGACCGAGACACGCTCGCGCTTGCTCGGCCGCGAGCCGCTCCGGCGGGTAGAGGCCGAATGGTGGAACGAGCGCTGTGCTGCCCAGCGCCCGGCGTCCAAGCGGTGGCCATCGCCCTACTATCACAGGCGCATTGACCACGACCGGCACAGCGCGAGCCCTGGAGGACGCTGATCGAGCAGGCGCGCGCCGACGG
The DNA here is from genome assembly GCA_963740075.1 of uncultured Solirubrobacteraceae bacterium. Taxonomy (GTDB): domain Bacteria; phylum Actinomycetota; class Thermoleophilia; order Solirubrobacterales; family Solirubrobacteraceae; genus Palsa-744. The sequence continues at coordinate 597,601 of CAVUCP010000002.1, read as the reverse complement.
GAGCCTCGTGCACACAGGCGCCGAAGCGGCCGCGGCCGGGCGACGCAGGTCGCCGCTGCCGCAGCGAGCTCGCACCCGGCGCTGCTCGCCGCGCTCGGCAGAGTGGGCATGGAGCGCCTCTACACGCACCAGGCTGCAGGCGCTCCAGGCGGCGATCAGCGCGCCCGACGATCATCGACGACGGGCACCGCCTCGGGCAAGTCGCTGTGCTTCAACGCTGCCGACGCTCGACGTGCTGCTGCGCCAGGCGCGGGGCCCGCGCGCTGTACGTCTACCCGACGAAGGCGCTCGCGCAGGACCAGGCGCGCGCGCTCGCCGCGCTTCGGGCTCGCACGGCGCGTGCGCCCCGCCATCTACGACGGCGACACGCCGCGCGAGACCCGCGCGGATCACGACGCAGCTGCGAACATCGTCCTCACCAACCCGGACATGCTCCACGTCGGGGATCCTGCCCAACCACGGCGCGCTGGGAGGACCTGTTCGCCAACCTCGCGGTCGTCGTGATCGACGAGGCCCACGTCTACCGCGGCGTGTTCGGCTCCCATGTCGCGAACGTCGCTGCGCCGGCTGCGCCGGATCGCCGCCGCCTACGGCACCGAGCCCGCGCTTCATGCTCACCTCGGCGACGATCGCCAACCCGATCGAACTCGCCGAGCGGCTCACCGGACTCGAGGCGTTCGAGCTGATCGACCGCGACGCCTCGCCGCGCGCCGCAGCGGCGGATCGCGATGATCGAACCCGCCGCTGACCGACGAGCGCAGCGGCGAGCGCGCCTCGGCGCTCGGCGAGGCCGCGCGCGCTGTCGCCGAGCTCGTCAGGAGCGGCGCGCGGACGATCTGCTTCATGAAGTCCCGCAAGGGCGTCGAGGTGCTCGCGCGCCTCGTGCGCGACGCCCTCCAGGCACGGACCGCGAGCTCGCCGGCCAGCGTCGCCCCCTACCGCGCGGGCTACACCGCCCAGCAGCGGCGCGAGCTCGAGCAGCCGGCTGACGCGGCGGCGAGCTGCTCGCCGTGATCACGACCGACGCGCTCGAGCTGGGGATCGACATCGGCGAGCTCGACGCCTGCGTCGTCGTGACGTTCCCGGGCACCGTTGCCTCGCTGCGCCAGATGTGGGGCCGGGCCGGCAGGCGCGGCAGCGGGCTCGCGGTCTACGTCGCCGGCGAGGACGCGCTCGACCAGTTCTTCTGCCGCCACCCTGAGGACTTCCTGGCGCGCCCCGTCGAGGCGGCGATCCTCGATCACGAGAGCCCGCAGATCTACCGCTCGCACCTGCTCTGCGCCGCCCACGAGGGGCCGCTCGGCGAGGGCGACGACGAGTTCCTCGGACCGCGCTGGGAGGCGCCAGCGCAGAGGTGCTCGTCAGCGCCGGGGAGCTGCGCGCGGCGGCCCGGAGCCGCACGCGGCGCGAATATGTCCCGCCGCAGCGCCGGCGGATACCCGGCCGGCGAGGTCTCGCTGCGCTCCGCCGCGCCCCGAGACATTCGCGATCGTCGACGTCGCCTCGGCGGCGAGCTGCTCGGCAACATCGAGGCGGCGCGCGCGCACACGACGGTCCACGAGCGGCGCGATCTACTGCACCTGGGGCGCTCGTACGAGGTTCGCGAGCTCGACCTGGCGAGCCGCCGCGCCCTCGTCACGCCGTTCGCCGGGGACTGGTACACCCAGCCCAAGCGCGAGACGGACACCGAGATCCTGCGCCTGCTCGACCGCCGCGAGACCCTGGGCGCGACGCTGTCCTTCGGCGAGGTGAGCGTCACCGAGACCGTGCTCGCCTACCAGCGCAGGCGTCTCACCGACCATGCCCGCGTCGACATCACGGCACTCGACCTGCCCCCGGTCGAGCTTCTCCACCCAGGCGCTCTGGTTCGAGCTCGACGCCCAGCAGCTCGCCGACAGCGTGAGCCTGGAGGTGATGCTCGGCGCGCTGCACGCGACCGAGCACGCGCAGATCGCGGTGCTGCCCCTGCTCGCGATGTGCGATCGCTGGGACATCGGCGGCCTGTCCACCAACCTCCACCCGCAGACAGGTGCGCCCACGATCTTCATTTACGACGGCCACCCCGGGGGCATCGGGATAGCCCGCACGGCGTTCACCCGCTTCGAGGAGCTCTGCGCGGACGCGCACGCGCTGATCTGCGAGTGCGCCTGCGCAGACGGCTGCCCATCCTGCGTCCAGTCACCGAAGTGCGGGAACCTCAACGAGCCGCTTTCGAAGGCGGGCGCGCGCGTGGTCCTCGCCCGCATGCTGCACGAGGGCGCCGGCGCGGACCGCACGGCGCTCCGAAAGCCCCCGGCGGTTGTTTAGTGGGCATCGGACCCTTCTGCACCCCAGTGAGGTCTCGCGACTGATGCGCCACCGGCTCAGGCTGCCCCTGTTCGCGCTGGTGCTCACGTGCGCCGTGCTCGTGGGCACCGCCGCGACCGCGCAGGCGCCGCTGAACCCGTCCGTCATCTTCGAAGGCCCCGGCGAACGGACACCGCTGACGCACTGGCTCCTTCGCAACGACCCGTCCGCGCGGGGCCTCGCGCTCGGCTGGCAGCGTTCGTGCAGCGGAACGGGCGTGACGGTCCCGAACACGATCGACACGCACGACTACGCCGGCGCAGCCGGGACCCGCAACTACGCCGGCTCGGTCGCCTGGTACTGCACGAGGTTCCAGGCACCGCGCGCCGGCACCTACGCCCTCAGCTTCGAGTCGGCGAACTTCCGCGCGCAGGTCTTCATCGACGGCCATGACGCCGGCTCGCACATCGGTTCCTACCTCCCGTTCGAAGCCCGCTCGTCGCTGGCCGCGGGCGCCCACACGGTGGTGGTGCGGATCGACTGGCGCCACCCCAACGAAGCCTCGCAGCTGGGCTTTCACCGGACATGGTTCAACTGGGGCGGCCTGAACGGCGAGGTCAGCGTCCGGCCGATAGGCGCCAGCGAGCTCTCCCAGCCGTCCCTCCATACGACGCTCGCAGGCGCCGGAGCGAATGTCACCGTCGGCGTTCTCGTCACGAACCACGGCCCCAGCCGCACGATCACCCCCGAGGGGAGCCTCGCCGACGGCGCGCAGACGATCACGCTGCCGTTCGCCCCGCTCACGCTCGCGCACGGGCGGTCCGTCACGGACACGGCCATGGTGCACGTCTCCCAGCCCGCGCTGTGGTCGCCTTCCAGCCCGAGCCTCTACGAGATGACGCTGTCGGTCCCCGGTGAGAGCAGCTACACGGCGCGGGTCGGCCTGCGCCAGATATCCGAGCGCTCCGGACACCTTCTGCTGAACGGCCGCCCGATCCTCCTGCGCGGCGCGAGCATCCAGGCGGACGCGCTCGGGCACGGTGACTCGCTGACCGTCAGCGACGACGAACGGATCGTCGCCGAGCTCAAGGCGATCGGGGCGAACGCAGCGCGCTCACAACACCCGATCGACCCGATCCTGCTCGAACGGCTCGACGCCGCCGGGATCATGCTCTGGCAGGGCGTCGGACCTGTTGAAGGCGCCGGCAACTGGTACTCCAACACCCCGCAGCTCGACGCATCGGCCGAGCAGCAGGCCCGCACGGCGGTCATCGCGGAGAGGCTGCACCCGTCGGTGTTCGCCTGGAACCTCGTGAACGAGGTCGCGGAGAACGGACGCAACGGCTACGAGGTGGCGTACGTGCAAACGCTGGCGCACTGGGTGCACACGACCGACCCGGGGCGACTGGTGGGCGTGGACGTGTGGGGGGACCACCCGCCCGCGCAACCCGGCGCGCTGTATGCGGATGTTGACGCGGTCGCCGAGACCGATTACTCCGGCTGGTATGACTCGCCGCAGGACAGCCCTTCCCAGCTTGCAGCGCTGCTGCGCTCGCGGCTGCGGGCGATGGACAGCACGTTCGCCGGGAAGGTCCTGGTCATCAGCGAGTTCGGCGCCGAATCCAACAACCTCAACCCGGCGGGCAGCCCAGGAAGCTACTCCTACCAGTCGCGGATCCTCACGGCCCACATCGCCGCCTATCGCGAGGACCCGCACCTCAGCGCGATGCTCATCTGGTGTCTGCGCGACTACCCGCTCGTGCCCACGTTCGAGGGTGGCTCCATAAAGGCGGAGCTTCCGAACCTCAAGCTGATCGAAGGAATCAACCAGAAGGGGCTGTTCACGTATTCGGGCCATCCCAAGCCCGCCGCCGCCGTGGTCGCCCGACTGTTCCATGCGCTCCCGGCCGGCTGAGCCCAGCTGAGAGACGCTCGCACCGGACGTGGACGCCGGACGGCTCCGGGGTGCCCGCGCGGGCACCCCGGAGCGGCGGGCGTGGCTATGCGCCGTTGCCGCGGGCGATCCTGCGCAGGTCGATCGTCTCGTCGTAGAGCTTGGCGTCGACTCCCTCCTCCAGCGCCACCTCGCGCAGCGGGCGCCCGGACGCTGTCGCCTTCTTGACGATCTCGGTTGCCTTGTCGTAGCCGATCGCGCCGTTCAGCGCGGTCGCGACGGCGAGCGTCGCACCGGCCGAGGCATCGGTGCCCGAGCGGTTGACCTTGATGCCGTCGACGCACTTCTCCGCCAGCGCCGTCGCGGCCGCGGCGAGCAGGTGCTCGGACTGCAGCAGGTTTCGCGCGATCAGCGGGATCCTGACATTCAGCTCGAACTGCCCCTGAATGCCTCCGATGGTGATCGCGGTGTCGTTGCCGATCACCTGCGCGCTGACCTGCAGCACGACCTCCGGGATGACCGGGTTGACCTTCCCGGGCATGATCGACGACCCCTTCTGCAGCTCGGGAAGGAAGCAGCTCTCCGATGCCGGCCCGCGGCCCGGAGCCCATCAGCGCGAGGTCGCCGGCGATCTTCGTCAGCGATACGGCGATGACCTTCAGCGCCCCGGAGAGCTCGACGAGCGCGTCGCGGTTGGCCTGCGCCTCGAACGGGTCGAGCGGCGCGGCGATCTGTTTCAGGCCTGAGTCTTTCCTGCAGCCGCGCGCGCACCTTCTGGGCGAACCTCGCGTGGGTGTTCAGGCCTGTGCCGGTCGCCGTGCCCCCCAGCGGGATCTGGCCGACGTGGATCAGCGCCGCAGCGATCCGCTCGCTGGGCGAGCGCCATCTGCGCCGCGTAGCCCGCGAACTCCTGCCCGAGCGTCACGGGCACCGCGTCCATCAGGTGGGTCCGGCCGGCCTTCACGACGCGCTTGAAGCTCTTGGCCTTGCGGGCGAAGGAGCGCTCGAGCACGGCCAGTGCGGGCAGCAGCTCGTTCTGCGCGACGTCGAGCGCCGCCAGGTGGACGGCGGAGGGGAACACGTCGTTGGAGGACTGGCCCATGTTGACGTGGTCGTTGGGGTGCACCCCGGCACCTGCGATGTTCGCGATGACCTCGTTCGTGTTCATGTTCGTCGAGGTGCCCGAACCGGTCTGGAAGACGTCGATCGGGAACTGCTCGTCGTGCTTGCCCGCGGCGATCTCGGCGGCGGCTTGCTCGATCCGGTTGGCGTTGCGCTTTGGGAGCAGGCCGAGTTCGGCGTTCACGGCGGCGGCGGAGCCCTTGATGCGCGCGAGCCAGTGGACCACGGACACGGGCACCTCTCGCCGGAGATCGGGAAGTTCTCGACGGCCTTGGCGGTCTCGCCGCCCCAGAGCTGCTTATCGGCTGGCATCTCGTCTCCTATTCAAAAAGGTAGCCCGGAATACGGGGTCTGTGCGGTCGGCTCCTGCAGCTCGCGGGAGGCCGGCCCGCGCCGCTGAACCCTACCCGCAGAACGCCGCCAGCTCCCGCGCGACGCCGACGGGGTCGTCGTACGCCATCAGGAAGCCGGTGCGCTGGAGTACGCGCAGCTGGCCGTCCGGCAGCAGCGCGAGGACCTCTTCGGCGATCGAGAGCGGGTACAGCGGTCGCGGTCGGCCCACAGCAGGAGCACCGGCATATCCAGCTCGCGATAGGCGTCGAGCAGCTGCTCTGGCGCCCGAGCGGCCAGGCCCGCGCGGCCTTCGCCCACGAACGCGCGAGGCTCGAGTTGCCCGGCACGTCATCGAACGCGTGGCGGATCAGGTCGTCGGCCGCTCGGGGTTCTCGCGGGCTGAGAGCGCCAGGCCCGCGCGGGCGTGAACAGCGCGCCGGCCGCAGCGAGCAGACCGGTCGAGGCCGGCACCGCGCCGGCGCATCGCCGCCGCGCGCCATGCCTCGCGGGCGCGCGACCGACGGGCTGCGGCGTGCATGCCGGTTGGGCATCAGCACCAGCCGCCGCGGGTGCATGCCGCCCGCGAGCGTCGCCTGCAGCATGATCTCGGCGCCGGCGTCGTGGCCGCGATCAGCGGCCGCGGCCCGAGCACCTCGGCCGCGAAGCCCGCCGATCACGTCGGCGAACCAGTCGAGCGTGTAGGGGTGGCGCGGCCGGTCCTCGCTGTCACCGTGCAGCGGCAGGTCGGGCAGCACCACGCGGTAGCGGTCCGACCAGATCGTCCGACCGCGGGCTCCAACTCCTTGTGGGTCAGCAGCGCCGAATGGACCAGGCACAGCGGGGCCCGGTCCCGGCTCCCGGTAGGCCACGCGGGCGCCGTCGGAGTGGTGGTACAGACGCAGCCGCACACCCCCATCGTAAGCATCGGCGGGCAGCCGCCTACAATGGTCCGCCCGTGACCGACGCCCAAGACAAGCGCTCCTGCCCCGCGCGCGAGGTCGACCCGCGACAGGAGCTGCCGGAGCTCGAGCTCGACGTGCTCGAGCGCTGGCGCGAGCGTGACGTCTTCGCGAGTCGCTCGCGCTGCGCGCCGAGCGCCGCGCTGGGTCTTCTACGAGGGGCCGCCGACCGCGAACGGCCCGCCCGGCTCGCACCACGTGCTCTCGCGCGGTCTTCAAGGACATCTACCCGCGCTTCCAGACGATGCGCGGCCACCGGGTTGAGCGCAAGGGCGGCTGGGACTGCCACGGACTGCCGGTCGAGATCGCCGTCGAAGAGGCGCTCGGCATCACCTCCAAGGCGCAGATCGAGGAGACCATCGGGATCGAGCAGTTCAACGCCGAGTGCCGCGCGTCGGTCTTCGCGTTCCTGAGAACTGGAACCTGCTGACCGAGCGGATCGGCTTCTGGCTCGACCTCGATCACGCCTACAGGACGCTCGACGAGACCTACATCGAGTCGGTTTGGTGGGCGCTCGCCCAGATCGACGGGCGCGGCCTGCTCTATGAGGGCAACAAGGTCGTTCCCTACTGCCCGCGCTGCGAGACGACGCTCTCCTCGCACGAGGTCGCGCAGGGCTACAGCGACGTCATCGACCCGAGCGTCTACCTGAAGCTCGCCGCTCACAGGCGACCGCGGACACGCTGCTCGTGTGGACGACCACGCCCTGGACGCTCCCGGGCAACGTCGCGCTCTCCGTGTCGCCGGGCGCGACATACGCGCGGGTGCGAGCGGGCGAGGAGATCCATGTCCTGGCCGAGGATCGCGTGGAGGCCGTGCTGGGCGAGGACGCCGAGATCCTCGAGCGCTTCAGCGGCGTGGAGCTGGCCGAGCGCTACCGGACCTACGAGGGCCCGGTGTTCCGCGCGAGCGACCGCGACAGCGGCCCCCTGCCGATCCTCGCCGACGATTTCGTGACGACGCGACGACGGCACGGGCGATCGTGCACCTCGCCCCGGCGTTCGGTGAGGACGACTACCGGGTCGCGGCGGCCGCGCCGCAGGTCCCATTCGACCCCACCCGGGCGCAGACGCTCTACAACCCCGTCCGCACGGACGGCACCTACGACGAGCGCGACACTCGACCGCGACGGCCGCACGCTCCGAGGGACGCTTCGTCAAGGACGCGGCGCTCACCGGCGAGCTGGTCGATGATCTGCGCGCGCGCGGCCTGCTGCTGAGGGTGCAGGACTACGAGCATTCCTATCCGCACTGCTGGCGCTGCGGAACGCCGCTGCTCTACTACGCCAAACCGTCCTGGTACATAGCGACCTCGCGCCTTCGCGACGAGCTGCTCGCGTCCAACGAGACCGTCGGCTGGCACCCCCCGCACGTCAAGCAGGGCCGCTTCGGCGACTGGCTGAAGAACAACGTCGACTGGGCACTCTCGCGCGAGCGCTACTGGGGCACCCCGCTGCCGGTGTGGCGCTGCGAGAGGGCCACGTGCACGTCATCGGCTCGTTCGCCGAGCTTGCCGAGCGCGTCCGGCGCGCGAGCTCGCCGACCACCACCGCCCGTACGTCGACGAGCGTCGAGTTTCCCGTGCCCCCACGTGGACGAGCGCGGCGCCGTGCGGGCTGCCGATGCGGCGGGTGCCCGAGGTGATCGATGTCTGGTTCGACTCGGGCGCGATGCCGTTCGCCCAGCACCACTTCCCGTTCGAGAACGGGGAGGTGCTCGAGCACAGCTTCCCCGCCGACTTCATCTGCGAGGCCCAGGACCAGACCCGCGGCTGGTTCTACTCGCTGCTCGCGATCTCCACGCTGCTGGAGCGCCCGTCCCCCTACCGGAACGTCGTCTGCCTCGGCCTGATCCTCGACGAGGACGGCCAGAAGATGTCCAAGTCCCGCGGTAACACGGTCGAGCCCTGGGAGGTGATCGACAGCTACGGCGCCGACGCGTTCCGCTGGTACTTCTTCACCTCCAAGCAGCCGTGGGACGGCTACCGTTTCTCGGCCGAGACGATAGGCGAGGGCGTCCGCCTGTTCCTGAAGCAGCTGTGGTCGACGTATTACTTCTACGCCCTGTACGCGCGCGCGGCCGAGGCCGAGCTCGCCGCCGCCGGCGAGCACAGCGACGAGTCCGCCCGGGGCGACCTGGACCGCTGGGCGCTCTCGCGCACCGCGGGGACAGCCGACTATGTCGCCGAGCGACTCGACGCTTACGACGTGACCTCGGCCGGGAGGGCGATCGCGACGCTCGTCGACGAGCTCTCCAACTGGTACGTCCGGCGCTCCAGGAGGCGCTTCTGGGATGGGGACCCCGAGGCGTTCCGCACACTGCGCACCTGCCTGCTGGCCGTCGCGAAGATGCTCGCCCCGCTGTGCCCGTTCATCACCGACGAGATCTACGAGAACCTCGACGGCGAGCGCGCGAGCGTCCATCTCTGCGACTTCCCGCGGGGCCGGGAGATCGGCGACAGGGACGTTGAGCTGGAGCAGGCGATGGACCTGGCGCGCGAGACGGTACGGCTCGGTCTCGGCGCCCGCGGCAAGGCGAAGATCAAGGTGCGCCAGCCTCTCGGGGAGGCCGTCGTCGTTGCCGACGGGCGCGAGCGGAGCGCCATCGAGCGGCTCGCCGACATCGTGCGCGACGAGCTCAACGTCAGGCGCGTGCGGTTCGTCGAGGGAGCCGAGGAGCTGAGCAGCTACGAGGTGAAGGCCAACTACCGCAGGCTGGGCCCGCAGTTCGGGAGCGACATGCCGGCCGCTGCGTCCGCGATCGCGGCACTCGACCCCGCCCACGTCGCGAGCGCGCTGCGAGAGGGGCGCGAGATCGGCATCTCGGTCGCCGGACGCGAGCACCTGCTCTCCGGCGAGGACCTTCTCCTCAGCATGCGGGCGCCCGAGGGATACAGCGTCGAGCGCGAGGGCGCGCACGCGGTCGCGCTCGACCTGACGATCGACGATGACCTGCTGCGCGAGGGCCGGGCCCGCGAGATCGTGCACGCCGTGCAGAGCGCGCGCAAGAGCGCCGGTCTGCAGGTGGAGGACCGCATCGTGCTCGCGCTCGACGGAGATCAGGAGCTGCTGGGCGCCGCCGAGACCCACCGCGAGCACATCGCCAGCGAGACCCTCGCCGTGCAACTCGTCGTCGGCGGCCACGACGGCCTCGACCACTCCGAGCGCGCGGAACTCGAAGGGCTGGAGCTCGGCATCTCCCTCAGCCGGGCGACACCCGGCTGAGGGCGCCCGCGGCGTCTACGCCAGCGCGGGCTCGAGCTCCTGCTCAAGCTTCTTCTTGGGGTATGCACCGACCACGGTCTTGACCGGCTGGCCCGCCTTGAAGAGGATCATCGTCGGGATCGACATCACGCCGAAACGCGAGGCCGTCTGGGGGTTCTCGTCGATGTCGAGCTTGACGATCCGAAGGTCTTTGCGCTCGGACGCAATCTCCTCGAGCACCGGCGCCACGACGCGGCAGGGGCCGCACCACGGAGCCCAGAAGTCGACGAGCACCGGGCTTTCGGACTCGATGACCTCGGCGTCGAAGTTGTTGTCTGTTACCTGTGTGAGTGTCCCTGCCATGTGGTCTCCCTTGATCGCTTACCCTCACTATACAAAGTAAAGGGAGCATGTTTGGGCAAATCACGCGCAGCCGCCCAGCCGGCGGACGAGCGCCCTGACGTGCGGGCGTCGCGCAGGGTCCATGCGGGCGCCGGCCCGGTGGGCGGGACGCCGGGCTATCGTTTCGGACATGGTCCCTATGGCGCTGAGCGGTTCTGTCGTGGTGGGCGTCGCCGCGTCCAGTGCGATCCTGCTCCTGATCGTGCTGCTGCGCCGCGAGGACCGCTACGACAAGGCGGAAATCGCCGCGAGGGAACGGCGGGAGGCCGCCAGACGCGCCCGCGAGGAGAACATGTAGCGACCCGGTTCAGCGCACCGTGACCATCCAGCCTTCGGAGTTGCGGACGATCGGCGGATGGATGTGGGTGAGCGCCGTGAACAGGTGCGGTGAGACGTAGACCTCGACGACCGCGGCGATGACCAGCACGGGCAGCGCGATCGCCACCGTCACGACGGTCGCCGCGAGCAGCTGCTCCCACTGTCCCCTGCGGCTCGCGATGATCCACGCGGCGAGAGGGAGGAACAGGGCGATCAGCTCCGGAATGGCATGAGGCAGGACGCCGAGCAGCAGGACGGCGGGCGAGACCCTCAGGAAATGCGAAACGCCCGCGAGCGTGTGCCCGATGACATAGGCCTGGGCCGAAAGCGAGAATGCGGTCGCGGCGACGACGAACGCGATCGCCACGCGCCCGCCCCGCTCGTGGACCCACTTCGATATCCCGTGGTGCTGCTCCGCCTGCAGCGGAAGCGAGCTTCCCGCGATGAACCCGGCCACGCACGCCATCGCGTGCAGCGCGAGGACGAGCAGGTTCGCACGCAGGATGCTGAGGACGTCCGCGGTGTCGCCGACGGCGAACGGGGGCTGCAGCGAGAGGATCTGTTCGTAGCCGTGGTCGAGGCTCGCCACCACCCAGACGCCGACGAGCAGCCCGACCGCTGCGCACGCCGAGCCGGCGACCCACCCGGCGAGTACGGGCATGGGCCGTGCCCGCCACGTTCGCAGCGTCGCACGCGTATCGCGGACGCCGTGGGCGAACGCGTAGGCAGAGGCATCCATCCCCTCTGCATCGGCGCGAACGGGGGGCTACCTGAAGCGCAGGCGCGGCACGAGCCACATCGCCTCGACGGCGATGTGCCAGGACATCTTGCTCTCGCCCTCGGTGCGGTCGCGGAAGACGATCGGCACCTCCACGACGCGAAAGCCCTTCTGGACGGCTCGGTAGGTCAGCTCGACCTGGAACGCGTAGCCCTGCGAGCGGACCGTGTCGAATTCGATCGCCTCGAGCACCTCGCGCCGGAAGCACTTGAAGCCCCCCGTCAGATCCCGCACCTTCAGGCCGAGGACGATCCGTGCGTACGTCGAGCCTCCGTAGCTGATGAAACGCCGCAACAGGCCCCAGTCGCTCACGCCGCCACCGGCGACGTAGCGGGAGCCGAGCGCGAGGTCGGCATCGCCCTGCGCAGCGGCGAGCAGGCGCGCGAGGTCGGCGGGGTCGTGCGAGAAGTCACAGTCCATCTCCATGACGTAGCCGGCGCCCTCGTTCAGCGCGTGGCGGAACCCCGCGAGGTACGCAGGGCCTATGCCGCCCTTCTCGGTGCGGTGCAGCACCTGCACCCACGGATGCTCGGCGGCCATCTCGTCGGCCATCTCGCCCGTTCCGTCGGGCGAGCCGTCATCGACGACGAGGATCCTGAACCCGTCGGGCGCGGCGCGCGCGAGGACCTCGCCGGCAGCCGAGAGCATCGCGAGGATGTTCTCGGCCTCGTTGTAGGTCGGGAGTATCAACCAGGGCTCGCCGGGCATGGATCGGGGTACCCTAGAGCGTGGGACGGATCCACGCTCCGCTAAGGGAGGAGCTCGCCCTACGCTTCTGGCGATGGCTGCCACAGAGCTCACCAACACTGAGATCGCCGACGCGCTCGCAGAACTGGGCGATCTCTACGAGCTCGACGGAGCGATCGTCCACCGGGTCCTGGCCTACAGGAGCGCGGCCAAGTCCGTGCGCGAGGCCCCGGTGTCTGTTGCGAGCCTCGCCCTGAAGGGCCGGGCGAGCGAGCTCGCCGGTATCGGCAGCACGCTGCAGGAGAAGATCCTCACGCTCGTGAGCACCGGCTCCATCCCGTCCGCGGAGAGGCTGCGCGCGAAGTACCCGCCGGGCCTGCTCGAACTCACCAGGCTCCCGGGCCTCGGCCCCAAGCGTGCGCGCCTGCTGTATTCGGAGCTCGGCATCGACTCCCTCGCGGCGCTCAGGGAGGCGGCCGAAGCCCACCGGCTGCGCACCGTCAAAGGTCTCGGCCCCAAGTTCGAGCAGAGCATGCTCGAGGCCCTCGAGCACGTCGGCGACGGCGGGATGCCGCCGGAGCCCGCGCGGGTGCTGCTGCCACGCGCTATCGAGATTGGCAGTGCGATCGTGACCGGGCTCAAGAGCGCCGGCGGCCCCGGCACCAGCGCGCAGCTCGCGGGCTCGCTTCGCCGCCAGGCGGAGAGCGTCAAGGACCTCGACATAGTCGCTGTCAGCTCCAGCCCGCACGAGCTCACGCGTTCGCTCGGCGAGCTCCCCGAGATCGAGAGCGTGTCATCTGCGGGCACCGCCGGCGCGCGGGCGCGAACGCACTCAGGGATGGCCGTGGACCTTCGCATCGCCGCGCCCGCCCAGGCCGGCAACCTCCTGCAGCATTTCACCGGCTCGGGCGCACACAATGCGGCGCTGCGCGAACAGGTCACGCCTCGCGGCCTGCACGTGTCCGAGTACGGAATCCTGGACGACTCGAGCGGCCTGACACAGGAGTGCACCACCGAGCAGGAGGTATACGAGCGTCTCGGCCTCGCATACATAGAGCCGGAGCTCCGAGAGAACCGGGGCGAGCTTCAGGCAGCACGCCTCTCGCCCCCGCCGGGCTCGCGCGGGCTGCCCGACCTCATCGAGCTCGGCGACATCCGCGGCGACCTTCACAGCCACACGCTGGCCTCCGACGGCCGTGCCTCGATCGAGGAGATGGCGATCGCAGCCCGGGAGATCGGCCATGAGTACCTGGCGATCACCGACCACTCGGCGAGCCACGGTTTCGGTGACGCCGTCTCGGCCGAGCAGCTGCGCCGCCAGATCGAGCTCGTGCATCGCGCGAACGAGGAAATAGGCGGGATCGAGCTCCTCGCCGGCAGCGAGGTGAACATCCTGCCCGACGGGTCGCTGGACTACGAGGACGAGCTGCTCGCGCAGCTCGACTGGGTGATCGCGAGCGTCCACACCGCCTTCGGCATGGGCGAACAGGCGATGACGGAGCGTATGCTCGCCGCCGTTGAGCACCCTCTCGTGGACGCGATCGGGCATCCCACGGGCCGCCTGATCCAGCGCCGCCCCGCCTACGCGATCGACCGCGAGGCGGTGTTCGCGGCGGCCGCGCGCACACGCACGATGCTCGAGATCAACGCGAACCCCGACCGCCGCGACCTGTCGGAGATAGACGCTCGCGCGGCAGCCGCCGCGGGTGCTCCGCTGATAATCGACTCCGACGCGCACAGGCCACAGACTCTGGGCAACATGCGCTGGGGGGTCGCGACGGCCCGCCGCGCCTGGCTCACGCGCGGGGACGTCCTCAACACGCGCTCATGGCCCGAGCTGCGCGCCCTCGGCAAGAAGCCGGGGAAGTAGACGCTCCACCACCAGCCTGTCGACGGCCCGGGGGCTGAACGGCTCGAGAGCCTCGAGCGCCCGCTCGGCGTAGCCGGGCGTGGGGTCGCGCAGCGCGGTGCGCATCCCTGCCTCGATGTCCGGGCCGACCAGCCGCGGGTCGAGCAGGCGTGCGATCGGCAGCGCCGCGTACGGACCGGGCGACGCGGTCGTGACGAGCATGCAGCCGTCCGCGAGCGCCTCGAGCTGCGCGGTCCCGTAGTCCTCGCGTCGCGGGGCACACACGAACAGCCGGGCGCGGCGCAGCAGAGCCCTGTAGTCCGCCGCGGGGAGCTTCCCCACCACCCGGATTCCCGGCTCGCGGCCCTTGAGCACCCCCGCATCGAGCAGGTCGGCCTCCCCCACCCCCGCGATGAGCAGCTCATCCCCGTCGTGTCCTGCGGCGCTGCGCAGCCGCCTCCAGGCTGCCAGCACGAGGTCTAGCCCCTTCTTGGACGGATTGGCCCCGTAGGTGACCGCGGCGATGTCCCTGACGCCCTGCCTCGTGCCCGATGGGGCAACGGGGATCGGGAGCACCAGCGTGCGCTGCTCGCGTCCAGGCGACCGCGGAGCCTCATCCATCGCCTGTGCGGTCAGCGGCAGCAGCAGCGGCGCCTGGGCAAGGCGCCTGCGCTCGAGCGGGCGCTGCCACAGACCGTGGCGCCCCGGCCGGTTGCCGCGCGAGCTCGCGTCGAAGCGGATCGCTCCCGCCCGTGGCCACAGCAGCGCCGCCGTCGTGCTCGAGTACAGCACCGCGCGGGGGCGCCCGTCCTTGAGCCGCTCGACTGCGGCGGTGCGGGCCGCGCGCGCCCACTGCAGGTCGGTGAGCATCATTGTGCGGACCTCCCTCGGGCGCCTGGCACGGGCGATCTCCACGCTCGCGCCGGCCCGCTCCAGGGTCTGCGCGAACTGGTCGTCCGCGCTGCGAAGGCCCTCCGTGGAACCGAGGGAGACGATCAGTACGTCGGGTGTGCGCTCGGAGCGCATCTCACGTGACTGCGCCGTTGACGCTCTCCGGGCGCGACGTGGTGAACCCGGGTGTGCGCACCAGCGACATCGGGCGAATCGGCGATGCGCGCTGCACGTAGAAGCATGCGCCGTCGCGCTCCTCGATCGCCGCGACCGCGGCGTCCTGCCGGCGCCAGGCGAGCGCCCAGATGATCGCGAAGCCCGCACCTATGCCGGGGATCTGGGGGGCGAGGAACGCGAGGCCGCCCGCCAGGACGGTGAACAGGAACAGCGGCCACAGCCGGTTGATGAGGATCGCGCTCGGATGGTGCTCTGGCAGCGTCGTCGTGGCCTTCGCACCCGCGAGCAGGCGGGCGATCGGCGGGCTCGTCTGCGCCCTGCGGCCCGCCCTGAGGCCGATGATCGTCGCGATCAGCCACCAGCCGACCGCTATCGGGACGAGCAGATGGTTCGATGAGGAGGCCGACGCGAGCACGCTGATCGCCGCCAGGGCCGTCGCGGCAGCCGCGCTGAGCAGCACCGTGCTCCTGAGGAAGTCGACGAACCGCACGTCGGTTAGAGAAGGGCCTCGAGCAGGCTGCGCACGCCCTC
Organism: uncultured Solirubrobacteraceae bacterium; assembly: GCA_963740075.1. GTDB lineage: Bacteria > Actinomycetota > Thermoleophilia > Solirubrobacterales > Solirubrobacteraceae > Palsa-744. The sequence continues at coordinate 582,172 of CAVUCP010000002.1, read as the reverse complement.
GGGGCCGTCCACCGTCGCATCGGCCTGCTCCGTCAGCTCCGGCGGGGCTTCGTCGGAGCTGACAGCCACGCAGACGGCTTCCTCGAGCTCGCCCGCGGCCACCAGCGAGCGCAGCCCGGCGAAGGCATCGAGATCCGTCGAGTCATCCCCCACGTAGAGCGCGGCACGCGCCGGCCCGCCGCGCAGGAGCCTGGTGATCCCGATGCCCTTGTCCAGGGCGACGGGCGGGCGGACCTCCAGCACCTTGCGGCCCCAGTGCACGACGAAGCCCTCCTGGACGGCGAGGTCTGCGATTTCGGCGACGGCCCGCGAGGCGGCCTGCTCGTCGGGTGCCCCGCGCCAATGGAACGCCGCGATCGAGTCCTTGTCCTCGCTGCGCACACGCAGCCTCTCCTTGTCGATCGTGAAGACGCGCGCGACGAACTCCCTGACGCGCTCGGTCCATGCGAGCAGTTCCGGGTCCACCTCCGGGCTCCTGGTGCCCGGCCTGAGGAGCTCTCCGCCGTGGTTGCCGACATAGGCGAGGGTGCCGATCGCGACAATCTGCCGTGCGGTGCTGGCGCGCCGGCCGCTCACGCACCCGACGACGGCGTAGCGGCGCGAGATCTCGATGAGCAGCGTGCGGGTCGCCTCGGGCACCGTCGCGTCGGCGGCGTGCCTGACTATCGGCGCAAGCGTGCCGTCGATATCCAGCAGGATTGCGGAGCGCGCCGGGTTCGAGCGGATCTGCCCGAGCGCCTCCACGAGCGTCTCGGCGGGGGACACGCTGTCTAGTATGGCGCGCATTGTGGCCGGTTCGTCCGCACGTGCGCGTGGTTGCTGAGCTTCCGCCGGCCCGGCTCCTGCGGCTCGGGGTGATCGGGACGCTTGCAGGCGTTTTTAGCGGGCTGTTCGGCGTCGGGGGAGGCACCGTGATCGTGCCGCTGCTGATGCTGTGGCTCGGCTACGGCGAGCGCGCCGCGACCGCCACATCGCTCGCGGCGATCATCTTCATCGCGTCGTTCGCCGCCGCCGTGCAGGGCCTGTACGGCAACGTGAACGTCCTGGATGCGGTGCTGGTGGGCGTACCCGCCGTGGCAGGCGTGCTCGTAGGCACCTGGCTCCAGCAGCGCCTGAACGCGAGCGTGATCTCGCTGCTGTTCGCGGCGATCCTGGTGGCCAGCGCCGTCGAGCTGGTGATCCAGTGATCGGCGAGCTCGCGATAGGCCTGGGCGCGGGCATCATCGCGGGCCTGCTCGGGGTCGGCGGAGGCGTCCTGTTCGTGCCGGGCCTCGTCCTGTTCGCAGGGCTCAGCCAGCATCAGGCCGAGGCGACGTCCCTGCTCGCGATCGTCCCGGTGGCGATCGTCGGGACCTACCGCCAGGATCGGTACGGCAACGTCAACCGCGCCGACGCGCTGGTGGTCGGACTGCTTTCGGTGGCCGGCGCCGCCGCGGGCGTGGCGCTGGCCAACGCGCTGACGGGAACGGCGCTGCGAGACGCGTTCGCGTGCCTGATGGTGCTCGTCGCCCTCCAGCTGGTCCGGCGCGCGCTGCGCGAGGATCGCCGGGGGCGGCCAGAGCACGCTGGACGGGGCTAGCGCCCGGGTCCCGATGCACTAGACTCATCAGGCAATGGGACTCGACAACCCAATCCATATTGCTTTTCTCGTCGTGATCCTGCTTCTCGTGTTCGGCGCCAAGCGTCTTCCCGAGATGGGCCGTTCGCTCGGCGGAGGTATGCGGGAGTTCAAGGAGGGTCTCAGCGGTGAGGAGAAACAGCCGACGATCACTGCTGCTGCAGCACAGCCGCAGCAGGCTGTTCCCCCCGCCGCACAGGCTGCTGCTCCTGCCCCCGCGCCGGTCGAGAGCGCCCAGCAGGCCACGCCCACACCCCAGGCCTAGCGTCTGAACGCAGGCCGGGCGCCCCGCGCGGCCGCGATGGCGCGCGCCCGCATGGCTGCGCCCGACGGCCATCGGCAACTGCCCGCGGGCCCACAGCGGCGGGCGGGACGCCGGAAGCTCAGCCTGCCGGCGCAGGTGGGGCTAGCGTCGCCGGGCGCGCCTCGTGCTGCAGCGGCGCTCCGCAGTGCCAGCAGTAGCCCGCCCCGCGGCTGTGGACGGCGCCGCATGAGCGGCACTGCCCGTCGATACCCGCCTCGGCGTTGGCGAGCAGCCTCTGGAGCTCCCCGAGCTGCGCGTCGGCCTCCTGCAGTTCCGCGGCTTTGCGCGAGAGCACGTCGAGGCGGTAGTGGTCGCGGATCGCCATCTCGTAGGCCAGGCCCCCGAGGTCCCACGTCAGCGCCGCGACCTTCTCGGCCACCTCCAGCCGCTTCCTGCGCAGCTCGGACATCGATCCGGGAGGGGCACCGAGACCTCCGACGGGAACCACCACGGCGCCCGTTGCCTGCGCCGCCGGGGCGGCGGACGAAACCACGCCCGAAGGGCCTGCGCTTCCGTTGACGGCGCTCATGGGACCGCTATCGGCGCGGTACCGATTTTGTTGAGTTCTTCCTGGTGCGCCCGCCCTGTCGACGTGTCGATTTTCGACAGCGTGCTCGAGCTCAGTTTCTGCGGTTTCGGGGCAGCCACTTTCTTCGTTTCTTCAGCTTTTGCTTCGGCTTCTTCTTCTTTTTCTTCCTTCGAGCTCGAGGCGTTCGTCTTGCTCGAGGACGCTGCCGCTTTGGTGGCCGTGCCGGGTGTCGTGGCAGCCGTCGCCCCGGTGGCTGCTGTCCCCGCGGCCGCGCTGAGACCTTCGACCTTGATCACCTGCGGGCTCGACGGGGCCTTGCTCTGCGTAACCCAGTGGCCGACGAGCAGCCCCACGATCAGCGCGAGCAGCAGGACCGACAGGACCGCGAACAGCGGCGCGTAACGACGCAGCCACGCTGGCCCCGGGGCCGGTTCGATGTACTGCGCATAGGCGACGGGGGCACCGAGGGGAGCCGCGCTGACCTGTGGCTGCTCGCTGCTCAGCACGTCCAGGAATGCGAGCCTGACGGGCGAGCACGGCTGTCCGCATGAGAGGCAGTAGCGCTGGTCGGCGACGAGCGGCGCCCCGCAGCTGCTGCAGGTGGCGCTCTCGGACGGGACGGGGGCGAGGCTGCTCATTGTGCGTGGCTCGCGTTCGGGCGGCGCCTGGCGGTCGGGTGCGCCGGCGCGTGGCGGCGGCGCGAGTCCTTCGTGGCGGCCGGCGCGTTCAGGCTCGCAGCGGCGAGCTGGCTTTCGCGGCCGATCTTCGCGCTTTCCTGCTCGGTCGTCGCGCACGCAGAAGCGCTGACCGCGAGCACACACGAGCCCGCGGCCAGGAGAGCGCGGCGCATCCGCGTCTGCCGTCGAGCGGCGGCGCTCATCCGAACGCCCCGCGCACGTAGTCGCGTGTGCGGGCCGCGCGCGGGTCCTCGAACACGTCGTCGGCAGTCCCGTACTCCACCAGGTCGCCGAGGTACATGAATGCCACCTTGTCGCCGACGCGGTGGGCCTGCGCGAGGTTGTGCGTCACGATCACGACGGCCAGATCGCGGCGGAGCTCGCCGATCAGGTTCTCGATCACGCCCGTGGAGATCGGGTCGAGGGCGCTGCAGGGCTCGTCCATGAGGAGCACCTCGGGCCGCGGCGCTATCGCACGCGCGATGCAAAGACGCTGCTGCTGCCCACCCGACAGGCGCAGGGCCGGACGGCCGAGGTCGTCGCGCACCTCGTCATACAGGCCCGCCCGCTGGAGCGCGTCGATGACGAGCGGTTCGAGCTCGCGCCGGCCCGGCTTCTTGCGTCCCTGCTCGCGCAGCGCGAACGCCACGTTGTCGAAGATCGACATCGGGAACGGGTTGGGCTGCTGGAAGACCATCGCCACACGGGAGCGAAGATCGGTGTCGACGAGGTCGTGGATGTCCTCGCCGTCCAGCAGGATCTCACCGCTTCGCGAGGCGCTCGCGGTGATCTCCGTGAGCCGGTTGAGCGTGCGCAGGAGCGTCGTCTTGCCGCACCCCGAGGGACCGATGAGCGCCAGCACCTCGCCCTGGTGGATCGACAGCGAGACCGACCGCACGGCCTCCTTGCCCGCGTAGGAGACTCCGACGTCCTTCAGCGTGAGGCGCTCGGGCCCGGCCACGGACGGTGCGCGCCTGACAGCCTCGCGCTCGCTCTGTGGCCGCACGGGCGTCGGCTGGCGGTCGACGACGATCGTCCGCACCGGCGGCACCTGCGCGCCGGCAGGCTGAGCGGGCGCCGGGTCGGCGCCGGGTCGGGTTTGCTGAGGTTCCTGGTTGCCGTACATGGCGAAGCGGGGCGGGTCGAGAACCGTCTCGTCAGGACTCATCGGACACTTTCTCAATCGTATGCACTTTGACTACCGGTTCACTGAGATTAGCGAGTTTTTGCGTTCTTGTGAAGACGCAACCTGCGCCTGCGCCGAGCATGATCAGACCGCCGCGCCGGCGACCGCGATACCGGTGGAATCCGTCTGGCTGCGCCCTATGCGGCTCACCGCGAGGTTGAGCAGCACGACGAAGACGAGCAGCACGAACGCCGCCGCATAGGCCTTCTGCGGCGCCTCCCCTTCGCCGGCGGGCGAGTTGCCGTAGACATAGGTCGTGAGCGCCGAGCCTGTGCCCCTCAACAGGCTGACGACGGGAACCGAGCCCTGGGTTTCGATGCGGGGGGTGCCGCCGGCGAGCAGCAGCACGATCGCGGTGTCCCCGATGATCCGGCTCATGCCGAGCGTGACGCCTGTCGCGACGTTCGAGCGCACGCTCGGCAGAAGCACCCTGCGGATCGTCGTGATGCGCGTCTTGCCGAGCGCGAAGGCTGCCTCACGCATGTGACCGGGGACCGCCTGCATCCCGTCTCTCGTCGCGGCGAACACGGGCGGGAGCGCCAGCAGCGACATCATGATCCCCGCGGCTATGAACGACTGGCCGTACACCCCTCCGCCTTCGGCGGTGAAGGAGAAGGGAGCGAACAGCCCGAGCTGGAACACCGAGAGCCCGAACAGCGCGATCACGATGTCGGGTGTACCCGCGACGACCTCGATGCACGACTCGACGACCCGCGCCAGCCAGCTGGGCCTCCCGTACTCGGCGATCCACACCGCGCTCGCGACCGCGAGGGGGAGCGCGACCGCGATCCCGATCACGGTCAGCAGCAGCGGTTCCGAGCAGCGGGTCCAGGAACCCGCCGGAGCCGGCCTGGTTGGCGCTGACCTGCGGGCGGCTGAAGAGCAGCGCGGGACGCAGGTACTGGATGCCGCGCACACCCATGTAGACGACGATCGCTCCGGCGATCAGGCACAGGCCGATACCGGCGATCCAGGCGCACGCGAGCATCAGCCTGTCACCCCAGCGCCAGCTTCCCGGCGACGAGCGCCGCCCGCGTCCGCTGGACGGGATCGAGGGGGGCGCGCTGGGCGTGAGCGTGCTCATCCGCGTGTCTGGTACTTGCGTAGCGGGAGCTTGATGAGATACCCGGCGACGGACAGGACGAACGCCGAGAACAGCAGCAGGAGCGCGAACGCGTAGACGGCGGCCCTGAGCGGCGGCGCGCCGATGCCCTCGTGGTAGTCGACGATCGCGGATGCGAGCGTCCGCAGCGGCTCGAACAGGAACACGATCCCGTCGATCGGCTTGGGCGAGAACGACTTCCCGCCCGAGACCATCTGGATCATGATCGCCTCCCCGAGGGCGCGCGCGGTCGCGAGCACGGCGGCGGCGACGATCGCCGGCCGGATCGCCCGCAGCGTGACGGCGCGCACGGCGCGAAGGGGGTTCAGCCCGAGGGCGATCGCACCCTCCCTCCAGGAGGGCGGCACCGCGATCAGCGCCTCACAGATCAGCGCGATCATGATCGGGGTGATCATCAGGGTGAGGATCAGCGAGGCGACCCCGACGCCCCCGCCCGTGAGCTGCACGACGTTCTGGACCGATTCCTTCTCGCCGGGGCTGATGATGTGGTTGCCGACGAACGGCACGATCACGAGGATCCCGATCAGCCCGTAGATGACCGAGGGCACCGACGCCAGGAGCCTTACGACCGGTATCACGATCCTGCGCAGGCGCTCGGGTGCCAGCTCGACGATGAAGACCGAGGAGAGCACCGCGACGATCACGCCGAGGACGACCGCGATGGTGCTCGTCAGCAGGGTGCCGTAGATGAACGGCCAGGCACGCAGATGAAAGACGGCCGCCGGTGCGTTGGCCCCGGCGGCCGTCATGTTCGCGATCTGTACTTCGAGACTTCCGCCGGGCCCGAGCCAGCTGATCCCGTTGTGCTCGAAGATCGGCCACGCACGCACGGCGACGAAGCCGACCATCGCCAGGACGCCGATGCAGATCAGCAAGGAAACCGCGCCGAGCGTACGCTCGGCGCGGTTGTCAGGCCATGGCTTGCGAAGGCGCTCAAGCACGCTCTCAGCCGATCGGGATCCACTGGCTCGAGATGATCTTCTTCGCCGCAGCGGATGAGTCGATCCAGCCTATGAACGCCGAGGCTGCACCCTTCGCGAGGCCCTTCGTGACCTCGTAGAAGTGGGCCACGCCGGCGTATGCACCGGAGTTGGCCGTCGCTTTGTTGCAAGCGACGCCGTTGAACGAGACGTCGTTCACGCCGCCGAGCTCGACCTGGTAGTTCGAGAGGAAGCCGATCGAGTTCGGGTCGCTCTCGACCTGCTGCTTCATCAGACCCTCGGTCGACTCTTCGGTCGCGCTGCTCTCAACGCTCTTGCCTTCGAGCAGGAGCGTCTTGAAGCTCGTCAGCACACCGGCCACCGACGTGCGGGTGATGACGTCGATGTTTCCGGTCGCGGTCGCTCCCGGCACGGCGCTCCACGTCTTGACCTTGCCGGTGAAGATCGCGGTCAGCTGGCTCTGGGTGAGGTTCGAGAGCGTGTTGGACTTGTTGGTGACGGTGCAGATCGCGTACTTCGCGACCGGGTAGAAGTCCAGGCCGAGGCCTTTGTCGCTGGCGATCGGGTCACGGGAGACGTCAGCGATGCTGACGCGGCCGGCGGCGACGTCGTTGATGCCGACCTGGGCGCCGCCCTGGGTGATCTTGAACTTGATCTTGCCGGGGTGGAGCTTGACGTACTTCGCGGCGAGCAGCGACACGAGCGGGTATGACGCTGTCGCGCCACTGATTGTGACCAGGGAGGTCGCGCTCGCAGCCGCGGGCGCCGCGACGCCGAGCACGGCGGCCACCGTGACGGCTGCGGAAAGACGGCGGATTCGATGCATTTGGATGGGACTCCGTTTCGGGTCTAGGTGCCATTCCGTGACACCTCGATTTACAAGAATTTGACAGTCGGATGACGAAAAATTAGCATAAGCCGTATCAATTCGATAATGCTTAGCTGCTAAGTGGGGAACGGACCGGAACAATCGCCCCCGCCAACGGTTACAAGCGAGCGATGTCCGACATCCCACCCAACACACCAGGCACCACCGAGTTGCCCTCCGGCGAGGATAATGCCCCCGCCAACCCGCCTGCGCCGGCGGACGGGGGGCAGGGCTCGTCCCAGCGCGCCTGGGCGCCGTCGCCGCGCGTGACCGCGGTGCTCGCAGCCGCGATGCTCGCGGTCGGGGTGGCGGTCGGCGCGGCGATAGGGCCAGCGCCCACCGCGTCGTTCGCGGGCGCGTCGGCCGAGATCCCGCTCCTGCTGCACTCGATCATCGCCTCCTCCCGCCCGGCTGCACCGGAGGCGGGCGCCGCCGCCGAAACGCCCGCGAGCGCTGAACCCGAAGTCGCCGGCAGGCACCGGCGCAAACGCAGACATGCGGCTGGCGAAACGGCATCTGCCTCGGAATCGGCCAACGCCACCTCGAGCGAAGAAGGGTCTGGCTCGAGCACCTCCAACTCGACGGGCTCCACGAAGACCAAGACGAGCGCGCTGCCCGCGATCACGAAGGTCTGGGTCGTCGAGCTGAACGGCGGCGGATTCGAAGAAGCCCTGGCCGCCCCGACCTCCGCCTCCTACATAGACAGCCAGGCGATCCCTTCCGGCTCGTTCCTGCACACATGGTCGGGGCTGTCGGCAACCGCGTTTGCCACCGACGCAGCGCTGATCTCGACCACGGAACCGCAGAGCGTCCAGAGCATCCGCCAGCCGCCCTGCCCCGAAGGCGCCGCCGGCACGGCATGCGCGGCCGGGACGCCGGGCGCGATCAGCACCGCCGACTCGTTCCTGCAGCACACCCTGCCGACCATCACCTCGTCCGCCGCGTACCGCACGAGCGGCCTGATCGTGGTCACGTTCGGGACGATCGCCGCCGGTGAATCGAGCGAACTGCCGGCGGGATCGACGACGGCGACGCTCACCTCCCAGCCGCCCGCCGGCGCGCTGCTGATCTCGCCGTTCGTGGCGAAGGGCGCCCGGCCGACGACCACCTTCAACCCGTCTTCACCGAGGCAGAGCCTGGAAGCGCTTCTGCATCGATGATCAACCCAGCAACCACAGAACGGAGACAACAGTTGCACGCTTCACATACAGCCCACCGCACCACCGCACGGTGGCTCGCCGCATTCGTGGGCTCGCTCGCCCTGCTGCTCGCGATGCCCGCCCTGAGCCACGCCGAATCGAACCCCAACAACTACTCATGCCTCGGTCACATCAAGCGCGGCCAGCCGGAACCGGGCAGCGAAGAACAGCAGGTCCAGTACAGCTTCTACTGCGACGGCCCGATCACCGGCTACCAGCTGCAGGCACAGATCCCGGTGACGGGCATCGAGGGAGCGCCGCTGGTCACGAGCAACTCGACCGGCGCGGCCCTGACGGACACGTTCTCGTGCTCGGGCGAAGTGCCCGGATACGCGCTGAACTGCGTCGGCCTGGCCAAATCCGGCTACGAGACGATCACGGGGCAGTTCGCGATCGGAACGAAGCTCTGCAAGGAGCCGCGCGTTGACCCGCTGCTGACCGTGACCTACGCATATCTTGAAAAGGGCGTGGTCACGCAGGCGATCTCAGGTCCCTTCGACCTCGGCCGGCCCAACGGCTGCAAGCCCGACTCCCACTCAGGCAGCACGAGGCTGAACCCCAAACCGCTCGCCGTGGGGAAGAAGAAGAGCAAGTCCCACAAGAGCGCCAAGAAGGCCAGGAAGTCAGCTCACAGGGCAAGCCGCCGCTAGGCAGGCCCGCACGCCCGGGGGGCGGCGCACGCCGTCCCCCGGAGCGCTCGCCCGACGTGCCGGGCGCGCTCCCTGCTCAGAGCAGGCTGGTGGTCATCCTTTCGACCTCGGCGATCGACGTCAGGCCCTCGCGGACCTTCTGAAAACCGTCGTCGCGCAGGCGCAGCATCCCTTCCTCGATGCTCACGGCGACCATGTCGTCCACGGAGCGGCGTTCCAGGATCATGGCCCGCACGCGTTCGCTGAGCGACATCACCTCATAGATCCCCAGACGGCCGCGGTAACCGGTGCCGCCGCAGCGCGAGCATCCGACGGGCTCATGCGGGACCGCGTCCGCGAGACCGTATTCCTCGAGCACCGACGCGGCGACCTTCTGCGGCCGCTTGCAGTGCTTGCAGAGCATGCGAACGAGCCGCTGGGCGACGATGCAGTCGACGGCGGAGGAGACCAGGAACGGCTCGATGCCCATGTCGATGAGCCGTCCCAGCGCCGCGGGAGCATCGCGGGTATGAAGGGTGGAGAGGACCAGGTGGCCCGTCAACGCCGCCTCGATCGCGATGTGCGCCGTGTCGCGGTCGCGGATCTCCCCGACCATGATCACGTCCGGGTCCGCTCTCAGCATCGAGCGCAGCGCGACGTCGAACGTCACGCCCGCCTTAGGCGCGATCTGCATCTGCTTGATGCCTGCGATGCGCTTCTCGACGGGATCCTCGACCGTGATGATGCTCCGCTCACCGTCGTTCAGGGCGTTGAGCGCCGCATACAGCGTCGTCGACTTCCCCGACCCGGTCGGCCCGGTGACCAGGACCGCGCCGTTGGGGCGGTTGATCGCCTGCTCGAAACGTTCCTTCTCGCCCTCCTGCATCCCGAGCGAGTCCAGGCCGCCGACGACGGCCCCCTTGTCCAGGATGCGCAGGACGACCCCCTCGCCGTTGACCAGTGGCAGCGTCACGACGCGGATGTCGACACGGCGGCCGTCGAGCTGGAGCGCGAACCGTCCGTCCTGGGGCACGCGCTTCTCCGAGATGTCGAGGTCGGCCATGATCTTGATGCGCGACACGACACCCTGGGCCATCTTCTTCTTCACCGTCGCGGCGGGAGCGAGTACGCCGTCGACACGGAACAGCACCCGCGTGTCGCCCTCCTCGGGGTTCACGTGGATATCTGAGGCGCCATGCTCCACCGCCTGTGCCACGAGCGAGTGGACGAGCTTGATCACGGGCGCGTCGGCGTCTGCGTCGCCCAGCTGCACGTCGTTGGTGGCGTCCTCCTCCTCCTCGACGATGTCCTCGATCGAGTCCTCCATCCGCACGAGACGCGCGAGCAGCAGGTTGAGGTCCTCGACCGACGCCGCCGCTGGCCTGATGCGACGCCCGGTCATCATGCCGATGTCGTCGATCGTCAGGACGTTCGTGGGGCTGGCCATGGCGACGAGCAGCGAACCGTCGGCCGTGAAGCCGACCGGGACCGCCTGGTAGCGCTTTGCAGTCTCGGCGCTGATGAGGTTCACCGCGCCCATGTCCAGGTCGTAGATCGTGAGGTCGACGTAGTCCAGACCGAAGCGCTCGGCCACCACGCGGGCCAGCTGATCGTGGCGCAGGATGCCGCGCTCAACGAGGACCATCCCCGTCGGGCGGCCCTGGGCGCGCGCCGCCGCTACCGCCTCTTCGATCGTCTCGTGGTCGGCCAGCCCGAGGTCGACGACCACTTCTCCGATCATCCGCGTCGAGCGACCCGGATGGCGCGGCGGGTGAAGACCCTGTTCGATGAGAGGGGCGTCCGGGTCGGGGCTCGCCTGCTCGACCGTCTCCAGGGGCGCCTGATCGGTGTCCCGGGGCGGTGGTGAGGCTGCGGCGGGCAGCACCGGACCGCCGGCAACCGGCTCGGAGGCGGCGATCGGCGTCACGGTGTCAGCCATCACAGACACCCATCGGCATCTGGGCGGGCGGTCTTGACCTTCCGCGGGCCCGCTCGGCGGGCCGGAGACGTCAGCCGGCGCCGGCCAGCGGTCCGCGCTCGAGCGCGCCCTTCACCTGCGCATCGAGTGCGTTCAGCCGGTAGAGCGCGGCGGCCTCCGGCGAGGCGAACCGTCGGCCGGACGGCGCATCGGGGCCGTGGTGCATCAGCACGCAGTGCTCAAGGGCCATCCGGCGCTCGGAGTCGAGCGATGCGGGCGCGTGCTCGGCGATCAAACGGAGCCCGAGCTCTATGTGTCCGAGCATCGCCCCCTCGCGGCTCAGCTGGATCTCCGCGCCGTAGCTGAACTCGCGGGTCTTGCCGAGATCGTGCAGTATCGCCGCCGTGATCATCAGGTCCCGGTCAAGGCGCGGGTGAAGGACACAGAGCTCCAGAACCAGCGTGGCCACCGCGACGGTGTGCTCGAGCAGGCCGCCGAGATACGCGTGATGGATGATGCCCGGACGCGCCGCGCCGGTGGAAGCGGGGATGCAGCAAGGCGCGCGCCGGATCTGCTCGCGCAGGGAGGCGTCGTCGAGGATCGCCTGCAGCAGTCCCCTGAGCCCGGGGTCGTACACCTCGCACGCGAGGTGCTCCAGGAAGCCGTCGAGCTCGTCGAGGTCCCTGTAGGCAACCGGGAGGAAGCTCGCGGGATCTGCGTCGGCGCCCTGAGCGCGGGCGATATGGGAGAGAGCGACCTGCAGCTCGTCGCGAAAGCGCTCCACACGCCCGCGCACACGCACCAGGTCGCCGCGATCGAACGTCCCGGCGAGCAGGTCGGCGTCGCGGAAGGCACGGGCGCGGATCGTGCCGGTGCTGTCGCGAAGCTCGACGGTCAGGTATGGCGTGCCGGCACGCGATATCTGACGTTCCTTGCGCGTGCACGCGAACACGCCCTCGAGGACGTCCTCGGCGCGCAGCGTCGCGATCCGCTGCACCTCGTTCGGGTCGCCCGCTGTGGGGTCGTGCATGGTTGCGGCCATAGCCCCATGATGTACGGTGGTTCGGATGCAGCCGCTCACATGGGACCGCCGTCCGGATGGGCTCAGAGCGCCCGCGATGATCTGCGCATTCCGGGGCTGGAACGACGCCGGGGAGGCCGCGTCCAGCGCGGTGTCGTTCCTCGCCGACTCGCTCGGCGCGCGACGGTTCGCGAGCCTTGACTCGGAGGAGTTCTACGACTTCCAGGCGAACCGGCCGACGATTCGCCTCGACCCATCCGACCGGCGCGAGATCGAGTGGCCGACGGTCGAGATCAGCGAGGCGCGGGCACCGCGCGCGCCCAGGGACCTCGTGCTCGTGCAGGGTGTCGAGCCGTCGATGCGCTGGCGCTCCTTCAGCACGCACATCGTCGATCTGGCAGAGGCCCTCGGCGTGCAGGTCGTCGTATCGCTCGGCTCGCTGCTCGGCGATGTGCCCCACACCCGGCCCGTCGCGATGACGGGGCACGCATCGGACCCGGCGCTGCTCGAGCGCCTCGGGCTCCCCTCGACCCGGTATGAGGGACCCACGGGGATCGTCGGCGTGGTGCACGCCGCCTGCGCCGAGGCAGGGCTGCCGGCCGCGAGCCTGTGGGCCGCAGTCCCGCACTACGTGGCCTCGGCGAGCAACCCGAAGGCGGCGCTCGCGCTGCTGCGCAGGGTCGAAGGGCTCGTCGGTGTGTCCGTCGACGTCTCCGAACTGGAGGCCGCCACCGCGGACTACGAGCGCCAGGTGGGCCTGGCGGTTCAGAGCGACGCCGACATACAGGCGTTCGTCGAGCGCCTGGAGCAGGCAGCGGACAGCGAAGAGCACCCGGACGAGGGCGATGTCACCTCGGGTGACGTCCTCGCGCGCGAATTCCAGCGCTTCCTGCGCCAGCGGGGCCCCGAGGGCCGGTAGGCCTACCTCTCGGCCGCCGGGCAGACGATCCGGTAGTCGCAGATCGAGCAGGCGGCCCGCGACGGGGTGGGCTCGAAGGCCTGCGCGAGGATTCCCTCCCCCACCTCAAGGACGATGTCGGTCACCCGCTGGGCGTCGCCTTCGGCGCGGGGCACCGGCAGCTTGACGTCGTCCAGCACGTAGTAGTAGGCCTGACGGGAGGAGTCGAGCCCCCACGCTTCGCGGGCCGCGAGCGCGTACAGCGAGAGCTGCACGTCGCCCTGGAGCTGGTCGGCCGTCTTCGCCCGTGATGTCTTGTAGTCGATCAGCTCATACGTCTCCCCGGACCCCTCGCCGAGCCTGTCGACGCGATCCACGCGTCCGCGCAGGTGGTGTGGGCCGAGCCGGAACGAGAACGGGCGCTCGAACCAGACGGGCTCGGAGGCCTCCTCGCCGAGCCTGGCGTGGTAGCGCGTCAGCGCCGCCCTGGCCTTCTCGAGCAGCTCGGCCTCGTACTCTCCGTCGCCCAGGGCGCTCCTGCGCCAGCCGGCGTCGAGCAGCTCGAGCATCTGATCGAGCGTGCCCGCCTGTTCGGCGTGATAGCGCTCGAGCACCTGATGAACGACGATCCCGAACCGTTGGTGGACGGTCTGCTCACTCGGGATCCGCAGGACGCGCGCGAACTTGTAGCGCAGGGGACAGCCGCGATAGGTCTCGATGTCCGAAGCGGACAGTGCGAGACCCACACCCTTGCGGGGCAGGAAGGGGCCGAGCGAGCGCTCCTCGCGCGGAACGATCGCCTGGGCGCGCGCCTGCTCGCCGCAGTCGGCATCGAGCAGGGCCTCGTCGAGGGTCGATGTCTGCAGGATCTCACGCTGCATCGGCGTGGCGGCCGCGAGCAGCCGCACGTTGATATCCGCCAGCGCCTCGGCGACGCTCTGCCCCTCGGGGCGCTGGACGAGCGCCGAGAGCTTGAGCAGCTCCAGGTAGCGCACGACGCCGTGCGAGATGTCCAGGTCGGTGTCCAGGCGCAGCTCGCCGAGGCGCCCGCCGATTCGGGTGACGCCGTCGAGCACCTCTTCGCGAAGCATGCCGAGCGTCCGCTCGAGTCCCTCGGCGGGCTCTGAGTCCGTCCTCTGCGGGCCGGCCCCTAGCTCGGCCGCGGGAACGATCGCCTCGAGGTACTGGGCCAGGTCCGCGGTCGTGGCGGAGGGTGCACCGCGAACATAATCGGCGCCCAGGGCCTGCAGCGCCTGCAGGCTGGCTCGCTGCTGAGCGGAGTCCGCGGGCGCGAGCAGGCCGGCGGGACGCGCGGCGATGCGCTCGATCAGACGCGCGAGGAACGCATCGGGCGCGAGCGCCTTGAGCTCCACTGCCGCCTCGCGATGGATCTCGACGAACCTCGCGATCCTGTCGCGGGCCTCGGGAGGAACGGTCGGCGACTCCGTCGCCGCTGCCAGCCCTACGACCAGGTCCAGCTTGCGCCGACGGGCCACCTGGATGACGCGCGCGAGGTCGACCTGGCGCAGCTCGATCGGCGGCCGCGCGAGCGCTCTGACGACCGCCGAGGCGTCCTGGGGATCCACGAGCAGTCTCATCCACGCGAGGACATCGCGGACCTCGGCGCGTTGCAGGAACTCGACCCCCGCCTCCGCGACCGGCGAGCCTTCCGGCGGCACGGTGGCGATCTTTGAGGACACACGGCAAGGATACGCGGTGCCCGACCCCAGCCGGGCTACGCTCTCTGTGTGGAGATCATCGATTGGGCGACCGCGCAGAGGATCGGCGAGATGATCGCCGGATCCCCTCCGCGCGGGGGTGTCAGCGCCGCGGCCGTCGAGCCGCTCGCGCGCGACTTCGCCTCGCGCGTGAGCGAGTACAGCGGCCTTGAGAACCCGACGCGACCTCCCGCCGCTGGAGGCCGTCGACAGGCCCGCGTGGATCGCAGCGAACCTGCGGAGCATGCGGCCCATGCTCGCGCCGCTGACGGAGCGCATGGACACCGATTCGGGCCCGCTGAAGGGCCCGCTCGGAGCTGCCTCGGGCCTGATGCTCGGAGCTCAGGTCGGCGCGCTGACCGGGATGCTCTCCCAGCGCGTGCTGGGGCAGTACGACCTGGCGTTGCTGGACGCCTCGACGCAGCCGCGGCTGCTGCTGCTCGCACCCAACCTCGCCCAGGCCGCCCAGAACCTCGGCGTCGATCGTGACGAGCTCGTCACGTGGGTGACGATCCACGAGATCACGCACGCGGTGCAGTTCACGGGCGCCCCGTGGCTGCGCGAACACCTCGGCGGGATGATCAAGGAGCTGATCGATGGCATGCAGGTCTCGATGGGATCCCGGCCCCAGCAGGGCCTGCGCATGCCGAAACTGCCGAAACTGCCCGACCTGTCGGAGCTGCGGGAGATGGCCGCACGCGCAGGGGGCGGACAGCTGCTGCGGCTCACGCTCGGTGAGGACCGCTGGTCCCTCGTCGAGCGCATGCAGTCCGCGATGTCGCTCATCGAGGGGCACGCCGAGCACGTGATGGACGCCGTCGGCGAGGAGGTCCTGCCGTCGCTGCCGGTCCTGCGCACGGCGATGAACCGCCGGCGCTCGCAGAAAGGCCTGCCGTGGAAGGTCCTCGAGCGTCTGATGGGCCTTGAGATGAAGATGCGCCAGTACGAGGTGGGCCGGCGCTTCTGCGATGAGATAGTCCGTGAGGGCGGCTCCGAGACGCTGGCGCTCGCATGGCGCGGACCCGAGTCCCTTCCCAGCGCCGCCGAGCTCGAGCTCCCGGCCCTCTGGCTCGCCCGCATCGCGGCGTAGCAAAGAATCTCCTCGACGGAGGGAGTCACCGCGAAAGGACGAACATATGTTCGTCTGTACGTGTAGACTCCAGTGCCCGCGCCAGATCTGTCGTCCGAACGCGCGTTCCGCTTGTTACAAGCTCAGCGGTCGACAAGCCACGTGGTTACAGGCTTTTCACGGGATGGTAGGATCACGGTGTAACGATCTTCTCCCAGCGGGTTACAAACAGGTGTTCGGGTGTTGAGTTCCAGCGCCTGGCCTCCCAAAGATCCCAAGCCACCCGCTCCCCGCAACCGGCGGGGAAGAAAGACGAGACTTCAAATGCCCACGGCAAACACCAAAGCCCCCAAAGCGACTAAAGCCCGCGCGAAAGCAGGCGCCGCCAAACCGGCAGCCGCCAAAGCCGGCCGCACTCAGGCTAAAAGGCCGCAGGCCAAAGCGACGCAGGCCCGCACCACGAGCTCCCGCACCAACCACCAGGCCTCCTCGACGTTCCAGCAGGCGCAGAGCGCGACCCGCGACACGGCAGGCGCCGTGGGAGAGTACGCCGAGCGCGCCGTCCTGATCCCGGTCGGAGCCGCGCTGATCGCACGCGAAAGGGTCGCCTCGACCGTCAGCGACACGCTGTCGACCTACTCGTCGACCACGAAGACCCAGGCTCAGCTGCGCAAATTCGAGCGTCGCGGCGCCACGGCCCGCAACCGCCTCGAGCGTGAGGTCCGCAAAGCACGCGTCCGCGTCGAGCGTGAACTGCGTCAGCGCCGCCGCACGATCGAGAGCACCGTCAGCGACCTCGACGAGCGCCGCGAGGCGATCGCCAAGAACGGCACCGAGATCGCCGGCAAGGTCCCAGAGCTCGCGAACCGGGTGCAGGAGCGCATCCTCACGCTGGTCTAGTCAACAACTTCACCCGCCCGGACCTGGAGAGGGACCGGACAGCGGGAAAGTCTGCCGGCCTCATATCCCGCCGGCAGTAGTAGCACCCTCTCCTCCCTCGACCCGCGGGCGGCCCCCACCGCCCGCGGGTCACTTTAACGGCCCGTCGGCATGGGTGTGCGGGCATGCACCCGCGGGTTTGGCACAATGGGGGCCGTGGCCGACAAGGACCAGATCCTCAGGGCGCTCGAGGTCGTCATCGACCCTGAGCTGCACCGCTCGATCGTCGAGCTCGACATGGTGCGTTCCATCGACCTCAGCGCCAACGGCGTGGTCGATGTCACCGTTTCTCTGACGACGCCCGGCTGCCCCATCAAGGGGCACTTCCAGACCTCCGTGGCGAGCGCCGTCTCCGCGCTCGAGGGCGTCACCCACGTGAACGTCTACTTCGACGTGCTCACGGACGAGCAGAAGGCGGGCCTCCAGCAGAAGCTCGGCCGCGGAAGCCTCCCCGCCGGCTCGCTCGCCCAGGTCGCGAACGTCCTGTGCATCGGCTCGGGCAAGGGCGGCGTCGGCAAGTCGACGATGACCGCGAACCTCGCAGCCGCGCTCGCGGCGGAAGGCAAGCGCGTGGGCGTGCTCGACGCCGACGTGTGGGGATACTCGATCCCGCGCATGTACGGGCTCGGCGCCACCCGCCCCGACGTCTCGGGGGAGCGGAAGATCATCCCGCTCGTCGCCCACGGGGTGAAGGTAATGTCGATCGGGTTCTTCGTGGACGAAGACAGCGCCGTCGTCTGGCGCGGCCCGATGCTCCACAAGGCTCTGACCCAGTTCCTTCAGGACGTCGAATGGGGAGCGCTCGACTACCTCCTCGTCGACCTGCCCCCCGGCACCGGCGACGTGTCGATGACGCTCGCCCAGCTGCTGCCGCAGGCGCAGTTCGTGATCGTCACCACGCCGCAGCCGACGGCTCAGAAGGTCGCACGCCGCTCAGCCCAGATGGCACACAAGGTCGACCTCGAGATCGGCGGCGTGATCGAGAACATGTCGAGCTTCACGACCCCCTCGGGCGAGCGTTTCACCATCTTCGGAGAGGGCGGCGGGCAGGACCTGGCCGACGAGCTCGACGTCCCGCTGCTCGGCAAGGTGCCGCTCACGATGCCTCTCAGAGAGCAGTCCGACAGCGGCCTGCCGCTCGTGATCGAGAACCCCGACGACCCTGCATCGCAGGCGATCCGCCAGGTCGCCCGAGGCCTGATCGCGATGGCCCCGATGCCCCTGCCGGTTCTGCCCCTCGTGGAGGTGGCTCCCACGGCCGGCCCTCCCGCGGAGAACCTGAAACCCGTGGGCATGTCGCTCCCGATGGCCTGAAGCGCGGGCCATCCCGCCACGCGACATGCCCCGACCCACACGCGGGCGATCGCCCGCGGCGGGCAGGACGCGCCCCGCGTCCCGCGTATACGGTGCTTGACAAGCGCGACCCAGCTGGGAGGATCGTTTCAGAATGTCACTTAAGGACGAGCAGGACCTGAAGGAGCAGAGCGACGAGCAGGCCCCCGAGGCGCAGAACGGCGCAGTCGAATTCGACGAACGCAGAGCGAAGATGGAACGCCTGCGAGCCGACGGGATCGACCCATACCCGCCGGTCAGCCTCCCCGACCGGACGCTGATCAAGGACGTGATCGCGGCACATGACCCGTCGACCCTCGAGCCCGGCGAGCACCCCGATCACACCTACCGCATCGCCGGTCGTCTGATCTCAAGACGCGGACACGGCAAGACCGCGTTCCTGGATGTGCGCGACCTGTCCGGGACGATCCAGGTCGTGGTGCGCTACGACGCGATGCGGGAGGAGGACTTCAACCACATCCTCGGCCTGGACATCGGCGACATCGTCACGATCCTCGGGAGCGTCTACGTAACCCAGCGCGGACAGCTCGCGCTCGCGGTGCTCGAGTGCACCCTGCTGACGAAGGCGCTGCGCCCGCCGCCGGACAAGCACCACGGCCTCGGTGACACCGGGACCCGCTACCGCTATCGCGAGCTCGACCTGATCGCCAACGAGGAGACACGCGATCTGTTCGTAACCCGCGCGAGGATCATCGCGGCGATCCGCGAGTGGCTGAATGAACGCAACTTCGTCGAGGTTGAAACACCGGCTCTCCAGTCACTCGCCGGCGGCGCCGGCTCCCGGCCGTTCACCACCCACCACAACGCGCTCGACCGAGACCTGTATCTGCGCATCTCCGTCGAGCTCTTCCTGAACCGCTGCATCGTGGGCGGGCTCGAGAACGTCTACGACATGGGCAAGGTGTTCCGCAACGAGGGCATCTCGCCCAAGCACAGCCCAGAGTTCACGATCATCGAGTTCATGATGGCCTACGCCGACTACAACGACGTCGCGACCGCCACGGAAGAGATGTTCAGGGACGTCGCCCAGCGCGCACTCGGAAGGACCGTGATCAAAAGGAACGGCGAAGAGATCGACCTCGCCAAGCCGTGGAAGCGGATCACCATGAGGGAGGCGATCCTCGAGGCGACCGGGCTGGACTTCATGGAGTCCTCGCGGGACGAGCTCGCGCAGGCGCTCCCCGAGCCCGTGGACCCGGACGCGACCTGGGCGGAGGTGGTGGCGGACATCTACTCGACGCTGATCGAGCCGAACATCAACCAGCCGACCCACGTGTTCGACTTCCCCCTGGAGCCGTTCCCGATCACCAAGCGCCACTCGGTGCACCCCGAGTTGGGTGAGCATTTCGACGCCGTCATCGGCGGCATCGAGCTCGTGAGCGGCGACACCGAGCTGAACGACCCTGTCGACCAGTGGCAGCGCTTCGTGGACCAGCGCAAGCGGCGCCTGATCGACGACGCCGATGTGCCCCATCCCAACGACGAGGAGTACGCACGCGCGATCGAGTACGGGTACTCCCCGACCGCGGGCGGCGGAATGGGCGTCGACCGCCTGGTGATGATCCTCACCGAACGCGACACGCTGCGTGAGGTCATCCCCTTCCCGATCGTGAGGGACCTGCGATGAGCTCCAAGCTCGGCCTGGACCCGGCCGTGATCGCGGAGTGCCGGCAGGCGGCGAGGCAGATCGCCGACCAGGTCTCCGAGCGCATCGCCGGACACACGTCGGTCTCGGTGGAGCGAACGGTCACGAGGCTGCTCGGCGTGGACGGCGCCGACGCGCTGGAAGCGCCGCTGCCGAACGTGCTCGTCGACCACGTGCACGCCGCCGGAGCGCTCGAGCGCGGCATCGCGTACTGGCTCGGCAACGCGATGATCCAGACAGGACGCTCGCCCCAGGAGATCGCGCAGGCCGTGAGCGCGGGCGAGCTCGATCTGATGGCGCTCGAGCAGGCACCCGCGGCGGCGATCCGCGAGCGCGTCACCGAGGAGTGCAGCGCCCGCCTCGGCGAGATCTCACGGCGCTTTGAGGAGCGCCGCGAACGCCGCGACGAGCTCGGCTCCGGCGCGGCTCCGCTGCGCTACGTTCTGACCGCGACGGGCAACGTCTACGAGGACGTGGTCCACGCAAGGGCGGTCGCCCATGCGGGCGGCGACATCATCGCCGTGATCCGCTCGACCGCGCAGAGCCTGCTCGACTACGTGCCCTACGGGCCCACGACCGAGGGCTACGGCGGCACGTTCGCGACACAGGCGAACTTCCGCATCATGCGCGAGGCGATGGACGAGTGGTCCCAGGAACACGGCAGATACGTGCGCCTTTCGAGCTTCTGCTCGGGGCTGTGCATGCCCGAGATCGCCGCGATGGGTGCATGGGAGGGCTTTGACAACATGGTCAACGACGCCCTCTACGGCATCCTCTACCGCGACATCAACGTCGTGCGCGGCCTCATCGACCAGCGCGTCTCGCGGATGGTCAACGGCTTCTTCGGCGTCGTGATCAACACCGGCGAGGACAACTACCTGCGCACCGCCGACGCCATCGAGGCCGCGCCGTCGGTGACGGCGTCGCAGTTCATCAACCACGAGCTCGCCCGCTCGTCGGGGGTTCCCGACGCCCAGATCGGGCTCGGCGACGCATTCGAGATAGACGTCCCGGTCACGAACGGCCTGCTGCTGGAGTGGGCGCAGGCACAGCTGACACGCGAGCTCTTCCCGGACTGCCCGGTCAAGTACATGCCTCCGACGCGGCACATGGACGGCAACCTCTTCAGGACGCACGCAGCGGACGCGCTCTTCAACCTCGTCACGATCGCGACCAGCCAGGGAATCCAGACGACCGGCGTGCCCACCGAGGGCATCTTCACGCCTCACGTCCACGACAGGGTCCTGGGCCTGCAGAACGTCGACTATGTGTTCAACGCCGCGCGGGATCTCGGAGAGGAGATCGAGTTCCGCAGCGGAGGAATCATCCAGACCCGTGCGCAGGAGGTGCTCGCCGGCGCCCACGACCTGCTCGAGCGGATCGCGTCCACCGGCCTGCTGGAGGCGATCGACCAGGCCACGTTCGGGGACGTCAGCCGCTCCATCGACGACGGCCGCGGCATCGAGGGCATCGTGCGAACCGCGGCCGGCTACATCAACCCGCGTCACCGACCTGATGCAGGCCCCGAGCTATGTCTAGGGAGATCAGGGAGATCGACTTCTCGGCGGTGCGTCCCTACGCCGACCACCTCGACGACGGGCTCGTGCAGATGAGCTTCACCCTGCCGGTCCCCTACTCGCTCGCCGCGCGGCGTGCCGCTCTGGAGCTCGCGGGCAAGATGGGCTTCGAGGAGCCGGAGGTCGTCCACTACGAGGAGATAACCGAGGGCTACACGTACTTCGTGATGTACGGGCGCTGCGCGGCGACCGTCGACTACGAGGGGCTTCAGGGCGAGGGTTTCGACATCCAGTACATGAGCGAGGACGAGGTCGAACGCTTCGCCGAGGAGCACCTCGGGCGGCGGATAGTCGTCGTCGGTGCGAGCACCGGATCGGACACCCACAGCGTGGGAATCGACGCGATGCTCAACCTCAAGGGCTACCACAGCCACAAGGGCCTGGAGGGCTACGGCTGCTTTCAGGCCTACAACCTCGGCAGCCAGGTCCCGAACAGCGTGCTCCTTGCGAAGGCGATCGAGGTCGGCGCCGACGCGATCCTCGTCTCCCAGACGGTCACACAGCAGAACCTGCATGTCCACAACCTCACCGAGCTCGTGGAGATGGTCGAGGCCGAGGGGCTGCGCGGGAAGATCATCCTGGCATGCGGCGGGCCCAGGGTCACGAACGAGCTCGCGAAGGAGCTCGGCTACGACGCCGGCTTCTCGAAGGGCACCTACCCGAACCACCTGGCGACCTTCGTCGTGCGCGAGCTCGCAGCACGCGTCTCCGCGAACGGCTGAGACGCGTGCTCAGCGATCTCACGGCCCCGGCACCAGCGCCTGGCTCTCGTGGGACTGGCCAAGAACACGGGCAAGACGGAGGCGCTCGCGGCGCTGCTGCGGGAGCTGCAGCGGGCCGGGCGCCGAGTCGGCGTCACTTCGGTCGGGCGCGACGGCGAGGAGCACGACGTGATCGACTTCCGCATCGACAAGCCCCGCGTGCGCCTGCCCGCCCAGAGCCTGCTCGCGAGCACCGACAGCCTGTTGAGCGCGAGCGGCCTGCCGTTCGAGCTGCTCGAGGAGACGGATATCCGCACTCCCCTCGGCCGCGTGCTGATCGTCCGGCTGAAGGGCGCCGGCGCCGTCGAAGTCGCCGGCCCGAGCGCCGCCGAGCAGGTGCGCGAGGTCAGCCGACGCGATGCTCGCGCACGGCGCCGAGCAGGTGCTGATCGACGGCGCGATCGACCGCCGCGCGGCCTCGCGCCCCGATGTCGCGGACGGGCTCGTGATGTCCACCGGCGCCGTGCTCGGCGACGCACATCGAGGACGTGGTCCAGCTCACGCGGCGCGCGGTCGAGCTGGTGCGCCTGCCGACGCCCGCGCGGGACTCTCCCGCTCGCCGGCTGGCTGAGCGCCCACGAGCCGGCCGCACGCGAGGCTGCGCTGCTCGTCCAGCGAGCTGGCAGCGAGCGAGCTCCCCGCAGCGCTTCGCCCTGAGCGCGGACGCGCAGCGGATCCGGGAGCTGCTCGAGGCGAACCCGCGGCGCGCTGGCTGATCGTCCCCGGCGCGCTGCCGGAGGCCTTCCTGGGCGAGCTCGCCGTGGCGGCGCGCCAGGCGCGCCGGCAGCTGACCGTCGTCGTCGCGCGACCCGACGCAGGTGTTCCTGTCCGGCCGCGACCTCGGCTGGTATGCCGCCCACGGGCGTCGACATCGTCACGATCGCCGCCGATCGCCCTGCTCGCGCTGACCGTCAACCCGGTGGCGCCGCAGTCCCACACCCTCGACTCAGGCGAAGCTGCGCAGGCTCCTGCGGCGAGGCGATCCCGGACCTGCCGGTCTTCGACGTGCTGCACCACGAATACCGGGCACGTTGCCCGCGGCGCCCGTCCCGGCGCATTGACGGCGCCGGCGCGGGGCGCGCAACCGCGCGCCGCGCCGCAGCCGCTCTAGCGGCCCGCTGGCGAAGTAGTCGGCGTTGATCTGCGTGAACTTCTGCCACTCGTCGGGGAGCTGGTCCTCGGCGAAGCAGGCGTCGACCGGGCAGGCCTCGACGCACGCGTCGCAGTCGATGCACTCCTCGGGGTCGATGTAGAGCATCTCGGCCGCGTCGTAGCCGGGCTCGTCGGGCGTCGGGTGGATGCAGTCCACCGGGCACACCTCGACACAGGAGTTGTCCTTGGTGCCGATGCACGGCTCGGCGATCACGTAGGCCATTTGCTTCTTTCTTGAGTTCGTTTGCGGGGGAATTCGGGCGGGGAGGGGCATATTGTACGAAGCATGCTCCTTCTTACCGGCGCGACCGGCCTGGTCGGCTCCGCGCTGCTGCGGCGCCTGCTCGCCGAAGGCATCACAGGTTCGCTGCCTCGTGCGCGACCCGAAGGGGCTCGGAGCCCAGCGCGTGCGCGTCCAGATCGCGCTCGGCGACCTCACCGATCCGCCCTCGTTCCGCAACGCGATGCGCGGCGTGGACACCGTCGTGCACCTCGCCGCCTCGATCCGCGACCAGCCGCGCGGCTCGATCGAGGAGCTCAACGGGATCGCGACCTGGCGCATGGTCGAGGCCGCCCAGCGCCAGGGCGTGGAGCGCTTCATCTTCTTCTCGGCGCTCGGCGCCTCCACCCACCACCGCACGCGCCTGCTGCGCGCGAAGGCGCTCGCGGAGCAGGCGGTGCGGGCGGCCGACCTGCACACCATCGTGTTCGCGCCGTCGATCATCTACGCGCCCGGCGACCCCTGGCTGACGCTGCTCGAGCGGCTGTCGCTGCTGCCGCGTGATGCCGGTCTCGGGCCGCGGGCGGGCCCTCTACCAGCCGATCTGGGCCGAGGACGTCGCCGACTGCGTGATCGCGGCGCTGCGCAGCTCCGGCAGGCGCCGCCTCCGAGCGCCACGAGCTCGCCGGCCCCGAGACGCTGAGCCACGATGACATCGTGCGCACGGTGCTGCGCTCGCTGCACCGGCGCCGGCCCCTCGTCCATGTCCCGACGCCGCTCGTCTCGCGCTCTCTGCGGCTGCTCGAGGCCGGCGTCGCAGGACGCGCGTTCGCGACCTGGGACGAGGCGGAGCTGATGGAGGTCGCGATGACCTCAGCCAGAGGAGCCGCCGACGCCCAGGCCCTCGGCGTCAGCCCGCAGCGCCTGGCCGCGGTCCTCGGCGGCGGCTGAGCGCCTCGCGGCGCCTACCCGCGGCGCGCGAAGTCCGGGATGCGCTGCGCCCACGGGAGCGCCGTCTCGAGCTGCGCCGCGAGCGCCAGCAGCGGCGCCCTCGCCGGCGGGGCGCCCGACCAGCTGGACGCCGAGCGGCAGCCCGTCCCGCCCTGGTAGAGCGGCACCGATACCGCCGGCTGGCCCGTGGCGTTGACGACCGGCGTGAACGGCGTGAACAGTCCCGGAGCGTGTGAACGTCGCCATCGGGTCGGGCGCGGCGGTGTCGAGCGTGCCGAGCGGCAGCGGCCGCTCCGCGAGCGCCGGCGTCAGCAGCACGTCGAACGGGGCCAGGAACGCCACCAGCCGGCGGGCGAAGGCCTGCAGCTGCAACCGTGGCGGCGAGGCTCTCGACGGCACCGAGCCCGCGCACCATCGAGTAGATCGCCCAGCTCATCGGCTCCATGTCCTCGGCTGGTCGGCTCGCGGCCGGCGACGCGCCCGGAGTAGGCGATCGAGAGCGCGACCTGGCTGGAGAACACCGCGCCGAACAGCTCGCCGAGTCCGCTCTCCTGCCACGGCGGGTCCACGAGCTCGACGACCTCGTGGCCGAGCGAGCGCAGCAGCTCCGCAGCGTCGTCGACGGCGCGCCGCGCAGACCGGATCGACCTCGGCCGCCGCTATCGGCGGGCGTGACCGTCGCGGCTATCCGCAGGCGGCCCGGCTCGCGCTGGGCCGCCGCGGCGAACGGCTCCGCGGGGCGGGCGCCCACGTCGCGTCGCCGGGCTCGTAGCCCGCGAGGACATCCAGGATCGCGGCCGTGTCGGCAACGGTGCGGGTCAGCATGCCGTCGATCCCCAGCGGAGAGTCGCCGAGCTCCGGCGCCGGGGAGATCCGCCCGCGCGCGGGCTTGAGCCCGACGAGCCCGCAGCACGCGGCGGGTATCCGCATCGAGCCGCCGCCGTCGTTGCCGTGCGCCACGGGCACCATCCCGCATGCGACCGCCGCCGCGGCGCCGCCGGAGGATCCGCCGGGCGTGCGCTCGAGGTCCCAGGGGTTGCGGGTGGGACCGAACACGCGCGCCTCGCTGGTCGGCAGGATCCCGTACTCCGGCAGCGTCGTGGTGCCGACGATGACGAAGCCCGCCTCGCGCAGGCGCCGCGTCACGTTGTGGTCGTACTCGCTCACGAAGTCGTGCATCAGCGCGCAGCCGTACGTGAGCCGCAGCCCCCTGACAGGGCGGTTGTTCTTGATCGCGACCGGCACGCCCGCGAACGGGCGCTCGTCGCCCGCCCGGACGCTGTCCGCGGCGCTCAGCGCGCCCTCGGCGTCGACCTCGACGAACGCGTTCAGCGGCAGGGTTGAGCTCCTCGATCCGCTCCAGCGAGCTCTCGACGAGTTCGCGAGAGGAGACCTCGCCCGAGCGCACCATCTCGGCGAGCTCGGTGGCTGGGCGGAACATCAGATCGCTGTCGGGCACCGCTCCTCCTTGGGCGTCTGCTGGGGCCGGGGGGCGCCCGGCGGCCCCAGCTTACTCGCGCGGGCAATCCTGCGACGATATGGGCCTGCCCACAAGGCAGCCCACCCCGTCAAGCATCAAGCTCAGAAAGCGAGTGCCATGAGCGCGGTCCAGTCAGACCAGAGGTCCAGTCGGGACTCGAGGGCGTCGTCGCCTTCGCCACGGAGATCGCCGAGCCCGACAAAGAGGGCGGTGCGCTGCGCTACCGCGGCGTCGACATCGAAGACCTTGTCGGGGTGGTCCCCTACGAGCAGGTCTGGGGCCTGCTCGTCGACGGCAACCTGAAACCGGGCCTCCCGCCCGCCGAACCGCACGCGCTGACGGTTCGCTCGGGCGACCACCGCGTCGACGTCCAGTCGGCTCTCGCGATGCTCGCGCCCGAGTGGGGCTTCGGCCAGCTGATCGACATCAGCGACGAGGAGGCGCGCGACAACCTCGCGCGCGCGTCGGTGATGGCGCTCTCGTTCGTCGCCCAGTCCGCGCGCGACGCCGGCCAGCCGCCGGTGCCCCAGTCGGAGATCGACCAGGGCAGGACGATCCCCGAGCGCTTCCTGATGCGCTGGCGCGGTGAGGCCAACCCCGACCACGTCAAGGCGATCGACGCATATTGGATCTCCGCGGCCGAGCACGGCATGAACGCCTCGACGTTCACCGCGCGGGTGGTCGCCTCGACCGGCGCGGACGTCGCCGCCGCGCTGTCCGCGGCCGTCGGCGCCCTCTCGGGCCCGCTGCACGGCGGTGCCCCCTCGCGTGTGCTGAAGATGCTCGAGGAAGTCGAAGAGACGGGTGACGCTGAGCGCTGGGTGTCCGACGCGCTGGACCGCGGCGACCGCCTGATGGGCTTCGGCCATCGCATCTACCGTGCCGAAGACCCCCGCGCGCGGGTGCTCAGGGAGACGAGCCGCGAGCTCGGATCGCCTCGTTTCGAGGCCGCCGAGGCGCTCGAGAAGGCCGCTCTGGCGGAGCTGCAGGCCCGGCGACCGGACCGCGTGCTCGCGACCAATGTCGAGTTCTGGTCCGCGGTCATCCTCGACCTCGCGGAAGTGCCGCCGGACCTGTTCACGCCGATGTTCACGTGTGCGCGAGTCGCGGGCTGGTCGGCCCACATCATGGAGCAGAAGCGGGAGGGCAAGCTGATCCGCCCGACCGCCAAGTACGTCGGGGCGGGCCCCCGATCGATCGACGAGGTCCAGTAGGGCCGCAGGGCCCACCGGCCCCGGCGGCCGGTCGGCTGCGCGGTGTGCGCATGCGGCCGCTCGGGCCGGCGGACTCGCGCGCCGTCCGCTGTATCGAGCGCGAGGCGGGCGTCGCCTTCGCACAGATCGGCATGACCGCGGTGGCGGGCATGCCGGTCGTCTCGATGGACGAGCTCGCGGAGCTGTGCGCGGCGGGCCGCTCCCATGTCGCCGCCGACGAGCTCGATCGACCGCTCGCGTTCCTGCTC
The DNA here is from genome assembly GCA_963740075.1 of uncultured Solirubrobacteraceae bacterium. Lineage (GTDB taxonomy): Bacteria > Actinomycetota > Thermoleophilia > Solirubrobacterales > Solirubrobacteraceae > Palsa-744. The sequence goes on along the minus strand of CAVUCP010000002.1, from coordinate 554,934 downwards.
AGCTCGATCGTCGACGGCTGCGCGCACATCGAGGAGGTGAGCGTGGACCCTGCGGCCGCCCGCCGCGGGATCGGCGGCGCCCTGATCGAGCACCTCGTCCGGATCGCGGGCGCCGAAGGGCTGGCGTTCGTGACGCTCACGACCTTTCTCGAGGTGCCCTGGAACGCTCCCTACTACCGGCGCCTGGGCTTCGTCGCGGTCGAGCCGTCGGCCCACGGAAGTCAGCTGGCGGCGCTCGTCGCACGGGAGCGCAGGACCATCCCGGGCGACGAGCCGCGTGTGGCGATGCGCCGCGGCACCGGGCGTTAACGCAGCGAGGGCCCGGCATCCTGCCGGGCCCTCACTGAAATCATCGGCAAACGGTTGCCGTGGCTACATCATCCCGCTCATGTCGGGCATGCCACCGCCGCCACCTGCTCCGTTCTCCTCCGGCACCTCGGCGACGATCGCCTCGGTGGTGAGGATGTTCTTCGCGATCGACGCCGCGTTCTGCAGCGCCGAGCGCGTGACCATCGCAGGGTCGATGATGCCCTCGGCGACGAGATCGACGATCTCGTTCGACGCGGCGTTCAGGCCCTGGCCTTTCTTGGCTTTGCGGACGTCGTTGACGACGACCGAGCCCTCGAGCCCGGCGTTCTCGGAGAGCTGACGCAGCGGCTCCTCGAGTGCGCGCAGCACGATGCGTGCACCGGTCCGCTCGTCCGGGTCGCCGTCCTCGGCGATCTTGACGGCAGAGGATGCCTGCAGCAGCGCGACGCCACCGCCGGGCACGATGCCCTCCTCGAGCGCAGCCCTCGTTGCCTGCAGCGCGTCCTCGACGCGGTGCTTCTTCTCCTTCATCTCCGTCTCGGTGGCCGCGCCGACCTTCACGACGGCGACCCCGCCGGAGAGCTTTGCCAGGCGCTCCTGGAGCTTCTCGCGGTCGAAGTCCGAGTCGGTGTTGTCGATCTCGGCTTTGATCTGGTTGATCCGGCCCTTGATCGCGGCTGCGTCACCTGCGCCGTCGACGATCGTCGTCGTGTCCTTCGCGACGACCACACGGCGGGCGCGCCCGAGCTGGGAGACCTGTGTGTTCTCCAGCTTCAGGCCCATCTCCTCGGTGATCACCTCGGCGTTGGTCAGGATCGCGATGTCCTCGAGCATCCGCTTGCGGCGGTCGCCGAACCCGGGGGCCTTGACGGCCACCCCGGTGAACGTGCCGCGGAGCTTGTTGACGACAAGCGTCGCGAGCGACTCGCCCTCGACGTCCTCGGCGATGATCAGCAGCGGCTTGCCGCTCTGGATCACTGCCTCGAGCACCGGGAGCACGTCGCGCACGGAACCGATCTTCTGGTTGGCGATCAGGATGTAGGGGTCCTCGAGGGTTGCCTCCATACGGTCCTGGTCGGTGACCATGTACGGCGAGATGTAGCCCTTGTCGAACTGCATGCCCTCGGTGAACTCGAGGTCCATGCCGAACGTCTGGCCCTCCTCGACGTTCACGACGCCGTCCTTGCCGACCTTCTCGATCGCGTCGGCGATGACGTCGCCGATCTCCTCGTCGCCGGCGGAGATCGTCGCCACACGGGCGATCTGGTCCTTGCCGGAGACCTCCTTCGACTGCGAGGCGATGTTCTTGACGACCTCGTCGACGGCTTTCTCGATGCCGCGCTTGAGAGCCAGCGGGTTGGCGCCGGCCGCGACGTTCTTCAGTCCCTGGCGAACGATCGCCTGGGCGAGCACGGTCGCCGTCGTGGTGCCGTCGCCGGCGACGTCGTTGGTCGCTGTCGCGACCTCGCGCACGAGCTGGGCGCCCTGGTTCTCGAAGACGTCCTCGACCTCGATCTCACGGGCGATGGTGACACCGTCGTTGGTGATCGTCGGTGCGCCGAACTTCTTGTCGAGCACGACGTAGCGGCCCTTCGGGCCGAGCGTGACCTTGACCGCGTTGGCGACCGCGTCGACGCCGCCCTGGAGCGCGTCGCGGGCCTCTGATCCGTACTTCAGTTGCTTGTGAGCCATGTGTTCTCAGATCTCCTTAGGACTCGACGCGGGCGAGGACATCGGACTCGCGAAGCACGAGCAGATCCTCCCCGTCGACCTTGATCTCGGTCCCGCCGTACTTGCTGTAGAGGACCTCGTCGCCCTCCTTGACATCCAGCGGGATGCGCTTGCCGTCCTCATCGAGCTTGCCGTCACCGACGGCGAGGACCTTGCCCTTCTGCGGCTTCTCCTTGGCGGTGTCGGGCAGGACGAGGCCACTAGCGGTGGTCTCCTCCTCCTCGATCGCCCGCACGATGAGCCGATCGCCCAGGGGCTTGAGCTTCATGTTCAAAGAACCTCCATCTAGAGAATGCAACCGGCGGCCCGCGTCCCCGGTTCCTGAAAAGCTGCCGGGGGGCCGCCCTTTTTGGCACTCTCAGTGCGAGAGTGCCAACTTGGGACCCAATATATAGGAGAACAGGCGAAAAGCCAAGCGAATCCGGCACTCTGGCGCTGCGACTGCCAGCGTCTGCCGTCGCGGCCGGCCTGCCGGCAGGCGCGGGCGTTCAGCCGCCGGCGCCCCGAGGAGCTAGTTCTGCGCTCCGCCGAAGCCCTTGATCGCCTCGGTCATCCCGGTGGGGTTTTCGAGGATCTGCGAGAAGCGCACGACGGTCACCGTGTCCTCCATCGACACCGAGCGGCCGTAGATCTGTTCGAGGAACTTGATGAGCTCCTCGTGGCTGCGGAACTCCGGGTTGTCGTGCTTGATGTCCCTCGGCGAGAGGTCTGCGAGCTTCATCACCTCGACCTGGTCGATCACCGCGTCGAAGATCCGTTCGCGTGGCGAGTACTGGTAGCCGATCGTGACCAGGACAAGCTGGTTCTTGCGGTACTTGCCGGACTTGTCACCGAGGCGGATCGTCGCCGTCTTGCGGCCGCGCTTGAGCTCGTCGGCGAAGATCGTTGAGTAGAAGTTGAGGACCTGCATCGCGGGAGTCCTTGAAGGTGGAGGAGTTGACAGGGCTGGACGGGCCGTCGCGGCCCGCACGCAGGCTATCGGTCTTTGTCCAGGTAGGCCACCGCGAGAGCGACCATCTCCCGCTCGGCGTCGTGGCTGAGCGCCGTCTCGGCCTCGGCCAGCGGGATCCAGCGGACCTCCTCGACCTCGTCGTCGTGATCGGCCGTGTCGCCGCTGAGATAGTTGAACAGGAAGAACGTCACGGCCTTGCCTATGGTCCGCCCGTCGCGCCTGTACCAGTACCGGCTCTCGCCGAGCTCGCACACGAGCTCCGCGACTATCCCGGTCTCCTCGCGCACCTCTCGCACCGCCGCCTCGATCGGCGTCTCGCCGGGATCGACGTGCCCCTTCGGGAGGGCGAGCACGCGCGATCCGTCCGCGGCACGGCGCGTGGGCACGATCGCGACGATGTCGCCGCCCCTGACGACCACGCCGCCGGCGGAGAACTCCCGTGCCTGGGAGGGCCTCGGCCGCCGGCCCGACCTGGTCGGCTTAGAAGACATAGTGCTCCAGCGCCTGCGGGTCGTGCACCACCAGGCGACCCCGGCCCTGGGAGATCACGCCGGCGCGCTCGAGCACCGCCAGGAACCGGCTCGCGGACTCGCGCGAGGAGCCCGCGAGCTGAGCGAGGTCCGCCTGGGTGGCCTTGACAAGCACGTCCGATGAGGGGCCGCCCGCGTCCACCTCCTGCTTGACGAGTTCGCCGAGCGCGAGCGCGACACGGCTCTGCACCGTCTGGAAGGACTGGCGCGAGAGCCTGTCGTTGGTTTCCCGCAGACGCCGTCCCAGCGCGATCACCAGGCGCATCGCGATCTGGTGGTGTTCGCTCATCAGGCGCCGCATGTCGGGCCCGAGGACCCCGACGACGCTCGTCGGTGCGATCGCCTCGACCGTCGCCGAGCGCAGCTCGTCCTCGAACATCGCGAGCTCGCCGAAGATGTCACCCGGGCCGAAGGTCGCGAGCGTGATCGTGCGCCCGTCCGCGTGAGCGCTGATCGCACGCGCGCTGCCCGTTGCGCACCACGTAGCACGTGTCGCTCGCGTCCCCCTCGCGGAACACCACCTCGCCGGTGCCGAATGCGCGCGGGACAGCGACCTCCGCGATCCTTTCGAGGTCCCCGCGCTCGAGCGTCGAGAAGACGGGAACGCGAGCGAGCAGTTCCACGACCTCCGATGAGCGCGCCGTCCCCATCGTGCAGGAAATACCACAACGAGCAGACCGGTGGGGGAACCGGCGCCCGACGGGGAGCCGCGACGGTATCTTCAGCGTGTGATCTCCCGCATCAGACTGCCGCTCCTCGCGCTCATCCTCGCGGGCGTCGCGGCGAGCCTTATCGCGCCCTTCGCGGGCGCCACATCGACGCGTCCAGCGACGTACTCGCCGCTGCTCTCCTCGAGGGAACTGTGGGCCACCGTCGACGTCTGCAACCCCGCAGACCAGCGCGACACGGTGGGGATCCGTGGCGCGATGCCGGGCGACGGACAGGCGAAGGACCGTATGTACATGAGCTTCCGGCTTCAGTACCTCAATCCGGCCACGGGCCATTGGGCGAACCTCCTGTCCGGCGCCAGCCCGAGCTACGTCGCCGTCGGCGCAGCCGCCGACGCCCGCCAGGGAGGGCGCAGCTTCCAGCTCGTTGCGCCCGCCGCCGGCAAGCCCGCGGTCACGCTCCGCGGCGTCGTGGACTACCAGTGGAGGCGCGGCAAGGCGATCCTCGAGCAGGCCGAGCGGGTCAGCACCGCGGGGCACAAGAGCCTCGCCGGGGCCGACCCCGCCGGCTACAGCGCCGCGAGCTGCGTGATCAGCTGAACAGCCGCGGGTCGTTGGTGATGATGCCGTCGACGGCCATGTCGCTGAGCTTGGTGATCATCCGCGCGTCGTCGACCGTCCACACGTAGAGCTCTCCTCCCGCCTCGTGAACCGCCCGGACGAGACCCCGCGTGACCACGCGCCAGTGCGCCATGATCGCGTCAAAGCGCCCTGAGGAGATCGCCGACCGCGCGCGAGAGGGCAGCGTCGCCCGGTAGCCGGTGAGGATCGCGAGGGCCGGGATCGCGGTGAGCACATCGGTCGTGTAGTCCCTGCGCACGCGCGGAACGGACCATCCGAGCCGCAGCGCGGGTTCGGCGCGGCGGATCAGCCCGAGGCCGTCCGGGAACATGCCGCTGATCAGGGTGCGTGGGACGAGGTCGCGCTCGCGAAGCGCGTCGAGGACCCGCAGCTCATACCCTGGGATCTTGATGTCCACGTCGAGCTCGAGCCCTTGGAACCTGTCGCCCGAGAGATGCTCCAGTGCCTGTTCGAATGTGAGCGGCGCGCGCTCGGCGAGATCCTCGTAGTCGTGCCCCACCAGCAGCCGTCCGCTGCCGTCGCGGTGCTCACTGAGCACGTCGAGCTCGATCATGTCCACTCCGTGGGCGAGCGCGGCGTCGAAGCTCGCGAGCGTGTTACCGACCTCTATGTGGGCTGCGCCCTTGTGGCCCACCCGGCGCGGCCGCGCCCTAGCATCGCCTGTCATGGACTCGCACGATTGCAGAGTCCGCACGCCGGGATCGGCCCCCGTGCCATCACGCCGTGAGCGTCAGGCGCCGCGGACCCTGCGCGAAGCCCAGCTCGATCAGCGCGTCGGCCAGCGGCGAGGAGATCGCGGGCTCGCCGTCTATGCGCTCGAGGGCCAGCTTGGGGACGCGCCCGGCGCGCACGGCGCGGGCGAGAGCCTCGAGCCCGGCGTGCACCTCCGCGGCGTCGCGGGCGCCGGTCGCGAGCGTGATCAGACCCCGTCCTCCACGCTCGACGTAGACGGCCGGCTCGTCGCCGACGAGCGCGAGATATGCCCCCGCCACACGGGACGGCCGGCTCTGCCCGGCCTCGCGGCGCGGCCAGGCGAGCGCCGCCCCGTAGGGCTGTGCCGGGTCGACCGCTGCGAGCACCAGGGTGCGCTCGCGCTCCGGCTCCTGTCCGCCCTCGACGCCGGGAGACGCGCGAAGGCGCTCCACAGCACCGGGCAGCGCGAACTGCGCTCCGCCCATGCCCTCGATGAAGTAGCCGCGGCGGCAGAGCCCCAGCGTCTCGAGGTTGCAGAACGTGTCGTACAGGAGCGCAAAACCGCCCCTGATCCCCTCGGCGAGCACCTGCTCGCGCGTGACGATCCCGTAGCGCTCGAGCAGCAGCTCCGCGAGCGCGCGCCGGCGCTCGCGGGCGCTCTCCGCCGGCGGGGCGGCGAGGTCGAACACGGGAGCCGTCAGTGACCAGCGGCCCTGGACCTGTGAGGAGGCGCCGGAGCGCCTGCGGCCCGCGAACCGTGAGCGACCGCGGGCGGGCGAGGCTCCCGTGCGCTCTCCGCGTGCCAGCGCCAGCCTCGGGGCGCGCAGCGGCGCCCACGCGTCGTTGGTCGCCTCCCCGGCCCAGACGAGGTCCCAGAGCGCCTCCCGCAGCGCCTCGGCTGGGGCATCGATCTCGCCCAGCAGGTCGGTGAAGAACGCCGGCCCCGCGGCCAGCCGGGACCGCAGAAGCTCATGCTCGCGGCCGCCGGGCGCCTCGCGTCCGGGCCCGGCCGGCGGGCCGATCGCGGCGGCGTCCTCGCGGAAATAGAGCGCCACGCGACCCGAGCGCCCGAGCGGGCCCGCACCCACCCATATGAGCTCCCCCGAAGCACAGAGCACGTCGAGCCAGGTCTGCGAGTAGGCACCCGTGCGCCGTGGGAGCACGTCCCGCTCCCACGCCTCGGCGGGGAGCGCAAGTCCCTGCAGGGGAACCAGGACCTCACGCAGGCGGTCGACACCGGCGCCTGCGGGTGGATGGCGGTCCACGCCCTGCCAGGAGGGCAGGAAGGCCGCGAGGCGTCGCCGGTCGGCGGGCTCGATCTCCTTGCGCAGCGCGGCAAGCGACGCCCGCCGAAGACGCCGGAGCACCTCGACGTCGCACCAGTCCCGCTCGCTGCCCCCCGGCCTGAGCTCGCCGATCACCAGGTCGCCCGCGCGCTCGAGCTCACGCAGGACAGCGCCGGGATCCACGTGGTAGCGGTCGCGCAGCTCCTGTGTGCTGAACGGGCCGTGCGTGCGCGCGTACCGCGCGAGGAGCTGCACGAGAGCGTCGGGGACGTCCTGCAGGAACGACTCCGGCAGGCCCCCCGGGGGGACCGAGCCGAGCGCGTCGCGATACATCCCCGCCTCGTCCGCTGCCACCCATCGCTGCTCGCCCCCGAGACGCAGCCTGATCGCCCTGCGTTCGCGCTCGAGATCGTGCAGCAGCAGCTGCGCATCGATGCCGGCGAAAACGCGCTCGGCCGCCTCGCTGTCGTTGAGGTCGCCGACGCGGCGAAGGACTTCGTGCAGCGCGTCGCGCCCCGTCGCCCGTGTCATCTCCGAACGATGCTGCAGGTCGTCCTCCACGCGCGCGAGCGCACCCGGGTCGATCAGCTCGCGCAGCTCGTCCTGCCCGAGCAGCTCGCGCAGGAGGTCCCTGTCGAGCGACAGGGCCGCCGCGCGGCGCTCCGCGGTGGGCGTGTCGCCCTCGTACATGTAGGTCGCGACATAGTCGAACAGCAGCGAGGAGGCGAAGGGCGAGGCGGTCCTCGTCTCCACCTCGACGAGTGATATCTCGCGGGTGTGAAGGCCGCGGAGGATCTCCTGAAGGCCCGAGACGTCGAGAACGTCGCGCAGGCACTCGCGGTAGGTCTCGAGGATGATCGGGAAGTCCGCGTAGCGGCGGGCCACCTCGAGCAGGTTCTGGGCCTTCAGTCGCTGCTGCCACAGCGGCGTGCGCCTGCCGGGATATGCCCGCGGTATCAACAGGGCACGCGAGGCGTTCTCCCGAAAGCGCGCGCCGAACAGGGCGGATCCGCCGAGCTCGGCGGTGATCTCCTGCTCCACCTCCTCGGGGTCGAGCAGCACCAGGTCCGCCGCCGAGGGCAGCGACTCGAGCTCGTCCGCGTCGAGATCGGGCAGATGCAGGACGATCCCGTCGTCAGACCAGATCGCGTCCGCCTCAAGGCCGAGGCGCTCCCGGATCCGCGCCGACAGTGCGAGCCCCCACGCGGCGTGGACCCTGCCGCCGAACGGCGAGAGGACACACATGCGCCAGTCGCCGATCTCGTCGCGGAAGCGCTCGACGACGATCGTACGGTCGCTGGGCAGCACACGCGTCGCGGCGAGCTGCTCCCGCAGGTACTCCAGCAGGTTGCGCGCCGCGCGCTCGTCGAGGTCGTACTCGCGCTCGAGGGTGCCCGCGTCCTGCTCGACGGCCCAGCGGCTGAACGCGCCGATGGCCGCACCGAGCTCCTTCGGGCGCCCGATCGTGTCTCCCTTCCAGAACGGCACGGCGCCCGGCACACCGGGTGCCGGGGTGACGATCACGCGGTCGCGGCCGATCTCCTCGATCCTCCAGCTCGACGCCCCCAGCAGGAAGACCTGCCCGGCGCGGGCCTCGTAGACCATCTCCTCGTCGAGCTCGCCGACACGACGGCCGTCGGGCAGCGTGACGGCGTACAGGCCTCGGTCCGGGATCGTGCCGGCGTTGGAGACCGCGAGCTGCCGCGAGCCCTTGCGGGCGCTGATGGTGCCCGCGATCCGGTCCCACACGATCCTCGCGCGCAGATCGCCGAACTCCTTCGAGGGATAGCGCCCGTCGAGCATGTCCAGCACGTTCTCGAGCAGCTCGCGCGACAGGCCCGAATAGGAGTGTGTGCGGGTGACCAGCGAGTACAGCTCGTCGACGGACACGGCGGGATGCCCGCCGGAGTCCTGAGCGCCCGAATCCTCCGCCGAGACGGCGATCGCCACCACCTGCTGGGCGAGGACGTCCAGCGCGTTGCGCGGTACGACGGTGGGCTCGATCAGCCCTTCGTGCATCCGCCGGACCACCACCGCGCACTCCAGGAGATCGCCGCGGAACTTCGGGAAGATCCTGCCGCGGCTGACCTCGCCCACGCCGTGCCCGGCTCGCCCGATCCGCTGCAGGCCGCGAGCCACCGAGCCGGGCGACTCGATCTGCAGGACGAGGTCGACGGCCCCCATGTCGATCCCGAGCTCCAGTGAGCTGGTGGCGACCAGGCACGGGAGCCGGCCCTCCTTCAGGAGCTCCTCGACGACCGTGCGCTCCTCGCGCGCGAGCGACCCGTGGTGGGCGCGCGCGATCTCCTGTTCGGCGAGGTCGTTCAGGCGCAGCGCGACGCGCTCCGCCGAACGCCGGTTGTTCACGAAGATGATCGTCGAGCGGTGGGCGCGCACCAGCTCCAGCAGCTCCGGGTAGATGGCCGGCCAGATCGACGAGCGCGTGCTCTCGCCTCCCGCCAGGGGCTCGAGCGGATCCGCTGCAGGGTCCGCGGGCTCGGCCATCGACTCGACCGGGACCTCGATCCTCAGGTCGAGCTCCTTGCGCACCCCGGCGTCGATGATCTTCACCTGGCGCGTCGGGCCCACCAGGAAGCGTCCGATCTCCTCGAGCGGGCTCTGCGTCGCACTGAGCCCGATCCGCTGGATCTCGGCGTCGCGGCCCGCAAGCACCGTCTGCTGCTGAAGGCGCTCGAGAGTGAGGGCCAGGTGCGAGCCCCGCTTGGAGTGCGCCACGGCATGGATCTCGTCCACGATCACCGCCTCCACGCTCCCGAGCGCCTCACGTGCGCGCGAGGTGAGAAGGAGATACAGGGACTCGGGCGTCGTGATGAGGATGTCCGGCGGCCTGCGTGCCATCGCCGCGCGCTCGCGCTGCGGCGTGTCGCCCGTGCGGATGCCGACGCTGACAGCGGATGCGCCGATGCCGCGCAGGGGCGCCCTCAGGTTGCGCTCGATGTCGTAGGCGAGCGCCTTCAGCGGGCTCACGTACAGGACGCGGGTGCCGCCGCCGGGGGCCGGACCCTCCTGAAGGAGCCTGTCCAGGGCCCACAGGAATGCGGCGAGGGTCTTCCCCGACCCGGTCGGCGCTGACAGCAGCACGTTCTCGCCGCGGGCTATCGCGGGCCAAGCCAGAGCCTGTGCGCCGGTCGGCTCCTCGAATGCCCGCCCGAACCAGTCGCGCACTGCGGGGCTGAAGCTCGAGAGGGGCATGATCCGAGGCTATCGCGCGCTGCTCATACACTTCTCGGTTCATGCACGAGCGAGTACTCAGGTGAGCACCACGCCACTGGCCGGCGCCGTCCCGCCCTCCGCGGTGCCCGCGGGCCAGAGCACGGGCGTGCTGCCCGCACAGATGCTGCGGACCGCGATCGCGCAGGACTGGATCACCGCGGGTGACTGGCGGATACCGGCCGAGTCGGTTCAGCCCGCGAGCGTCGACCTGCGTCTCGGCGACCATGCGTGGGCGCTCAGGTGCAGCTTCCTCCCCGACAGCGACTCAACCGTCGAGGAGAAGGTCCAGGACATCGCGTTCGAGAGGATCGACCTGCGCGACGGCGTGACGCTGGAGCGCGACCGGCCCTACCTCGTGCCGCTGATAGAGGGGCTCGCGCTGCCGCCGGACATACGCGCGAAGGCCAACCCGAAGAGCTCCACAGGGCGCCTTGACGTCTTCACGCGCGTCCTGACCGACCGCAACCACCGCTTCGACGAGGTGGCCGCGGGATATCGCGGCGCGCTCTACCTGGAGGTTGTGCCGCGGACGTTCGCGATCCGCGTCAAGACGGGGCTCGCGCTCAACCAGGTCCGTCTGATGTCAGGTGACGCACGGCTGAGCGACGAGGAGCTCACCGCGCTGCACGGCCGCTGCCCGCTGCTGTACCGCGACGGGAAGCCTGTGGCGCCGGGCGAGCTCTCCGTCGGCGACGGCCTGTTCGTGAGCCTCGATGTGTCGGGTCCCGCGGAGAGCATCGTCGGCTACCGCGCGAAGAAGAACAGCCTGCCGATCGACCTCACGAAGGTGGGAGCGCTGCGCTGGCAGGATTTCTGGGAGCCGGTGCACCCCGAGAGCGGCGGCCGCATAGTCCTCGAGCCGGAGGTCTTCTACCTGCTCCTGTCGGCCGAGGGCGTGGCGATCCCCCCGCAGTACGCCGCGGAGATGCTCGCGTACGACCCGACCGCGGGCGAGCTGCGCACGCACTACGCCGGTTTCTTCGACCCGGGCTTCGGCTGCGCCGCCGGGGCAACGGGTGGAAGCAGGGCTGCGCTGGAGGTCCGCGCCCGCGACGTCTCGTTCATGGTTGAGCACCGCCAGCCCGTCTGCAAGCTGGCGTTCGAGCGGATGGCGCAGGAGCCGGACGTCCTGTACGGGAGCCAGATCGGCTCCAACTACCAGGGCCAGCAGACCATGCTGAGCAAGCATTTCGCCGACCGTCCCGTTTCCGGGGGATGACCCGTCGGCGCGGCCCGGCGGCCCGTGGCGTACTCTCTGGCGCCGGTATGCGAGCCCACATCAAGCTCCCCTGGATGCTCATGTGCCCGGCCCTGTGCGCCGTCGCGCTGGCCGGCTGCTCCAGCACGGTGTCCACGTCCTCCTTCTCCGGAGCCGAGCACGAAGTGGCCCAGGTGATCGCGAACCTGCAGTCCGATGCCACCGCGAGCGACCAGAAGAAGATCTGCTCCGAACTGCTCGCGGAAAGCGTCGTCAAGAGCCTCGGCGGCCAGCAGGGCTGCGAACAGGCGTTCAAAACGCAGCTCGCCGAGATCGACAACCTCGAAGCGAACGTCGAGAAAGTCCAGATCACGAGCCCCACGACCGCGACGGCGACCGTCGAGGCGATCCACGAAGGCAAGAAGAGCCTTCAGCCGGTCATGCTCGTGAAGGAGCGCGGCGCCTGGAGGATCTCAGGACTGCAGTGAGCGCCCGTACTGGCGCTGGTAGTACTCGCGGTAGTCACCGGAGCGAATCGGCTCCCACCACCAGCTGTTCTCGCGGTACCACGCGACGGTCTGCTCGAGACCCTCATCGAAGCGCACGCGTGGCTCCCAGCCGAGCGCCCTGACCTTCGCCGATGAGAGCGAGTAGCGGCGGTCGTGGCCGGGGCGATCGGTGACATGTTCGATCTGCGACTGCTGCGCGCCCGTGAGCTCGACGATCCGGTTCACGACCGTCATGTTGGCCTCCTCGTCCGGGCCGCCCGCGTTGTAGACCTCGCCGGGGACACCGTGCTCGAGGACATGGCCGATCGCGTCCGCGAAGTCCGTGGAGTGGATCCAGTTGCGCACCTGCATCCCGTCGCCGTAGACGGGCAGGCGGTCGCCGTGGAGCGCGTTCAGGATCATCAGCGGGATCAGCTTCTCCGGGTACTGGTACGGGCCGAAGTTGTTCGAGCCCCTGCAGATGACGGCGGGCAGGCCGTACGTGTGGAAGTAGCTCTGCACCAGCAGGTCGGCGCCGGCCTTCGTCGCCGAGTAGGGCGATGAGGGCTGCAGGGGGCTCTCCTCGGTGAAGGTGCCGACCTCGATCGAGCCGTACACCTCGTCCGTGGAGACCTGCACGTACCTGAGCTCCCGCTCGCGCGCGGCGTCGAGCAGGACATACGTGCCGAGCGCATGCGTCGAGACGAACGCGTCGGGCTCGGCGATGGAACGGTCGACGTGCGTCTCGGCCGCGAAGTTGACGATCGCGTCGGGGCGAGCCGTCTCGATCGCGCCCGCGACATCGCCGCGGCCCTCGATCGCTCCGCGCACGAACGTGAACAGCGGATCGTCCGCGATGTCGTGGAAGTTCTCCATGCGGCCGGCGTATGTGAGCTTGTCGAGCACCGTGACGGTGTCCCCGTGCTCACGGATGCGCCGGCGCACGAACGTCGACCCTATGAACCCGGCACCGCCGCAGACGAGGAGTCTCATGCGCGAATCATCCCAGCACGCGCCGCGAGATACCCTTCGAGCCCGTCCTGCCACGGCGGCAGCGGCAGGATGTCCTCGCGCTCGGACTCCAGCGCCGACCATGCGGGCCGCGGCGCCGGGCGCGCCATCTCCTCGCTGGTGGCATCCTGGACCTCGCAGCCGAGCTCGGCCTGGCGGAAGATCTCGGCCGCGAAGCCGTTCCATGACACCCTTCCCGCGCCGGCGAGGTGAACGAGGCCGCTGACGCGCCGCTCGAGCAGGCCGAGAAGGGCCGGCGCGAGATGTCCGGTCCATGTCGGGCAGCCGACCTGGTCACTCACAACCTGCACGGCGTCCCGTTCGCCGGCGAGCCGGAGCATCGTGTCCGCGAAGTTGCGGCCTCCCGTCCCGAACAGCCAGGCGGTGCGCACGACCGTGTGCTCCCGCGAGGCCCCGAGCACGAGCTTCTCGCCCGCGAGCTTGCTCTCGCCGTAGACCGACCGCGGGCCCGTCGGGTCGGACTCCAGGTAGGCCCGCCGGTGTCCCTGCGGGTCCAGCGGCGGGACTCCGTCGAACACGTAGTCCGTGGAGACGCTCAGGAGCGGCACGCCGGCGTCTGCGGCCGCCGACGCGAGGTTGCCGGCGCCGCCGGCGTTGATCGCATGGGCCTGCTCGCTGTGTGTCTGCGCGCCGTCCACGTCCGTCCACGCGGCGCAGTTCAGGACGGCGTCGGGCTGCACGCGCTCGATCGCGTCGCGGACGGCGGCCGGCTCGGTGATGTCGAGCTCGCCGCGCGTAAGGCCCACGACCTCGTGTCCCGCCCTCGCACCGGCGCGGAGAACATCCAGGCCGAGCATCCCGGCCGCCCCTGTCAGAAGCACCCTCAAATGATCGAGATGCTCGAGTTGTCCCCGACCATGAGGCGGTATGCGCGTGGCTGCAGGTGACCGCGTTTGACTGTGACGTTGCGCCCGAGCAGCGAGGACTCAAGACGCCCGTCGAGGTCACGTATCGTGCATCCCGCGAGCAGGATCGAATGCTCGACCTCGGCGCCGGAGATCGCACAGCGCTCCCCCACGGCGGTATACGGTCCTATGTAGCAGTCGGTGAGCTGGGCGCCCGACCCGATGATCGCCGGCCCCCGCACCACTGTGCGCTCGAGCCGCGCACCCGGCTCGATCACCACACGGCCGTCCACCTGAGAGTCGATCAGCTCTCCCTGCACGCGCTCCCTGATGTTGTCCAGGATCAGGCGGTTCGCCTCCAGCATGTCCTCCAGGCGGCCGGTGTCCTTCCACCATCCGCGGACGATGTGCGGCTCGACACGCCGTCCGCTGTCGACCAGATGCTGGATCGCGTCGGTGATCTCGAGCTCTCCCCGCGGTGACGGCTCGATCGCGCGCGCCGCGTCGTGCACCGACGCGGTGAACATGTACACGCCGACGAGAGCAAGGTCGCTGACGGGCTCTGCCGGCTTCTCGACGAGCCTCACGATCGGGCCGATCTCGCCGTCCTGGGCGGCCCCGAGCTCCGCGACGCCGTAGTTCTCGGGATCCGGGACCCTCGTGAGGAGGATCAGCGCGTCCGGCTCGTGCTCGCGGAACGCGGACACGAGGTCCGCGATCCCTCCCTGCAGGAGGTTGTCGCCGAGGTACATCACGAACGGGCTGCCGGCGAGGAACGACTCGGCCGTGAGCACCGCATGGGCCAGGCCGAGCGGCTCGTCCTGGACGATGTAGGTGATGCGGACGCCGAACTGTGATCCGTCGCCTGCGGCCTGCCGGATCTCGCCGCCCGTCTCCGGGGCGATGATGATCCCCACCTGCTCGATGCCCGCCTCGGCCATCGCCTCGATCCCGTAGAACAGGACGGGCTTGTTCGCGACCGGGACGAGCTGCTTGGCGCTCGTGTGCGTGATCGGGCGCAGGCGGGTTCCCTTCCCGCCCGAGAGGATCAGTCCCTTCAATGGCTCCATGGTGCCGTCACCCTACCCGGGCAGCCGCGGGCTCGCGCCCCCGGCAGCCGGGGGCCTCAGTAGACGCCGCCGAGCTTGCGGTGGTCCCATGATGTCCGGCGTTGCTCGACGAACTCCAGCGCGACCCGCTTGGCGGCCTGCTTGTCGACCATGTCGGAGACCTCCGCGGGGAGCTCGTCCACCGGCGGCTGCCCGCGCGGGGTGGCGTACCGGGCGAAGATCTCGTGGCCGAGCGCGCCCACGACCTCGCGCTCGCGGTGGATGATCACCTCGCACTCGAGCATGACCCCGCGCAGGAGCTGATATTCCTCGCCCGCCTCGACCTGGAGCGTCGCCCGCGGGTCGCGCTCGAGGTTGCGAACCTTCTGCGAGACGGCGTACGTCCACGCCCACAGGCGCGGCCCGCTCTCACCGTCGGGCGCCGCTCGCAGGACGTACCACAGGGGCATCAGGTGCGGCCACCCACGGGGCCCGGCGGTGGCACAGGTCACCGTCCGCTCCTCCGCGAGGAAGGCGGCGAACTCCTGCTCGTCCATCCGGATCAGCTCGCGCCTGCTCACGCGGGCGTGGGGGCTCCCTGCACCTCGCGCAGACGCGCCAGTGCGGCGCGGACCGCCTCCCTGGCGTCCTCGGGCTCGAGCACGGCGGCATCCCCGGCTTCCTGAAGGATCTCGCGGACGAGCCAGTCGACGCCCGCGAAGCTCAGCTCCACGACAACCGAGCCGTCGGGCCACTCCTCCACGACGCGTCGGGCCTCCGTAGCCCAGCGGGCGCGCTCCGGGGACACCCACACACGCGCCTTGCGCGAGGCGGGCACCTCGCCGGTACGCAGCCATCCGTCCACCTCGGCTGCGGGATCCACCTCAGGGCGCGGCTCGAACTTCTCGCCGGTGACCGACGCGCTCTTGATGCGATCCAGCCGGAAGTGGCGGACCCCGTCCCGGTCCGGGTCGAACGATGCGACATACCATCCCTCGCGGCCGTTGGTGAGCGCATACGGCTCGACCCTGCGGTGCGAGATCTCGTCCTCGTTCTCCTTGTAGTACTCGAGCTCGATCATCCGGCGCTGCACGATCGCCTTCGAGACGATGCGCGCGACGTCCGAGTCGTCGCCGGAGGTCGGGGCGACCTGCAGGCCCTGCTCCATCGGGTCCTCTCCGAGAGCGGCGACGATCTTCGTGCGGGCGGATGTCAGCGAACCCTCGGGGATGTGCTCGCCGATGAGGTCGATCGCCGCGACCAGGGCCTTCGCCTCCACCGGCAGCAGGCGCGCGGGGCGATCGAAGTTGTCGCTGTAGGGCTCGGGGTCGACCTCGATCTCGCCCTTCTCGTCGTTGAACTCGGCATACAGGACGTAGGATCCCCCACCGAAGTTCACGACGTTCAGGACGTTCACGTCCTCGCGCAGCTCCTCATCGCTGAGCTGCAGGCGCTCGCAGACCTCGCCGATGCGCACGGGCACGCCTTCGCGTCCGGCCTTGATCAGGATGCTCGCGAGCGTCACCAGGCGCGCGAAGCGCTCCGGGCGGATCGCGGTGTCAGGGCGCCCGGAGGCTCCCTCGCCGCCATCCCCGCCGGCCGCCTCGGCCCTGCGAGCCGCGCGCGAACGCGAGCCCGTGATCCGCGCCGCGGGTGCGGGCGCCTGCGCGGCCGGGCTGCGGCGGGGGGGCTGCGGCGGCGAGTCGCCGTGGTGCTCTTCAAGGAGATCGATCCTGCGCGCCAGCTCGGCGGTGAGCTGCTCCGGGCCGAGCAGCCTCGCGTTCGCACCCAGTCCCAGCACCCAGGAGATCAGCCCGCGCGGGCTCGAGTAGCCGGTCAGGAACACCTTTTCGCCGCCCTCGGCCTCGCGGATCTTCCCGTAGCGGCCGAAATGACGTTCCACCTGCCACGCGATCCGCTCGGAGAGCTGGACCTCCGCGACGTCGATCTCGTCGCCCAGCTGCCAGTCCGCGCGCGAGGCGTAGGCACGCGGGTCGAAGTCGGCGGGCCGGCGGAAGTCGTGCTCCGCCTTGGTGGCATAGGACACCTTCCCGCGTATCCGCGAGAGCCGGAACACGCGCACCGCCTCCCGCTCGTGCGAGTAGCCGAGCAGGTAGAACTGGCCGCCCTGGAAGAGCAGGTGGTAGGGATCCACACGCCTTGCTCCCACCTCGCCGCGCTCGATCGTGTAGTAGTCGAACAGGATCGTCTTGTTCCTGAAGATCGCCGTCTCGACCTTCGCCAGCCGCGCCGAGAGGTCATGGCCGCCGGCGGACGCCGTGATGCCGAGCGCCACCGTGCGCTGCTCGGGAGCCCTCAGCGGGCTCGGCCTGCCCCACGTGATCTGCTGGAGCGCCAGGCGCAGCGGCTCGGCATACGCAAATTCACCGTCGAGCAGGCTCAGCGCGGTCTGCAGCGCGGCGAGCTCCTTGTCGGTGAACTCGATTGCGGGGAGGTGGAAGTTCTCCGGGCGCAGGGAGTAGTTCTCCTGCTCCGCGGCACCGTCAGCGGGCCTCTCGACGGTGAGCTGGATGCGCAGCGACTCGAGCTCGGAGCGGTCCGCGTAGAAGCGCCGCGCGAAGGCGTCCTCGTTCATCCCGCTGTACCCCTCCACGTCCCTGCGTATCTCGAGTGCCGTGACGGGCCGGCGCTCGGCCATCAGGTATGAGATCAGCGAGAGCTGGCGGATCAGCTTCTCTGTGTCCTTAGCCATTGCCCCGAACCATAGAACCCGGCGGCCGGGCGGTTGTCACCGGACGCAGGGGCGCCGCGCTATTTGCGGATTTTCAGGCGGCCTCGCGCCTGGGCTCGGCCGGCGTTGCCGCCGCCGCGTCCTCGCCGCCGCGGTCCGCGAAGAACGCGCCGCCGCCGATCGCACGGTCGAACGGCGACCAGCGGCTGCCCGGCGGGAGCTGCTTCTCGAGCCGGTCGAAGCTCCCGAGGCGCCCGCCGAGGTTGTCGATCATGTGGACGAGCGTCGCCTCGCGCGTGCATGGCACCACCGGGCTTCCGTGCTCGAGCGACCCGTGGTGGGAGAGGATGATGTGCCCGACGGCCTGCGCGAGCTCCGGGGGGAACCCGTCGATCTCCTCCATCGCGCGGCGGATCCGGTAGTAGCCGAGCGCGATCTCGCCGTGCAGCCTGCCGGCGTCCGTCAGGTCGATGTTCCGCGGGTCGTCCGTGTAGGCCTCGAGCTTGCCGATGTCATGCAGGAGCGCCCCTGTGACGGCGACGTCCCTGTCGATACCGGGGAACGTCGCGCTGATCGCGCTCACCGCCTGCGCCACGCCCAGCGAGTGCTCGAGGAGCCCATGCTCGTAGGCCTGGTGGTAGTGCTTCGCGGCCGGCGCGACCCTGTAGCCCGCCCACATCTCCGAGTCCTCGCCGAAGACGCGCTCGAGCAGGATGCGCAGATGCGGCTCCTGGATGGTCGCGAGCAGCTCGCGGACCTCGCCTTCCATCTGCGCGACGTCGCGCACGGGTCCGTCGCGCAGCTCGCCGGGGTCATAGCTGCCGTCGGCGGCCGGCTCCAGAGCCTTCAGGTTGATCTGTGGCCCGAACCGCGGATGGACGGTGTAGCGCCCGCGCACCCTGACCGCGGCGCCGGGCGGGGCGAGCCGCCCTGCCTCCTCGGGGTCCTCCCAGACCATGCACGCGACCGCGCCCGTGCGGTCACCGAGCTGCAGGCGCAGGTACTCCCCGCCGTCGCGCCGCGTGCGGCGCTCAGACTCGCGTACCAGAAGGATCTGGTCGATCTCGGCGCCGTCGCTGAGCTCGTTCAGGAGCATGACTGGAAGTTAGACATGGCTGCGGACAAGATCCGGCCACCCGGCGCGCCCGGCGCCGCATCTCAGCCCAGGAACGGAAGGAGCTTCTCGGCGGCGGCTGCGAGCATCCGCCTGCGCGTGGGCAGCGTCGCGCTTCCGATGTGGGGCAGCAGGATCACCCGCGGCGCGGCGAGCAGCCTGGGCGAGACGGCGGGCTCTGCGGTGTAGACGTCCAGGCCCGCCGCGAGCAGCGAGCCTCGCTCGAGCGCGTCCGCGAGGGCCTCCTCGTCAAGGACGGCACCGCGTGCCGTGTTCACCAGCACCGAGCCGGCCGGCAGCAGGGAGATCCGCCTGCGATCGATCAGCCCGCGGGTCTGCTCGGTGAGCGGGACGTGGATGCTCAGTATGTCGCTCTCGGCGAGCATCTCGTCCAGGCTCCCGGTCCATCCGGGGACGCCGGTCGGATGACGTGTGTGGTGCAGGATCCGCATGTCGAACGCCTCTGCGCGGCGCGCGAGCGCCTGGGCGATCGCTCCGTAGCCGACGAGCCCCAGCCGTGCGCCGTGGACATCGCGCCCGAACTGCTCCTCGATGAAACGCCAGCCCTGCCAGGATCCGGCCCGCAGCATGGCCTGGGCCTCGCCCATCAGTCGGCTCGCGGCGATGATCAGCCCGAACGCCAGGTCGGCGGTGCTCTCAACCAGCGCCTCGCCGGAGGTGAGCACCGGGATGGAGCGTTCCTGCGCCGCACGATGGTCGACGGCGTCGGATCCCGCCCCCGCAACCGAGATCACCCGGAGGCCGGGCATGCGCTCCTGGGCGCCGCGGTCGACGCTCTCGGTCGGGCCGCAGATCAGCGCCTGCGCCTGCGGGTCAGAGCCGGGGTCGCCCTGGATCAGCTCGTGCCCGGCGAGCGAGGAGAGGCATTCGGGCAGCAGCGGCGTCGAGATGAGGATCCGCGCCATCGCGCCGCAGCCGCGGTTACGTTCAGGGCTCGAGCCGGTGCGGACCGCGGTAAAGGAACGTCACCTCGCGCACGTTCTCCTGCGCGAGCAGCTGCATCAGCAGCCGGGTGAGGCCGAACCCGTAGCCGCCGTGGGGCGGAGCCCCATAGCGGAAGAAGTCCATGTAGTACTGGATCGGCGGGACGTCGACGCGCTTGTCGTGGGCCTGGGCGAGCAGCTGCTCGTAGCGGTGCTCGCGCTGGGCTCCCGTCGTGAGCTCGATACCTCGCCAGAGCAGGTCGAAGCTCTTGGTGAGAGCCGGATTGTCCTCGTGGCGCATGTGGTAGAAGGGGCGCACCGTGGTGGGGTAGTCCGTCACGAACGCGAACTCGTGGCCGTGCTCCTTGGCGAGGATCTGGCAGAGCGCCCGCTCGCTGGGGGGGTCGAGGTCGTGCTCGGGACCCGGAGCGTCGTGGCCGTTCTCGCGCAGCAGCTGCTTGGCGTGCTCGAGCGTCACGCGGGGGAACGGCAGAGCGGGGACGATCACCTCGCTCTCGAACGTCGATTCGATCGTGGTGCCGTGCTTCTCCTTGACGGCGGCGAGCACATGGGCGAGCCATGCCTCCTCGAACGCCATCACGTCCTCGTGGGAGTCGATCCACGCGATCTCCGTGTCCACGCTCGTGAACTCCGTGTCGTGGCGCGAGGTGAAGGACGGGTTGGCACGGAACACCGGGCCTATCTCGCACACCTTTTCGAACCCGGCCGCCATCGCCATCTGCTTGTAGAACTGCGGTGACTGGGCGAGGTACGCCTGGCGTTCGAAGTACTCGACCTTGAAGAGCTCGGCGCCGGACTCACTCGCCGATCCCATGAGCTTCGGCGTGTGGATCTCGATGAACCCGTTCTCGCGCCAGTACTCGCGCATCGCGTTCTCGGCGGTGGTCTGGACTTCAAAGATCAGGCGGCGGTCGGGGCGCCGCAGATCCAGGTAGCGCCAGTCGATCCGCTTGTCGAGCGCGGAGTCCGCGGCCACCGGGAGCTCGGGCTCCGCGAGCGCCTCGACCTTGAGCTCCTCGAGCTTGAGCTCGAGGCCGCCGAGCTTGACGCGCTCGTCCGCGGCGACGGTGCCGGTCACGCTCACGGCCGACTCGGCCGTGAGCGACGAGACTGCCGCGTTGAGCTCGCCGGGCTCCTCGCCCTTCGCGATCACGGCCTGGGCCAGGCCCGTGCTGTCGCGCAGGATCACGAACTGCATCCGCTTCTGGTCGCGGATCGCATGGACCCAGCCGCGCACGGTCACGCGCTCGCCGATGTGCTGGGACAGCTGGTCGATCGAAGTTCGGCTCACGCGGGGAACCCTATCCGAGCGGCTGCGGTCAGTCCGCCTCGGGCAGCTCCACCTCGACGGAGAACTCCGGCGCCTCCGCTGTGTCGATGCGCTCGATGGACCCGGCCTGACAGAGGTCGCCCGCTCCGAGCTCGAGGGCGCTCAGGCGCTCGGCGCTGTCGCGCACCAGGATGCTCGACACGGGCGCCCGCATCGGCCTGCGGGCCTGCGACTTGGCCTTGCGCACCTCCCGCAGGACGTCGGCGGCCACGTCGAGTGCGTGGTCCTCACGCTCGGCCTGCTCGCCGCCGGGGGCGTCCGCGCCCGCCAGCTCGGCCGCGTCGGGCCAGGACGCGAGATGCACCGAACCCTCCTGCCACCACGACCACACCTCCTCGCACACGAACGGCAGAAACGGTGCGAACAGGCGCTGGAGCACAGAGAGCGAACGCCGCAGCGCGAGGCTGACCGGGCCGCTGACGGCCGGGTCGGGGTCATAGCGCCGCCCCTTGACGAGCTCCAGGTAGTAGTCGCAGTACCACCAGAAGAAGCTCTCGGCGCGCTCGAGAGCTCGCGCATAGTCGTATCCGTCCAGCGACCGGCTCGCGTCCGCGACGACGGAGGCGAGCCTTGAGACCAGGGCCCGGTCCAGCGGGTGGGTCAGGGCCTGTGCGGGCTCGGGCAGGTCCGTGAGCGCGAACTTCGAAGCGTTCAGGATCTTCACGGCCAGCCGCCGCCCGACCTTCATCTGCTGCGGGTCGAACGCCGTGTCCGTGCCGGGGCGTCCGCTCGCCGCCCAGTAGCGGACCGCGTCGGCGCCGTACTCCTCGAGCAGGTGCATCGGGGTGACCACGTTGCCCTTCGACTTGGACATCTTCTTGCGGTCCGGGTCCAGCACCCACCCGGAGATCGCGGCGTGCCGCCACGGAAGCACGCCCTCGTCCAGATGCGAACGCAGGATCGTCGAGAACAGCCAGGTCCTGATGATGTCGTGCGCCTGCGGGCGCACATCCATCGGGAACACCTCGGTGAAGAGCTCTTCGTCCTCGCCCTGCATGCCGGCGATCTGAGGTGTGAGCGAGGACGTCGCCCACGTGTCCATGACGTCCGGGTCGCCGGCGAAGCCTCCTGGCCGGCCGCGCTGCGAGGGCTCGTAGCCGGGCGGGACGTCGGTCGATGGATCCACGGGCAGATCCTGCTCGCGCGCAGCGATCGGGCGGTCGTACATGAGCGCCCCGGAGTCGTCGACGGGATACCAGACGGGGAACGGGACACCGAAGAACCGCTGGCGGCTTATGCACCAGTCGCCGTTGAGCCCCTGCACCCAGTCCTCGAACCGGGCTCTCATGTACGGAGGGTGCCATTGCAGCTCGCGTCCGCGGGCGATCAGCTCGTCGCGGTGCTCGATCGTGCGGATGAACCACTGGCGGCTGGTCACGATCTCGACGGGCCTCTCGCCCTTCTCGAAGAACTTGACCGCACGCGTCACCGGCTGGGGCTCGCCGACGAGGTCGCCGTCCTCCTGAAGCATCTCCACCATCCTGCGGCGCGCCTGGTTGATCGTCGCGCCTGCGAGCTCGGCGTAGTGCTGTCGCGCGCTGTCCACATCGCGCGACTCCCAGCCCGGCTCCCCCCACGGGACGTCGAGCAGCCTGCCGTCTGGTCCGAGTATCGACCTGACCGGCAGGCCGAGCTCGCGCCACCACACGACATCGGTCACGTCGCCGAACGTGCAGACCATCACCAGGCCCGTGCCCTTCTCGCGCTCGACGAGCGGATGGGTCATCACCGGGACCCTGGTCCCGAACAGCGGTGTCAGCACCTCCTTGCCGACGAGGCCGCGGTGACGGTCGTCCTCGGGATGCGCGAGCAGCGCGACGCACGCGGCGATGAGCTCGGGGCGCGTCGTCTCGATCAGCGGCCCCTCGCCGCCGTCGCTGGAGGCGAAACGCACGCGGTGCATCGCCCCCGGACGCTCGCGGTCCTCGAGCTCGGCCTGGGCGACGGCGGTCTGGAAGTCCACGTCCCACAGCGTCGGCGCCTCGAGCTGGTAGGCGGCGTCCCTGGCCAGCAGGCGAAGGAACGAGCGCTGTGAGATGCGCTGGGCGACCCGGCCGATGGTGGTGTACGTCATCGACCAGTCAACGGACAGGCCGAGCGTGCGCCAGAGCGCCTCGAAGGCCTGCTCGTCGGTGTCGGTGAGTCGCAGGCACAGCTCGACGAAGTTCGGCCTCGAGACCGCGACGGGCTCTCGATCGGACGGCTCGGCGGGTGGCACGAAGTCGGGGTCGTATGCGACCGTCGGGTCGCACCGGACACCGAAGTGGTTCTGCACGCGGCGCTCCGTCGGCAGGCCGTTGTCGTCCCACCCCATCGGGTAGAAGACCTCCCGCCCGCTCATCCTGCGGTGGCGCGCGAGCGCATCGGTGTGGGTGTAGGAGAACACGTGCCCGACATGCAGCGAGCCGCTGACGGTGGGCGGCGGCGTGTCGATGGAGTAGACCCGCTCGCGCGGCGCGGAACGGTCGAACGCGTACGTGCCCTCGCGCTCCCAGACCTCGCTCCACTTCGCCTCCAGGCCGTCCAGCGTCGGGCGCTCCGGCACGCTCGCTGCACGCGCGGGCGTTCCGCTTGCGCCGGGAAGCTCGTGCGCTGATGGCTCGGTGGACGGCAAGGCGTGATCGTAGCCGCCCGCCGCCGCCGCGGTTGCGAACCGCCCTGAGCTACGGCACGCGGAGGCGTTGATGAGAGCACTCTCATCAATCTCTTATGACCCGTGCCGACTAGCCGCCGCGTTTCGGAGTAAGTTCCCAGCAGGTGGTCCGTGTGGACCACCGAATGGGGATGCGGCAAGTCCGCAGGCAACACGAAAACGAGGTGAGGCGGGAGTGAGCGTCGTAGCTAAGAAGGCCCTCGGCGTAGGGCTTGCCGTCGCCATCGTTGGGGTGCTCATCGGCCTCTACGTCGCCAACTTCGCGACGAGCTTCCCGACCCCCGTTGCGTCCATCAACTCGCCGGTGGCCGGGGGCGGCAGCAACCTGACCCTCGAGACCGTCGCTGCCGTGGGGTCGAAATTCAGCCCCGCCCACCCCGCGTGGGTGTCCTACCTCGCCAAGAGCAAGGGCAAGTGGGTCCACACCACCATCTTCCAGGTACCCGCCTACTCGGTGATCCACGTGACGATCTACCAGTTCGACTCGCCGACGGGCCTGCGCAATCCGTTCCTGTCCCAGGTACAGGGAACGGTTGGCGGAACGGCGACGCTCGACGGCAAGACGTTCAGGTCCATCCCCGCCGAAGAAGCGTCGCACACGTTCGCAGTGCCGGAACTCGGTGTGTTCGTGCCGCTCGCGGGCGTGCCGGAAGAAGCCAAGAACCCGTGCGAAGAAGCACCGTGCCTTCCGTCCGTCAACGATCACCGCACGATCACCTTCAGCTTCAAGACCGGCAGGAAGGGACGCTTCCGCTGGCAGTGCTTCGTGCCCTGCGGCGCGGGCTACCTGTCCGGCAACGGCGGGCCGATGCAGACGCTCGGCTACATGGACGGCTTCATCGATGTGGTGTAGCGGCCGATGAGCGAACCCAACCACGCACGCCGCTTCGCAACACTCTGGATCGTCTCGACGATCATCGCGCTGCCGATCGTCCTGCTCTGGGTCGGCCCGCTGCTCGGCCCGCCCGAAGGCAGCGTCCAGGCCGGCGACCAGGCCACCACCATGACCGTGATGGCCCTGATAGCCACGCCCGTGCTGCTGCTGGTCGTCCTGTACCTGATCTACGCGACCATCTACTTCAGGCAAGCGCCTGGCGCCGTCCTCGAAGGCCCGGCTGTTCGCGGCGACGCGCGTATCCAGACGACATGGATCATCGTCACATCCCTGATGGTGCTCTCGATCGCCATCTACGGCTCGGTCGAGCTCGTCGGTGGCAACGGCGTCGGTTCCGGCAGCGGGCCGACTCCGCTGACGTCGCCGAGCGGGCACAAGGTGAGAGTCCAGGTCATCGGACAGCAGTGGGCCTGGACCTACCGCTGGCCCGAATACGGCGGCGTCGAGACCCCCCACCTCGTGCTCCCCGTGAACGAGAACATCGAACTCAACGTCACCTCGCTCGACGTCATCCACTCCCTGTGGATCTACCAGCTCGGCGTCAAGGCGGACGCCAACCCGGACGTCAACAACATCGCGTACGTCAAGCCCACGCATGAACAGACGTTCGAAGTGCGGTGCGCCGAGCTCTGCGGAATCTGGCACGGGGCGATGTTCGACCACGGCAAAGTCGTCAGCGACGCCGCGTTCCAGAAGTGGATCGCGGCGATGCAGGTGAAGTTCGCACCGGCGACAAAGGCGCTGCCGCCGTTCAGCCTGACCTACCTACCCGAACCGACGAGGCGAGGCGGATGACCACCACCACAGAAGCCGCATCCACCCCGGGCCCCACCAGGCGGCCGCTCTGGCGCCGCCTGCTCGGCTTCAACCTGCTGACCGCCGTGATCCTCGCGGTGGTCGGCTACTACCTCGGCTGGCTGCTCGGGCACCACATCGGCGGCCCGAGCTACAAGTACGAGTCCGAGGCCAACGAAAACGACGTCGCCCTGATGCTCGCGTACACCGGCGCGGTGGTGGGATTCCTGGTCGGCCTCGGCTTCGCGAACTACCCGGTCTCGCGGCTGTTCGGTCGCCCCGCGTCGCTGCGGGAGAAGGAGGAAGAGGGCATCGGGCGCTATTTCGGCCTGTGCACCGACCACAAGGTCGTCGGGATCCAGTACCTGGTCGGGATAGGCGTCTTCTTCTTCATCGGCGGCCTGAACGCGATGCTGATCCGGCTGGAGCTGCTGCACGACACACCCACGGTCGTGGGCCCCAACCAGTACCTGACGATCGTCGGGATCCACGGCTCGATGATGATGGGGATGATGACCTCGGGCATCCTCGGCCCGTTCGCCAACTACTTCGTCCCGATCATGATCGGTGCGAGGCGAATGGCGTTCCCGCGCATCGAGGCGCTGACGTTCTGGCTGCTGATGGCCGCCGGCTTCGTCCTGATGTCGACGATCTTCTTCGGCGGCTTCCCGACAGGCTGGACGGGCTATGAGCCCCTGAACGACCAGGCGGTCATGGGAATGGACTCCTACATCATGTTCTTCGCGCTCGTGGGGATCTCGATGACGCTGCTCGGGCTGAACATGATCGCCACGATCATCACGATGCGGGCACCCGGGCTGACATGGTCGCGACTGCCGATCTTCGTGTGGTCGGTGTTCGCGACGTCCGCGCTGATGGTGCTCGCGGCGCCGACGCTGATCAGCACGCTCCTGATGGCGGCGCTGGACCGCTCGATCAACACCTCCTTCTATGTGGCGGGCGGAGGCGGCAGCTCGTACCTGTTCCAGAACCTGTTCTGGTTCTTCGGGCATCCCGAGGTCTACATCCTCGCCCTGCCCGGGTTCGGGATCATCCTCGAGCTCCTGCCGGTGTTCACGCGCAAGCCGCTGTGGGGCTACCGGCTGGCGATCTCGGGGATGCTCGGCGTCAGCCTGATGAGCTTCTTCGTCTGGCAGCACCACCTGTTCGTGAGCGGGATCAACGCCGACCTGCGGCCGTTCTACATGCTCTCGACAGAGATCATCTCGATCCCGACCGGCTTCATCTTCCTGTGCTTCATGGGGACCATGTGGAAGGCACGGACGACGTTCAGCGTGCCGATGCTGTTCTGCATGGCGTGGGCCTTCAACTTCCTGATCGGGGGCGCCTCCGGTGTGGTGCTGTCGGACGCCCCGACGGACACCACCCTTCACGGAAGCTTCTTCGTGATGGCCCACTTCCACTACACGATCATGGGCGGGCTGGTGTTCAGCTTCTTCGCCGCGATCTACTACTGGGTGCCGAAGATGCTGGGCCTCACGTTCAACGAGATGCTCGGCAAGGCGCACTTCTGGCTGATGTTCATCGCGTTCAACTCGACGTTCATGCCGCTGTTCGCGCTCGGCATGGCCGGCATGCCCAGACGCGTCAGCAGCTATGCGCCGGAACTGAAAGGCCTGAACGTGTGGGTCTCGATCTCCGCGTTCGTGCTCGGGTTCTCGATGCTGATCTTCCTCTACAACGTCGTGTACTCGCTGATCTTCGTGCGCAAGCGCGCCGAGGCGAACCCGTGGAGGTCGAAGTCGATGGAGTGGCAGGTGCCCACCCCGGTGCCGATCGAAAACTTCCCGCCCGGCCCGATCCCGAGCTTTGACTTCGACCCGTACGACTACGGAGTTCCGCCGTCACCAGGCGGAGGCGCCCAGCCCGCGCCGGCGGGAGCATAGAGATGTCATCTGCGAGCGAGGGAGCACCACTGGGCGTCGCGGGACCGGGGAACTACCCGCCCGTCGACAGGGAGACGCCCGAGGCCCGCATGGCGCGTGGGGCGCGGGCCCTGACCGTCTCCTCGCGACTGCTCGCGGGGGCCTCGACGTTCTTCTTCCTGTCGTTCTTCTTCGCCTACTTCTACCTGCGGTCGATCAACGTCGACCACATGTGGCGCCCGCCGCACGTGAAACCCGAGCAGGGCCTCGGGGCGGCGTTCATCATCTGCATCATCCTCAGCGCGCTCCTGACGATCGTTTCCGGCCAGCGCGCCAAGAAGGGCTCGAGGAGCTGGCTGGGGCTCGCGGCGGGCGCGGTGGCGCTGGGGCTCGCGGCGATCGTGCTGCAGTGCATCGAGTACATCAAGCAGCCGTTCGGGCCGACCAACGGCGCGTTCGCGAGCGTGTTCGTGGCCTGGACCGGGTTCTACCTGATCGCCGTGCTCGCCACGATGTACTGGCTCGAGACGCAGGTCGCGACGGAGATCGTGGAGCGCCGCAGGCAGGAGACGCACCACATCGACCCGGCGACGGGCTATGAGAACCCCGACGAGCTGCTGCCCCGCGGCCTGGACGCCGTGGTGTTCTACTGGGCCTATCTCGCAGGGCTCGGCGTGCTGATGTACGTGATCCTCTATCTCCTGTAGTGCTCGCGAGCGCATCAGCCGCTCCCGGATTCTGGGACTGGTCGCTCGACCCCCCGCTCGTCCTCGTCATCGACCTGGCGATCCTCTACTGGATCGGGAGCAGGCGGACGGTGACCCCGGCCCGCACGCGCTCCGCGCAGCGGGTGCGCGGAGCCTGCTTCTACCTCAGCCTTCTCACGCTCGCGGTGGCGCTCGCGTCGCCGATCGAGATCCTCAGCGAGCAGCTCTTCTGGGTGCACATGGTGCAGCACGTGCTGCTGCTGATGGTGGCGGCGCCCCTGTTCGTGTTCTCACGGCCCTGGATCCGCCTGTGGCGCTGCCTGCCGCTGAGCACCAGGCGCTCGCTGGCGCGCAGCCTGAGCCACGACGGCGGGCTCTCGCCGCTGGCGCGCCTGAGCGGCGCGCTCGGCCGGCCGCTGCCGAGCTTCATCATCTTCTCGGTTGTGCTGCTCGGCTGGCATCTGCCGTTCATGTTCGACGCCACCCTGACCTCGACGACGCTTCACGCGCTCGAGCACACGCTCTTCTTCTGCACTGCGCTGATGTTCTGGAAGCAGGTGATCCCTTCCGCGCCCCTGCATGCCAGCCTCCAGGCGTCCCAGCGCGTGGTGTACCTGATCGGCGCGATGGCGGTCAGCTGGGCGCTCGCCGTAGTGCTAGCCCTCTCCGCCCACCCGCTCTACAGCTACTACGCCCATCTATCCAGCCGCCCCGGAGGCCTCTCAGCGCTCGCTGACCAGCAGCTTGCAGCTGGCGTGATGTGGGTCCCGGGCTCGGTCACCTTCGTTATCGTTATGTTCGTGTACATCCACCGCTGGCTGACGCCACAGACGTCCCCGTCGTCGGGGTCGCCCAGTCTCGCCGGCGGACACTAGGGGAGAACGCTCATGCCAGGTGTCATCGTTCCGATCGCGACGGGCTTTCAGACAGGCGCCGTCCTCACGCTCGTAATGCCGCTCGCCGTCCTGATCATCATCACGATCTGGTACGTCGTGCTGTGGCGCGGCAAGCTCGGCCAGCCCTGAGCCCGCTCGGGTCCCGCTCCGGCTAGCGGGACGCCAGCACGGGTACGTCGTGCGCGATCTGTTCCGGGGCGAAGCTGTCCGGGTACAGCGTCGTGAGCGTCCCCTTCGCGCTGATGCCGTAGACCAGGGCGGTGTGGGCCACCAGGTCGGGTGAGCCGGCCTCCCGCGTGGAGCCGACGCTCCATGCGGCCCAGGTTGGGCCGAGTTCCGCCGCCGAGCCGATCAGGTACTGCATCCTGCCCGTCATCTCATGGGCCTGCAGGAAGCTCGCGACGGTGGCGGGCGTGTCGCCGCGCGGGTCGACCGAGATCGCGATCACCTGCACGCCCGCCGCGCGTTTGCCGAGGAGGTTCAGCGCGACACGGAGGTTGGAGGCGATCAACGGGCAGATATCCGGGCAGTGCGTGTACAGGAACGTCACGAAGACGACCTTCCCGCGGTACTGCGCCAGCGTCACCCGCCGGCCGAGGTAGTTGCGCAGGTCGATCGGCGGCGCCGCCTTCGCGGGCAGCGCGAGCGTACCGTCGAAGCCGCTGCCGGGCGCGGACTGGACGACCCCTCCGGGCAGGCTGACGGGACTCGACTTCTTGAACACGAGGAAGCTGACCCCCGTGATGACGATCAGCAGCGCCACCATCGCCGGCAGCATGCCCTTCGGCAGGAGGTTCACGAGGATGCCTCTGCGGGAGCGCGCGCGGTGCGCGCCGGGTGCGGCGTTACTCTCACCGTCTCAGCTCATGCTCACGTATCCGGTCGCTTCCGTCGGGCTCCGCACGTTCGCTGCCACCTTGTTTTCGTAGTTGCCCTCGATCGTCTGGATCTGCCCGTTGGGAAGCACATCCCTGACGATACCCACATGTTCGTCGCCGAAGACGATCAGGTCACCGGGCTTGGGCACGACGCCCGGGCCGTTGGTGATCGCGCGGCCCGTGCTCTGCGCCCACGACCAGACCTCGGATACCGCGCCCAGGCCCTGCCCTTCGGAGCCGATCGGCTCCCCGGCCTGGCGTGCCACCCAGGACGCGAAGTAGGCGCACCAGGGCGCTCCGGGGATGGCGCCGGCGGTCGCCGTCCTGTACTGGGCTATCGCAGGGGATTCGTTGGACCCCGGAGGCTGCTCGGTCTGCCCGA
The DNA here is from genome assembly GCA_963740075.1 of uncultured Solirubrobacteraceae bacterium. Taxonomy (GTDB): domain Bacteria; phylum Actinomycetota; class Thermoleophilia; order Solirubrobacterales; family Solirubrobacteraceae; genus Palsa-744. The sequence continues at coordinate 525,084 of CAVUCP010000002.1, read as the reverse complement.
GCTGGCCTTCGGCGATCGCGACGATCCGCTGGCCCGCGGTGCCCCCCGAGGTCCCCAGCGCGGCGGAGCCCGTGCCTTCGACGCCCTCGAGTGGGTACGGGTAGCCGCTGGCAGCGGACGTGGAGCCCTCGAGGTCCGCGAGGGCGCTCGCACCCGTGTTCGCCCCGCTGCCGATCGCCGCCGGCGTTTCGGCAGTGCCGGACGCGGCGTTCAGCGCCTGCGCGAACGATGATTCCGAGGAGCCGGAGGGGGCGGCCGTGCCGCCGGTCACAGCGGATCCCGCGGACGCCCCGATCAGCGCGGCGGGGTCCGCGAGCGCCTGCCTTATGACGCTGACGCGCGCCAGCGTGCTTTCGATGGACACCGCCCGGGTAATCGGCAGGGCGCCGCGGCAGTTGAGCAAAGAAAAATGGGACGGGCGGCCGTCGCCGCCCGTCCCGACCACCGTTCCCTCGATGAACCGGCGGTATATGGCTTCTGCTGCCCTGTAAGGGGCCGGCCGAAGCGTTATGTGACCCGGTCAGGAGTCGGGGCGGCCCGAGGGCCGCCCTGCATCCCTGTGGGCTTCGCTGCGGCGGTGGCGTCCTCTATCGCCACCGCCGAGGAAGTTTCAGCTGGCCGGCTGCTACTGCAGCAGCTTCAGGACAGCCTGCGGTTCCGCGTTGGCCTGTGCCAGGATCGACACACCGGCCTGCTCGAGCACCTGCAGCTTGGTGAAGTTGGTCATTTCAGCTGCCATGTTCACGTCGGTGATGCCGCTGACCGCCGACTGGAGGTTCTGGGCGTACACTTCGGTGTTGCTCGCCGCGTACTGGACACGGTCCTGCACTGCGCCGAATTCGCCGGCCGCAGCACTGACTTTGGCGATCGCTTCGGTCAGTTTCGTCAGCGATTCTGCGCCGCCGACGCTGATCAGGCCTTTGATCGTTTCTTTGAGTTCGAACGCTTTGACTTCGATCGTTTCTTTGTCGTTGGCGCCGACCTGGAAGGTGATCGCTTCTTTCCCGGCGAGCAGCTTGATGCCGTTGAAAGACGTCGTTTCACCGACTCGTTCGATCTCTTTTTCCAGCTGCGTGACCTCGCCTTTGATCGATTCCTGACCTTCTTTGGAGGTCGTGCCGTTCGCGTCCTGGACGGCGAGCTCGCGGATGCGCTGGAGCATCTGCAGCACGTCGTTCAGCGAACCCTGCGCGGTCTGTGCGAGCGAGACCGCGTCCTGGCTGTTCTGCGTGGCCTGGTTCAGGCCGTTGACCTGGCTCTGAAGAGCCTGGCTGATCGAGTATCCCGCGACGTCTTCCGACGCCGAGTTGATCCGCAGACCAGAGGACAGGCGGGACTCTGCCATCGCCAGACTCTTTGACGTCTGGTTGAGGTTCCTGTTGGCGTTCAGCGCCGACGAGGTTGGTGTTCACTGTGAGGGACATTCGTTCATCTCCTTGATGACGTGATTTGTTTTCGTGGTCCCGGGCCGACTCCATGTCGACCCACGCCGTATATCGACAGCGCGAGGGTTTGCTTGAGAGCGATTTCTACTCGTGGACGGGTTTCGGCGCGGGCGGGCCGTCTCCTTCCCGGCGACCGGCGGCCTTCACACCCGTATGTCTATGCGCGGGCGCCGCTCATCTCCCCCGTCTTCATCGGGCGGCGGCGGGGGCGCGGGGGGCCGCCGGCGCTTGCCCGCGTTCTCGCGGGAGGGCCGGTCCCGGTCGCGGCTGATCCTCTCCAGCCGGTCCACGGGCGGGGGCCCGCCGTGCGGCACGGCGGGCGGCCCCGGGCTGATGGGGTGGATCGGGTCCATCTGCGGCCCCTCTAGCTAACTGGCCTGGCGGGGTTGCCCGCGGCCGATGGATCACCCGCTGCGTGCTGCTCGACGGCGGCCAGATGCGTGCGCGCGGCCTGCATCGCGGTCATTTCGCGGCCCTTGAGCTCGATCGCGATCAGCCTGCGCCAGATGAATACGGCGCCACCCCAGGCGACGACGTAGCAGACGGTGCCCGCCACCAGCGCCCGCAGGCACGCTTCGGCGAGCCCGTGCGTGGGAAGCGAGAGGTATCCGGCGAGAAGGAAGCCGCCCAGGCCGCCCCAGCCCTTCGCTTTTGCGACCGAGCGGGCGGCGCGCGGGTGGGCGGCAACGGTCGGGGCCGCGGACTGCGCGCCGGGCGCGTCGGCCGCCGAACCCTTCCCCTTCTTCCCCTTGCCCTTGCCCTTGCCCTTGTCTGCCTTCTCGGCCTTCTCGGCCTTCTCGGGTGCCGGCACGGGCGCAGCCACGGCGCTGGGCTGCGGTGCGGTGGGCGCCTCGAGTGTCGCCTCAGCTGCCATAGCGGTCCTGTTCCCTGAGTCCGCGGCGGCGCTCGGAGCGCTGCAGGTCGAAGATGAACCTGACGAGCCGGCGCCTGTCGGTCTCGGCGATCTCGGTGAAGCTGACTCCGCGCCGGCCCTTGGGGTCGATGCGCACGACGGTGCCGACGCCCTTGATCGGCGGGGCGTCCTGGGCGACCGTCAGGCGGAACTCGATCCGCTCGCCGATCTGCAGCGTGTCGGGGCCGGCGAGCAGCAGGCCGCCGCCGCTGAGGTCGACGGTGAAGCTCTGGATCTTCTCGCTTCCCGAGCCCATGTAGACGAGGACCGGCCGTGCGGAGCTCACACGCACGAAGTCGCGTTCCTGAAGCACCTCGGCGGTGAGGGGGCCCTGCACCCGGATGAGGTCGGGCTCGTGCGGGTCCTCGATGACGGCCGTGCCCGTCAGGTGAACCCTTCCGCGGGCGGACGGGTATTCGACGACGAGCTCCTCGAGCTCGCGTGCGCCGAACGCGCGTGTGGGCACGAGTATCGCGACCTGCAGGCTCTGGACGGTGCTCTCCAGCACGCGTGCCGGGATCCTGTCGGAACCGGGGACTTTCAGCAGTACCGGGTCGCTGCGCTCCGGGAGCGGGACAGGGCCGTTCTTTGCTCGGTTCGAACGCCTGAACATCATTGGAGCAGCCTGCCCGCGAGCGCGGATGGATCGATGCGGCTGACGCGCCAGCCACCGGATCTCGCGCGTTCCAGGATGTACTCCGGAGCCAGGCCGAAGTCGCAGGCGGCCTCCACCGCGACGCCTAGCTGGTCTGTCTCGTCCGCGTGGGTTACCACCAGCGAATTGGCCCCGAGCGGGACGAGCGCGCTCAGCAGCTGGGAGGCGGCGCGCGCCCCCAGGGTCGCCGGCAGCGCCAGCAGTATCCGCTCCGGCGCAAGCTTCGCCAGCAGGGCGGCGAGCTCGCGGATCTGGGCGCGGTCCGACGGCGAGAGCGGCGGCGTGTCGATGAGCGCCAGGCCCGTGCTCCTGGCCTTGCGCAGGGCGCGCAGGGCACGCGGGCCGGACGCCGGCACGGGCTTCATGAGGGCAGGGCTGAGAATCATCTGCAGCTCCCCGGTTGTTCGCTCGCGCGTGAGCGTCGCGAAGCTCGCGGGCAGGGTGCTCCCGCTCCTGTAGGCGCCCAGAAGCGCTGCGCTGCAGGTCGTCTTGCCGGCGCCTCCGGCTCCGACGAGCACGATCGCCGCGCCCTGCACCGGGAGCGCCGGCGCGACGGGGATCCGCTGGGCGAGCGTGGTGCGAACGGCCTGCGCGAGGCCCAGCCGCGGCGCGAGAGGGAGCGTGTGCGCGCTCGCACCGTCGATCAGCTCGCGGGCCAGCTTCTCGGTTATCCCGACGCGCAGCAGCGACCGTTCTACGCCGGCGCGCGCACGCGAGTGCGAGCCGGGCGCCACCGAGCGCCGTTCTACGGCGGGGGTGCCGGCGGGCGCGGCGCGGGTGCGGGCCTCGGCAGAAGCTCCTGGAAGTCGAAGGCGGCCGGCGGCGCGGGCCTCTCGCGGGGCGGCGGGGGCGGGCGTTCGCGTGCGAGCGCGGCCAGGTGCGCGCTGAGGTACGCCGTGGCGGCAGCGGGCTCCCCCGGCTGGCGCATGTAGAACGGCGGTTCGGCGGGGCGCGCGGCCTGCGGCGGCGGAGCGGGAGCGGGAGCGGGCGGCGGAGCGGGAGCCGGCGGCGGGGGCGGTGCTGCGAGGGGTGGTGCGGGTGTTTCGGGTGCCTGGAGGTCGGGTGGTTCGTCTTCGTCGTAGATGTCGATGCGCGGACCGCCGGGCATCGCCTCGATCTCGACGTAGGGATGCTGGAAGAACCCGAGGACCCCGCCCGACAGGCCCTCGCGCCTGCGCACGATGATCGCGTCAGCGCCGAGCTCGCGCTGGATCAGCGGGATGACCTCGTCGATCGTGCGGCCCTTGTAGATGCGGGTCTGGACGGTGCCCTGCCCTCCGCCGAGCGCTCCCGCGTCCCCGAGCGTTTCTCCGGAGCGGCTGCTCATGCGTGGACGACCCCGATCGTCTCGACGTTGATGCCCGGCGCGATCTCGTTGTAGGAGCAGACCGCGAGGTGGGGCTGCGCCTGTGCGATCAGGCGGCGCAGGTGGCGGCGCACGCGCGCCGAGCACAGCAGCACGGGCTGGCGCCGCGCGCGGTCCGCGTGCTCCACCTGCGCGCGCAGCGCGGCGACGATCGCCTGGGCGCGCGGCGGGTCCATCGCGAGGTACTCCCCCTCGGTGGTCTGCGTGATCGACGTGGCGACCTCCTGCTCGATCGCCGGGTCGAGGGTGATCGCTTGCAGGCGCAATTGGTCGTCGAGGTGCGGGGCCGTGATCGCCCGGCCCAGCGCCTGGCGAGCGTACTCGGCGAGCAGGCTCGTATCGCGTGTGATTCGCGCCTTGTCGCCGACCGCCTCGACGATCGTCCCGAGATCGCGGATCGGGACGCCCTCCGACAGGAGCGCCTGCAGCACCCGCTGGATCTCCCCGAGCGGAGAGCACGTCCGGCACGACCTCGTCGACGACGGCCGCGTTGCGTCTCCTTGAGCCTGGTCGAGCAGGGCCCTCACGTCCTGGCGGGTGAGCAGCTCGGCGGCGTGGGCAGCGGATCGTCTCGGTCAGGTGGGTGACGATCACCGACTCCGGCGTCGACGACCGTGTAGCCGAGCGCCTCGGCCTCCGCACGCGCGGACTCGTGCACCCACACGGCGCGGCAGCCCGAACGCGGGCTCGGCGGTCGGGATGCCGCTGAGGGTCCCCGACGCCTCGCCCGGGTCCATCGCGAGCAGGTGGCCCGGCATGATGCGCCCGCGCGCGACCTCGGAGCCGCGCACCTTGAGCACGTACTCGTGCGAGTCCAGGCCGAGCTCGTCGTGGATGCGGACGGGCGGGATCACGATGCCGAGTCTCGCCGCGATCTGGCGGCGGATCATGCTGACGCGCCGCAGCAGCGTGCCGCCGCGCCGCGCTCGACCAGCGGCACGAGCCCGAAGCCGATCTCGAGCTCGAGCGGGTCGACGGCAGCTCGCCGATCGGCTCGGCGCCCGGGCGCGGGAGCGCCGTCTTCGCGGCGGCTGCCGCGGCGGCTCCGCGTCCTTCGCTCCGGGCATGCCGTCGCGCACCGCCCAGCCGATCGCCGCGAACATCGCCGCCGATCAGGAGGAACGGCAGCTTCGGCAGGCCGGGGATGAGCGCGAACATCCCGATCGCGCCGGCCGCCGACCAGCGGCGCCTTGCGCTGGGCGAGGATCTGGCCGACGATGTCGCTGCCGAGGTCCCTGTCGGAGGCGGCGCGCGTGACGATGATGCCGGTCGCGACCGAGATCAGCAGCGCCGGGATCTGCGCCGCGAGGCCGTCGCCGACCGTCAGCAGCGAATACGTGTGGGTCGCTTCGCTGAAGGACAGGTGGCGCTGCAGCATGCCGACGATGATCCCGCCGATGAGGTTGATCGCGACGATGATGACGGCCGCCATCGCGTCGCCCTTGACGAACTTCGAGGCGCCGTCCATCGCGCCGTAGAAGTCGGCCTCCCGGGCGATCTCCGCACGCCGGTCGCGCGCCTGGTCGTCGGTGATCAGGCCGGCGTTGAGGTCGGCGTCGATCGCCATCTGCTTGCCGGGCATCGCGTCGAGCGTGAAGCGCGCGCCGACCTCGGCGACGCGCCCGGCGCCGTTCGTGACGACGACGAACTGGATCACGACGAGGATCAGGAAGATCACGAGGCCGACGACGACGTTGCCGCCGACGACGAACTGGCCGAACGCCTTCACGACGCTGCCGGCGTCGCCCGTGGTGAGGATCAGCCGCGTGACCGACACGTTGATCGCGAGGCGGAACATCGTCGTCAGCAGCAGCAGGCTCGGGAACGACGAGAAGTCGAGCGCCTTGCCGAGGTACATCGTCGCGACGACGATCGCCAGCGCCGCCGCGATGTTGAGCGTGATCAGCAGGTCAGCATCGGCGGCGGCAGCGGGACCACGAGCATCGTGACCACGAGCACGACGGCGACCGCCGCGAGCAGGTCGGTGCGCGGCAGGAGCCTGCGGAGGCGCTCTGGCTCATGCGGCGACCTCCTGCGGCCGGCCAGCCTGTAGACGAACGCCAGCACCTGCGCGACGGCTGCGTAGAGCTCTTCGGGGATCATCTGGCCGATCTCGGTGGAGGCAGTGCAGCGCCCGCGCGAGCGGCGGGTCGGCGACGATCGGGACCTCGTTCTCCTTCGCGATCCGGCGGATCTGCGCGGCGACGAGGTCCTGCCCCTTGGCGACGACTTCCGGGGCGGTGCGGGTCCCGTCGTAGCCGAGCGCGACCGCGAAATGGGTCGGGTTGGTGACGACGACGTCGGCGCTCGGCACGGCGGCCATCATGCGGGCGCGGGCGATCTGCATCTGGCGCCGGCGGATGGGCCGCTTGAACCTCGCCGGCAGGCCGTGCTGCGCTGTCTCGTCCTTGACCTCCTGCTTGGTCATCTTCAGCTGTTCCTCGTGGCGCCGGCGCTGCCAGGCGTAGTCGATGACCCCGATCACGAGGTAGCGAAGACGGCGCGCTCGGCGATTTCGCATCGCCCTGCCGCCGAGCAGCGCCCCGACCGTGCAGCGGCGGGACATGCCGACGTCGGCGGCGAGCGTGGTGAGCCCCGGCAGGATCAGCGAGAGCGCGACGGCGGCCCCGACGACTGCGATCTTGACGACCGCCTTGACCGTCTCGAACACGAGGTTCGGGCCGAACAGGTTGCGCAGCCCGGACGCCGGGTTGAGCCGCTTGAAGTCCAGTTTCAGCGCATGTGCGGAAGGGCGGAAGCCGACCTGCGCGACCCCGACGAGCAGCGCCGGCCGCGACGCACGCCCCGGCGACCGGCAGCCACGGTGGCGAGCAGCGACCGTGGACAGCGCGGCGTGCATCAGCCCGTGCAGCCCCGCGGCGCTGGTCACGCGACGTCGGGGGTCGCGATCTCGGCGAAGATTCCCGCTGGAACGCCGCCGCCGCAGCCGAAACGATCCACTGCGCGCGAGCGATCGCGATCACGATCAGCCCGCCGACGCAGCACGATCGAGCCGCCGAGGTCCGGCTGCGCGGCGACCTGCCCCTTTTGCGCGCCGCTCTGCGGCGCTTGGCTGTCGGCTTCTCTGTCCGCTCCTCGCGTGGCCATGGCTCAGCCCACCCTCAGCGCGCCGAGCGCGGAGGCGACGCTGACCGAGAGCTGTTCGGTGATCCAGTCCGCCGACGAACGGGAGCGACGCGCCGACTATCGAGCAGCGTCGACGCCGACCTTGACCGGGAAGCCGACCGCGAACACGTTCAGCTGCGGCACGACGCGCGAGACCATGCCGAAGGCCATGTCGGTGATCAGCAGCGCGATCAGGATCGGCGCGGCGACCTCGAGCGCGGAGGCGAAGATCGCCGGCGAACGCCTGCACGGCGCCGCCGACCAGCGATGTGCAGTCGCGGCGCCGAGGTCAGCGGGACGAGTTCGAAGGTCCGCGCGAGCCCGCGCAGGACTCCATGCGTCGCCGCCGATGACCAGGAAGATCGTCAGTCCCGACGAGCGCGTAGAAGCGCTGGATGAAGGCGCCGCTTTCGCTGCCGTTCATCGGGTTGATCAGGTTCCCGTAGGAGAAGCCCGACAGCGACGTCGACGAACGCCCCGGCGGTTTCGATGGCGCCGAACAGGATCGCGAGGCAGAAGGCGAAGGCGAAGCCGACGAGCATGCCCTGCGACCACGAGCCCGGCGAGCGCGAGCGGATCGGCGGGCACGTGCTGGCCCTGCAGCGCGATCGGCGTCAGGCCGATCGCGATCCCCACCGCGATCACGCCCCGCACGCGCGGCGGGATCATCGCGGAGGAGAACAGCGGCGCGAGCAGGAACAGCGGCGTGACGCGCGCGAGCACGAGGATGAAGCCGTGCGAGGTCGGGTGATCGCCGCGAGCAGTCGCTTGACGAGCTGTGTTCATCAGCCGACCAGCGTCGGGATCGACGTGTACAGGGCGGTCGTGTAGGCGACGAGCTGGCCGAGCATCCACGGGCCGAGCACGACGACGACCACCGCGACGCCGATGATCTTCGGGATCAGGCGTCAGGCTCTGCTCCTGGATCTGCGTGACCGCCTGGAAGATGCTGACGACCAGCCCGACGACCAGCCCGACGAGCAGCAGCGGGCCGGCGACCTTCATCGCGAGCGTCATCGCCTGGGTGGCGAGGTTGATGACCGTGTCCTGGTTCATCGGCCACTCCTAGTGGAAGCTCGGGACGAGCGACTTGATGACCAGATCCCAGCCGTCCACGAGCACGAACAGCAGGATCTTGAACGGGCAGCGAGATGAACGTCGGGGGCAGCATGATCATGCCCATGCTCATCAGCGTCGAGGAGACGATCAGATCGATGATCAGGAACGGCAGGAAGATCAGGAAGCCGATCTGGAACGCGGTCTTCAGCTCGCAGACGATGAACGCCGGGATCAGCACCTCGGTCGGGACTTCTGCGCGCGTGTGGGGCTCCTTGGCGTGGGCGAGGTTCACGAACAGCGCGATGTCCTTCGGGCGCGTCTGGCGGAACATGAATTCGCGCAGCGGCTCCTCGGCGCGTTCGAGCGCCACGGTCGTGCTGATCTCGTTCGCTTTCGAGCGGCTCGACCGCGGTCGTCTTGATCGCGCTGATCGTCGGCGCCATCACGAAGATCGTCAGGAACAGCGCGATCCCGACCAGCACCTGGTTGGGCGGCGCGCTGTTCGTGCCGATCGCCGCTGCGGATGAAGCCGAGGACGATCAGGATCCGGCTGAAGCCGGTGACCGTGAACAGGATCGCCGGGACGAGCGTCAGCCCGCCGACGAGCAGCAGGATCTGAACGGCGTTGCTGGAGGTGAGGTTCAACGGCGCACCGTCCACTCGCGCAGGCGCTCGATGACTCCCGAGCCGGGGGCGGGCATCTGCATCGGGTCGTGGCGCTTCTGCCCCGCGTTGAGCGGCACCGCGGGCGAGCGCGGGCCGGCGAGGGGCGCCGGTTCGTCCAGGACCGTGAGCCCGGCTTCATGCGCCTGCTGCTGGGTGTAGCGGTGGATCGGCGACCAGGCCGTGCTCGGCGCTGCCGAGCAGCACGTAGTCGTTGCCCGCCCTCACGAGGTGGACGGAGCGGCCGGCTGCGATCGGCAGCGCGGCGACGCTCGCGAGCCCCGTGCCGGACGTCTGTGGTTCCTTGCCCGACTTGACCTGGCGCAGGATCCACGAGAGCCCCCAGATGACGGCGATCACGATCGCCAGGCCGACGATCGTCCGCACGATGCTCGCCCCGCCCGTGCTCACGGTGGGTGTCCCCGTGCTCGACGATTTCAGGTTGATCGCCGTGTGTTCCCCCGCGCCGGTGCTCTGTGCGCCCGCCGCGAAGGCGGCGCACGGGAGGGCGAGCAGGCATAAGCCAAGCGCCGCGGCCGCCGTCGCGGCCGCTCGGGAGAGCGGGGTCAGCTTCATCATCGAGGTCGACTCCGAGGAAGAGTCGTCCCCGGTTATCGGCTGGCGCGTCCGGGTCTTTAGGAGACTGTTAGCGCGCGGCGGGTCAGATGAGGCGGTCCACCTGCACGCCCCATTCGCCCTCGCCCGTCACCACGAGGCTTCCGCTGGCGAAGCAGAGGCCGTTGGCGAACAGCTCGACGGGCGCCTGGGCGTCCTGATCGAGCTCGACGACCGCGCCGGGCGCGAGCTCGAGCGCCGTGCCGAGGGATATGTGGGTGCGGCCGAGCTCGGCCCACACGCGAACGAAGATGTTGCGCAGCATCGGGCGCCCCTCGGTGCCGTCGCCCTCGCCGCTGCGCATGCGCGCGCGCCCGGTCAAGCTCGGCGCGGCCCAGCCTCGCGTATGTCTCGGCGCGTACCGGCTTCTCCGCCGCCGACTGCACCTTGATCGCCCGGCGGGTGCCGCTCCTGCCGGGGGTGCCGCGCCCGAGCGCGACCTCCTCGGCGAACAGGCGCACCCCGTCCTCGGCGTGCTCGTCGAGCGGCACGAGCTTGCCGGGGACGATCTCCAGCATCCGCTCGATCGGCATCTGCGCGTCTCCGACCTCGGCGCGGACGAGCACGTGCGCGGCGGACAGGCCGCGCCGCAGCGCGAGCGCCCCCGGCGCGTCGATCGTCGTCCGCCGTGCGGGTGGACCTCGTGGGCGTGGTCGGATATCGGCTCGAACGCGGACCACGGCATCAGCAGCGACATGCCCGATGACGCGCCCCCCACATCGCTGGAGATCGCCAGGACGAGCGTCGGCTCGTCGGGCGCCGGCAGCACACCGGCGTCACCCTCGACGTCGACCTCGCCGCATGAGAGCTCCTGCCCGCCCAGCTCGCCCCAGGCCTGCGAGAGCTCGCGTACCACGCCCTCGAGCAACCCCCGCGCGAGCGCCCAGTCAATATCGGTCAGGCGCCTGTCAGAGGGGGCCTGCGCGGCTTCTCCTCCGAGCATGCATTCGAGTGCCTGCAGGATCAGCGGCAGTTCGACGCTGAGCAGCATGTCGCGGCCGCTCTCGGCCTCGTGCACCGCGACGGCCACGGCGTCCGCGGGGAGCATTGCCTTCGCGGCCGCCCATGTGTGCTGGGAGCCCTCCGGGACCCCGAGCTGGACGTCGGCCTTCAGCTCGCTCGCGAGCCACCCGGCGAGCGCCTCGCGGAACGGTTCGAGCGCGAGCGCGATGCGGTGGCGGATCTCGGCGGTGAACCTCGTCGGCGCTGAGAAGTCGAGCGTCACGACCTGGCCGGCATCCTGCTCGCTGCTGCTCGCTCCCTCGCTCACCGCCACCTCAGATCACTCTTGAGGGCCGGCGGCGCCCTCCTCGGGCCCGCCCGCCGGATGCGCGGGCTCATCCTTGCCCTCGTCAACGCCCGCGGCCTGATCCTGGCTGCGGTCGAGGATCTCGGTCACCCTGAGGCCGAACTGCTCCTCCACCACGACCACCTCGCCCCGCGCGATCGGGGTGCCGTTCACCAGCAGGTCAGCGGGCTCGCCGGCGAAGCGCTCGAGTGTCACGACCGAGCCCGGCTGAAGATCGAGCGCTTCTCCCACCGTCATGTGGGTCCGCCCGATCTCGACGCTGAGCTCCATCGGGACATCGCTGAGCCGGCTGAGGTCGCCGTCCGCCGAGCCGGGGGCCTTGCCCGCCGAGTCCTCGAACTGCTCGTATTCGATCGTCTCCGCCATGGCGCCCTATTGGACCGTGAGGTCCGGGAACAGCACCTGTTCGACCTTGATGTCGGTGTCCTTCTTGATGGCGAGCAGGATCGCCCGCCGGACCTTCGCCCGTCCGGACGCCGAGATCAGGGCTTCACCGGTCTGGTTGGTGACACTGTCGGTGACGATTTCGCGCACGAGCGGTTCCTCCGGGAGCGTCCCCGGGGAGCTTTCGCCGCTGCTGGACGTGCTCGCGCCGGCGGTGGCCCCGTCGCTCTGTCCCGGCGCGAGCTCGAGCGCGACGCTCACCTTCGCGTAGCGACCGTCGCTGAGATTCAGGAGAAATGACTGTGGCATCTGGTAGATGGTCCCCGCGACCTTCATCTTCGGGGCGGCCTTCTTTGGCTTGGTCATCGTGTAGGCGGCGAGCAGCAGCACCGGAAGTGCCACGGCGAGCATGATCTTCTTGTTCTTTAGCATGGCAGTTGGGTAGGTCGTGCTTTCTCAGGGATTGGTTTCACCGGGCGTGAGCGCCTTCAGGACGATCTCCACCCTGCGGTTCTGCGCGCGACCGGAAGCGGTTTCGTTGCTCGCCTGGGGGTGCTGTTCTGCGTTGCCCAGTGCGGTGAGCCGAAGCGAGCTGACGCCGTGGGAGATCAGGTACCGGACGACGGTGCTCGCGCGCGCCGCGGACAGCTCCCAGTTGCTCGGGAACTGCGCGCTGTGGATCGGGACGTTGTCGGTGTTCCCTTCCACGTCGATCGGGTGGGTGGCGTCGACGTTCAGGAGTGAGGCGATCTCGGTCAGCAGGGGCCCGGACTGGGCGTCGAGCGTCGCCTGCCCGGACGGGAACAGGAGCTGGTCCGTGAGCACCTTGATGTCCAGCCCGCGCGCTTCGATCACGGCCTTGACCTGATTGCTGAAGCCGTGAGCGGCCGCGTAGTGGTCGAGCTCCGCTTTGATCTGGGCGAACAGTTCAGCCTGGTGCTGCGCCGCCGACTGCGCGGCCTGCGATGTCGCGCCCGAAGCGGCCTGGGTGCTGGAGCTCTGGGCGCTGCTCGCCGTCACCGGCACGATCGCCTGCAGGTCGATGGCGGTGGGGGCATGGCTCGCGTTGGCGGTCGCGCCGGGCCGGGCGATCGCTTTGCCGCCCGGCAGGATGTCGCCTGAGAAGGCCGCCTTCAGGGACTTCTGCAGCGTCTGGTACTTGGAGATGTTGACCGAGGAGATAGAGAACAGGACCATGAACAGCGCCATCAGGAGCGTGATCATGTCGGCGTAGGTGAGCAGCCAGCGCTCGTTGCTCTCCTCCTCCTTTGCCTTTCCGCGACGCCTGCCGGCCATCTCAGGCCGCCTTCGCCTCGAGGTCCGCGGGCTGTCCGATCGGGTCCTCAGCGCCGGGCCTCTCGGCCGGCGGGAGATAGGACATCAGCTTTTCGGAGACCAGGCGCGGATTGTCGCCGGCCTGGATCGAGAGGATCCCCTCGACGGTCATCATGCGCAGCTCGGTCTCTTCTGCCGAGATCGCCTTGAGCCGGTTGGCGACAGGGAGAAAGATGACGTTCGCCGAGCCGACGCCCATGAGCGTGGCGATGAACGCCGCCGAGATCGACGGTCCGAGCGTCCGACGGCGCCGACAGGTTCTGGAGAACGTGGACGAGGCCCAGGACCGTGCCGATGATGCCCATCGTCGGCGCGAAGCCGCCGGCCTTCTCGAACGGGCCGGCTGACACCTCGTGGCGTGCCTCCATGCCCTCCACCTCGGCCTCGAGGATGGCGTTGACCATCTCCGGGTCGGTGCCGTCGACGACGAGCTGCAGGGCGTTGCGTGTGAAGGGGTCCTCGATCTCCGGGAGCAGCGCGTCAAGTGCGAGCAGGCCCTCGCGGCGTGCCTTGTCGGCGAGCGAGACGAGGCGGTCGAGCTGCCCGCGCATGTCCGGCGGTTCGGCTGAGAACACGAGCTTGTAGAGGCTGGGCACGCGCTTCATCGAGTCCATCCCGACGCTCGCGAGCGTCACCCCCGCCGTACCGCCGAGGATGATCATCAGCGCAGGGATGTTGATGAACGACGCGGGGCTGGTGCCGTCCATCATCGAACTCATCATCAGGGAACCGAACGCCACCCCGATCCCTATGGCCGTTGCCGCCTTCATCGCATGCATACATCGGCCGGCGCCAGAAATCCTTCAGTCCTGCCGAGGAGAAATGCACAAACCTCTGCACGCCGCGGGCGCCCGCGGCGCACATGCGGGGCGATGTCCTACGTCGGCGTGTCCTCCACGGCCGACAGCCGCGGGCTCCCGGGGCGTGCCGGCGTCGACGCGCCCGGTGACTGCCGGCGCAGGGCGCTGCGACGTCTCAGGGCGTCACTGAGGACCTCTGCGCGATAGGCGTGAACGGCCGCCGCGACGTCCTCGGGGCTCTCGGCTACCACCACCTTCGTCCCGGTCGCGAGCGTGATGACCGTGTCCGGAGTGGACTCGACCGTCACGATCATGTCCGGATTGAGCAGGAATGGCTCGTCACTGTGTCCGAGCCTGTTGAGCGTGATCATCTGTTCCTTCCCCTGTTCCACAGCTTAGCCTCGGGGTGGGACGGCGCGGACGCCGCCCCACCTCAGGCTCCTCGGAGCGTTCCTCTTTCGACGGGTACCCCCTTTGTTTTGGTGTCAGGCGTCGGCGCTGCGCTTCGCCCTCAGGGCGAGCGGCGCGCGGAGGCCTAGTGCATCTGGATGAGCGAGGAGAGCATTTCGTCCGCTGTCGTGATCGTCCGCGAGTTGGCCTGGTAGCCGCGCTCGGCGGTGATCATTTCGGTCATCTGGGCCGCGAGGTCGACGTTCGACATCTCGAGCTCGCCGCCGATCGGTGGAGCCGAAGCCCGCCGTCGTGGGCGTGCCGACGACCGGCACGCCGGAGTTTGGTGTCTGTCCCCACAGGTTGCCGCCGAGTCGTTCAAGACCCGGCTTCGTTGGCGAACGTCGCGAGCGAGATGTAGCCCGCCGTCACGCGCTGTTCATAGTTGGGCGATTCCGGGTTCTCGTCGGTGTACGTGACCGAGCCGTCCTGCCCGATCGCGACGTTCGTGGAACCCTGGGGGACCCTGATGTACGTGTCTTCTTTCCCCGGCGCGTAGCTCGTGCCGGTTTCGCCGACGGTCGGCACCGCGTTGCGGCCGATCACGTATTCACCTGCGGTGGTGGTCAGAAACCCGTGCGTGTTCGTCTGGAGGTCGCCGGCGCGGGTGTACTTGAGCCCGGCCGGGATACCCGTTGTGTACGGTTCTTTCGCGGGCGGTGTACCCGACCCGACACGAAGGAATCCGTTGCCCTCGATCGCGATGTCCAGCGGGTTGTTCGTGGTCTGGAACGAGCCCTCGGTCATTTCGTTGCGGGTCGATTCGATGTGCACGCCCAGGCCCACCTGCACCGGGTTGGATCCTCCGTTCGTGCTCGTCGGCCCGGCCGCGGCGCGGCTGACCTGCGTCAGCGAGTCCGCGAACGTCATGCTCGAGGACTTGTAGCCGACGGTGTTGACGTTCGCGAGGTTGCCCGCGACGTCGTTGAGCAACGCCTGATTTGCGTCCAAGCCGCTTATTGCGGCATACATGCCTGACATCATCTGACTGCCCTTCCTTTCGCGGCCTCCTCGTCGAGGTCCAGCCGCCGTTGCTTCTAGGCGCCTCGCATCAAGCGATCACGGCGCTGTCGATGTTGGTGAACACGTTGTCTTTCATTTGCTGCGATCCCACAGCCGTTATCACGGTGCGGTTGCTGACGGACACCACGAACGCGGTGCCGTCGACAAGAACCAGGGAGTCCCGCGAGCCCTTGCTCGCCGCCCGTCCGACACCCGCCGACAGGCGGGAGAGGGTGGCGGGATCAAGCTCGATCCCGCGGCGCTGCACGCGTTCAAGGGCGTGCTTGGAGAACTGCAGATCGGTGCTCGCCCCTGCGCGGCTCAGCTCCTGTGCGAACGAGCCGCCTCCCTGCGCAGGCGCAGCGGGGCGTCCTGCGGGCGCAGGAGCACCTACGGGGGCTGCGGGCGCCCCCGCACCGGTCGGGGGGATCAGGGCGGGGTTCGTGATGCCCGTCACTGGACTTCCGTGACGCTCGAGATTTTCACGCCGGCGACGCCTTCCACGGTCACGGTCGTGCCTTCGGCCGTCGACTGGACGCTTTCGACCTTCCCGGTCTCGGTGCCCGATGTGCCGTTGTAAGTGACGGTCCGCCCGATCAGCTGCACGGCACCCGCGAGCTCGTTGGCGTTCGCGAGATTCGTCGTCTGCTCGACCTGCGTGATCTGGGCGAGCTCGCTGAGGAATTCGTTCGTGTTCGACGGCGACAGCGGATTCTGCGCCTGGAGCTGGGCGATCATCAGTTTCAGGAAGTCGTTCTGGCCCAGCACGCTGTTCGGGTTCTGGGTCGAGGCGGCGGCCGCCGGTGGGGCTGTGGAGTTGGTGATTGGGCTTGTCATGGGTGTCCTTTCTGTCTCAGGCGAGCACGTCGACGAGATCACCCTTCGCGGGCCCGGAGGGACCCGCTTCGGCTGGTGCGATCGCCTCGACCTCATCGTCCTGTTCGCCATCCGTTTTGCCGACGGCCGCAGTCTTGGTATGCGGGCCGCCCTGAAGTCTGCCGTCGCCCCAGGCGCCCTGGCCGGACAGGCCGATATCCAGGCCCAGCAGCGACAGGCCGAGCCCGCTCAGTGATTGCTGGAGCTCCGCACGCCCCTGGGCGAGCACCTTGGCGGCATCGGCCGTGCTCGCGGTGACGCGCGCGAGCAGACCCGCCGAGCTCTGCGTGAGATGGATCCGGATGTCACCGAGCGATTCGGGCGAAAGCGCTATTCGCGCCTGCGTCGTCCCCTGGCGCACCGAGAGCTCGATGGTCGACCGGATCGAGTCGATCATGTCCTGGAGTCGAACGCCGGTACCTTCCTGCCCGACGACGCCCGTCCCGGTGACACCCGAACCCTGGGCCACAGGGGCGATGCCGGTGCCGCCGGCCTCGCCTGACGGGGAAGAGACGGAGGGCACGGTGGGGTCGGTGGCCGGCTGCGGCGAGGCATGCGAGGGTGCCTTCTCTGTGGCGGCGCGTGCCGTCGTGCCCGTCTTGTCCGCGGGAGGCGCGGATGCGGGCGGGCGGGGGCGGGTCCCGGTGTGCGCGCTTGAGGGACCCGGCGTGAGCGCCGGCGCCGCGGCGCTCTCGCCGGCGGGCGCCGCGGGATGCTCGCCGCCTGCCGTCGCGGCGGCCTTCGCCTTCGGAGCGGCGACGTCGGTGAGGGCTCGTGAGATGTCCCCCGCCGCGCCCGAGGCGACGCGGGGCGGGGCCGCCTGGTCGGGGAGCGCAGGCGCATCGGTGCCGGCCGCGGACGGTGCGGCGTTCGCGCCGGGCTCTCGGTCCGTGGGCTCGCCGGTGGCGTCCGCCGGCATGACGGCGGAGTCCGGCTTCGGCCGCTGCGCCCGCGCCGAGGGCCCGGATTCCTGCGCCGGGGCGTGCGGCTTTGCCGTCGACTCCTGGCTCGGGGATGCCGAGAGCTTCCTGCCGGCCTGGCCGGCGCGCGCAGCCTGCGCAGCGAGCGCCACGGCGGCCGGTTCGCCGCCTTCCTTCGGGCTGCGCGGGCGGCGGGGCTGGCCGTCGTTCTTCTGCTTGCCTTCGGTCTTGTGGCCTTCCGCAGGTGCGGTCCGGGCCCATTCTTCGGCGAGCGCGCTGTGGAAGGGTTCCCTCCCAGGCGGTGCTCCGGGCGGCGGCGCGCCCGGCGGCGCGGGACCAGGTGGTCCCGAGGAGGGCGTGCCGGGCAGCGGCAGCACGGATGGCTGCACGCCGCTCACGCCGGGGTTCCCGTGGTCGAGGTGCCCGCGTGGGACTGGCGCCACGCTTCCGCGTAGCCGAGCACTTTGGTGACGTAGCTCTGGGTTTCGGCGTACGGAGGGACACCGCCGTACTGCTGGACGGCTCCGGGCCCTGCGTTGTAGGCCGCGAGCGCATCCGTCGTGTTGCCGCCGAACTGGGCGAGCAGGCCGCTCAGGTAGCGGGCGCCGCCTTCGATCGATTCGGCGGGGTTCAGTGGGTTGGAGACTCCCATCGAGGACGCTGTTCCCGGCATCAGCTGGGTGAGCCCTGCGGCACCGGCGCTGCTCTCGGAGTTCGGGTCGAAGCCGGACTCCTGCTGGATCAGGCCGTGCAGGACGGCGGGGTCGATCCCGTAACGCTGCGCGGCCTGCTCGATCAGTGCTTCGTAGGGCGCCGACTGACCTTCGGATGCTGCGCTCGTGCTGCTCGTGTACGCGACGGGCGTGGTGGAGCCGCTTGCCTGCGCGAGCGCGCTTGAGAACCCTTCGCCCTGGGGTTCGGAGGTCTGGGCGCGCCGGCGCCGAGCCGGTCTGCGCCTCCGTGATGAGCGCCTCGAGCTGCCTGATCCGCTGCACGGCTTCGAGCTCGCCCGCGGGCATCGCTTCGGTACCTATCGCCGCCGTGCTCATGCGGCTCCCCCGCGGCCTCGGGCTGCGGCGATTTCGTCCAGGGCGTTCCCCTCGAGGCGTGCGAGCTCGCGCTGGTGTTCGCCGCGGCGGCGCTCGCGAAGACGGTTGAGCATCTCGTGCTCCGTCGCGGCGGTCGTCAGCTGGGCGTCCCGGACGGCCACCTCGGCCTCGCGGACGCCGAGTTCGCGGGCGTGCAAGCCCCGCTGCGCCTCGATGCGCTCGAGGAAGGCCTGGCGTGCAACCAGGTCGCCTGAGCTGATCGACCCCTCGGCGCCGGCGGCACGCTGGTGTTCGTGGGCGCGCTCGAGGTGCTCCTCGGTTTCCCGGAGCTGCGCCTCGACGCTGGAGCGGTCGGCGATCGCCCTTGCGAGATCCTGCTTCGCGAGCTTCTCTCTGCGCTCGCGAACAGCGCGGACGCGCTCCAGGCGAAAACGGAACGTGAGGTCGGTCACCCTCCGTTTATCGGACGCTGCAGCTCGTTCTTTAGCGGCGGTCGCAGGCGCCCCGCCCGCACTACAGCGTGAGGCCGAGCGCCGGGATCGCGGGCGCGGCCGAGCCGGGTACCTCGGCGGGCGTCTCCACCGCGGCCTCGGGCCCGGGAACCTCCTCGGCGTCGGGTATCTCCTCGTCGGCGGCACCTCGCAGCGACGCGGCGAGCTCTACCAGGCGGGCGTCGGTCTGCAGCGGATCGCTGCGCTCGGTGACTGCCTGGCGCAGGAAGCGCTCGATCTCGGCGCGGTGCGCGAGCGCCGTGTCCAGGCGGGTCGCTCCCGCGCTGGTAGGCGCCGATCGAGATCAGGTCCTCCTTCTCGCGGTAGGCCGCGAGCGCCGCGCGCAGCTGCTGCGCGGCGCGCTGGACCTCGCGGGCAGACGATCTCGCCGATCAGGCGCGAGACGCTCTGCAGCACGTCGATCGCCGGGTAGTGGCCGGCGTGCGCGAGCGCGCGGGTGAGCACGACGTGGCCGTCGAGGATCGAGCGCACCGCGTCGGCGATCGGCTCGTTCATGTCGTCGCCGTCGACGAGCACCGTGTAGAGGCCGGTGATCGAGCCCGCCGGGCTCGTGCCGGCGCGCTCGAGCAGCCGCGGCAGCAGCGCGAACACGCTCGGCGTGTAGCCGCGCGTCGCGGGCGGCTCGCCGATCGCCAGGCCGACCTCGCGCTGCGCCATCGCGAAGCGCGTCACCGAGTCCATCATCAGCATCACGTCGTGCGCCCTGGTCGCGGAAGTGCTCGGCGATCGCGGTCGCCGTGAACGCGGCCCTGATCCGGACGAGCGCCGGCTGGTCGGAGGTCGCGACGACGACGACCGAGCGCTCGAGCGCGTCGCCGAGGTCGCGCTCGATGAACTCGCGCACCTCGCGGCCGCGCTCGCCGACGAGCGCGATCACGTTCACGTCGGCGCGTCGTCGAGCGCGCGATCATCCCGAGCAGCGAGGACTTGCCGACGCCGGAGCCGGCGAAGATGCCGAGCCGCTGGCCGCGCCCGCACGGGACGAGCGCGTCGAGCGCGCGCACGCCGAGCCCGACGCGCTCGCTGATCCGCGGGCGCGTGAAGGCGTCCGGCGGCGGCGGCGATCGTCGAGCGCGCAGCTCCGCTCGGCGCCGAGCTCGCCCATGCCGTCGATCGGGCTGCCGAGACCGTCGATCACGCGGCCGAGCAGCTCGTCGCCGACCGCGACGCGGAACGGCGCGCCGGTCGCGAGCACCGGCGTGCCCGGCCCGATCCCGCTGCAGCTCGCCGAGCGGCATCAGCAGCGTGCGGCCACCGCGGAACCCGACGACCTCGGCGGAGACCGGCGGCGCGGTTGCGGTCCGTCGCCGACGAGGCACACCTCGCCGACCTCGGCCTGCAGGCCGGTGGCCTCGATGATCAGGCCGATCAGGTTGCTCGACGCGTCCGTGGCGGCGCGCGAGGTCCGCCTCCCGCACAGCCTGCGACGCCCTTGCCAGCAGGGCGCCGGGCGGCGCGCTCACGCGGGCTCTCCTCCGCCCTCGAGCTCGCGATGCGACGACCTCGCGGGCGCGCTCGAGCTGGGTCGCGATGCCCGCGTCGATCTCGCCCTCCTGTGTCCGCACGATCGCGCCGCCGCGGTGCGACTCGCCGGTCCGCCTGGAGGTCCTGGAGCCCGATGCCCTTCGACTGCGTTTGCTCCTCTCCGACGGAGTCCGTGATGGTGCGCAGGTCCTGCGGGTTCACGAGCACCGTGACCGACCGCCTGTCGCTGACGCGCCGCAGCGCCCCCCGGATGACGTCGACGACAGCCTCCGGGCGGGCCTGCAGTGTGCCCGCGAGGATCTTGCCGGCGAGTGCAAGTGCGAGCTCGACGGCGTCTCGCTCCACAGCGTCCGCGACCTCGCCGCGCAGCGCGTGCAGCCCGCGTGCTGCGTCGTCCAGGGCCGTGACCGCCGACCGCATCTCGTTCTGAGCTTCGCGCAACCCCTCCGCGCGGCCGTCTGCCAGACCGTTGGCACGAGCCTGCTCCCGGATCTCCCCGGCCTCCTCGGCTGCCTGCGCGAGGAGTCGCTGTGCAGCGTCGCGGGGCGGAGGATCGGACGGCTCGAGCTCCTGGAACTCGTAGCTGACGGCCGCCTCAGACAACGTCCGACGTCTCCCCGTCCTCGCCGTCGCCGTCGCTGCCGATCACGATCGTCCCTGCTTCCTCGAGTCTCCGCACGACGGCGACGACGCGGCCCTGTGCGTCGTCGACGTCCCTCTTGCGCTGAGGCTGCTGGATCTCCATCTCCTCCTTGAGCATCGCGGCGCCGCGCTCGGACATGTTCTCCATGACCACCTGCATGACGTCCTCGTCCGCCCCGCGCAGCGCGAGCACCAGGTCCTTCTGGTCGGCCTCGCGGAGAACCTGCTGGACGGCGCGCGGTTCGAGCTTGGCGATGTCCTCGAAGACGAACAGCATCCCCCGGACCTCAGCCGCCAGGTCCTGGTCTGCACCCGCGAGATTCTCCAGGACATTGCGCTCTGTCGCCCGGTCGGCGTGGTTCAGGATCCCGGCGAGCGCCTTCGCGCCGCCCGTCGAGGAGTAGTCCTGCTCGCCCGCGCTCCCGAGCTTGTGGCGGATCACCTCCTCGACCTGCTGGATGACGCGCGTGCTGGCCTCGCCCATACGGGCGATCCGCAGGGCGATGTCGGGCTGCTCGCGCTCGGGCAGGTGCGAGAGCACCTCGGCCGCAAGAGTCGCCGGCAGGCTCGCCAGGACGAGCGCCACGGTCTGGGCGGACTCGCCGCGCAGGAGGGCGGCGATGCGGTCCGCCGGGACACGCCTGAGAAACTCGAACGGCCGGGAGCGAGCGCCGGTGGACAGGCGCCCCAGCAGATCCGCGGCACGCTCGGGACCGAGCGCACGCTCAATCACCTCGCGTGCGTAGTCCAGGCCGCCGCTGACGCCGCCGCTCGCCTCGCCGGCCCCTGCGGCGAGCTCGCTGAAGATCGACTCCGTGGCCTGCGCACCTACGGAGCTCAGACGCGCCATCTCGAGCGAAAGGCTCTCGATCTCCTCCTCTCCCATTCGTGCGAGCACGTTCGCGGCGCGCTCGGAGCCGAGCGCCGCCATCAGAACAGCCGCCTTGCGTGCGCCGGTGATCCGCTCCGGCACGGCAGGTAGCCGCTCCGGCGGCGGCGGCGCCAGCGCGGGCAGGGTTGCCTGCGGGAGCGACTCGCCTGCCACGTCCTAGCCCTCCTGCATCCAGTTGCGCAGCTGCTGCGCGACCACGTCAGGGTCGCTGTCGGCGAGCTCCTCGACCTGTCTGCGGAGCGGGTCGCTCGAACTCAGGCTGCCGTTTCCGTTCCCGTTCCCGTTTCCGTTTCCGTTGGCGCCGACGGCTGCCATCGCGGGCGCCGGCCTGACGGCTGTTTCGCGTTCCAGCTCGGAGAGCCGCATCGGCGCCTCGAGCTCGCGCAGCCAGACGGGTTCCTCGATCGCCTCCGTCTCTCGCTTGCGCAGCGAGCGGGTGGTGAAGAACAGGAACATGAGCGCCCCGATGCCGAGCAGCGCGTACTTGGCGTAGCTGAGCATGCTCGAGCTCGACGCGGCCGCTTCGGTCGTGGTCTTCGCGAACGCGACCTGCCCGATCGAGATGGTGTCGCCGCGCTTGGCGTTTATGCCCGCGCCGTTTGTGACCGCTTCCTTGATCGCGGGGATCGCGGAGGCGGGCACGCTTTTGTCGAGCAGCACCGAGACGTGCTGCGTTTCGATGGTGCCCGGCGCGATCGTCGAATGGGTGACGGTCTTGTTGACGCCGTACGTCGCGTTGGTCGTTTCGTGCTTGTAGTTGGATTTGCCGCCCGCGGCTCCGGCCGCGGCGGTGAGGTTCGCGGTGCCCGTGGTGCCGCCTGTACCGACCCCGGTGCCCGTGAGCGTCTCGGTCTCGCTGCTCTTCTGCAGCGGCACGGCTTCCTTGCCGTAGGTCAGCGATTCCTGGGTCGTCTGGTTCACGTTCATGTTCGCGTACACCATCACCTGCGCCTTGTCCGGCGCCGAGCGTCTGGGCGAGCATCGCGTCGAGGCTCGCGGCGGTGGCCTGGTCGTAGTGCTGCTCGGCTTCCTGGACGCTGGAACCCGAGCCGTCGCCCCCGCCGCCTGCAGCCGGCCACAGCAGCTGTCCAGATGCGTCGGTGATCGTCACTTTGCTGAGCTGCAGCCCGGGCACGCTGGACGCCACGAGCGTGGCGATCCCCTTCACCGAGCTCGGATCCAGCGAGGTGGTCCCCGACAGCAGCACCGCCGCCGAGGCGGCGCTCGAGGTTTCGCCGAACACCTGGTTCTGCGGGTTGGGCAGGACGAGCTCGACCTGGGCGCCGGAGACCCCCTGGACGCTGTCGATCGTCTGCTCGAGCTGGCCCTGCAGGGCGCGCTGGTAGGTGACCTGCTGCTGGAAGTTGCTTTCGCCGAGACTCTGTTTGTCGAACAGCGCGAAGCCGGGCTGCGTGTTGCCGAGCAGCGCCGGCGCCGGCCAGGGCGACCCGCGCCTGGGCGGTCTGGTTGGACTGGACGGCGAGCGCCGTGCCGTTGTTCTGCAGCTCGTAGTGGATCCCGCGGTGCTGAGCGTGGCGGTCATCTTGCCGGTCTGGGCCGGGTCGAGCCCGCTCGCCAGCGTCGAGTAGGTCGGCTGGGAGACGATGTGCACGAACAGGTAGATGAACACGATCGCCGGCTGCGGCGAAGCCACCGCCGATCAGCCACCCGCGTGGCGTGACCTTCGACGCGAGCTGGCCAATCGGCGGCATCGCTCAGACCTGTGTCTGGAAGATCGACTGGACGGCTTCGGTCGCCTTCGTGCGGAGCTGCGAGGCGAGGTCCATCGCCATCTGGGCGTCCTGCGACCGTGACGACGGCGCTCTCGGGGTCGGAGACCTTGCCGGTGGCGAGCGCCTGCGAGGCGCTGTTGGCGCTGTTCTGGGTCTGCTCGAGCGACGAGATCGCTTCGGAGAGTTCGCTGCCGAACGAGCCGGAGGTGCCCCCGGCTCCCGTCGCCCCTCGCCGCGGCCGGTTCGGCGCCGCCCACGCCCGCAGGCTGCGACGAGGATGTGCTCGAGGCCGCTTGCCCGAGCGAGAGTTCGCTGGCGACCGGCGCGATCGGCGGGATCATTTGAGCAGGCCAGCGTCGCGGTGAACATCGACTTGGCGGTCTGCATCGCGGTCACGTCCGACTGGTAGGACTGCTGACTCGGCGATCAGGTCGATCATTTCGGTGACCGTGCTGACGTTCGGCATCTTCACGTAGCCCTGGGCGTTGGCTTCGGGGTTGCCGGGGTCATAGACCTGCTGGTCGGGGGTCGTGTCGCTGACGATCGCGGCGACCTTCACGCCGCCGGGCGCTGCTGCTCCTCGCCCGATTCCATCGCACCGGAGAGCGCGCCGCCGAAGCCGCCGGGTCCGGTCTGCTGCAGGACGACCTCCTGGCGCTGGTAGGGCTGGCCGTTGGCCGCCTTGGTCGTCTCGCGCGTTGGCGAGGTTCTCGGAGGTGACGTCCATCCGTACCCGCTCGGCGGTCAGGCCGCTAGCCGGCGATTTCGATCGCGTCGAACAGGCCCATCAGCTCGATCCCCATCGCGGCCTTCATGATGCTGTTGCGGGTGCTCGCGACCTGGGTGAGCGCCTGGTAGTCAAGGCCGTTCTCGGCGACCTTCGCCGATTCCTGGTCGACGCTGATCGCCGTTGCCGTTCGGGCCCGCCGCGGTCGGAACGCGTTTCGGTCTGGAACTGGACCTGTTCCGATTGGTTCGCTGCCGTCCATCGCGCTTCTGCAGGGTCGACTCGAAGTTCACTTCCTGGCGCTGGTAGCCGGGCGTGTCGGCGTTGGCGACGTTGTTCGTGAGCACCGTCTGGCGCTGCCAGGCGCCGCGCATCGCGGCCTCGAGCAGCTGCTGGGTGCGCATCCACGAGAGCCATGGTCGAGAAGCTCTGCCTTTCCGCCCTCCCTGGGCTCGAGCGACGCTCTCCCTGAGGTCGCTCGCTGTGGCCCTCATCGAGGGCCGGCCCCGTGATCGGCCGGAGCCGGCAGACCTTTAGCCGCTCTAGGCGCTGCGGTCGACGCGCGGGCGGGCGTCGGGCAGCGTGCCCGCGTAGCCGCTGGCGGCGCGGGACGCACGCCTGGTCTCCGCGATCGCGCCCAGGAGCGACTCCTGCAGGCGGATGAGGTCGATACGGGTCCGCTCGTGGATCAGTCAGCGCTCGCTCCAGCAGCGGCGCGGCAGCGGCGGGAGGCTGCTCCGGGCAGCCCCGCGACAAGCTCGTCCCAGCGCGGCGGAGAGCTCGGCCAGGAGGCGTTACCTCCCCGCTGCCGGCGAGCTCGAGTTCCAGCTCGGCGTGCGCGCCGATCGCCTCATAACGGAGCAGCGCAGACCCGTCCGGACTGGGAGCCGGGCCGCTCAACCGTGCTCCGCCTCGGCGATCTCGCCCCAGGACTCGCGCAGCTCCCCGAGGAGGTCGCTGACCTCTTCGAGCTTTTGCGGGGTCCTGGGTCATCCTGGCGGCGTTCAGGTGCGAGAGGCTGAAGAGGTAGATGGCGTGCAGCCGCGCGGGGATCTCGCCCTGCTCGTCGTCGAGGATGCCGTCGAGGTAGGCGATGATCAGTTCCACCCGCCGCAGCGAGAAGTGCGCCCGCTCGATGTTCCTCTCGCCCATCGCGATCGTCGCCTGCCGCAGAAAGCGGCGCGCCCCGTCGTAGAGGGCGACCACGAGCTCGGAGGGTGTTGCGGAGAGGACCGCACCCTGCTGGTAGGCGTTGGTCGAGGCTGCGCGGGTCGGCATGCGATCACTTGATCGGCCCGCGGCGGGCAAAGTTGAGAGCTGCATCCCGTCTGTCCGAACTATCTGCGGCGAAGTCCGGAGCCGAACGCGCGCCGGCGGGCTACGCGCCGGACTTGGTGAGCTGTTCTGACTGGCTCGCGAGCCAGCTGCTCTGCGTGTCGTTCTGGGAGATCACGCCTTCAAGCGTCGCATATGTCTGTATGAGCGCTTTTTCCCTGACGGCGAGAATTTCGTTCATGCTGCTGATCTGGGTCGCGTAGTTGGTGATCTGCGTGCTGTCGCCGTTGATCCTCGCTTCGAGCGACCCTCCGGGTTCGGCGGCTCCGTTGAGGACGACCTGGAGGTTCTTTGACCACTGCGCGAGCATCTGCTCGACGCCGGTTGGGTTCGCCCCTGACCGCTTCCGCGAGCTTCGCGGTGTTGACGGTGAGCTGACCTTCCAGCGTCGCCGAGGATGTCCCCCCGGCGCCCCCGGCGGCCCCCGTGCTCACCCCGATCGAGTCAAGGCTCGACATTTCGGCTGCCATGCCGGTTATGGGTTCGTACATCGTCTCGCGCATCGCGCCGAGGAGACTGCCGAGTTCGAGATCGCCGAACAGGGTCCCGGTCCCGTATTCGGCGGCCGTGGACGGTTTCGCGGGCGGCTTGGTGGTCAGCTGCTTCTGGATCGATGCGATCGTGGTGTTGTAGAGCTTGACGAACGACTGGACCTGCGATTCGATCGCGCTGGTGCTCGCGCCGGGGGGCTGAACGTCGATCGTCACGGGGTCTCCCGACGTGAGGCCCGTGAGCGTCAGCGTCACCCCCGCGATCGCATTGGTGACCGTGTTCGACGCGGAGGTTCCCGCCACCCCATCAACTGTGAATTCGGCGTTCCGTCCTTCCCGCGCGCTGCCCGCGACTTCGGCAAGCACGCCGGCTGCGCTCACGTTGACGAATTCGGCCCCGGTGTTGCCGGTCGTGCGCGTGGACAGCACGATCGTGCCGTCTTCCTGCGCCGACGCGTAGACCGTCGAGGAGCTGTCGGAGTTGATGGCGGCGGCGAGTTCCTTCGATGTCTCACCCGCTTTGAGTTCGTATTCGACGCCGCCGATTGTGATCTTCTGTTCTGCGGCGGGGCTCGTGAACGTGAACGCACGCTGCGCCGCGGTCGCGAGCTGGGTCGACTTCGACCTCGTGCCCGCCCACGACGGCACCAACTGACGCGGTCGCGGCAATCAACGTCGGCTGGCTGGAGCTGACCGACTGGGCGCTTTCGTACAGCGTCGGCAGCGCGAATTCGGAAACCGCGAGTGTCAGCTGCTGCAGGCTCGTCTGAATGGCCGCGAGCGCCGATTGGTCGCCCTGAAGCTTCTCCTGGGACTGCGTCAGGCGGGTAACAGGCTCGCGTTCGACGCCCATGAGGGCCGACACGATCGCCGACGTGTCCAGTCCTGATGCAAGGCCCGTGATCGACAGGGGCGAGCCGGCTGCAGAGTTGACGGAAAGGCCGCTTGTGGACACGCCGGGCTCCTACGCCGCCGCGGATTTCCCGCGGGCGATATCGACTGCGGCCTGCGCGGTCAAGGGCCTGAGGACGTTGCCCTCGAGGTCGACGATGCTGATCTGCGACCCGCCGTCCTCGGATGCGCCGAATCGGACCTGTAGGCCCTCCGCGGCGAGATCGTCGTGGGTGCGGGCCGCGTCCGCCATCTCCCTTAGGACCTGCGGCTCCGGGGCGCCGTGGTGGGCGCAGACGGGAGCACCGCGCTCGACCGCGTCGAGCTCGGCGGCGATTCCGGTCATGTCGCCAGCTTCGGCAAGTGCTCTGGGCATGGTCTCTGCTTGTCCGCGTGCATCCTCTAGGGGCGCGATGTGCGAGCTCATAAGGCGTTTTCTCCCTGAAAACGTGGCTTGCGCGGTCCGGGTCCGTGGGCCGCCGGGCGTTGGGTGTCGTTAACGATGATCGACGTCCGGCGCAGAAACTTTAGGAGCCCCAGGTGCTGGTGGATTGGTTGCGGGGAATCCGCGCCCCTTTCGCGCGCGCCTTTAAGAGGGCGGGACAGCGGACGGCGGTGGGCCGACGGGGCGAACTCGGGGGAGGCGCGGCGTCCGCCCGCGGCACCTGGCGAGCATCTGGCGCCCTGATTTACGGGGGTTTGCCGCACTCCCTGTACGACCGATAGAGGGGATATGTTCACGACCGCGAAAAGTCTTTCCGGTTTCACCGCTGCAAATCGAAGCTCGGACGCGAGCGACGTGCCACAGCAGGCGGGCCATCCCCCTGTCAGTTCCCTCGATCAAGAGCAGGAGAATGGAAACAATCGGAAAGCGCGCAGCCAGGACGCCAGCGGCGGAGGTCCTGGCGACCTGGGAGCAGTACCGGCAGTCGGGCGACCTGGCCGTACGGGACAGGCTCGTCTTCATGTTCCTGCCGATGGTGAGGTACATCGTGTACCGCAAGGTGCGCGAGGTTCCGGCCCAATGCGACGTGGAGGACTTCCTCTCATGCGGCCTGGAGGCGCTCATCCGGTCGATCGAGCGCTACGACCCCGAGAAGGGCGCAACGCTCGAGCAGTTCGCCTGGACCCGCATCCACGGTGCGGTCCTGGACGAGCTCCGCCGCCACGATTGGGCGCCGCGCTCGCTGCGCCGCGACGAGCGGGCGATCAACGGCGCCCGCGAAAGCTTCCTCTCCCTCCACGAACGCCAGCCGACGCGGGAGGAGCTCGCAGAGCGTGTCGGGATGACGCCCGTGGAGCTCGCGGAGCGCCTTGACCAGGTCGCGCTGTCCGAGGTCGGTTCGCTGAACCGGATCGTGCGCGCCGACGAGAGCGCCACAATCGAGCGCATCGATACGCTCGAGAGCTCTGACACCGATTGCGACCCGGTGATCAGCGCCGAACGCAGCGAAGCGAAGGAGCGCTTCCGTGCCGCGTTCGCCAGGCTGAGCCGGCAGGAGCGGGAGGTCGCGGTGCTCCTGTATGTCGAGGGCCGCACGCTGAAGGACATCGGCGACCGCCTCGGCGTATCCGAGAGCCGGATCTCGCAGATACACACCCAGCTTCGCCGCCGTCTCTACGAACAGCTGTCCGGGGAGAGCGCGCTGTTCAATGCGGTCGGCTGAGGCCGGCAGGCTCAAGTATCTCCCCGCGCGGCCGAAGACCTGGCCAGGATGGATCTCGGTCTCCAGATAGCCGCGAGCGGAATGGTCGCGGAGCAGACGCGCCAGGAACAGCTGTCCAACGACCTGGCCAACTCCTCGACGCCGGGCTACAAGCCCGATGAGTCCCCGCAGCACAGCTTCGGCGATGTGCTGCTGGCGAGCAGCGAGGGCGCCCCGGCGGTCGGATCCGCCGTGGCGGGTGTCGGGCTCGGCAAGACCTTCACCGACATGACGCCGGCCTCGATCCAGGAAACCGGCGAACCGCTCGACTTCGCGATCGCCGGCGACGGCTTCTTCGGTGTACAGACCTCCCAGGGGGTGCGCTACACCCGCGACGGCCAGTTCACCGTCTCCGCCCAGGACACGCTCACCGACGCGAATGGCAACCCGGTGCTCGGCCAGGGCGGCGGTCAGATCAAGGTGACCGACGGCAAGGTGTCCTCGACCGCACTGGGAGTCTTCGAAGTCCCCTCGGCGACCAAGCAGGGTGAAAACCTCTACACGGGGGCCTCAACCGGCAAGGCGGCCGGCTCCGTGCGCCAGGGTGCGCTGGAAGACTCGGGCGTCGACGCCGCGAAGGTGATGGTCGAGATGATCACCTCGCTACGGGACTTCCAGTCGGGTCAGCAGGCCATCCAGGCGATCGCCCAGACGCTCCAGACGGCCTCCACCGAGGTCGGCTCGGTCAATCCAGCCGCCTAGCAAGGCTCAAGTCCGTCACCGCGCGGCCGATGACCCCGGTGACGAAGGTAACGAGCCACCGGCTGGACCGCCACGCGGAAGCCAGGCTCAACGGCGACCACGAACATAGGAAGGGCCGATGCTAGAGGGCCTCTACTCCGCAGCAGCAGGCATGTCAGCGCAGCAGGAACAGCTCGACGCGATAGGCAACGACATCGCGAACCTGTCGACCTCGGGCTTCAAGTCCGAGCGGGTGTCCTTCAGCGACCTGCTCTACAACCCGACCGACATAGCGGGCACCGAAACGTCCGTCGGATCCGGTGCGAGCGCGCAGGTGATGGGCTTCAGCGAAAGCCAGGGCGCGATCAAGGAAACCGGCGACCCGCTCGATCTCGCCGTCGAAGGGGAAGGCTACTTCCAGGTGGCAAAGCCGGGCGGCGGGACGGCGCTCACGCGCGACGGCGCGTTCGGGACGGACGCGAGCGGCACCCTGGTAAACGGCGAGGGCAACCGACTGGTGCCCCCGGTCAAGATCCCCGCGGGCGTGGCGAACTCGGAAGTCTCGATCGCAGCCGACGGCACCGTCCTAGCCCGCGGAAAGAAGGTCGGGCAGATCACGCTGGTGACAGTCACCTCGCCGGGGCACATGCTCGCCGACGGTGCGGGCGAGTACACCCCCACCGCCGCCAGCGGACCGGTCAAGGGAGCAGGCGGCCATATCCGCCAGGGCGCGCTCGAGGAATCGAACGTGGACCTCGGGCGCGAGATGACCGACATGGTCAGCACCCAGCGCGCCTACCAGCTCGCGAGCAGCGCGATCCAGAACGAGAGCCAGATGATGACCATCGCGAACGAGCTGCGCCCATGACCATCACGCCGCCGATCGGGATCGGGAGCTCCGGGGAACTCCCCGCGGTCAACCAGGCACTCGAGCCCTCCTGGGTCCGAAAAGGGTCCAAGGCCGTGCAGCAGGATTACGCGAGCGCGCTGGCGTTCGAACGCACCCTCGTCGAACAGCTCTCCAAGTCCATGGCCTCGAGCACACCGGGCGGCGAAGAAGGCCAGGAAGAAGACACCGGCGGCGAAGAAGGCTCCGGTGGCTCCTCGATGGACGCCGGCATGAGCCAGATCTCATCGATGCTCCCGCAGGCGCTGTCGAGCTCGGTAATGAGCTCCGGCGGCCTGGGACTCGCCGCGGAGCTCACCCGCGGGCTCGGCGCCGCGGGCGCGCTGAGCGCTGCGCCGGGAACGAGCACGCCGGCGGACACCGGTGCGGGCACGCTCGCAGCGAGCGGCGGCACAGAGGCTGCGGGGACACCGTCGTGAACTCCACCGCACTGGCACCCCACGAGAGTGCGATGCGGGACCGCGCCCTGGCCTCCGATGTCCTCGCGCACCTCCATGCGCAGATCCAGTCCTCGCGCAGCCTGCTGGCCGTGGTGCTCGAGCAGGGCGCCGCGATACGCGCCCGCGACGTGGCCACCGTCGTGCGCACCGCCGGCATCCTGCGCGGCGAGATGGGCCGCCGCCACCTCCTGGAGGAGGAGCGCACGAGACTCCTGCTGCGCAGCGGCGAGCGGCTCGGCATCGCGCCCGACGCCGTCACGCTGGGCATGCTGTGCACGCTGATGGATCGTTCGACGGCCGACCTCGCGAGCGCACGCAGCGCCGAGCTTCAGGGGCTGCTGCACGAGATCCAGCGCGAACACCAGTGCAACCGCTCGCTCATGCAGATCGAGCTCGGCTTCCTGGACCACCTCATGGGCATCCTCGCACTCGACGGCGTGAGCGGCTACGACACCCGCGGCGGGTCGCGTTCGATCACCGAGCCCCGCACGCACGGCGCACTTCACGTCCTGGACCTACGCGCCTGACACCATGACCATCCCAACGCTCCAGGGACTTCAGACCGCGCTCAGTGGCCTCGTGGCCGAGCAGCAGGCGATGGACATCGCGGGCAACAATGTCGCGAACGCCAACACCGAAGGCTACAGCCGCGAGCGCACGGTCATGTCGCCGAACACGCCGATCGACATCCCTGCGCTCTCTCCGCTGACCGGCCAGGGCGCCCAGCTCGGGACGGGCGTCGGCGTCGAAACCTATGAACGGGTGCGCAACACCTACCTCGACTCGCAGTACCGCACCCAGAACACCGCTCTGAGCGCGGCGTCCACCCAGTCCGAAGAGCTCCAGCAGGCGCAGGCAGCGTTCAACGAACCGTCAACCTCGGGGATCGCGAGCCAGCTCTCGGCGTTCTGGAGCTCCTGGAGCAGCCTCGCGAACGCCC
This sequence comes from uncultured Solirubrobacteraceae bacterium, assembly GCA_963740075.1. Classification (GTDB taxonomy): domain Bacteria; phylum Actinomycetota; class Thermoleophilia; order Solirubrobacterales; family Solirubrobacteraceae; genus Palsa-744. The sequence continues at coordinate 493,735 of CAVUCP010000002.1, read as the reverse complement.
CGACGAGCGAAGCCGCCAAGGAGGCGGTGGTCGCCACCGGCAAGCAGCTCGCGGCATCGCTCGGCCAGCTAAGCGAACAGCTCCAGACCATCGCCACCCAGGCCGGAGAACAGTACGCGTCGCTGGCGGGCACAACGGGACAGGTCAGCGACTACGCCAACCAGATCGCCCAGCTCAACACCCAGATCAAGCTCGCCCAGCAGGCCGGCCAGCAGCCCAACGACATGCTCGACCGCCGCGACCTGCTGCTCGACAAGCTCTCATCGCTCGCGCACATCACGGTCACCCAGGAAGCCGACGGCACGGACACGGTTGGTTTCGGGAACGCCGCCAAGCCGCTGGTGGAAGGCTCGACCGTGAACTGGCCCCAAGCGCTGACGTCGGCCGCCGGAGGCCAGCTCGGCACGCTGCTCGGCCTGACCGAACCCGGGGGCGCGATCGCCGGCTACCAGACGGCTCTGAACAACGTGGCCGACACCCTCGCGACGTCCGTGAACGCGCTGCACACCTCCACCCCGTTCTTCACCGGGACGACAGCCGCGACGATCCAGGTCGCAGTGACACCCGCGCAGGTACAGACCTCCTCGACCGGGACAGTCGGTGGCAACGACGTCGCGATCGCGATCGCCGGTCTTCGTGGCGGTGCCGCCGACCAGGGCTGGTCGGCGCTGATCGGGCGTGTCGGGGTCACCGTCGAGGCGGCAAAAGACGAACAGACCAACCTTCAGACCATCGTGAGCGCGATCAACGGCCAGCGCCAGAGCGTCTCGGGCGTCTCGGTCGATGAAGAAATGACCAACCTGATCAACTTCCAGCGCGGCTACCAGGCATCGGCCCGCACGCTCACCACGATGGATGAAATGCTCGAAACGCTGATCGAGCACACCGGGAAGGCGGGGCTCTAGCGATGACCGGGCGGATCACCAGCGAGATGGTCTCGGCGACGCTGCTCGGCAACATCAACAACGCCCTCGGCGGTCTTGAGCGCACATCGGGCGAACTCTCATCGGGGAAGAAGATCTCCGAGCCGTCCGACAACCCGTACGGGGCGAGCAGGGTCGTGGACCTGCAGAGCCAGCTCGACGGACTCGCCTCGTACGCGACGAACGTGCAGGAAGGCACCTCATGGGAGGAAACGGCGACCGGCGCGATGTCGAACATGGGCCAGGTGCTCCAGCGCGTCCGCGAGCTCGTCGTGCAGGGCGCGAACGGCACCAACAACCAGGGGGACCTGAACTCGATCGCCTCGGAGGTCGAACAGCTGACCGAAGCCGTCAAGCAGGACGCGAACACGCAGTACGCGGGTCAGTACGTGTTCGCTGGCACCACGACCACCACCGCCCCGTACACGCAGGGCGAAAACGACGCGTACAAAGGCAACGAAGGCACGATCGCACGCGCGATAGGGCCAGGCTCGTCGGTCACGATCAACACGAACATCTCCACCCTCCTCGGGAACGGCGTGGCCTCCGGCGACGGCAAGCTGCTCGACACGCTCCGCACGATCGCCCAGGACCTGCGCAGCGGCTCGACCGAAGAACTGACCAAGACCGGCCTGACCAAACTCGACGCGAACATGGAAACGCTCAGCGAGCTGCAGGCGACCGCCGGCAGCGTCACCGACCAGCTGCAGATCGCCACGACCCGCATAGAAGGCCTGCAGGGTTCGATCACGGCCAGCCTCTCGGCGGTCGACGACACCAACGTGGCCGAAGCTGAGATCTCCTACTCCAACGAGCAGGCGGCCTACACGGCGGCACTGAAATCCGGCGCGACGATCATCCAAGAATCCCTTCTGAACTTCCTTAAATAGTCAGTGGTCAGCGAGAGGACAAACGCAATGCCCATCACATTCCAGAGCGTCCGGTTCGGCACGATCGAGGTTCCGCAGGACAGCGTGATCGAGTTCCCCCTCGGGCTGATCGGGCTCGGGGGCCTGCGCTACGTGCTGCTCGACCGCAACCCCGGGACGGGCTTCCTCTGGCTGCACTCGGTCGATGAGCCGGCGCTGGCGCTCCCCGTCGTCAATCCCCGCCAGTTCTTCCCGGACTTCGAGCTACAGATCGCCGACGCCGACGCGGAGCGCACGGGCCTGAGCGACATCTCGCAGGCCGCGCTCTATGTCACGGTGCGCGCGACACCCGACCCGCTGGACATCACCGCGAACCTGCGGGCGCCCCTCGTGATCAGCTCCGGCCGCGGCTACCAGGTCATCAACACCCACACGGACGCCCCTCTGCAGGCACCGCTCTTCACGCTCGCGGCGAAGGAGCAGGTCGAGCGATCCCACACCGTGGACGCGGCGTAGCGAACGCCCCGCGCCCCGCAATCGGGGCACAACCGCCGGGGTCCGCCCCGTCTTGCTTCATAATCGACGGTGATGCTGATCCTGACGCGTCGTCCCGGAGAGCGCGTCGTCATCGGCGAGGAGATCCTCGTGACCGTGATGGCCGTGAGCGGTCACACCGTGAGGCTCGGAATCGAAGCCCCGCAGGGCATCCCGATCTACCGCGAGGAGATCTGGCTCGCGGTCATGGAGGAGAACCGTGCGGCCGCGGAGGCGGCGCCCGACGACCTGCCGCCGCTGCCGTCCGAGTCTGCGGCGGGAGAGCCCGGCGCCGACGGCGCCGAGCACGGCCGGCAGGGTCCCGCCGGTCCCCCGCAGCAACCTTGATAGGGAACCTTTCCGCGGTGTAGACTCTCCCGATCCCGGGGGCAACTCGGGTTTGCGGCAGTGCGCCTCGTCGGCGAGGCGGACCGGGTTCAAGCACGGATGTTCGGCTCGTGGACCTGGGTCACCTCCCCGAACGGATCGCCTGTCGCAGTCCAAACGAGGGAGGAGAACCAATGTTAGGTCTGCGAGGTCATTCCGCGCGCGCAATCCCGCGCTCGCGCTGGATGACATGTTTGGCTATCGCCGCGGCGGCGGTCGGCGTGAATGCCGCCAGCGCAATGGCGGCGCCCCATGTGGAGATCGTCACGCAGGGCACGATCCCCACCGAAGGCGTCCCGGCGAACACGCATTACTTCAGCACGATCCAGGCCGCGGTCAACGCGACCAAAGCGGGTGACTGGGTACTCATCGAGCCCGGCGTCTACACCGAAGAAGTCAAGGTCAAACGCCCCCACCGCGACATCCACATCCGGGGGCTGAACCGCAACACCGTGATCCTCGACGGCCAGGGCCTCATCAAGCCCGGAGGACGCAACGGCATCGAAGTCGTCAAGGACAACGAAGTGTGGATCGAAAACATGACGGCCCGCAACTTCGAACGCGAATCCCTCGACGGCCCCGGCGGTAACGACTTCTGGTGGAGCGGTGGCGACGGGTCCGGCCACGTCGGTGCGCACGGCTGGTACGGCCAGTACCTGACCGCGTACGACACCGGCCTGAACGGCGGCTACGGCATCTTCGCTCAGAACATGACGAAGGGCTGGTGGGAAAACATCTACGCCTCCGGCTTCAACGACTCCGGCATCTACATCGGCGCATGCCAGGAATGCCAGGCGCACGTCAACAAAGCGACGATCGAATACAACGCGGTCGGCTACTCCGGTTCGAACTCGGGCGGCACGCTCGTGATCGAAAACTCGGTGTTCGCCCACAACTCCGACGGAATCGTCCCCAACGGGGAAAACCCCGGTGACGGACCTCCGCCGAACGACGGGGAATGCAACAGGAAGAACAAGATCCACCCGACCCCGACGCCGCACTTCGAAAGCACGGCGATCGCACGGTGCGAGGTGTTCCGCAAAAACCTGATCACCGAAAACAACAACCTGACGGTGCCCGCAAACACCTCGACGATCAAGGCACCCTACGGTGCCGGGATCCAGCTCCCCGGCGTCTACGCCGAGGAAATCACTGAAAACACCATCACCAACAACCCCTCGGACGGCATCATGGCGTTCGAGTACCCGAACCCCTACCCGCCGCAGGAAGACACGATCTACTTCGAGCTCGCGGGCAACAAGATCGCGAAGAACACGTTCGCCAACAACGGCTACGCAGGTGGCTCAGGCGCTGGCGACATCTTCATGCAGGGCGGTCTGTTCGGGAAAGGCAAGTCGCAGTCGACGATGAACTGCATCGGGACGGGAGCGGAAGCGAACACGTTCGCTGACAAATCGCTTCCGTCGCAGACTGAACTCGAAACGACGTTCGGCTGCCAGAACGCGACCACCCCGAACCCCAATGGGGGGATCAAATCGATCGAATACATCCTGGAAAACCAGTATGTGTCCGAACACTACAGAACACCTGAAGGCCAGCCGGCTCCTGCAGCGCAGGAACCAATGCCGAAACCGTGCGCCGGTGTCCCCGCGGATCCGGTATGCCCGAACGAAGAAGCAGAACCGTACTCACGCAGGAAGAAGAGCTAGCAGCACACAGCTCTGAGGTAACGGATGACGCCGCCCCCTCGGGGGCGGCGTCGCCGTTTAAGGCCTCGGCGCGAGCTCGGCGAAGTTCGCTCCGCGCTGTTCGAAGTTGGTGAAGTGGTCGTAGCTCGGGGCGGCCGGTGAGAGCAGGACCACGCTCCCGGGCGCCGCGGCCGCGCGGGCGAGCCTAACAGCGTCGGCGAGGTCGTCGGCATGCAGCGCCCGGTCCGGCGTCACACCGGCGGAGCGTGCCGCGTCGATCAGCCTCGGCCCGGTGGTGGGGACACCGATCACGCTCGCCCCGCTGCCCGCCAGGACACGGGCGAGCTCGCGGTGATCCTGACCCCTGTCCTGTCCGCCCGCGATGAGGACGACCGCCCGGTCCGGGAAGCTCGCGATCGCCGCGATCGTCGACTCCGGCGTCGTCGAGATGCTGTCGTCGACCCACAGCACGCCGCCCGAGTCGGCCACCGTCTGCAGACGGTGTGGCAGCGCGGTGAAGCCGTTCAGCGCGGACCCGAGCTCGGGCAGGTCGACGCCGAGCGTCTGCAGGCCGGCCAGGGCCCCGCAGAGGTTCAGCGCGTTGTGCTCGCCCAGCAGCGGCATCGCGGTGCGGCTGAGAAGCGTCTCGCCTGCGAGCGTGATCCCATCCGCCGAGAGGTCCCACCCGCCGGGGATGCCGTAGAGGGTGACGGCCGCCGTGACGCTTCCCGCACGGTCGACCAGAACCTCTTCGCGTCCGTTCAGGACGACCGACGTCACACCGGGAAGGGTGAGTATGCGGAGCTTCTCGGCGCGGTATGCCTCCTCCGATCCATGCCAGTCGGCGTGCTCGGGAAACAGACTCGTGAAGAGCACGGACCCCGGGCCGGCCGGCAGGTCGGCGATCTGGTAGCTGGAGAGCTCGAGCACCGTCACCTGCGGGCGCGGCAGACCGAGAAGGTCAAGCGCGGGCGCCCCGATGTTCCCGGCGAGCTCCGCGCTGAGCCCGGCCGCCCGGGCGAGGTGCACGGCCAGCGCCGCGGTAGTGCTCTTGCCCTTCGTGCCCGTTATCCCGAGCACCCCGTCGCCGCCGACCTCACCGAGCCAGAGCGCTGTCGCGGTCGTGACGGGAACGCCGGCGTCGCTCAGGGCCCGCAGCTCGGGACGGTGGATGGACACGCCCGGAGAGCGGACGAGGACGTCGCAGCCCGAAAGCGCGGCGACGGCGTCCGCGGGCCCGACGACGCGCGCCCCGGGAGAGTCCAGCGCCTGGATCTCCGCGGGCGTGGGCGGAGAGTCGAACGCGGCCGCGATGATGTGCGCGGACGGCATGCGCAGCCTGAGCTGGCGTGCGAGGGATGAGATCTCGCGTCCGGCGCCCCATACGCCGACGCGGGCGCCGTCAAGCTCCGAGAACCGCATGGACGTACCCCATCAGCTCGGCGGGAACATCATGCTCGTCTGAGAGCGCGAGCACCGCCTCGGGGTCACCCTCGCCGGGGGGAAGGCCGGACAGGACCTCGTCGGCGAGCCGGCGCACGACGGCGTGATCGCGCCAGCGGGGGTCGCTCGCGAGGAGCCGCAGCGCGGCGATGCTCTCCTGCTCCTCCCCGACGCACTCGAACGGCTTGTGGCCCCCCGTGGCCGTGAGCAGGGCGAACCCCTCGAGCTGCCCCTCGTCCTCCAGCAGGTCCGCACCGAAGATCTCCCAGATGCTCGGGGAGCAGAAGGGCGCGAGCGCGAGGAACACGAAGCGGCACTTCGGGCAGTCACAGCACCAGGACGCGGCTCGCAGGGCGGGATCGATCCGGAAGATCGCGTTGCAGCTCGTGAACGCCTGGTGGTAGCGCTCCATCCCGGCGAAGGCGCGTGCTATCGCGAGCTCCGATGCGGGCCGCAGCACCGAGAAGAGCCGCGGCGAGCCGGCATCTCCGCGACGCGCCCCGGCGAGAGCGCGCTCCGCCGCCAGTCCCTTGCTGAACTGGTGGTTCACCTCGATGCCCGCCCAGCTCGAGGTTGCCGCTGGACGCCGAGCGCTCGTTGGCCATCGCGACCGCGTCGAAGCCGTTCAGCGCGGCGGCGAGCAGCGCGATGCACGAGACGATCGCCGTGATCGGGACGTGGCCGTTGAGCGCACCGCGCTGTTCAGCTCACCGATCGACGGATCGAGTGTGCGGCGCGCGAGCAGCCACGGCAGCCCGGCAGCAGCGACCGTCCGGGCGATCGGCGGCGCGTCCCCGACCGAGAACAGTGCCGTCTCCAGGCCCGCGCGCGCGGACGATCTCCAGGGCGACAGCGGAGTCCTTGCCGCCGCCGACCGGGACGAGCACCCGCTGGAGCGTCCGCCGTGCTCGCCGGCGGCGTGTGGGGGGCCGTGAGGCCGTTCCGGGAGGCGAACGGGCCGCGGCGGGCCCGCCAGGCCGTTCGTGTACGCGAACTCCCCGAGACCCTCGCTGTAGAGCGCCTCGAGCAGCGCCGCCTGCGCGGGTGCGGGCTCGCCGCTCTCAAGGCTCACGCCGGCCGGGACGGCGAGCTTGTAGTAGCTGACGCCCGCGACCCAGTGCAGCAGGGCGAGCAGCCCGTCGACCCGCGCGCGCTCGGCCTCACCGAGCGGCCCGGGGACCGGCAGGTCTATCGCCTCCGTGAAATGCAGCTCATCATCGAGCGCGTAGCGCAGGCTCGACGCGCCCGGAGTCCTCCAGATCCCGCGAGAGGAACCGGAAGGTCGAGAACGCATGCGGATGGAACAGCGCAGGGGGCTGCTTTGCGTCGGCTGCCATGCGGTCAGACTAGAACCCTCCGCGGTCTCCGCGGAGATCAGTCGTTGGCGATCGCCATCTCCAGCAGGTCCCTGAAGCGCTCGCGCGACTGCTCACGGCGGGTCGGCAGATACTCGCTCGGCACGTTACCGGCGGGCGGCTGGTAGCGGCCGAGCACGTGCCGCGCCACCGTCTGACGGTGCACCTCGTCGGGGCCGTCGTAGATCCTCGCGGCGCGAGCGAAGCGGTACATCTGCTCGAGCGGCAGGTCGGTGGAGTAGCCGAGCGAGCCGTGCACCTGCAGGGCGCGGTCGACGACATCGTGGAGCACCTTCGCCCCGTAGAACTTGATCAGCGAGATATCGGTGCGCGCGGCCCGCGCACCCTGCGTGTCCATCACCCATGCCGCATGCAGTGTCATCAGGCGCGCCGCCTGCATCTCCGCCGCGCTGTCGGCGATCCAGTTCTGGACCGTCTGCTTGTCCGCGAGGACCGAGCCGTGCGCGTGGCGGTAGGTCGCACGCTCGCACATCATGTCGAACGCGCGCCGTGCCACCCCGAGCCAGCGCATGCAGTGGTGGATGCGCCCGGGCCGAGTCGGTGCTGCGCAAGAACGAACCCCTCGCCCTCGCCGCCGAGGAGCGCGTCCGCGCCGACGCGAACGCCCTCGTAGCGAATCTCGGAGTGCCCCCCGTAGCCGCCGAAATGCTCCCAGGGGTGCTCCATCGTGGGCACGTCGCGCACTATCTCCACGCCGGGCGTGTCGACCGGCACGATGAACATCGACGCGCGCTGGGAGGGCCTCGCGTCGGGGTTGGTGACCGCCATCACGATCAGGAAGTCCGCGATCGAGCCGTTGGATGAGAACCACTTGTGCCCGTTGATCACCCAGCCGTCTCCGTCGCGTACCGCGCGTGTGCGCAACTGCGTGGGGTCCGAGCCGGGCGTCTCGGGCTCGGTCATGCTGAACGCGCTGCGCAGGTCGCCGGCCAGCAGCGGGTGGAGCCAGCGGTCCTTCTGCTCGGGTGTGCCGGACAGCGCAAGGATCTCCGAGTTGCCGGAGTCCGGAGCTGCGTTGCCGAAGGCGAGCGGCGCGATCGGCGAGGTGCCGAGGATCTCATGCATCAAGCCGAGGCGGACCTGTCCCATGCCCTGCCCGCCGAGCTCGGGCGGCAGGTGGGTGGCCCACAGCCCGCGCGCCTTCACCTGCTCCTGCAGCGGTGCCATCGCGGCCTTCAGCCCATCGATGCTCAGCTCGTTCCAGATCGACTCGAGCGGCCAGATCTCGCTGCGGACGAACCCGTCCATCCAGTCAAGCTGCTCCTGGTAGTCGGGGTCGGTGGAGAAGTTCCAGCTCATGGCTTCGGTCCTTTTCGTTGGTCAACACGACGCGGTGCAGGCAGCAGCAGGCGCCCGACGCACGCCCGCGGCCGCTGAAGGCAGCGGGCGTGCTCGCATCCGGTATCTGGGAGTGCCGCTCGGCGGGTGCGCCGACGCGGCACTGCACGAACCCGTCAGCCTGTCGCTTCCTTTTCCTTTTGTTTCTGTTCCTTTTCGTCCGCCTTCAGTTCTTCGGCTTCACGGCGTTCGCGGTCGCGTTCCTTGGCCTTTTCAAAGACTTCCTTGTCCTTTTCGTGCCTTCGTTCGCGAGCTTCCGCGGCGCGTTCCTTTTCCTTTTCGAGTTTCGCGGCGGCCTTTTCGGCGGCCTTTTCCTCTTTTTCGGCGACTTCCGCTTCGCCGGCTTCAAGACGGCCTTCGGCCTTCGCGGTTTCGAGCAGCTGCTTGTATTCGGCCTTCTGCGCGGCCTTCAGTTCCTTGGCCTTTTCGTGGGCAGCCTGCGCCTTTTCCTTGGCCTTTTCGCGGGCGGCTTCCTCTTTTTCGTGGAGCCGTTCCTTTGTCGCGGCCAGCCGTTCCTTTTCCTTTTCTTTGAACGCTTCTCTGCGTTCCTTTTCCGCTTCGGTCAGTTTGGCGGCGGGCTGCGCGCCGGCGGTGCCCGATGCCGCCTGTGCGACGGCCACCGATCCGATGCTGACCGCCAGCACGACAGCCAGGAATAGGGCCAATCCTTTGATCCGTTCCATCCCCTTCATCCTCTCCATTCGTTGGTGTCGCCTTCGGGCTCATCCCGCTGCGAACGCCTTCTTGCGAGCGTTTCCCGCCGCCGGAGGGCACGGGGCCGGCCGGCTGACGGGATTCCGGCCTCCCGATCGAGAACCGTTGACTACAGAAGGCTATGCGATGTCGGCCGGCGCGTCACCCCGTTGCCGCCGGCGGGCCGGCCCCGGCAGACCTCCCGAGATAGGATCGGCTGGTGCCCGACCGCCTCTACTACACGGACTCCGAGGAGGCCAACGAGCTGATCGCCACCGATCCGATGGCGCTCCTGATCGGCTTCGTGCTGGACCAGCAGGTGAGCGTCCAGAAGGCCTTCTCCGGTCCGCTCGTGCTGCGCGAAAGGCTCGGCACCCTCGATCCGTCGGCGATCGCCGCGGCCGATCTCGAACCGATCTTCAAAGCCAAGCCGGCGCTGCACCGATACCCCGCCGCGATGGCCAGGCGCGTGCATGACCTCGCCGTTCACGTGCAGGAGTGCTACGCCGGCGATGCTGCGAGGGTCTGGCTCGACCCGCCCGACTCGGTCGCGCTGCGTGCCAACCTCGCCGCCCTGCCGGGGTTCGGCGACATGAAGATCACGTCGCTCGCCTCCGTGCTCGCAAAACGGTTCGGGGTGAGGTCGGCCCGTGAGCTCGTGCCCGACCACCCGACGCTCGGCGACGTCGACTCCGCGAAGGCACTGGCCACATATCAGGACCAGAAGCGCGCGTACAAGGCGTCACGCGCGCAGGCCAAGTCGCGTAGCTAGAGCGGCGCTCCCGACGGCCACGGGCTCTGCACGCGCCGCCCGACGCCGGCGGGGACTGCGCTCGGCCTAGAGCGCCTCGGGTGGCATGACCAGGGCCGAGCATGGACCCTCGTGGATGAACCACGCCGAGACGCTGCCGAACACGGAGAGGCCCCTGTGCCTGCGGCTGCCCATCACGACGAGCGACGCCCGCAGCTCCGCGGCCGCCTCGGCGATCACGGCGCGTGCGTGCCCGTGCGGAGCGAGCATCTCGGCTGAGCCGCCCGATGCCTGGGCAAGTGAGCGAGCCTGCTCCGCTGCGCGGCGTGCGGGCGAGGATCCGGAGGCCGCGTGTACGAGCCGCGCGTCCGCTCCGAGGGACCGCGCGAGCCGGCCCGCGAACGCGACGATCTCGTCAGAGCCGCTCAGCCCGTCGCTCGCGACGAGGATCCTGTCCCCGAAGCCCACGCCGCCGCCGAGGGGGCGTGCGACGAGCAGAGGGGTCGTGAACGCCCCGAGTGCGGCGTCGGCGACGCCGTGAACGAACCTGCTTCCGAGAAGCGACGTCGGCGGGGCACCGAGTGCCAGCAGGTCTCGCCCGTCCGCCCAGCCGATGATCACGTCCGGAGGCGGGCCGTCAGGGTCGACCTCGACCACGGAGGCGACCCCCGCCTCATGGGCGAGCGCGGTCGCGTGGTCGGTTATCTCCTGGGCCCGCCCCGGCCCGATGGCGGGAGAGCGGTGTCCGGCGCCCGAGCGGAACGCGGTCGCGGTCAGAAGTGTCAGCTGCCCGTCCGGCGCCGCGAGCGCCGCCGCCTGCTCGACGGCCGCCATGCTCTCGGGTGTGCCGTCGATCGCACAGAGCGAGTCCGCGAACAGGCCGCGGGGGGAGCCGGTGCGGACGTCCTCGGCGGCCGCCTCCTGCGTGGACTCGGACATGGGCACAAGCTAACCACGGGGCGACCGCCGCGGTCCGGGTCTGTCCGTCGTCCTCTACGCAGAAGTCCGCACGTTTGGCGGGCTCAGTGCGAGCTGACCGTGAAAACACCGGGCACCAGGTGCTCGGTGCGCTTTGGGGGGCGCAGGTAGGTGCGCTGCTGGCGAGGCGGCAGCTTCAGGGGCCGGGCCTTGTCGAGGTGTTCGTAGGGCACGAGCGAGAGCAGGTGCGTCATCAGGTTCAGGCGCGCAGAGCGCTTGTCGTCGGCCTCGACCACGTACCACGGAGAGCTCTCCAGGTCGGTGTAGGCGAACATCCTGTCCTTCGCTTCGGCGTAGTCGACCCAGCGTGCACGGGCCTCGAGGTCGGCGGGGCTGAACTTCCAGCGCTTGCGGGGATCCGACAGCCGCCGCTTGAAGCGTCGCTCCTGCTCATCGTCGCTCACCGAGAGCCAGTACTTCACCAGCATCATCCCGTCGTTCTGCAGGGCACGCTCGAACTCGGGGCAGAAGCGCAGGAACTCTTCGTACTGCGCGTCGGTGCAATAGCCGAGCACGTGCTCCACGCCGGCGCGGTTGTACCAGCTGCGGTTGAAGAGGACGATCTCCCCGGCCGCCGGGAGATGCGCCGTGTAACGCTGGAAGTGCCACTGTGTGCTCTCGCGCTCGGTGGGCGCAGGGAGCGCCACGACCCTGCAGCTCCGCGGGTTCGTGTACGAGATGATGCGCTTGATGACCCCGTCCTTTCCGGCGGTGTCACGCCCCTCGAAGACGACGACGAGCCGCAGGTCGTTCGCGATCACCCACTCCTGCAGATGGACCATCTCGGTCTGCAGGCGCAGCAGCTCCTTCGCGTACTGCTTCGGCGTCAGCTCCATCGCGCCCGCACGTTAGCCCCTTGCGCGGAAGGATGGTCCAGCCTGTTCTGGACTTTGCCGACTGGCTTTATAGACTTTACCCGTTGTTTCCACCTACGAAGGAGTCGACATGTCCGTCACCGATGAGCTGCTCGAGAACTCTCGTGTCTACAGCGCGGAGTTCGACAAAGGCGACCTGCCTCTGCCGCCGGGCAGGAGGATCGCGATCGTCGCGTGCATGGACGCGCGGCTGAACCCATACGGGCTTCTCGGGCTGAGGGAGGGCGACGCCCACGTGATCCGCAACGCCGGCGGCGTGGTGACCGACGACGAGATCCGCTCGCTCGCGATCTCCCAGCGGCTCCTCGGGACGCAGGAGATAGTCCTCATCCACCACACCGACTGCGGGATGCTCACGTTCACCGACGACGACTTCAGGCGGTCCGTCGAGCTCGAGACCGGGATCAAGCCGGAGTGGGCGGCGGAGTCCTTCCTGGACGTCGACGAGGACGTCAGGCAGTCGGTCGCGCGGATCAAGGCGAGCCCCTTCATCCCCCACAAGAACGTGCGCGGGTTCGTCTACCAGGTCGAGGACGGCCGTCTGCGCGAGGTCGACTGAGCCGCGCCGGCGCTCACGCCGTCTGCATGGCTGCCGCAGCCCGGTCAAGCCCGTCGGCGAAGCGCTCGCCGAGGAACTCGACCTCCGGCTCGGTGCAGACAAGCGGCGGCGAGACCGCCAGGCCCTTCCCCAGCGGGCGCACGAGCAGGCCGCGCTCGCGGCACGCCAGCTGCCAGCGGTGCACGAAGCCCGGGTCGCGCTCGAGCACCTCGCCTTCGATTTCGACGGCTGCGAGAAACCCGGTTCCTGCCCTCACCTCGGCCACCACGGGATGTGATGCCAGCGGCTCGAGCGCCTGCGCAAGGGGGCGCTCGAGTTCGCGGCCGCGGACGATGAGATCCTCGTCGCGGTAGATCCGCAGCGCCGCGTTCGCCGCCGCGCAGCACGTCGGATGCCCTGCGTAGGTCTGCCCGTGGCGGAGCATCGGCGCTCCCGCCTGGCCGGTCCAGAACGGCTCGGCGACATGCGGCGCGACGATCAGCGCACCGAGCGGCAGGGTGCCTCCCGTGATTCCCTTCGCGAGGGTGATCATGTCCGGGCGGACCGGCCAGCGGTCGATTCCCAGCCAGTGGCCGAGCCGGCCGAAGCCGCAGATCACGCAGTCGGCGACGAACAGCACGCCGTGGCGGGCGCAGATCTCCGCAACCTGCTCGATGTAGCCCTCCGGCGGGGGCCACACGCCGCCCGCGCCGATCACGGGCTCGCAGAAGAACGCGGCAACCCGGTCCGCGCCGACACGGAGGATCTCCTGCTCGAGCGCCCCGGCGTCATCATGCGGGACCCGCGAGACATCCTGGAGGAGCGGCCCGAAGCCCGCCGCGTTCGCGGGGATCCCGCCGACGCTCGTGCCGATCCCGTGGGTCCCGTGGTAGCCATGGTCGCGGCCGATCAGGTGCACCCTCGACGGCTGCCCGTTGTGCGCGTGGAAGCTGCGTGCGATCTTCGCCGCGCCATCGATCATGTCGCCGCCGCCGGAGCCGAGGAAGACGCGGCTGCCGGGGGTCGGCGCGAGAGCCGACAGGCTCCGCGCGAGCTCGAGCGCGGGCTCGTTGGCGATGTCGCCGAAGGTGCTGTACGCGTCCAGTGCCTGAAGCTGCGCTGACACGGCCTCGGCGATCTCCGCGCGCCCGTGCCCGAGGTTCGCGTACCAGAGACCCGCGGTCCCGTCCAGGAAGCGCGCGCCCGTGTCATCCCACACCCACGGGCCCTCTCCGCGTACCAGGACGAAGCGCCCGCCGTCGACGCCCCCCATGTCCGAGAACGGGTGCCACAGCGGGTTCAGCGGAGGACTCCCGCTCACGAGCTCCGCCCGCCCGTCACGTCGGCTGCACGGTGTGCTCGCGCTCGAATCCCCATGCCATCCAGGATAGAAACTCGACCGGTTCCCGGCTGCGGATCACTCCGCGGGCATCGCCGGTGGCGCGCGGCGGTAGGCCGCAGGGGTCTGCGACAGGCGGATCGGGTTTCGGGTCAGGCGCACCGAACCGCCGCCCTCGCGCGGAACCTCGACGATCGGATCGAGGCCGATCGCGTTCGCGAGCTCGAATGCTCCGGCGATGTCATTCACCTCGCCGGCGGGCACGCGCTCCTCCGAGAGGAGCGCAACCCACTCAGCTGCGCTCGCGCTCGCGAGGCGGTCCTCCAGGATCACCCGGAGGCGCGAGCGGTTGGCCACGCGGGCCGCGTTCACTGCGAACTCCTCCTGCTCTGCCAGCTCCGGGCATCCGAGCACGCGGACGAGCGAGCGGAACTGCCTGTCGTTGCCGACAGCCACCACGAGCGGTCCGTCGGCGGCGCGCAGCAGTTCATATGGCGCGATGCTCGGATGCGAGTTGCCCATGCGGGCAGCGACCTGCCCTGCGATCGTGAAGGCACTCCCCTGGTTCACGAGCGCAGCGAGCAGGCAGGAGAGGAGATCCACCTCGACCCGCTGGCCGCGCCCGCCGGCGTCGCGGTGGCGCAGCGCCGCGAGTATCCCGACCGCTGCGAACAGTCCGCAGATCACGTCCACCAGCGCCACACCCACCTTCTCGGGCTCGCCCTCCGGCTCGCCGGTGATGCTCATCAGCCCGCCGAGCGCCTGCACGAGCAGGTCATAGCCCGGCATCGTCGCACCCTCTGCGCCGGCGCCGAAACCGGTGATGGAGCAGTACACCAGGCCCGGGTTCAGCCGGTTCATCTCCTGGAAGCCGAGGCCGAGAGAGTCCATCACGCCGGGACGGAAGTTCTCCACCAGCACGTCGGCGCCGGCCGCGAGCTCGCGTGCGCGAGCGAGCCCCGCGGACGATGCGAGGTCGAGGGCGACGCTCCCCTTGTTCCTGTTCACGGACTGGAAGTAGGTCGCCGTGCCCTGCTCATCCCAGGGCGGGCCCCAGGAACGCGTGTCGTCGCCGCTGCCGGGGCGCTCGACCTTCGTCACCTCAGCGCCGAGATCGGCCAGCACCATCGTCGCCAGCGGGCCGGCGAGCACACGCGAGAAGTCGAGGATCTTCAGGCTCCCGAGCGCACCGGCCATGGTCGGCGAAGCTATCAGCATGCGGGCGCCAGGACACGGCCGGCCCTGCTCGCCCCGGCCGGGATTCGAGACCGTGCTCCGCCCATTAGGCTTGCGCGCTGTGGTGCTCGGCGGCAGGAAAGGTTCGGGGGTTCGTTGATGGAACAAGAGAGCGCGGGCTCGTATCCCGCAAACCGGTGGCGGGTGATCATCGCCTACGGGCTCGTGTGCGCCGCGACGCAGGTTCTGTGGCTCAGCTACGCGGCGATCACGACCTCCAGCGCCCACCACTACGGCGTCTCGGTGGGCGCCATCGGCTGGCTCGCCGAGATCTTCCCGCTGCTGTATGTCGTGCTCGCGATCCCTGCCGGGATACTGCTCGATCGCTGGTTCCGGCCGTCCCTGGCGCTCGGCGGCGCCCTGGTGGCGCTCGGCGGCGTCGTCCGCCTCGGCGGGCAGACGTTCGCGTGGGCGCTTGCGGGACAGACGGTCGTCGCGATCGCACAGCCGATCGTGCTTAGCGCGGTGAGCAAGCTCGCCGGCGAGTACCTTCCGGAACACGAGCGGGCGAACGGGATCGCGGTCGGCTCCGCCGGGAGCTTCGCGGGCATGGTCCTCGCGCTCATCCTCGGGCCGACGGTTGGCGGCGGCGGGCACATAGAGCGGCTCCTGATCGTCGAGGCGATCCTTGCGGCGATCCCCGCCGCAATGCTGCTCGTGGCCCTGCGCACGCAGGGGCAGCCCACCGCGGAGCACGCGGCGATCGAGGGCAGCGCCGCGCGCGCCCTGTGGCACATGGCCCCGGTCCGCTACCTGTGCGGCCTGGTGTTCGTCGGCTTCGGGATCTTCGTGGCGCTGGCCACGTGGCTTCAGACCCTGCTGCAGCCCGCCGGCGTCTCCGAAGCCCAGGCCGGCGCGCTGCTCGTGGGGATGGTGATCGCGGGGCTCGCCGGCTGCGCGGTGATCCCCGCGATCGTCGCGCGCCGCGGCTCCGAGCGCGGCTACATGCAGATCACGGTCCTCGTCTCGTGCCTGGGCTGTGTCGTGCTCGGTGCGGCCCCGTGGCTCGGCACGCAGGCGCTCGCGGTCGCAGCGATGGGCGTGGTTCTGCTGCCGGCGCTGCCCGTGATTCTGACGAGGGCCGAGCAGCTTGCGGGCGGCGCCGCCGGGACCGCCGGCGCGATCGTCTGGATGGCCGGCAACCTCGGCGGCCTTGTGGTCGCGCTCCTGGTCCAGGTGCTTGTGCACGAGCCGCTCGCAGCGTTCCTCGCGATGGCCGCTGTCTCGCTGCTCGGACTCCCTCTCGCAGCGCGCCTGTCCTCACGTGCGCCGGCCGTATCCGTGGCCGCCCCCGCAGAGAGCTGACGCCCAGTCCACAGGCCGTCCCTCATCAGCGCCGGCGGCGGCTGGACAGAAGGTCCGCGTCGGCCCGGTTGACCAGGCTCTGGGCCGTGTCCTCATCGGCGAGGCGGGCCAAACCGACCGTTATCGAGCCTTCGGGCGCACTGCGGGCAAGCGTGCTGGACACCTCGGCGAAGCGCCTGCGGACATCGTCCATTTCGGCCTGCGGAAGCACGCACACGAACTCGTCGCCGCCGATCCGCATGATCACGTCGTATGAGCGCAGGCCGGCGCGGAGCGCATCGGCGACGGCCTGCAGGAGCAGGTCTCCGGCGTGGTGGCCGCGGGTATCATTCACCAGCTTCAGTCCGTCGACGTCGACGAACGCGACCGCCAGCCCCTGCGACCCGCGCCGGGCGCGGTCGATCTCGCGCTGCAGCTGAGCCATGCCCGAGCCGCGCCGCCTGACCCTCGTCAGCTCATCGATCTCGGAGGCCTCCCGGTCAATCGCAGCCTGGGCCCTGTCGCGGGCCGCCTGCACCCGGTCGCGCTCGGAGCGCGCCCGTTCCACGGCGGCGCGCGCCCTGTCGTCGGCTGCCCTGATGCGGTCCTCCGCCGCCCGACGGCGATCTTCTGCCGCACGGCGGCGGTCGCGTTCCGCGTCCGGGTCGCCGTGGCGCCGGTGCTGTGCGAGGCCTGCGGCGCTGTCACCGTTCGGCTGGCCCCCGTCGGGCGGGACCTCGACGGTCGCCTGCCGGATCTCTCTCGCGCCGCCGCGCCCCTCGGGGGCGCCGGCTACCTTCAGGCGGTTGCCCTGCTGGCGGCTCCTGCGCGTGATTCCCATCGATCGAACCGCGTTCCTGAGGGTCTGCGGTTCGTCGACGGACGGGTCTTCAGCCCGCTCGGGCGGATCCGGTCCGCGGGTGATCCTCTCCTGCTCGGAGCTCACGTCGGTCCTGCGGCGCCGTGGGCCGTGATCGCACTCCGCAGGCTGGCGGCCAGGGCGCGCGGCTCAATCCCCTTGCGCCGGTACGCGACCGCGCCCGCGGCGATCAGCTCCCGTACGCCGCCCTCGATTTCGTCCACCGACAACACGACGATGGCCGTGGCGGGGGAGACCCTGACGATCCCCTGCACCGCGAACAGCCCACCTCCCGGCATCTCGACGTCGACGAGGGCCACATCGGGGTGCTCGAGCTCGGCGAGGCGGATCGCCTCCTGCGCGTCGCCCGCGACCCCCGCGAGCTCGAATTCGTCGCTGAGGGAGATGCCCAGGGCCGAGCGGACCACGGGATCATCGTCCGCGATCAGCAGGCGCGACCGGGTCCTGCTCGCGCCGTACGCCGCACCGCGTGTCTGTGAGAGTGGAGGGGTCATTTCGCGAGCGGGGCAGCCGTCTGCGTTGGCCTGTGCGCCGGGCTGCCGAACTCCAGCTCGCCGGCGATGCCCGCGCGGTCGGCGCGGTTGACGGCAGGGTCCCGCGTGAGCAGGAGCAGCGAGCATCCCGCGCTGCGCTCAAGGTGGTCGGCGGTGTGCCCGACCATCGCCCGGCCGCAAGGCCCGTAGCCGCGCGATCCCACCAGGAGGATGTCGACCTCGCGTGCGAACGATGCCAGCTCCTCTCCGACGAGCCCGTAACAGACGCGGCCGTCGACGTCGAGCAGTCCGTCCATGTGCTCGCCGGCCGCCTGCAGCATTGCGTCCACCCGCTCGTCGGCGCTGGCGGGCACGAACGCCCGGAAGCCATGGCCCATCACGGGCACCACCTCGAGCGCGCGCACCGCTGCGCCTGTCGCGGCGGCGATCTCGCGCGCCATGATGAGCGCCGCGTCGCTCTCCCGCGAACGGTTGTACGCAACTCCCACGGTGCGGATCGGCCTCGTGGCCCTCGCGTATCCGCAGCAGGCGATCGCGACCGGACATGGGGCTCCGTTGAGCGCGGCGCGCGTGTCGTCGGCGAGCATCGTCCTGCCGGCCACCGCTCGCGCACACGACCCGACGACGAGCAGGTCGGCCTCGCGCTGCTCAGCCTGCACGTGCAGTCCTCGTCCGGGCGCGAGGTCACAGATGCTCACGAGCTCCGTGGCCACCTCGGCGCTGGCGCGCTCGCGGACGAGCAGCCTGCGGGACGCCTCGCGCGCATCGTCGGCGCCCCCGCCAAATGGGCCCGCCGCGGCACTCGGGGCAGGAGCCCGCACGTGAACGAGCGTGAGACGTCCGCCACGGCTGAGCAGCCGGGAGGCCAGGGCGATCGCGTCACGGCCGCTAGAGCTTCCGTCAACACCCACGAGCACGTTCAGGAACATCCCGCCGGGCCTCCATCGGTCGTCGTCCAGAGAAACGGTAGGCCAGCATGCGGGGGTGCCCATCCGGGGCCGCTACTGACTCCCGGGCGACCCGCACGGGCTGATCCGAACCCGCCGGAGGGGTCCGGGCTGCCCTCAGCCAAGCTGATCGACGAGCGCAGCACGAGCCTCACGGAACGCATCTTCGATCCCGTCGACGAGCGCACCCGCACCGTCGAGCGACCCCGTCGCGGCCTCACGCTCGAGCGCCGTGCAAAGGCCACCCATGTCATGCGCGGCGAGCATCGCCACCCCGCCCCTGAGCTTGTGGAGGCAGTGCCTCAGCGCGTCGGCGTTACCCGCCTGCACGGCATGGCGCATATCCGCGATCAGCTCGCTCGTGTGTGCGCTGAACAGATCGATGAGCTCGGAGCGGTCCGACGCCATCTCGAAGTCCGAGCGCAGCCTGCGCACGCCCTCGGGATCGAGCGCACCCTCGCCGTCGTGCTCTTCCCCGACCACGCGGCGGCGCGGCCAGCCGTGAACCTTGAGCGCTGCGCCCGTGGACCCCGGTCCATCCAGGTCGACTGGAGCGCCGTTTGCGTCGCCATGCCCGCCGGCGTCCCCACCGAAACCGTTCGCTGCGGCTCCCCGTTCCGCCTGCGGCTTGAGGCCTGACGGGAGCGTGCCCGGAACGGCTCGTCGGAGCGCGCTGTCGAGTGAGGTCGCGGTGAACGGCTTTGCGACGTAGTCGTCCATTCCCGCCGCCAGGCAGCGTTCGCGGTCCTCCTTCATCGCGTGCGCCGTGAGCGCGATGATCGGGATGTGGTGACCCGGCGTCTCGCTACGCCGGATCTCCCCCGCCGCCCGGTAGCCATCGAGCTCGGGCATCTGGCAGTCCATGAGGATCGCGTCGTAGTCTCCCGCGGCGGCGCGCGAGACTGCGTCGCGTCCGTTCTTCGCGACGTCCACGTGCCACCCGCGCCGCTCGAGGAGCCGGACGGTGACTAGCTGGTTCGTGGCGTCATCCTCGGCCAGCAGCACATGGGCGTGGGGCGAGGCGGGGGGCGCGGCCCGCCTTACCGGGGCGCTCTCTGGCTCTCCGCCTCGCCCGGCGGTGATCCGGGCGAGCACCAGGCCCAGCTGAGAGCGGCTCGCGGCCTTGGTCAGGAAACCGTCGGCGCCGCCCGCCGATTCGGTGCCCGCCCTCACCGGAGTGGAGGTCAGGATCAGCACGGCGGGGGAGCCCAGCTCCGGGCGCGACCTGGTGGCTGCGGCGAGCGCGAGCCCGTCCATGCCCGCCAGCGACAGGTCGGCAAGCAGGATGCGATAGGGGTCTGCGGCCTTCGCCGCCGTCGTGAGCTCGAGCAGCGCCGACTCACTGTCGTCGACGGCGGTGAGCCGGACTGAGAACGACGTCAGCTGGCGTTCGGTGATCGATCGCGTGACGGGATCCTCGTCGACGAGGAGCGCCCTGACGCCCACGAGCGCTGCCGCCGCCCTCGTCGCCGCGTGTGCGGGCTTGCAGGGGACGGTGAACCAGAAGCGGCTGCCCCTCCGGAGCGTGCTCTCGAAATCGAGTGCGCCGCCCATGAGCTCAACGAGCTGGCGTGCGATCGTGAGCCCGAGACCCGTGCCGCCGTAACGGCGAGAGGTGGAGGAGTCAGCCTGCGAGAAGGGCTTGAAGGGGTCCACCTCGGGAGGGATCCCGGGGCCCGTGTCGGTCACCTCGAAGCGCAGCGTGTGCGGATCGCCCCGGTCGACCCCGAGGTCGACGACGACGCTCCCGACCTCGGTGAACTTGACAGCGTTCGCGAGGAGGTTGGCGAGCACCTGCCGGATGCGGCCGCCGTCCGCGCACGCGACGAGCGGGACCGCCTGGTCGGCGCGGCAGATCAGCTTGATCCCTTTGCGGGCGGCCGTGCTCGCAACCATCGCACGAGCCTCCTCCACGACGCCGGCGGGCTCGAAGTCGGCGTGGTCGAGCTCGAGCTTGCCCGCCTCTATCTTCGAGAAGTCCAGGATCGCCTCAACGACCTGTCTGAGCGCCCGTCCGGAGCTCGCGATGCCGTTCACATAGTCCCGCTGTTCATCGTCCAGCGTGGTCTCCGCGAGCAGTTCGCCGAGGCCGACGATGCCGTTGAGCGGCGTCCGGATCTCGTGGCTCATATTCGCCACGAACTCGGACTTCAGGCGCGAAGCCTCGACGGCCTGCTGATGGGCGCTCTCCAGGGCCTGCTCCATGCGCTTGCGGGCCTCGATGTCTATGAACTGCGCCACGGCCAGGGCGGGGGTGCCCTCCTCGCGTGTCGCTGACACGCTGAACACCGACATGCTGAACAGGAACCACAGCGGCCTGCCCGATGCGTCGAGTAGCCGGACCTCGGCGCGGTAGGTGTAGCTCCGGCCCTCGCGCATGGCCTGCATCCCCTCCTGGAACCGGGAATGGTCCTCGGAGTGCAGCAGCGCGCCCACCCGGAAGTCGAGCAGGCGCTCGCGGGCGTAGCCGGTCGACTCGCACAGCGCGCGGTTCACGCGCAGGAAGCTCCCCGTGTCGCCGCTCAGCGCTATCAGGGCGCTCCCGAACGGCGCGTCCTCGAACGCGCACCGGAACTGCTCCTCCGCGAGCCTCTGGGCCCTGCGCAGCTCCGCGCCGAGCAGCTGGGTGCGGACCACCGAGGCCAGGCGACCGAGGTGCTCCTTGCCGACGAAGTCACAGGCGCCCGCCCGGATGGCGGCCGCCGCCGCATCCTCGCCGTTTGCGCCCGAGACCGCGATGACCGGCGGATGCAGGCCGGCGGAGTCCAGCACGTCCAACGCGTCGACGAGGTCGAACCCCCGCACCAGGTTCTCGCAGAGCACGAGATCCCAGTGACCTCGTCCGATCGCATCCGCCATATCGAGCTCGCTCTGGACCCTGACCGAGCTCACCTGATATTCCGCGTCCTCGAGCATCGAGACCGCCAGTCGCGCGTCCCGTTCGGAGTCGTCGACGATCAAGACCGAGAGCTCGCGGGCGCCCATCACCAGACCGCGCCTTCTCCGCCGCCGAACCTCCGGGTCGCCGTGTCACCGTGCAGCGACGCGCAATGGCGCGCGGTCGTTTGACGGTCAGATATACCCATGGCGTGATACCCGACTACAGGATCGCTGCTTCTCACAGGTGTCCACATCGGCTTTCACCGTCGAACGGCTGGCAGTAGTCCCATGCCGTCCGATCGGGGTCACTACTGACGCCCGCCGTCGCCCTGATTCTCACGCCGAGCAGATCCCGGCGCCGTGACGGACCGCGGGAGGCTAGTGAGCTCTTGCCGGGGTTGGCGCGAAGAACGCGTCCGTCGGCAGGCTGCCGTATTTCGTCGTGTTCAGCTCGATCAGTTCCGTGAGGCTGTGCTTGTAGCTGATCCCGTAGTGGTCTTCGATCGCGGCGAGCTCGGGGTCGTTCAGGTAATAGAAGCGGTCGCCGTCGCGGAGCGCTTCGAACTGTTTGCGCCACAGCGCGAGCTGAAGTTCGCCGAGGTCGCTTCCCGTGACATGCGGTTCGGAGACCATCCCGACATACGCATCGAGGTTTTCGACCGAGCCGTAGATAGCCTTCAGGCGCGCGGCGAGCGTCGTTCGGCGGGTCCCGGAGACCGGTCGTTCGTTGGGTCCCACCGGTTCACCGTAATAGTTGCGAAGCGACGTGAATTCCATTATGTGCGGGTCTTCGATCGGATCGGTCAGCGACACCAGTGGATCGTTCGTCGGGAATTCTTCGGTGGACTCTCCGGTGACCTGCGCGAAGGTCGTGCGCGGCGTCAGCCCCGCCGCGACCCGCAGCTCGTTGTATGACGGCATGCCGGTGTCCCGCGCGCGCTGGATGTCGATCGCCCCGAGATCCTCCACGACGCTGAAGCAGCCGGGCGTGGTCGGT
This sequence comes from uncultured Solirubrobacteraceae bacterium, assembly GCA_963740075.1. Taxonomy (GTDB): domain Bacteria; phylum Actinomycetota; class Thermoleophilia; order Solirubrobacterales; family Solirubrobacteraceae; genus Palsa-744. The sequence continues at coordinate 471,324 of CAVUCP010000002.1, read as the reverse complement.
TCGGCGTCGCACGTCGCGGGTTCGGTTCCGGGCCCCGGAATCCCGAACAGGACGGAGCGCAGTGAGTTGTCTATCTGCTCGTCGTTCTTGTAGCCAGGTTCTCCGGCCAGTCCGCTGAGCAGCGGCCCGAGTCCAACGGTGGAGACCACCGCGGGATCGAAGAAGGCGGCGTTCTGGGAGATCGTCAGTTCGAGCCTTGCGGGTTTGCTGCCTGCGACCGGCTTCACTTCGATGCCCATGGACCTGAGCTTCGACTGCTGCGCCGACCTGTAGTAGGTGGCAGGGACAACGAGGTTCTCCTCGCCGTTCACCATCGAGTGGGCGCGGTATCCGATGACGGCGAATTCGTCCTCGAGCTCGCTGTCCACGCTCGGCTCGTAGCCTTCGTAGGGTTTCAGGGTCACCCCGACGGCCGGGAGGAATTCGGTGAAGGTGATGTACTGCTCCTCGGCGGCGACGACGCGTCGTGCGATCTGGAACTTTTCTTCCGAGCTCAGCGAGGCCGGGAGTTTGGCGACGATCCGGTTGTGCTCGCGTGCGAGCAGCGTCGTGGCGCCGGTGAGCTCGGCGTTCTCGTTGCCACGGACGTCGCCGGCCACGATCGAGTTCTCCGGATTGCCGGATAGCGCCCCTTCGAGCACCATCGCCGGAGCGCCGTACACGTTGTGCCTCGCGGTGGCGAGTGGCAGGTAGTTGTGGGGGAGCAGCAGCTTCGACCCGGCCTTGGCCGGATTGCCGTCATCGGGGCCGGTGCGGAGCCATTCGAGCCGGGACTGGGTGTTGCCGTAGACCGAGGCCGCGTCGATGTATGAGCCCATCGTGTTGACCTGCTCGCGCGGATTGCCCGGTCCGGTGCCCGTTCCCGGCGCCACCGCGTCGCGGTTGAACGGGATCGAGCCGAGCGTGTCGGTGAAGCTCTCCAGCGGGTCGCCGGCGTTGAACGGGATCGGCGCTTCTTCTTCGCCGGTCTCGGCTCGCCCGAACGTGTGGTCCAGGAACTGCCCCCACACCCACACCCACTGGCTGACGTCGCGCTCGGAGACGAGGTCGACGCCGAGCGAGTTGTACACACGGTTGCTGATGTAGCGAGCGTTCGGTCCTTCGACCATCTCCCCCACGCCGTCGGCGTAGCGCGGCGTCGTCATGCGCTGGTACACCGTCCCCGCTTCGCCCCAGGACGGGTGCGCGAGGTTGTTGCCGCTGCCGTTCAGGCTCTCCACTTCGAAGCCGACGCCGGACGCCCTCGTCCTCGCGGACGCTGGTGCGGCTGCAGCGAGGATCGCGAGCCCTGCCACCAGAGCAGCGAGATAGGTGCGCGCCCCACGAGCTCTCGTCCTCTCCATGACGTGCGGCCTCCATCCACTCGCGCCGGACGTCCCGGCTTCCCTCACGACACCCTCCCGCGCCGAGCGCCCTCACGGCACATGCGCAGGGCGCGGAGTTTGCCACCCTGACCGGGGGCAGTCAAGCGGGTAATGCCGTAGGCCGGGCCTGCGGAGAAGCCGTCGCGCGGGCGCCCCGTGTGACGTGTCCACGTGCTGCTCGCCGGTTGGGCGCTCCAGCCCGAGCATGCGCGCACGGGGCTGACACGCGGCGCGGCTCGCGTTAGTGTGCGCGCGAGGGGGAAACCGCGTGCTGCGTGCACGCCGACTGAAGGGGGAGGGCTGATGTCCCTGCGTCTGACTGTCCGATCCGCCGCCGCAGCCGTGGTCGCCACGAGCGCGCTCACTCTGGCCCCGGGAACGGCATCTGCGGTCAAACTCGTCCTGAGGGGACCCGGGGTGCTGCCTGCGGGGACCGCCGTCACGGCCCGCAGCTTCGGCATAACCGCCGGGGCAGAGACGTGCGCGCTCACGGAACTGCAGGGCGTGATCATCTCGAACAGCAAACCGACAGACACGATCAAGCTCTTGTCGGGCACGCTGACCGGCTGCCTTGCGGGCACAGAAGTCATCACGAGCACCTACTCAGGACTTCCGTACACCCTCAAGTTGTCCCATCTGGGCACCTTCAAGGAGAAAGGCACGCCGCGGGTTCGCTGGATCGACACGTTCGCCGCACCGCCCGGGGTCTGCAAGTACGAGACAGTGAGCGCCGTCCCGGCGGGCAGCTTCACGGTGCCGACGCACCCGACGCCGCCAGCGCCCGTGATCCTCGAAGTCAGCAACTGGCTGATCACTCCCTTCAGCAGCTCGCCGTCGTGCGGGCCCGGCAGCCTGACGGCGAACTTTGAACTGCTCGTGCCGAGCGTGGGGCCCGTGGAAAGCGAAGACAGCTGATCGGGGTTCTCCGGATGCGCCCGGGAGTGGCTCATCGACATCGCCGGAGAGCCTCTCCCGGCTGCCCCAACCAGCCGGCGTCAACGCTCGCCGGCCAACGGCCCGAACGCGCCCCTTGATGGGAGATCCGGGGTTGCCGAGGGGCGAGAGGACTCAGGGCGTCCGGGCCCTCTTCGGGGTCCGGACGCCCTGAGAGCAATGGCTACCTGATGATGATGCCGGCGGTGTGGGTGGTCCCGTCGTTGACCTTCACGAGCAGGGTGTATTTGCCCGCCGTGAGCCCTGTCGTCGACAGTTCGTACTGGTAGAGGCCGTGGCGCATGTTCACGAACGGTTTCGCAGGTGAGTATCCGGCGCCTTCCCTGGCGACCTGCAGCGTCGCCGACCCGTCCGTGACATATCCGAGGGCATCAGCGAGGTGGAAGGACACCTTGACCGCCCTGCCCGGTGTGACCTTCTTCGCCAGGGCCGGCCTCAGACCCTTGAAGTTGTAGATCACGTCCGTCGTGCACGACCTTGTCGTTTCGTTGCCGGCATAGTCCGTGGCGGTCTCGGTCGTGACCTGCTCCCCGAGGCCGGCGGTGTTGATCGGGACCGACCCGGACGCGCTCGACGCGAGCCCGGACTGCCCGACGCCGTCGTTGGCGCTGTAGCTCGCCGTGATGCCCGAGGCGTCGAGTTCGGCGGTCTGCGGGCAGGTGACCGTGAGGCTCGGCGGCGTCGCGTCGACCTGCACCGTCACGCAGCCCGGGGTCGAGATGTTGCCGAGGACGTCCTCGACGGTCCCGCACACGGTGTGCGAGCCCGTCGTGTCGACTTCCACGGGCTGCGTCAGCGAGGACGGTTCGAGCGCCGCGCCTTCGCTGCCATCCGGCAGCGTCGCGACTCCGTTGGAGGAGAACGACACATCGACGCTGCCCTTGTACCAGCCACCTCCGCCGGCATAGTCCGGAACGCGCGAGACGAGCGCCGTCGGTGCCGGCGGAGCTGTGCGATCGACCTTCACCTGCGACGAGACCGGACCGTAGTCTCCTTCTTCCGGCTGGGTTTCCGACGCCCCTTCATCTATCGAGCCGACGCGGTAGGTCCACGTGCCCTCGGTCTCGGGCGAGCCGGCGGTGAACGTGTATTCGGGGGTTTTCAGGCCGCTGGCAACCTTTTCCCAGTTGCCGGATGCGCCCTTGTGCTCGAGCGTGTAGAGCTGCGGCAGGGCATTCGAGACGGCGTTCCACCTGAGCGTGAAGGCCCCCGTGTTGGGCGTGCCGGCGCCCGGGGACAGGGACGGTGCGCCTCCCGTGCAGCCTTTGGATTCGTAGGCTGCCTGGTTGGTGTAGCTCGCCACTGGTGTGTATTCGCCCATCACGGTTGCGGCTTCGTTTTTGGGGTTGCCTCTCGTCGGTTCCGCGATGTTCTTCGGCGACTGCGGCCATTCGGATCCGCTGAGCGCGTCCATGTAGCGGATGTAGACGGTCCCGATCCAGCTGCGGTTGGGCGGGGTCGACCCTTCGATTTCGCTTTCGCCGGTGCCGAAGTTCAGCCACTTCACGCCGCAGACGTCGCTGGCGTTCCCCGGCCGGTGCGCTTCCTTGCTGATGACGACTGTGTATTCGCCGTTCTGGTTCAGGGGGACCTGCTGGTCATATGCGCAGTCGGATCCCTTGCCGGAAACCGGTCCCTGGGCCGTACAGATCGACCAGTAGCGGATCTGGGGGCTGGTCGAACTCCAGCTCGCCGCGTTCGGGCGGGTGTGCTGGTAGCTGGGAAGCTTGCCGTGCACGACGACGACGTTCCCGTAGTTCAGCGACAGACCGGCAATGAGGTAGCGGGTGTCCGGGTTGGTCGCGTAGCCGCCTTCGTTGGTCGCCGGGTACTTTTCGACGCGTTCGAGGGGAGTTTTGGAGAAGAGTCCCAGGATGTTGTAGTTGTTGTTCCAGAACAGTTCGAATTCCGGGGTTGCCTTGACCGGCGCGTTCACCGGTTCGCTGGATTTGGCGATCTGTTTTTCCCAGGTCGCCTGCGGGAAGCCGGTCACCGTCGCCGTCTTGTTCGCTTTCAGGGCGGTGCAGACCGCTTCCGGTTCGGTGATCGTTTCGCCGTTGGCGAGTGTGAGTGTCACCGTCGGCAGTTCGACGCCCCCGGTCCCGCCGAGACCCTGGTCGGGGATGTAGTTGCGCATCGACAGCCGGACCTCTTCGGTGGCCGACGTAGAGGTGGTGTAGAGCGTGTTTGGGGCTGGGTCAGCCGGAACAGGGCCCCGCACGACGTGCACCGTGTAGGTCTGCCCCGTCGGCGTGCGGTCGTTTTTGGTCGGAGATATCTGGAACGGGTTGACGGATCCCGGATCGGGTTCGATCTGTTCGTCGCGGATGAAATCCCCGTTGCCGACCGCGCCGCCGGCAAGAAGGTTGGCGACAGTGAAGGAGAAGTAGCGCTCGCGCGGGTAGGTGCCGCGGATCGTCAGACTCGAGTTTTCCGGCATTTCGATCTGCGCCACGAAGTACGTCGATCCCTTGTCCGGGTAGAGGTTGGGGATCTGAATGGGCTGCGGTTCGGGCAGCGCCGCGTAGTCCATGCCGCGCGGCCCGCCCCAGAGGCAGTTGTGGTTGTAGAGGGCGTTGGTTTCTTCGGCGATCGCCCGTGGGAAGAACAGCGTGCTGGCCTGCGACGCGCCGCTCGAGTAGATGAGGACGAGCATCGAGGCGAGTGCTGCGAGCACTCCCAACCTGGCGAGGCGCGGGCGGACGGCGGGGCGCGGGCGGCGCGTACGTTGCTGCCTGGACATGTTGTCTCCTCCCTCGGGACACGGCGTGAAAGGCCTTGTGTGCGGCTTCTGGCGGCACTATAGACATACTATTTACTGAATGTCAAATTGATGATCCGTCAAGTTTACGTTTTGACAATGGGCTATCATCGGTCTCGATGCCCCGCAGCACAGAGCCAAACACCGCGACCTCGCCGGCACGGGCGCCGCGGCGCCTTTCGCGCGAGGCACGCCGTGAGCAGCTGGTGGCGGCCGCAATGCCGATCGTGGCCGAACAGGGCTTCGCCCGGTTCTCGCTCGACGAGATCGCCGCGGCCGCTGACGTGACCCGCAACCTGCTCTACCACTACTTTCCACGCGGCCGGCCCGACCTCGCACTGGCTGTCGGCGAACGAGCGGGGCGCGAACTGACGGACGGCTGGCTCACGGACGAGACGATCCCGGTTGCCGAGCGCGTCGCCCGAAACAACGCGCGGATCGTCGCCCAGGCATTGCAGCCGACCGACGCCTGGAAGATCAACAGGCTGGCGCGGAGCACCACATCGCCGGAGATCCGCGAGGTGTTCGAGCATTTCGTCGGCCTGGTCGTGTCGAACATGTCGCTCAACCATCTCGGAACGCCCGACCCGCCGCCACTGGCGCGCCTGGCGCTGTTGGGCTATCTGGCCTTCGTCGAAGCCGTCTTGGACGACGTCCGTGCCGGGAGCTTCCCGCCCGAGCAGATCGTCAGGCTGCTCAACGAAACCCTCGCCGGGGCGCTTCGCGCGGCGAGTGACGCCGCCCACAGCGCGAGCTGAGCGGGGCCGCGCCTGGAAGGTCGCCGGGTCCGTGCGCGCCTCGTAGTGGCAGGGCAGCCTCGCACTCCCGGCGGGGTGCATCTCTTTGATCGGCGGAGTCGGTCACCATGTGACGAGTGCGACCACCGTCAACGCCGCCGGCATCCAACCCCAGCCCGCGTTCCCGGCTGGCATCCTGGTGCCAGGCGCGCCGTCGCGCCTGATGCGGATCGGTCTGCATGCTCTGGGCATTGGCGCGGGCGCGCGCCGTCCTGTGGTTGATGCGCTGGCACGCGCCGCCGAGGAGCACGGCTTCTCGACCCTGTGGGCTGGGGAGCACGTCGTGATGGTCGACAGTCCGCTCTCGCGGTATCCGTACAACGACCAGGGTGAGATCCCCGTGCCGGCAGACGCCGACTGGCTCGACCCGCTGATCTGCCTGAGCTTCGCGGCCGCGGCGACACACACCATCACCCTCGCGACCGGGGTGCTGCTCTTGCCGGAGCACAACCCTGTGCTGATCGCAAAGCAGGCCGCCAGTTTGGACGTGATGTCTGGAGGCCGATTCACGCTCGGGGTCGGGATCGGCTGGTCAAGGGACGAGTTCGTCGCTCTCGGTGTGCCCTACTCAAGAAGAGCGAATAGAACGGTCGAGTACGTCCGGGCGATCAAGCAACTGTGGAGCGAGGACGTTGCCACCTTCCACGGGCAGTTCGTCGACTTCGACGCGATCCGGGTCTACCCCAAACCGGTGCGTGACCGTCGCGTACCGGTGGTCTTTGGCGGCAACAGCGACCCGGCGCTGGCTCGCGCCGCGGCCCACGGCGACGGCTGGTATGGCTTCAACCTCTCAGGAATCGGAGATGTGAGGCGCTGTGTGGCGGCGATCCGGGAGCACTGCGCGCGCCTAGACCGCGATTTCGACCGGCTCGATCTATCCGTCTCCGTGGTCGACTTCGGGACCGATGAGCTCGACGAGCTCGCCGACGTCGGCGTCAACGAACTCGTCCTCGTCGACGCGCCCCCGCCGAGGGCTGGCGATGTCGGCGAGTGGGTTCGTGAGCTTGCGCAGCGATGGCTCGTTGGTACCGCGTCCCAGTCAGAGCCCGGGTGCGGCGGTGAAGCCTGAGGCATCAACGGGCCGTCATGAGCCTGGGAGCAACGAAATGGCGAGACCCGGACTCGAACCGGGGACACCACGATTTTCAGTCGTGTGCTCTACCAACTGAGCTATCTCGCCTCGGGCCTGTGCTCGAAGGGTTCTCGTCGGTCAGCTCTGGCCAGCGTTGGAGTCGGGACCCTCTTCGGTGCCGTCCTCGCTGTCCTGTGTGCTCATCGACGTCCCTTGGCGCAGGTCTAGGGCCTGAACCTTACCTGCTCTTCGCCGCTCGACGAGGGGCAGCGGACGACTGCACTCGCGGCGTTTGATCTCCCGGCCAAAGCAACGGCAACCGGTGTGCCGGAGGGCGGCGATGACGAGCATCGGCGCGCGACGGTCCCGGAAATGCGGCCCGACGGCCGTCCGTCACCCACCCGGCGCAAGAGCGGATCTGGGCACGCGACCGACCCGCACGGCATATAGTGGCCGCGTCGCAGGGTGTGCGCTCCGTATGTCGTCGATGGGAGGCGGATGGATGGTTACGGTCGGCAGTCGGTTGCGCTCAATGGGGGTCCCGCTGCTCCTCGGTTTCCTCTTCACAGTGCACGGCGCGCTCGCCTCGGCTGCGTCGCTGAGCGGACAGGCCGTCCCACAGCCGAGCCTCGGTGCCGGCGAATTCAGATCGGTCTCCTGCCCTCCTGGAGGCTGTATCGCGATCGGGAACGCCTTCGAAGGTTCGGGCGATGAAGCGACCCGCGGCGAAGCCTTCGCCGGGAACCTCGTGCAGAACTCGTGGGCTCTGCTCCCACTCCCATTCGGGGGAGGCCAGAACCCCGAGCTCGCGGGCGTCTCCTGTCCGAGCGAGAGCTTCTGCGTCGCAGCCGGCGCCACGCAGGGTCCCGAGGCGCAGACCAACAGCACCGCCGCACCGCTGGTCGCGACATGGGACGGCTCACAGTGGAGCACCCAGCTTCCGCCGGCGCCGAGCGGCAGCGAACGAGGTGAACTCGACGGGGTCTCGTGTACGTCCCCGACATTCTGTGTCGCCGTCGGCGCCGTCCAATCACGCGGACGCGAGCACGCGCTGATCGAGACGTGGAGCGGCGCTGCCTGGCACGCGCGCGAGGCGCCCGCGGTCCGCGGCACCACCTCCAGCGGATTGTCAGGCGTGTCGTGCTTGAGCGCGAGCGATTGCGTGGCGGTCGGGGATTACTTCGTCGGCGGCCGTGCATCCGAGGGACTCGGATACGCCCTGATCCTGCACTGGAACGGCTCGTCATGGGCACTTCGGCGAATCGGCGAATACTCGGGTGACCGCTATGGCTGGCAGGTCGGACTGCAGGGCGTGTCGTGTGCCACCGCCGGCTCATGCCTCGCGGTCGGAACGGCAAACCCACAGGGAAACGGTGATTCTGCCCAGATCGCGGTTGCCATCTCACCGCGCACGCTTTCCTTCACACGCGCCGGGCTGCCCGCTCTTCCAACACTGCCTCCATACTCACCGGAGGGCTTTTTCAACGCGGTCTCCTGTGAGTCCGCTCGCGACTGCGCCGCCGTCGGCGCCCTGTATTTCGACCGCGGCCACAGCCACGGTGAAGCATTCGCCGCGACCTGGAACGGGCACCGGTGGACGCGCCAGAGCATCGCCGGGGCCGACGCCGCCACGCTCACCGGGGTCTCGTGCAGCTCAAGCGGTTGCGTGAGCGTCGGCTACCGGGGGGAAGCCGCAACGACGCGCGCGGCGATCGCTTACGGCACAGGCTGAACGAGGCTCAGCGCGCGCCGATCGGAGAGTCATCTGGCGATTCCCGCCGATCCGGACCGCTGGCGGTCAGGCGCAGGCGAAGCTAGGCGCTCACGGCGCTCGAATTCCTCCACGAGCGAGGCGTAGGTGATGCGCAGGCCGTCCGCGATCGGCATCTCGGCGCGCCACCCGAGCTCGCGCTCGGCCAGGCGCGCATCGAGGCAGCTGTGCGTGAGCTCACCGGGGCGTAGGTCCGCAAGCTCGGGCTTGATGTCCTTGCCGGCGGCCCGGCTCAGCTCCTCCCATACGGTGCTCACGTCCGTCTCGACGCCCGTCGCGATGTTGTAGGTGCCGGATCGCCCGGACGCGGACAGCAGCGCGCTGACGACGTCCCCGACGTACACGTAATCCCGCGTCGGGGTGCCGCGGCCATATAGACGGGGCGCCTTGTCCGTGTAGAGGTGATGGGCGAAGATGGCGACCACGCCAGCCTCGCCGTGCGGGCTCTGGCGAGGGCCGTAGACGTTTCCGAGGCGGCAGACGGCGTGGGGGATCCCGGACGAGAGCGACCATGTGTTCACGTACGCCTCGGCGGCCCACTTGGACGCTCCGTACGGCGAGAGCGGGGCGGGAATTCTGTCCTCGCGCGTCGGCATCGGCGCATCGTCGCCGTAGAGGGCTCCGCCTGTCGAGGTGAACACCACGGGAGCCTCACAGCTTCCCGCGACCTCGAGCACGTTGAGTGTGCCCATCACGTTGACCTCACAGTCCCTGCCCGGATCCTCGACGGAGGCGACGACGCTCGCCTGGGCCGCGAGATGGAAGATCGTCCGCGGCCTGACCTCCTCCACGACCGCCTTCAGCGCCGGGAGGTCCACTACGTCGATCGTTCGCAGATCGGCGCGCGGGTTGACGCGGGCGGCATCTCCGGTGGAGAGGTCGTCGATGACGGTGACGGCGTAGCCGTCCTCGAGCAGGGCATCGACCACGTGCGAGCCGATAAACCCGGCCCCGCCGGTGACGATGGCGCTTGAGCTCATGCGACGCGAACTATACGGAGGCGGCGGCAGGTGCCGCCAGCAGGCCCTCTACGGCCTCGACGGACGCGTCCACGCGTTCGAGGACCGTCGTGCCGGCCCGCTCGCGTGTGAGCTCTCCGCCGACCGCAGGGCCCGCGAGCAAGACGGGCAGCTCCGGGTGCGCACCGCGAAGTTCGGCCAGTGCAGCCTCGACCCGCTCGGCGCTCGCATCCGGGACGCACCCGAGAACCAGGACGTCGGGGTACTCGCTCTCGACGGACGCGAGCAGCCCCTCCGGTGCCAGGTCCGCCTCGAAGATCGTGTGGAAGCCGGCGGCGGCAAGCTCGTCGTGCACCATCTGCAGGCCGAGGTCGTGGCGGTCGTCCTGCACCGCCGCGATCAGAACGCGCTCGCGCGTGGGGTTCGTGCCGCTTGTCATGTACCGGTTGAGCGTCGCCAGCACCCGGCGGGTGATCGTCCTCGAGCGCTGCGCGGCGTCGCCGTTCTCCCCCTGGACATCGCGCTTGACCTCGATCCGGCGGAGCGCCGGCCCGATGACGTCGGCGTGCAGCGTCTTGGGCGGTATGCCGTCCTCGATGGCGGTGGCGATCGCCTGCTCGGCCATCTCGGCATCCCCCCGTTCGAGTGCCGTGGCGAACACCTCGAAGGTCTGCTCGACGCGTTCCGCGGGGTCTGATCCGAGCTCCTCGCGGGCATCCGGCCCCGTCCTGCCGAGAACTTCCATGAAGGCATCGAGCAGCACCGGGTCGAAGTGACGGCCGCGCTGTTCGCGCATCATCTGGACGGCATCCTCCACCGAGAACGCCTTGCGGTAGACACGGTCGCTCGTGAGCGCGTCGAAGACATCTGCAACTGCGACGATGCGGCCCTCGATCGGGATCGCCTCGCCCTTCAATCCGCGCGGGTATCCGCTGCCGTCCCACTTCTCCTGGTGGCTGAGCGCGATGGTGGCTGCCATGTCCAGGATCGATGAGGATGACCCGCGCACGAGCCGGTGGCCCTCCTCGGCGTGGGTCTCGACGATCGCGCGCTCCTCGGGCGTCAGCGGCCCGGGCTTCAGCAGGATCGCGTCGGGGATCGCCACCTTTCCCACGTCGTGCAGCGGCGCGGCGTGTTTGAGCCTCTCGCAGAACTGCTCGTCCATGCCGATGTGCTCGGCGAGCAGCACGGAGAAACGCCCGATCCGCTCGATATGCGAGCCGGTGTCCTCGTCCCTGAACTCGACCGCCATCGACAGACGCTGGACAGTCTCCGCCTGAGCGATCTCGAGCTCCGACAGTGCGCGTTTGAGCTCGCTCGTGCGGGCATCGATCTCGACCTCCAGGGCTGTCCTGCCGCGCTCGCTCACGGACCATCCGAGGGCAACCGCGGCGAGGCCGAGCACGAGGATGCACGCCGCGACGATCGCGGACGCCCCGGCTGCGATCGCGCCGGCGGCCGCGAGGAGCACCACAGCGACCCAGAGGGCCACGGGCACCGCACGGAGCCGCTGGCGCAGCGCGCCCCACGGGCGGCGGGCCGTCGCCGGGCGGCGCAGCCCCCGGCTGCTCTGATCCGGCGAGCCTACGCATGAGCCGCGTCACCCCTGTGGAGCTTCTCCGGTCCGGGCGTCCGGAGGCCGGCCCGCCGTTGGCGGGCTCCCTGAACAAGCTTGCCTGCATCGCACCGTTCACTGAGAACACTCGCGTCCTTGTCTGGCTCCAGCGCCGCCGGGGTCGCGCGGCTTTCCAGCGTCACGGTCGGCGCGCGCACGGCGGGAGTTGACCGGTTGGTGTCTGCGATGGACATATTGCGTACCCGTCCCCGCTACCGAGTCAGCTGTTTGACGCTGATCGCGTTCTCGGGTGCCTGGACGGTCACGGCCTGGTTCCACCGGTCGAACACGATCCGGCCGCCGGTCGCGGGTTTGGCTATCTCCAGCGGGAACGGCTCGCCGGTGCTCGAAACGTAGAGCGTGCCGCCCCGCTCAGGGTCCGTGACAGCGACGGCGCTGCGGCCGTCGACGGTGCTGCTCGGGGCAGCCACGAGCGGACCGTGGTCGTCGAGCGCCGTGTCGATCAGGGTCTGAAGATCGGTGACGGCCGCGAGCGGCGCGAAGCTGGCCGAGCTTGCGGGCACCTTGAGCCACCTGCCCTGCAGGACGCGGGCGGCCTCGGGCCCCACCACACGGTCGTAGAGGGCCAGGTCGCCGTTCACGTAGACAGCCTTTTCGAGCGCGATGAGCTCGACGGTCATGCCTTCGACGTCGACCCGACCGCTGCCGCCCTTTCCGGACACCAGTTCCATATCGAGGGATATCGGCTTGCCGGCGCTGAGAATTGAGCCTGACACGTGCACTGTCGCCGCGCCGGCTGCAGCGGCTCGCGCAGCAGCGAGGATCTGGGCGGGGCTCTCGCCCGCGACACCGTTGTGGGATGGCGAAGAGGAGCCACAGCCTCCCACCGCCAAGGCGAGCGCCGTCAGTGCGAACGCGGCCATCCGACGGCGTGCGCCTGGTTTCCACGGCCGGTGACGCATGCCACGGGGACTTTAGCCCGCACGAGAGCAACCTGCGCCCGTCCGGGAGCCGGACGGCCGCGTGCTAAGCAGGGAGGGTGATCGGCACGGTGATCGACTCGGCGATGGACCTCACGGTCGCACCGGGATACACGAAGATCGGCTTCAGGGTCCGCAGGGCGCTCGGATGGGAGCCGCTCGAGCCCGGCTGCATGCGGGGGCGTCGCGTCATCGTCACAGGAGCGAACTCGGGTCTGGGCCTTGCGAGCGCCCGCACGCTGCGGGCTCTCGGCGCCCACGTACACATCGTCGTCCGCGACCGGGGGAAGGGCGAGAGCGCCGCCGAGCAGATCGACGGCCACGGCGAGGGCGCTGTGGACGTCGAGGTCTGTGATCTGAGCAGCCTCTCGTCGATCCGCTCGTTCGCGACGCGATTCTCCTCATCCCATCGCGGGCTGGACGTCCTCATAAACAACGCGGGCGTGATGACCGACGAGCGGGATCTGTCCGTCGACGGCCATGAGCTGACCTACGCGACCAACGTCCTCGGAATGTTCGTACTCACCAACGAACTGCTCGGGCAGCTCGTATCGGCGGCACCATCGCGGATCATCAACGTGTCCTCCGGGGGCATGTACACCGCGCGCCTGGACGTCGGCGACCTTGAATCGGGGCGCGGCGACTTCGACGGCCCGAGTGCCTACGCGCACAGCAAGCGTGCCGAGGTGGTGCTCACCGAGCTGTGGGCTGAGCGCCTGCGCGGCTGGGGCATAGTCGTGCACGCGATGCACCCCGGCTGGGCGGACACGCCGGGCGTGCAGCGCTCTCTGCCGCGGTTCCACCGCGTCACGGCCCCGCTTCTGCGCAGCCCCGAGGAAGGCTCGGACACGATCTCCTGGCTCGCGGCCGCGGCGGAGCCCGCACGGAGCACGGGGCTGTTCTGGCACGACCGGCGCCCCCGCTCGACCCACCGGGTCCCCTGGACGCGGGAGAGCGAGGCCGACAGGCGGGCTCTGTGGGAGGCGTGTGTTCGCGACGGCGGGCCGAACAGCGCGAGGACAGAAGAGATCCTGTCCCGCGGCTCGCCCTAGTCTCAGGCAGGCAGCGCAGGAGCGAGCGCGCCGACGTCGGCGCAGAGCTGCGCCAGGCGGCGCGAGAGCCGGCGGCGCTCGCCATCGTGCCGCGCCGCCCGCGCGAGGCCCGTCGCCCGATCCAGGAGGTTGCTCTCCTCCTGCGGATCCTCGAGCAGGTCGTACATCTCGAATTCAGGGTCCGCGCGGCCTGCCGGGTCAAGGTAGACCGCGTACTTCCACCGGTCATCGCGAACGCAGCGGATCCTGTTCGGCTGGCCCGGACCGTCCTGCAGGGCCGTCCCGGCCTGATGGTCGTCGTATGTGTACAGGACGGCGTCCCTGACGATCTCGCGCTCGCCGCGCAGGAGGGGGCCGAGGTCGCACCCCTCGAGGTGTCCGGGCTGGTCCTCCTCCGGGGAGCCGGCGAGCCCCAGCAGCGTCGGCACGATGTCGATGAGCGACACCAGCGCGTCGCTCTCGGCGGGAGCATCGAACATGGCGGGGCTGGAGACGACGAGGGGCACCCTGATGGACTCCTCGTATGCGTTGAAGATCTTCTGCCGCAGGCCTCCGTGGGAGAGCCCGAGCTCGCCGTGGTCCGACGTTCGGACGATCACGGTCCGTGAGCGAAGCGACGACGGGTCCTGCGCCGAGCCGAGCGCCGTGAGCAGGCGGCCTATCTTCTCGTCGACCACGCGATGCAGGTGGGCGTAGAAGTTGACGTAGTCCAGCTGCGCCTTGGTGTCCCGGAGCGGGCCGAGGTAGGTGTCCATGCCGAGCTTGGAGAGAGCCTGCACCGCGGGCTTCTCGCGCAGATCCTCCTCGACGGTCGGCGGCAGCTCCACACCCAGATCGCTCAGGTCGCCGGCACCGTAACCGCCCTCGGCGTAGGAGCCCGGGTAGCCGAGCACGTCGTGCGGGTTCACCAGCGAGAAGATGAGACAGAAGGGCTCGGGCAGGTCGGCTCGCGCGAGCCAGCTCTCCATCTGGCGGGTGTAGTCCTCATCCCACCCCTGCCCGCTCGTCCCCGCCGCCCCGCCGCCGAAACGCTCGGCCTTCGTGTCGCCTCCCGCGTCGGGCGGCTCCCATTCCGCGAATCCGTAGTCGCGCTCGATGCGGCCCGGATCCGCATCGCTCCACTGCCCGCCCTGCACGGGCTTGCTGAGGTGCCACTTGCCCTTGATCGCAACGTGGTACCCGCGCTCGTGCAGGAGCGTGGCGAGCGTGTCGATGCCGGCCGGCAGCTCGGGCTCCTCGCCGCTGCGCGGGCCCAGCCGCAGCGCGTTGCGCACGAACGAACGAGCCAGGCGCCGGCGCGGTATCTCTCCGCGCAGCGCCATCCGGGCTGCCTTCGCGGCGGCGGCAGGAGCGTTCTTGCGGTCCGGCCACAGGTCGCCCTCGGTCATCGTCAGCGTGACTCCGTGAGCCGGGGGATAGGTGCCCGTGAGCATGCTCGCGCGGCTCGGCGAGCACATCGCTGTCGCGGTGAACGCCCGTGTGAACGTCATCCCTGTGCGGCGAAGCTCGGCATCGCCGGGCATCAGCTCGTCGAGCCAGCCCGGATCATGCGGCCAGTGCTGCGGCTGGCGCTGCTGATCGGTGATCAGCAGGACCAGGTTCGGTGGGCGCTCCTCCATCCGGCGGACCCTAACAGCGCGGCCTGCGCGCGGTCTACGGGTTCAGCGTGACGCCGTCCGGCGCCGCCGCGAGCAATCCCGCGGTGACGTGCCCCGGGGTCCCATCGCGCGGCAGGCGAGCGTCCGGGGACGCGAGCGTTACGCGCAGATCCTGCGCCGCAACCTCGCTGTCGCAGTGCTCGCAGCGCACCTGCACGGACACATCGTGGCCGCACTCGTCGTGGAGCACCCGCACGGGCCCGCTTGCTCCGGGCCAGCACCAGCGGTCGCCCCAGCGCATCAGAGCCAGCAGTGCGGGCACCAGATCCAGACCCTTCTCGGTCAGGTGGTACTCGTGGCGGGCCGGGCGCTCCTGGTAGAGACGGGGTTCGAGCAGGCCCTCCGAGACAAGGGACTCAAGGCGGTCCGTGAGCACGTTCGCCGAGACGCCGAGGTCGTCCTGCAGGTCGCGGAACCGCCGCACGCCGTATGCGACGTCGCGCAGGATCAGCGGCGACCACCACTCACCCGCTGCGTCGACGGCGCGGGCGATGGAACACGGATGATCCTGGAGCGAGGTCCGCTTCATGGCGTCCGCCGATTCTATCGCTTGCATAAACGCAGCAACACCTCACCGGGCGACGCCGCGCGGTGCCTGCGTCGCGGCGCAGACGGCGCGTCCGGTGGACCGGCACGTTTCGATGGGCTACCGTCAGCTGATGGGCGGTTCCCAGACCGCGGCGCCGCACGGCACCCACGCGAGACCGTCGCCGTGAGCGACGCCGGGCACGAGCACGCGTGCTGTGCTCCGGGTCGCGGGACGGCCCCGTCGCCGGCCGCAGGCCGGGACGGCGCGCACGTCCGCTCCGCAGGCCCCGCGCCGGAGCTCATGGCTCTGTCTGGCGGCACCTTCGCGATGGGGTCCGAGGATCCCCTGGCGTATCCGGTGGACGGCGAGGGACCGGTCCACAGCGTCGACGTCGAGCCGTTCGGGATCGCCCCTTGCGCGGTCACCAACGCGCAGTTCGCAGCATTCGTCGCGGCGACCGGCCACGTGACCGACGCCGAGCGGTGGGGCTGGTCGTTCGTCTTCGAGGGCCTGCTCCCGCCAGCTTTCCCGCCCACCCGCGCAGTCGCACAGGCGCCATGGTGGCGTCAGGTGCACGGCGCGATGTGGAACCGGCCTGAGGGCCCCCAGAGCAACCTCGACGGCCGCTCCGCGCACCCTGTCGTCCATGTTTCACACAACGACGCCGCCGCCTATTGCGAATGGGTGGGCGCGCGCCTGCCGACCGAGGCGGAGTGGGAGTTCGCGGCCCGCGGGGGACTGCAGGGGTGCACGTTCCCGTGGGGGGACGAGCTCGAGCCCGCAGGGGAGCACCGGATGAACGTCTGGCAGGGGGACTTCCCGGCGCGGAACACCGCCGCGGACGGCTTCCTCGGGACGGCGCCTGTCGACGCCTTCCCGCCAAACGGCTACGAGCTGCACAACATGACCGGGAACGTGTGGGAGTGGACCGCCGACTGGTTCGACCGCAACTGGTATCGGAGCGCGCCGGCGGGCAGCCCTCTCGGCCCTGAGTCCGGGAGCCTGAGGGTCACGCGCGGGGGCTCATACATATGCCACGAGTCCTACTGCAGGCGCTACCGCGTGTCGGCCCGCTCAGCGAACCTGCCGGACGACGCGACGGGCAACATCGGCTTCCGCGTCGCCGGCCCGCAGGCGGTGCGCGGGAGCACCTGAGACAGGGCCGGGCGGGTGGCGGCCGGCGCGCCCGCCGAGCTCACGCGCGACGGTTGACGGTTGGCTCGACGGTCCGCGCGCGGAATACTCGTGTGCGTGCCCGCCGCCCCAGATCTGACAGGCCGCGCGCTGGACGACCGCTACGAGCTCCACGCCGTCATCGGCGAGGGAGCGTTCGGACGTGTCTACCGCGGTCTTGACCGGCGCCTGGCGCGAACCGTCGCGGTGAAGGTGATCAAGCCCTGGTGGGCTGAGGACACCGCTTGGGTGGAGCGCTTCGAGCGCGAGGCCCAGCTGCTGGCGCGCATCAGCGATCCCGGCATCGTTCAGATATACGACATCGGGAACGCGCAGGAGGGTCCCTACTACGTCGCGGAGCTCGTGGAGGGGGAGAGCCTCGCCGAGCGCCTGCAGCGGGGCGCGCTTCCCGCCCACGAGGTATCCGATATCGCCCTGCAGCTGTGCGATGCGCTCGCGAGCGCCCACGCCCAGGGCGTCGTCCACTGCGACGTCAAGCCCGCGAACGTGCTCCTCGCGCGCGACGGGAGCCTGAAGGTCGGCGACTTCGGTGTCGCGCGCCTGGCCGGCGGCACATCGCAGGCGCTGTCGGCGACCGTGGCGGGCACCCCGCGATACATGTCGCCCGAGCAGGCGCGCGGGCGCCCGACGAGCGCCGCAACCGACGTCTACAGCGCGGGCATCGTGATGTACGAGATGCTCTGCGGCAATCCCCCGTTCGTTCACGGCTCCGCAGTGGAGCTCGGGCTGCGTCATCTGCAGGACCTTCCCGCGCCGCTCCCGGACAGCGTTCCGCCCGGGCTGCGCAGGGTCGTCGAGTGCGCGCTGTCGAAGGACCCGGAGGACCGTTGGCAGGACGGTGCCCAGATGGCCGCCGCGCTTCGAGCCATCAGCGCGGCTCCCGCGCCGGTCATCGCCGGGCCGCCGGCAGGGGACGGCGTCCCGGACTCCGGACACTCGCGGGCAGCGGGCGGCGCGACGGTGGTGATGGAGCAGCCGGCGACGGTCACGCTGCCCTCGCGTCTGGACGGCGAGGCGGCCGCGGCATCGACCCGCGTCCTCGGCGAGAACGCGGCGCGTGCCGGGAGCGAGAGCGTCCCGACCCGCCCCACGGCGCGTTCACGGCGACGGCGAAGGCTCGTGCTCCCTGGGCTCCTTGCCCTCTGCGGGGCCGCCGTCGTCGCGGTCCTGCTCACCGACGCGAAGGCGCATACGACCGTCCCCAAGCTCACTGGTCTGCCCCGTGGCGGCGTGGAGGCCCGTGCCAAACGCCTCGACGTCACTCCCGCATTCCTCGCCAGCTACTCCGAAAGCACCCCCGGCACGGCTATCGCCCAGTCCCCGGCGGCCGGGAGCCGCGTGACGGACGGCGCGACCGTGCGGGTGACCCTGAGCGCCGGCCCGCCGCCGGTCCCGGTGCCGTCGGTCGTGGGGCAGCCGACGCTGGCCGCGCAGAGCACCCTCGCCAATGCGGGACTCCGCTGGCGCACCGCGCAGGTGGCCGCCCCCGGCACCCAGGCCGGCACCGTGGTGAGCCAGCTGCCGGCGGCGTCCCAGAGCGCCCCGCGCGGCTCGGTCGTGAAGCTGAACATCGCGGAGACGCCGACCTGGCACCCGCTGACGACATTCACGGGCTCCGAAGAAGGCCAGTCCGTCGTGTTCCGCATCCTCGGGACCCAGTGGCGGGTCGACTACAGCATGTCCTACCAGGGCACCTGCATGCTGATCTTCGTCTGCTCAGGGCCCAGCGCGCAGGTCCAGGACATCCAGGCCGGGAACAGCTTCGGGAACTTCGAACTCAATGAAGGCACCGGGCAGACCCACACGTTCAACAGCGGCCCGGGCCTGTACCGCATGGACGTGTCCAGCGGCCGGGACTCCGCGCGCTGGACGATGACGGTGGAGGACTACTACTGACCGCTCGGGCGCGGCCGTCACGCCGGTGGGCGAACCGGCCGCCCAGCCCCGGCGCCCGATCCACGGGACAGGCCCGCGGCCGCACCTCGGGCGCAGCTATGGTCGTATCGCGGTTTCCTACCGATGCCTGCGCGCTCGGCGAATGATTCTCTGTGCAGCATCGGCGCCAGCGCCGTCCACAACCACATCCACATCCACATCCACGAACAGGAGCTGACACATGAGCGACCGGCCCACCTTCATCTACGCGGCGACATATGCCACCAGCGAGGACGCCTACGCCGACTACGAGACGCTGCTGGACCTCCACGCCGCGAGCCTGGTGGGGACCTACGACGTCGCCGTGATCACGAAGGACGAGGAGGGCAAGGTCCATGTGTCCAAGCATGAGAAGCCGACACAGCACGGCGCGTGGGGCGGCATCGCTGTCGGTGCCGTCGTCGGGATCCTGTTCCCGCCGTCGGTGCTCGGCGCGGCGGCGGTGGGCGGAGTCGTCGGCGCAGTGGGCGGACACCTGCGCAAGGGCATGTCGCGCGGCGACGCGAAGGAGCTCGGCGAGCTGCTCGAGGGCGGCGAGGCCGCTCTCATCGTCGTCGGAGAGTCTCGCGTGGAAGAGCAGCTCAACAAGCTGCTGCAGCACGCCCTGAAGACGGTCGAGAAGGAAATCGATGCCGACAGCAGCGAGCTCAAGCGTGAACTCGAGGAGGCAGAGAAGGAAGCAGAGAAGAGCTGAGAGGCGACACGGCGCCCCGGACCCCTCTACGGTCCGGGGCGCCCCTCTCGCAGCGCGCGAGCAGCGATGCCCGAAGCCGAGAGCCAGCCCATCGCCGCGGCCGACGCGTTCCACGTGCTCGCCAAGCCGGCGGGCGCGCAGTGCAACCTGGACTGTGACTACTGCTTCTTCCTCTCCAAGGAGGCGCTCTACCCCGACAGCCGTCTGCGGATGGCGGACGATCAGCTCGAGCGGTACCTGCGCCAGCTGATCGAGGCCCACGCCGGGCGGCGGGAGGTGACGATCGCCTGGCAGGGGGGCGAGCCGACGCTGATGGGGCTGGACTTCTTCAGGCGGTCGGTCGAGATCGCAGCGCGCCACCTGCAGCCCGGACAGCGGGCCCTGCACACGATTCAGACGAACGGCACGCTCATCGACAAGGAATGGGCAACGTTCCTGCGCGAGAACGACTATCTCGTCGGCATATCGGTCGACGGACCCCGTGACATCCACGACGCGCACCGCGTGAGCAGGGGCGGACGCGGGAGCTTCGACCGGGTGATGACGGGACTCTCGCACCTGCGCGACGCCGGTGTGGACTTCAACACGCTGACGAGCGTCAACGCCCAGAGCGCCGGTCGAGGAGTCGAGATCTACCGGTTTCTGCGCAACGAGTGCGGTTCGCGCTTCATGCAGTTCATCCCGATCGTCGAGCGCGTGCCGAACGCCGACGTGGACGGGACGGTGCCGTGGTCCTCCTGGCGCGACCGCCCGCTGTACCGGCAGAGCGGAAATCATGTGAGCGCGCGCTCAATAGGCGCAGAGCAGTACGGGCGCCTGCTGATCGAGATATTCGAGGAGTGGGTCCGGCGTGACGTCGGCGAGCGATACGTGCAGATGTTCGACGTCGCGCTCGCCAGCTGGGTGGGCGAGCCGCCGGGTCTGTGCGTGCACTCGCCGACATGCGGACGCGCCGTCGCACTCGAGCACAACGGCGACCTGTACTCGTGCGACCACTACGTCGAGCCTGGCTACCTGCTGGGGAACATCGCCGAGAGCCCGATGGCGAGGCTCGTCGACTCGCCTCGCCAGCGGTCGTTCGGGGCCGCGAAGAGCACGACGCTGCCCGGTCAGTGCCGCGGATGCGAGGTGCGCTTCGCGTGCCACGGCGGGTGCCCGAAGGACCGCTTCATCGAATCGCACGACGGCGAAACCGGCCTCAACTACCTGTGCACCGGCTACCGAGAGTTCTTCCGCCACGTAGACGAGCCGATGCGGATCATGGGCGATCTGCTGGCCCGCGGGCTACCCCCAGCCCAGATCGCGCGGCGCTACGCCATCGGGGACGCACGGCGCGGGCGCAACGATCCGTGCACCTGTGCCAGCGGGCGGAAGTGGAAGAACTGCCACGGCGCGGATCGGCCCAGTCGCTGAGCCGCCCGAGACGATCACGCCCCGACCGATCCCCATACCGGTATCGGTGGAACCCCGCTGCGTAGTCGCCCGCAGGACGGAGCTAAACAAACCGCGCTTGCACGAGGGAGCACTACGGATGCCCGGTGGGGGCCCTCGGACTTAGCGTCCCGCCGACATGAGTGCCCCCTCCAAGACGCCGACCGCGCGCACGCCGGTCGCCGCCGATGTTCGCTTCGCGCAGGCCCCCTCAACACGCTGCCGGATCGTGACGGCCCGGATCGCACGCACCGGGGGATCACGATGAAATCCGGGGGCGGACGCCACGTGCTCGGCGTTCTCGTGACCCTCGTGGTCCTGCTCGTCGTGTTCGTCGCGCTGGTGCTTGGAACCCGCTCGGTCAAAGGGCTCGGCTACGAACCGGCCGCGGTCGCCGCGACCACCGGGCCGAGCATCTCGCTCGCGACCTTCCCCGACAGCTATGCGTGCCACGGCAGCAATGGCGGCCCAGGTGGCGGCGCTCACCCCGAATGGGTGACCTACTGCCCGAGCACGACGCATCAAGGTCCCCGCGTACAGCACGATCACGGTGACGATCAGGCAGTACGACTCCGGGCGGCACCGTGCACAACCCGTTCTTCGCACACGTCAAAGGCACCGTCGGCAACCTCATGCTGGTCAACGGCAAACCATGAGCCGAAGTAATCCCGAAGAAATCGGCCACACCTTCACGATCCAGACGCCGCCCGACACGAAGGAGACACAGCTCTTCGTCAACGTCCCGCTTCCGGGTGTCGCCGAAAAGGCGCCGAACACCGAACACATCGCCGGACACGAATACCCGGCGCCCAACGTGATCGTCTTCAAATTCAAAACGGGCGCCCCGGGCAAGTACGTTTGGCACTGCTACGTGCCATGCGGCTCCGGCCTGGCCGGCGAAGGCATAGGCGGGCAGGAAGGCTTCGGAGGCCCGATGGCGACCACGGGATACATGGCCGGCACGGTCACGGTGGGCTGAGGGGTGGCTGTCGAGGCAACACCGAGCCCCGCCGAGGCTCCCGGGGACGGCCAGGTCGCACATCAAGCGGGTCCTGACGATCTGGGCGGCGCTTTCGGTGATCTTCGTGATCCTGACGTTCATCGTCGTTCCGCTCGTCGAGAGGAAGCCGGCGAGCTCCGCAGCCGGTTTCGCCAGCCTGACGGACCTCGTGTTCACCGCGATAGCCGTTCCTGTCGCCCTGTTCGTGTGGGTCTTCGTCTTCTACAGCGTCTTCACGTTCCGCGAGCAGGCCCCGCAAGATGAGAACGTCGAGGAACTCGAGGACGGCCCGCCGCTGCAGGCCAAGCCGAGGCTGCAGATCGCCTGGCTCGTGGTCACGACGGTGCTCGCGTTCTTCACCGTCGGGTGGGGAATGTTCGGCTTCTACAAGGAGACGACGAAGCCATCGGCGAACGCGCTGGTGGTCAACGTCACCGGGCAGGAGTGGACCTGGACATACGCATACCCCAAACTCGGGGTCCAGAGCCACGTCCTCGAGCTCCCGCTCGGAAGGCCCGTTCAGTTCCGCGTCACCTCCGCCGACGTCCTCCACGGGTTCGGCGTCGCCGCCCTCGGCATCGCGATGGACGCAAACCCGGGTGAGTGGGTCGCCACGCCCGTGGTGACGCCCAACAAACTCGGGAACTTCGAAGCGCGTTGCCTCGAGCTCTGCGGCCTCTACCACACGTACATGTGGTCGCAGGTCAAGGTGGTTGCCCCGGCCGCGTTCGCTGCCTGGGTGAAGGCCAACGGCGGCAACTCGAACATCCTGTCCACCCCCGCAGGCGCGACCCAGAAGGCGCAGCCCGCCGGCGACGAACTGGAAGAAATCTCCTGATGAGCACCGCAGCCGCAGCAACACAGCCCGCAGCGAGCACGCCCGCGCCCAGGCGCCGCGTGCTGGTTCCGAGCATCCTTACCGGCCTCGTGCTCGGGCTCGTGGCGGCGATCGTCGTCGGGGTCATCGTGCACAGCCTGATCAGCGGCGAACGCCAGGCGGACGACACGATGGTCAGCGCCTACCTCGCGTGGTTCATCTTCTTCCTGATCGGGATCGGCGCCGCTCAACTTCCCGGTCAAATGGGGTCTCGGGCGACCCGACACGACACATGAGGAGGAGCTCGAGCTCGCCGGCAAGGACGAGGGCGTCTGGCGCTACTTCCGCTTCTGCACCGACCACAAGGTCGTCGGCATCCAGTACCTCGTCACCGTGCTCGTGCTGTTCCTCGTCGGCGGCGTCGCCTCGTGGATGATCCGGCTCGAGCAGGCCCGCTCCGGGCGCGAAGGTCTTCACGCCGTCGACCTACAACACGATCGTCAGCATGCACGGGCTGATCATGATCGCGACGACGATCATCATGATCAGCGCCATGTTCGGCAACTACATCATGCCGATCATGATCGGGGCGAACGACATGGCGTTCCCGCGGCTCAACGCGCTCAGCTACTGGACCCTGTTCCCCGCCGTCCCGATCCTGCTGAGCGCGATCGTGCTCGGCGGCTTCCCGACCGGCTGGACCGGCTACGCGCCGCTCGCCGACCAGGCGGCGCTCGGGATGGACGCCTATTGCGTGACGATCATCCTGTTCGGGATCTCGATCGCGCTGGGCGCGGATGAACATGGCCGCGACCGTCGATCACCATGCGAGCGCCCGGGATGACCTGGGGCCGGCTCCCGATCGTCGGTCTGGGGCATCACTGCTCTCCACGCTGCTCGGTCTGCTCGTGTTCCCGTCGTTCGTGCTTGCCGTGGTCCCTGACGCTGCTGCGACCGCATCTTCGGCACCTCCTTCTACCAGGCGACGCATGGGCGGGAACAACTGGCTCTACGAGGAGCTGTTCTGGTTCATGGGCCACCCGGAGGTGTACGTCATCCTCCTCCCCGGCGTCGGTGCCGTCTGCGAGATCGTCCCGGTCTTCGCGCGCAAGCCGCTGTTCGGCTACAAGATGGTCGTCGCCGGCGAGATCGGCGATCTTCGTCACTCAGCCTGGCGGTGTGGATGCACCACCTCTACTGGTCGGGCGCCAACCTGCGCTCGACACTGCCGATGATGATGAGCACCGAGATCATCTCGATCCCCACCGGCCTCATCTTCCTCGCGCTGATCGGCACGCTGTGGCGAGGGCGGATGCGGTTCGAGCCGCCGATGCTGTTCGCGCTCGCGTTCATCTTCAACTTCCTGATCGGCGGCGTCACCGGCCTGTACCTCGCGGACGTGCCGACGGACACGATCTTCCACGGCAACATGTTCGTCACCGCGCACTTCCACTTCACGCTCGTCGGCGGCGTCGTGTTCGGCTTCCTCGCGGCGTTCTACTACTGGTTCCCGAAGATGACTGGGCGCACAGCTCGACCGCCGCTCGTCAAAGCTCCACTTCTGGCTGTTCGAGATCGGCTTCCTCGGCACGTTCATCCCGCTGTTCTTCGCCGGGATGCGGGGCGAGCCCCGCTGGCAGGCGTACATTCGCCGAACGTCGCGACGGCGAACATCGATCTCGAGCCTGTTCGCGATCCTGATCGTCGCGTCGGTGGCGGTGTTCGCCTACAACATCCTGATGTCCTGGATCGCCGGCAAGCGCGCCGAGGTCAACCCGTGGGGCGGGCGGACGCTCGAGTGGACGCTCCCCAGCCCCGTTCCGCTCGTCAACTTCCCCCAGCCCGTCGTGGTGATGGCCGGGCCGTACGACTTCGGTAGCGGCGGCCCGCGGACGATGGGACGCCCCGTGCTCGCGGGCGCCTCGGATGACGCCGCGATGGCCGGGGCGGGCACGCTCCAGGTCCACGACCGTCCCGAACAGGTCCGGCTCGGCACGCTCCTGATCATCCTCTCGGATGTGATGTTCGTGATCGCGACCTTCCTCGCGTTCCTCTACCTGCGCGGACTCGACACGCAGGGACAGTTCCGCCCTTCGGTCGAGGCGGTCCCGTCGGTGCTCGCCAGCGCCGTGCTCGCCGCAGCGGCGATCGTGGCGGCGCTCACGTGGAGCTGGGGACGCGGCGGACTCGACAGCGGCGACAGCACCCGCGTTCGCAGCGGCGCCGTCCTGGCCTGGGTCATCACGCTCGCGGCCCTGGTCGGCGACCTGGTGCTCTTCGCGGGACTGAACTTCGCGGTTCCCTTCCACGCCTACGCGAGCGGCATCGAGCTGTTCGTCTTCTACCACGGCATTCACCTACTGATCGCTCTCATCGTCGGCGGCCTGGTCATCGGGCGCCTGTTCAGCGGGCGCCTGCAGGGACGCGGATACGTCCTCAAAGCAGCCGGCTACTGGTTCTGGTGGGTTGCCGCCGCGGCCGTGCTCACCACGCTCGCGACAGCCTTCATCAAGTGAGCGCCCGCGAGCAGAACGGCCTGCAGCGATCGAGGCGCACCGTTCGCCCGCCGCGCGAACGGCTGACTGCGCGGGGCTGAGTCGACCGTGGCGGACTCCCTGCCACTCGGACTCACGTGGGCGGCCTTCTGGCTGCACCTGTTGGGTGAGCGCATCGCGGTTCGCCGCATGGGAAGACCCCGCGACAGGCTGGCACGGAGGCGTGCGATGGCCTTCTATGGCGGGCTCCTGGCGATCGTGATCTCCATTGTCCCGCCGATAGAGACGCTGTCCAAGCAGCTGCTCTGGGCGCACATGGTCCAGCACGTCCTGCTCCTCTCGGTCGCCGCGCCGCTGATCGTGCTGGGAGCCCCCTGGATGTCGCTCTGGCGGCCTCTGCCGCTCGGCCTGCGGCGCTCGCTCGCGCGCGGCTTCGCGAAGTCCCCGACGCTTACACCGCTGAGGTGGCTCTGCCACCAGATCTTCCGGCCCGTGAGCACGCTGATCCTGTACAGCGTCAACCTGCTCGCGTGGCACATTCCGGCGGTCTACGACGCCGCCCTGCGTAACACCGACGTGCATGCGCTCGAGCATCTCTCGTTCATCGGCTTCGGGATCCTCCTCTGGGCTCAGGTGATCGACTCCCCGCCGCTGCGCCCGACACTGTCCTACCCTGGCCGCATCGTGCTGCTGGGAGCAGCGATGCTCCCGAACATCGCCCTGTCGATGGTGCTCGCGTTCTCGCGGTCCGCCCTCTACCCGTTCTACGCGCAGCTCGCGCATCGGCCCGGCGGAGTCTCGGCGATGTTCGACCAGCAGATCGCCGCGGGCATCATGTGGAGCGCCGGAGATCTGCCGTTCGCGATCGCGATAGCGATCCTCGCCACCCGCTGGATGGGTGGCTTTGAGAAGGAGGAACAGCGTGCCGCGGAGCTCGCGGTGATCGCCGCGGACGGGCCCGCGACCTCTCAGGAGATCGCTCTGGCCGCGGCAGCTCCCCCGAACCGGCTGGAACTGACATGAGCGGGCCGTCCGGCACCCCCGAGGAGCCCCGCGCACCTGGACGGCGCCGCGGCCGCACACTGATGCTCGTGCTGCCCGCACTGATCCTGGCGTTGGCGTGCGTCGCCCTCATCGTCCGGCACGCGAGTTCGGCATCCACCCAGAACGTGCTCGCCTCCTCCGGGCCCGCCGGGGTGGAAGCGGGCGGAGGGTTCCCGATCGACGGAAAGCCCGCCCCCGGGTTCACGCTCACCGACCAGTTCGGGCACGCGGTCTCCCTCTCGTCCCTGCACGGCCACGAGGTGGTGATGGCGTTCATCGACACGCGCTGCACCACCGTGTGCCCCCTCACCGCTGCGATCCTGCGCAACGCTCTCCACCGGATCGGTCCCGCCGCCGCGGCGAACGTCGACCTCGTGGCGATAAACGCCAACCCGACCGCAACCCGCACATCCGACGTCTACCGCTTCTCGGCCGAGAACGGCATGGTGCACGAGTGGAGGTTCCTGACCGGCTCCCCCAGCGAGCTGAAAGCCATCTACAAGGCCTACCAGGTCTACGTCTGCGTTCTGCACGACGGCGACGTCGTGCACACCTCGGCCATCTATGTGATCGACCCGACGGGCCGCGAGCGTCTCTACTTCCAGACGCTCGACTCCGACGCCGGCGTCACGCTCTCGAGCGAGACGCGGGCGATAATGGCGGGCATGCGCCAGTACACCGCGCCGGCACAGTCCTGAGCGAGCCGGCGCCGGCGTCCGCCGTCGCTACCGCGAGACGGGCAGTGGTTTCACCCCGACGCCTGCGGGCGCCAGCGGATCCACCCCAATCGGCCGGAAAGTAGCTTGTCACTGCACGCCTGAGCTCCTCCCGAGTCGGCGGGCACGGCCGCACCGATCCCCATGAGCGCGTCCTCCGAGAGATACGGGTCCACCCCTCCCCCGTGTCAGATCCGGGGGACGCGTCGGGGTCCTCTCCCCAGGTGACGCCGGTCTGGTTCTCGGACCCGAGCGCCGAGCCCGCCGAGCTCGCTCCCGAGCAGGCGCGCGAGGACGCACTGCGGGCCATCCGCCTCGCCGCCCACCATTGGTCCGTGGAGCCCGCTGCTCTGACGATGCACGACTACAGGGCCTACAGGTCCGCCCAGGGGGATAACACGCTGCCGTCTGCGCTGACGATCAGCACGCTCTTCAGCGGCTGGCAGCGCGCACGGGAGCATCTGGCCGGGATGCCGGGCCAAAGCGCGGGCGCGTGAGGCGGAGCAGGCCCGCCTAGAGCCTGCTGTCCAGCACGAAGACCTCGCAGGCCACGCCGGCGCATACGTTGGTGCCACTGACGAAATCCAGCACCCGCCGGCCCGTGAGGCGCTCGACCGCCTTCGTGAACTCGTCCTCCATGAGCCCCTGGAAGGCCTGGCGCATGCTGGCCACCGACTTCTCGCCGGCGCCCTGCGCCAGAGTCTCCTCGGCGAGAGTCAGGACGCCGTGCATGATCGTGACGACCACGTTCTCGTGATGGAACGTCGACGCGCTCGTCGGTCCCCGGCCCAGATAGCTGTGGTGGATGCCGACGATCGCGCTCGTGATCGCCGCATTCAGCTCGCCCCCGCTCTGCACGTCAGTCCCCGCCGTCTGCTCGGGCCGCTCACCCTCTGCCATCGTCCGCCACCTTCTTCCGCCGTCGCAATGTCTCTCGCAGGACCGCGCGGAGGACCGAGATATGGCCCGAGGGCGTCCGCCGAGCAGCTCGGGGTTCAGTGTAAACCCACAGTCGAACGGGTGCACAAGTTCTTGACAATGCTCTCGCCCGTCCTATAGTCAGATGCAGCGTCCGGCGTGCCAGCTCGGTGGCGTGGACGTTATTTGGAGGAGCGGGTGTGGCCCGGGGCGCAAAGCTCTTGACTGGCACGCTCAGGAAAGAGCCCCGGGGAGTTCTCATGGACCGCCGCAACGGACGGCCTCCACAGCTCCTGCGCCAGGATGGTGAGGAGAACTGGGTCCGGCGCCTGCTCGCAGTCGGCAGGTCCCTCACGTCCGAGCTCGACCGCGGGGTCGTCCTCGAGCGGGTGCTCGAGACGGCGCGGCAGATGACCGGCGCCCGATACGCCGCGCTCGGCATCCTCAACGCGGAGCACACCGGGCTGGAGAGCTTCCTCACTTCGGGGCTGGACGATCGCGAACGCGCCCAGATCGGGGACCTGCCGCGGGGGCGCGGAGTCCTCGGCGTGCTGATCGATCATCCTCAGACGCTGCGCCTGTCCGACGTGAGCGGCCATTCCGAGAGCTACGGGTTCCCGGCGGGCCACCCGGTGATGCGTAGCTTCCTCGGCGTCCCGATCGTGATCCGCGGCCACGTCTGGGGGAACCTGTACCTGACGGAGAAGGCGGGCGGCGACTTCACCGAGCGCGACGAGGAAGCGACCGTGCTGCTTGCGGGCTGGGCGGCGATCGCGATCGACAACGCGATGATGTACGAGTTCAGCGAGGCCAGGCGCCGCGAAGCGGAGCGCACCACCCGCGGCCTTGAGATGACCCGCGATGTGGCTGTCGCGATCGGGACAGATGTCGACCTCGGCCGCGTGCTGGAGCTCGTCGCCAAGCGCGGCAGGGCGCTGGTGGAGGCGCGAAGCTCCCTGATCTGGCTGCGCGACGGGGACGAACTCGTGGCGTACGCGTGCGCGGGAGACATCGACGAGGGCCTGCTCGGAACTCGCAAAGAGCTCGCCGGCTGCGTGCCCGGCCAGGTGGTCTCAACCCGTCTGCCGATGCGGCTGACACAGCGAAGCCCGCTGCCGGGTATCGCGTCGGTGGGCCCAGGGTCTGCGGGTGCGCAGTCCGCGCTGCTCGTCCCGATGGTCTCGCGCGGACACGCAGTCGGGGTCCTCATCGCCTTCGACAGCACCGGCGACACGGATGGGCTGCGAGAGGAAGATGAACAGCTCCTGCTGATGTTCGCCGCGAGCGCGGCAAACGCCGTCACGCTCGCCCAGAGCGTCGAGAGCGACCGCCTGCGCGGGGCTCTCGCGGCGACGGAGGCGGAGCGCGGCAGGTGGGCACGGGAACTCCACGACGAGACGCTTCAGCGGCTGGCGGGCCTGCGCCTGCAGCTCGCGGCGACGCTGAGCGACGAGGAGGACCTGCAGCACACCAGGAGCGCCGTCGGCGACGCGGTCGCCGAACTCGGCAGCGAGATCGAAGGCCTGAGGGCGATCATCAGCGACCTGCGCCCACCGGCGCTGGACGACCTGGGTCTGCTCGCCGCCACGGAATCACTCGTCGACCGTTACCGGGACCGCGGTCAGCACGAGATCGACAGCGACCTCCAGATGCTCACCACAGAGGAGCGCGGAGGGCGGCTGGATCCAGGGTTCGAGAGCACCGTCTACCGCCTGGTCCAGGAGGCACTGACGAACGCCTCCAAGCACTCCCACGCAGGCTCCGTGCACCTCGTGATCCATGAGTCCTCGGACGGCATCACCGTCGACGTCAGCGACGACGGCTGTGGCTTTGACACCGGCTCGACCGCAGAAGGCTTCGGCCTCGTCGGGATGCGCGAACGCGTGAGCCTCACCGGCGGCACCCTGAAGGTCACGTCGGGCGCGGGAGGCACGCGCGTCCTTGCGTGCATGCCGCCTCCCCCGCTGGACGCCCATGTCTAGGCATCCGCGCGAGATCAGCGCGGCCGGTGACTCAGACAGTCGGGGCCGTGCGCCAGTTGCCGAGATGGACCCCCACGCGCGGGCTCACGTAGCGCTGTCCGCGCGCGGCGGCCCTGACCGCGGGCGCGAGCTCCGTGTCCGAGAGGTCCTTGCAGACGAAGCCGAGGACGCCGAGGTTCAGCGCGAGCTGCGCGAGCGCCGGGTTGAGCTCCATGCTCGCGAGCACGATCGCCGTCCTCGCCACCCCGGCGCGAAGCCTGCGGATCGTGGCGTCACTCGAGCAGCCCGGCAGGCGCAGATCGAAAACCAGCACATGCGGGTGGTGCACGCGCACGTCGCGGAACGTCGAGCCGAGCTCTGCCGTCTCGGACACGACGTCGATGCCCTCCTCGCCGTCGAGCACACGGCGCATGCTGCGGCGGATGAGCGCGTGGTCGTCCGCGAGCACGACGCGTATGGGCCCGGACCGTGTCCCGTCCCCCTGGGCCTGCTCCCTCGCAATGTGAAGATGGAAGGCCACACCCTCACGCTAAGCGCATCGAGAATCGGTGCGTCCGTGCAAAAGCCTTCTCGTACCGTGGCAAAGCACCGACGTCAGCTACGAGGGTATGCGTAACCATGACGGAGATGAACGATCAGGACTTATCCGCAGAGAGCGACGGTGGCGACGCGGTCCGGATCATCCTCGCCGACGATCACCGCGTGGTGCGCAGCGGGCTCAAGATGCTCCTCGAGAAGAGCGGCGAGTTCGCGGTGGTAGCCGAGGCCGGGGACGTGGACAGCGCCCGCCGTTTCGTCCACGGCCATCACCCGCAGGTGCTCGTGCTCGATCTCAACATGCCCGGAGGCTCGAGCCTCGATGCGATCCCGCTGATAAGGAAGGAATCGCCGGAGACGCAGATCGTCGTTCTCACCATGCAGCAGGAAACAGCGTTCGTGCGTGCCGCGCTCGGCGCCGGCGCGGTCGGCTACGTGTTGAAGGACGCCGTCGACGGCGAGCTCGTCGAGGCGGTCCGCCACGCAGCTGCTGGGCGAGAGCTACCTGAACCCCGAGCTCGGAGCGCGCATCGCGTCCGAGCCGCCGCCCGGCCCGCCGGATGATCTCTCCGACCGTGAGGTGGAGGTCCTGACGCTGATCGCGCGCGGCTTCACGAACCCGGAGATCGCCAGCCAGCTCTTCCTTTCGATCCGGACCGTCGAGACACACCGCGCGCACATCCAGCAGAAGCTGATGCTCTCAACACGCGCTGAACTGGTCGGATACGCCATCCAGCGCGGCCTGATCGCGGGCTGAGCCATCCACCGGCTGGGATCACCGGCCGCGGCGGCGGCGAACGGCCAATCCAGAGCCGGGCGCTCTGACGGATGAGGCGGATGCACGCGACATGAGTGAGAGGATCGCGGCGCAGCGCGCACTGGCAGGCAGGAGCGCCGCGGGCTCGCGCGCATTCATACAGGCCACTTTGGACTGGCTCCCCGCGCACGTCGCCGTCGTCGACGGCGTGGGCGAGATCATCATGACCAACGGCGCCTGGGTCCAGTTCGCCCTCGACAACGGAGGTCGCCCCACGGGGGCGGGCGAGAACTACCTGGCGGTCTGCGACGCCGCAAGCGCGGATGACTGGGCGCGCCGGGCGGCGAACGGGCTGCGTGCCGTGCTCGCCGGCCGCGCCTACGAGTTCTCGCTGGAATACCCGTGCAACAGCCCCACCGAAGAACGGTGGTTCGTCATGCGGGTCAGCCGCTACACCGGTCTGGAGGGCGCGCGTGCGGTGATCGCGCACGACAACGTGACCGCGCGCCGGCAGGCGGAGGAAGAGATGAGGACACAGGCTGCGCTGCTCGACGAGGTCGACGTGTGCGTAGTGGCAACCGACACCGACGGCCGCATCACCCACTGGAATCGAGGAGCCGAGCACCTCTACGGGTGGAGCAGCCGGGAAGTGGTCGGCCGTCCGGCTCTCGAGGTGATCGTGCCCGCCCACCATGACCTCTCCGAGGTGATCCGGTCCGACATGCTCGAGCACGGAAAGTGGGAGGGCACACTGGAGGTCTTCCGCAAGGACGGCTCGATCTTCGACGCCTATGTGCGCGACGTCGTCATGCTCGCCGATGACGCGACGCCGACGGGCACGATCGCGGTCGCGGTCGACGTCTCCGAGCTGGTGGAGACCGAGCGCACCCTGCTCGCCTCGCGTGAATACCTGCGGGCGGTGACCGACGGCATGGGCGAGGGGGTGTTCACACTCGACAACGACGGATGCGTGACCTACATCAACGGCGCAGGCGAGCGGCTCTTCGGCTGGCGCGCCGATGAGCTCATGGGCCGCGTGATGCACGAGATCACCCACACCCACCGGGCCGACGGGAGCAGGCTGGACATCGAGGACTCCCCGATCGAGCGGGCGCGGCGCGAGCGCAAGGTCGTCCGGATCGAGCAGGACGTGTTCCTCAACCGCGCCGGACGCCAGTTCCCGGTCTCATACACGGCATCGCCGATCGAGACGGCCGACGGTGTGCAGGGATGCGTGGTCGTGTTCGCGGACATCTCCGAGCGCCTGGAGCGCGAGCGGACGCTGCAGCGCGAATCAGAGGCGCTGAGCTGGATCGGCAGATGCAAGGACGCCATCGCCGAGGAAAGGCTCCTGCTCTATGCGCAGCCGATCGTGGACATCGCGACCGGCGAGATCGTCCAGCGTGAGCTCCTGCTGCGCATCCGCGAGCCGGACGGAACGATCAGCCCGCCGTCCCCCTACCTTCAGGTAGCCGAGCGCTACGGACTCATCGGTGACATCGACCGGTGGGTCATCCAGCGTGCGATCCAGATAGCGGCCGACCACCATCCCGTGCAGGTCAACATCTCCGCGGACTCGGTCAGCGACTGGACCATCCTGGACCACATCGAGAGGTGCATCGAGCAGGCCGGCGCCGACCCCGCGTCCCTGGTGTTCGAGATCACCGAGACGGCGCTCGCGTCGGACCAGGACGCCGCCGTGAGGTTCGCCGAGCTGCTGAGGGAGATGGGCTGCAAGGTCGCACTTGACGATTTCGGCACCGGCTACGGGAGCTTCACCTACATCAAGGCCCTCCCGGTCGACTATCTGAAGATCGACATGGAGTTCGTGCGCGATGTAAACGAGAGCCCGGCGAGCATGCGCGTCGTCGAAGCGGTGGTGTCGATCGCCGAGGCCTTCTCGGCGCAGACGGTCGCGGAGGGGGTGGAGGACCTGCGGACGCTGGAGCGCCTTCGCGAGCTCGGGGTGGACTACGCCCAGGGCCACTACATCGCCAGACCGGGCCCGATCGCCGACACGGTCCCAGAAAGCCCCACCCAATAATGCATAGTTCATAAAGTTGTAAACTCTGCATGCATGTGGTCAACGCGCGATGGACAGCCTCCGATCTACGCCCTGAAGGCGGACTTCTTCCGCGCGCTCGGCCATCCGGCCCGCGTGCGCATGCTGCAACTGCTGCGCGAGGATGAGCGTTCTGTCGGTGCCCTGCGCGACGCACTGGGACTCGACGCGAGCAGCACCTCCCAGCACCTCGCGGCGCTGCGCGCCCAGGGCCTGGTTGTGAGCCGCAAGCAGGGCACCAGCGTCTATTACCGGGTCCGGGACCCTCGCACGCTGGAGCTGCTCGAGCTCGCGAAGCAGATCATCTCGGGTGCACGCGAGGACAACCAGGCGCTGCTGGACGACCTCGCCGTCGAGGACTTCTCACCACCGCCGGACCGCGGCTAGAGGTGCCCCTGCTCGCCTGGGCGGCGCTCGCGGGTGTCGCGACGCTCGCGTGCGGCTCCATCCTCGCCGCGACGGACCGCCTTCGCTCCGGGCTGATGGTCCAGGCGGCCGCGATGGCGCTGCTCGGGGTTGCCGGGGTGGCGGTACTCGCGGGCGGCCAGACGATCGGCGCCCCGTTTCACAGCACTGTAGGCCTGGCATTCGGCCTCGACCCGCTCAGCGGGCTCTTCCTGGCCCTGCTCTCGTTCACCGCGATCCCGACGCTCCTGTTCGCGCGCGACTACCTGCCCGGGCGCCCGCACGCACCGGCGGTCGGCGCCCTGACGGGCGTGTTCCTGCTGTCGCTCGCCGGTGTGCTCGCCGCTCGCGACGTCGTCAGCTTCCTTGTCTTCTGGGAGCTGATGACGCTCGTCCCGGCGGCCGCGATCCTGCTCGCGGGCCGAGACCGGGAGGCTCGCTCGGCCGTGTATGCGTATATCGCGATCACGCACCTCGGGGGAGCCGGCGTCTGGATCGCGCTCCTCGCGCTCGCGCACCACGGCGGGATCGGAGATCCCGCGGCGATGGCATCCGCCGGCACGGGTGCACAGACGCTCGTCGCCGTGGCGGCCCTCATCGGGTTCGGGACGAAGGCGGGTTTCATACCGCTGCACTCATGGTTGCCGCGGGCGCACCCCGTCGCCCCGGCGCATCTGTCCGCGCTGATGTCGGGGATGATGCTCAAGGTCGCGCTGTACGGGCTGATCCGCGTCGAGTTCGACTGGCTCGGGACAACGCCCCGGTGGCTTGGGCTCGCGCTGCTGGCGGTCGGGCTCTGCTCCTGCCTCGGCGGCGTCCTGTGGGCGCTCGTACAGCGCGACCTCAAGCGGCTGCTCGCATACAGCTCGATCGAGAACGTGGGCATCGTCGCGCTCGCCCTCGGCGCGTCGCTCCTGTTCTCCGGGGCCGGTGACCGGACCTGGGCGGACGATCGCATTCGCGGCGGCGCTGCTGCAGATCACGAACCACGCGGTGTTCAAGTCGCTCCTGTTCCTCGGAGCGGGTGCGCTGGACCGTGCCACCGGAAGCATGGACCTCGACCATCTCGGTGGCCTGCTGCGCCGGATGCCCTGGACGGGCGGCGCGTTCCTCGTCGGCGGAATGGCGATCGCCGGCCTGCCGCCGCTGAACGGCTTCGCCTCGGAGTGGCTGGTCCTGCAGTCGCTCGTCCACGTGGTGATCCGCGAGCCGCTGGGGATCGCTCTCGCCGGGGCTCTCGCACTCGCCGGCCTCGCCGCGACAGCTGCGCTGGCGCTGCTCTGCTTCGCTCAGATGCTCGGGCTGACCCTGCTCGGGGTACCGCGCACACAGCGGTGCGCGCAGGCCTGCGACCCTCCGGTGGGCATGCGTGCGGCGATGGCCGCCCTGGCGCTCATGTGCGTCGCCCTCGGTCTCGCCCCGGGCCTGCTGCTACCGACGCTCGCCGGTCTCGCACCCGGCGCCGGCGCCCCCGTGGCGGCGCTGGGCGCAGGCCTTCACGTGCCGGGCACCGGCTCGTATCCGACGCTGGGTCTCGCCCTCGCGATCGCGGCGCTCACGGGCGTGCTCGCCTCCGCGCGCGGAAAGAGACGCGCGGCGCCGTCTGCCGAGCTGGGCGTGCGGGCAACCCTTCGTCCCGGCGCTGCGCTGGAGCTCGGAGGCCTTCACCAAGCCGCTTCGGCTGGTTCTGGAGTCGATCCTGCGGCCGCGGCGCACGATCGAGGTGACCCACGCCGGCGGCATGGTCCAGAGCGTGAGCTACGAGGGGGAGGTCCACTCGCTCCTCGACCGCGCGCTGTATGAGCCGACGGTCCGCGGCGGGCCTGCGCGCGGCCGCGCTCGCCCGCAGGACACAGTCGGGCAACGTCCGCACCTACGCGGCGTACCTGCTCGGCCTGGTGATGGCCCTGCTCGTGCTCGCGCAGACCGGGATCCTCGGATGAGCGCCGCCGCGACGGTCATCCAGCTGGCAGGCATCGTGCTCGCGCCGCTGCTCCCGGGCTCCATCCAGTCCATGAAGGCGCGACTGCAGGGAAGACACGGCGCATCCCTGCTGCAGCCCTACCGGACGCTCATGCGGCTGTGGGGCAAGAGCGCGGTCGACCCCGAGGGAACGGGGCCGGTCTACCGGATCGCGCCGGCGCTCGTCGCGGCGTGCATGCTGGCGGCAGTCGCGATCGTCCCGATCGCGGGGCGCGCCGGCGCCCTCGGGCTCGGCGACGACGCGCTCGTGCTCATCGGCGTTCTCGCGCTCGCGCGCTTCGCGCTCGCCGCGGCCGCCTGGGACACGGGCAACGGCTTTGCGCTGATGGGCGGCGCGCGCGATCTGATGATCGCCGTCTTCGGCGAGGCGCTGCTCGTGCTCGCGATGCTCCTCGCCGCGCTGCCCGCCCACGGCACCGATCTCGCGACGATGAGCTCGGCGGCGGCCGGGACGGCAGATCTGGAACGGGCCGGCGCACTGGTGCGGCGCGCTGCGCGTTCGCGCTCGTGATCCTCGTCGAGACGGGTCGCCAGCCGATCGACAACCCCGACACCCACCTCGAGCTGACGATGATCCACGAGGGGCCGCTGCTCGAGTACGCCGGTCGCGACCTCGCGCTGCTGCACGTGGGCGGCGGCGGCGCGCCACTGGGTCGTGCTCGTCCTCGGCGCCGAGCTGTTCCTGCCCCACCCGGCCGGCTTCGCCGCGGGGCTGCTGACGCTCACCGCCTCGCGTCGCGGCGCTGTGCTGTGCGCTGGCCGTCGCTGAGAGCGCACAGGCGAAGATGCGGATACTGCGTGTGCCGGCGCTGCTCGGCGTCGGCTGCGCGATCGCGATCGCGGGGGCCGGGATCTGGATCGGCGGGGTGGGCGTGTGAGCGGCATCCTGGTCACCTGCATGCTCGCGCTCGCGCTCGCGATCATCGTCGTGCGCCGGCGATCTGTCGCGATCGCTCTCCTGGCCGCGCAGTCGCTGGCGCTCGGCATCGGCGCGCTCGACCTCGCAGGCGGTCGCTCGGAGGACTTCCTCGTCGCGGCCTCGTCCTGCTCAGCAAGGCTGTGGTACTCCCGCTGCTGCTCTACTCGCTGATCCGCCGCACGCCCGAGGCGCGTCCCGTCGCGGCCGCGGCGAGCCCGCTCGTGCGGCTTCTCGGCGCGGGCGCCGTGGCACTGTGCGCCGTCCTTCTGATCCCGCCGCTGGGCTCGGCGACGCGCACACCGAGCACACCTCCGTCGCGCTCGTCCTGGTGGGGATCGCGATCGTGATCGCCCGCCGGCCGATCCTGTTCCAGCTGCTCGGGCTGATCGTCGCCGAGAACGGGCTCTCCCTGCTCGCGGTCTCCGTGCCCGGAGGCCTGTCCTACGTGGTCGAGTTCGGGGCGCTCTTCGACCTCGCCCTGGTCGTGACGGTCGCGGCGGCGTTCGCGCAGCGGATCCACAGCGAGCTCGGCACCGGCGACACCGAGCTCCTGCGGGGCCTTCGTGACTGACCTGGTGCCGACCCTCGTCTGGCTGGTCCCCGCGCTGCCGCTCACAGGCATGGTGCTCGCGCTCCTCGCCCGCTCCGCGCGGCGGCGCCGACGCGATGGCCCGCGTCGTCGCGGTCGTGACCGCGGCGGCGTCCCTGGCACTCGCGGCGATCGCGCTGGCACGCGGCGGCGGCCCGGCGCTTTACGGCCGGTGGTATCTCGTCGACGGCGCCAGCGGGGTCCTGCTCGCGGTGATCGGGGTCGTCGGCCTGTGCAGCGCGCTGGTCTCCCCCGCCTACCTGCGCACGAGCGGACGCAGCTGGACGACGGCGGCCCGCTCGCGGAGCCTCTACTACGCCGCCCTGTTCGTGTTCTGGGCGGCGCTGCTCGCTGTTCCGGTCGCCGGCAACCTCGCCGCGGCGTGGCTGATCGTCGAGGCGACGACGGCGGCCTCCGCGCTGCTGGTCGCCTTCAGCGGCAGGCGCGACGCGCTCGAGGCGGGCTGGAAGTACCTGGTCCTGACGACGCTCGGCCTGTCCGTCGCGCTGCTCGGGATCGTCATCCTCGCCATCGGGCAGGCGAACCTGGGCGCGCACGGCCTGCAGGCGCTCGACTGGCACTCGCTGCAGGGCGCCGCGCACGGGCTCCCGAAGGCGCCGACGCTGATCGCGTTCGTGCTCCTGCTCGCCGGCCTCGCGACGAAGATCGGCTGGGCCCCGGTCCACAACTGGCTGCCGGACGCCCACAGCGAGGCGCCGGCGCCGATCAGCGCGATGCTGTCGGCCGCGCTGCTGCCGAGCGTGCTGCTGATCGCCTGGCGTGTGAAGGAGATCCTCCAGCCCTCCGTCGGGCCGGGCGCCACCCGCGCGGTGTTCATGGCGTTCGGCCTCGCGTCGATCCTGGTCGCGGTCCCGTTCCTCTGGCGCTCGCTGCCGTGGAAGCGGCTGCTCGCCTACTCGAGCCTCGAGCACATGGGCGTCATCGCGCTCGGCATCGGCTTCGGCACGCCGCTCGCGATCGCCGGCGTCGTCCTCCACGTCGCCGGTCACGCGCTCGCCAAGTCGCTCGGCTTCTACGCCGCGCTGCCGCTGGCGCGCGTCGAGCCGAAGGCGTCGAGCAGGCCGCCGACCGGCGTGGCCGGCGAGAGCCCGTCGACCGCCACCGCGATGGGCGTCAGCCTTGCCGCGCTCGCCGGACTTCCGCCCTCGCCGCTGTTCCTGTCCGAGCTGCTGATCCTCCTCGGCGGCGTGCAGGCCGGCCAGGTCGCCGTCAGCGCGATCGCGGTGATGGCGCTCGCGCTCGGTTTCCTCGGGCTGCTGCACGCGCTGATCGAGGGCGTCGTCGGCGAGCAGCCGCGCCGGCGGCGCCGGGCACGCTCGCGGGAGGAGCGCCCGATCATCGCGCTCACCGCAATCCTCGGCGCCGGGATGCTCGCGTGCCCTTCGCCGGACTGCTGCTGCCCGGGTCCGCCTTCGTCGAGACGCTGACCGGAGGGACGCTGTGACCGTACTGCAGGTCGAGCCTCGGAACTGGCGCGGCGAGGTCGAGCGCGCCCTCGGCGCAGGGCACGTGTTCGCGGGCGCATGGGCAGGCGAGCGGGGCGGCCGCATCCTCTGGAGCGCAGTCCTGCTGGCTCCCGACGGCGCGAGCATCATCCTGCAGACGCGCGGGCACGGGCGAGGTCCAGAGCATCGTCGACCTCGTCGCAGGCGGCGGACTGGGACGAGCGCGAGGCCCACGACCTGCACGGCCTGCGCTTCGACGGCCACGAGCCGATGCGGGCGCTCGTCTCGCACACGGATGACGCCACTTCCTGGATGACGCCGGTCAGCGGCGACGGCGTCCATCCAGGTCGCGGTCGGGCCGATCCACGCCGGCGTGATCGAGTCCGGGCACTTCCGCTTCCACGTCGTCGGCGAGCGGATCCTCGCCATGGACCCGCGCCTCTTCTACAAGCACCGCGGCCTGGAGCGCGCCGCCGAGGGCGCACGGCCCCGAGGACGCGCTGCGCTACGTCCAGCGCGCCTGCGCGGCGTGCGCGGTCGTCGAACACGCTCGCCTACGCGCAGGCGGTCGAGGAGGCCCGCGGCCTGCGCCCGACCGCGAGCCTGCGCGCGGCCCGGACGGTCCTGCTCGAGCTCGAGCGCGTCTACAACCACCTCCACGACATCGGCGCGATCTGCGCCGGCGTCGGCTTCGCGCCGGGGACGATGGCCTTCGCCGCGCTCAAGGACCGCGCTCAGCAGATCAACGCGGTCGCTTCGGCCACCGCTTCCTGTTCGGGACCGTCGCCGTCGGCGCGGGCGCCGTCGCGCTCGACGGCGCCGACTACCGCGCAGCGCGCCCGCTCGGATCTGCGCGAGATCCGCACCGACGCGGCGGCCGCCTGGCGCGAGCTCGAGTTCGCCGGCTCGCTGCAGGCCCGCCTCGACGGCGTCGGCGTCCTCGACGCAGCACGACGCCCTGCGCCTCGGCGCGGTCGGGCCCGCGGCGCGCGCCGCCGGTGTCCGCGAGGACGTCCGCACCGCGAGCCCGCGCCTCGCCTACGACGGCTTCATCGCCCGCGCCCGCGGCGAACGCCGACGGCGACGTCGGCGCGCGGCTGCGGATGCGCGCCGTCGAGCTCGAGGCGTCCTTCGAGCTGCTCGACGAGCTGCTCGCGCGGCCGCTCCCGCGCGCGGCGTCGCACGTCGCCGGCCGCCGACGCCGTGGCGCTCGGCATCGGCCGCGTCGAGAGCCCGCGCGGGGCGACCCTGTGCGTCGTCGAGCTCGACCGGGAGCGAGCTCGCGCGGGTGCACCTGCGCACCGGCCTCCTACGCGAACTGGCCCGCGCTCGCGCACGCCGCGGCCGGCAACCTCGCTCCCCGACTTCCCGCTGATCAACAAGAGCTTCGAGCTCTGCTACGCCTGCGTGGACCGCTGATGTTCGTCCTGCTCTCGCACGCTGGCGACGCATCCGCCGCGAGAGCGCATCTGGAGCGCGGCCGAGCCGCGCTGGCTCGCGGTCCGCCACGTCGACGCCGGCTCCTGCAACGGCTGCGAGCACGAGCTCGGCGCCGTCTCGCAACCCCTACCACGACCTCCAGCGCCACGGGATCGACATCGTCGCCTCGCCCCGCCACGCCGACATCCTGCTCGTCACCGGCGCCGTCACGACGCGGATGGCCGGCCCGCTGCGGACCGCCTATCGACGCGATGCCCGAGCCGCGGCTCGTCGCGGCGCTCGGCGACTGCGCGCTCGGCTGCAACGTCCTCGGCGACGCCGGCCGAGCTCGCGGGCCCGCTCGAGAGCTGCTCGCCGTCGACATCCGCATTCCCGGCTGCCCGCCGACGCCGCGACGCGATCGCCGAGCACCTCCTCGCCGCGCTCGAAGCGCGCGCGTAGAGCGGGGCCGGGCTCAGCTGCGCCGGTCGGCGCGCGTGCTGCCCCAGGAGAGCAGGCGCCACGACACGCCGCCGCGTGCGGCGCCGCCCGCTGCAGCGGAGTCCGCTGCGTCCTGCAACTCCATGACACGCCGGGCGCGGGCTTCCCGGAGCAGCCGCGTCTGCCTCTGCAGGCGAGTCTCGACTCGGGGCAACGGGTTTCGGCTGGCTGGTGTGATGGTTCCGGTCTCCGTGGAGCTTGCTGATCTCCAACGCTACGCGGCCCGGCGCGCCCGGAAAGCGGGAAAGTCCACAGTCACGATGTGGAACCCCTGCAGGCACGTGCAGCGCCGACCGGTTCCGCGCTCAGCCCTCGGGCGGCGCCTGAAGCTGGGCCTCGCGCCGGCGCGCGCCGCGCGTTGCGAGCTCGCGGAGTTTCGCGGCCTCCGCATCCCAGTCGTAGATCACCGCCGTGTCGGCGATCCGGTCATAGATCGCCCTGTGAGCCCGGCCGAAGATGATTCCGAGGAAGCCGATTCCCAACGTCAGGAACCCGAGCGGAAACGCGATCAGCCTGATGATCGCGTGACGCGGATCGAGCGGGGAGCCGTTCGAGCGCACGATCCGCAGCCCGAGCAGCGACATGCCGGGCGAGCGCGCGTAGACGACCCACGAACTGCCGAAATAGAAGCCCGACCACACGAGCTGGCCGATGATCACGATCACGTACCCGTGCTTGAGATCGACGTTCCACGGTGTGGCGGTGTTGATCGCGAACTGGACGATCGCGACAGCCGCCGCGTAGATGACGCTGATGATCCCCAGATCGGCGCCGTAGGCCAGCAGCCGGCTCAAAGCGCCCGCATAGTGGCCCTGGTGCGCCATCGCCTGGCGCGCGCCGGGGCTCATGCCTGCTCGTCCCGGTCCGCCGTCTGCGATGACTGCTCCTCGGCGGCCTGCTGGCCCTCGGCGTCCGCACCACCGGTCAGCAGCGGCGGCCCGGGGGGAAGATCGCTTTCATTGCGCCGCAGGACGCGGTTGACGGCTCTGCTG
This sequence comes from uncultured Solirubrobacteraceae bacterium, assembly GCA_963740075.1. Classification (GTDB taxonomy): domain Bacteria; phylum Actinomycetota; class Thermoleophilia; order Solirubrobacterales; family Solirubrobacteraceae; genus Palsa-744. Next base: position 429,995 of record CAVUCP010000002.1, on the reverse strand, counting down.
ACGAGCGAGTCGACACCGGCCGTCTGGCTGCGCGCTGCGTCGAGTGCCTCGCTCGCGAAACCGCTCGTGGAGCGGGCCACGATCGTGCCCAGCTCGGTTTCCTCGACTACAGCGTCGACGTCCACCCGCTGGACGACGTCGTTGACGTCGATACGCCCCACCACAGCGTCGATGTCTATGCGGTCCAGCAGCGCACCGATGTCGATCCGGGAGACGAGCTCGTCGATCTCGATGCGTTTGACGACCTCGTCGATCGCGATCCTGGAGACGAGCGTGTCGATGTCGATCCTCGAGACGAGCTCGTCGATGTCGATTCTGCCCACGAGCTGGTCGATCTCGATCCGGGAGACCAGCTCGTCGATCGCTATGCGCTGCACGAGTGCGTCTATGTCGATCCTCGACACAAGCTGGTCGATGTCGATCCGTTTGACGAGGGCATCGATCTCTATTCGGGCAACGAGCTCGTCGATGCCGATCCGCGACACGAGCTCATCGATGTCGATCCGTTTCACCAGGGCATCAATCTCGATGCGCGATACGAGCTCGTCGATGCCTATCCGCGACACGAGCTCATCGATATCGATCCGTTTGACCAGCTCATCGATCTGGATGCGTCCCACCAGCTGGTCGATGTCGATCCGCGAGACCAGCTCGTCGATGTCGATCCGTTTCACCAGAGCATCAATCTCGATGCGGGAGACGAGCTCGTCGATGCCTATCCGCGATACGAGCTCGTCGATATCGATCCGTTTGACCAGCTCGTCGATCTCGATCCGGGAGACGAGCGCATCGATTTCTATCCGCGACACCAGCTCGTCGATGTCGATGCGCCCCACCAGCTTGTCAATCTCGATCCGGGATACGAGCTCGTCGATCTCTATGCGCTGCACGAGAGCGTCAATGTCGATCCTCGACACCAGCTGGTCGATGTCGATCCGTTTGACGAGCGTGTCGATATCGATCCGCGAGACCAGCTCGTCGATGTCGATCCGTTTCACCAGCGCATCGATCTCGATGCGGGAGACGAGCTCGTCGATTCCTATCCGCGAGACCAGCTCGTCGATGTCGATCCGTTTCACCAAGCGCATCGATCTCGATGCGGGAGACGAGCTCGTCGATCTCTATCCGCGAGACCAGCTCGTCGATGTCGATCCGTTTCACCAGCTTGTCGATCTCGATGCGGGAGACGAGCTCGTCGATCTCTATCCGCGAGACCAGCTCGTCGATGTCGATCCGTTTCACCAGATCATCGATCTGTATCCGCGACACCAGGCGGTCGATGTCTATACGCGAGACGAGCGCGTCGATGTCGATCCTGCCGACCAGGGTGTCGATGTCGATGCGGCCGACCAGAGCGTCGATCTCGATGCGCCGCACGAGCTCGTCGATCGCGATCCTGCCGACCAGGGTGTCGATGTCGATGCGGCCGACCAGGGCATCGATCTCGATGCGGCCGACCAGGCGGTCGATGTCGACACGGCCGACGAGCACGTCGATGTCGACCCTCGCGAGCAGGGCATCCAGGTCGAGCGCGTCGAGCACGCCCGGGACGAAGGCGTCAAGGAGCCGCTGAGTGCCCGACTGGGCGGCCGAGAGCAGCCGCCCGCGCGCGTGGCGTCCATCGCTGACCAGCGGGCGGGCAACTGTTGCGACCAACCTCCCCGCCCCCGCGGCGCCCGGGAGCACAGCGGCCGCTCGCCCGGCGGCCGCGCCCACGCCCCAGCCTGTCTCGCCAACCCGGATGGCCACGCGCGTCGCACCGGACGCCACACCTACGAGGAGGTCGGTCGCGAGCAGGAGCGGGCTCTCGCCGCCGCGCTCTGCGGGCGCGCCGCGCGGCACGAGTTCGGTGCCCGGTGGGCTCTTGTCGGACATGGGCGACCTGAATCTACTGCGAGGGAGAGGTCGGGTGCCGCGGAGCTCGCGATCGAGCGGGCGACATAGTCCCCGGGGAAGCCGCCAGATCGTTCTAGCCTTGAGGGAGTGGCGTCTGTTCAAGCTCGCTGGCCCGCCGCCGGTGTTGGGGGTGGTACGGCGAATCCGGGTATCAGAATCGAGGGCCTGGTCAAGGCCTTCCAGGGTGCCGAGAGGGTGGTGCGCGCCGTGCGCGGCATCGACATCTCCATCCCGGCGGGCGAGACCGTGGCGCTGCTGGGACCGAACGGCGCCGGCAAGTCAACAACGATCGACATGATGCTCGGCCTGACACGGCCCGACGAAGGAGCCGTGAGCCTGTTCGGCCTCTCTCCGCAAGGACGCTGTGGCGGGAGGACTCGTCGGTGCGATGCTGCAGACCGGGGAACTCATCCGCGACCTGTCGGTGCGTGAGCTGCTGGCGATGACCGCATCGCTGTACCCGGAGCCGATGGACATCGAGGAGGTGCTCTCGATGTCGGGCCTGATCAAGGAGGCGGGCCAGCGCACACAGAAGCTCTCCGGCGGGCAGTCACAGCGCGTGCGGTTCGCGATCGCCCTCGTCGGCGACCCGGATCTGCTGGTGCTCGACGAGCCGACCGTCGCGCTCGACGTCGAAGGCCGGCGGGAGTTCTGGACGGCGATGCGCGGCTACGCCGACCGTGGGAAGACGATCCTGTTCGCCACGCACTACCTCGAGGAGGCCGACGCGAACGCCGACAGGGCGATCCTGATGGCGCACGGACGCATCGTCGCTGACGGGCCCACCACCGAGATCAAGGCTCAGGTCGGCACGAAAACGATCCGGGCGACCCTCGCCGATGTGGACCCCGGCGAGCTCGGCGCCCTCCCCGGAGTGGCCGGCGCAGAGCGCCACGGCGGCTCGGTGACCCTGCGCTGCTCGGACTCCGACGCGGCGATAGTCGCGCTCCTCGCACGCCACCCGCAGGCGCGCGACATAGAGATCACCGGTGCGGGACTCGAGGACGCGTTCCTCGAACTGACGGGCGACCCCGACGAGGATGAGGACGCGAAATGAGCGGTGTGCTCTACACGCGCTTCGAGCTGATCCGGGCGTTCCGCAACCGGCGCTTCTTCTTCTTCTCGCTCGGCTTCCCGCTGGTTCTGTACTTCGTCATCGCGGCGCCTCAGCGCAACGTCTCGAACCTCGGGGGCACCGGCATCTCCGCACCCCTCTACTACATGGTCGGACTCGCCTCGTTCGGGACGATGTTCGCCATGATCGGGAGCGGCGGCAGGATCGCCGCCGAGCGGCAGGCCGGCTGGACGCGCCAGCTGCGGATCACGCCGCTTCCCGTGCGCTCCTACTTCCGCGCAAAGATGCTCACCGCCTACATGATGGCGATAACGAGCCTGGTGCTCCTCTACGGCGCCGGGGTGTCGCTCGGGGTGAGCCTGAGCGCCGGCGCCTGGCTCGAAATGACGGGGCTGATCATCATCGCACTGCTCCCGTTCGGCGCCCTCGCGGTCCTTCTCGGGCACCTCATGACCGTCGAATCCGTGGGCCCCGTCGCCGGTGGAACGGTCTCGCTTCTCGCGATCGTGAGCGGTACGTGGTTCCCCGTCAGCGGCTTCCTGCACGACATCGGCCAGTGGCTGCCCTCCTACTGGCTGGTACAGGCGGGGCGCATCACCCTCGGAGGGCAGGCGTGGGGAGTGCAGGGATGGGCGGTCGTCGCCACATGGACGCTGGTCCTGTCCGCGGGCGCCGCCTACGCCTACAGACGAGACAGCGGCCGGGTGTGACGGACCCGATGCCGCCCGCCTCGCGGGTTCAGGGGTCACGGCCACGCGCGGGACGCGGCGAGCTGCTTGGCTAGCGGGGTGCGTGCGCCAACCCCCTCACCCGCGGAGCCCGACCTCCCCGATGAGCTGACACCGGCTGAGCTGCGCGAGCTCGGCCACGACGAGCGCCTGAACGAGCTCGAGCTCAGGGATATGGACCTCCACGATCAGAGCGCCCGGGGCGTGTCGATCAGCGCCTGCAGACTCGCGTCGGCCGACCTCTCGGGCTCGCGCCTGGAGCATCTGAGCCTCGTCGACAGCGTCGTCCAGACGTGCAACCTCGCCAATGTCCGGGGCCGAAGCGCGCAGCTCAGGAAGGTGCTCGTGCTCGGCAGCCGCGTCACGGGCATCGACCTGGGTTCGGCCACCCTGCGGGATGTCACCTTCCGCGACTGCCGAATCGACCTGGCGTCCTTCAGCACAGCCCGCCTTCAGCGCGTGTCGTTCGAGGACTGCATCCTCGCGCAGACCGATTTCCTTGACGCGCAGCTCGACTCGGTCCGCTTCGTGCGCTGCGAGCTGACAAACGCCGACGTTCGAGGCGCAAGGGTGAAGGACTCCGAGCTGCGCCGCAGCGACCTCACCGGCCTGCAGGGGGTCGACAGTCTTCGCGGGATCGCGATGGAATGGACGGACATCCTGGACGGCGCGGGTGTCTGGGCGTCCGCGCTCGGCATCGAGGTCCTTGACCCCGACGCGCCGGCGCGCGGCTAGCTCCGGGGGCGCCGGCGGTCATCCGTCACGTCAGTCGGGGGCGCGCTGCACCAGCCCGGCGGTTCGTTCCGCCCACCACTCCTGGGAGACGATCGAGAAGGCGCGCTCGCGCGATTCGTAGTCCAGGCGGAGCGCGAGCCTGATCGCCGAGAGGGTCATGTCGTGGAGCCACTCGTCCTCCGCGAGCTCGGAGGCATGCTCGGCAGCGATGCTGCTGCGCGTGAGGTTGCGCTCGCGCAGGGTCTGGTCCTCCGCCGGTTCATTCTGGGCGAGCACGCTGCTGAGCCATTCCAGCCGCCCGGCGAGCTCAACGTGGCGGTCGAGGATCTCCGCGTATGGCCGCGCTTCGATCATCACCGCGGCCCACGTCGCGATCACCTCCGAGCAGTGCTGGCTGAGCCGCTGACTGACCTTCTGCAGGCGCGCCCGGCCGTCCTCGCGCGCGAGCAGCTCGCGCATCGCATCGGAGAGGTGGGGGATGTCGAGGGCCAGCCGCGCGTCCGCGATCAGCGACTCGGGATCTCCGCTCTGGACCTCGGCGATCTCGAGGAGTTCGAGCATCAGGGTCCATGTCGCACGCGCGCTCTGGGTCAGGGCGAACAGGGCACTCTGCGCGAGAAGGCTCCAGCGGCGGCGGTTTCGCCGCTCGATGACCTCGTTGAGTACCACCACGGTCACCGCGACGACGAGGACGTTGGCTATCAGCGAGGTCAGGAGCGCGTGTTCCTCCCAGAACGAGGCGACCTCGAAATCGGACAGCACGGCGCCTGCCACGAGCAGGAACCCCACCGCCGCGGCCAACACCAGACGCCGATCGCTGCTCATCGGGGAAGAGCTTAGACGCCCCCCATCGCAGGCGTGCTCGCTACAGCCCTCAGCCTGCCGGCGGTCCCTCGCCCTGCGGTTCCGCACCGCCCGTACCGATGTTCGCGAGCAGCGGGCGCTGCTGGGCTTCGAGCATCATCGCCTCTCTCACCTGGTCGCGCAGACGGATCAGCTCGCGCTGGCGAGACACCAGGAGCGCCGCGAGCGCGGCGACCGCGAGCAGGCCAACGAGGCCGAGCGCCGCCTCGAGCTTGGATACGAGCCCGGTTTCACCCGCTTCGCGCGGCGGCAGTTTGATGTCGTGCAACGTTGATATCGCGGGGGCCACATACACGTGGCTGGAATGCACGTCGATGACGGGCTGGGTCTGCTCGGCCATCGCCAGCATCTCCTCGGGCTCGACGGCGTTCGTGAGCGTGTTCTGGATCCAGTAGGTCGCGTTTCCTTCCTGCCACGAGATGGTCCTGATCGATTCGCCGGAGTAGAAGAGGTTGTAGGTCCGCGAGCCGATCTGAACGGTCTGGCTCGGGTTGCTCAGCAGCGGCGGGTCCGCCCAAGTCGTGCCCTGCACGTCGTAGAACTGGCCGAGGGTGCCCTGGTCGATGGCGATCACGTAGGCGGGGTGAGCGTGGCCCTGCTGGTCGCGGATGTCGTATACGCGCAGCGAGTCCGGTTCGGCGCCCGCGTATGCGTTGCGGACACGTGGGTACTCCAGCGGGAAGGGAAGCTCGGGAGACGCCGCGCGGGCCTTCTGGAGCTCTTCGGCGGTCGTCGGCGTCAGCGAGAGACCGGAGGAGGAGTGGTGCGGGCGCGCGGCGTGGACAGCGCGGTGCAGCTTCGCCGTGGGGATCGCGTCGGTGCCGGACATGAACGCGTGCACGGCTTCGGTGATCTGTTCCGGCGAGGCGGTGTCGACCGTCGGCAGAAGGGTCACGTGGAATGGCACCTGCCGCACCGGCTTGCCCTCGGCTCCGACGAGCAGCTCGAGCAGATCGAGCACCTGCCCGCTGCCGTGGAGGTCCGTTTCGACGGCTTTGCCGAGCACGCGCTCGAACTTTTCGCGATTTTCGAACAGCGACGCACCGTACTGCGCCTTTACTTCGAGAAGGAACCGCTGGTCGCGCGCGTCACGGTCGAGCGAGGTGTCTTCATGGCGGTTGGCGACGAATTCGAGCGCTTCCTTTCCGCAAAGGCGCTGATAGCCCGGCTGCAGGTTGATTTCGAAGTACTGTTCGCCGCCGGGTTCGTTGACGTGGTAGTAGCGGCGGTCGACGGTCATATAGACGCACCCGATTTCGTCGACCGCGCGCCTGAACTTGGGGAACGTGACGACGAACACGTGGTTCACCGAGATCCCGAACACGTGCTTGATCGTCTTGAGCATCAGTTCGATCCCGCCGTATGTGTAGGCCGAGTTGATGCGGTTCGTGATCACTTCGCCGTTCGGTGCCGTGAAGGTCACCTGCAGCTCGCGCGGGATCGACAACATCGAGATGGTCGGCTTGCCCGGGTCGATTCGCACCAGCAGCATCTCGTTGGAGTGCGGCAGCACGGCGCCGTACGGGTTGGATTTCGGAGGCGGGCGCTCATCGTTGCCGACCAGCAGAAGCGTCTGCGGAGAGCCCTTGCTCGTCGGGAGCAGCACCTTCGAGGCGACCTTGACGGCCCTGGTCTGGCCCAGTGCTTCGACGACTTTGCCCACCTCGTTGATGGCCACGACATATGTGGCGCCGCCGGCGAGCAGGATGATCCCCAACGCGGCCGCTAGCACGCGCCGCGCCATCCACCACGCTTTTCGCGGCGGCTCGGTCGGCATCGCGGCAGACGGCGGACCTCCCGACGCGATGGCTGTGCTCGGCGGTGTGGCGGGGGTGCTCAAATGTGTGCGGCCTCTCGCGGGCTGGTCATCGGAGCCCCAAGTGCTCGACGGATCCTACGACGGTTCGCAGCAGGGATGCGCTGCCCACCGTCGCCGGCTCGCCGGGCCCGGTCGCCGCCGCGTAGCCCGCGTCAGACGATTCCTGGCCCTTGAGGCAAGCTCTGATGCACACCGCTCAATCGCGGATGCATACGCGCGCCGAACTGTTGGCAACAGATAGCAATCGTTCGCCGCAAACCATCGTGCACATCTGTCGTGCAGTGCTGCTTGCGCCGAACGAGGCACATAGGCAGGCGCCCGGGGAGTCTTTCCGTGCGTCGCGCCGCGCTCAAAGCCAACCGACAGGACCCCCTTCAAGACATGCCCAGTTCATTCCCCGGCCGCTCGGCCGCCATTGCTCTAGTAATCCTCGTCCTGTCCTGTGCAGGAGCCCTAGCCGCCGCGCGACCCTCGGGCTTCCAGCCACGCGCGGGAAGCCATCTACCCTCGAAGACCGGCCGTGGACGCCGCGCACCGGCGTCCGGGCGAGGGGGTCACCTGGGAATCACGCAGGGCCCGCCAAGAGAAGACGATGACGGAGCACCCGGACCCCGCGGCGCGACCGGCGCACGGGGAAGCGTGGGACCGCGCGGAGAGCAGGGTCTGAAGGGGGTACGAGGTGAAACTGGGGCGGCGGGGCCACAGGGGAAGGAAGGACCGGCGGGCGCTAAAGGAATACAGGGCTCCCCGGGGGCCGAAGGCCGCCCGGGTCCCGCGGGCGCGCAGGGCGTGACCGGTGAAACGGGTGCGGCCGGACCGGAAGGCAAGCAGGGTGCGCAGGGGTCCGCCGGCCCACAGGGGCCAGCGGGCGCCGACGGTCCGGAAGGCAAGGCGGGACCCGAAGGGCCAGAGGGAGAACAGGGGCCGACAGGTAAGACGGGCCTCACCGGCGCCGAAGGCAGGGAAGGCGCCAAAGGCGAAACCGGCCTCACCGGCGCCGAAGGCAAACAAGGCGCCAAAGGCGAAACCGGCCTCACCGGCGCCGAAGGCAAACAAGGCGCCAAAGGCGAAACCGGCCTCACCGGAGCCGAAGGCAAACAAGGCGCCAAAGGCGAAACCGGCCTCACCGGAGCCGAAGGCAAACAAGGCGCCAAAGGCGAAACCGGCCTCACCGGAGCCGAAGGCAAACAAGGCGCCAAAGGCGAAACCGGCCTCACCGGAGCCGAAGGCAAACAAGGCGCCAAAGGCGAAACCGGCGCAAGGCGCCAAAGGCGACAACCGGCCTCACCGGAGCCGAAGGCAAACAAGGCGCCAAAGGCGAAACCGGCCTCACCGGAGCCGAAGGCAAACAAGGCGCCAAAGGCGAAACCGGCCTCACCGGAGCCGAAGGCAAACAAGGCGCCAAAGGCGAAACCGGCCTCACCGGCGCCGAAGGCAAACAAGGCGCCGAAGGCAAACAAGGCGCCAAAGGCGAAACGGGCCTCACCGGAGCCGAAGGCAAACAAGGCGTGCGGGGCGAAACCGGCGCTGAAGGTAAAGAAGGCGCGAAAGGCGAAACAGGCCTCACCGGCGCCGAAGGCAAACAAGGCGCACAAGGCGTGCGGGGCGAAACCGGCGCTGAAGGTAAAGAAGGAGCCAAAGGCGTCCAGGGGGTGAAAGGCGAAACGGGAGCAGAAGGCAAACAGGGCGTAAAAGGGGAAAAAGGGGAATCAGCGACCATCGGGGCGGAATCCATCAACACCGCGGACCTCGAAAAAACAGCTGTCACCAGCGCAAAGATCGCCGCCGAAGCAGTCGAAACGGGCAAGCTCAAACTACTTGCCGTCACCGAAGCCATTCTCGGTCCCGAAGCCGTTGCAGAAGCGAAGCTAAAGAAAGAATCAGTCACCGAAACCAAGCTGGGTCCGGAATCGGTCGCCGAAGCCAAGCTCAAGAAAGAAGCCGTCAGTGAATCGAAGCTGAAAGGAGAAGCCGTCGCCGAAGGCAAGCTCAAAGCGGAAGCGGTGAGCGAAACGAAGCTGAAAGGAGAAGCCGTCGCGGAAGCGAAGATCAAGAAAGAAGCCGTTAGCGAATCGAAGATCAAGAAAGAAGCCGTGACCGCGTCCCGGCTCGCCCTCCCGTCCGCCAAGCCGTCCAAACCGGCAGAAGGCGCCATCAACGTCGGGGCTGCGACGCCGGCGCGCAAGATCTCCGCCGCGATCGTCGGCAACGGAGTCAAAAAAGAATGGGTCATCGAACACAACCTCGAAACCCGCCTCGTTCAGGTCACGGTCCAGACGAGCGAAGGCGAAGAACCTGCAGAAGTCGAATCCCCCGCCAACTACAAAGTCAAGGCGATCAGTGCAAAATCCGTCGAAGTCGTGTTCACGACAGCACCCGCGGCAAAAGCTCTGCTCTACATCACGATCATCGGGTGAGAGTGTGACAACTAGATCGGCCAGCCTCATGAAGTGCTCCGCGGTGCTGCTGACCCTGACCTCGGCACTGTTCGCCTGCTCCTGCGGCGCGAGCTCCAAGACCCTGAACACCGCCAAGGTCGAGCGGGCAATCGCCAACTCGATCGTGAAGGAGCGCGGTCTGGACTCCACCGTCGGGTGTCCAGCGGGCATCCCGGAGCAGGCGGGCCATGTCTTTGTGTGCGCCGCGCGCCTCGATGCGGGGTCCTATCCGGTCACCGTGACCGAGCTCAACGGTGACGGCAAGGTGCGCTATGGCGACGCTACACCGCTGGTCGTGCTGGACGTGGCGAAAATTGAGCGTTCCATCGAGTCCTCAGTCTTCAAGCAGCGGCGCCTGCGCGCCACCGCATCGTGCCCCAGAGAGGTCCTCCAGCAAGCCGGCCTCGAGTTTCGCTGCATTGCCGTCATCGACGGCGCGTCGCAGCGTTACCCGTTCGTTGTGAGCGAGGTCGACAACGTCGGGCACGTTCGCTATCTCGGGACCTAATGGCCTTGAGGCCCGCCCAGGCAACGCCCGCCGGACCGTCCAGCGCGGGACGTCGGGCCAGCGGCGTCCCGGACCCGATGCGTCCGCCACGCGATTTAAGGTTTGTGCATGCCTGTTGACCTCATCGCTTTCGTCGAAGCGTTCCCTGACCCGCAGGAGAACGTCGCTGCCGCGGTCCGCAACGACGCATCCGGGACCTATTTGGACAAGCTCTTCACGTTCGTCGACGAGGACTTTGAATGCGTCATGCACTTCACGGGAATGAACGACGTGGTCTATCGCGGCGGACCGGACGCTCTGCGCCGTGCCTACGTCGACCGCGTCAAAGGGGTTGTTTCATACCGACAGGAATTCCTGGGGATCATCGACGCCGGAGACGTTGTCGTCGTCTTCCACCGCGGATACATTCAGCGCGCCGCCAGCGACGTGGAGAGCATCGTGGAGGTAGGCAGCATCTGGACGACCGGCGATCACGGCTTCAAGAAGGCCGAACTCAGTCTGCCAGCGAGGGATGCTCGTGCCATCGCTTACACCGCTGCCGCGAACGCATACACCGCCGCGAACGCGCCACAAGCCACGCCCTGACCGGCGCTGGGCGCCGGCGGGCGTTGGCGCCATTGCGTATAGCTCTCGGATTGCGCTGGCGTCGACACGCCGCTGCAGCAGCTGTTCACCCGCCAGCTCCCGGCCGCCGACGCCTCACCGACGAGCGAGCTGTGGCCTGGTCAGTCGCGGCGGGCGTTTTTGATTTTGTGGTTTGCGGTGGTGTCGGCGATGGCTGTGGTGAGCCAGATGATGAGGGCGGCTGGGATGTAGGCCTCTGGTCCGTGGATGCTGAGTCCGCCGACGATGAGGTTGACGATGATCAGGGAGATGATGGTGGACGCGAGCGCGAGGAGTCCTGCGAGGGCTATTGAGGGTTGGCGGATCAGGACGCGTAGCGCCATGACCTGTACGAAGAAGTGCACGGCCCAGAAGATGAGGGTGGCGATGACCAGGGCGCTGGCGCTGATCGAGACCTTGCTGACGATGGCGGCTGAGAGCAGCAGGCCTGCGGCAATGCCGATCAATGAGCTGGTGAGGCGGATGGTCCAGCGGGAGAGCATGCGGGGCCTTTCGATTGGCGGCCGGTGCGGTTGCGCAGACCTTGACATGGCCCTGGGCCCCCGCGTATGCGGGGGCCCAGGGCTGCTGCGGGATGTGCGGTCCTGCTTACTTCAGGTTGATGCTGGTGGTGTGCGTGGTCCCGTCGTTGACGGTCACGCGCAGGCTGAACGTGCCTTTGCCCAGCCCTGTGGTGCTCAGGCTGTAGCTGTAGAGCCCGCCTTTGCCTGCCTGGAAACGGTCGCCCGAGTTAGTGGTCGAGGTAGCCGGTTTGTAGCTGCCGGTCACCCCACCGCTCACCGGAGCGACTTCCAGTGTCCCTGACCCGTCGGTCACGTACCCGAGGGCGTCTTTGAGGTGGAACTTCACCGCGACCGGGTTCCCGGCCTTGTGTTTACTGCCCGACGCGGGCGCCAGACGCGAGAACGCGTAGATGACATCCGTCGTGCACGACGTCGTCGTTTCGTTTCCGACGTTGTCCACCGCGGTCTCGGTGACCGTCTGCTGCCCGAGGCTGCCGGTCGAGATCGCCACCGACCCGGACGGATCCTGGGCGAGCCCGGACTGTCCGTCCGATGCCGCGACCGTCGCCGTGACCCCGGAGGAGTCAAGCTCGGCCGTGGCCGGGCAGGACACCGACAGCGACGGCGGTGTGGCATCGACCTGCACCGTCACACACCCCTGCGCAGAGACGTTCCCCAGAACATCGGCGACCGTCCCGCACGCGGTGTGCGACCCCGAGGTGCTGTACGTCTGCACCCCGGTCAGCGACGCGCCTTCCAGTGCGGCGCCTTCGCTTGAGTCCGGCAGCGTCGCTGTTCCGTTGGACGCGAACGACACCATCACGCTGCCCTTGTACCAGCCCCCGCCACCCGCATAGTCCGGGGCACGCGAGACGACCGCGGTCGGAGCCGGCGGACCGGTCCTGTCCACCTTCACTTCAGCGGACGGTGCTGAGAACTGGCTTTCCGCGCCTTCCCCGGAAGCCGAGACCCTGTACGTCCAGGTGCCCTGTGCCTCAGAGGAGAACGTGTACGACGGGCTCGACAGACCGCTGGCAACCGTTACCCAGCCACCATCAGCCGACTTGTGCTGCAGCGTGTACGTCACACCCGACACCTTCGCCGCTTCACGGCTCGGAGCCCATTCGACCGTGAACCCACCCGTATTCTGTGCGCTGCTGCCAGCTGCCAGCTGCGGGGTACCGGGGTTCGCCCAAGCACAACCCTGGCCGCTTTCGAACGAGGCAGGTTCCTTGTCGTAGCTGACCGTGGGCAGGTATTCGCCCATGACAGCCCTGTCTGTGCCAGCCGTGGTCACGTTCTGTGCGGCATGGCCGAACGATTTGTTCGGGAGCATCGTCCTCATCTGCAGGACGCCGAATTCTTCGTTCGTGTACGGCGCTTCTTCGCCGTCGCCTTCCGCGCTCCAGGCCATCCATGCGACGCCGCAGAACCTGACGGCGTTCGTCGGCCTTTCGTTCGCACGGCTCACGGCCATCGTGAATTCGTGGTTGGCGTTGGTCGGGATTTCCTGGTCATAGAGGCAGTCCATCACCTTCGTCGACCGCGGCGACTCGTTCATGCAGTACGACGTGTAGCGATCCTGGAATTCACTCGTGTTCGGCCATGTCGAGTTGTTTTCATACGTTTCCGGCGAGGTCGGGAGCTTCCCTTTCGCAACCACCACGTGCCCATACGTCCTGCTCAGGACGTCGCGCTCGTAGTTGTTGTCGATGTTCGGGAAGAAACCACCGCCGCCTTCCTTCACGGGGTTGGCTTCAGCACCCTGGGCGCCTTCGCCCGTCCACGTCTGCAGCAGGAACTTGCGCGTGAACTGTCCGCGCCATTCTTCGGTTTCTTTCGCTGGATACGCGGCGGGATCTTCCACGGATTTCGGTGTTTGGATGAGTTCCGAGGCCACGAACGGGTTTTTGGGAAGCGGGCACGTGGAGACCTGCTGGGCCGCCACGTTGCAGGCTTCTTCTCAGTTCCTGAGGTTTGCTCAGGGCGTGCCAGATTTCTTTGTTCAGCAGCAGCGAGGAGGGTTCGGAGATGCGGTAGCTGAGCCCTTCCGTTTTACGCGTGTGCGACTGTGAGTCCGTCGCGTTGCATGCCGCCTGACCCGTCAGGACTTCGCCGTTGGCGAGCGTCAGTTCGGGTTCGGGCAGCGGCACACCGCCGGTGATCGGCTGTCCCTGATCCGGCACATACACACGAAGGACCACGAGCTCCGTCTGGTATTCGCCGCTCGGTGCTTTTTCGGCGTTCGCCGGCGCGTACGCGTACAGCGTGTTTCGCGCGGCTTCTTCGGCGAAATGGTTCACGTTGTAGGCCGCGGGCCGTTTTTCGGAGGCGACCGTGACCGTGTACGAACGGTTTTCGGCCGTTCGGGACTGCCCTGGGCGGAACGGGTTCACCGATCCCGGGTCCGGGTTGATCATTTCATCGTTGACGCCGTCGAGGATCGCTCCTGCGGCGTTGTACGCGACCAACGATGTGTACCGGGAGTGCGGGTACTGCCCGTGCAGAACCAGTTTCGATCCCGTGGGCCGACGGAAGTACGCCGCCCAGTACACGGCGTGGCCGTCCGGGTAGGCGATGTTGTACGACAGTTCGCCGCGCGCGTTCGAGGTCTGCCCGAACCCGCCGTAGTTGAAGAAACAGGTGCTGTCGGTTCCTTCGATGAAGGATCCCGGTTCGCCCGGCGGCTGTTCCGCCGCCGCCGGCATCGCGGTCACGCCGGCCACCGCGAGCACCGCGAGTGCCGCCGTCACCGTCCTTAGCCAAGTGCTTCGCATATCCATCCTCCTGAAGTGCGGCCCCCCTCGGGACCGTTGCTCCCCCACGTGCATGGGGGCTTATTGCAGAGCTTCCCGCGCTGGTGGCTGTCCGCACAAGGGAGCGCGCAGGGGTCGGATGGTTCGGTTTTCTGGTGTCTTTCTTCACGGGATCTCCGGCGCCTTATGCTCTTGGGAAGGGGCAAGAGTGGATCAAGTGCGCACCGTGGTTGTCGATGACAGCCTGCTCATCCGGCAGGGCATCGTCAGACTGCTCGATTTCGACCCCGGCGTGGCGGTGGTCGGGGAGTTCGACTCCCCCGGCCAGACGCTGGCGGCGATCGACGAGCTCGAACCTGACGTCGTGCTGACCGACATCCGTATGCCACCGACGCACACCGACGAGGGCGTGGTTCTCGCCAACACGCTACGGGAGCGCCACCCCCGGCTCGGTGTCCTGGTCCTGAGCCAGCACCTGACGCCCGAGTACGCGATCGGCCTCCTCGGCCACGGCTCAGAGGGCCGCGGATACCTGCTCAAGGATCGCCTTTACGACCTCGAGGCGCTCTCAGGAGCATTGCGCACCGTGGCCGCGGGCGGCTGCCAGATCGACCCGCTCGTCGTGGAGGCGCTGACCGGCGGATCGCGGGCCTCGGCGCTCGACGTGCTCACACCGCGCGAGCGCGAGATACTCGCAGACATCGCCGGCGGCGCGAACAACCAGGCGATCGCCGACCGGCGGGTGCTGACCAGACGGGCCGTCGAGAAGCACGCCAGCGCGATCTTCCAGAAGCTGGGCCTGACCGAGGACGGGGACGCCAACCGGAGGGTGCGCGCCGTTCTGATCTACCTCGCGGAGGATGCGGGTTGAGCGACAGGCGCCGCACCTCCGCCGCGATCATCGCGGCCGGGCTCCTGCTGTCAGCCGGCGGGATCGCGGCCACGGCGACGAGCCCATTCGTCCACAGCGCGATCTACGTGATGGTCGTCGGGCTGTCGATACTTCTGCCATTCGCAGTGGCGGCCGAGCTGCACGTCCGCTACCCGGGACGGGTGCTCGCCGGGCTGCTCGTGGCGGTCGGCTGCGCGTACTTCGTCAGGTCGCTTGCGGCGATCGACAGCCCCATCACCTATGCGCCGGCGCGCGCGATCGGGCAGTTCGGCGAGCCGCTGCTCGTGTGGCTGATGCTCGCGTTCCCGTCGGGAACGCTGCCGCGGCCGTGGAGCCGTGCGATCGTCGTCGCAGGATTTCTCAGCATCGTGCTCCTGTGGTTCCCCGTGATCGCCACGTCGAGCTCGATACCGCTCAGCGGTGCGTTCTCACCGTGCACCTCCAGCTGTCCCGCCAACCGCTGGCTCGTCTCAAGCGCGCCTTCGACGGGCGAAGCGTTCGCGACGGTCTTCAGGGTCTGCGCCGCCGCGATCGTGCTCGCCACGGCCGGCATACTCGCGAACCGTCTGTGGCGAGCGAGCAGGGTGATGCGCCGTGTCCTCGCACCAGTCCTGGTCGCTTCGATCGTTCGCACCGTTGCAGTCGCCGCGTTCGTGATCGTGGGCTCGACTGCGACGGTGCGCGGACTGCTCGTGGTCGCATACCTGGCCGTGCCCCTCGCGATCGTGGTCGGACTCGTGAGGGGCCGCGCGTACGACGCTGCGGCGCTGGAGCGGCTGGTCCGAGGTCTGCGTGCGCGGCCAGGACCTGAACAGCTCAGGGAGGTGATGGCGCAGGCTCTTGAGGACCGCACGCTCGAGATCGCCTACTGGCTGCCCGAGGCCGGCGCCTATGCGGGTTCTGACGGGCTCCCGGTGGCCGTCGGGGACGGCGGCAGCGGACGGTCGGTCACGACCGTGATGGGCGGCGACGGCGAACCCGTGGCAGCCCTCTCGCACGATCCGGCGCTGCTCGATCACCCCCAGCTGCTCGAAGCCGTCTCCTCCACGGCGGCGATCGCTCTCGAGACGAATCGCCTGGAGACCGCGGTGGCGGCCGCGCGTGCGGGAACGATCACCGCCGTCGACGCGGAGCGCAGGCGCATCGAGCGTGACCTCCACGACGGCACGCAGCAGAGACTGATCGCGCTGAGGATGAAGCTGAGCGTCGCGGAGCGGATCCTCGGCCCCGACGCGGGGCGCGCGCAGTCCGTGCTCGATGAACTCGGAGGCGACATCGACTCGGCGCTCCGGGAGGTGCGCACGGTCTCGCACGGGATCGCCCCCGCGCTGCTCGCCGAACGCGGCCTGGGAGATGCCCTCGCGGACGCCGCAAGGCGCGCCCCGATACCGGTGCGCGTGGTCGGAGCCCCCACGCGGAGATATCCACAGCCGATCGAATCGGCGGTCTACTTCTGTTGCCTTGAGGCCCTGCAGAACGTCGCCAAGCACGCCGGCGCGGGCGCGAGCGCGGACATCGCCCTGCGGTGCGACGACGTTGCGCTGGCCTTTGCGGTGCGAGACGACGGCGCCGGAATTGACGCGGGCTCCCTTCGCGACGGCGCGGGGCTGAGCAACATCCGCAGCCGGGTGGAGGAGCTGGGCGGCTCCGCAACGATCGAACGTCGCCCCGGGGGCGGCACAGAGGTGCGCGGCTCGATCCCGCTCGCGGCCTAGCAGTTAACAGGGCGCGCGGTCGCCGCTGCCGGACTGCTGGTGGGCTCACTCGTCTCACCTGTCCCATAACGGCGGCCCACTGGGCGCGGCAGCCCAACGACCCGCGACTTGGCCATCACGGTCAATTACTGATTGTTGGTCCACGCCGCCGGACTAGGGTTTGCACCAGAGTCTGAGCCTTGGTCGTCGCCCAGACGCCGGGGAGTCCGTTAGCCGAAGGGACCAGCATGGTCGTACCGGAGCGCACTGCAGAGAAGGCCGACAAGGCCGCGTTGCGAGCACGTAAGGCGCGGGATTTCAGCCTTGACGCGCCGAGCGAGGTCGAGCTAACCCCGACTGAAGAATGGTCGAGGCGCGTGCGGCGGGTCGGCGGTCTGATTCAGGTGGCTTTTGCTGCCCTGTGGCTCGTGCGCGGGAGCCTGGTGATCGGTGGCGGGGTATCGGCTGTGTTGATCGCCGCATCCGGCGTGGCGGTGATCGGAGTCCTGTCGTACGGGATCGTGGTCACGGCGGGCACCGCGCCGCGACCAGGTAGCAGGGAGGGTAAGCGGCTCGAGCGGGACATCACCATCGCGACCGTGATCGAGCTCGTGGCGGCATTCGCCCTGCCGGTGCTCGTCTCGGCCGCCGGCCACTCCGACTGGGTACTGCCGTCGATCGCAATCACGATCGGCCCGTTGCTCTTGTACCTCGACTACCGGGTTGCACGTCCCCCGCTACCGGCCCGTTGGATGGCTACTGACCATCGGGCCGGTGATCCTCGTTGCCACAATGTCGGGCACAGTGCTCGTCGCCACCACGGGAATTGCATCAGGCGTACTCCTGCTCGGGACCGCCGCTGCGGGCTTCCGAGACCTCGCGGGAGTGCGGAGGCGGGCCGAGCAGGCCGTGAGCAGCAAGGTGAGCTCAGCGGCCCATGGTGCACGGCCGTGAGCGACGCTGCTCTCCATGTCGTGTTCGGCGCCGGGCAGGTCGGGCGCGCGCTGAGCGCCCGCTTGGCGGTGCTGGGCCTGCAGGTGCGCGCGGTATCGCGCCACCGCCCCTCAGGGCTCGCCGATGGGGTTGATTGGCGGGCCGCGGATGCCTCTGACCCCGAGGCTGCCAGCGAGCGCGGCGGAGGGGGCCGCGGTCATCTACCAGTGTCTGAACGCTCCCTACACGGCGTGGCCGAAGCGGTTCCCCCCGCTGCAAACGGGCGTGCTCGGTGCCGCAGAACGCCAGGGCGCGTTGCTGGTGAGCCTTGAGAACGTCTACGGATACGGCCCGACCGGGGGCAAGCCCCTGACCGAGGATCTCCCATTGGCCGCCACGACCGTCAAGGGCCGAGCCCGGGCGGCCATGACCCAGGAGCTGACTCGCCGCCGCCGAGGCAGGCCGCGTGCGAATCGCGATCGGGCGGGCGTCCGACTTCTTCGGGGCCGGTGTCACCGAATCGACGCTCGGCGAGCGCGTCTTCGCCAACGCCGTCGCCGGCAAGCGCGCCGACTTCCTCGGCGACCCCGACCTCCCGCACACCTACAGCTACGTCCCGGACATCGCAGCCGGCCTTGCGACCCTGGGTACCGACGACCGCGCAGCCGGAGGCGTGTGGCACCTGCCGGGACCGGAGACCGCCACCACTCGCGAGATCCTCACCCTGCTCGCCGGGGAGGTCGGGCACCCAGTCGCCGTTCGCACGCCGCCCCGGCTCCTTGTTCGAGCTCTTGGCCTGGTCAACCCGATGATGCGGGAGCTCGCCGAGATGGCTTATGAGTTCGAAGAACCATTCGTGCTCGACACCTCCAAGTACCGGGCGACATTCGGAGACGCCGGCACGCCACTGGCCCCCGCGATCGCGGCGACGGTCGCCTGGTACCGCGCTCTGGACGGCAGCTCCGAGCCCTCACCTCCAGCGGCCAGTTGATGCAGTGCACAGCCGTCTCCCGAGACGGCGAGAGCGACGGACCGCAACACCTAGAGCCGGTGGCGCGAGTGGCGGCGTTCCGCTCGTGTCGGGCGTTCGCCGCCGTGGGCTCACGACTCCGGTCGTTCGTGGCCGGTAGGCTCATGAGCAGCACCCGATCACTGGAACGATGCACGCTTCGCACGAACTCGATGTCAGCGTGATGAGCCCCGAAGAGGCCGAGTCCGGCGAGGCCGAGTTCTGGGCGGGCGACAGGCTCTTTGGCTCCACAAGGCTCGAAGACGGCGAGCTGGTTCTCAGGATCGAGCCGCCGAGCGATGGCGGCGCGGTCGTCGTCAGCGCACACAGCCTGGCCGAAGCGCTAGCGCGCGCGAAGCAGCTTCTCGAATCCACGTGACACGCACCACCCGACACGGCTGGATGAGCCGCTGCTCGGAGCAGATCTGGACAGTGCCAACGCCTCCTGGCCTCTAGCCGGTTGACGCGGAGAGCCCAAGACACTGAGGTGTAGGCACCGCCATGTAGTCAATCCACAAAGGAGGTCAGCATGAGCACGCCCGACCACGAGCTGGTCGTGACCCACTTCATCGTCTCCGATGATGTAGAGCGCTCCCGCCGCTTCTACACCGACGTGCTCGGTGGCACGGTGGCCCGCTCGGGAGAACCGACCAACGTCGCGCTCGCCAACAGCTGGATCGTCATCAATCGGGGCGGAGGCCCGACCGACGACAAGCCCGCGGTCACGCTGGAGACGCCACGCGACCTCGACCGGGTCAGCAGCTTCCTCAATATCCGGGTCAAGGACATCGAGGCCGTGTACGCCGAATGGAGCGCCCGCGGTGCTCAATTCCTGACGCCGCCGAAGCAGCACGCGTACGAGATCCGTTGCTACATCCGCGATCCCGACGGTCACCTGATCGAGGTCGGGCAAACCACGGACCCAGAGGGCGACTGGACGCCTCCCCAGTGGCTGCCGAAACGCCCGCCGAGAAGTCCTCCATCGCCGAAGACCCCGGCACCTGAGATGGCCGGCTCCCCGCCGCCGAGATCCCGGGCCGCCATCGCGGCGGCGCGTCCCAGCAAACCCAGATCAAGCCGCTAACGCTCAACAGCCCGCTGAGAGCTGCCCAACTGGCCAACGGTGTATCGCTGACCCGGCCGGCAGGTCATCACGAGGAGCGGGCCTCGCCCGTCGCGCATGCTCCAAAATAGCCGGATGGTCTGGCCACGTCCGTGTTCGGTTCTGAGGCCCCCTGAACGCCTATCCCCGCTACAAGGACAGGGGATAGGCGGTAAGGGAGGAGCGAGCCGAACAGCACCCGCGACAGTCTCTAAAGCTCGCAATCCGGGCACGCGCTGTCAGTTTCGGCGTTGCTCTTTGATCTTGCGGTTGCCGACGGTGTCGGCGATAGCGGTCGTGAGCCAGATGATCAGAGCGGCCGGCACGTACGCCTTGGGGCCGTGGATGCTTAGGCCGCCGACGATTGCGGTGACGATGATGAGCGAGATGATTGTGGAGGCGAGCGCGAGGAGGCCTGCGAGCGCGATCGAGGGTTGGCGGATCGGACGCGCCAGGGCCATGACCTGGACGAAGAAGTGCACGGCCCAGAAGATGAGTGTTGCCCGAGCAGGGCGCTGGCGCTGATCGAGACCTTGCTGACGATGGCGGCTGCGAGCAGGAGTCCTGCGGCGATGCCGATGAGCGAACTTGTGAGGCGGATACCCCAACGGGAGAACATGAGGGGCCTTTCGGTGGCGGCGGGCGCTGATGCGCTTGCGTGAAAGAAGCTCTGCGGCCCCGCGTGTGCGGGGGCCCAGAGGTGCTGCGGTCGTGGCGTGCTGCTTATTTGAGGGTGATGCTCGTGGTGTGTGTGGTGCCGTCGTTGACGCCCACGCGCAGGCTCCACGTGCCTTTGCCGAGCGGTGTGCTCGCCAGGCTGTAGCTGTACAGCCCGGATTTGCCTGCCTGGAACCGGTCACCCGCGTTCGTGGCAGATGTCGCCGGTTTGTAGCTACCGGTCACACCACCGGTAACCGGTGCGACTTCCAGGGTTCCTGACCCGTCTGTGACGTACCCGAGGGCGTCCCTGAGGTGGAAGGCCACCGACACCGGTTTCGCGGCCTTGTGTTTGCTGCCCGCGGCGGGCGTGAAACGCGAGAATGCGTAGATCACGTCCGTCGTGCACGAGCTGGTCGTTTCGTTGCCCACGTTGTCGATCGCGGTCTCAGTGATCGTCTGGTTCCCGAGGCTGCCGGTCGATATCGGCACCGTCCCGGACGGGTTCTGGGCAAGCCCAGACTGGCCGTCGGACGCCGTGACCGTCGCCGCGACCCCTGAGGAGTCGAGCTCGGCCGTGGCCGGGCAGGACACCGACAGAGACGGCGGCGTGGCATCGACCTGCACCGTCACACAACCCGGCGCAGAGACGTTGCCGAGCACATCGGCGACCGTCCCGCACGCCGTGTGCGAACCGGACGCACTGAACGTCTGCACTCCCGTCAGCGACGACGGTTCAAGCGCAGCGCCTTCGCTTGAGTCAGGCAGCGTCGCCGCCCCGTTCGAAGCGAACGAGACCATCACGCTGCCCTTGTACCAGCCCCCACCACCGGCATAGTCCGGAGCGCGCGAAACGACCGCGGTCGGAGCCGGCGGAGCGGTCGTGTCGACCTTCACTTCAGAGGACGGTTCCGAGAACTGGCTTTCCGCGCCTTCACCGGAAGCCGACACCCTGTACGTCCAGGTGCCCTGCGCCTCCGAGGAGAACGTGTACGACGGGCTCGTCAGACCACTGGCAACCGTTTCCCAGCCGCCATCGGCCGACTTGTGCTGCAGCGTGTACGTCACATCGGACACCTTCGCCGCTTCACGGCTCGGAGTCCATTCAACCGTGAACGCACCCTTGTCCGGGCTGCTGCTACCCGCCGCCAGCTGCGGCGTACCCGGATTCGCCCAAGCACAGCCCGTGCTGCTTTCGAACGCTGTCTTGTTCGGCTGGTATTCGGTCGTGGGCAGATATTCACCCATCACTTCGTGGTCCGTACCGACTTTGGTGATGTCCTGCGCGGCGTGGAGGAATTTGCGATTCGGCAACATGTTGCGCAGATAGACCCCGCCGTAGGCGCGGTTTCATGCGCCGGCAGCTTCGCCGTCCCCCGTTTCAGGCCATTCCACCCACGCGACACCGCAGAATCTCACGGCATTCGTCGGCTGTTCGGCCTTGTCGCTCATCACGACGGTGTACTTGCGTTCCGCGTTCAGCGGGACTTCTGAGTCGTACACGCAGCCGTTGGTCTCGTCGTACGAGGTCCCTGAACGGAGCACAGTGACCAGTAGCGGACCTGTGGGTTTTCGCCCGATTCTTCAGGCCAGGTGCCTGCATTTTCGTACGTTTCCGGCGTCGTGGGCATCTTTCCACGGAAGACGACCTCCTGCCCGAAGTGGCGGTTGACCCAGTCCTGCTCGTAGTTATTGTCGTCATTGGGGAAGAAGCCAATGCCGCCGCCGGACGTCTTCACCGGGTTCGTTTCGGCGCCAGGGGCAGATTCTCCGGTCCACTTCTGTAGGTAGTACTTCCTGTTGAAGTTCGCCCTCCAGTTTTCGGTCGGCGTCGCCGGGAACTCTTCCGGATATTCGACGGACCCCTGCAGGCTCCTGGATCAGTTCGGATGCCACAGACACGGGGTTTTTGCCGTTCCATGTCGGGCATTCGTTTTTCGGGGTTGCGGATTTGAAGTTGACGTTGCATCCTGGGTTTGCCAGCCCGGGAAAACCTTCGAGCACTTCAGGTTTGCTCAGCGCGTGCCAAATCTTTTCCGGCAGCAGCAGAGACGCCGGTTCTGACAGGCGGGCCGGCAGCCCTTTTTCCGTGTGGGATTCCGACTGCGAGTCGAGTGCGTGGCAGACGTTTTCAAGCCCTTCGACTTTTTCGCCGTTCGCGAGAGTCAGTTCGGGTTCGGGCAGCGGAGCGTTCCCAAGGATGTTCGTGCCCTTGTCCTGCCCGTAGATGCGCTGAACGATGAGCTCCAGCGGGTACGTTTTGCCTTCAAACGTTTCCGAGCCCGCGGCGCCAGCCGCGCCGGCGTAGAGGATGTTGTTGCCGGTTTCCGGGTTGGTTTCTGGCGCTTCGCCCGAGTAGTGGTTGATGGGCAGCGGGTTCGGGTTTGCTTTTTCGCTGACTTCGAGCGTGAAATGGTTGGTGCCCGTGCGGCTTTCACCGGGCTTGAACGGGTTGACCGAGCCGGCGTCGGGGTTGAGCATCGAGTCGTAGACGCCGTCGATGATGGCCGAGGCGACGTTGTAGCTGATGTAGGACTCATAGCGTGTGTGCGCATAGGTTCCATGGAGCACGAGTTTTGAGCCCACCGGCCGCCTGAAGTACGCCGCCATATAGGTGGCGTGCCCGTCAGGCACGGCAATGTTGTACGTAGGTTCGGGTTCTGGGGGCCGCCAAACGCGCCGTAGTGCCAGAAGCAGTTGCTGCGTGTTCCGCCGATGAGGGCCCCCGGTTCGCCTGGTTTCGGTTCGCCTTCGTGGATTTCTTCGGCTCCCGCCGGCATGGCGGCGAGTCCCAATACGACGAGCATCGCGAGTCCCGCGAGCACCGTCCTTACCCAGTTCGTATTCATGGTGTCTCCTCCTGGAGTGCGCCCCCATTTGCCCGGGGCATTTGTGCTCCCCCTCGGCATTTGGGGGCTGACAGCAGAGCTTCACGCCATTGGACGAGTGGTCACAAGAGGGCACGCCGCCGATTGGATCGGTGCACACGTACGGCCAGGGGGGCGGAGTACCACGTATCTTGCTTTGCCGTTTGCAGGGCAGGCTCTATGCTCCCGAGACGCGGAGAGGTCCTGGGGTGGCTATTCGAGCAGTCGTGGTAGAGGACAGCCTTCTGGTCCGAGAAGGCATCGTTCATCTGCTCGCTTTGGGCGAGGGCATCCAGGTCGCGGCTGTCTGCGAGGGCGCGGACGAAGCGCTTCGATGCGTTCAGGAAGGCGATGTGGACGTCGTGCTGACGGACATCCGGATGCCGCCCACGCACACAGATGAGGGTATCGAGCTGGCTCACACGCTCCACGAGACGCACCCCGAGGTCGGAGTTGTCGTGCTCAGTCAACACTTGTCGCCCGTCTACGCGATAGGGCTTCTCGAGCAAGGATCGACGGGACGCGGCTACCTGCTCAAGGATCGCCTCGAAGACCCGGCCACGCTCGCCGCCGCCCTGGCGACGGTGGCGTCCGGTGGCTGCCATGTCGATCCTCTCGTGGTGGAAGCGCTGACAAACAACCGGACTCGCTTTGGCCCGTCGCCGCTCGACCTGTTGACGCCGCGCGAGCTCGAGATTCTGGGGGACGTGGCCGAAGGTGCGAGCAACCCGACCATCTCAGAGCGGCGTGTTCTGGCGCGCCGCACTGTCGAGAAGCACATAAGCTCCATATTTCAGAAGCTTGGGCTGGGTGGTGAGCCCGGCACGGACAAGCGCGTTAGGGCGGTCTTGATCTACCTCGCGGGAACCGAGTCGTGATCCGCAGACGTCGCCTCTCCGCTCCTGTTCTGATTGCCGGTTCGCTGCTTGCCGCCGCGGCTGCTGTGGCTGCGGCGGTGAGCCCCTACTCGCCCGGCCCGCTTACGGTGGCTGTAATCGCAATGTCCGTGCTGGCGCCGTTCGCGGTAGCGGCCGGGATGCGCGGACGCGACTCCGGCAACGTGCTGGTGACCCTGCTCGTGGCGGTCGGCGTCGCATACTTCGTTCGCTCGCTTGCGGCGGTCGACAGCGCGCTGGTGTACGCGCCGGCGCGAGCCGTGGGGCAGATCAGCGAGCTGATGTTGATCTGGGTCATGCTCGCATTTCCTTCAGGCAGGGTTCCCCGTCCGTGGGGACGCGCGATCCTGATCGGCGGCGCCCTGTGCATCCTGCTCCTCTGGTTCCCGATAGTCGCCGTCTCGCCTGTGATCCCCGCGCCCGGGATCTTCACCGCTGTGCGGCAGCCACTGCCCGGCCAACAGCCTTCTGGTCTCGAACCAGCCGGGGGCGAGCCACACACTCGAGGTCCTCTTCCGGATCATCGTGGCCGGGCTCATGGTTTCGACGGCCGTGGTTCTCGCAGTTCGCCTGAAGCACGCTAGCCGCGTGATGCGCCACATCCTCGCGCCGGTTCTCGGCGCCTCGATTGTCCGGACGATCGCTCTTGCCGCATTCGTCGGGTCCGGGTCCCCAAAGGTTGTCGCGGGCGTCGTGTTCGCCTCATACATGGGCATCCTGCTCGCGATCGTCGTCGGCCTCACGCAGGGCCGCGTCTACGATGCCGCCGCGCTGGAGCGCCTCGTGCAGGGGCTGCGCACGCGCCCCGGGCCGGATGAGCTGCGCACTGTCATGGCACGCGCTCTCGATGACCCCACGCTCAGGGTCGCCTATTGGCTACCAGAGGCCGGCTCATACGCTGGGGCCGACGGCTTGGTCGTCTCGCTCGCGGACAAGGACGCAGACCGCGCAATCACGTATGTAGCTACAGCGGACGGTGAGCCGGTCGCGGCCCTGGAGCACGACCCCGCGCTTCTGGATCACCCGGCGCTTCTGGACGCCCTCGCTTCGACCGCCGTGCTGGCGCTCGAGACGAACGGCCTGGAAGCTGCTGTGGCCGCCGAGCGAGTAGGAACAATCGTGGCGGTAGACGATGAGAGACGTCGCATTGAGCGTGACCTGCACGACGGCACCCAGCAGCGCCTCATCGCTTTGAGGATGAAGCTCAACGCGGCTGGAAGGATCGGCGGCAGCGATCGAGGTCGTGCTGACGCCATATACACCGAACTGGTCGGCGACGTCGACGCAGCACTCGAGGAGCTGCGGGCGGTTTCGCACGGCATTGCGCCCCCGATCCTCGTCGAGCGCGGACTTCGTGACGCGCTGACCGCCGTCGCGAACAACGCTCCAGTGCGCGTTCGCGTGCACGCCCCGGGCATCACCCGGTACGAGCCGCACGTGGAAACTGCCGTCTACTTCTGTTGTCTCGAGGCCCTCCAGAACGTCGAGAAGCACGCCGGCGACGGTGTCAGCGCCGACGTAGACCTCACCTGCGACGGTCAGGCGCTCTCTTTTGTCGTCCGTGACGACGGTGAAGGCTTCGACCCTGGAGTCGGTGGGCAACGGCGCCGGGCTAAGGAACATAAGGGCACGCGTTGAGGAGCTCGGGGGATCGGCGCTGATCGCACACTGTGCCAGCGGCGGTACCGAAGTTCGGGGCTCGATTCCACTCCCGGCTTAGGCCTGCGGTGGTCGTGCTCCAGCAACTCGGAACGCCCGCCAGTGCCGCGGGTGCGGCACACGCTTGCCCGCCCGGATCAGCGAGCAGTAGTGCTCGGACAGGCCGGTCGCGGCGACGAGCTCGCCGATTGGCACCTGGCGTAGCCCGGTAAGGATCTCTACGGAGAAGACGGCTGGGTCGGGCCGCTCGCCTACCCAGGCCCTGGCCGCTGCCTGGTGCGCGGCGTTCTTGCTCCAGCGGAGTCGAGCGGCTCGTCCGCCGTGTCCTGGGTCGCGTTGTTCTGCGCGCAGTCCGGCGAGTACCTGGCCGGCGGTGTCGCAGCCGCGTGACAAGTTCTTGTTCCGGCGCTCCTGAAGGCAGGTGGCGCGTTAACAACGACGGTAGCGGGGGTGGGTGTCCACGGCCGGGCCTGGGACCCGACAGCACTGGCGCCGAGGGCTGGCGTCCTAAGCAGGCCAAGCGAAGTTTTCGCGTGTCACACATCGAGGCAAAGAACTTCGCCGAGACCAGGCAGGGAGCGTGCCGTATAGGGCCTGCGATGAGCCACGGCACGGCGCGCTTCAAGCCCACGGCGCGCTTGAACGTCCGTGGTCGCGTCGGTCGTCTGGAGCCGCTCGGCGGTCAGTGTCGCGGGCGCGGTTGAGGGAAGGACTTACTGGGTGCACGTACGGCGCATGAGCTAGCAAACGAGCTCGCAACCACCTTCGCGCCAGATGCGAAGCCACCGTCAGCTGCAGACAAGCACGAGGCGCGGGTGGCGTGGCTGACGGATCACGTGCCGCACGCTCTCCGGCACCTTGGGATCAGTGACGACCCAGACGGCTGGACGGTAGGCGGGAGCTTCGTCACCGACACCCAGGTGATGGCGCCGCACGTCAAGCAGTGTCGTCTGCGCGTATGGGCGTGGACCGAACTGCGCGACGCGCCCTGGCCGTAATCGTTGCGAAGCGAGCGAAATCCCCCGTAGTCCGTGCCGCAACTCGCGGTGCCGTTCGGTACTCGGGCGCCTTACCGCCTATCCCCGCTATAGCGACAGTGCGACGTACTTCGTCTCCAGGTACTCCTGGATGCCCTCGAAGCCGCCCTCGCGGCCGAAGCCTGACTGCTTGACGCCGCCGAACGGAGCTGCGGCGTTGGACACGATCCCCTGGTTGAGGCCGATCATGCCCGTGTCGAGCGCCTCGCAGACCCTGAAGGCCCGCTCGAGGTCCTGCGTGAAGACATACGCCACGAGCCCATACTCCGTCCTGTTCGCGGACTCGATCGCCTCCTGCTCGGTTGAGAAGGTCGCGACAGGCGCGACGGGCCCGAAGATCTCCTCGTTCAGTAGCCTCGCTCCCGCCGGCACGTCGGCAAGAACCGTCGGCTGGAAGAAGTAGCCGGGGCCGTCGACCTGCGCTCCGCCTACGGCGACGCTCGCGCCCTTCTCGACGGCGTCCGTCACGAGCTCCGCGACCTTGCCGCGCTGGGCCTCGTCGATCAGCGGCCCGATCTCGACATCACCCTCGGTGCCGCGGCCGACCTTCAGTGCGCTCCATGCGCTGGGTCAGCTTTGCCGTGAACTCCTGCGCGACGGACTCGTGAACGTAGAAGCGGTTGGCGGCCGTGCATGCCTCGCCGACGTTGCGCATCTTCGCGAGCATCGCGCCCTCGACGGCCGCGTCCAGGTCGGCGTCCTGGAAGACGAGGAACGGCGCGTTTCCTCCGAGCTCCATTGAGACCCGCAGGACCTGTCCGGCGGCCTGCTGGATGAGCGTGCGCCCGACCTCTGTCGATCCGGTGAACGACAGCTTGCGTGTGCGCGGATCCTCGAGCAGCGGCTGGATGACCGCACCGGAGCGCTTGGCGGTGATGATGTTCAGGACACCGTCGGGCAGGCCGGCGTCCTGCAGGATCTTCGCGAGCGCGAGCATCGACAGCGGTGTCTGCTGGGCGGGCTTTACGACCATCGTGCACCCTGCCGCGATCGCGGGGCCGATCTTGCGTGTGCCCATCGCGGTCGGGAAGTTCCACGGCGTCACGAACACGCACGGCCCGACGGGCTGGCGCATCGTGAGGATCCGCCCCTTGCCGGTCGTGCTGACCATGTAGCGGCCGTGGATGCGGACGGCCTCCTCGGAGAACCAGCGGAAGAACTCGGCGGCGTAGGTGATCTCCGCGCGTGACTCGGCGAGCGCCTTGCCCATCTCGAGCGTCATCAGCAGCGCGAGCTCCTCCGCCTGGTCGATGATCGCCTCGTAGGCGCGGCGCAGGATCTCGCCGCGCTCGCGCGGCGCATAGACGCCCCACTCGGCCTGTGCCCCGGCGGCCGCGTCGAGTGCGGCGAGCGCATCCTCGGGCTGCGCGTCGGCGACGTCGATGAGCGGCTCCCCGGTGGCGGGGTCCTCGACCGCCAGCGTGCCGCCGCCGGTGGCGGCCTCCACCGGCCACCGATGAACAGCTCGGTCGGTACATTGTCCAGTACGGCGCGCTCGCGCTGGCGCGCCAGTCATCGTGCAGGGTTCACCATGTCAGCACGCATGCCCGACCCAGAAGCGTATGGGAGCACCTCGCCCCGGACGCCGTGATCGTGCGTTCTCTTCACCGCTGTTCGCGCCGGCCTTTGCCATGCGGGCAATCTACCACCGCCCGTGGGGTCGCAAGACCTTCGCGGGCGCGCTGGCCCCCTCGCCGTCGCGGCCCTTTCGGCCTCGCGCTGCTCGCGGCGCCCGCGGGCGCGTCGACGCTGATCATCGAAGGCGCGGGCGACGGCCACGGCGTCGGCATGAGCCAGTAGGGGCGCTCGGCTACGCCAAGCACGGCTGGAGCTACCAGCAGATCCTCGCCCACTACTACACGGGAACGGCGCTCGGCAGGCGCCGGCGGGCACGACCATCAAGGTGCTCGTCGGGTCGAAGGTGGTCAAGCTGCCGATCGAACGATACGTGCGCGGGGTCGTGCGGCCGAGATGCCGTCGTCGTGGCCGCTGGCGGCGCTGGAGGCCCAGGCGATCGCGAGCCGGACGTACGCGTTGACGAGCGACGCCGGAGGACAGCGGTTCGATGTCTACTCCGACACGCGCTCGCAGATGTATCTGGGCGTGGCCGCGGAAACAGCGGCGACCGAACGCCGCGGTCGCCGCGACCGCCGGGCAGGTCGTGACATACGCGGGCAAGCCTGCCGCCACGTACTTCTTCTCGAGCTCGGGCGGAATGACCGAGAACATCGAGGACTCGTTCATAGGCTCCACGCCCGAGCCGTGGCTGCGCGGCGTCACCGACCAGTACGAAGAACCGAGCGTCAGCAGCTGGAAGGTGAGCATGAGCTTCGGCGCAGCCGGGAAACTCCTGAGCGGGCTGTTCAAGGGTTCGTTCCGCGGTATCGAAGTGCTCACCCGCGGCGTGTCCCCGAGGATCGTCTCCGTCAACGTGCTCGGCTCGGGCGGCTCGAGCACCGATCACCGGGCCCGAACTCGCGTCGCTCCTCGGCCTCCAGAGCTCGTGGGCCTATTTCAGCGTCAAGAACGGCAAGAAGGTCACACGAGAGCCCGACCGCAGCTCCCATTCGACCGCGAAGACGACACCCGTGCACACACCGAAGCCCGCGCCGACGCCGGCGACCCCGACGGGGGGACCTGTGGTATCCGCGCCTTCCGCCGGAGCCTCGAAGGTCGGCGTGACCGGCGGCTCGAGCGCCGGGTGAGCGCCCGCACGCCACCTCCGACAGTCGTCCATTCGCCCGGCGGATGGGGCGCGGAGCACTGGTGCGCGTCCTGTCCGGTGCCGATACTGCTGCCATGAGGTTCCCGCTCCTGGTGTCCGCGCTCGCCTGCATCGCGGTGCTGCTCCCCGTCGCCGGCGCGAGCGCCGAGCGCTCGGTCGGCACGCCTGGGCAGATCGCTTGGGTGCGCAGCGCCGCCTCGCGCTTCGTGGAGGCCGAGCTCAGCGGGAGCGGGGAAGCGGCCTGTGCGGTCCTGAACGCTCCGCTGCGCGTGAGCATCCACGGCCGCACCTGCGCGGAGCGGCTCGATGCACGGTTCGCCGCCCTTCTCAGGCGCCCCGCAGCGAGGTCGGCGCTGCGCCGCCAGGCGCGCGCGATCACAGACGCCGCCGTGATCGTCCACGGCAACTCCGCGCGGCTGGCGCTCGCGACCCCGCTGCTCGCCGGGCCCAACCACTTCCTGTGGACCGAAGACTGCTGGATGCTCGAGGGCTGACGCCCGCGCGCCGCGTGCGGCCCTTAGGCTTGGCGCATGCAGACCCGTCGCCTGCTCCTGGCCGACGTGCCGTGGCTCCTCTACCGCTCATATTTCGCGCTGCCCAAATCGATCAGGGGCGCCGGCGGGCGGCCGGTCAACGCCCTGCTGGGAACCGTCAACGCCATCCTCGCCGCCATCGACGCGAGCCGGCGAGAGGTCAGGGCCGTCGTGGCCTGCATGGGTGCCGAGGAGGCCTCCTACCGCGTCGGGCTCTACCCGCCCTACCACGCCCACCGCGACCCGATGCCGGCGGAGCTCGCAGGCCAGTGGGCGCTCGCACCGGGCCTGCTGGCGAGCCTCGGCTGGACGAATGCCTCCAGCGAGGACCTCGAGGCCGACGATGTGATGTTCTCGTTCGCGCTCGCCGAGCAGGACCGCGGCGGCGGCGCGCTGATCCTCAGCGGCGACCGCGACATGTACGGCGCGGTCTCCGCCGCCGTCTCCGTCATGCAGATGCGCGGCGGGGAGCCGACGGTGGAGATCGGGCCGCAGGAGGTCCGCGAGATCTACGGCATCGGCCCCGAGCTCGTGCCCGACCTGATCGCGCTGCGGGGCGACCCGTCGGACGGGCTGCCCGGCGCGCCGGGGGTGGGCGCGAAGACCGCCGCCTCCCTTCTGCGCGAGCACGGCTCGCTGGACGCGGTGCTCGCGGCGGCGGGCCGCGGCGACCCCGCGATCCGGCCGCGGATCGCGGCCGCCCTCATCGAGAACGAGGCGCAGCTGCGGGCCTTCAAGGAGATCGCAGAGCTCCAGCGGTTCGACGTGACGCTTCCGCACGACGCGCCGACGGACTTCGCCGGCGGCGCGGACGCAGCGGCGGAGCTCGGCATGGCAGGGCTCGCCGAGCGCCTGCGGGGCCTGGCTACGGCGTGAACTTGACGGTGATCACGTCGCCGTCGGCCATCACGTAGTCGCGCCCCTCGAGCCTGAGCGTTCCTCGGTCGCGCGCGCCGGCGTAGCCACCTGCGTCGACGAGCTCGCGCCAGCCGATCACCTCCGCGCGAACGAACCCCTTCTGGATGTCGGTGTGGATCTGCCCTGCGGCATGCCACGCGGTGAGGCCGCGTCGCAGATGCCAGCACTGGGCGGGCTTCGCCTCACCGGCCGTGAAGAACGCGATCAGCTGCAGCAGGGAGAAGGCCTCTCGCACGACGCTCTGCAGCCCGGACTCGCTGACGCCGAGCTCTTCGCGCATCGCCTGGGCGTCCTCGTCCTCGAGCTCGGCGAGCTCGGACTCGATCCGCGAGGAGACCGCGACGACCCCCGCGCCCCTGCGACGCCGCGTGCTCGGCGATCGCCTCGGGCACCTCGCTCGAGCCCTCGTCGACGTTCGCGACGAACAGGACCGGCTTGCTGGACAGCGCACCCAAGTCGCGTGCGGCGTTCGGTGCCTGCTCCGGCACCGGGATCGTGCGCGCGGGACGCCCCGCCTGCAGCTCGGCGATGACCGCTCGCAGCCATGCCTCCTCGGCGATCGCGACGCGGTCTCCGCCTTTGGCCTGTTTGGCGACGCGGTCAACCCTTCGCTCGGCCTGCTCGAGGTCGGCCAGCACTAGCTCGGTCTCGATCGTTTCGATGTCCGCGAGCGGATCGACTCGGCCCTCGGGGTGCACGACGTTCTCATCCCCGTGCGCCCTTACGACGTGGACGATCGCGTCGGTCTCGCGGATGTTCGCCAGGAACCTGTTGCCCAGCCCCTCACCCTCGTGTGCTCCCGCGACCAGGCCCGCGATGTCGTGAAAGTCGATCGTGTCCCACACGATCTCCGACGCCCCCACCGTCTCAGCGACCTCTTCCAGGCGCTCATCCCGGACGGGCACCACCGCGACATTCGGCTCGATCGTGGTGAACGGGTAGTTGGCGGCCTCCGCACCGGCTTTGGTGAGCGCGTTGAACAGCGAGGACTTCCCCGCGTTCGGCATGCCCACGATCCCGATGCGCGTGCTCATGACGTCCCTGCCCCTCGCGCCGCGGCGACCGCCGTCCCGAGCAGCGCCCCCGCGAGGATGTCGGACGGGTAGTGGACCCCGAGATACAGACGTGAGAGCGCGAGGCTCACGGCTAGGGCGTAGACCACGGTGCGGGGGATACCCAGCCGGGAGTAGGCGAACGCGCCGGCGAAACCCGTCGCGGTGTGCGCGCTGGGGAAGCTGAGGGCGGTGGGTGTGCTCGTCAGCGCAGGCAGTCCGGGCAGCTGCGGCCGGCGGCGCCTGACCACGAGCTTGATCGCCGTGTTCAGCACATATGTGCCTGCGACGGTGGCGGCCGCCGAACGCCAGGATGCCCGGCGCTCTCGGTCCAGGGCCCCGCCGGCCCCGCCGATCGCGAGCCACAGCGCGCCATGCTCGCCGAGCTTGGAATACCCGGCGGCGGCGCGCTCGAGCGCCGGGGTGTGCCAGCGGGTGCGGATCACTTCGAGCATCCGCGCGTCGAGGTTGGTCTTGGTGGACTGCAACTGGATGTCGGGGCCGGGGGCATGCGCGGCGGCCGTGCGTGGCGCGCGCTGCCCGGAGGCGGTCCTAGCCGAAGCCGACGCGGGGCTCGTCGCTGTCCGCGCTCACGTAGACGACCTGTCCGAGGTCCACGCGCAGCGGCCCGTCCTCGCTCTTGATCTCGTGCCAGGCAGCGGTGCCGAGCGCCTTCGTCAGCGAGCTGAGCTCCTCGTCGCTGATCCGGGCTGCGAGCACCTGCCCGCCCTGAAAGCCGATGCTGACGCGGCGCGCGGCGGAGGCCATCAGTGACCACCTGCCCCGGTGGCGGGCTCGACGATCTCGGTGAGCACGCCGGCGGTGGCGCGCGGGTGCAGGAAGGCGACGCGCGACCCGCGTATGCCGGTCCGCGGCTCCTGATCGATCAACTGCATTCCGTCCTCCTTAAGCTTGGCGAGCGCGGCGTCGATGTCGGTGACCTGGTAGGCGACGTGGTGGAGCCCGGGTCCCTGGCGTGCCAGGAACTTGCCGACGGGTGTGTCCTGGCCGAGCGGCGCGAGCAGCTCGACATGGTTCTCGCCGACGTCCAGGAGCACCGCCTCGACCCCCTGCTCCTCGACGACCTCGCGGTGCACGAGCACCAGCTCGAAGTCCTCGCGGTAGAGCTCCAGCGCGGGGTCGATCTCCTGCACCGCGACGCCGATGTGATCGATGCGGCTGAACATGAGCCGCAGTCTATAGCCGCCGGTCCTCGGTCTCCTCGCCGGGCGAGGGCAGCGGGATCGGGGCGGGCTTGCTCGCGGGGTGGCTGGCTGGAACCGCGGCGACGACACGGAGCCCGATGCCGGGCGCGCGCTCGAGACGGGGAACCCCGTCCATGATCCGTTCGATCGAGTCTCTCTCGAGCACCTCGTTCTCGAGCAGCTCGTTCGCGAACGCGTCGAGCTGCCGGCGGTGGGAGGTGATCATCTTCTGCGCCGCCCGGCGTGCTTCTTCCACCAGGTCCTGTCGCTCCTCGTCGCGCAGGCGAAGCGTGGTCTCGGAGATTCTCACGTCGCCGTCGGGGGAGCGCCCCACGCCGCCGGTGCTCATCGCGAAGTCATGCACCATCGAGTGGGCGATGTCGGCGACGCGCTTCAGGTCGTCGGAGGCACCGGTCGTTATCGCGCCGAACACGATCTGTTCGGCGACGCGGCCTCCGAGCAGCACCGTCATGTAGTCCAGGAGCTCCTCGCGCGTCTTCAGGTAACGGTCCTCAGCAGGCAGGTTCAGCGTGTAGCCCAGCGCCCGTCCGCGGGGGACGATCGAGATCCGGTGGACGCGGTCGACCGACGGGAGGAGCTCGCCGCACAGGGCATGCCCGGCCTCGTGGTAGGCGACAACCCGCTTCTCGTGCTCGTTGAGGACGCGCTTGGACTGCACACCCGCGATCACGCGCTCCAGGGCCGAGTCGAAATCCTGGATCGCGATCGCCCTCGCGCCCCGGCGCGTGGCGAAGATCGCGGCCTCGTTGCAGATGTTCGCGAGGTCCGCCCCCGTGAGGCCGCTCGTCTGCTGTGCCACCAGGTTCAGGTCGACGTTTTCCAGCGGCTTGTCGCGGGTGTGCACCTCGAGCACCCCGAGCCTGCCCTTCACGTCGGGCGGGACGACGAAGACCTGGCGGTCGAAGCGCCCGGGGCGCAGCAGCGCGGGGTCGAGCTTCTCCAGCAGGTTCGACGCTGCGATCACGACCACGCGGCCGCTCGTGTCGAAGCCGTCCATCTCCACCAGCAGCTGGTTGAGGGTCTGGTCCTTCTCACCCGAGATGTCGTTGCCGCGGCGGCCGCCGACGGCGTCGAGCTCGTCGATGAAGATGATCGCCGGTTCGTGCTTGCGGGCGACGGCGAAGAGGCGGCGGATCCTCGCCGCTCCGAGGCCGGCGAACATCTCGACGAACGACGCGGCTGACTGCGCGAAGAACTGCGCGCCGGACTCGGTCGCGACGGCCTTCGCGAGGAGCGTCTTGCCGGTCCCCGGAGGCCCGTGGAGCAGGATTCCCTTCGGCACCTTCGCACCGAGGGCATGGAACGACTTGGGTTCGCGCAGGAACTCGACGATCTCCGAGAGCTCCGCCTTCGCCTCGTCCACCCCGGCGATGTCGGCGAAGCTGACCGACTGGCCCGATGTCGGCTTGATCCTCTGCGGCTTGACCCGCGGCATCACCTTCAGGGTCCGCCACATGATGAAGATCAGCGCGCCGAAGAACAGGATCGCGACGACGGGCTCCCAGTTCAGCGCCCAGGTCTGCAGCTGCTGCGTGAAGGACGGTTCGGCGGCGGCAGCGGCGGCCGCGTGGGCGTCGACGATCGCCGCGTGATGGGCTGCCGCGATCGCCGCGGCGTGGCTGACCGCGGGCGTCGTGTGCACGACCGTCGTGCTCGTCGGCGCGGCGGTGTGCGCAGCGGCCGTGCTCCCAGTCGTTTCAGAGGTGATTACGGCGCCCATTCGCCAGCACTCTCCAATCGCACCATCCGTGGCATCCACTGAGCATTATGGGTGCTCGAGCCCGGATTGTCGAGCCGTTGCCGGCGTTCAGCCGAGAATGCGGACCGCGAGGTCCCTGTAGAGCTCTGTCGCGAACGCGAGGTCGCGCAGGTCTATCCGCTCGTCCGCGCCGTGAACCAGGGGCGCGCTCTCGAGCATCGACTGGTGCCGGTGCGGGAAGAAGCCGTAGGCGACGCAGTCCGGGAACGCGAGGCGGAAATGGCGCGAGTCGGTGAACCCGGGGAGCACGACGGGCACGACCCGCGAGCCGGGGTCGCGCTCGCCGACCCACGCGGAGATGGTGTCCATCAGCTCTGACTGCACGGGCGAGCGGTTGCCGACGACCTGCTCGGTGAAGTCGAGCCTCCATCTGCCGTCGGGCTCCCCGAGCACTTCCCGGACCCCGTCGAGCACCTCCTGCTCGCCGAGCCCCGGCGGGACCCGGCAGTCGACCCGCAGCTCGGTGCGGCTCGGGATCACGTTGATCTTCTCCGAGGCGCGTATGCGGGTCGGGGTGAACGTGACGCCGAGCATCGGCTCGAACATCGTCGCCAGGCGCGGGTCGCTCTCCCGCAGGCGTGCTACCGACGCTGCGGGATCCTGCGGATCCTCTCCGATGCCGGCCAGGAACGCGCGCGGCTCGTCGGTGAGACGGTATGCGGGCTGGCGCGCCGCGAGCCGGTCCAGGACCGGGCCCATCTTCAGCAGCGCGTTCTCGCCCATGCCGGGCATCGACGCGTGGCCCGCGACGCCGTCGGTGGTGATCGTGAAGCGGAACACGCCCTTCTCCGCGCAGCAGACCCCGTAGCAGCGTGTGCCGGCGTACTCGAACACTCCGCCCCCGCCCTCGTTGATGAGCAGGTCGCAGCGCACCTTCTCAGGGTGTGTCTCGGTGATCCACTGTGCCCCGAGTTCGCCGCCGGTCTCCTCGTCGACGACCGAGACGATCAGCAGCTCGCCGGACGCGGGACGCCAGCCGGAGCGTGCGAGCTCAGCGGCCGCGGCAACCTCTGCTGCGACCTGCGACTTCAT
The DNA here is from genome assembly GCA_963740075.1 of uncultured Solirubrobacteraceae bacterium. Classification (GTDB taxonomy): domain Bacteria; phylum Actinomycetota; class Thermoleophilia; order Solirubrobacterales; family Solirubrobacteraceae; genus Palsa-744. The sequence continues at coordinate 394,058 of CAVUCP010000002.1, read as the reverse complement.
GTCGAGGGCTCCGCGCCCCCACATGAAACCGTCGGCGACCGCACCGGACCATGGGTCATGCGTCCACTCGGACGCGTCCGCGAGGACCGTGTCGACATGCCCGAGGTAGCAGAGGGTCGGCCCCGGCGCCGCGCCGCGCAGCCGTGCGACGAGATTCGGGCGGCCGGGCTCGGCGCCGAGGAGCTCGCACTCGAAGCCCGCGCTGCTGAGATGCTCCGCCAGGAACTCCTGGGCCGGCCGCTCGTTGCCGGGCGGATTGACCGTGTTGAAGCCGATCAGCCCCGCAAGCAGCCGCTCGGTCTCGCTCTGTGGATCGGCGGCGCTCATCCCCAGCTCACACCGATCTCCGCGACCTCCTCGCGGGTCATCTTGTGGTGGCAGGCGACGACGGTGCCCGAACCGCCCTCCTGAAGGGGGGGTTCCACCTGCGAGCAGTCCTCCTGCGCCTTCGGGCACCTCGTGTGGAACCGGCACGCAACCGGAGGGTTCGCCGGGCTCGGGACGTCACCGGTCAGCAGCCTGCGCTTGGTGCCGTGCCGCGAGGGATCGACGACCGGGACCGCCGCCAGCAGGGCCCCGGTGTAGGGGTGGCGCGGGAAGTCGTACAGCGCGTCGCTCTTTCCGACCTCGACGATCTTCCCGAGGTACATGACCGCTACACGGTCGCACATGTGGCGGACCACCGAAAGGTCGTGTGCGATGAACACGACCGTCAGGCCGAGCGTGCGCTGGAGGTCGCGCAGGAGGTTCAGCACCTGCGCCTGGATCGACACGTCGAGCGCCGAAACGGGCTCGTCCGCGATCAGCACCTTCGGTTTGAGCGCGAGCGCGCGCGCCACGCCGATGCGCTGGCGCTGGCCGCCTGAGAACTCGTGCGGATAGCGGTTGTAGTGCTCGGGGTTCAGCCCGACGAGCTCCATCAGGTCCTGCACCTCGCGTTTGCGTTCGCCGGCCCCCTTGTAGAGCTTGTGTATGGCGAACGGCTCGCCGATGATGGAACCGACCGTCTTGCGGGGGTTCACCGACGAGAAGGGGTCCTGGAAGATCATCTGCATCTCGCGGCGCACGGCCTTCAGGTCCGAACCCTCGAGGGCGGTGATGTCCTGGCCTTCGAAGCGGATCTCGCCGGAGGTGCTGTCGAGCAGCCGCATCATGAGCCGCGCGGTCGTGCTCTTGCCGCATCCGCTCTCGCCGACGATCCCGAGCGTCTCGCCGCTGTTGACGTCGAAGCTCACGCCGTCGACCGCCTTGACGGCGCCGACTTTGTGCTGGACCAGGATCCCGCGGGTGATCGGGAAGTGCTTGGTGAGGTCCCGGACCTCTATCAGGGGGCTCACAGCGGCGCCTCGGGCATCTCGACCTCGGCGATCGCCTCCGCGGGCGTCTGTCCGGCGCGCAGCTGCTCCCACAGCCTGCGGCGGATATCCGACTCGAGCAGGCAGGCGACCTGGTGGTGCTCGCCCCCGGGGACGGGTTCGAGCGGCGGGTCCACGCGCGTATGTTCGGGCTGGGAATAGGGGCAGCGGGGATGGAAGTGGCAACCGGACGGCGGGTTGATGAGGCTCGGCGGGGTCCCGGGGATCGGGACGAGGTCCTGGCGTCCGGGCGGCCCCTCGCTCGCCATCGCCTTCATCAGACCCCACGTGTAGCCCTCCATCGTGGGGATCGACCTGAGCAGGCCCCATGTGTACGGGTGCTCCGGCGCGGAGAAGAGCCGCTCGGCGGTGGTGGTCTCCACTATCCGCCCGGCGTACATGACCGCTATGTCGTCGGCCATCTCGGCCACCACGCCGAGATCGTGGGTGATGATCATGATCGCCATGCCGAGCTCGCTCTGCAGCCGTTCCATGAGCGCGAGGATCTGCGCCTGCACGGTCACGTCGAGCGCGGTCGTGGGCTCGTCCGCGATCAGCAGTTTCGGGTCGTTCATAAGCGCCATCGCGATCATCGCGCGCTGGCGCATGCCTCCGGAGAACTCGTGCGGGTACTCGTCCACACGCCGGCGGGGGTCTGGTATGCCGACGAGGCCGAGCAGCTCGACCGCCCTCTCGCGAGCCGTGCTGCTTGGACATCTCGCGGTGGGCGCGCACCGCCTCGACGAGCTGGTCCCCGACCCTGTAGAGCGGGTGCAGCGAGGAGAGCGGGTCCTGGAAGATCATCGCTATGTCGTTACCCCGGATCGAGCGCAGCTCGTCTTCGGGCAGGGTCACGAGATCACGCCCGTCGAACATGATCTTCCCCGAGATGACCGCGCCCTGCCGGCGGGTCAGCCCCAGGGTCGTCAGCGACGAGACGGTCTTGCCGGAACCCGACTCGCCGACTATGCCCAGTGTCCGGCCCTCGTGCACCTCGTAGCTGACGCCGTCCACGGCATGGACCACCCCGTCTTCGCCGGGGAAATCCACCTTGAGGTTTTCGACGCGCAGAAGCGGCTCGCCGGTGCTCACGAGTAACGCACCCTCGGGTCCAGATACGCGTACGCGATGTCCACCACTATGTTCGCCACGATGATGAACATCGCGGCGAGCAGCACGGTGCCCTCGATGACCGAGAAGTCCGAGTTGATGATCGACGTGTAGCTGAGCCTGCCGACCCCGGGGATGTTGAAGACCGTCTCGATCAGCACCGCGCCGCCGAGCAGGACGCCGAGTTCGACGCCCAGGAGCGTCACGATCGGGTTGATCGACGCGCGAACGCCCTGGCGCACCACGCGTCTCTCACTCAGGCCCTTCGCCCGCGCAGTCCTGATGTAGTCCTCGTTCATGGTCTCGATCAGGCTCCCGCGCATCAGGCGCGCGTACACCGCGGCGCCGCTCGCCGCGAGCACGAACCACGGCAGGATCAGCGACGTGAACCATTTCCATGGATCGGACGTGAGCCCCACGTAGCTCCCGGCCCCGGGGAAGATCTTGAACTTCCCGATGTCGTCGGCGAACAGGAACAGGACGATCAGCCCGAGCCAGAATTCCGGCGCCGACACCAGCAGCAGCGCCGTGCCCATCGCGGCGCGGTCCATCACGGTTTTGCGCCTGAGGGCCGAGATGATCCCGACCGCCAGGCCGCTCCCGACCCAGATGATCGCGGCACCGACCGCGAGGGAGATCGTCGCCGGCAGCCTTTCAGCGATGAGCGAGCGGACCGACTCGTTGCTGTAGTAGCTGTAGCCGAGGTTCCCGTGGAGGAAGACGCCCTTCAGGTATTCCCAGAACTGGGCGGGAAGCGATTTGTTCAGCCCGAGGACCTTTTCGATTTCCTGCACGTGCCCCTTCGTCGGGTCGCGGCCGGCTCGCAGCAGCGCCGGGTTGCCCGTCGGGATGACCCTGAAGAACACGAACGTCAGGGCGCACACGATGATCAGCAGCGCTATGCCCCAGAGGATCCTGCGAATGACGTACCCGGCCACCGGTATCCGTTCCTAGATCTCTCTGTAGATGGTCGGGGTCATTGTCAGGTCGCTTGTGCTTTCACGCCGCGCCCCCTGCGGCCGGCGGTTGGCTGTCACGGCTCTGGGGCCCCGCCCCCGCGGGGCCCCAGTTGCCGCCCGTCTCTGCGTCCTTCCTATTTCAGCGACGTCCAGCTGTAGTCCCAGGAACCCACGTTCCAGAGCTGGCCGACACCCGCCACTTCGCTTCCCTCGATGTTCGCCTGCTTGTCCCAGTCGAACGGGATCGCAGCGGCGTTTTCGACGAGTTCCTTGTCGATCGCCGCCCACGCGTTGGCACGCGCGCCCGTTCCGTTGACCGATTCGGCAGCCGTCATCGCCGCGTTGATTTTCGGCACGTTCGTCTGGCCCCAGTTGACGTTGCCGGTGGGGTTGATGAACTTGCCGTTGAACGTGATGTTCAGCACCGTCTGCGGGTCCGCGAAGTCGGCGATCCAGCCGACGTTCGGGCAGACGTCGATCTCTTCTTTCGGAACGTTGCAGTACTTCGCGTACATCGTCGCCGTTTCCACGAGCGTGAGCTTCGTCGTGAAGCCCAGGTTCTTGAGGGTCTGGTTGACGATTTCCGCGTCCTGTTCGGCGGGGTTACCCTTCGCGCCGACGATCTGGACAGTTTCGCCGCCGGTGTACTTGCCCGTCGGGTATCCGGCCTTCTGGATGTATTTTTCGGCGAGCGCCTGGTCGCCTTCGGGGTGTTCGTTGAATTCGAAACCGGGGCCCGTCGGGCCCTTCAGGCCACCGGCCTGTTCGAACCCGGTGATCGTCGGGTAGATGAAGTGCGTGGCGACATTCGTCACGAGCGAGCCGCCGCGCGCCTTGTTCATCGCCGTCCTGTTCAGCGCGGCCCAGAAGGCCTTGCGGAGGTTGATGTTGGAGAACGGCCCGACCTTGTTGTTCACGCCGATGTAGTGGCTGCCGGCGCCCGGTGAGATCTCAAGCTGCGTCTTGAATTTTTCGTACGCGAGCTTGACGATCGACTGCGCCGGCGGTTCGCTCTCGACGACGTTCGTGCCTTCGAGGACCTGACGGCCGATGACCGCGTTGGTCCCGCCGATCTTGATGTCGATTTCGTTCAGGTAGGCCGGCCGGATGTCGGTCGCCGCCCGCCAGTTCGGGTTGCGCACCAGCGTCGCCGACTTGCCTGGCACGTAGCCGACGCCGAGCACTTTGCCCGACGCTTCGTTCTTGAGCATGTACGGACCGGTCGCGACCTGGTAGTTCGCGTAGTCCGACGGCTTGTTCTTGTCGAATTTTTCGGCGTATTCCTTCGGCACCGCCGCCGTCAGCGGCAGCACGAGCGCGTCTGCGACGAGCTGCGCCTTCGGTTCGGTGAGTTTGAAGACGATCGTGTGCTTGTTGGGCGTCGTTATGCCCGCCACGGGTCCGCCTGTCGCCTTCGGGATGCCTTCAACAGCCTGGAAGTAGGACTGGATGTAGGGGTTCGCCACGTTCGGGTTGGCGCCGCGCTCGATTGCGTAGGCGACGTCTTCGGCGGTGACTTCACGGTTCACCGGCGGGCTGTAGTGGATGCCTTCGCGGATGTGGACCGTTATCTGCTTGTTGTCGGAGGAGATTTCCGGCGGCCCGGACGCCATGTCAGGGCTCGCTTCGCTAGCCGTGTTCGGCTTGTTCGAGTACAGCGGCCGCTGGGTTGCGAACACGACCGTGTAGTCGAGCGAGTAGTAGGCGATCCCTGGGTCGAGGTGTTCGAAGTCCGTTTCCTGGAGGACCTGAAGTGTCCCCCCCTTCTTGCCCCCGGTCAGCGACTCGGTGGTCGGGCTCTGAAACCCGCCGGTGCTGAGTGATTCTGTCGTGCCGCTGGACGTGCTGCTGCTCGAGCTGGAGCCGCACGCTGCGACCACCAATCCGAGTATTGCCAGCAGCACTGCGGCTGCCACGGGTCTCACGGACCTCATCAAGACGCCTCCTGTGTTGTTGATCATGTGCCCCTTCATGAGGCATTTCTTGGGTTCAAGGCGTCCCTCAGCCCGTCCCCCAGCAGATTGAAGGCCAGCACGGTGAGTACCAGTGCCGCGCCCGGGAAGACCATGTACCACCACGCCGTGTTGAACGTGGGGGTCGCCTGCGCGATCATCTGCCCCCAGCTGGCGGTCGGCGGGCGGATGCCGACTCCCAGGAAGGAAAGGGCCGCCTCGTAGAGGATGTTGAACGGGACCTGCAGGCTCGCGTAGACGATGATCGGCGCGGCGAGGTTCGGGAGGATCTCCCGGAACATGATCCTGGCGTCCGATGCGCCTAGCGCACGGGAGGCCTCAACGAACTCGCGCTCGCGCAGCGAGAGCACGAGCCCCCGCACGATCCGCGCCATGAACGGCCATGTCGCGAGCGCGATCAGGAAGATCACGACGCCCAGCCCAGGCTGGATGATGTTGTAGACGCAGCCCTTGACCGCGCACGCAGCTCCGATACCCAGCCCGAGGAGCAGGATCGGTATCGAGAGGAAGACATCCGTGGTGCGCGAGAGCAGCGTGTCGACCCAGCCCCGGTAGTAGCCGGCGAGCATGCCGACGGTCACGCCGATCGTCGTGGCGATCCCGGTCCCGATGATCCCTACCTCGAGCGACACGCGCGTGCCGTAGATGACGCGGGACATGACGTCCTGGCCGAGGTCGTCGACGCCGAACGGGTGGGACCAGCTCGGCCCGAGCGGCGAGCCGAACGCGTCCGTGAGGTTCAGGTTCTGCACATACGGTCCGGGCAGGCCCAGCAGACTGACGACGAGCGGCGCGAAGATCGCGATCACGATCAGGAAGACGATGAAGCCACCGGAGATGAGCGCCACCCGGTCCTGGCGGAACCTGCGCCAGAACAGCTGTGTGGGGGAGCGGGCCGCGACGTCGCCGCCGCTGTCAAGGAACTCCAGGGAGCCCCCGTACCCGCCCGACGGCAGGATCTCAGTCGCGCCCACGGCGGCGCCCCTGTCCTTGGGATGTTGGGTCTGTGGTTGGCGTGGTTAACAGAATTTATACGTTCGACGCCCGGATACCGCCACCTCCCGTGGGGGGCAGCACATACCCACTGCCCCGCAAGGGCAATACTCATTCGATGGACACCCTCTTCGACGAGGATCCCGGCGCCTCCGGAGGGCCGGCGCAGGACGTTCCACAGGCGGCCCGGCCCCTGGCGGCGCGGGCGCGGCCAACGGACCTGCGCGGCTTCGTCGGCCAGGAGCACCTCCTCGGCCCCGGCTCGGCGCTGCGCTCCGCGATCGAGCAGGGCCGGGTGCACTCGATGCTCCTTCACGGTCCCCCGGGTTCCGGCAAGACGACCCTGGCGCGCATCGTGGGCGCATCCTCGGGCGCCGCATACGAGGAGCTCAGCGCCGTCGACGCGGGGCGCGCGGAGGTGCGGGCCGTGATCGAGCGTGCCTCCCACAGACGCCAGAGCGGCGGTGGAGGGACCGTCCTGTTCCTCGACGAGATCCACCGGTTCAACAAGGCGCAGCAGGATGCGCTGCTCCCGGCCGTGGAGGACGGGCTGCTCACGCTGATCGGCGCGACGACCGAGAACCCGGCGTTCGAGGTCAACGGCGCGCTGCTGTCCCGGATGCGCGTGTATGCGCTGAGCGCCCTCACGGACCACGAGATCGAAACGGTGCTGCGGCACGCCGCCGGCGAGGAGATCGACGTCGAGCAGCGTGCCGTCGAGTTCCTCGCGGCGCGCTGCGAAGGCGACGCGCGCACGGCCCTGAACGCACTGGAGCTCGCTGCGGAGACCGCTGCGGGCCCCGTCACGCTCGAGCTCGCGCAGGACGCGCTACAGCGCCGCGCGGTCCTCTACGACAAGGGCGGAGACCGCCACTACGACTACATATCCGCGTGGATCAAGGCGACCCGCGGGTCCGACCCGGACGCCTCGCTCTACTACCTGGCCGTGATGCTCGAGGGAGGAGAGGACCCCCGTTTCATCGTGCGGCGAATGATCATCCTCGCCTCCGAGGACATCGGCAACGCGGACCCCGCGGCACTGGGGATCGCAACCGCGGCGGCCGCGGCGGTGGAGCACGTGGGGCTGCCGGAGGCACGGTACGCGCTTGCGCAGACCGCCATCTACCTCGCGCTGGCACCGAAGTCCGATGCGGCGGGCCGGGCGCTTTCCGCAGCCCAGGAGCATGTGCGCGGACACGGCGCGGGCGATGTGCCGCCGTCCCTGCGCTCCGGGCCCAGGCCGGGGCAGGCACACGCGGCGTACGAGAATCCCCACCTCAGCCCAGGTCATGTGAACTCTGCGCCGCTGCTGCCGCGCTCGGTCGAGGGCGCCCGGTTCTACGAGCCCGACGACGCCGAGGCCGATCTCGCGCGGCGCCTTCAGGGGATACGCCGCGCCCGTGGCCTGAGCGACGATAATCCCCCCTCATGAGCGCTGTGGTGGAGCAGGAGGAGCTTGTCTCGCACAACCCGGCGACGGGTGCGGTGCTCGGCAGGGTGAACCGGACGGCGCCCGAGCGTGTGGACGAGCTCGTTCAGGCCGCTGCGAGGGTCCAGCCGCTGTGGGCGCTCCTGCGGGTGAAGGAGCGCGCGAGATACATGCGCCGGATGGCGCAGTCGGTCATCGACGACTTCGACGAGCTCCTGCTCGAGCTCTCCCGCGAGCAGGGCCGCACGCGCGGCGAGGTCGCGGCGCTCGAGCTGCTCGCGGCGATCGACGCGCTGATGTGGATCGCCCAGGACGGCGAGGACACGATCGGCGGACGCAGGGTCGGCATCAGCCGTTCCATGTCCCCCGTCAAGCGCGCACGGATCGCATATGAGCCCTATGGCGTGGTCGGCGTGATCGGCGCGGGCAGCGCCCCGTTCGCCCAGCCGCTCGGCCAGATCGCGGGGGCGCTGCTCGCGGGCAACGCCGTCGTCTTCAAGCCCGCCGCGAGGGCGTGCCTGGCCGGTGAGCGGATCGCGCGCATCCTCGCGCGCGCCGGCCTGCCGGAGGGGCTCGTGCGCATCGCGCACGGCGGCCCGGATGTCGGCATCGCGCTCGCGCAGTCCAGAGCCGAGAAGATCCTGTTCACGGGGTCGCCGGCGGTGGGGCGTGTGGTGGCGCGGGCATGCGTCTCGCGCGAGAAGGAGGTGACGGTCGAGCTCGGCGGCAAGGACGCGATGCTGGTGCTAGCCGACGCGCACCTGAACCGTGCGGTCGCCGGCGCGCTGTGGGCGGGATGCGCGGGCGCGGGACAGGCGCGCGGAGCGGTCGAGCGGATCTACGTCGCACGCGAGGTGTACGAGCGGTTCCTGTCCGGACTGCTCAGCGGCGCACGCGAGATGAGCGTGGGGGATCCCGCCGACCCCCGGACACAGGTGGGTCCGCTGGCGTCCGAGCGGCGCGTCGCGCATGTCTCATCGCTCGTGGAGGAGGCTGTGAGGGCGGGCGCGAGCCTTCACTGCGGCGGCCCGGTGAGCCCCGCGGGGTGCGCCGCCGGCAGCTTCTACGCGCCCGCGGTCCTGACCGGCGTGAGCGAGGACATGCGGATCATGAGCGAGCCGATCGACGGACCGGTCATGACAGTGGTCCCGGTCGACAGCGTCGACGAGGCCATCCGGCTCGCGAACGCAAGCGACTTCGGGCTCGGAGCCTCAGTCTGGACCTCGGACCGCTACCAGGGGATACGGATCGCCAGGGAGCTGAGGGCGGGCATGGTCTGGCTCAACGACCACCTGCCCGGGCCGACGGTCTCACGCGGGCCGTGGGGCGCCTGCGCCGGAGGGGGACTCGGACGCACGCTCGGGCAGGCAGGCCTGCGAGCCTGCGCGCAGGAGAAGCTGATCACGTGGGACCCGCCGGGGCCGCGGGGGCTGTGGTGGGGCCCGTACGACGCCACGAGCACCGCGGCAGCGCGCGCCGTCGCAAAGCTCCGCTCCGGGCGCGAGTCCGACCGCGAGCGCGCCTGGAGGGGCGGTGCGGTGGCTCTCACGCGTCTCGGCGCCCGCGCCCTCGGCCGCGGCGTCCCACCGGGTTAGCCGGGCTTACCCTCGGCGCTGTTGCAGCTAGGCTTGGTCCATGCCAGCCCAGGCCTATGCAGGCAAGCAGTGCGTGTGTCAGCTGCGCAGAGGAATCTGCGACCAGAGCTGCGTCCAGGGGATGCTCGACACCCCTTTCTACATCGCATGCCTGAAGCTGACGGGACGGCGGTGCCTGGTGATCGGCGGCGGCGAGATCGGCCTCGAGAAGGTCGAGGGGCTGCTCGCCTGCGACGGGCGCGTGAGCGTGATCGCCCCGGAGGCCGAGCCGGCCCTCGCCGCCTACGCACAGGAGGGCTCGATCACCTGGGAGCAGCGTGCGTACGCAGGGCCACAGGATCTGCAGGGCGCTTTTATCGCGATCGCCGCGACCGATGACACGGACGTGAACATCGCCGTATATGAGGACGCGGAGGAGCGGGCGATGCTCGTGAACGTCGTCGACGTGCCCCCGCTGTGCAACTTCATCCTGCCCGCCATCGTCAGGACCGGGCCGCTGGCGATAGCGATCTCGACGTCGGGTGCCTCCCCCGCCCTGGCCAAGCGCATGAAGCGGGAGATCGAAGGCCAGTTCGGAGAGCCGTACGCGCGTCTCGCCGTGCTCCTGAACGAGGCGCGAGGCTGGGCGAAGGGAACGCTGCCGACCTACCAGGACCGCAAGGAGTTCTTCGAGGGCATCGTCAACGGTCAGCCCGATCCGATCGAGATCCTCCGCGGCGAGCCTGCTGAGAGCGGCGAGCGGGATGTTCGCGAGCTGATCGCGCGGGCGCAGAGCGCGCACGCGCTGCAGGTGTAGAGAGCACGGGAGTGGCCGCACTCCAGCTGGAGGGGCTGGCTCGGCACTACGGTGAACGGGAGGCGCTGAGGGACGTCTCGCTGACACTCGAGGAGGGTCGGACGCTCGTCGTGTTCGGCCCGAACGGGGCGGGCAAGACCACGCTGCTGCGCGTGCTCTGCACGCTCCTGCGCCCTCACGCCGGACGCGTCGAGGTGCTCGGGGCGAGCCTTCCCGATGAGGCGTGGAGGGTGCGCGGGCGCGTCGGGCTGCTCGCACACGAGCCGCTGCTCTACCGCGAGCTGACCGCGAGGGAGAACCTGCGCTACCACGCGAGCCTTCACGGGGCCCGCGAGGAGAGGATCGACGAGCTGCTCGAGCTCCTCGCGCTGCGCGGCCGCGAGGATGAGCCGCTGCGCACACTCTCGCGCGGAATGGTCCAGCGCGTGGCCGTCGCCCGCGCGGTGCTGCACGAGCCGGATCTGCTGCTGCTCGACGAGCCGCACTCGAACCTGGATCCCGCGGCGATCGAGCTCGTGGCGCCTCTCATCGGCGCCGGGTCCGGGCGCACACGCGTGATCTGCAGCCACGACCCCGCAGGAGGCCTCGCGCAGGCCGACCTTGTCCTGGGACTGCGCGCCGGGCGCATGGCGCTGCTTCGCGGCGCACGAGATGTGGACGTCGGCGAGATCACGGAGCTGTACAGGTGAAACGCACCGTCGGAGCGCTCCTGCGCAAGGAGCTGCTGGTTGAGCTGCGCACGCTCGAGTCGGTCCCCGGGATGTCGCTGTTCGCGGTCACGACGTTCGTGGTCTTCCACTTCGCGCTGAACAAGTCGAGCGTCGAAGGCGACCTTGCGGCGGGCATCCTGTGGGTCACGCTGCTGTTCGCGGCGATCCTCGGGGCGAACCGGCTGTTCGTGGCCGACGCCGACCAGGGCGGCTTCGACGGGTTCCTGCTCGCGCCCGTGGACCGCAGCGCGATGCTCGCCGCGAAGGTGATCACGATGCTCGCGTACCTGGTCGTGCTCGAGCTCGTCGCCGTCCCCGCGTTCGCCCTGCTCCTGCTCGGCGCACCGCTCGGCCCCGCGCTCGGCAACCTCGTGGTGACGCTCGCGCTCGCGGATATCGGCATCGCGGTGATAGGGACGCTCGTGGGCGCCATGGCCGTCCAGACGCGTGCGCGGGACCTGCTCGGGCCGCTCCTGGCCCTCCCGCTGCTGGTCCCGATCGTCATCGGCGGGGCGCGAGCGACCGCTCCTCTGCTGGTGGCGACGCATTCTTCGGGCCCGGCGGCGCGCTGGCTGCTGACGCTCGGGCTCTATGATCTGGTGTTCGGGCTGATCGCCTACGCCCTCTTCGATTTCCTCCTGGAGGACTAGTGAGACCGATGTACGGAAGGGGTCTGCGCTCGCTGAGCATCTTGACCGTCGCCGCGATGGCGCTGGCGCTCTCGCTCGTGTTCTTCTACGCCCCCCTCGAAGCCGAACAGGGCTTCCTGCAGAAGATCTTCTACCTGCACGTCCCGCTGGCCATCATCGCCCTGTGCGGTTTCGTGCTCGGCGGCCTGCTCGCGGTCATGCACCTGCGCACCCGCGACAGCCGCTGGGACATGCGCTCGTATGTCGTGATCCACATGAGCCTGATCTTCGCCGTCGGCACGCTCATCACCGGATCCATCTGGGCGAAGGGCTCCTGGGGCCACTGGTGGGTATGGAACGAGCCGACGCTCGTCTCCTTCCTGATCGTCTTCCTGCTCTACGCGACCTACCAGCCGCTGCGATTTGCGATCGAGGACCCCGAGCGCCAGGCCCGCTACGCGTCGGTCTTCGCAATCACGGCAGGAGCATTCGTGCCGATGAACTTCCTCGCGGTGAGACTTTCGAGCGCCTACCTGCACCCGCGTGTGCTGGGCTCCACCTCCAACCTGCCCGGCTCGATGGCGCTGACCTTCCTTGTGAGCCTCATCGCGATGGCGCTGCTGTTCGCGACGATGTGCAAGTACGAGCTCACGGCCAAGCACACGCGCGCCCAGGTGCGCGCGCTGCGCAGGCTCCTCTCCGGCGAGGACGGGGCGCCGGCTCCCCGCGGCCGCAGCGCCGTCCCCTCGACGAGCGGCCCGATGACCACGCCGGCAGCCGGGAGGACGAGCCTGTGAATGCCGCGCTGATCGTCGCCGAAGCGCCCGCGCTTCCGCTGAACACCGCCGGGAAGTACGTTGCGGGCGCATACATCGTTGTGTTCGTGATCGTTCTGATCTACGTTGCGATCATGGGGATCCGGCTGAGCCACATAGAGCGCGACCTCGGAGAGCTGCTCGAGATCAAGAAGGCCGCCGACGCCGCCGAGGAGAAGCCGCTACCCACGCTCGCGTCGACGACGGGAGCGCAGAGCACATGAGCGAGCTGCTCGCACTCGGCATCTCGCACAAGACCGCCGCCGTCGCCGTGCGTGAGCGGCTGGCGTTCACCGAGGGCGAGGCCCAGGAGTTCGCGCGCCAGGCGACCGACACCACCGAGGTGCGCGAGGCGGTGGTGATCTCCACGTGCAACAGGACCGAGGTCTACCTCGTGGTCGGCGACCCCGTCAGGGCAGAGGCCGACGTGCTCGGGCTGCTCGCGCGGCGCGCGAAGATCCGCCCGACAGAGCTGTCCGAGGCGATCTACTCGCCCCGCAACTGTGACGCCGCCCGGCACCTCTACCGGGTCACCTCGGGCCTTGAGTCGATGATCGTCGGCGAGGCCGAGATCCAGGGGCAGGTCAGGCGGGCCCACGAAGCAGCGATGCGCGCCGGCAGCACAGGCCCGATGACCAACCGCCTGTTCGCGGCGGCACTGACCACCGGCAAGCGCGTGCGCTCGGAGACGGCTCTCGGATCGAGCCGGGTCAGCGTGCCCTCCGTCGCGGTGGATCTGGCGCTGAGCGTGCTCGAGACGCTGCAGGACAGGCATGTCGTGATCCTCGGCGCCGGCGAGACCAGCGAGCTCACCGCGCGCGCGCTCGCGAGCCGCGGGGCGGGGACGATCTTCGTCGCCAACCGCCACGCCGACCGTGCGCTCAGCCTCGCACAGCGCTTCGGCGGTTCGGTGGTGGGCCTGGACAAACTCCCCGAGCAGCTGGTGCAGGCCGACATCGTGCTCTCCTCCACCTCCTCGCCGCACGCGATCGTCGGGCGCGAGGAGCTCGAGCTCGTGATGACAGAGCGCGCGGGCCGGCCGCTGCTGCTGATCGACATCGCGGTGCCGCGCGACATAGAGCCGACCTGCGACGAGATCGACGGCGTCACGCTCTACGACATCGACGACCTGCAGGCCGTCGTGGCACGCAACCTCAGCTCCCGCGAGGGTGAGGCGCCGCGGGCTCTGGAGATCGTCGAGGAGGAGATCCGGCGATTCGCGGCGTGGCTGGGACAACTCGATGCGATCCCGACCGTGAGCGCACTCCGAGAGCACGGGAACGCGATCGTGGAGAGCGTCCTCGCGGAGAACGCCGGCCGCTGGGACTCCGCATCCGCGCGCGATGTCGCCCGCGTGGAGGCGATCGCCCGGGCCGTGATGAGCCGACTGCTGCACGAGCCGACGATCCGCCTGCGCAGCGTCAACGGGGAGCACGGCCATTCGAGCCTTGAGTTCGTGCGCGAGCTGTTCGGCCTGCGGGACGCGCCGCAGCAGGACGAGCAGGCACCGGCTGAGCTGGCGGAGGTCCACGACCTGCGCCGCCGCCGCAGCGGCCCCGCCGGTCGCGCTCCCAACTGATGAGGATCGGGACCCGCGGCAGCGAGCTCGCGCTCGCGCAGACCAACATGGTCGCCGCGATGATCGGCGGCTGCGAGATCGTGAAGATCACGACCAGCGGCGATCGCGGTGCAGGCATCGGCGACAAGTCGCGCTGGGTGGCCGAGCTCGAGGACGCGCTGCTCGCGGGCGACATCGACCTCGCGGTCCATTCGGCGAAGGACCTGCCCGGCGAGCTCGCGGCCGGCCTTGAGATCCTCGGCGTCCCAGCGCGAGCATCGTGCGAGGACGTCCTGTGCGGCACCGGCGACCTCGCGGGTCTCATGCCCGGCTCGCGCGTCGGCACGAGCAGCATCCGCCGCCTCGCGCAGCTTCGCGCCGCCAGAGAGGACATCGACGTCGTGCCCATCCGGGGAAACGTCGACACGCGTCTGCGCAAGCTCGCCGACCCGCAGCAGAACCTCGACGCGATCGTCCTCGCCCGCGCCGGGCTGCAGCGCCTCGGGAGGGGATCGGAGGCGGGCGGGGCTCTCGACCCGGACCGCTTCATCCCCGCGCCCGGCCAGGGAACGCTCGTACTGCAGGGCCGCTCCAGCGACGCGGACGCCCGCACCGCCGCCGGGCGGATCACCGACGGGCTATCCCTGGCATGCCTGCTCGCCGAGCGCGAATGCGCGCGCGAGCTCGGCGCGAGCTGCCACACGCCCCTGGGTGCACACGCCTCAGGCGACGGGTCAGGCGTCCTGCGCCTCAAGGCCTGGGTGGGGCTCCCCGACGGCTCGCAGTGGGCCGCCGACGAGCTGTCGGGGCCAATCGGCGACCCGCAGGCGCTGGGGGGCGCCGTCGCCGGCCGGCTGAGAGCCGCAGGAGCCGCCGCGCTGCTGGAGCGCGCACAGGAGATGGCGGGCTTTGGCGGCTGACCGCAGGCCCGGCCGCGTCCACCTCGTGGGAGCCGGTCCGGGCGACCCCGGGCTCCTGACGGCGAGGGCGCTGGAACTGATAGGCAAGGCGGACACGATCCTCTACGACCGGCTGATCCCGCAGGAGGCGCTGGACTGCGCCCGCGAGGGCGCCGAGCTGCTGTTCGTCGGCAAGGAGGGCGGCGGGCCGTCGGTGCCGCAGGAGGAGACCGAGGCTCTGATGGTCGAGCGCGCCCGCGCCGGCGCCTGCGTCGTGCGCCTGAAGGGCGGCGACCCGTTCGTCTTCGGGCGCGGCGGCGAGGAGGCTCTCACCCTGCGCGCCGCAGGGATCGAGTTCGAGATCGTCCCCGGCATCACCTCCGGGATCGCCGCCGGCGCGTACGCCGGGATCCCCGTCACGCAGCGCGGAATGGCGAGTGCGGTCGCGCTCATCACCGGCCACGAGGATCCCGGGAAGGACGAGAGCACCGTCGACTGGGCCGCCCTCGCCGCCTTCCCCGGAACGCTGGTGCTCTACATGGGGGTGCGCAGGCTGCCCGAGATCGCCGAGTCGCTCATCGCGGCCGGCAGAGCGGGATCCGAGGCCGCGGCGGTGATCGAAAGGGGAACGCTGCCGAGCCAGCGCACCATAACGGGGACGCTGGAGACGATCGCGCAGGAGGTCGCCCGGGAGGGGGTCAGGCCACCCTCCGTCACGGTGATCGGCCCCGTCGCAGCCCTCGCGCACGAGCTGTCATGGCTGCCACCCAGGCCCCTGTTGGGCCGGAGCGTCGCAGTGACAAGGGCGCGTGCGTCTTCGAGCGAGCTGGCCCGGCGTCTGGGCAGCCTCGGAGCACGCGTCATCCAGGCGCCCGTCATCCGAACGAGGACGCTGCCCGGCCCGCCCCTTGACCCCTCACCGTACGACCTCATATGCGTGAGCAGCCCGAACGGCGCCGACCGCCTCGCCGAGCGCCTGGCCCAGGGCGGCCGGGACATGCGCTCGCTGGCGGGGCGGACGATCGCGGCGATCGGACCGGGTACGGCGCGGGCGCTGGCCGGCCATGGCGTGCTCGCCGACATCGTGCCCGAGCAGCTTCGTGGCTGAGGGGCTGATCGAGGCGCTCGCCGCGACAGCGGTCGAACGTGCACTGGTGGTGCGGCCTCGCACGGCGCGTGAGGTCCTCGCGCAGGCCCTTCGCGCGCGCGGCGCACAGGTCGATGAGCTCGAGCTGTACGAGACGGTCGCCGAACCGCTCTCCGCCCGCGTCCTCGAGCAGGCGAGGAACGCCGACTACATCACGTTCACCTCCTCCTCGACCGTCGGGTTCTTCGTTCAGGCCGCCGGCGGCGAGGCGGCCCTGAGCGAGGGCACCCGCATCGTCTCGATCGGCCCCGCCACCAGCGCGACGCTGCGCGAGCACGGGCTCGCACCGGACGTGCAGGCGGAGAGCCATGACATCGACGGCATGGTGGGCGCCCTGCTCGCGGACGCGTCGGCGCGCGGACGCTGACGCCCCGGCTCCCGTGGCGCCGACGCGATGACCGGGCCGCTCATCAGCTTCCTCTCCGACTACGGGGTGCAGGACGAGTTCGTCGGCGTCTGCCACGGCGTGATCGCAGCGCGCTGCCCGCGCGCACGCGTGATCGACCTCACCCACTGCATACCGCGCCACGACGTGCTCGCCGGCGCCCTCACGCTCCGCGGGGCACTGGAGTACGTGCCGGCCGACGTGCACCTTGCGGTCGTCGACCCCGACGTCGGCGCCAGCACCCGGCGAGCCGTCGCGATCCGCACCGTCGAGCCGGCGCTGATGCTCGTGGGACCCGACAACGGGCTGCTGTCGCTCGCCGCCGAGAAGCTCGGCGGCGCAGAGCAGGCGGTGGAGATATCCGGCTCGCGTGAGCGGCTCCTGCCCGTGTCCGGCACGTTCCACGGCAGGGACATCTTCGCCCCCGTGGCAGCCGCGCTCGCCGACGGCGCGTCCCTGCAGGACGTCGGGGAGCCGCTCACGCTCGGCGGCCTCACGCGCCTGCAGGTGCCCGAGTCCAGCATGCAGGCGGGTGTCCTGCGCACGCGCGTGCTCGTCGTGGACGGTTTCGGCAACCTCGCGACGAGCGCGACCGTCGAGCAGGTGGACGCCCTGTCGCCGCAGCGCGGCGCGATCATGGTCCGCTCGAGCAGCGCAGAGCATCACGGCAGCCTCGGCCGGGTGTTCGCCGACGTCCCCGCGGGTGCGCTCCTGCTCTACCGGGATGCACAGGGCATGATGGCGCTCGCCGTGAACCGCGGGTCCGCAGCCGAGCTGCTCGCCGCGGTACCCGGGGATGAGCTGCTCCTGTGGGCGCCATGAGCCCATCCGCCGGCCGTGAGGTGCGTCACGCCCTCGGGTGGCCGCGGCTGCATCTGCGCAGCACCGACTCGACGAACGAACGTGCGAGGGAGCTCGCCATGGCGGGGGCCCCCGCGGGCACCCTCGTGACAGCCGGCGTGCAGAGCGCCGGCCGCGGGCGCCAGGGGCGCCGCTGGTCGGCGCCCGCCGGCAGCTCGATCCTGATGTCGCTCGTGCTCCGCGACCTGCCGCCGCTGCTTCCGCTGATCGCAGCAGTCGCCGTGTGCGACGTCGCGGGCGAGCGCGCGGGGATCAAGTGGCCCAACGACGTCGTGGTGGCGGGCGGCGCCGGCGAGGCGCCCGCCAAGCTGGCCGGCATCCTCGTCGAGGGCCGCCCTCAGCACGGGTGGGCCGTGCTCGGGATCGGCCTGAACGTGGCGGTCAGGCTCGAGGATCTTCCGCCCGAGCTCCGCCCCGGCGCCCAGCCGGAGCCCGGCGGGCCGGGGCCGAGACCCGCGGCGAGCATGGGCCGGGACCCGCAGGAGCTCGAGCCCGTGCTGGCCCGGCTGCTGCTCGCGCTGGAGGGCAGGCTCGAGCAGACACCATCCGAGACGCTTGACGCCTGGCGCGCACGGGACGCCCTGAAGGGCAGGCGGATCAGCTGGAACGGCGGGCACGGCACAGCCGCTGGCATCGACGGCAACGGGCGGCTCCTCGTCGCACTGGACGAGGGAGGCCAGACCGAGCTGCGGGCCGGCGAGGTCCATCTCGAGAGCATCGGCGCGGCCCCGCGCCCCGGCGGCTAGACGTTCTCGAGAGCGTCGCCGCGCTCGAGCGCGGCGGGCGCGGAGGACTGCGAGGAGGTCTCCGCTGCGCCTCCGCGACCTGCGGACTTGGCTCCCTTGCGCCTGCGGCGCGTGCCGCGGCCGCGGCGTTTGGGGAAGTTGCGCAGCAGCTCGCGCGCCAGAGCGGGCGGCTTGCGCGCCATCCTCGTGCGCGCGCCGCGGAGCACCTCCTCCGCCTCCGGCGTGTGTGCGAGGGCGGCCGCGAGCAGCGCCGCCGCCAGCCGCCTGTCCTGCTTGCGCGCCGCGTGCACCAGCCGCCGCGCGTTGCGTGCGTGCGCTCCGCCCGCCGAGTTCACGAGCAGGCCGAGGAGGCGCTTGGTCTCAGGCCAGCGCTGCACCGCGTACTCCTCGTGCACGTCGCGCGTGTACTCGGCCAGCCGCCAGATCCAGGCGTTCGCCTGGTCGCGCCTGCCGATGCGCCGCTCGACGAGCGCCCGCAGCATGATCTTCGTGGCCTCCTTGCGCTCTTCGCGGGGCCATCCGCCGATGATGTCGATCGCCTCATCGAACGAATCGGGGTCGCGCAGCGCTGCGATGTCGGTGAGCGCGCGCAGGCGCAGCTGGGCGTTCTTGTTGCGCTTGACCGCGGTGATCAGGAAGCGCGCCTTCAGCTCGCCCGTGCGGTCGAAGTGCAGCATCGCGCGCGCCCGGCGCCAGCCGTTCGGCGCGACCCTCGCGCCGGCGAGCGCAGCCCACAGGTGCTGCTCTCCATAGTCCAGGTTCTCCACGGCGATGCGCCAGAGCTCCCGCTCGAACACCGCGAAACGCCGCTCCTCCTCGGCGCAGACGGGAAGGACACGGCGCTCGACGCGCATCCTGCGCCCGCGTCCGCGCCGCACGGGACCGACGACGATCGCGCCGCCGCGGTAGACGTCGCGGTCCAGCAGGGAATGCAGCGTGACGACGGGATCGTCGTGCTTGGTCGCGGGATGCACGAAGTCGACAACCAGGCCGGCCTCCTTGCCGGGATGGCGACGTGTCACGCGCCCGACGCGCTGCTGGTAGATGCGCTTGGACGCCGTGGGCGCCAGATGCACGCAGACGGTGGCCCGCGGGCTGTTCCATCCCTCGGCGAGGAGCTGCGCGTTGATCAGCACGTCGATGTCACCGCGCTCGTAGCGCGCGAGGATGTCGACGAGCTCACGCTTGGGTGTCTCGCCCGACACCGCCTGAGCCTTGATCCCCTCCGCACGAAACGCTTCCGCGAGGTTGTAGGCGTGCTGGACTCCCGCGGCGTACACGACGCCGGGCACGCCGTTGAAGCGCGTCTTGTAGAGGTTCGCAGCGGCCATGTTGAACGGCTGCTGGTCGAGCAGTTTGGCCAGCTCGTCCTGGTCGAACTCTGTGTCCACCTCACCGCGGCGCAGCGGCACCTTCGCGATCGTGCGCACGCCGACCCCGGGCGAGATGCGCACACACCGAAGCGGCGCGATGACACCCCGCCGCGCTGCCTGTGCGAGATCGAAGCGCGAGGTCTGGGTCGGGAACAGGTCCGTCACGTGACGGGCGATCAGCGCCCCGGTCGCTGTCATCCCGATGAAGATCGGCCCGGTCCAGTTGCGGATCGCCGCACTCGTCTTCTCACCCAGCGCGGTGTGGGCCTCGTCGCAGATGACGATCGTGTAGGCGCTGGAGATCTTGCCGGCGTTCCGCACGAACCACTGGTACGTCTCGACGGTCACGGGGCCCTTGACGGAGTCCTCGCCCTGCAGCAGCGGCCGGCTGATCCGGCTCGCGTAGCCCCTGTCGCGCAGCTCGCCGTTGAACTGGTCCACGAGGTTGCGCCGGTGCGTGAGGATCAGCACCCCGCCGGTGTGCGAGGCCTCGACGAAGCCGAGTGCCGCGACCGTCTTTCCGGCGCCCGTCGCGTGCTCGAACCAGAAGCGCTTGGCTGCGTTGGGATCCTCGGGCTGCTCGGCGAGCGAGCCGTCCTCATCCTCCTCTTCAACCCAGTCGCGGGGCTCCTCCTCGCTCTCTGCCTCGACCTCCTCCTCGGCGGCGGCGTCCCCGTCGAGGTCGAGGTCGTCAAGCGGCTCCTCCTCCTCGTCCTCCTCGTCCTCCTCATCCGGGGCGGCGCGCTGTACGGGGCCGAGATCCTCATCGTCGTCGGCGTCGTCGGCGTCCTCGCCGTAGTCCTCCTCGTCCTCCTCCTCGTCCTCCTCGTCCTCGTCCTCCGGTGCCTTGCCGGCGGGCTCCCCAGCCGACGGCGGCGGCTCGTCGGGCCCGAGGATGTCGGCGGACGCCAGCAGCTCCGGCGACGCGGATGCGCCGGCCTTGCCGTTGGCCGCGGGCGCGCTGCGCTGTGCCTCGGCGAGCAGCGCCGTCAGCGTCCCCGACAGGGCGTCAACCTGATGCGCCGAGAGCACGGTGCCGTCGACCAGCTTCGGCTCATCCTCGGAGAGCACGCGCTCGAGCCCGAGCAGGAGCGAGAACCTGCGCCGCCACTCAGTCGAGGGATGTTTGGCCTTCGGGTCGGCGCGGAGCTCCTCGAGCGCCATGTCGAGCGCCCAGCGCCGCGGAGTACCCTCGGCGAGCGCGACCGCGGGATCCTCACCGGCGTGCACGAACCGCTCGCGGACGAGCTTTTCCGCGCGGGAAATCTCCGCGGAACTTGGAAGGGTCGCGGCCGCGAGGGCCACTGAGGTGGACTCGGCCATAGAGGCTCTGGACTTCGAGACAGAGCCGGCGTCGAAAGTGGCTTCGGCGCGGCTCGGAGAGATTGGCGCCCGGATGGCGCCGGCCGGATGCTAGTGGTCGCACCGGCTTGTACGGCACAGGATATAGCAAGCGAGCGCGCTGTTGAAGTGGCTGCGTGTGCCACCCTTACCGGCGATGAGTCTGAGGCGCCTCGTAATCGCGCTCGCTGGCGTCGCGGTGACGGCGCTGGTCGTCGTCGGCCTGCTGCAGGCGAAGGGCACAACCGCGAGCGCTCCATCGCCGCTCACGCTCGCGCAGATGAAGGCGAGCCTCGCCGGCTCTCCGCCACGGCTGACGGCGCTCCACGCGCAGGCAGACGAACTTCTCGACGGCGGGCTGCCCGCGGTGCGGGCACGCCTGCACGAGCTCGCCGGAACGCCCATAGTCGTCAACAAGTGGGCGTCATGGTGCGGCCCGTGCCGCGCGGAGTTCGGCATCTTCCAGCGGGTCTCCGTGACGCAGGGTCACCGGGTTGCGTTCCTGGGGATCGACTCCGGGGACGCCAACCGCTCGAACGCGATCGCGTTCCTGCACACGTTCCCGATCAGCTACCCGACGTACTACGACCAGAGCGGGCAGGCGGGCCTTGCGGTCACCGACTCCTCGTTCACCCCCGTTACGGTCTTCTACAACCGCAACGGAGGCGTGTTCATCCACCAGGGCCAATATCCGAGCGTCGCGAAGCTCGAACAGGACATCCGGCTCTACGCGCTGGAGGGCTGACCCCTGCCGGAGATCCGCATAGACCCGCTCAGCGGGCAGAGGACAATCGTTGCGGGCGAGCGTTCCAGGCGGCCGGGCGGCGAGCCGACATGCGAGCCGGCCGAGCCGATCGACCCCGAGAGGGACCCGTTCGCGGAGGGCCATGAGGACCGCACGCCGCCGGAGCTCTACGCGGTCCGGCCCGGCGGCGGTCCCGCGGATTCCCCGGGCTGGACCGTGAGGGTCGTGCCGAATCTCTACCCGGCGCTCGCGCCGGGAGAGGGCGCGAGCGCAGCGCCCGACTCCGGCCGCGGCGAACCGGAGCTGCTGCAGAGCTTCCCCGCCACCGGATCGCACGAGGTGATCATCAACGGGCCCCAGGCGGTGCTCTCGCTTGCGGATCTCCCCGTCGAGCAGGTGCTCGCAGCGGTCGAGGCCTGGCGGGAGCGGATGCGCGCGCACGAGGACAGCCCCTACCTCCAGCTGATCGTCAATGAGCGCCGCGAGGCCGGCGCCTCCCTGCCGCACACGCACGCGCAGCTCTACGCGCTCGACTTCGTGCCCGCGACGGTCGCACGCGAGCGCGAGCGAGCCGGTGCGTATACGACGAGGACGATGGGCCAGAGCCTGCTCGGGGACCTCGTCGCCGAGGAGGTCCGGCGCCGCGAGCGGATCGTCGCGATCGACGATGAGGCGGTGCTGATGGCGCCCTACGCGTCGAGGGTGCCGTTCCAGCTGACGCTCGCCCCGCGCACGCCGCGGGCGAGATTCGAGGCTCCGGGGCCTTCCGGGGCAGCGCTTCTGCATGACGGACTTCGGCGGCTGGCGCGGCATCTCGGGTCCAGCCCCCCACTGAACCTGTACGTGCGGACCGCACCCCTCGGAGCCGACGCGTTCTGCTGGCGGATCGACGTGCTGCCGCGGCTGACGCATCTCGCGGGCCTTGAGCTCTCAACCGACGTGAACCTGAACATCGTGGCACCCGAGCACGCCG
The DNA here is from genome assembly GCA_963740075.1 of uncultured Solirubrobacteraceae bacterium. GTDB lineage: Bacteria > Actinomycetota > Thermoleophilia > Solirubrobacterales > Solirubrobacteraceae > Palsa-744. The sequence continues at coordinate 371,666 of CAVUCP010000002.1, read as the reverse complement.
CGCAGGTGCTGCGGGAAGCATGAGCTGCCTTTCCGCGACGCCCGGGGACTAGTCTGCCTGCCAGCCATGCCGCCCGAGGAACGCTTCGTACCCCGCTTCGCCGCCGAGCCTCCTCAGGAGGACCTGCCCTACGGCCGCTGGCAGGAGCGGCTGTCCGAAGAGTTCCTGGCCGCGGTCGGCGCGATCGACGCCGGAGCCGAGGACCTCGGCGTCGCGGGGGACGTGATCTGGTACCCCGATCGCACGTGGCACGGTTACACCTACGTGCCCGGCACATCGCGTACGAGCAACGGCTATGAGCTGTTCGGCTACGTCCGCTTCCTGCCGGCGGCCGAGGGCGATGACCCGAGCGGATTCTCCGCGCGCGTCGACTTCACGGACGAGACCGCCGAGCGAAACCCGGACTGGAAGCTCGACCTGTGCGAGGAGGTCATCGGCTCCTGGCGGGGGCAGTTCGGTGCCGTCGGGGCGATGACGCTCGTTTGGGGCAGGCCCCTGATGTCCGGAGGGCGCATCGTCACGGCGGAGCTCGCGGACCTCGCCGTGGACCAGTGCGAGATCGTCGACGAGCGCTTCACGCTGATCGCCCCCGATGATTACCGCGGCGATCTCCTTGACATCAAGCTGTTCGACATCAAGGGACGTGAGCTGGCCCGCGAGTCGCTCTACACCGGCGAGGACGACGAAGAGGACGAGCAGGACGCGCAGGGCTGACGGCCCCGTGCCGCGGCCCGCGTCCTCGCCGACTCGCGCCGCGGCGCGCTACTTCGCCCTGCAGGCCGCCAGCGCCTGTTCCCTGGCTGCGCTCGAGGGCACAGGAGAGCTCTTGATGACTTCTTCGCAGACTTCCTGCGCGGCCTTCTTCACAGCTGCGGTTTCGCCATTTGCGGCCTTCTGACACACGGCTTCCAGCTTCGCCTTCGCCGACGCGGGGAGCGACTTCTGACCCGCTATCTCCTGCTTGCACACGGCGATCGTCTCGGCGGCCGAGGCACCGGTCAGCGGCGAGCTCGAGGTTGTCGCGGTGCTTGCGGTCTGCGTCGCAGCTGTGGACGCGGTGGTCGAGCTCGAACTGCTCCCGCAGCCTGCGAGCAGCAGGCAGGCGGTCGCGAGCGTCCCAGCGAGCGGCGAGGTTCGCCTGATGGTCATGCGTTCTCCGTCGGATTGAGATTGCGCGCACATGACCGGCAGCTGTCCTGGACGCCCTACGGCTGCAGGCTACAGCCCCCGCGGCGCGGCGGAGGGCAGGCCGTGACACGGCGCGGCGCTCCTGATATGTTCGCGCTGGAAGAGGTCAAGTGCACCGGACGGTGCGTGGCGCGGGTGAGATCCGGGCCGAGGCTCATCGCCCGTGCAAATCAAGGAGGGGGACGGGGATGCGGTCGAGCACGTACAGGTTCAGGGGATTCATGGTTCTCGTGGCGGCGATGATGTTGGCTTCGCTGATCTGCGCGGCAGGTGCGAGCGCGCGCAGGGAGCCTCCGCCGAAACCGAGGAAGGTGGAATGGATCCCGGGCTACGCGGCACCGCACACGCCCGCCCGGTTCGACAAGGTCGGCATCGTCAAGATCGGTCCGGAAACCGCCAAGAACGTGCTCGTCATGGAGCCCGGCACCTCCGGCGGCGGCGCGTACTTCATCCCGTTCGCCGAATGGCTCATATCGAAAACACCCGGCTGGCAGGTGTGGGCGGTGGAACGCCGCGAGAACCTGCTCGAGGACCAGACCGAGCTGAACAAGTTCAAGAAGGGCCGGGTCACCCCCGAGCAGTTCTTCAAGTACTACCTGGGCTACCTCACCGAAGAAGACAGCGAAAGGCACCTCAAACCCCTCAGCGAACGCAACGCGATCAAGTACGGCGGTCGTGAATGGGGCATGAACGTCGCGGTCCAGGACCTGCACGACGTGATCGAAGCTGCCAAAGCACTCGGAGGCAAAGTCGTGCTCGGCGGGCACTCGCTCGGCGGCACGGTGGTCACCGCATACGCGACGTGGGACTTCGGCGGCAAGCCCGGCGCCGAAGGGCTCTCCGGGCTCGTCTTCGACGACGGGGGCAGCAGCCCAGTCCCGGTCAGCGCCTCAGAAGCCGAAGAATCCCTCACGAAACTGTCGGGCAAGTCGCCGTGGCTCGCGTTCGGGGGAATCCCCTCGCCCTACCTCGGACTGTTCTCCGTGGTCGGCTCGGCGCTCGCACATTTCGCTCCCAATGAAGCCTCGCGCGTCGAGAGCTTCAAACTGCTGCCGCCCGAGCTCGTTCCGAAGAACGGCAAAGGCGAACCCGTCCCGACCACCAACGAAGCGGCGTTCGGCTACGGCGTGAACGTGGGCACGTCCCCCGAATCGCTCGTCGCCGCCCAGGTGCACGCGGGAGCCGGGATCACCGAAGGCGCCCCCGGTGAACCGTGGACGTGGAACGGCGAAGGAGCGATCACCCCGCTGCAGCGCTACGCGGAAATGCTCTCCGGCACCGGGGCGCAGAGCGCCGACGGCGTCGAGTGGTACTTCCCGGAAAGGCTGACCATCGACAGCGGCGCGATCGCCAACGGGAATGCGAACCCGGCTCAGGCGGTTCTGGGCGAGGACGCGATCCATGGGTCGGAACTCCCCAAATCGCTGCACATACTCGCGATCAACTCGGAACTCGACAAGAAGTTCGGCGGCGGGTTCACGACCCTCACGTTCGCCCAGGAGCTGGCGGAACAGTCAGGGATCCCGAATGAAAACGTGACCCTCGTCAACGAGGAAAACACGTACGCGCACAACGACCCGAACGGTGGCTACCCGAACAACGAATTCGTCGCGCACCTCGTGCCGTTCCTGAACGGCCTGTAGGACGCGTGGATTGATGCGCGCGGCGCCCGGCACCTGCCGGGCGCCGCAAGAGCGCAGCCGCCTGCACGGCTAGGGCGCGGCCGGGACCACCACGAGCGGTCCCTCGGAGGGCGGCAGATCCGCGGTGTCGAAGGTGTCGCCGGCGATCCGCTCCACGCTCGGGCAGAGCGCGAGGAACTCGTCGACGGTCTCGAGGAACCCGATCCGCGGCGTCCTGTAGTGCATCGGCACCACCCAGCGGGGCGCCAGCCTGCCGACGATGTCGACGGCCTGCCGGGCGCCGATCGTGGGGCCGGCGCCGACCGGGATGAACAGCAGGTCGACCTCGCCGATCGCCTGCGCCTGCTCATCGCGCAGCCCGCTCTGACCGAAGTCGCCGAGGTGGCAGACGCGCACGCCGTCGAGCTCGAAGCGGAAGATCGTGTTCGGGCCCCGTTCGGTGCCCGCACGCTCGTCGTGCTCGGATGCGATCGCCGTCACCTGCCCCGCGGGCGACTCCAGGCTGCCGGCCGTGGAACGCAGGACCACGGGGTCGCCGCCGACGGCCTCCACGCCGTTGTGGTCGCCGTGCTCATGTGTGACGAGCAACAGCTGCGCCTGCAGGCCGGAGATCGCGGGGTAGTCGAACTGGATTCCCCGTCCCGCCAGGCCGGACATATCCGCGAACGGATCTATCGCGACCGTGATCTCGCCGCCGTTCAGCGCAAAGGCTGACTGCCCGAACCAACGTACCTGCATGCTGGATTTCCTTTCTCGCGGGTCATGCCGTGGCCCTCGCCCCGGCCTTCTGCGGCTCGCGCTGCTCCGGCTCGGGTGGGGCGATCACCTCGCCGTGCCTGTAGTTGCCGCCGCGCATCAGCGAGGCGCCGGCAGCAGCCAGGCAGGCGATGATCGCAAATGTGAACGCCTCGTGGAGCCCGTTGCTGAACGGGCCCGAGATCAGGTGCGGGAAGAACGTGCGGCCCGTCAGGGCTGCCCTGCCCGCCGGCGACAGGCCCGCCAGGACATGCGCTCCCAGGAGATGTTCGATGGGGTTGTAGCCGAGGAACGCGGCGAACAGGACCGAGACCGGCGGCGTGCCGGCGACGCTCTTGGCGGCCGCCGCCGAGACGCCGTGCGCCTGCAGGCCCGCGGTGAGCGTGCTCGGCAGGCTCGACGCCAGCCCGAGGATCATCAGCGTGAAGAAGATGCCCACCGACAGGACCTGTGCGGAGTTCTGGAACGTCTGGTTCATCCCGCCGCCGGCACCGCGATCCTGCGCAGGCAGGCTGTTCATCACCGCCGCACGGTTGGGGGACGCGAACAGACCCATCGAGACTCCGCTCAGGAACAGCACGAGCGCGAACGTCGGGTAGCTGAAGTCGATCGGCAGGAGGATCAGGCACCCGAAGCTGAGCGCCGCACCGAGCATCCCGCCTGTCGCGAACGGCCTCGCGCCGTAACGGTCGGAGAGGAACCCCGACGTCGGCCCGGCGATCAGCATCCCGAGCGTGAGCGGCAGCATGCAGATGCCGGCTCGAAGGGGGGTGTCCGCGTAGTCGTAGCCGTGGAGCGGCAGCCATATGCCCTGCAGCCAGATGATCAGCATGAACATCAGCCCTCCGCGCGCGACCGCCGCCAGGAACGTCGAGATCGTCCCGAACGAGAACGCCCGGATCCGGAACAGCGGCAGGCGGAACATCGGGTTCTCGACGCGTCCCTCGATCACCAGGAAGGCCGCGAGGCACGCCAGCCCCGAGCCGAGCAGCGCGAGCACGCGAGGGCTCCCCCAGCCCGTCGGGCTGCCGCCGTAGGGACGGATGCCGTACGTCACGGACACCATGATCAGGATCAGTCCCAGCGCGAACGTGACGTTTCCCCACCAGTCCACAGGGGCGCGTCGCGGCTTGCTGCGCTCCTCGAGCTTCAGGTATGCCCACACCGTCCCGAACAGCCCGACGGGTACCGAGATCAGGAACACCAGTCGCCAGTCGATCGGCGCCAGCAGCCCGCCGAGCACCAGCCCGACGAACATCCCGCTGACACCGACGATGTTGTTGATGCCGAGCGCCATGCCGCGCTGGTTCGCGGGGAACGCGTCGGTGATGATCGCGGCGGCGTTCGCCAGCAGGAACGCCGCGCCGATCCCCTGCACGATGCGGAACACGATCAGATACGTCGCTCCTGCCCGGCCCGTCATCCAGTCGATCGTCAGCAGCAGCGACGCGAACGTGTAGATGACGAAGCCCAGGTTGTACATGCGCACGCGCCCGTACATGTCCCCGAGCCGCCCGAGGCTGACCACGAGCACGCTCGTGACGACGAGGAAGCCGAGGATCATCCAGAGCAGGTAGAAGCTGTTGGCGGGCAGCAGCGGATCGAGTTTTATGCCGCGGAAGATCGCCGGCATCGCGATCAGCGTGATCGACGCGTCGAGAGTCGCCAGGAGCACCCCCAGCGTCGTGTTCGAGAGGGCGATCCACTTGTAGTGGTCGGAGGAGGACGGCGGCGGCCCTCCGTTGCTCGTGATCACACGCTCGCTCTCGTCCACCGGTCCATTAATACCTCGCCGGCGGGTGCTTCAAGCGGCGGCGGGCCCCGATCAGGGCCCGCCGCTCCCACTGAACGGCGCTCCTACGAGGGCTTGGCTGCGACCACGAGCCGCGTCTGGCCGTGTGAGGTGTCGACCGCCGTGACGAGGAGTCCAAGCGATTTGACCTTTCGGCGCTTGACTTTGCCGGCGAGGCTCGGGCCGACGCTGACAGCCGGACTGGTGATCGTCACCTGCACCTTCGACGCGGCGCTCTTCAGGCTGATCGTGAGGATGCCGCGCGAGAGCTTGAGCGTGAACTTCACGCGCTTGCCGTTGGCCCCGTAGACCGATACGCCCTTCGACAGCGACCTCGAGGACTTCGAGAACGTCAGCCCGCTCGGGAGCGCGACGGCGATCGACTTGAGCGCCGGTGCGTTGCTGCCCTGGCTGATCGTGAATGCGAGCCTCGGGTTGCGCTTAGCGATCCCGCCGAGCGAGATGCGCGAGACGGTCGGAGGGCCGATCGCCGGCTTGACCGTCCACGCGAACTGCGCCGCACCGCTGTTGCCGTGCCCATCATTGGCGGCGACGGTTGCCGTTACGGTGCCCGCCGTCGTGGGCGTGCCCGTGATCAGGCCCGAGGCCGAGATCGTCAACCCTGCGGGGAGTCCGGACGCGCTGTAGGACAGACCCGCGCCGCCGGAGTCGCTGCCGCTGATCTGCAGCGCCACGCCGCGCCCGACGGTCGCGGTCTGCGAACCCGGGTTGTTGACCGTCACCGTGTAGACCGGTGCGGCGAGTGCGCATAGGGCCGGGGACGAGGTTTTCGCCGTCGGGGGTGCCGAGGCCGGTGGCCATGTCGTAGCCGGTTTCGACGGGGAACTTTTTCGTTTCGTACTGCGACCCCCAGTAGATGTCGTTGCTCGCCTGTTCGCTGACGAAGCTCGCCTTCGTGACGTCGTGGAAGTCGCTGGAGTAGGAGCTGCCGGCGAGCGCATAGAGCGACGGGTTCGCAAAGCCCACCGGCACACCCCGGCACGACGGGGAGGAGTTCGCGAGCGCGGTCAGCGCGGCCCACAGCGGAGCCGCGGCGCTGGTCCCGCCGGTCACGCCCCACTGGCCGTTGGTGTACGTCATGTAGCCGGTCTTCAGGTCCGCGTCCGCTGAGACGTCCGGGACCTCCCGGCAGTCCCCGGACGCAAGGTGGCAGGGCGCCCCCGAGGAGAGACCGGATTTGACGACCCCGAGCGAAGCGGCCGCACCCGACTGGTAGCCGGGCATGCCGAACTCGACGGAGATCCCGCCCCCGCTGCCGCCGTACGGCGCCCCGTGGAACTCTTTCGAACCGTCGTTCCAGACCGATTCCGCCCGTTTGTTTTCGTAGTTGCCGGGGTAGATCAGCGTGGTCCCGCCGACCCCCGTCGCGAACGGCTGTCCAGCCGGATTCAGGACCGACAGCTGGCGTTCGGGTTCCTTGCCTTTTTCCGCGACCTGCGAGCACTGCTCGGCACCGCTGTCGCCCGATGAGATGTAGAACGACTGGCCCTGCGCCGCAGCCTCCTGCAAAAGAGTGTTCTCCGCCGGGATCGCCGCAGCTTCGGTCCGTTCCTCACACTCACCCCACGAGCTCGAGATCACCTTCGCAGCGTCCGCGGAGACGATCGCCGAGATGACCGCGACCGCCGAGCTCGGCGGCGGGCCCTGGTAGACGATCACGTTCGCCTTCGGCGCGAGACCGATCACCTGCTCGATATCGAGCTCGGCCTCCCCGCCCTCACCGGGCTGGTAGCTGCCGGGCCCGGCGCCGACGTTCACCGCGCTCACCGAGGCGCTCGTGCCGTAGCAGCGCTGGTAGGCAGCGATGTCGGCTTCGTTGAACGGTTCTTCCTCGAACAGCGCGACCGTCTGGCCAGCGCCGAACTCCCCGGATTCATACAGCTTGTTCAGCTGGTAAGCCAGCGCGATTTCAGCATCGTTGATGCCGTAGTCCCCGTCGTTTTCAGCGTCGAAGAACTGCGCATCCACGACTTCCGTGCACGGCGCGGGGGCACCCGACACAGCCTGCGAGGTAAGCGCGTTCAACGAGAACGAGCTGAGCACGTTGTTGTGAGTGCGAGAGCGGGCGGCCCGCCCCGCGTAGTTACCTCGCGCCGCCGTCACCTGCTGGGGCTCATCGAGCGTCAGATCGCTCAGGCCGATGACCCCCTGTACGTAGCGTGATGCGTCCGCCGGGATCGCCGGCGCCTCATCGTTGGCGTACGCCGTGCGGCCACCCGCGAGCGCGACCTGTGAGAGCGGTGTCGCGAGCGCCCTTTCCACCTGTGCCGCGGTCCCCGTCACCGGAAGCGTCAGACCGTTCGCCGTCGGCGAGCCGACCGACAGCCCCTGTGAGATCAACGCCGAGCGGACCGTGGAGATCGCCGCCGAACCCGCGCCGAACCGCTGCGCGAATTCGCTGACGCTCAAATAACGGCGAAAGATCGGCGAACCGGGCGTCGACACCTCCGAGGCCAGGTTCGCGAGGGCCCCCGGGTTCTGCGGAGCCAGCGCAACGGTGAGACTCAGCTCACGGCTGGCAGGGACAGCGCCCAGGACTCGTGCGCCGCGCGGAAGCGCCGGCGCCCTGCCAACGCGGACCTTTGCCGGAGAGGCAGCAAGACTCGCCGCCGGCGAGAGCAACGCCGCGCAGCACACGACCGCTGCCGAGAGGACACGGACGCCAACACTCACTCTGCGACGCATTTATACGACCTCCAGGTGTCGAAGCTGCACGCTTTTGCTCTGCACCGGATCGTGTTGCGAACCCCGTCCGGTGGGCGGCACAGGCTAGCAACGAAACCGGCCGCGGCGACGCATGACAGGTGAGACGAATCGCTTTTGGCAAGCGATATCGCCTTCCCCCTTCGCAACAGCTACGTACACCTGCTCGAGCCGCCCGAGGGGCACCGGTGAGGGCAGCCCAAACGCGGCTCAAACGCCTGCCCCCGCCACGTTGCGTGGGGATACTTAGAAGCAAGAACCCCCGACATCTGGATGGCTGAGGGGTCTCAAAGCGTCCGGCACGTAGGGTCGGCGTAAACCTGGGGCGATCCGCGGCCGATACGGTTCGGAGGATGCCGTCCTCTGTCAGTTGCGCGCGCGCTCTTTCCATCCTCGCTCTGGCGGCGCTCGCCGGCTGCGGCCAGTCCGGCACCTCCGCCCCGCCACAGGTCGCCGCCGGCCAGTCGCGAGCGTCAGGGGCGGGTCGGCAGATCGTGGTGGCGGCGCCCGTCGTGGTGAGCTCCCACGCAAGCGCCGGCCGGCAGTTCCGGGACTTCGCAAACGCGGTCAACCTACAGCCGGCCGACCTGCCCGGGTTCGTGGTGAAGCACAGGGAAACCAGTCGAATCGACACCTCGTTCAACGCGGCGTTCGGCGGCGGCCCCCAATACCGCCGTTGCGAGAAATCCGCCAAGCAACCCAGTCCCACCATGACCGCCGTATCTCCGAAGCTCGGCGCCGGCAAAGCGTTGAGCGCCGTGTCCATCAGCTCCGAAGTCCAGATCCTGAAGCGGGGCCGCTCCGCCAGGCAGTCAATCGAAGCGGCCAAGGGATATCTCGAACCAAAGGTGCTCAGCTGCATTGCGAACACCTTCGACTCGCTCGGCAAACACGCGCAAACCGTCCACGCGTATGGCGGGACGATGCGTGTGACCCTTGGCGGGATGCGCCTCGCGCCCGTGGACGTCGGCGCAGCCCCGCCCGGCACAGAGGGCGGGTTTGGCACCAGCGTCAGCATCGACGTCGCCTATCACTTCACGATTCGGGGGCGCTCTTTCACGGTGCCGGTGAAGCTCTACCTCGACGGCCTCGCGTTCGGCGTCGGCCGCGCCGTCGTCTCGCTGGGCACGATCTCCTTCGGACACGCCTTCCCGGCCGCCCCGGAGGCCCGCCTGTACTCGCTGCTCATCTCACGAGCCACCGCCGCCGCACGGCGCTACCCCGCTGTACTGGACGGTCCTCACGCCTGAGTCGCCCCGGGAGAGGCGCTGTCGCCCCCGCGAACGGGAGGTTTTCCACCATGCCCCCGCCAGGAGTCGAACCTGGATCTACCGCTTAGGAGGCGGTCGTCTTATCCATTGGACTACGAGGGCGCTGACCATCCTGTGACCGGTCACCGGGAAGGCTACAGGCGCCCGCTCACCCGGCCGCCCGCGCCGCGAGTCGCTGCAGCGGCTCGCCTATCAGCCGGTGGGTGACCCATTCGTCCATCCTCTGCGCTCCGATACCGGCGTAGAAGCTGAGGGCGCGCTCGTTCCAGTCGAGCGCGGACCATTCAAGGCGCCTGCCGCCGCGCCTGACCAGGTGCGCGGCGACCTCTGCGAGCAGTGCTCCGCCGACCCCTGCACGGCGGTGCTCGGGTCGCACATAGATGTCCTCCAGCCATATTCCCTGGATCGCCAGGAACGTCGAGAACGTCGGGAAGAACACCGCGTAGCCGACGGGCTCGCCTTCGCTCTCGGCGATCAGCGCCTCTGCGGCGGGGCGCTCGCCGAACAGCGCTGCGGCGATCAGCTCCTCGGTGGCGAGCAGCTGGTCCTCGAGGTGCTCGAACTCGGCTAGCTCCCGGAACATTCCCAGCAGCAGGCCCGTGTCCCCGGGCTCCGCTGCGCGGATGAGCGCGGCCGGGGAGCTCATCGGTCCGGGCGCTCGGGGTAGAGATCGTCGATCGTCGCGAGCGCAGCGTATGGGGCGCCGGCGGCCTGCTCGATCGCTGCGCCGCCGCCGGCGAGTCGGTCGAGGACGCTCAGGACACCGCAGATCACGTGACCGGCCTCCTGCAGCGCCCCGATCGCCGCGAGCGTGGAGCCGCCTGTCGTAACGACGTCCTCCACGACGACGCACCGGTCCTGCGGCGTGAGCGGCGGCCCCTCGATGCGCCGCTGCAGGCCGTGTGCCTTCGCGTCCTTGCGCACGAAGAACGCCTTCACCGGCGCTCCGCCGGCGAGTGCGGCACACGCGACCGGGTCGGCGCCCATCGTCATTCCGCCGACCGCGGTGCCACCCCACTCCTCGACCTTCCCGGCGACGAGCGCGGCGAGTGCGGAGAAACCTGCGGGCATCAGGATGGCGCGCTTCGCGTCCACGTAGTACTCCGCGGTCGCGCCGCTCGTGAGCGTGACCTGTCCGATCACGAGCGCGTGCTCGCGCAGTTCCTGCACCAGCACGGAGCGCGCGAGCGCGAGATCGGTCGTATTTTCGTCCATGCGGTCCACGGTGACGCCTAACCTAGCGTTTGTGGGCATCGCGATCGTCAGACTCCTTAGGTTCGCGTCCTTCGTGGCGTGCGCGACGGTAATCGCGTCGTTCGTGATGTTCGCGGCCGGTCAGACGAGAACCGCCTCCACGCACCAGCAGGTGCAGCTGGCTCAGGGGACTGACAGCGCCAGCACCGGCCCCGCAGCCGTCGCCCCGCCCGTCCACACGAGCACGCTGCATCGGGTGATCGACCAGGCGAGCGCGCGCCTGACCTCACCGTTCGCGGGGATACTTCCGACGTCGAGCAGCGAATGGGCCGTGCGGACGCTCGACCTGATCCTCGCGCTCGCCGTCTACGGGTTCGCACTCGGCTTTGTCGCCAGATGGTTCCGGGTTCGCGCCTGACGGCGCGCGTGTCCCTCTAGGTGTAGACGTCGACGGGCATGTTCGACTGCACCCACCCGTAGATCGTCGGCGCGTCCGGGATCGGAACACGAAGGCAGCCGTGGCTCGCCGCGAAAACGGGCACTTCGGGGTAGCCGTGTATCGCGTAGCCGCGGATGAAGTAGCTGGAGTCGACCATGCCCTCGCTGTTCACGCCCGGTTCTTTGCGGTACACGCGGAAGCGCCCGAGCACGGTGGGGGTGGAGGGCTTGCCGGAGCTCATCATGTAGATCGCGTGAACCCGGCCGCCCGGTTCGATCTCCGCGAGCACCTGGCTCGTCAGGTCCGCCTCGACGTGCCGCCCGTCACCTGGGTAGCGGACATGGAATGCGCCCGCCCCGGCCTGGAGCAGCTGGAAGACCTGCTGCCCCGAGTACGGGACGCGTTCGAGGCCGGTCACCTTGCGGTAGGCGACCAACGCCTGACCGGTGGCTTCGTCGAAGACGCCGTTGAGCGGGACCGCATAATGCAGCGCCGCCAGCTCGGACTGGAGCAGGCTCACCGACGAGCCGGACGATCCGAGCCCGAGGTTCGTGTTCACGAACGTCACGACCGGCGTGCGGCCCGTGAACTGGACCTGCTGCGCGGTCGCATAGTGCACGGCCCGCGCTTCGACCGCCCCGGCGGACGAGCCCGGGTAGCTGACCCGGAATTCGCCTGCCGTGCCGCTCACCGGGAATATCGGCGCGTTCTGTACCTGGACCTTGCGTCCGTCGCGGTAGAAGGTCACTCGCACGGTCTGTCCTGCGACGTATGGGGCGACACGCGCGCGGATGTACATCCTGGCGCCCACGAGCGCGAAAAGCGGTGTCCCGCCGACCTTCAACAGGCGTATCTTCATACGGCCCGGCGCGGCGGGGGCAGGTGCCGGAGCTGTGCTCGCCGGCGCCGGCGATTCAGCCAGCGCCGAGGCCGGCAGTGCGAGCGCGAGGCCCAGGCAGGCGAGCGCTATCGGGAGCAGACGGTGGATTCGCATCTCCCAATCCTACGCGGCGAGGCGGGCGGGCCGTCGCGATGGTTCGATAAGCCCGATTCGTTTGAAGGCGAGCACGACCGCCGCGATGCCCAGCAGCGCGCCGACCATCAGGACAGGTGTCTGCCATCCCCAGCCCTCCAGGCTCGAGAAGGCGATCGAGTTGTTGATCGAATGCGCGGCGATCGACGCATAGATGGAGCCCGTGAAGCGGTAGAGCAGACAGAGTCCGAAGCCGAGCGCTGCCAGAGGGACGAGATCCAGCACCGGTGCGGACCCGACGTGCACCGCACCGAACAGCAGCCCGGTGATGAGCGCGGCAGGGATCGTCCCGCGCAGGTTCCGCAGCGCCGTGAACATGTACGCGCGGAACAGGAACTCCTCGCACATCGGAGCGACCACGCATGTCAGCGCTGCGCTGAGCAGCAGAAGCGCCGTGCTTTCGTTCGAGCCGAGCTGCTGGAGCAGTTTCTCCTTTTCCGGGTTGAACACCTCCGACCACAGCACGCTCGCGATCACGAACGCGACGATCAGCGCCACGACAAGCCACCCCGCGCGCCACCACCCGTCCCCGGGGCGACGCAGGCCGAACTGCCAGGAGCGCGCGACCCTTCCGCCGAGTTTCGCGCAGTACACGGCCGCGACGACGAACCCCACGTCCTGCACCACGGTGTCGGCGATCGAGAGCCCCGGTGAGACATCGCCCCCGGTGAGCTTCGCACCGAGCAGCACGGCCGGGATGTCAACCAGCAGCCCTCCGACGGTGGCGAGAACGAAGCCGCCGAGCAGCGCGAGGAAGGCGGTCCACCACACCCACGTGGTGTCGGGAGATCGCCGCGGATCGCTCTCGGGCGGGTCGAGCAGCACCAGCTCTATTTCGGGGGACAGGCCCGGAGGGGCCGGGGAGATGCTCTCCATCTCTAGGCCACCCAGTGCCACGTGGAGAACTCGGCGGCGAAGAAGGCCATCAGGCACGCCGAGGTCACGATCGCCGGCCGCTGAAGACGCGGGTGCCCCGCAAGCCACCATCCGAGCCAGATGACGAGCGGGAAGAGCACGACCAGGAAGCGCGGCAGCGACATCAGCGGCTGCGAGCTCACGGGATACGAGAGCGGCAGTGCGAGCGCTGCGAGCACGTAGACCCCGTAGGCGAGGGGGAGTTTTTTGAGGACACCGACGGTCGCGGGTACCGCGGCGAGCAGAAACGCGAGGAGCATCAGGTTGTGCTCCGCGGCGACGGTCGGGCTCCCGGTCCCGGCGGCGAAGTAGACATGCGCGCTCTGGAACGAGAGGAGCTGGCGTGCGCCGTCGACCGCCGCCACCACCGCGTCCCACACGCCGAGATATGGACCTGCGAAATGCCTGCCCCACACGTCCTGTGCGTGCAGCGGCGCAAGTGGGTCGCCGCCGGAGAGTCCGATGTACGCGCCGTATGCGAGCACGCCGACCGGGATCAGGGCGAGCCACAGGATGTCGCGCCGCACGCGGTAGCGCGGGAGCAGCCGGGCTCGCGCGAGCGCCTCCGATGCGAAATCGGCGGGGCGGTCCAGCCGGGGCCCGTACAGGTAGATCATCAGCGCCGGGAGGGCGAGCACCAGGCCGGTGCTGCGGGTTGCCCCCGCGAGCGCACCGATGACGCCAACCCACATCCATCGGCCCTGGCGTGCGCTCCAGAACAGGGCCACAGACAGCGCGAGGTACAGCGACTCTGAGTACACGGCAGAGAGGAAGAACGCCATCGGCGCGAACGCGGTGAGCAGCACGGCCAGGCGGGCGGCCGACGCGACACGGTCCCCGACGACTGCGGGGGCGCCGACGCCCCCGAGCTCCAGCGTCGTGAGCCTGTGTATCCCGTAAAGCGCGGCGCCGAGAGCCGCCGTCGAGAGCAGCACTCCCGCCAGCACCGGTGGAGCGCCCAGCGAGGAGATCATCCGCAGGCCCAGCGGGTACAGGGGGAAGAAGGCGGTGCGCGAGGATGTGTAGAGACCCAGATCGGGCCGGTAGCCGTAGTGCGCGATCACCAGGTACCACGCGCTGTCCCAGCGCGCAGCGGGAGCGGCGAGCAGGTTGCCGAGCCAGCCGAAGCCGCGGGTGACACCGGGCGGGTTGAATGCGCCTCGCACCGGACCGTAACCGAGGCTCAGCACCGTCCCGACGCCGGCCGCCCACACCAGCACCCGCGAGCTCCACAGTGCGCGCCAGCTCTCGCGCGCGGCGAGCACGCGTGCCGGATCGGCCCGGACCCGAGCCCAGCGAGCGCGTGCGTGGCGCCACGAGGGGGGCGCGTGAGGCCGCGGCGGGACAGGGGCGAGCAGCTCGCTCTCCCTCTCCACAATCGTCAGCTCGGCGGTGTCGGTGCTCATCGCGCCCACCACCGAGCGTAGAGACCCCCGCGGGGGTACCGGCAGGAAATCACAACCCGGCACGGTAATCTCGATTCACAAGCGATGTCTCGTCAATCAAGAATGCGCAGGAACAGGCGAGGTCGCGGGAGCGTCAGGGTGCTGCTCATCGGTGGCGGCGTTCTCGCAACCGTCCTGGTCATAGGAGCGATCGCGGGAGTGGGCTATGTGCTCAACGTGGCCCAGTCAGCCCCGTCGCTCTCCTCCCTGCACCCGATCCTCAGCGGCGGCTCCTCGCAGGTGTTCGCATCGGACGGCACGCGGCTCGGCTTCATCCAGTCGGACGTGCTCCGCTCGCCGATCGGCTGGGACGAAATCCCGGCGGACCTCAAGGACGCGACGGTCGCAATCGAGGACCAGCGCTTCTACTCGAACGACGGTGTCGACCTCACGGGCATATTCCGCGCCGCGATCAAGGACCTCACGACGGGGTCCGCGGTGCAGGGAGGCTCGACGATCACGATGCAGCTCGTACGCAACCTCTACCTCGGCGGCGACCAGCACACTCTGCGCCAGAAGATCATCGAGGCCAAGCTGGCGCTCGACTACGCCAAACACCACGACAAGCACTCGATCCTCACCAGCTACCTGAACAGCGTCCCCTACGGAACCCTGGGCGGGCAGACGGCGGTCGGTGTGCAGGCGGCCGCCCGCGAGTTCTTCAACAAGCCCGCGTCGCAGCTCAACCTCGAGCAGTCCGCACTGCTCGCGGGTCTGCCGCAGGCGCCGTCGGAATACAACCCGTTCCTCGACCCCGCGGCGGCGCGGACGCGGCGCAACGAGGTGCTCGCGAAGATGGCCGAACTGCACTACATCACCCCACGGGTCGCGGCCGATACCGAGAAGGCGCCGCTGGAGATCCACCACGGAAACTTCTACACGGCGCGCAAAGAGGACTTCTTCTTCGAATACGTGCGCCAGCAGCTGATCGCGCGCTACGGGGCCAAGACGGTCGAACAGGGCGGCCTGAAGGTCTACACGACGATCAACCTGAACATGCAGCGGCTGGCACGCAAAGCGATCGCGGAAGTCCTCAACGAGCCCGAAGACCCAGCATCGGCGATCGTCACGATCGACCCGAACAACGGGGACATCGAGGCGATGGCCGAGTCCGAGAGCTATGAGCAGTCCCAGTACAACCTCGCCGCCGACGGCCACCGCCAGCCCGGCTCGACGTTCAAGGCGATCGACCTCGCTGAGGCGCTCACGCAGGGCGTGGACCCGAACAGCACCTACTACCTCTCGCACACACTCCAGGCGGGCTGGCTGACGGGCTACCCGACCTATGAAGTGAAGACGTTCGAGGGCACCTCGCTGAACAAGTCGATCAACCTCGTCCAGGCGACGCTCACGTCCGACAACACCGTCTACGCGCAGCTCGCCGCGGACCTCGGCGAGGAAAACATCACGCACATGGCCTATGAACTCGGCGTCAAAACACACCTCAGCAGCTTCCCCGCAGAAGCCCTGGGCGGGCTCACGCTCGGGGTGACTCCGCTCGAAATGGCCGACGTCTACGCGACGCTCGCCGACGGCGGCCTGCGCAACGAGCCGATCGCGATCACGAAGGTCGTGTTCCCGGACGGCCGCGTCGACGAAAACTGGGGTCGCCCGCACCGCGTGAGGGTGCTCAGTGAAGGCGTCGCCTCGGAGGAGACGAACATCCTGCACCAGAACGTGCTCGGGGGTACGGCCACCCGGTCGGCGATCGACTGTCCCACCGCCGCGAAGACGGGCACGACCAGCGAACTCGTCGATGCGTGGCTCGACGGATACACGCCGAACTACTCCACGGTCGTCTGGATGGGCTATCCGAACAAGCGCATCTCGATGACCGACGTCCACGGCGAGCCCCAGCAGGGCGGCTACCTGCCTGCGGAAATCTGGCACGCGTACATGGCGGCCGTCACCGAAGGACAGTCCTGCACCCAGTTCCCCGAACCGAAGGAACAGATCTCCTACCGGCCGTTCTACGGTCACTTCGCGACGACGGGCGAGGCCCAGCAGAAGCCCGAAGGGGAAACCGAAACGGGTACACCGAAAAAGCCCGAACCACCCACCGCGAACCGGCAGACGGCGCCTGCCAAAGCAACCGAACCCGCCCAGGCCGAACCTCCGAAAGCGATCCCTGCGCCTTCGCCGACGGGTGGAGTGGGCGTGGGCTGAGGCCCGTCGCACGGCACCTTCGGGTCGCTCTGCGCGCCCGGCGCTGGTAGTTTGATTGCCCAAGAGGAAACGACGGCCGGCTCTGACGTTCCAGAGAGGCAGATTGGATGCAGCGTGGCGAAGGAGGACAAGGTTGAATTCGAGGGCGAGGTGATCGAGGCTCTCCCGAACGCGATGTTCCGGGTGAAGCTCGACAACGACCACGTCGTTCTCGGACACGTGGCAGGAAAGATGCGGCGTTTCAGGATCAGGATCCTTCCGGGGGACCGCGTGCGCTGCGAGCTCTCTCCGTACGATCTGGACCGCGCTCGGATCGTCTACCGGCACCGCTGAGCACCGGCATCGCCGAGCGCTCCCTGATCGAGGCGATAGCGGCTGAGCTGGCCGACGGGCACGGGCGTGCCGAGCGGGATTCGCGCGTTCTGCGCGGCATAGGCGACGACGCGGCTGTCGTGAGCGCGAGGAGCGTGTGTGTGACGTCCGTCGACGCGATGATCGAGGGGGTCCACTTTCGGCTGCGGGAGGGATGGACGACCCCCTCGGAGGTGGGCCGCCGCGCTCTCGCCGGCGCACTTTCCGACATCGCGGCCATGGGCGCGGAGCCCGGCGAGGCGTACCTCGCGCTCGGCCTCCCCTCCGCCTTCGGCGAGGACCGCGCACTCGAGCTGGTACGCGCAGCGGGCGCACTCGCCCTCAGCACGGGCACCGTGATCGCCGGGGGCGACGTCGTCGGTTCCCCCGTCCTGATGGTGTCGGTGACAGCCGTCGGTTGGGCGGACAGCCCCGACGAACTCGTGGGTCGCGACGGAGCACTGCGCGGAGACCTCGTGGGGGTCACGGGCGCGCTCGGCGCGTCCGGGGCTGCGTTCGCGGTGAGAGAGGGGGTGGCTCGCAGGACACCGGCGGCCGAGCGCGCACTCGCACGTTGTGCACAGCTGACCCCTCGCCTTCGCGAGGGCAGGGCTCTCGCACGCGCGGGTGTGCATGCGATGGTCGACCTCTCGGACGGGCTGGCAACCGACGCCGGGCACATCGGCCGCGCGAGCGGGCTTCGCGTGGAGCTCGATCTCGCTCGCCTTCCACTCGCCGAAGGCGTGGCCGAGGTCGCGCGCGAGATCGGCATCCCCGCCTACGAGCTCGCGGCGGCCGGCGGTGAAGACTACGAGCTGTGCTTCTGCGCCTCGCCCGAGCAGCAGGACACGATCGAGGCGGCCCTGCGAGCGGCCGACGGAGCGTCCGTCACATGGATCGGCGAGGTATCCGACGGGCCGGCAGGCGTGCACCTGACCGATGAGCAGGGCCGGTCAGTCGACCTGGCCGGCTGGGAGCACGCGGTCTAGATGCGCGGAAAGCGCTCGCTGGAAGCGGGCGCTTCGGGTTCAACCGGCTGGGGGACCTGTCCGGCCGGAAGCTCTCTGGCGGCTCCGACGGGAACCATGCGCGTCAGCTTCGAGTACACGAGCAGCCTTTTTTCGGCGCTGAACAGCGGCGTGCACGCTGACAGGACCAGGCGCGTGTAGTTGGCACGAGAGATCGCGGCGCTCACGTCGGTCGGCTGCACCACCCGGTGCCCGACCACCGTGTAGTAGAGGTGGGCATAAGGCATCAGCAGGATGATCTGGTCACCGGGATTGAGCGAGTCGATGTGGCGGAACGGCGCGAGGTACGTGGTTCGATGTCCGGCGATCGCGGTGGTCCCGGGGACCCCGGGGAAGGTCGTCTCGGTCATGATCCCGGGCCCGCTCATCAGGTCTTCCGTATCTGTTCCGTCGACGACGACGAAGTTCGCGCCGATCTTCGGGATCACGATCCGCCCGATCGGGCTGCCGTTGGACGCGTGATGCTCGAGCTCGCGCGCTAGCAGCGCGATCCTCTGACGCTCGTCCGAGATGTTCGCGAGCGCCCGCGCCGTTGCCGGGCCTGGCACGGCCCGTTCGACACTCCGCAGTTCGCCGCTGAGGTTGCTCTGGCGCAGATCCGCGTACAACGCCGACAAAGGCTCCTGCCATACGAGTGTGATCAACGCGTCGGTGACGGTGAGGGCTCCGAGGACTATGAGCACGACGGCGAACGCCCGTGCACCGCGGCGCCGGCGACGGTGACGGCCACCCGAGGAGATCGGGCCCGCGCCGAGAACGGAGCTGTGCGAGGAGGTCGCTGTTCGGCGCTCGTTCACACGCCTACCTTCGCAGCGCCGACTCGGTGCCGCCGAGCGATCCCGGTCCCGCGTAGGAGATCGGGCCGCGGATGCTCACATGGCGGTCGACCGCCGCCTTCGTCCCAGGCGCCGGTTCGGGGGACCCGAGCGCAACGAGCGCCATCGCGGCCGCGCAGCCCAGGCCCACGCTCCAGATCAGGGCGCCGCCGAATCCGATCTGCCCGCCCGCCAGGAGCAGCACGCCGGTCCACGCCACCTCGCCCGGCCCCAGACCCAGCTCACGTGCGTAGAAGGCGACCAGCAGCGCCAACGGCACGATCCCAAGCACAACGAGCAGGAGCGCGCCCAGCCGCCGCGGCCTCAGCTCGGGCGAGGCCAGCAGGAGCCATAGGTGCAGGGCCGGGAGAAGCAGCAGTGCGCTGAACGTGTTGAGCACCAGCACGAGAACACCGACGACGAGCAACACCAGCATCACCGACAGTCCCGCCACCTCGGAGTCCGGCCGCCAGTCCCACCCGAGGCGTCTGACGAACAGGCCCCAAACCAGCCAGCTCAGCGCGAACACGAGCACACAAGCCACCACGGCGGAGATCGCCGTTCCGTGAAATGGCAGCGCGGCGGGAAGCAGCGCACCCTGTGGGGTGGCGCCCATCAGGCCGGTGGCGCTCAGCAGGTAGACGAAGATGGCGCAGACCATGAAGGGCAGCGCGCAGGTGAGCGCCCACAGGCACCAGCGTCCCGGCGACAGGCGCCGGCGCCGGGAGCGCGCGAGCCCGTCGGCACCGGTGATCAGCGGCGGGAGCAGAAGTGTCGCGAGCAGCAGGCGAAGCGCCCAGGCGGGAACGGTCTGACGGTCCAGAAGCACGCTGTTCTGCATCGTCTGGGAGACATCGGGTGAGCTGTCGAGAGCATCAACGGCGCTGAGCACCGAACGACCGAAGGTGCCGAGGCGCTCTTCGCTGACGGGCTCGCGGGCGGTGGGGCCGCGTTCGCCTGAGACCTGGACGAGAACCGACGGCACCCCGTTTGCGTCCAGAACCCCCTGTTCGCCGGCCGCGAACGGGAACGCGAGGTGCGCCACCTGCCCGAGCGCGCTCGGCTCGCCGGGCGAGGTCCCGGTCTGCTCGGTGATCGCGTCACTGACGGTGCGCTGAAGCTGTAGCGGGGCAGAGCCGAGCCCGTCCGAGAAGGGGATCACGAACGGCCGGTGCGCACTCGTGCCCGCGAGATCACCGAGGACGATCGCTGCATCCAGAGGCCCGTGAAGGAGCGAGGCAAGTTGCGCCGCGCCCGCGTAGCCTCCGCTGCCGCCGCTGGTCGAGACGAGGATGATCGCGCGCTTGGTCTCCCGCGTCGAGAACACACGCGCAAGCTCGAGCAGGGCCGCCGTCCCCGACAGTTCGGCCAACGAGCCGGGCTGCGCCGCGTCGCGGTGCGCGACGATCAGGACCGGCGGCGCGTCAGTTGAGCCGGGCCGTTCGGCGATCACGGTCCGCAGAGGCCTTTCGCCTTCGATCGTCTGGCCTTCCACCTGCACCGTCCTGACCGTGAACCCGGCCCCGCCGGCGCTTCCGAGACCGCGAATCGCCGCCGCGATGTGCGCGGCGAGAGCGTCGTCGCCGGCGCTTCCGGGTCTCCGGTTCGGGTAGGCCGCGGCGAGTGAGCGCAGTTCGCTGAACGCCTGCGAGCCTTCAAAGGCCTCCGGCGCGAGCGTGGAGGTGAGCGGCTGCGGCCGCGAGCCGAGCGAGAACGCGGCGATCCCCAGCGCGATCAGGAACGGCACGAAGGCCGCACGGTATAGGCGCCCGTTGAGCATCCGATAGACCTTAGTTCGCCCGCCGGCTCTGCGCGCAGGACGGGCCCATGACGGTATCGTGCGGCCGCGTGCTGCAGCCTGTCTCAGTCGGAAACAAGACGCTCGCCGATTACACGCATATCTGCGGCCCGGAGCTGATCAACGAAATTCGCGAGCTCGCCGAGCCGTTGCAGGGAGAGCGCGTCGTGCACATCTCGGCGACAGCGTTCGGCGGCGGGGTCTCGGAGATCCTCTACACGCTGGTCCCGCTGATGAGCGACGTCGGCCTTGACTGCGAGTGGCAGGTCATCTACGGGCGCGAAGAGTTCTTCAACGCGACGAAGCTCATGCACAACGCCCTGCAGGGGGCACCCCAGGACCTCTCGGAGGAGCAGTGGGCGACCTGGCTCCGCTACGCCGAGATCAACGCACAAGAGATGGCGGGGGACTGGGATGTCTGCCTCATACACGATCCGCAGCCCGCCGCCCTGTTCCAGCTCGTTCCCGAGAAGGCCCGGCACTGGGTCTGGCGCTGCCACATCGACCTCTCGACGCCCAACCCCGAAACGATCCGGCGCCTGCTGCCCTACATAGCCGACTACCCCCAGTCGCTGTTCCACATGAGCGACTATGTGCCGGCGGGGATGAACGGCAAAGTCAACGTGGTGCCGCCGGCGATCGACCCGCTCACGCCGAAGAACATGGCGCTGTCCCCCGAGGACGCGTCGTTCGTGTGCGGGCAGTTCGGCATCGACCTCGACCGGCCGCTGATGTGCCAGGTCTCGCGTTTTGACCCGTGGAAGGACCCGCTCGGGGTGATCGACGCCTACCGGTTGGTCAAGGAGTCGATCCCCGACCTGCAACTCGCGCTGGTCGGGTCGATGGCGAGCGATGACCCCGAGGGCTGGGACTTCTTCAACTCGACCGTCGCGCACGCCGACGGAGACAGCGACATCCACATCCTTAACAATTTCAACAACGTCGGAGCGATCGAGGTGAACGCCTTCCAGTCCCACGCCGACGTCCTGGTGCAGAAGTCCACACGCGAGGGCTTCGGGCTGACCGTCTCGGAGGCGATCTGGAAGGCGAGACCGTTCATCGGCGGGAACGTCGGCGGCATCCCGCTGCAGATCGAGGATGGGGAGACCGGCTATCTCGTCGACAGCGTCGACGAATGCGCCCAGCGGACACTGGAGCTCCTTCGCGACCCCGAGCTCGGACGCCGGCTCGGCCGCCGCGGCAAGGAGCACGTCCGCACCAACTTCCTCACGCCGCGCTACCTGCGCGACTATCTACGGATCTTCAACGAACAGCGCACCTGATCGGCCGGGCCGGGCGCTGATCCGCCCGTTCGGCGGGGCCCACACAGGCCGATCGGGATGGGCGCCGCGACGTGACCCCCGGCGCGGTATCGTGCGGCCGCGTGCTGCAGCCTGTCTCAGTCGGAACGAAGACGCTCGGCGACTACAGGCATATCTGCGGTCCCGAGCTGATCAACGAAATCAGCGAGCTCGCCGAGCCGCTGCAGGGAAAGCGCGTCGTGCACATCTCGGCGACAGCGTTCGGCGGCGGGGTCTCGGAGATCCTCTACACGCTGGTCCCGCTGATGCGGGACGTCGGCCTTGACTGCGAGTGGCAGGTCATCTACGGGCGCGAAGAGTTCTTCAACGCGACGAAGCTCATGCACAACGCCCTGCAGGGGGCACCCCAGGACCTCTCGGAGGAGCAGTGGGCGACCTGGCTCCGCTACGCCGAGATCAATGCACGGGAGCTCACCGCCGGCTGGGACGTGGGGTTGATTCACGATCCGCAGCCCGCCGCCCTGTTCCAGCTCGTTCCCGAGAAGGCCCGGCACTGGGTCTGGCGCTGCCACATCGACCTCTCCACGCCCAACCCCGAAACGATCCGGCGCCTGCTGCCCTATATCGCCGACTACCCTGAGTCGCTGTTCCACATGAGGGAGTACGTGCCGGCGGGGATGAACGGCAAAGTCAACGTGGTGCCGCCGGCGATCGACCCGCTCACGCCGAAGAACATGGCGCTGTCCCCCGAGGACGCGTCGTTCGTGTGCGGGCAGTTCGGCATCGACCTCGACCGGCCGCTGATGTGTCAGGTCTCGCGTTTTGACCCGTGGAAGGACCCGCTCGGCGTGATCGACGCCTACCGCGCCGTCAAGGAGTCGATCCCCGACCTGCAGCTCGCGCTCATCGGCTCCATGGCCACCGATGACCCTGAGGGCTGGGACTTCTTCAACGCGACGGTCGCGCACGCCGACGGAGACAGCGACATCCACATCCTTCATAACGCGAACAACGTCGGAGCGATCGAGGTGAACGCCTTCCAGTCCCACGCCGACGTCCTGGTGCAGAAGTCCACACGCGAGGGCTTCGGGCTGACCGTCTCGGAGGCGATCTGGAAGGCGAGACCGTTCATCGGCGGGAACGTCGGCGGCATCCCGCTGCAGATCGAGGATGGGGAGACCGGCTATCTCGTCGACAGCGTCGACGAATGTGCCCAGCGGACACTGGAGTTCCTGCTCGACCCCGAGCTCGGACGCCGGCTCGGCCGCCGCGGCAAGGAGCACGTCCGCACCAACTTCCTCACGCCGCGCTACCTGCGCGACTATCTACGGATCTTCAACGGGCTGACATCGGCATGAGCGGGGAGCCGGCACAGCGTGCGCCGCTGGTGCTGGTGAGCAACCGCGGGCCCGTCACCTTCCACGCGGGCGGAGAGGTGCAGCGCGGCTCGGGCGGCCTGGTGACCGCGCTGACCGGACTCGCCTCACACAGGGAAGCGATCTGGATCGCGTCCGCGATGAGCGAGTACGACGCTGAGGTCTCGCGCAGCCACGGCGGCCGCGCGTTCCCGGTGCGCTCACCCGCCGGCGGCGAGTACCAGGTGCGGCTCGTGGTGAGCGACCCGGACGCGTACGACCGTTTCTACAACGTCGTCGCCAACCCGATGCTGTGGTTCATCCAGCACTACCTGTGGGACCTCTCGAACGCTCCCGACATCCGGCGCGAGGAGATCGAGGCTTTCGAGTTCGGGTACAACGTCGTCAACGAGGACCTCGCCCGCGCCGTCGTCGAGCAGCTCGAGGGCGCCGTCGAACCGGTCGTGATGGTGCATGACTATCACCTGTACACGCTCCCGGACCTCGTGCGTCGAGCTCGGCCGGACGTCTTCCTGCACCACTTCATCCACATCCCGTGGACTCAGCCCGACGCGTGGAGGGTTCTTCCGACGCGGATCCGGGAGGAGATCTACACCGGCCTGCTCGCGAACGACATCATCGGCTTCCACACGCACGCCTACAGGCACAACTTCCTGCAGTGCTGCCGCGACCTCATGGATCTCGACGTCGACTTCGATCGCGGGATCGTGACGTTCGGCGAGCGCGAGGTCTGGGTGCGCGCCTACCCGCTCCCGATCGACCACGCGCACACGCGCCAGATCGCCCAGAGCGACCGCGTGGCGGAGTTCGAGCGCGAGCTTCTGCGCCGGCGCCGTGACTACATGATCCTTCGAGTCGACCGCGCGGACCTGAGCAAGAACGTGCTGCGCGGATTCTCCGCGTTCGACCTCTTCCTCGAGCAGCACCCCGAGTTCAACGAGCGTGTGACGTTCATGGCGCAGCTGATGCCCTCCAGAACCGACGTCCCGCAGTACGCCGAGTACCTCGAGCGGATCGAGGCCCTCGTGGCCGTGGTCAACCACCGTCACGGAACCCCTGACTGGATGCCCGTGCAGCTCAAGCTCCGCGACGACCTCGAGGAGGCCGTCGCGGCCTACAAGCACTACGACGTCCTGCTCGTGAACGCGATGTTCGACGGGATGAACCTGGTCGCCAAGGAGGGCCCGATCGTCAACGAGCGTGAGGGCGTCTCGATCCTCTCGGAGAACACGGGCGCCCACGAGGAGCTCGGCGAGTTCGCGCTGTCGGTCAACCCCTTCGACATCCAGGAGCTCGCCGACTCGATCTACGCGGCGCTCACGATGGACAAGCATGAGCGCCGCACACGCAGCGAAGGCCTGATCGAGATCGTCACATCGCGCGATCCCGGCGACTGGATCGACGAGCAGCTGGCCGACATACGCGCCAAGGGCGCCTCGAGCTGAAGGGCGCAGCGGCGGCTCTCATCGCCGGACCCGCTAGTCTTTCCCGGAGCGACGCGTATGACCCTGCCCGCACCCACCTATGACCTGGTCCTCCTGATCGACCCCAAGGCCGAGGACGCCGCGCGCGCCAAGATCGTCTCCGACACGCGCTCCGCGGTCGAGGCGGGCGGCGAGCTTCTGCGCCACGACGATTGGGGCGAGCGGCCGCTGAGCTACCCGATCGAGAAGAAGACGAGCGCCGAATACCACCTGTTCCAGTTCCATGCGGGCTCGCCGGAGCTCCTGAACGGGCTGGACCGCACACTGCGGATCACCGACGGGGTTCTCCGTTTTCGCATCATCAAGCTCGCCCCCGGCGTCCCCGACGCCCCCGAGATGCCTGCCGCGAGCGCACCGGCCGTCGAGCAGACGCCCGACAGCTCAGCCTCCATCCCGGCGCCCGAGGTCCAGGCCGAGGCGCCTGCAGATGCACCCGCCGAGGCACCGGACGCCCCGGCGGCAGCGGCGCAGGCCCCGGAGGACGAGGGCGGCAGCGAGTCGCCCGACGTCCCCGTCGCTGGGCCGGCCTGACCCCCGTTGCGGGAGGGCCGCCGCCGCCGACAGCGGGAAAGTCCCCTTCTCGATACCTCCAATCGGTAATAAGATCTGCGTCATGAGCTGGGCCGAGGGGCACGATGGGGACGAGCGGGCCATGAGCAGGACGGATGTCCTGCGCGCGTCTCCGCCCATGTTCGAGTCGCGCGTGCTCGACTCGCTGTCACGTGTGCACCCCGCGGTTCCCGTGATCATCTTCGTCCCCGTGATCGTCGTCCTCGCGGCCTGGGGCCTCCAGACGCTGAGCATCCTCGTCGCCGTGGCGCTCGCCGCCGCCGGGTATGCGCTGTGGACGCTCTTCGAGTACTGGCTGCACCGCGTCGTCTTCCATTTCGAACCCGAGGACGGCTTCGGCGCGCGAATGCACTGGATCATCCACGGTGTCCACCACGACCACCCGAACGACCCCATGCGGCTCGTGATGCCTCCCGCCGTCAGCATCCCGCTCGGAGCGATCGTGTTCGGGGTCCTGTACCTCATCCTGGGGGCGCACGCCGCAGCCGCGGTCGGCGCAGGGTTCTTCACCGGATACCTGGTGTACGACATGACCCACTACTACCTGCACCACTTCCGGCCCCAGGGCTGGCTCGGGCGGATGCTGCGCGAACGCCACATGCGCCACCATTTCCAGGACGACACACGCGGGTTCGGGATCAGCGCCCCATACTGGGACGAGGTCTTCCGCACCTCGCCGCGCGACAAGCGATCCTCGCAATAAGCGGGTTGAGCCACGCGGCGGGCTGCAGCCGCATCCCTGCTCGCGTCTAGACTCGAAGCCAGCGCCCGCGGGAGCATCGGGGAGCGCACGATTTACAAGCCGAAAGGAAGAGGAGCCGTGGCCGCCACCAACATCAACAGGGTCGTGCTGACCGGAAACCTGACCGCAGACCCGGAGCTTCGCTCCCTGCCGAGCGGGAACTCCGTGTGCAGTCTGCGCGTCGCCTGCAACACGCGCCGCAAGAACGGGAGCACCGGCGAATGGGAGGACAAGCCCAACTATTTCAACGTCACGGTGTGGGGCGCACAGGGCGAGAATGCCGCCCGATACCTCGCAAAGGGACGGCCCGTGGCGATCGACGGGCGCCTGGAATGGCGCGAGTGGGAAACGCAGGATGGGAACAAGCGCCAAGCAATCGATATCATTGCGGACTCGGTGCAGTTCCTGGGCTCGCGCGATGATACCTCCGGTGGAGGCGGATTCGCCGGCAACGGGGCCGCACGGGGCAGCGACATCCCGGTCGACGAAGGGGATTTCGCGCCCGCACCTGTCTCCGGCGGTGCCGGGGACGACGACATTCCGTTCTAGCCAGACAGCGAGGTCTTTGTGTTTCCCAGAGCAACCAGTAGCGAGTTCCAGCGTTCCAGCCGGGGAGCACTCTGATGGCCAAGGCACGAGGTCGCGGCAAGCCGGTCCGTCGGCGTGACAAGAAGGGCGGGCCGGGCAGCGGGCGGCGCAAGCCATGCCAGCATTGCCGCGACAAGGTCGACCAGGTCGACTACAAGGACGTCGCGTCGCTGCGGAAGTTCATCTCCGAGAAGGGCAAGATCCGCTCTCGCCGGATAACCGGCTCCTGCCGCCGCCACCAGGTCCAGATCGCCCGCGCCGTCAAGCGCGCGCGTGAGCTCGCGCTCCTGCCCTATGTGAACGAGGGCGGCCGCGAGGACGGGCCCCGTCGTGAGCGCGGCTCGCGGGACAGGGACTAGACATGCCCGAAGCAATTCTTCTGAAGGACGTGGAGAGCCTCGGCGAGCAGGGCAACGTCGTGGATGTCTCCAAGGGCTATCTCCGCAACTACCTGATGCCCCGCAACCTCGCGCAGCCCGCCACCAGGGGCGCGATCGAAACGATCCGCCAGAAGCAGGCAGCCGCGGAGAAAGCCGCCCGCGAGGCCGTCGAGAAAGCCCACGAGAACGTCAACCTCCTGAACCGCACCGTCCTGACCATCCCCCAGCAGGCCGGGGCGGACGGTCGCCTGTTCGGCTCCGTCGGCGCGCAGGACATCGCCACGGCGATCCGCGAAGCGCGCGGGCTGAGGATCGACAAACGCGGCGTGCATCTTCCTGAGCCGATCAAGAGCGTCGGGACCTACATGGTCGTGGTCGACGTCGTGGACGGAGTGCAGGCCACGATCAAGACGATGGTGGTCGCCAAGAAATAGAAGCACCCGCCGCCCCCGCGGGCGCCGGTGTCGCGTCGTCCCGTCGCGACACCCTGCGAACATTCGTTCGTGAGATCGTTTCTTGCCCTGATAGCGGAATATGCCTGCCGGAACGCGGCGGCAGCGATCTAGACTCGGCCGCACCGATGGCTACTGCGAACGTCCCCTCAAACGGCTCCAACGGCACGAGCGCGCGCGCCGGCACAGCCGTAACGCCGCCTCACAACCTCGACGCCGAGCAGTCGGTCCTAGGTGCGATCCTGCTCTCGGACCGCTCGCTCTACGCCCTCGTGATCGAAGAGGGCCTGCGGCCCGAGGACTTCTACCGCGAGCGCCACGGCCTGATCTACGAGGCGATGCTGGGCCTCTACAACGAGAGCGAACCGGTCGACGTGCTCACCGTGACCGACCGCCTGCGCCAGATGGGCAAGCTCGAGGCCGTCGGCGGACCGGCGACGGTGGACGAGCTCACCGGCGTCGTCCCCGCCGCGGGCCACGCGCGCAAGTACGCGCAGATCGTGCGAGAGAACGCGCTGATGCGCCGGCTCCTGCAGACCTCATTCGAGATCCAGGAGAGCGTCTTCGGCCACGCCGCTCCGCCGCGCGAGCTCGTGGAGCAGGCGGAGAAGGCGATGCTCGAGGTCGCTCGCGACGACCGCAAGCAGGACTTCCGCTCGATCGAGGAGGTCCTGCACGCCGAGCTCGACAAGCATGCACAAGCTCTCGACCGAGAGCACCTCGCTGACGGGCACCCCCTCCGGCTTCAAGGACCTCGACGAGATCACGGGCGGCTTCCAGGCGGGCAACCTGATCATCATCGCGGCGCGTCCCGCGATGGGCAAGAGCGCCCTCGTCTGCAACATGGCGGAGAACGCCGCCGTCCAGTACGGCAAGCCCGTCGCCCTGTTCTCGCTGGAGATGGCGGAGGCGGAGCTCGCGCAGAGGTTCGTTGCCTCGCAGGCGCGGATCAAGGGAGATGAGCTCCGCAAGGGCCGGGTCTCGGAGAAACGCTGGCCGAAGATCCTCGAGGCCAGCCAGCGCCTGGCGGCATCGCCGCTGTGGGTGGACGACTCCAGCGACGTCGGGATGCTCGAGATACGCGCGAAGGCCCGGCGCCTTCACAGCCAGACCCCCGACGGCCTCGGGCTGATCATCATCGACTACCTGCAACTGATGAGGACCGACAGCCGGTATGACAATCGCGTGACGGCCGTGGGCGAGCTGAGCCGCGGGCTGAAGATCCTCGCGCGGGAGCTCGGGGTACCGGTGATCGCGCTCTCGCAGCTCAGCCGAGCAGTCGAGTCGCGCTCGCCCAAGAAGCCGCAGCTCTCCGATCTGCGCGAGAGCGGAAACCTCGAGCAGGACGCCGACCTCGTCATGTTCATCTACCGCGAGGACTACTACGAGCCGGACTCCGAGCGCCCCGGCGAGGCGGACCTGATCATCGCCAAGCACCGCAACGGCGCCACGGACGACGTGCGCCTGACATTCCAGAAGGAGTACCCGAAGTTCATGAACTACGCCGGCGAGCGATACGCCCAGTGAGCGATGCTCCCTTCACCGAGCCCGGTCTCAGCACACCGTCCAGCGCCGGGCCGGAGCAGGTATGCCCGCTGGGCCTGTGCGACGGCAGCGGGTTCATCGTCGACGAGGCCACGAACACGGCAACCGACTGCGCATGCAGGCCGGCTCGGATCGCGAGCGCCCGCACGCGCAGCCTCGAGGGGCGGATCCCGCGCCGCTACCAGGGCGTCTCCTTCGACCGCCCGCCTGTCAGCGACCTCGCACGGACCGCACCCGAGCAGGTGCGCACCGTGCGCCGCTACATCGGCTCGATCGAGGCCAACCTCGACAGCGGACGCGGCATGTGGATCCAGGGCGACGTCGGCACCGGCAAGACGACTCTCGCGATGCTCGTCTCGAAGGCCGCGCTCGACGCGGGCCGCTCTGTCGCGATCTACTCGCTGCCGCGCCTGCTGAACCTGCTGCGGGAAGCGATGAACTCCGAAGGGGGGCTGCTGGACTTCATGGACCGACTGACCGCCGTTGACCTTCTGCACATCGACGACCTCGGCGCCGAGAAGAGCAGCGACTGGGTCCTCGAGCAGCTCTACTCGATCGTCAACGCACGCTATGAGTCCGAGCGCGCGATCATCGCGACGACCAACCTGATGCCCGACGAGCTCTCCGAGGCGCTCGGCCAGCGCACCGTCTCACGGCTCGTCGAGATCTGCGGCGACCTCATCCCGCTCTACGGCGAGGACAAGCGCCGGGAGTTCCGCACCGGCACCCCGGAGCCCGCCCGGCCGTAGTGCCGGTCCCGGCGCACGTAAACTCCACTGGACATGCCGGGGATAGTGATAGTCGGCGCCCAATGGGGCGATGAGGGCAAGGGGAAGATCACGGACCTCCTGGCCGAACACAGCGACGCCGTCGTGCGCTTCCAGGGAGGCAACAACGCCGGGCACACGATCGTGCGCGGCGAGGAAAAGTGGAAGCTCCATCTGATCCCGTCGGGGATCCTCTACCCGGGCAAGCCCTGCATCATCGGCAACGGTGTCGTGATCGACCCGAAGGTCCTGATCGACGAGCTCGACGCGCTCCGGGCCCGCGGCGTGGACGTCAGTGGGCTGCGCATCTCGTCGAACGCGCACATGATCATGCCCTACCACATGCTTCTCGATTCGGCCGGCGAGGCGAAACTGGGGAGCCTGCAGATCGGGACGACCCGCCGCGGCATCGGCCCCTGCTACGCCGACAAGGCCGCCCGCCTCGGGATCCGCGTCCAGGACCTCCTCGACGAGAAGATCCTGAAGAAGAAGATCGTCGCCGCGATGGAGCCCAAGCGGCTGTCGCTCAGGCCCTATGAGAAGGACCCCGCGCTCGACCTCTTCACGATGACCGAGGAATACCTGACGTACGGCCACCGCCTCGAGCAGCACATCGCGGACACCTCAAAGCTGATGTGGCAGATGCTCGACGACGGCAAGAACGTGATCCTCGAGGGAGCCCAGGGTGCGATGCTCGACATCGACCACGGGACCTATCCGTTCGTGACGTCCTCCAACCCGCTGGCGGGCGCCGCCTGCGTGGGCACCGGCATCGGGCCGATGGCGATCGACGAAGTCTGGGGTATCTCGAAGGCCTACACCACCCGTGTGGGGGCGGGCCCGTTCCCGAGCGAGCTGCACGACGAGATGGGCGAGATGATCAGGCAACGCGGCGGCGAGTTCGGGACCACCACCGGCCGCGCGCGGCGCACCGGCTGGCTGGACCTCGTCGCGCTGCGCTACGCCTCGCGCCTGAACACGATGACCTCGCTCGTGATCACCAAGCTCGACGTGCTCTCCGGCGTCGACCGCATACAGGTGTGCACGAGCTACCAGGGAGCCGAAGGGGCAGAGTTCGACGACTTCCCCTACCACCAGACGGTGCTGCACCACATCACCCCCAAGCTGACCGAGCTCGGGGGCTGGAGCGAGGACCTCGGCGAATGCCGCACGCTGTCCGACCTCCCGGCGGGGGCCAGGGAATACCTCGACTTCATCGCCGAGGGCGCAGGAGCGCCGATCGCACTCATCGGGGTCGGACCGGGCCGCGACCAGGTCGTCTGGACCGACGCGGGCCGTGACACGCTCGTGGGCGCCGGCGCCTCCCTGTCGGCCTGAGGATGCCCGCCGGCCGCTAGGCCATCAGAGCGGGGGCGCGTGCCGGCTCCGGCGAGCGCGCCCGCGAACGACGGGTGCGCCTGATCCAGGTACCAGCCGAACGCGCGGTCGACGATCGGCTGATATCCGATGACGCGCAGCGCGAGCGTGAGCGCCCGCGGGGGAAGCACCGGGATCAGCCGCTGCAGTCCCAGTGCGATCGAATAGGCCCTTGCGTGGGAGGCGCTGAAGCGCGAGTAGCGCAGCAGCGCCTGCTCTCTGGAGAGACCCTGCTCGAGGACGGCCCTCAGCTCGCGCCCACATGCGATGCCGAAGTAGAACGCGGTCCTTATGCCCTCCCCGGACAGCGGGAAGCAGTGGCCCGCGGAGTCGCCGACGAAGAACACGCCGCCCTCGGTGCCCGCGCGCAGCCGGTGCGGGAACCAGTTCCCCTGAAACCTCTCGGCTGCGACCCCGAGCCTCGCCGCGAGATCCACCGTCGGGCTGCGCACATGGTCCGCAGGCTCGTAGGACCCGACGCCCACGCGCGCCTCTCCTCCCGCAGGCACGCACCACCCGTAGCCGCTCCTCACGAGTGAGCGATCCACCCAGACGTCCAGCGCGCTGGACCGCACGCGCGTCGGTGTGCGGGTGCACCTCCAGGCCGCGCGAGAGTGGCGCCTGCGGAGGCTGGTAGCCGTCTGCGGCGAGCACCCGCCGCCAGCCGAGCGCGTCGACGACAAGGCCGGCGTTTATCGTGCCGCGGTCGGTCTCGACCGATATCCGCCCGTCCGGCGCCCCGGCGCCCCGGCGCTGAACCTTCGCGGTCTGAAAGGGCACGCCGGACTGCTCGTAGAGCAGTTCGCACAGACGGCGGTAGTCGAACGACGACCAGCTCCACGGCAGCCGGTATCGAGAGGAGCCGTACGGCGTCGTGAAGCGCATGTGCGCAAGCTCCTGGCTGATCGCCTCGGCGACGCCCATCGCATGCAGCCACGGCGTCGGCGCCGCGCAGGCCGATGTTGCGCGCTCGCCGATCTCATAACGGTCGACCAGCAGCACCCGTGCGCGGGAGCCGGCGAGCTCTCTGGCGACGGCGAGGCCCGCGAAACTCGCGCCGCAGATGAGGACGTCGACGACGGTGCCGTCGAGTGAGCCGCGGTCCTCGCCGCGGGCGGTGGCCCGGACGGTCACCCGGCGGTCCCGGTGAGCGTCCGCAGAGCGAGAGGCCCGAAGCGCCACGGCGGCAGCGCCGCACGCCGGCGCAGCACGTCGAAGCCGAGCGACTCGACATGATCGAGCACGCCCACATACACGTTTCGCGCGAGCCGGATCCCGGGGCGCACTCCCGGGCTCAGCGCATCGGGCAGCCGCGCCGTTCCCGCGAACAGCTCGCGCGCACGTCCGACCTCGCGCTCGAGAAGGGCACGGAAGCCCGGGCGTCGCGCGTCGCTCGGCGATGTCCCGCTCGCTGACCCCGAAGCGCACGCGGTCCTCCTCCGGCAGGTACACCCGGTCCAGCGCGTAGTCCTCGCGCACGTCGCGGATGAAGTTCGTCAGCTGGAAGGCGAGGCCGAGGCTGGCCATCTCGCCGTGCAGCGGCGCAGGGGTGCCGAGCAGCGGCGCCATCAGGAGACCCACCGCCCCGGCGCTGCCGCGCATGTAGCGATCGAGGTCCTCGCGGGTGCCGAGGCGCACGGGCCCACAGTCGACACGCATCGAGTCCATGTACACGGACAGCTCGGACATCGGCAGTTCGTAGCGGATCCCCGCGTCGACGACTGCTGCGATCACAGGATGGGCGCGAGAAGCCGCGCTCCAGCCCCCGGTCGAGCTGCGCCTGCCAGTCGTCGAGTGCGCTGCGACGCCCGTCCGGCGTCGCGGGCCGTCCGCGGCCGTCGACGATCTGGTCGGCCCCGCGAAGGAAGCCATACAGCGCGTGCACCGCCGGCCTGACCTCCGCGGGCAACTGGCGCGTGGCCCAGTAGAACGTCGGGTCATGGCGCCACTGCATGCGCCGGCAGACCCGGTACGCCGCGCGGAGCCTCGCATCCGGGACGGGCCTCACGGGTCCGGACGCCGACGGACGGCGCCGCAGCAGCAGATGACTTGCGCCGGACACACGCATGATCCTGACAGAACCGGCGCGGCTCGATGCAACCACGCGCGCGCGCTCGCACCCAAACCCGATGAGGTTTCTCATCTCCGGGTTAGCACCGCCTTATCGGGCACACGCAGACTGCCATGCATGAGCTCGCTGGGGCAGGCCGACGGGTTGACGGTTCGCAGAGGCCGGGCTGGCGCACGGCGCAGGCGTCTCGGTCGCATCGACGCGCTCGTCGGGCTTCTGCTCGCCGTCGCTGCGGTCCTACTGGCGCCCGGGCTCGCCGTGGTCGGTATCGGCGCAGTCCTCGTGCTCGCGGCGTGCGCGATCACCTTCGTTTTCCAACTTCGGAGCGAGAGGAAGGCAGGCAGATGAACGATCGATCGACCACACCATCCCCGTGGGCAAGCGCGCGGGGGGTGCCCAGAGCTGCCGGGGCGTTGCTTTTCACGGTGCTCGCACTGGTGCTCCTGGCGCAGGCGGCATACGCAGCCTCGGTGGCTCGCCCGGCCACGCGTGCTGAGCGTGCGGCCCTCGTGGCCGCGTTCGCATCGCAGGACGGCAACACGGCGGAGATCCGCAGCATCCAGATCTCGCGGTCCAACTCGACCCTCGCGGTGGTCTGCGTGCGCACACCGGAAGCCGGCCCAGAAGCTGCGCTGTTCCGCCGTTCCGGACGCTCCTGGCGGCTGCACTCGAGCGGGAGGCCCGGAACCTCCGGCAGCTCGGCGGAACGCCGCCTCGAGCTGGCGTGCGGCTGAGCGCGTCGCGGTAATGGGCATCCGAACCCCCCCTTGTTCGACCGTCGCGGGAGTGAGGAAACGTGACGCTCGTTGAATCCAGCCTTCGGGCACGCGGTCGCGGGCGGGCGGGTCTGCTGATCGTGGTCGCGCTCGCGGCCGCCGTCCTCGCCTATGTCGTGGCCGGCTCGCTCGGTTCCTCCGCCGTCCAGCGCGGCGGAGTTCCATCCGCGCGCGCCGCGGCGACCGGCATCGCCGTGCAGCCGGCAACCCTCGTCGTACGAGCGCCGCGACGTCCGCGGCGGGCGTGGCAGGTGATTGCCACCGTCGGCGGGACACCGGCCGCATGGCTCTCGAGCGAGGGCGGGGTGACGATGGTGCGATTCGACCAGAAGCTCGTGCGGCTGGACCTTCACGCGGGCAAACATGACGGCGGCACGAAGGGCTGGCGATACGGCGACAAGATCGCGCCGAGCGAGAGCGCGAGGCTCATCGCGGCTTTCAACGGCGGTTTCAAGCTCACCTACAAGGACACCGGCTTCATGGCGAACGGCCATGTGGCCGTGCCGCTCAAGCCGGGCCTCGCCTCGCTCGTCACCTACTCCAACGGCAGGAGCGACATCGGCGCGTGGCAGCGCGGCTTCCCGTCGGGTACGAGCCCGGTCTTCTCGGTCCTGCAGAACCAGTATCTGCTGGTCGACCACGGGGTGCCCGCGACCAACCTCTCGTCGTGCGTCATCGAATGCTGGGGCGGCACGGTCCACCTGGCCACGGCTGTCGCGAGATCGGCACTCGGGATCACCTCCGACGGACAGCTCGTGTGGGCAGCCGGCGAGCAGCTCTCGCCCGCCGAACTCGCGCGGGCGCTCATCGGCGCCGGCGCACAGCGCGCGATCGAGCTCGACATCAATCCATGGTGGGTCGCCGGGTACGTCTACCTGCATCGGACGGGCAGGCCGAAGCCGGTGCCGCTGATCCCCCGCCAGCGCGGCATCGAAGGCGCGCTGCTGGAGCCATACAGCCGGGATTTCCTCGCGTTCGTCGGGGTGTAGACCCGAACGGCATAGGGTTCTCGGGGGCCTGGTCACCTCGCCTTACGAGGCCCCCGCAGGAACGGGACCGCTCCGCTCCTCCACGCACACCCGGCCACCGCACACACGCGGGCCGGTGGAGCTCCGGAGCGGTCCCTTGCAACCACCCTCCAGCACTGTCGAGCTTGACCGCAGCTGCGTTTCCGGTCTGTGACGTGGGTCACTTCGCAGGAGTGAGCCTCGTCACACAGGTGATTTTCCGCTGCGAACACGGGCGCCAGCCGCCACCGCGATGGCCCGGTGCTAGGCGTGATGCCGGCGCGGGGCGGACTTCCCCCGCTTGCTCTGCGAGCTCCCCGCGAGCTGCTCGACGTAGGCGCATAGGGCCTCGCGGCCCTGCTCGATGACCACGGGGTCGGCGCTCGCGCGGTCCCGGAACGCGAGGTCGAGCACCCGGTCGCCCAGCTCGACGACGAGGATGAAAGCGGTGTCCGGGACGGACGCCTCGATCAGCCCGAGCTCGAGGAGGGCGGACCTGGCTCTCAGCGCGAGCGCACGATTTCGCCGGCGGACCTCGGCCACGACGGTTGGAGAGATGCGGCCTCCGAACCAGAGCCTGACCAGGCTCGGGTGGGCCTCGTAGTAGGAGACGTGAAGGCCGAGCTCGCGGCTGACGTAGTCACGGATCGACGCTATCGCCCAGGTGTGCTCCATGGATTGGGAGTGGCGCTCGAGGTCCTCGAGCTGCGAGCTCAGCAGGCTGTCGAAGATCTCGTCGCGGTCGGCGAAGAAGCGGTAGAGCGAGGGAGCCGACACCTGTGCACGCTCGGCGATCGCCCTCGTCGTGGCCGCATCCACGCCGCCGGAGCCGATCAGGTCGGCGGTTGCAGCGAGGATCCGCGCAACGGTTTCGCGGCTGCGTACCTGCACGGGCTGGCGTCGCTGCTGGATGGTGCTCGTCACTGTGCCGTGTCCCTCCCGGCCGGTGGGGGCACTTGACACGACGCCCCCACAGGAATATAACGTGACACATGTTAGCGTTCGGGATGGCGGAATGACGGCGGCCGGTGTCCCGCCGCCCGACCTGACAGGCGGGGTCGCGGTCGTCACGGGCGGCGGCTCGGGTATCGGGCGCGCGACCGCCCTGCTGCTCGCGACCCACGGAGCGAAGGTGCACGTCGCGGACCTGAACGCACAGGCCGCGCAGGCCGTCGCGGGTGAGATCGAAACGGGTGGAGGCCGGGCCGCGCACCACGAGCTCGACGTCACCGACGCCGGTGCCGTCGAGGCCTTTGCCGATGCCGTGTTCGCCTCCGACGGCCACGTCGACGTCCTGCACAACAACGCGGGCATCGGGCACGCCGGCAACATTGAGGCCACCACCTTCGAGGACTGGCAGCGTGTGATCAGCGTCAACCTCCTCGGCGTCGCATATGGCGTCCAGGCGTTCGCGCCGCGGATGCTGCTCCAGGGCCGGCCGGCGGCGATCGTGAACACGGCCTCGATGGCCGGGCTGCTCCCGACCGCCAAGATGGCTCCCTACACCGCTTCGAAGTTCGGCGTCGTCGGCCTCAGCGAGGCGCTGAACGCGGAGCTCTCGAGCCGCGGTATCCACGTGAGCGCGATCTGCCCGGTGTGATCAACACCCCGATCGTCGCGAACGGGATCATGCGAGGAGACATCGCCGCGATCCACCAGCAGGCGACGAGCTACTACGCCCGCCGCGGCACCTCCCCTGACGAGGTCGCGCAGGCGATCCTGCGAACGATCGCGAAGCCGAGGCTGATCGTCCCGGTACCGCGGCGGCAGGTGAGCCCGCTCTACATGCTCCACCGGGCCTCGCCGCGGCTGACCCAGCCGCTCGCGCGCGGCATCGAGCGCCTGATCGGCCGCGGCTGAGGGCGCCGGCGCACGGTGGGCGAGCAGACCGCGATCATCACTGGGGCGGCGAGCGGCATCGGCCTGTGCTTCGCCGGCGAGCTCCTGCGACGGCGCCCGTCGATGCGGCTCATCCTGGCGGACCGCGACGGCGCATCGCTGGCCGAGTCCTTCCGGGAGAGCGACACCGTGACGCTGGAGACACTCGACATCCGGTCGCTGGAGCAGTGGCAGCACCTCGTCGACAGGGCCGTCGCGCGCTCCGGGCCGATCGACTACCTCTTCAACATCGCCGGAATCGACCGTTCTGCGATGTTCATCGACCAGCCGCTGTCGAACATCGACGAGCTCATCGACATCAACCTCAAGGGCACCCTTTACGGCATGAGGATCGTTGCCGAGCAGATGGCCGCGCGACGGTCGGGGCACATCATCAACATCGCATCGCTCGCCGGGATCGCACCGACGCCGGGAACCGCGATCTACTCGGCGACGAAGTTCGGGCTGCGGGGGCTGTCGCTGGCGACAGCGGTCGAGCTGCGCCCCCTCGGGGTCTACGTGACGGTCATCTGCCCGGATCTCGTCGACACCGCGCTGCTCGAACAGCACATCGAGAACCCGGACCCGGAGTCCGTCGCGTTGATCTTCTCGGGCTCGCGCGCGCTCACCGCCGAGCAGGTGAGCGACGCGATCTTCCGCGCCATGCAACGGCGCCCGCTCGAGATCGACGTTCCCTTCCACCGCGGACTGCTGTGCAGGGTGAGCAGCGCCGCGCCCGGTGTCCTGCCGCTGCTCTACGGGCCGCTGCGGCGCCGCGGCATGAAACAGCTCGAACGCGCGCGGCGCGAGCGGGCAGCTGCTCCGACCGGAGCCGCATTCCAAACCGACAGTGACAGGAGATGGTGATGAGCGAGATCACAGGTGGCGAGCTGTTCGCGCGAGCACTCCGGGCGGAGGGCATCGAGTTCCTCTTCGGGCTGCCCTCTCCGGAGTCCGATCCGCTCCTCGTGGAGCTCGCAGCGAACGGGATCCGCCTTGTGCCGATACGCCACGAGGCCGCCGGCGTCCACATGGCCGAAGGCCTCTACAAGACCACGGGCAGGGTCGCGGCTGTGCTCGGCAACCCCGGGCCGGGCTCGGCGAACCTGCTGCCGGGTGTCCTGACGGCCCGGCACGAGGGCGTGCCGGTGCTCGTGATCACCTCCCAGCACAGGCTTGGCCTTGTGTATCCGTCCTCGCCGGCGACGTTCCAGGGCCAGGACCAGCTCGATCTCTTCCGGCCCGCGGTGAAGTGGGGCGGGCCCGTCTTCGAATGGAGCCGCATCCCGGAGGTGATGCGCCTCGCGTTCCGCGAGATGTGGAACGGGCGTCCCGGTCCGGTGCACATCGAGCTGCCGGCGCCGATCCTCTATGAGACCGGCGAGCAGGACAGCGCGCCGATCATCGCCCCCGCCGAATACCGCGGCGTGGGCCCGCAGGCATCACAGGCGCAGATGGATGAGGCCGCGCGGCTGCTGGCGGCGGCGGACCGGCCGATCGTGATCGCCGGCTCGGGTGTGGACCGCGCGGGAGCCAACGACGCGCTCCTGGACGTCGCCGAGCTGCTCGGGGCGCCGGTCCTGACGAGCATGGCGGGGCGGGCGAGCGTCCGCTCGGACCACCCCAACTACGTGTTCGGGTTCGGCGAGGCCGGCGACCTCGCGCGCAGCGAGGCAGACGTGATCCTGGTCGCCGGCTCCCGGCTGGGAAACCTCGACACCCCATTCGACCGGTACTGGGGCGACCCGGACGGCAAGAAGCTGATCCAGATCGACGTGGACCCGAGGCACCTCGGTGTCACGCGGCCGCTGAGCCTGGGAATCGTCGCGGACGCCCTGCCGGCCCTGCAGGGGATCGCGCAGCGGCTGCGAGAGATGGCGCTCCCGGTGCGCGACGGCGGCGATCTCTCCCGCTACCGGGCCAGGGACGTCGAGGTGAGGCTCGCGCAGGCCGAGCCGATCATGCAGTGGCAGGGACCAGGCATCCACCCGGCCCATGCCGTGGGCACGGTCGGCGCGGTGTTCGGAGAGGACGCCGTGTATACCGTCGACGGCGGGAACACGGCGCTGTGGGCGTATTCGGTCCTTCCCCCCACGCGCCCTCGCTCCTACCACTCGATCCTCGAGCTCGGCATGCTGGGCACCGGTATCCCGTCGGCGATCGGAGCGAAGCTCGGAGCGCCGGACCGCGAGGTCGTGTGCCTGACCGGGGACGGCGCCGCGGGGTTCAACATCATGGAGATGCAGTCCGCCGCACGGGAGGGCCTGGCCGTGACGACGGTGGTGTTCGCGGAGGGATCGTGGACGATGGAGGAGCCGAACGAGCTCGAGCTCTACGGCACCACCTTCGGGACGGCTCAGGGGGAGATTCGCTGGGACCTCGTCGCGGCGGGCCTCGGTTGCCACAGCGAGTACGTCGATCGCATCGAGGACCTGGAGCCGGCGCTGCGCAGGGCGCAGGCACACGACGGACCGAGCCTGGTCTGCGTGCGCTCTGATCACGACGCGAACCTCGCGGTGCCCGCGGAGATGCTCGCGCGCTTCTTCGAGGTCTACAGCGGCCCGGCGGAGCCGGCCCTCGAGCCGGCCTGAGGGCGCAGGGGTCCCCGCCACGCGGGGACCCCTGCGCCCTGCGTCGTTACTCAGCTGGCGCGGCGACCGGCTCCTGGCTGCCGGCTGACTCCTCGGCCGGGGCGGGTGCGGGCGCGGACTCCGCGAGGAGGTGCGCACCTGCTGCGCCTGCGGCTCCGAGCGCGAGCGCGGCGAGCGCCCAGCCGGGACCCGAGCGCTCTTTCCCGAGGGCATGGTCGAGCGAGAGCTTGCCGGGGCCCACCTCGGCGAGGGCGATCACGGCAGCGATCAGGACGACGTTGTACTCATAGCCGCCGTTGCTCGCCCACGGGCCGTTCTTCAGGTGAACGCGGTGGGCAGCGGTGAGCATCGTGCCCGTCAGCACCGACGCGGTGAGCGGTGTTGCCAG
The DNA here is from genome assembly GCA_963740075.1 of uncultured Solirubrobacteraceae bacterium. Lineage (GTDB taxonomy): Bacteria > Actinomycetota > Thermoleophilia > Solirubrobacterales > Solirubrobacteraceae > Palsa-744. The sequence continues at coordinate 331,854 of CAVUCP010000002.1, read as the reverse complement.
GCCGAGGGCGAGAGCGGCGCCGCCGCCTGCCTCTGCGGCCCCTGCTGCGATCGCATTTCGCCGACCCGGGCGGATTCCGAGCTGCTCGAAACCGGCGGCGGTCGCGTCGAGCCCGTGTCCGCCGAACCATCCGAACAGCTTCTGGGTCCCGTGCCCGAAAAAGAGGGTTCCGACCGTGATCCTGAGGAGCAGGCGACCAATCTTCATGGCTCTTCCTTTCGTGTCTTTCGTGCGGGTCCAGCACGCTAGCAGATGATCGATATTGCTCAATGATCGGGGGGGTTATACTGACGTTCATGCCCACCAGCACGGTCAACCCGCCGGACCAGCCGGGGGGCGTCCTGGCAGAGCGCGGTTCGAGCCCGGGCCTGCTGCTCGCGGTGCTCGGCCACCACGCCATGCGCCGGCTGCGCGGCGCGCACACGAGCAACGGCCTCTCGCCCCGCCAGTTCCAGATCCTCGGACTGCTGCAGGACCGGGGCCCGACCGGCCAGCGCGAGCTCGGCCAGCAGATAGAGGCCGACCCGAGTGTCCTGGTGGCATTGCTGAACCCGCTCGAAGATGCCGGGCTCCTGTCACGGGTCCGCGCAGCCGAGGACCGCCGCCGGCACCTGGTGAGCATCACCGCCCCCGGCAGGCGGCGCCTGGGCGCAGCGGCGAAGGCGCAGCGAGAAGCGGAGGACGAGCTCTTCGCCGGACTCGACGACGATCAGCGTGAGCAGCTGCAGGCGCTTCTGGTGACGCTCCGGGAGAGCCTCAGCGGCGACTGCACGTCGGCAGCCGAGGAGGTCTGCGGCGAGGCGCCGGACCTGGGAGCAGAACGGGACGTTGGGAGCCTCACCGGTGGGCGATGAGGGGGATCTGCTCGAGCTTGTGGCCTGCGGGCGCGAGGCCGTGCTTGCGACCATTCGCAGGGATGGAAGGCCCCAGCTCTCGAACATCCTGTACACATGGGACCCCGGAGAGCGCATCGCGAGGATCTCCACGACCGCCAAACGTGCGAAGACCCGGAACCTCATGCGCGACCCGCGCGCCACGCTCTACGTGCCCGGCGATCACTTCTGGGCCTTCGCCGTGGCCGACTGCGACGGCGAGATCTGCGGCCCCACCAAGACCGCCGGGGACGAGGCAGGGCAGGAGCTGCTGAAGGTGCACAGCTCGTTCTACGGCGCACTGGAACCCGACGCGTTCTTCAAGGAGATGGTGGAGAACGAGCGGCTGCTCATCCGTCTGCGCGTCTCCCATCTCTACGGGCTGGTCATGGACAGGCCTCCGGGCGCCTGAGATGCCCGGCTCGGGCATCCGGATGATCTCCCGATCGCGCCTCGAGGTCCCTGTCGGTGATCCGGTCCGGGCGGTTGCGGTCCCTCGCGCTGCGGACGTCCGGCCGTCCGGCCGGCCGCTCCAGGCGCGATAATGAACGGATGCCCTTCATGCTCTTCCTGGCAGATTCGCCCGGCCCGCCGCCGGCGGGAGGCGGGGCGCGGGCACGTAGCAAGCTGAGGTTCTTCCACAGGCACGTGTGGGGCGAATGGGATCGCGCCTGGGGTCACGGCAACGCGAAATCGTATGTTCTCGAGCGCAAATGCCTGAAGTGCGGGAAGGTCGAGTCGAAGGTCATCCGCTGATCGCGCTGCCCTTCCGGTGACAGCGGCCCCGTGACGTCGAGGGCGCCGGCGCCGGGGTTCCTAGAGTGAAGTGATGCCGCGAGCAGAGCCGAGCCGCTGGGCCGTCCTGGCCCTACTGGGCACCGCCCAGCTGATGGTGGTCCTCGACGCGACGATCGTCAACATAGCCCTGCCGTCCGCGCAGAGGGAACTGCACTTCTCGACCGACAGCCGGCAGTGGGTCATCACCGCCTACGCCCTCGCCTTCGGGAGCCTGCTGCTGCTCGGCGGCAAGCTCGGGGACCTGTTCGGCCGCAAGCGGACGTTCGTCGCCGGCCTGATCGGCTTCTCGGCGGCGTCCGCGATCGGCGGCCTGGCACATTCCTTCGGCATGCTCGTCGCGGCGCGCACCCTGCAGGGCGCCTTCGGCGCGCTCCTAGCGCCGTCCGCGCTGTCGCTGCTGACCGTCACGTTCGCGGGTTCGCCCGACCGCGCGAAGGCGTTCGGCATCTTCGGCGCCATCGCGGGCGGCGGCGCGTCCGTGGGGCTCCTGCTCGGCGGACTGCTCACGGAAGTCCTCTCCTGGCGCTGGTGCCTGTACGTCAACGTCGTCATAGCCGTGCCCACCGCGCTCATCGCCGTTCGGCTGCTGCGCAACCAGGCCCAGGCCGAACGGCCGCGGATCGACATGCCCGGCGTCCTCTCCGCATCGGGCGGGCTGTTCGCCCTCGTCTACGGCTTCTCGAGCGCCGAGACCAGCTCGTGGTCGGATCCGGTCACGATCGCCTCGCTGTGCTCGAGCGTGCGCGCTGCTCAGCCTGTTCGTGTGGATCGAGTCCCGCGCGCCGAATCCCCTGCTCCCGCTCCACATCGTCAGGGACCGGGCGCGCGGCGGCGCCTACGCTTCGATAGCGCTCGCCGGCTCCGGCGTGTTCGGAGTGTTCCTGTTCCTGACGTACTACATGCAGGAGAGCCTCGGGTTCTCGCCGCTGAAGACGGGCGTGGCGTTCCTGCCGCTCACGATCGCGATCGTGATCACGTCCACCACGGTGCAGACGCAGCTCGTGCACCGTTACGGGGCGAGAAGGCTCGTGGCGGGTGGCATGGCTCTCGGTGTGGCGGCGATGGTGAGCTTCACGCGGCTCTCGCCCGGCGGCACCTACACAGCCGACGTGCTGCCGGGACTGATCGTCATCGGGCTGGGCATGGGATTCATATTCGCGCCGGCCTTCAGCACAGCCACGCTCGGGGTCGCCAGCACCGAGGCGGGTGTCGCATCCGCCACGGTCAACACCTCGCAGCAGGTCGGAGGCTCGATCGGGACCGCGCTCCTGAGCACGATCTTCGCGAGTGCCGCCGCCAGCTACGCGGCGGCCCACACGCCGAGCCGGGGCCTGGTCAACGCGGCTGCGATCCACGGGTACACGACCGCGTTCTGGTGGGCGGCGGCGGTCTTTGCCGTGGGCCTTCTCGTCGCGCTCACGGTCCTGCCGTCGCCGTCCGCGGGCACGCGCGATTCCCACCGTCACCGCCGCCGGCGGCGATCTCCACGAGGCCGGCCGCCCGAGCGAGGAGGCGGCCTGAGCCGGCGTGAGCGTTCTGCTGATGGGCCGTGCAGGAATCGAACCTGCAACCTTGGGCTTAAGAGGCCCCTGCTCTGCCGGTTGAGCTAACGGCCCGTGAGCGTTCCGGCAACGTGGCCGGGTCAGAGGCGGATTCTACCCAATGCGCGGCCGCGCGCTGGGCGTCAGCCTTTGGCTTTGGTCGTCGAGGTGCCGCCGACCGTGGTGGTGATACCCGGCGTGGTCGTGGTGCCGGTGGAGGTGGTGCTCGCGGTCGAAGAGCTGCTCGACGTGCCGGTCGGGTTCTTCTTGACTTCCGCGAGCGCCGTCTTCAGCCTCGCGCGCTGTTCGGGCGGTGCGAGGGCGATCGCCTTCGCCGCCGCGAGATCACCGAGCCGCGTGTTTTTCGCTTTGTATGCGAACAGCGCCAGTTCGCGGTTATAGGTGTAGCTGTCCGGTTCCGCCGCGACGATCAGGTTCAGCGCCTGGAGGATCTGCGTTGGTTCGTTCAGGCCTTCTTCGCCGTACACCGGCAGCATCTCCTTCGCGAGCTGCGTGCTCGTCTTCGGCGGATTCAGCGCGAGATAGGAATGCCACGATTCCGATGCTTCGGTGAACAGCTTCTTCGCCTTGCCGGTCAGCCCGGAACCCGAGACGTAGGTTTCGCCGCCTGCTTCGTGCAGCAGCGCCCTCGTGAGTTTTTCCCATGCCACGGCATCCGTGGGCTGCGTCTGCGTCTGTGTCCGGTATTTCTTGACTTCAGCCGCGAAGGAGGCGCTGTTCGAGCCTTCGTTGTTGGTCGCGGCCGTGAACAATCCGCCGCCGCCGAAGCCGCCGCCGATCCCGAAACCGACCAGGCCGACGCCCATCAGGAGCGCAAGGCCGATGTAGATGACGCGGACCGCCCGGCGGCGGCCCTTTCCGCGAAGGTCGAACAGCATCAGTCTGAGAGATCCTTGTCCACATGATCGATGATCTGTTGCACGGTTGGCTCCGGCTCCTGTGACTGTTGTGCCGGATCCTGGCCTGCAGGCCCAGCGCCCTCAGCGCCAAGGCCGTCTCTGCGAGCCGCCCTGGCATCGGCTCGCGCGGCGAGCGATGCAAGCAGAATACTCGCCTCGAAGAGCACGTACAGCGGCACCGTCTCCAGCAGGAGCGTGATCGCGTCGCCGGGGAGCAGCGCAGCGATCGCTGCGCAGGCGACGATCGCGTACTTGCGGTTCTTTCGCAGCTGCTTCGGAGTGACCAGTCCGACGCGTGTTGCGCCGAGGATCGCGACGGGTACCTGGAAGACGAATCCCATCGCCAGGAGGATCGTTGCGGCGAACGTGTAGTACGTGCTCGCCTGGACCAGGATGTTGAATTGTTCGGAGTTGAAGTTCACGAAGAACCTGACCGCCGCCGGGAGCACCACGAAATAGCCGAAGGACACCCCGATCACGAACAGGAACGGGACGGCGATCAGGAGGGGTTTGGCCAGGCGCCGCTCCACGGGGTTCAGGGCCGGGACGATGAAGCCGTAGAGCTCGTAGAGGATCACCGGCAGCGCTAACACGAGCGCGAAGTACAGCGACACGGTGATGGTCGTCGTGAACGGCTCGCCGACGCCCAGCGTGACGGGCTTGTCGCCGGGCGGCGTCTTCGGGATCTGTGAGGTGTCGCGCCGGAGCGCCGCGATCGGCGCGGCGAGCTGGGCACGCGTGGCCGCGGGGAGACCGCTGCTGGGGCGCGCGAGGATCGCGAGCGCAGCCCGCGTGTCGGCGGCCACCTTCAGCACCGCCTGCTGCGCCACGACCGCCTGCCCCACCGTGCCCTGTCCTTTTTCGACCTGTTTCTGGGTCTGCTTGGTGAGGGGCCTGTTCATCACCGAGAGCAGCGTGTGGTTCTGCCAGAGGCATACCCCGAACGCGACGGCGAGGACGGCCCCGCTGATCATCAGGCGAGTTCGGAGCTCGTCGAGGTGGTCTACGAGGGTGAGCTTCTCCTCGTGCCCGACCGGTCGTATCGCAGGGGACATCGATGGCCAACCTACCACCGCCCGGAGGCGTGGAGCCGGGCCTGTCCAGGTCACGGGCGGGCCCGGCTGCGCTCCCGGCCGCGGGTGACGGTTCTCCGGTTCCCCCCCACAACTTCCTCATCTGTTGCCGGTTATCGAACCCGACGGCGCTCTCGCCGATGCGAGCAGCCCGTTTGACCGAAAGCTAAAGCCCCCCGCCCTGCGCGTCGATGAAAACCGAGAAGAGCATGGACTCCGAGAACAACCCAGACATCAAACGCCCCGCGAAGACCCCGGCCGCCGACCAGGCGAACGTCGTGTACGGCGCTCACCGGCGCCCGCGCGACAGCGGCTGCGCGCCCGAGCAGCTGCACATCTGCTTCCACTGCGCCGGCGAGCTGGTCTACCCGCTCGACTGGTCGGAGGAGGGCGCACGCCACTGGCGTGTGGTCCTGCGCTGCCCCGAGTGCGAGTCCAGGCGCGAGGGCGTGTTCGACCAGGGAACCGTGGAGCGGCTCGACGACGAGCTCGACCGCGGCTCCGGCGCCCTGCTCGGCGACCTGCGCCGCATGACGCACGCCAACATGTCGGAGGAAATCGAATTCTTCGTCCGCGCCCTCGACGCCGACCTGATAACCCCGTCGGACTTCTAGGTTCTCAGCGGTAGCGGTCGACGACGGCGTCGGCGACCATCTCGAGGATCACCGAGCGCCCTGCGGGCAGGACAGCGGGCAGGGCGGCCTTCGCATCGGCCACCAGGTTCATCGCGCGTGCGCGCGAATCATCGAGCGCACCGGTAGCCGCGATCCGCTCGCACAGCTGATGCGCCTGCTCCGGGCCGCTGAGCCGGCGCAGGTCGAAGACCGCGAGGTCCTCGTCGCGTTCCCGCGCGAGTATCAGCGGCAGCGTGACGGTCCCGTCGAGCAGGTCCGTACCCGGCATCTTGCCGGTCCGCTCGGCCGGGCCGGCCACATCGAGGACGTCGTCGAGGATCTGGAAGGCGATCCCGATCTGGCGCGCGAAGCTGCGCAGGTTCTCGGCCAGCACGGTCGAGGACTCCCTCGACGCGAATGCCCCCAGCCGGCATGCGGCCTCGAAAAGGGCGGCTGTCTTGAGCTCACAGCGGCGCAGGTACCGGTCGACCTCCACGTGATCGGCGTAGGCGTCCTGGCGTTGCAGCAGCTCTCCTTCAGCGAGCGCGCAGCTCGCGTCCGAGAGCGCGCTCAGCTGCTCGACGCTGCCGTTCCGCGCAAGCTCCGCGAACGCGCGCGAGAAGAGCAGGTCGCCTGTCGCGAGGGCTGTGTGCCGGCCGGCGACGGCCGAGACCGTCGGCTGGCCACGGCGCAGGCTCGCACCGTCGATGATGTCGTCGTGCACGAGCGTCGCCGAGTGCACGAGCTCGACGGCGACGGCGGCTCGTATGACGCCCTCCTCCCCCTCGGGGCCGTCCGGTGCACCGCCGCCCGAACGCGCCGCGAGCATCACCAGCAGCGGACGAAGCCGCTTGCCGCCCGCGCTCACGGTGGCGTGAGCGTGCTCGGAGAGCGGCACACCCGACTGGCCTGTCACGGCAGCGAGGTGTTCCTCGGCGCGCTGCATCGTGGCGGCGAGCGCCGGGCCGCCGAGCTCGAGGATCGCGTCGAACGAGTCAACTCCCCGCGCAGCGCCCCTGTCTGCGTTCTCCTGCATGGCGCTCCTCACGACGGCGGAGCCGGGACGGTCCCGGCATGGATCGCGACGATACCGCCGGCTGTGATCAGATACGTGATCTCCGACAGCCCGGCGCGCTGCATCTCGGCTGCGAGCTCGGGCGGCCCCGGGAAGCGCTTCACGGAGTTCGGGAGGTACGTGTACGCGTCCGCGATCTCGGGCCGCGCGCCGGACCCCCGCGCTCGTCCGATCGCGGCCGCCGCCGCGCCGGCGGCGCCCCCCAGCGCGGGGACCACGCGATCGAACCAGAGCCGGTAGAAGTGCGAGAGCGGAGGGCGCGTCGGGGTCGTGATCTCGAGAACGACCACCCTGCCCCCGGGGCGCACCACCCGCGCCATCTCGGAAAGGCCCATCCCGAGATCATCGAAGTTGCGCGCGCCGAACCCGACCGTGGCGGCGTCGAAGGAGTCCTCGTCATAGGGGAGCGCCATCGCGTCGGCCCATTCGAACCGGGGCCGCACGAATCCCGGCGGAGGAACGGACGCCTTCGCTCGAGCGCGGTCGAGCATGCCCTCGGAGAAGTCGCTCCCCACCACCTCGCCGCCCGGGGCGACGCGGCGTGCGAGCTCGAGCGCGAGGTCCCCGGTGCCGGTGGCCACGTCCAGGACGCGGCTGCCGGGCCCGACGCGTGCAAGGTCCGCGGCACGGGCGCGCCAGCGGTGGTGGAGTCCCGCGGTCATCGCGGTGTTCATCAGGTCATAGACGCCGGAGATGCGGTCGAACATCGCCCGCACCTGTCCCGCCTCCAGCCGTCCGGCGCCGGCTCCATGGCGAGCGGCCATGCCTGCGCTATTTGAGCTGAGAGAGGAAATTGACGATCGCCGTGAACTTCTGCGGCGGCAGGTTCCTGAACGACGGCATCGGCGCCGTCGGGTTCACAAGCGTCCGCGCGATCGCCAGGCGCGGCAGCCGCGCCCCTATGTGCGTCAGGTTGGGGCCTGGGCCCGCGTTGCCGTTCTCCCCGATCTTGTGGCACGCCAGGCAGCCCGACTGCGCCACGACCTTCTTGCCCGCTTCGTATTCGGCGAGCTGCGCACCGCCCGCCTGGACCACCGCCGCCGGCGTGGCCATTTCGATGACCGTCGGCGAGCCGGCGCTCGCGCCCTCGTATGTGAGGTATCCCATCGCGAAGATCACGACGATCCCGGCGATCGTCGCTATCGGGCGATGCTCGGGACGGCGCTCCGGGCCACGGTCGTAGAAGGGCAGCAGGAACAGCAGGATCATGCAGATCGTGGGCACGCCGATCGTCGCGAGCGGAACCAGGCTCGGCGGCTTTATGACGCGCAGGACCTCGAACAGGAAGAAGAAGTACCACTCGGGACGCGGCACGTACGTCGTGGTGGTCGGGTTGGCCTTCGATCCGAGCTCGGCACCGAGGACGAGGGACATGGTGATGATGACCGCCATCACGACGCAGGCCATTGCCGCGTCCTTGCCGACGGCGTACGGGAAGAACGGCTTGCCTTTGGCCTTCAGCAGCGCGTACTCGCGGAGGTACTCCTCCTTCTCGCGCTGGTTCATGTCCGCCGGCCTGTCGCGGGCGGGTATGAGAACTGGGACACGCCTCTAGACCTCCGTCTCGCGCAGCTCGCTGCGCGTCTCAGCTTTGACCCAGGGAGGAGCGGTTGTCCCGAGCTTCGCCACGAGGTAGAGGTGGGCGCCGATCAGGGCGGCGATCAGGCCGGGCACCAGGAGCATGTGGATCGCATAGAACCGCGAGAGCGTGGTCGCGCCGAATTCCGATCCCCCTCGCAGGAAGTCGCTCAGGTACGGCCCGAGGAGCGGTCCGGTCCCGTTGATGTTGACCCCGACGATCGTCGCCCAGTATGCGCGCTGGTCGAACGGGAGCAGGTAGCCGGTGAACGACATCGTCATCGTCAGGATCAGAAGGACGACGCCGATGACCCAGTTGAGCTCGCGCGGATACTTGTAGGCGCCGAAGAAGAACGTTCGCCCCATGTGCAGGAAGATCAGGATGACCATCACGCTCGAGCCCCACTTGTGCATCCCGCGCACGAACTGCCCGAGGAACACGTCGTTGGTCACGTACCTGATCGATTCGTACGCACCGCCGGACGGGTCAGGGCGGTAGTACATCGCGAGGAACACGCCGGTGACGGCCTGCGAGAGGAACGCGAACATCGTCGCCGAGCCGAGCGTGTAGAACCAGTTGGTGCCCTTCGGCACCTTGCGGAACATCAGCCAGCGGGCGCCGCCGCTCAGCGAGGTCCGCTCGTCGACCCAGTCGACGACGGTGATGCCGGCGTGCTTGGCCCCCTCGACGGGGCCCTTCGGCCCGGTGTCCTCGCCCGGCCGCGGAGGCGGCGGCGTCATCGCCGGGGGCATCGGGGGCGCGGGTAGCTTGGGTAGCTTGGGCATCTATCTCGGGCTACGACGACTGCTGGAGCTTGAGTTCTTCGCTGCGGGAGAGTTTCTGTGCGCCTGGTCGCGACGGGTACAGGTACTGCCCGATCCCGTCGAGTGGCTCGCCGGGATCGCGCGGGGAGAAGCGCCGGAGCTGGCTGTTGACGGAGAAGCGGGGACCGAGCTGGACATCTCCGGCCACGACCCGCGTGTAGAAGCGGTCGAGCGGCCTGACCGGCGGGCCACCCACGCGGCGCCCGAGCAGGTCGTACACGCCACCGTGGCACGGGCAGATGAAGCGCTCGGCCGCGTCGACCCAGCGGACGGGGCACCCGAGGTGCGCACAGCGGTTGGAGATCGCGATGTAGGGCGTGCCCTGGTCGTAGGGGTCGGTGTCGATTTCCGGGTTGAAGCGCCGCACGTAAGCGGTCGCCTTGCCGGCCTCGCCGATGCCGGGCGAGAGCGTGAGCACCACCGGGACGTAGTTGGTGTCCGTGAACATCGACTCGGGGCCGACGGTTTCCCAGCGGTGCGGAGTGCTTTTGAAGATCGGGCCGATCGCGAACCCGAGCGCCGGCAGCAGGAACGCGGCTGCGGCGATCCCGCCCGCGGCCTGACCGCCCACGACCATCGCCCTGCGGCGGGTGACGGTCTCACCCTCGAACGCACCGGGGATGTTGCGGTCAATCGTGTACTTCGACTTGTGCTTATCGTGCTTGTCGGCCACCGGCACACACAATATCGAGGCGCGATTGCGTGCGTACTCACACGCTCCGGGCGATTGTGCGCATCGCCTCGATCGCATCCTGAGAGCCCGTCAACACGAGGCTCTTGGCGTGATCGTGGCCCGCGCTGGGGCCCCATCCGACAGCTCTCGCCCCGGCCGCCCAGACCTCCAGCGCCAGCTCGGGGTCGCCGGCGCCCTGCGCGAGCGCGCTCAGGGAGATCGTGTCGGCGAGCTCCGAGACGGCGAACGTGTCGCCGATCTCGACGAGCCGCGCGAGACCCAGGGCATACAGCCTGTCCCCCACGAGCAGCCCGAGGTCGGGGTCCTCGCAGCGGACCACGCGCGGCTGCCCGTAGTGGAGCAGGTAGCCCTCGTAGATCGCCTCGACGAGCAGTTCGTACTCGTCGCTCCTGCTCCTCGTCCGCGGGCCGTTCGCCGCCACCACGGCCGGCGAGGGACCGCTCGAAGCGCCGGGCGCCCTCGACGAGCTCCGCGACCAGGCCCCCGTCCTCGCGGAGCAACTCCGCGAGCAGGTCCAGGCCACATGCGCTCGCACGCGCCCCCGCGCTCACGCCCTGCTCACAGGGTCCGGCAGGCACGAGAACGCCGCCGCTGCGACTGCGATCGTGCGCTCGAGCTGCTCGGGCTCGTGGGCCAGCGACGGAAACCATGCCTCGAACTGCGACGGCGGCGGGTAGACCCCGCGCGAGAGCAGCTCGCGGCACCACAGTGCGTAGGCCTGCTGGTCGCATCCGAGGGCATCCTCGAAGTCCGACACGGGGTGGTCTGTGAAGAACACCGTGAGAAGCCCCGGCACGGTCGCGACCTGCACCGGGTAGTCGCCGGCTGCCCCGCGCAGGCCCTCGGCCAGGCGCTCGGTGCTCGCCGCGAGCCGCAGGTATGCGGGTTCGTCGAGCAGTTCGAGGGTCGCAAGCCCCGCCGCGACGGCGAGCGGGTTCCCGGACAGCGTCCCTGCCTGGTAGACGTCCCCCGCCGGGGAGAGCATGCGCATCAGCTCAGCCCTGCCTCCGAGCGCCGCGGCGGGCAGGCCGCCCCCGATGATCTTCCCCATCACCGTGAGGTCCCCGCGGACCCCCATGAGTTCCTGGGCACCCCCGCGAGCGACGCGGAACCCGCTGATCACCTCGTCGAGGATCAGCACGGCCCCGCTCGAGTCGGCGCGCTCGCGCAGCAGCTCGAGGAAGCCCTCGACCGGCGGCACCAGACCCATGTTGGCGGGAAGCGGCTCCGCGATGATCGCCGCGAGCTCGTGTTCCTCACAGGCGTCGATGACGGCCTGCGGATCATTCCAGGGGACGACGATCGTGCCCGCCGCTGCGCTCGCGGGCACGCCGGGGCTGGACGGCAGGGACTGTGTGGCGAGCCCCGAGCCGGCCTGGGCGAGCAGCCCGTCGACGTGGCCGTGGTAGGCGCCGGCGAACTTCAGCACGAGCTCGCGGCCTGTGGCAGCCCGCGCGAGACGGATCGCGGTCATGCTCGCCTCGGTTCCCGAGGAGGTCATGCGCAGCATCTCCACCGCCTCCATGCGTCGCGCGACCTCGCACGCAAGATCGACCTCGCCGGCCGTCGGCGCACCGTACGTGCTGCCTCGGGCGGCGGCGGACGTGATCGCCTCGAGCACATGCGGGTCGGCGTGGCCGTGGATCAGCGGGCCCCACGAGCACACGTAGTCGATGAACCGGTTGCCGTCGACGTCGACGAGCTCCGCCCCCTCGCCGCGGGCGATGAAGATCGGGTCGCGGCCGATCGACCGCATCGCCCTCACGGGCGAGTTGACGCCGCCGGGGATCACCTCGAGGGCACGGCGGTAGAGCTCGCTGGAGCGGGTGTCTGTGAGCGAGGCGCTCACGCGGGAATACTCATGCGTACTCGCTCTCCGCGCCCGTGAAATCCTGCGTGAGGCACATCGTGCGGATCTTGAGCTCGGTCGAGGACCAGAGGGTCGCGCGGTCCCGTATCCCGGTCTGCACGGCGATCACGGCCGGGCATCAGTTCTGTCCTGCTAGCCATCGGGCTGCGTCCTTTGAGTGGTAGGAGATGATCGTGTCGGCGCCGGCCCTCCTCAGAGAGGTCAGGATCTCGAGCACCGCCGCCCGCTCATCGATGCTTCCGGCCGCCGCAGCAGCCCTGACCATCGCATACTCGCCGCTCACGTTATAGGCGGCGACCGGCAGCCCCGTCGCGGCTGCGACCGCGCTGATGAGGTCCCCGTACGCGAGCGCCGGCTTGACCATGACCATGTCCGCCCCCTCCTGAACGTCGAGCATGGCCTCGCGGACGGCCTCCCTTCCGTTCGCCGGATCCATCTGGTATCCGCGCCTGTCGCCGAACGCGGGGGTGGACCCCGCAGCGTCTCGGAACGGGCCGTAGAAAGCCGAGGCGAACTTCGCCGAATACGCGAGGATCGGGGTCTCCGTGAAGCCCTCGTCATCCAGGGCTTCACGTATCGCACCGACGCGGCCGTCCATCATGTCCGAAGGCGCGACGAGGTCCGCACCGGCGCGCGCGTGGCTGACGGCGGTGCGCGCGATCAGCTCGACCGTCGCATCGTTGTCGACGGTGCCGTCCGCGCGCAGCACGCCGCAATGCCCGTGATCGGTGTACTCGCAGAGACAGACGTCGCTCGCGACCAGCAGCCCGGGAACGGCACGCTTGATCGCGCCGGACGCGAGCTGTACCGCGCCCTCCGGGTCCCAGGCACCGGATCCCTGCTCGTCCTTCTCCCCCGGGATACCGAACAGCAGGACCCCGCCCAGCCCGAGCGCCGCGGCCTCCTGCGCCTCGGCGACGGCGGCGGTGACCGACAGGCGCTCGACCCCGGGCATCGCCTCAATCGGCTCGCGGGCCGGCGCGCCGTCCGCGTCGGTGACGAACAGGGGGAGCACCAGCCGGTCTGCGGTCACGTCTGTCTCTCGCACGAGTCCGCGCAGAGGAGCCGTAGCCCGCAGCCTGCGCATGCGCGTCTGGGGAAAGGCCATAGCGCCCCTCAGGTTAGAGCGTCATGGCAACGGCGGCGCTCTCACTCGGCCCGGCTCAGACCTGCGCGCGCGAGGAGCCCGAAGAGGATCGTCAGGCCCGCGAGATGCGCCAGCGAGCCCGGCAGCGGCGGCGCAGCCGAGTTGACCGCGCAGTCAAGCGCCTGCAGGCAGGCCTTGAACGGGAACACGAACGAGATGACGTTTATCACGCCCAGGAACGCGCCGGAGACCGCACCGGCGGGGACGAGCGCGAGCAGCGCGAGCGGGAGCGAGAGCAGGAACGCGAGCAGCGTCGCGGCTCGAACCTCGCGGGCGAGCGCGCCGATTGCCACCCCGAGCGCGCCGAACGCGAGCGCGCCGAACGCGAGCGCGATCACCCACAGTCCGACGCGGCTCCAGTCGAGCGTGACGAAGGCGCCCACCCCCGCGAGCATCGCGAATGCGAGCACGAACGAGCATGCCGCGGCGAGCAGACCCTTCTCGGCCAGGAGGCCCTCGCGGGAGACCAGGCCGCGCAGCAGACGCGAGAGCGTGTTCTCCTCACGCTCGAGGGCTAGGCCGCCGGCCGCCTGCAGCACGCACACGAACATCAGCGAGATGCTCACCGCCACGACGACGGCGAACGTGTTCAGCGGGGTGCGCCGCCCGTGCAGGAGCCTGCTCGTCACATGGATCGGCTGGCTGATCGTCGACAGGACGGTCCGCGAGACGGCGAGGTTCTCAGCCGCGAACGTCGCGAACGTGTTGATCCTTTCGAGCTCCGTGCGCTCTGCTCCCGCGGGCGTCCGGGCGATGATGCTCGTCAGTGACGCCGGGATTTCGCGCAACCCGATCAGGTCGGCCGGCGCCCCCAGGCTGCCGAGGTTCCCTCCGGTCAGCAGCGACTGGATCGCCTTCGCCGCCGCCTGCTGGATCTGTTCGGAGAAACCGAGGTTCGCCTGCGCGAGCGCCGATTCCAGACTCGACTGCACGAGCGACTGCTCGAGCGCGTCACCGTTGTAGAGGACTTCGAGGTTCCCCTGGCTGACGTCGGAGGAGATGCGCGCGGCGATGTTCGCCGGTATCACGACGGCGGCGAGGACCTGGCCCGACTTGATCTGTTCGATCGCCTCTTCGCGTGAGCCGACGGGCACCGCGTCGACCTGTTTGAAGATCTCCTGCGCGTACTGGCTGACGCTGACACGCTGGCTCCCCACCCGCACGGTCTGCCCGGGTGGTGTTTCGTCCACGATCGCCACCCGTGGCTTGGACGGGCTGCGGGAGATCGCGAACCCGATCAGGAGCGCTATCGCGATCGGGTATATGACGAGCAGGGCGAGCAGCAGGCGCGAGCGCCCCAGGATCAGCAGGTCCTTTCGGAGCAGCGATCTCATCCCGTGCCCTCGGCCTCGTGCTCGCGCAGGAACGCGACCACCGCCTGCTCGAGGTCTCCGCCGGGCTCGGCCCCCGGAAGGGAGGCGGGGATGCCATCGAACAGCAGGCGCCCGTCCCCGAGGAGGAGCATCCGGCCGGCGTGGCGCTGCACCTCGCCGATGTTGTGGGTCGAGAACAGTACGGTGGTCCCGCCCGCGGCGAGCCGTCCGATGAACTCCCACAGGCGCTCGCGCTGTCCAGGGTCGAGCGACGCCGAGGGCTCGTCGAGCGCAAGGACGGGCGGGTCGGCGATGAGGCCGAGGGCGACGTTGACGCGCTGGCGGTTGCCGCCCGACAACCGCCCCACCCGCTCCCGTTCGCGTTCGCGCAGCCCCGTCTGCTCGAGCATCCTGTCCACGGCCGCACGCGGGTCCTGCACCCGCTCCAGCCGCGCGAACAGCTCGAGGTTCTCGGCGACCGACAGCTTTGAGTACAGGGCGCTCTGCTGCGGGGCCCACCCGACTTCGCCGGGGCCCGTGCTCACCTCACCCGACGTCGGCTGCTGGATGCCGGCGATGATCGACAGCAGCGTTGTCTTCCCGGCGCCGTTGGGCCCGACGATGGCGACCATCTCGCCGGTGGAGACATCGAAGCTGACGTCGGAGAGTGCCAGGAGCTCGCCGTAGCGCTTGGCGAGGCCCTGCACGCGCAGGACCGCGCTCACAGGATGCCGTCTGGCCGGTTATCCCAGGGTTCCAGGACGACGTGACGGCCGAGGTAGACGGTCGTCTCGCGCAGAACAGAGAGGATCGGCAGCGCTATCAGCGCCCCGACGATGCCCTGAACCTGCAGCCCGATCAGGAGGGCGAAGATGACCAGCAGGGGGTTGATCCGCAGGGTATGCCCGAAGATCTGCGGGGCGACGAGGTGGCCCTCGAGCTGCTGCAGGCCGACGAACAGCAGCGTGACCCACACCGCGGAGATCGGGTCCGTGAACAGGGCCACGAGCACTGGGGGGAGAGCGCCGATGAACGGCCCGAGGTACGGGACGAGCTCCATCACCCCGAAGAACACCCCGAAGACGACCGCGTACTTGCTGCCCGCGGGGAAGATGCCGAGAACACCGAACAGGTAGAGCGCGAGTCCAGCGGTGGTGCCCATGATGATGCTGAACAGCAGCTGGCCGCCGACATACCGCGCGACGGCGTTCTGGACGAGAGTGGGGTAGTCGTCCTCGGGTGTGCCGTCGCCGTCCGGCATGGCTCTTCGGACGAGCCGCCCGATGCGGGGGCCGTAGACGAGCATGTAGATCGACAGCACGAACACCAGCAGGACATCGAATCCGCCGGTCACGACTTCCGTGAGCAGCCCGCCGCCGAAGGAGACGATCGAGCTCGAGGCCTTCGTGACTTTGTCGCCGAGCGTCTGGAGCGCCGTCTCTCCCTGCTTGTGGAACTGCACGTGCACGCCGTCTTCGTTGAGGGTCGTCTGGAGTTCGGCGAGCGAGTTGTTGGCGTGGCGCACGAGGTGCGGCACGTTGCTGCTGAACGCGGCGACCTGGTTGGAGATCGGGTTAGCGAGCAGGAACCCGATCCCGCTGAGCGCGAGGAAGAACGCGAGGTATACGCTCAGGACCGCCAGCCCGCGCGGAAAGCGCAGGTGCGCGAGCGCGGCCACGAGGGGATTGAGGATCAGCGCGATGATCGAGGCGACCACGAAGATCAGGACCACTTTGCTTCCGGCTTTCACGACGACATACGCCGCGAGCAGCGCGATCGGCAGCAGCACCAGCTGGATCCAGCGCGGGACCACCACGCGGGGCGGCATCCTCGGCTCGCCGCGCGCGCCGGTGTCCGCCGGCTCCTGTGCGCCCTCCTCAGGGGCCTGCACGGGCTTCTCCGAGACGCCTGTCACTTGCCGCCCGCCATGGGCAGAGTATGTCTGAGGACGAGGCGTCCCACGGCGCCGCGCGCATCCTCTTCGTGGGCGACGTGGTCGGCGGCATCGGCCGCCGAACGCTGCTGGAGTGCCTTCCAATCCTCACCGAGCGGCTGTCTCCGACGTTCGTCGTGGTCAACGGCGAGAACTCCGCGGGAGGCCTGGGGATAACTCCGAAGATCGCAGACCAGATGTTCGCCGCGGGAGTTGACGTGATCACGCTTGGCAACCATGCCTACCACCACAGGGAGATCTACCCGTATCTGGAAAACAACTCTCGCATCATCCGGCCCGCGAACTACCTGCGCAGCCAGCCGGGCCGCGGCACCTGCGTCGTCGAGAAGCAGGGGGTCCGGCTCGGTGTCGTGAACCTCAGCGGCAACCTGTACCTGCGCGCCGGCCGCTCGGCGTTCACGGAGGTCGAGGTCGCGCTCGGCGAACTCGGGGACGCCGACCATGTCCTGGTGGACATGCATGCGGAGGCGACCTCCGAGAAGGTGGCGCTCGGCTGGCATCTGGACGGTCGGGTCACCGCCGTCGTGGGCACCCACACCCATGTGCCGACCGCCGACGCCCGCGTGCTGCCGGCGGGAACCGCTTACATCACCGACGTCGGGATGACCGGCCCCCGCGGCGGCGTCATCGGCGTCGACAGCGCCAAGGTGATCGAGTCGCTGCTCACGCAGATGCCGGTTCGCTTCGAGACCTCGACCGAGGATCCGTGGCTGATGGGTGTCCTGGTCAGCTGCTCGCAACCGCTGCGGGCAGACTCGATAGAGCAGGTGATGATGCCGCGTCCGCCGTCCCAGGCCGGTTCGGATCGCTGAAACGCCCGAGCAGGGCCACCATCACAAGCGGGAAGAACCACGGGATGTACAGGTAGAACCAGTATTCGACGCTGAGCTCCTCGGCGATGAGCACGGCAGCACACGCGGCCGCGAGCCCGACTATGTCGGAGCGCCGCGGGAGCACCGCGACAGCGAGCGCGAGCAGCACAACGCCGACCTCCACGAACTTCTGCACACCCTGCAGTCCGTATAGCCCCCACACCGAGAAGGGGGATCCGCGTTCGGACTGGTAGAGCAGGGTGCGGTTGTAGATCGTCTGAAGCGAGGTGTGATCGAGAGCCGGGATCGATACGACAGCGCCGGCGAGGAGGAAGCCGGCCATGAACAGCCCGAACGCGAGCGGCCTGCGCGAACGGGGCATCTCGCGCAGGCCGTGTGTTGCCAGCACCGGCACGAGTGCCAGCTGCGCGATCTTGGACAGTGCCGCGAGGGCCGCCATCACGCCGCGGGCGCCCGTTGCGAGCCGGGAGCGGTAGGTCGCCGCGAGCACCGCCGCGAGCACCAGCGCAGCTGGCAGCGCGTCGTTGGAGTCGCTGTTCAGCGTGAACAGGGTGAACGGGTAGGCCGCCCAGGCATATGCGAGCGCTATCCCGAGCGTGGGGCCGCGCATCCGGCGGCCGATCAGGAACAGGAGCGCGGCCGAGAGGAGGTCGAAGAACACCGCGGCGGCGTGCGCCGCCGGCAGATCGTCCCAGGTGCCGCTCCACCCGAACAGCTGCTCGAACGGGATGTACGCCTCGTAGTTGACCGGGCCGTACGTGTCGCCGTGTTCGTTGTCCGACGGGAAGGATCCATAGAGCGGCCTGTCCTCGACGATGCGCTGGGCGCCGATCACCCCGGCGTAGCCGACGTCGATGACGTTCGCGTCCGTGACATTCAGCGCTATCCGGAACGACAGCAGGAAGACCAGCCCGACGGCGAGCCACGGAGCCGGGATCAGCAGCTTCAGGGGCGCGGCGGGGCGCGCGCCCGCCCGCGCCCTTCGGAGCATTGCGAGCATTCGCGCGAGCAGGTACAGGAGCGGCGGGTAGGACAGGGGCACGGACGCGTAGATGTTGGCGTGGTCGAAGAAGGCGAGCGAGACCGAGAACGAGAGCAGCACGAGCAGGTCGAGGTTCAGCAGCGACAGCGGCCTGCGGAAGTTCACGAACGGGAGCAGGAACAGCACGCACAGCGGCAACCACACGTACAGCGCACCCGCGTGCCGGGCGAACGCCCCCGGATATCCGCGCGCCATCGTCCACGCGACCTGAAAGCCGGTCCACGCTTCCAGGACGCTGCCGGTGCCGTCGGCGATGATCACCTGGCCGATCTCCTTCTTGCCGCCGCGCGTGAAGTAGCTGACCTGCCACCGGTACGGGCCCTTCAGGTAGGCGCCGGCGTACGAGCGGGGGTGTTCGCGCTTGAGCGCCTTCATCTTCGACACCGTCGCGGCGATCGCAAGGGCCTGGTTGGCCGACAGGTGCCGGCCGGGAGGCGGGGTGTTCGACGGTGGCACCGGGACGGGCGTTTCCGAGCTCGTCGACGCCGTGGTCCTCGTGCCCTCGGGGCCCGGTATCGAGCGTGTCTGCCTGCGGGCCACCGTCCGTGCACCGCTGCCGCCGCCGCCTGCGGCCAGCGCCGCGGAGGCCGGGCAGAGCACGAGCACGCACGCAAGGATGGGCAGGATGCGGCGCATCAAGGCAGGTTAACGCGGGGTACTGGCAGCCCGGGCTGCGCCCGCTTCAGCCGTCGGCGAGACCGAAGTGCTCGCGCACGATCGGCGCGATGTCCCTTATGGCCCATTGGGCGGGCTGCGGGTCGGGCAGTTCGACTCCGCTGAGCACGAGCGCCCCGAGCGAGTCGGATGCGTGCAGCGATCCGTGGCTGCCGCCGCCGATGTGCGCCTGGCGACCCCAGTCCATGAACTCGTACCCGGGTGCTGCCGACAGAAGCACCTCACCGGAGTTCGCGCACGTGAGCGCCGACCACACCCGCGAGAGGGCGTCGGGGTAGGAAGGGCTGATGAGCTTCCCGTCCCGGACCTCGCCATCGATCGCCGCCAGCGAGCCGTCGATGCTCCAGGAGACCCCGCGCGGGTCCACGACGGGACCTCCGGGCGCGAAACGCAGCTCTCCCTTCCTGCGGCTTGCGATGACTGCCTCACGGGGTTCTTCGTGGGCGTCGCGCTCGAGCCAGATCACGAGGTCGACGCCTTCGATCGTCAGCGAGCGGCCGGCCACGGATGCGCGCATGGCGTCGCGCTCGTCCTCATGCAGCGCATACACCATCGCGGCGCGCTGGGAGGGGCACACGGCGATCCGCGGTTCCTCGCTGCGGCCGCCCTCCGAGGAGCGCACAGGGCCCATGACGCCCAGTGGCGCGAGCTCGTCCTGCAGTGCGATCGAGGCGAGCACCTCCGCCTGCGAATGATCCGCCATCGCGATCACGGCATGATCGGCGAGGAACTCCTCCACGCCCCCGGCCGCGTTCATGACACGCGCGAGCTGCAGGTCCGCCTGTGCGAGGGACTGGAGCTGAGCCTCCGGGCCGCGCTTGTGCGAGAACCAGTCGTTGTCAGGGAGCGAGAGCAGCAGGAAGTCGAAAAGATCGTGCTCGACCAGATATGCGGACACGCAGCCCGAGTGCCTGTCGCGAACGCCCGGCATGCCCAGCCCCGACCTGCAGCCGGTGCGCCGAGAAGCGAACAGGTCGGCGTAGAACAGCTCACGGGGTCCCATCACGGGGTGGCGCATGAGCGTCGCCGCGACCCTCGAGAGGGTCGTGTCGCGCTGGGGCTCGTGGATGTAACGGCCGCGGTACATCAGATACGTCGTCCCCGCCGTCCGCACGTCGGCGTCGTCGAGCGACTCGAACACCGTCAGC
Organism: uncultured Solirubrobacteraceae bacterium; assembly: GCA_963740075.1. Taxonomy (GTDB): domain Bacteria; phylum Actinomycetota; class Thermoleophilia; order Solirubrobacterales; family Solirubrobacteraceae; genus Palsa-744. Next base: position 311,882 of record CAVUCP010000002.1, on the reverse strand, counting down.
GTGTCGGCGGCGAGATGGGTGCGGTTCATGTTGTAGACCGTGTCGGTGAGCTGCTTTGCGAACCCGAAGCGCTGGGCGGAGCGGAAGCTCGAGCCGTATTCGACGTAGCGCTGCTCGGAGCGGTCGAACCAGTTCATCGCCGGGATCCGATGCTCGTCCTGGCCCACACCCGTGACGATCGACGCCGCGCACACAGGGGTCACCGACGGGAATGCCGCGACGCAGTCGGGTACGTAGACGCCACCTGCGATCAGGCGCTCGAGGACCGGGGCCGTTCCCGCTGCTATCGCACGCTCGAGCATCTCCGGCGCCATCGCGTCGATGACGCACAGCACGAGCTTTGGCGGGTGCCCGCTCACACTCCGCCGATCAACGGCGCAGGATCCGCAGGCCTGCGAACTTCTCGCTCGAGCGGGCGCGCGCCCCGATCGCCAGCCAGGCGAGCAGCCCGACCGCGACGTACCCGAGGGGATAGATCGCGCATGTCAGCGCGGCGGTCACGAACGACGCGGCATCCAGGTACACGGTGAGCGCCTCGCGGGCCGGGCGATCGGGGAGCCTCAGCCGGGCGCGCGCGATCACGGGCCCGGACGCCCGCTGCGCGAGTCCGGCCGCGAGCAGACCCCCGATCAGCCCGGGCCACCAGGCGTCGTGGTGCGCCGCGAGCGTGCCGGCGAACAGGACCGCGCCGGCGCCGAGCCCGATCCCCGCGAGCGCAGCCGCGAGCGGGTCGGGCCGGGTGCGCGAGCCGGCCGGATCCAGTGTCGGAGACATCCGCATGAGCAGCTGCAACGCGTACGCGGCCACCAGCGCGACGGCGACCACGAGCAGCCACCAGCTTTCCTGCAGGAAGCGGTAGGGGTCGGCCGAGAAGCTGATGCCGAGGGTGCCCGAGGACGCGAGCGCGCCGGCCAGGAGCAGCGGAAGGAACGGCCGCAGGCCGCAGGCCGCCGCCAATCCGAGGCCCAGCCCTATGTAGAAGAAGATCCCGTGCATTCAGCGAGCATCTTGGTGTGCGGTACCGTGCGGGTGCGGGGCAGCACGATAGACGACCGGTGGAGCCTGCCGGCGCTCGGCCCGCAAGGTGACGGCGGTGCGGCGGCGAATTGAGGGTCAGCGGACATGGAGCGATCGAGCAGCGGAAGCGGAGACGGGCGGGGCGCACGCAGGACAGCGCACGAGCTCGCGCGCTATGAGTCCCTGTTCGCAGCACGCACCCGCGGCATGAAGAGCTCGGCGATGCGGGAGATGATGGCGCTCACCGAGCGCACCGACCTCATCTCCCTCGCGGGCGGGCTCCCCGACACCGGCACCTTCCCGCCGGAGCTGTACGCGAAGCTGATGTCTCGGGTCGCGGCGGACTCGACGGCGCGGGCGCTGCAGTACGGCCCCACCGAGGGCATGGCCGCCACGGCGCAGTGCATCGTCGAGGTGATGGCGGCCGAGGGCACGGCCGTCGACGCCTCGGAGATCATCGTGACGACGGGCGGCCAGCAGGTGATCGACCTGGTCTGCAAGACCCTCATCGACCCGGGCGACGTGATCGTGGCTGAGGCGCCGACCTATCCCGGGGCGGTCCCGACATTCAGCGCCTACCAGGCCGACGTCGAGCAGATCGAGATGGACGGCGACGGGATGCCCATCGACGCGCTGGAGAGCACCCTCGACCGTCTCGCCGCCGAGGGCAGGCGCCCGAAGTTCATCTACACGATCCCCAACTTCCAGAACCCGGGCGGCGTCACCATGTCGCTCGCCCGCAGGCGCCGCCTGATCGAGGTCGCGCGCGAGCGCGAGCTGCTCGTGCTCGAGGACAACCCCTATGGCCTTCTGCGCTACGAGGGAGACCCGCTGCCGACCCTCTATTCGCTCGACGCGCAGGCGGTCGGCAGAGGGGGCGCCTCGGACCTCGTGATCTACCTCGGGACCTTCTCGAAGATCCTCTCGCCGGGTCTGCGCCTGGGCTGGGCGGTGGCGCCGCGGCCGGTGCTCGAGAAGCTCAACCTCGGCAAACAGGGCTCCGACCTGTGTTCCTCGTCGGTGACGCAGACGTTCGTGAGCGCCTACTTCGAGGAGCGCGGCACGGGCGGCGGACCGGCATGGCGCGAGTACATAGACCAGCTGCGGGTGCTCTACGGACGACGGCGCGACACGATGCTCGAGGCTCTGGACGAGCACTTCGGCGACAGCGCCAGGTGGACGCGGCCGCAGGGCGGGCTGTTCATATGGGCGACGCTCGACGAACGGATCGACACGACCGACCTGCTCGCGCTCGCGCGCAAGTCAAGGGGCGTGGCCTTCGTGCCCGGGCGCGCCGCCTACATGGACGGGAGGAGCGGCTCGTCCTCGATGCGCCTGAATTTCGCGGGTGTCCCCGAGCAGGACATACGAGAGGGGGTCCGCCGGATCGGCGCGGCCGTCCATGAGCAGCTGGGTCTGCTCGGGTCGCTCACGGGGCCCGGCCGGGCCGCGCCCGCTGCCGGGGCGGCCGAGGACCCGGGGCCCGGCACCCGGCTCGCGGACGTGCTCTCGCTTCCCGTGCGCGAGCGCTCCGGCGACGAGCGCCGGCGCCGGGACCGATGAGTCCAAGCCGGGTCGCGGTCCTGAAGGGAGGCCGGTCGCTGGAGCGTGCGGTGTCCCTGCGCTCCGGGGCGCAGGTGCAGGACGCGCTCGCCCGCCTCGGGCACGAGGTGGTGCCGATAGATGCGGGCGCCGGCATGGTCGGCGAGCTTCTGGACTCCGGCGCCGACGTGGCGTTCGTCGCCCTCCACGGACGCGACGGTGAGGATGGGACGGTCCAGAGCCTGCTCGAGGCGATAGGCATGCCATACACGGGCTCCGGGCCCGCTGCCTGCGCACGCTGCACCGACAAGGCGCTGGCCAAGCGGCTCATGCGCGAGGCCGGGATACCGACGCCGCCCTTTCACACGCTCAAGGAGACCTCGATCAGGGAGCTCGGGGCAGCGGCCGCGCTCGAACGCATCGAAGCCGACCTTTCGTTCCCGCTCGTGGTCAAGCCCGCCAAAGGCGGCTCGGCGCTGGGCGTGAAGTTCGCACGCACCGGCGAGGAGCTGCCGGCCGCGCTCGTGGGGGCGTTCTCCTACGACAGCACGATCGTGCTCGAGCGCTATGTGAAGGGCCGCGACCTCGCCGTCTCGGTGCTCGAAGGTGAGCCGGCGCCCGAATCCGCGAGTGCTTCAGCGAGCGCGCTGCCGGTCGTTGAGGCTGTCCCGCGCGAGGAGGAGTTCTACGACTACGAGTCCCGCTACGCGATCGGGATGACGACCTTCGTTTGTCCCGCCGAGCTTCCCGCCCAGACAACGGCGCGGGCGCAGGAGCTCGCACTCGCCGTCTATGAGCTCCTGGGCTGCCACGGCGTCGCGCGGGTGGACCTCATGCTCGACTCTGCCACGGGCGAGCTCTGGGTGCTCGAGACGAACGTCATTCCCGGAATGACCGAGACGAGCCTGCTGCCCCAGGCGGCGGATGCTGCAGGAATCGGCTTCGACGAGCTCGTCGGCCGGATTCTCGCCGGCGCGTTCTCGCGCTAGGAGTCGCCCGCCGCGAAATCCTCAGGTGAGACCTGGTCCAGGAACTCCTTGAACTTCTCGACGACGTCCTCGGACTCCTCGACGTCGTGCTCGAACTCGATCGCGGACTCGGAGATGACCTCCTCCGCGGCGAAGATCGGAGCCCCCGAGCGGACGGCGAGAGCGATCGCATCGCTCGGACGCGAGTCGATCTCAAGCTGACGTCCCCCGACGCTGAGCGTGATCGAGGCGAAGAACGTGTTCTCGCGGAGCTCCGTGACCGCGACCTGCGTGCACTTGACGTCGAGCTCCCCCAGGATGTCGCACAGGAGGTCGTGCGTCATGGGTCGAGGGGTGCCCGCGCCCTGCAGCTTCATGAGGATCGACGCAGCCTCGGGGTGCCCGATCCAGATCGGCAGGAACTTGTTGCCGTCGACCGTCTTCAGGAGCACGATCGGCTGCTTGCCCACCATGTCGAAGCTGACGCCGTAGATCACCATCTCCTGCACAAAGATCCTCCGGGTGGGGGGAATTCAGAGTATAGGTTCGCGCTGGGTCGTCCGCCGGGCCCGCACCGCAGAGGCGGGCTGGACCGCCGGACCGCTCAAGCTCGTGCCCGAAAGCTCCAGAGCTTGTTGCCCAGGAAGTTGAGCGGCATCGACAGCCCGACCGCGAGCGCCTGGGCGGGGACCTTCGCGAAACCCGCGTCCTCGACGAGCAGCGTCAGCACGAGCAGGCTGAAGACCTCAGCGATCAGGCTGACGACGAGAAAGCGGACCGCCTGCCTGTGGGCCCGTTCGCCGCCCGCGTCGAACGTCCAGTGCCGGTTGAGTATGAAGTTGTTGCAAACGGCCACGAGCCACGCCGCCACCGAGGCGACGCGGTACTCCATCCCGATCGGGTGCACGCAGAGCGTGTAGACGACGAGGTTGACGATGAAGCCGACCCCTCCGACGAGGCCGAAGCGCACCAGCTGCAGCCAGTTGGCGGGCTTGCGCATGCCGTGAAGCAGGCGCATGTGGGGCCGGATCTCCAAAGCTGTGGCATCTTGACGCATCGATCAAGGGTAGCGGCCGCGAGAGCGGTCCGGCCTCGCTAGCCTTCTGTGCATGAGAGTTCCCCGCAAGGCCGCCGTCACGCTGGCCGGCCTCTCGGCAGCGTGCGCCCTAGCCGCCTGCGGGTCCTCGGAAGTTCCCGGCAGGGCAGCCGCCACCTCGGCCGCGGCCGCGAGGACAGCCCCCACGAACCTTGTGGCCGGCACGCTCGCCCCGGCCGCGACGAGCGCCCATGTCAGGGCGAAGGAGGTCGCGGACCCACAGGAAGCCTCCAGCTACCCGGCGCCCGCCACCGTGCAGCATGCGAGCGCGGCGACCCCCGTCAAGGCAGGCGAACTGCACATAGCTGCGGGAGCCCGTTCGGAAGAAGAAGTCAAGAGCGAGCTGAAGGCTCTGCAGGCGATCCAGCGGAGTTCCAGCACGGCCCAGCTTCAGCGCCTCACCCCGGTTCCCGGGGGAGAGTCGATAGGCGGGGACGGCCAGATACCGATCCCGGCCTCGGTTCCGGAAGTGATCCAGAAGGTGATCGCGGGCGCGAACGAGATCGCCGACTTCCCGTACGTGTTCGGCGGCGGGCATGCCTCGTTCGTGGACAACGCGTATGACTGCTCGGGCTCGGTCAGCTACGCACTGGCGGCCGGCGGCCTTCTGAGCCGACCGGAGACATCGGGCGAACTCGAGAGCTGGGGCGCCGCCGGACCCGGCCGCTACATCACGGTCTACGCGAACGCGGGACACACATACATGTATGTGGACGGCGTCCTGTATGACACCGCGGGACGCAGCGGTGTCTACGCGTCGCGCTGGCAGGTGGGCGGGACCGACAACTCCGGCTACGTGGTGCGCCACTACCCGGGGCTCTAGCGGCGGGAGCCGGCCATGCAACTGCTCACCCTGCTCTCGCTCCCCCTGGCGCTCGACGGCGAATCAGTCACCGGGAACAACGAGGCGCTCGCGATCATCTCGGTGGTCTCGATGGCCTCGGGTTACATACTGCTCGGGCTGCTGTGGTGGTTCGTCTTCCGCGAGAAGGCACGCGAGAAACGGCGCACCAAGAGCGGACAGGACTGAACAGGTCCCGCGTCAGCGCGGGAGCGTCGCGCGGGTTATGACGGTGACGCTCGCGACGGAGTTGTGGACGATCAGGCGCAGCGTGATCGACGCGGACCGCGCACGCGCCAGACGCGCCGCCGTGGCCTTGGAGAAGATGATGTGCATGGTGCTCGTTCCCCCGCGCGTGGTGACCAGCACCGCACGCGCGATTACGCGCTCGGGAGCCGACCCCGCAGGAAGCCCTGTCGCCATGGGCCCGGACACGCCGAGCTTGCGGGCTGCCGTCGCCGCGACGAGGACCTGGAAGTTGCCGGCGACCTGCTCGTTGACCGAGTAGCGCACCGCGAGGCCCTTGCTGGCCGCCTGGCGCAGCGTCTTTGAGACCACAGCTGCGAAGGCGGTGGGCGGGACTGCAGCCGTCGTCGCAGGCGTGGTGCCCGTTCCTGTGCCCGTGCCCGTGCCGGGGACCGAGCTGCCGGACCCGCTCCCGCTACCGGACCCGCTCCCGGAGCCCGAGCCGGAGCCCGAGCCGGAGCCGCCGCCGGTGCCGGGGGGCGGGGGCCCGTCGACGCTCACCAGGGAGGTGTAGCTCGCGGTGTTGCCGCCCACGTCGGTGACGGTCAGGGTGACGTAGTACTCGCCGCCGTACTGGAATGTGTGGAAGACGCTCGCCGCACACGGGCTCTGCCAGGGCGTTTCACACGCCGGGGCGCCAGGTGCGAAACCGGTGACGATCGGGGTGCCGTCTCCGAAGTTCCAGCTGTACGTCGCGTAGTTCGGTTCCACTTTGCCGGTCGGGGAGTACTTGACCGCGGAGTCGAGCATGATGTCGGACTCCATGCCGTCGAAGCCGACGATCTGGCCGGTGCTGACCGGGTTGGGGGCCGTGAAGTGCGGCGCCAGGTTGACGCCTCCCACACACGGTACGCCGGGGTAGTTCATTCGAAGCGCGGCGTAGTTGAACGCGTCGTTGATGTAGTAGTCGTGCAGGTTGAAGGTCTGGTTGAACAGCGAGCCGGCGCCCGTTTCTTCGCTCGCCGCCGACGCGCCGCCGAGCGTGGGCGCGAAGAAGTTGCGGCACTCGTCGGTTGCCTCATTGCCCCCCGAGTCCTGCCAGGCGTTCAGCAGCGGGTTCGTGACGATGTTCTGCTGCTCGACCGCGATCTGGTTGATGATGAGGTCGGCCAGGCCGGTGTCGCAGTAGCCGTCTCCGCTCGGGCATCTGCCCCAGTTGGGCTCCTGCTGGCGGGGGCCTTCGAGGGCGCGGGCCCGTTCGAGCGCGGATTTTTCTTCAAGCGTGCCGTTGAGCATCACTTCCTTTTCCGCTTTCGTTTCTTCTTTGGCGTGCTCGCGTTCCTCGAGGACCTTCGCGCTCGGATCGAATGCGCCGTCCTGGCAGTCGTAGGCCTTGCGGATCAGGTGGCTCGTCTTGATCTGGCCGTCCGCGAGATATCCGGCCGTCCACGGCACGACGCCGTAAAGCACGGTGCTCGAGCTGCCGGTTGCGGGTGCCCCCGGGTTGATCGCCGAGTGGTAGCTGCAGAAGCTGTGGGTGTAGCTTTCGTTCTCGCTGAGCAGTTCCGGCGTCTTTTCTTCCTGTTTGGTCGCCGCGTAGTCGGAGCAGTGGCCCGTGGCTGTTCCGGAGTCCAGGCAGACGGTGGCGCCGGGGGGCGTGAGCAGGTAGTAGATCGTGTTCATGCCGGTCGGCAGTTTCTGTTCGGCGATGAAACGCTGGAGCTCGGTCTGGATCTGCGCGTCGGTCACACACGTGAGGGGCCCGGTTTTCTGAGCTTCGGACACCGAGATCGGCGCGGGATCCGTGCAGTTGTATTCCCCCGTCGGATAAGCGTGGGTGTCGGTGTATGAGCCGCGGTAGTTGAAGTTGTATTCGGCCGGCTTGTCCGTCAGGTCGGTGTACTGCGTGTCAACCGCGAAGATGTTGTCCCGTGTCCCGCTCGCGAGGCCGACCCCCTGCACGAAGGTGTCGATCACTTCCTGCCAGTCGGCGTGGTAGGCGTCGGCGGGATCCCAGTAGATGACGTAGACGTTGCTGCCGTGGACCACCGGGTCACCGAGCGGGTTCGCGAACGACGCCGGGGTCGTGATTTCTTCACCGAAGGTTTCGAGCGTTTTCGACGTAGGTTCGACGGGGCGCACGCCGGCTTCCAGGATGCCGTCGAGGTATGTCGTTCCGTTGCGCGGCTGAACGCCGGCTTCGACGGTCCCAGCTTTGGTCACGATCTTCGTCACGTGCGCACCTGCGGGCGATGCGCAGAGAAGCAGGGCGGATCCGGCCAGGGCCACGGTGATGAAACGGGCAGCGATGGACCGCAGCGCGGTCGGGCGGGGCAACGAGCGAAGAAAGATGGTCACGGGAGCTCATCGGCAGAGCCGCCGCTTTTCCTTAGCCCCGTGGACGAGTTCGCCGCGTGCGGCTACTTCGAGCGTGTGATCTTCCGCGTCGACCTGACGGTCGCGCGAAGCTTCGCCTTCGCTCTCGCCTTCGCCGCGGTGGCGGCCGCAGCGGTGCTGTACGCCGAGCGAAGGTTCGCGAGCGTTTCGTGCGAGGTCTGCCCGACATACGGCAGTTCTTCGGGGTGGGCCACTCCTCGAGGGTCTATCCCGATCTCCAGGTGGGGGGCGTCGGAGAGTCCGACGATCCCGCATCCGACGTCGGCTATCGGCTGGCCCGCGCTGACATGGGTGCCGACGGGAACGAGGTCGGGGTCGGCGTGGCCGTAGTAGACGTAGCGCCCGCGGTCCGGACCGCTTTCGACCAGCAGCACCGGGGCCCACTGCCCGAAACCTTCAAGGCCCTCGTGGACGATCTTGCCGCTGGCGACCGCGAGCTCGACCAGCTGTTTGCCGCACTGGTTGGCATTGCCGCCGAGGTCCACTCCCTCGTCGAGGGTCCACCAGGTGCTGGGCGCCACGCGCGCGAGCGGGTAGAGCGGGAAGACCCACCCGGACGGGCTCGCGGGGTACGGGCTGCCGCTGAAGATCGGGGACGGGGTGCTCGTCGACGGTGTGCTCGTGCTGGCGCCGCCGGTGCCCTCCGAGGACACCGGAGCTTCACCGGTGGGCTCGGCGGAGACGATCACGGGCTCGGGCGCAGGCGCCGTACCGCCGGTCTGCGCGGCGAGGGAAACGCCCGCGAGCATCGCCGATACCGCGAGCAGGATGAGCAGGAGCATGAACGCACGCCTGGGTGACCGCCTTCGCAAGTCTGCCTCTCAATCGTCGGCCGGCGGGGTTAGCTGACGGGCTAGCGATCTTTCGCCTCCCGCGGATTACCGCGGAACTCGCCCCAACAACTCGGTTCCCCCGCTCACGGACACGTGCCCGTGATTAGGCGACCCGTAGGCTAGCGCACGAACTGGCGCCAAGCGGCACGCCTGCCTTTACGGCGAGCTCGAGTAGAGCGCGAGCATCAACCGGTCCACCTCCGGCGAGGTGACCCCGTACGCCGGGCAGCAGGTGGCACCGCCGGGGGGCGTGAGGCCGATCTCAAGATGCGGACCCGAGGAGAAGCCGACGTCGCCACAGCCGACCTCGGCGATGGGCTGGCCCGCGACGACTTGGGCACCCACCGGAACGAGAGCCGGTGCGGCATGGCCGTAATAGAACAACCATCCCTGATAGGGCCCGCTTTCGATACGCAGCACTGGGGCGTAGGGCCCAAAGCCGGGGATGCCCTCGCGCACGATCGTGCCGGCTGTGATCGCAACCTCGACGGCGGCGCTTCCGCACGCCGCGTTCAGGGTGGAGATGTCGACGCCCTGGTCCTCGCTCCAGCTCTGCGGAGCGAGGACCAGGGCGGTCGGCTGGATCGGGAAGACCCAGTTCGCGCCCCCACCCCCGCCCGCGAAGGTGGCGCCGCGTTCAAAGGACTGCGCGCTGTCGCCCGTCGGCAGGACGATCCCGTCCTTGCGAGCCTGCGCAACTTCGGCTTTGATCTGCGCGTCTGAGGGCGCTCCCGGTGCCACATAGGTCGCTGTGGGAGTGGGCAGCGAGTCGGCGGGGCCTACCTTGCCCGCGACCTCGTGTCCCACGAGTCCGCCTGCGTTCGGCGGGAGGGGCAGGACCTCGCGGCCCGACTGTCCGGTCCTCGGCGATGTTGAGGGCGTGTCCTGCTCGCTCTTCGCGGCAGGGGCGGGCCCGGCGGACATCGATGTGCCCCCGCGGTCGTGGTGTGTCGCAGCGCCGCAGCCCGCCGCCACGAGCCACACCAACCCGAGCGCGAACACGATCGGGAGTGCATGCGCGCGAGGCATCGCGTGATGCTACTCATCGCGCCCTCTGCGCCCGCCGTTGTGCACCCGACCTGTTGATTCGTCCAGTCCCCCCGCAAACTGCGACAGATAGCGGCCCGCGGGCCCGATCCTCGCGTTGATCAAACGTGGTGGGCCGCAAGCAAGGGCGCACCGTGGGGGGAGCAACCATATGTCCACGAGCGATACGCCCAGAGAGCACGGAGCCTCAACGACGCCGACGGCGTCTCGCCCGAATCTTGCGCACCGGATTCGCGCCAGGTTCCACGGGCGCAACGCCGTCTGGATCGCCGCCGCGATACTCGTTGTGCTCGGAGGTTCGATCGCTTCGTTCGTGGGCGCGCAGGGGATGGCACAGTCGAGCACCGAGAAAGCCCGCCTCGCGTTCCGCCTGAACTCGGCTGAGGTTGCCGCGACCCTCAAGCTCGCGATCCAGCATGAGGAAGATCTTGTCGTGAACGCGAGCGCGTTCATCACGGGCAACCCGCACGCGAGCCCGGTTCAGTTCGACCGGTGGGCCGAATCGGTGAGGGCCATGCAGCGCTATCCAGAGCTGCACGACATCGGATTCGTCGAACTGGTGCCCGCCCGCGCACTCCCCGCCTTCGAACGCAAGATGGCGCTGAGCCCGCTGCGCCCGATCGGCGCGAGCGCGCCCATCCCGGTGCAGAGCCACGCACTGATCCCCTACGGCAGCAGGGCGTACTACTGCCTGGCCGTCGACGCCCTGGTCAACAACGCCGCGAGCCTGATGCCCGGCAACATCGACTACTGCGCGTTCGCGCCCTCGCTCGCCGCGAGCCGGTATTCGGGCGAGGCGAGCTACGCCCCCTTCGTCCTGGGCAGCACGACGACGCTTGGCGTCGAGACGCCCGTCTACAGGGGCGGCGGCGTACCGGCGTCCCGCGCGGCCCGCGAACACGAGTTCATGGGATGGCTCGGCGAGCTGCTGGTACCCGGTGCGGTGCTCAACCAGGCCCTCAACGGCCACCCGGGCCTCGCGGTGCAGTTCGTGTACTCCTCGGGCACCTCGCATGTGGCCTTCTCGAGCGGAACTACACCCGCGCACGCAGAACAGACGACGATCAACCTTCACAACGGATGGTGGGTGCTCAGCTACGGGCCCGAGATGGCCGCCGGCGTGTTCGGCAACCAGCAGGCGCTGCTGCTGCTCGCAGCCGGTGTCCTGGTGAGCATCATGTTCGGACTGCTCGTGCTCACGCTCGGAACCGGCCGCACGCGGGCGATGACGCTCGTCAGCGAGAAGACGCGCGAGCTCTCCCACCTCGCGCTGCATGATGCTCTCACGGGACTTCCGAACCGCGCCCTGGTGCTCGACCGTGCCGACCAGATGCTGGCGCGCGCGGAGCGCGACCCGGGGATGCTGGCAGGCGCCCTCTTCATCGACATCGACGGCTTCAAGCACGTGAACGACAGTCACGGTCACGCCGCCGGGGATCAGCTCCTGAAGGTCGTCGGTGAACGGCTCCAGGGCTCGGTGCGCGACCAGGACACGGTGGGTCGTCTCGGAGGCGACGAGTTCGTGGTGCTGGTCGAGTCGACGGCGGGCGAGTCGACGCTGGACCTGCTGGCCGACCGCCTCACGGACGTCCTGCGCGACCCGATCGAGCTGGACGACGGGCGCAAGATCTTCTCCGTCACGGCAAGCATCGGGGTTGCCGCGGGCCAGTATGCGACCCCCGACGACCTGCTTCGCGACGCCGACCTCGCGCTGTACGCGGCGAAGGCCGCGGGCAAGGACCGCTACACGCTCTTCGACGAGAAACTTCACGCCGGAGGAGACCTGCTCGAGCTCGAGGCGGACCTGAGCGCCGCGGTCCAGGCCGACCAGCTGTTCCTTGTCTATCAGCCGATCTTCGCGCTGCCCGGGCAGGAAGTGGTCTCCGTCGAGGCGCTCATCCGCTGGCAGCACCCGACCCGAGGGATCGTCCCTCCTGACAGCTTCATACCGCTGGCCGAGGAGAACGGGCTGATCGTGACGATCGGCCGATGGGTCCTGGACGAGGCCTGCAGACAGGCCTCGGTCTGGGCGAAGGAAGGTCTGCAGCTCGGGATCTCCGTCAACGTGTCCGCGCACCAGCTCGGACGCAAAGGCTTCGCCGACGACGTCCGCGCCGCGCTCGCGGAGTCGGGTATCGAGCCGTCCTCGCTCACACTCGAGGTCACCGAGACGACGCTGATGCGCGACGTCGACGCGGCGTGCGAACACCTCGACGCGATCAAGGCACTCGGGGTGCAGGTGGCGATCGACGACTTCGGCACCGGCTACGCGTCGCTGTCGCACCTGCGCCGGATGCCCGTCGACATCCTGAAGATCGACCGCAGCTTCGTCGCGGCGCTAAACGACGGCGGGCACAGCAGGGAGCTGCTGGAGGCGATCTTCGGCGTCGGACAGGCCCTGTCGCTCACCGTCGTGGCGGAGGGCGTCGAGGACGACAGCCAGCTCGTGGTGCTCGAGGAGATGGGCTGCGACCGCGCGCAGGGCTTCCTACTCGGCATGCCGAGTCCCCCGGCGGTCGTCGAGGGCATGCTCGGACCGCACGCGGGCCGCCGCACCGTCGGCTCGCCCGCTGCCTGAGCGCCCGCGCACCAGAGGTGTGTTGACGGTGCGACCGTATACTTGCGCGGCCTCGACCTGTTGCGGGGCAGCCACCGACACCCAGTTCAGGGAGGTTTCACATGAGCAAGCTGATCGCCAGGATCGGCGTTCCCGCGCTCGCAGTCCTCGCGCTCGCAGGCTGTGGCAGCAGCAGTTCGAGCTCGACGACTACGGGCACGACGGCGACGTCGAGCTCGACGTCGAACACCGCGAACGCGGCGGTCGTCGCGCTCGTACCTGCCGCCATCAAATCGAAAGGCACCCTCATGGTGGCCGCGGACGCGACGTACGCCCCGAACGAGTTCATCGCCGAAGACGGCCACACCGTGATCGGCATGGACCCCGACCTGATGAAGGCGCTCGGCGAAGTCATGGGACTGAAGGTCAACGTGGTCAACGCGACCTTCGACACGATCATCCCCGGCCTGGCCGCGGGTAAATACGACGTCGGCGCGTCCTCGTTCACCGACACGAAGGAACGGCAGAAGACCGTCGACTTCGTGACGTACTTCACCGCCGGCATCTCCTTCTACGGCAAGACGTCGGGCGCCCCGAACATCAAGAGCATCGAAGACCTGTGCGGCAAGACCGTCGTCGGTCGAGAAGGGCACCACCGAGGAAGAAGAAGCCAAAGCACAGAGCGAAAAGTGCACGAAGGCCGGGCAAGAAGTCCGTGACGGTGCTCGTGTTCCCCGACCAGAACGGCGCGAACCTCGCGATCACCAGCGGCCGCGCGGAACTGGGCATGGCGGACTCGCCCGTCGCCGCCTACGCAGTCAAGCAGTCGAACGGCACAGTTCAAGCTGATCGGCAGCACATACGGCTCGGCCCCCTACGGGATCGCGCTCCCGAAGGACGACGGCATGACCGTCCCGATCCAGTCGGCGCTCAAGGTGCTCATCAGCAACGGCACGTACATGAAAATCCTCGAAAAGTGGGGAATTCAGGCGGGCGCGATCACCAACCCCGAAATCAACGGCGCGAAGAGCTAGAGGAAGCGCAGGGTGTCCTCAACCGAGGTCACCGAGCTCGGCCGGGCGGCCCGAAGAGATCGTGGCCGTCCCGGTCCGGCGCCCCGGCCGGTGGGTGGCGGCCGTGATCGTCCTGGTGATCGCGGCCGCGATCACCAGGTCCGTCGTAACCGACCCGAACTTCGAATGGAGCGTGGTCGGCGAATACCTCTTCAGGACGCCGATCCTCGAAGGCCTCGTCGTGACCCTCGAGCTGACGGTCATCGCGATGGTGATCGGGATCGCCTTCGGGGTGGTGCTCGCGGTCATGCGCCGCTCGCCGAACCCGCTCGTCTCCCGCGCGAGCTGGCTCTACATCTGGTTCTTCCGCGGCACGCCCGTCCTGGTGCAGCTGCTGTTCTGGTACAACATCGCCGCGCTGTACCCGAAGCTCGGGTTCGGGATCCCGTTCGGCCCGGCCTTCGTCCATCCCGACGTGAACACGCTGATCACGGCCTTCAGGGCGGCCGTGCTCGCGCTCGGGCTCAACGAGGCGGCGTACATGGCGGAGATCGTCCGGGCCGGGATGATCTCGGTCGACGAGGGCCAGACCCACGCTGCGCAGTCGCTCGGCATGACGCGACTTCAGACGATGCAGCGGATCGTGCTCCCGCAGGCGATGCGGGTGATCATCCCGCCGACGGGCAACGAGACGATCTCGATGCTCAAGACGACCTCGCTGGCGAGCACGATCGCGGTCGCCGAGCTCCTGTACTCGGCTCAGCTGATCTACGCCCGTACGTACAAGGTCGATCCCGCTGCTGATCGTGGTCAGCATCTGGTACCTCGTCTGCACGAGTGTCCTGTACGTGGGGCAGTACTACCTCGAGCGTCACTACGGCAGGGGCAGCACACGCGAGGCGACAAGCCCGCCAGTGGCTGAAAATGGAGAACGCCGCGGCACCGCACGACGGGGGCCTTTAGATGACCGTTCCGATGGTCAGCGCCGAGGGCGTGCACAAGCGCTTCGGGCGCCTGGAGGTGCTCAAGGGCATCACGCTCGAACGTCGACCCAGGCGAGGTGATGTGCCTGCTCGGCCCTTCAGGCTCGGGCAAGTCGACGTTCCTGCGCTGCATCAACCACCTGGAGAAAATCAACTCCGGGAGGCTGATGGTGGACGGCGACCTCGTCGGCTACCGGCAGGTGGGCGACAAGCTGCACGAGCTGCGCGAGTCCGAGGTGGCCCAGAAGCGTGCGCAGATCGGCATGGTCTTCCAGCACTTCAACCTGTTCCCCCACATGACGGCGCTCGAGAACATCACGTGCGCGCCGATCCACGTGAGGGGGATCTCCGGTGATAAGGCGCGCGCGAACGCCACGGAGCTGCTCGCGCGGGTCGGCCTCGCCGACAAGGCCGACGCGTACCCCGTACAGCTCTCCGGCGGCCAGCAGCAGCGCGTCGCGATCGCGCGAGCGCTCGCGATGGAGCCGAAGCTGATGCTGTTCGACGAGCCGACGTCGGCGCTGGACCCGGAGCTCGTCGGCGACGTGCTGCGAGGTGATGCAGCAGCTCTGCCGGGACGGCATGACGATGATCGTCGTCACCCACGAGATCGGGTTCGCGCGCGAGGTCGCCGACACGGTGGTCTTCATGGACGGCGGCGTCGTGGTCGAGGCCGGCCCTCCTGACGCGGTGCTCGGCAACCCGCAGGCACGAGCGCACCCGTGCGTTCCTGTCAAAGGTCCTCTAGCTCCCGACGTTCAGCCGAGATGGGAGTCAAGGCGCGCGACCGCCTGCGGCAGGTTTGCGCGGCCGAAGCCGACACGCAGATGGCGCGGCTGCTCGTACACGTCGCCCGGGAGCAGCAGGACGCCGGCGGACTGCGCGATCTCCTCGCACCAGGAGCGCACGTCGACATCACGCAGAACGCGGGGAAACGCGATCGGGCCCGCCGTGGGCTCCACCCACTCCAGTTCATCTGAACGGCGTTCGATCAGGTCGCGCACGAGCGGGAGGTTCCCGACCACGATGTCCCGGCAGCGGCCCACCGAGCTGCTCGCTGTGGCGCAGCGCGAGCGCGAGCAGCAGTTCGCTGGGCGCGCTCGAGCAGATCGTGGTGTAGAGCTTCAGTTCCCGTATCGAGTTGATCAGGGCCGGATCGCGGGCGGCCAGCCACCCGATCCTCAGTCCCGGCAGCCCGTATGCCTTCGAGCCGGTGTTGAGCGACAGCGCCCGCTCATACAGGTCGCACGCGCGCGGCAGCCTGGCGGCCTCCTCGTGCTCCAGGCCGCGGTAGACCTCGTCGCTGAGAAGCACTATGCCGCGCTCCCTGCACATCTCGATCACGCTCCCCAGGACGCCCGGCTGCATCTGGGTTCCCGTGGGGTTGTGGGGGCTGTTGACGTAGATGAGCCGCGTGTCCGAGCGCAGTATGGAGCGGAGGTCCTGCAGGTCGTGAGCCCAGCCGTCCTCGTAGCGGCGCTGCCACAGGCTCACCGACGCTCCGGTGCTGCGCGCGACCTCGATCGCGGAGCCGTAGCAGGGCGCCTCCACCACGACGTGATCCCCCGGTCCCAGAAGCGCGTGGTAGGCCAGGAAGATTCCCTCCTCGGCGGCCGCCAGCGTCAGCACGTCCTCGGGTGCCACCGACTCGTGGAGTGCCGCGATGGCCTCGCGCAGCTCGAGCGAGCCTGCGACCTCCGTGTAACCCAGACGCTGCTCGAGCAGGCGCTCGGCCGCGCCGTCCTCGAGCGCGAGCAGGTCGGCAGTCGAGAGCGACTCGCAGTCACTGCTCGAGAGCATCAGCTCGGCGCTGAACTCCCACCTGTCGTAGAAACGCTCGATCTCGAACGGTCTGATTCTCACGTTACGATCGTATTCGCCGCAGGCCCCCGAGACCGGCGCCCCCTGCCCACCGAGCCAAGCCCCCGATCGAGGAGCCAGAATGCGTTTCCTATCCGTCGTGCTGGTCATCGCCGCGGTCGCACTCGCGGGATGCGGTTCGAGCTCGTCGGGCAGCTCGAGCACGACGGCCACCACCGCGAGCTCTCCGTCCTCTCTGAGCACCGCGAAGTTCGTGCTGCACGCGGGATTGGCCTTCGGCGCGTTCCACCGCTACATCTACAAGCCGATCAAGGAAGGCAAGCTGAGCAGCCCGTTCTCGCATAAGCTCACCGTCCTGAAGGCTGCCGCTGCCGCGGCGTTCATGGCCCATGAGATCAAGGAAGCCGCTGCGGACGCGCAGAGCAGCCCGGCGCTGGCGAAGCTCGTGCTCCCTCTGACCGCGCTCGCGGCGGGCGTGAAGGCGACGGTGACATCGGCCAAAGGCGGGAGCGTGAGCACAGCGCAGCTCGAACAGGGCAAGTCGGCGATCGAATCGATCCAGACCTCGGCGGCGAGCTCCGGGGCGACGATCGCCGAACAGGCGCCGTCCCTCCCCTAGAAGCTCGCGCCGGCCGTGCGGTCATTCGGCCAGGTGGGTCACTCCGTTGAGCACGAGGTAGCCGCCGACGCCAGCGAGC
The DNA here is from genome assembly GCA_963740075.1 of uncultured Solirubrobacteraceae bacterium. Classification (GTDB taxonomy): domain Bacteria; phylum Actinomycetota; class Thermoleophilia; order Solirubrobacterales; family Solirubrobacteraceae; genus Palsa-744. The sequence continues at coordinate 294,883 of CAVUCP010000002.1, read as the reverse complement.
AGGAGCACGACGATCTGCCGGCCACGACCCGCGAACCAGCCGTTGACCGTGTCGAGCGTCCTCGTGGCCCGCTCCGGTGCGACGAAGAGCATCACCATCGGCAGCTCCACCATCCACAGCATCACGGCGACCATCACCCCGAGCGAGACCAGCTCGCTGCCCCTCCTGAGGTTCGCGTCCGCGAGTGCCTTGATCGCCCCGAGGTACTGGGGTGACGGGAGCGCATAGAGCGTGACGCCGAGCACGAACGCCAGGGGGGTGCTGGCGAGGTACCTCGCGGTTTTCGAGGTCCTGTCGGGGTCGGCGGGCCTGGGCGGCCTCCGGCGGACGTAGAGCGCAAGCCCGATCAGCGCGAGACCGACCGCGAGCTGCAGCGCCGCGCTGGGCGTCCGGTGGTGGATGCCGCTGATGCCAAGTTCAACGATCAGCAGCAGCAGCAGCAACCCGAGCGCGTAGGTCGTCGCGGCCGCGGCGAGCACAAATGCGAGCAGCCTGGTGCGCATCCGCGGGCCGCGGGCGATCGCGATGACGGCCGCGAGCGCCGGCGGGTATATCGAGCCCGCCAGCGCGAGCGTGATCGCCTGCGTCGGCATGTCCGTGCGCCGCGGCGGGCCGTTCGCGGCGGACGGCGCGGACCCTAGGAGTCCTGCGCGATCCCCCGCTCGGCCCGGGCGTCGAGCTCGCGGAGAAGCTCCTGCGTGTCTCGGTTGCGGCGCAGCCGGATATCGGTGAGCGGCTCGGTGATGCCGCGCAGCACCGAGAGGGCCGTCCAGCGGCGAGGACGGACTATGCGCGAGCGGCGTTCCTGGATCCCGTCGGCGATCGCCTCGCCCGCCACCGTCGGCGAGAGCCTCTTCTGCAGAGACCGCGGGAACGTGCTGAGCATCCGCTGGGCCAGCGGGTCCGCATCGAGCGCTCCTCGGACCATCTCGGTGTCGATGAAGCCGAAGTACGCGACGCTGACGCCCGCACCGTGCTGAGCCAGCTCGACCCTCAGAGCTCGGCCGAACTGCTCGACCGCCGCCTTGCTCATCGCGTACGGGGCCTCGCCCACACCGTTCAGGAACGCGTAGACGGACGAGATCACCACGATGTGACCGCGCCTGCGGATGACCTCCGGCAGAGCGGCGTCGACTGTCCTGCACACGCCCATCAGGTTCACGTCGAGCACGCGCTCGAAGGTCTCGGTGGGCATCGTGCGGAACGTCGAGATCGGGGCTGCGATCCCGGCGTTCGCAACCAGCACATCCAGCGACCCGAAACGCTCGACGGTCCTTGCGACCGCACGCTGCATCGCCGATCGGTCCGCGACGTCGGCGGCGAGACCGATCGCCCGCTGGTCGTGCAGGCGCGCCGCCGCGCCAGCCACAACTTCGGCATCGAGATCGACGAGCGCGACCGATGCCCCCCGGTCGATGAGCGCCCGCGCCGTCTCGAAGCCGATCCCCCGCGCTCCGCCGGTCACCAGCGCGACCCTTCCCTGAAGGTTGTAGCTCGCCATCGGCTGAACTCTCTCAGATCGGCCCGGCGGGTATACCTGTATGCGCTTTGGACTGGGGACTCGCAACGCTCGGGCTCACCCTGCTGCTTGTCGCGGCGGTATCGGGGCGTCTGACGGGCACGTCGCTGACACCGCCGATGGTGGTGGTCGTCGTCGGTGTCCTCGCCGGACCGCTTGTCCTGGGCGACATCACGGTGGGGCCGTCGAGCGAGACGGTGCGCACGCTCGCCGAGGCCACCCTCGCGGTCGTCCTGTTCTCCGACGCCTCGAGGATCGACCTCGCGGCGCTGCGGCGAGAGAAGGGCCTGCCCATCAGGCTGCTCGGGATCGGGCTGCCGCTGACGATCGCGCTCGGCGCCCTCGCGGCCGCCGCGCTGTTCGGATCGCTCTCGTTCGGGAGCGTCGTCATCCTGGGCGTGATCCTGGCCCCGACGGACGCGGGTCTCGGGAGCGCTGTCGTGACCGACGCCCGCCTGCCCCAGAGGGTGCGACAGTCCCTGAACGTCGAGAGCGGGCTGAACGACGGCATCTGCGTCCCCGTCCTGCTGATCGTGCTCGCCGCCGCCGAGGGCCCGGCGCATCCCGCGAAGGTTCTCCTCGAAGCGATCGGGTTCGGGATTGTCGGCGGCGCCGTCGCGGGTGCGCTCGCGGGCGCGATCGTCACGTTCGGAGGGCGCCGTGGCCTGATCGAGAGCGCGTGGTTGCAGATCATCCCGGTCGCGGCCGCGGTGCTCGCCTATGGCGCCGCGGGAGCGCTGGGCGGCTCCGGCCTGATCGCCGCGTTCATGGCGGGAGCGGTGTTCGGGGGGATCGCCCATCCCGGCGACGCGGGCGAGACACGGTTCACCGAGGAGGCCGGCGCGCTGCTGACCGCGGCCACCTTCCTAGTGTTCGGGGCCGTGCTCCTCGGACCCGAGCTGGACCATCTCAGCTGGCAGATAGTCCTCTACGCCGTTCTCAGCCTGACCCTGGTGCGGATGATCCCGGTCGCCGTCGCGATGGCCGGCAGCGGCGCGCGCAAACCCACGGTCGCGTTCATCGGCTGGTTCGGCCCGCGCGGGCTGGCGTCGATCGTGTTCGCGGTCATCGTCGAGGACGCGCACTGGCCGCACACGGCGACGATCCTAACCGCGACCTACCTCACCGTCGGGCTCTCCGTCATGGTCCACGGGGCTTCGGCGGTACCGCTGGTGAGACGTTACGCGAGCTGGTTCAGCTCGCAGTCGGGCGAGCCCGGGGGTGCGCCGCTCGAGTCCGTTCCAGCCCACGAGCACCGCGTTCGAGGTCCCGCGGCGCCCGTGCGGGCACAGGCATAGGGACGAGTCCGACTACTCCAGCGTCACGCTGTAGCCGGCATGCTCGAGCGCGGCGAGGAGCTCGCGTGTGTGGCCGGGGCCGCGGGTCTCGAGCGTCAACTCGACACCTGTCTCGCGGACGTGAAGGGGCACCGCCTCGCGGACGTGCTCCAGCGTCACAAGGTTCGCGCGCGCGCCTGCCACCGTGCTGAGAAGCTCGGCGAGACCGCCGGGCTGATCCGGCACGCGCGTGAAGATCCGCACCCGCCTGCCCTCCTCGGTTTCGCGCCGCCTGAGCAGCCCGGCGAGCAGGCCGCTGTCGACGTTGCCACCGGAGACCACGGCGACCGTCGTGCCCCGCACCGGCGCCAGACGCCCGCCGAGCAGCAGCGCCACCCCCACAGCGCCCGCCCCCTCGACGACCAGCTTCGCGTGCTCGGCGAGGTAGACCATCGATTCGGCTATCTCGTCCTCCCCCACCGTCTGAAGGTCGTCCAGGAGATCCCGCAGCAGGGGCAGCGTGAGAGCGCCGGGGCGCTTGATCGCTATCCCGTCGGCGATCGTGGCGGAGCTCGGGGCATGCGCTCCGTCGCCGGTCCCGCGCAGCAGCTCTGCGTAGGGGGCACACGCGCTCGCCTGGACGCCCACGATCTCCACGCGGGCCCCGGCGTCGCGCAGCGCGATCCCGATTCCTGCCGCGAGGCCGCCGCCACCGACGGGGACGATGACGCGGGCGAGATCGGGGACGTCCTCGAGCAGCTCGCACGCCACGGTGCCCTGGCCCGAGATCACGTCGATGTCATCGAACGGGTGAACGAGCGCGGCGCCGGTGAGCGCGGAGGACTCGCGGGCGAGCGCGAGCGCATCGTCCACCGATGAGCCCTCCAGCTTCACGCGGGCGCCCAGCCTCTCGACCGCGGCGACCTTCGACACGGCGGCATCCACAGGCATGAAGACCTCGCAGCAGACCCCGCGCACGCGCGCAGCCTCGGCGAGCGCCCGTGCGTGATTGCCGGCGCTGGCCGTGACCAGGCCCGGCGAGGCTCCGTCCCCGAGTGCCGCAACCTTGTTGAGCGCCCCGCGCAGCTTGAACGAACCCGTGCCCTGCAGGCACTCGGCCTTCAGCGCGACGGGCGTTCCCGCGCGATCGGAGAGGTCGGCGCTGAGCAGCGTCGGAGTCCGCACGGCGACCCCGGCGATCGCGAGCCGTGCAGCCCGGACGTCCGCCCGCGCGATCAGATCCTCGGCGGCGGCGCCCTGCGCCCCGGCGCCCACGGACCGGTCATCGCGTTCCATCCACTGAAGGTATAGGGTGCGCGCCTTCTAGCGCAACGGTACGTTTGTGAAATGGATGAGCTCAGTGACATCATGCCGGTCCTGCAGTCCGCGCTCGGCCCTCTGAGCGGCGCTCCCGAGCCCCTCGGCGGCGGCATCACCAACCGCAACTACCGTGCGACGCTGGGCGGGACCGAGTATGTGATCCGGCGCCCGGGCAAGGACACCGAGCTGCTCGGGATCGACCGGGAGGCGGAGCGGATGGCGACCGACGCAGCCTCCCGGCTGGGGATCGCACCGGCGGTCGCGATGAGCGACACGGACTTCCTCGTGACCGGGTACGTCGAGTGCCGCGAGCTCGAGCGGGAGGACTTCGAGCAGGGCGTGGAGGAGCTCGCGCGTGCGCTGCTCGCATTCCACGAGAGCGACATCACGCTGCCGACGCGCTTCTGGGTCCCGGACCTGCTCCAGGACTACGCGCGGATCGTGACCGACCGTGGAGGCGAGGTCACACCGGGCCTGCATGACGCGATCAGGGTGGCGGGGCTGATACAGCGAGCCCTGCCGCTGACGCGGCCGCGGCCGTGCCACGACGACCTGCTGCCGGGCAACATCATCCGGGCCGGCGCCGACGGCAGGCTGATGATCGTCGACTGGGAGTACGCGGGGATGGGTGACCCGCGTTTCGATCTCGGCAACCTGTCGGTGAACAACGACTTCGACGAGGCGATGGACGAGCGCCTGCTCACCGCCTACGGCGGCGGGCTCCCTACCGACTCGCAGCGCGCCGCGCTGAAGCTGATGCGGATGCTCTCGGACGCACGCGAGGGGGCATGGGCTGCGGTGCAGGCTCGTGTCTCGGAGCTCGACTTCGACTTTGACGAGTACGGCCACCGGCACTTCGAACGGCTGCAGGCGGCGGCCGGAGCGCCGGTCTTCCAGGAATGGCTCTCTACAGCAAGTGAGGTGCAGGGTGGCAAGGGCACGTGAGATCCCGGACCGCGCGCGCGTGGTCATCATCGGCGGCGGCGTGGGCGGAACCTCGATAGCCCACCACCTCGCCAAACTCGGCGAGCGCGACGTGGTCCTGCTCGACCGGAACGAGCTCACCAGCGGCTCGACATTCCACTCCGCAGGACTCGTGGGACAGCTCCGCTCGAGCGTGTCCCTGACGCGGATGATGATGGACTCCGTCGAGCTCTACCGAACGCTCGACTGCGGCTGGGTCCAGTCCGGCGGGATCCGCCTGGCATGCACGCCCGAGCGCGAGCAGGAGGTCCTTCGCCAGGTCGCGTGGGCGAAGACGTTCGGCCTGCCGCTCGAGCTCATCTCACCCGAGCAGGCACAGGGGCTCTTTCCGCTGATGGACACCGACGGCGTGCGATGCGCCTCCTACCTGCCCAGCGACGGCTACCTGGACCCGTCGCTGCTGACGATGGCCCTGGCCGAGGGCGCGCGGGAAGGCGGCTGCCGGATCTTCACGCACACCCGCGTGGAAGGGATCGACGTGCGCGACGGGCGAGTCTGCGGCGTGCAGACCGAGTGGGGCCCCATCGAGGCCGAGATCGTCGTGAACGCCGGAGGGATGTTCGCCGCGGAGATCGGGCGGCTCGCAGGCGTTCGCGTTCCGATCGTCCCGTTCGCGCACGAGTACCTCGTCACACAGCCGTTCCGCGAGCGCACGCCCGGCGAGCACCTGCCTACGCTGCGCGACCCGGACCTGCTGATCTACTTCCGCGAGGAGGGCGGCGGCCTCGTGATGGGCGGCTACGAGCGCGACTCTGCGCCGTGGGCGCTGGACGAGCACCTCGTCGACGCGATACCGGCGGACTTCAACGGGCGTCTGCTCGAAGAGGACTGGCCGCGGTTCGAGGAGATCGCGAGGAACTCCTCCAGGCGTGTCCCGGTGATGGACCAGATCACCGTCACGAAGCTCATCAACGGACCCGAGGCGTTCACGCCCGACAACGAGTTCGCACTCGGCGAGAGCGAGGTTCGCGGCTTCTTCGTGGCTGCCGGCTTCTGCGCGCACGGACTGGCCGGCGCGGGCGGCATCGGCAAGATCATGGCGGAGTGGATCCTCTCGGGCGAGCCGTCGATGGACGTCTGGGAGATGGACATACGCCGCTTCGGGCCGCACTTTCGCTCGCCGAGCTACACGCTCAAGCGCACGAAGGAGGTCTACGAGACCTACTACGACATCCGCTACCCGGGCCACGAGCGCCTCGCGGGACGACCGCTGCGGACCTCCAGCGCCTATCCGTGGCACCTCGAGCACGGCGCGGCGTTCGGCGAGAAGTCCGGCTGGGAGCGCGTCAACTGGTACGAGAGCAACGCGGCTGCCGGCGATGAGTCGCTGCGCCCGCGCGGCTGGGCCGGCATGCACTGGTCGCCCGCGATCGGCGCTGAGCACATCGCGACCCGCGAGCGCGCAGGGCCTGTTCGACGAGTCCTCGTTCGCGAAGCTCGAGATCGCCGGTCCGGGCGCCGCCGCGTTCCTTGAAGATGTCTGCGACAACCGCGTCGCGCGGGACGTCGGCGCGATCACCTACACGCAGATGCTCAACCACCGCGGCGGCATCGAGTGCGACTTCACTGTCACGCGGGTGGAGCAGGACCTGTTCTCGATCGTCACCGGAACGGCGTTCGGCAACCACGACCTGAGCTGGATACGGCGCCAGGCACCCGCCGACGGCACCGTCCGCTGCTCTGACGTGACCGCCCGCTGGTCATGCTTCGCGCTGTGGGGGCCGCGCGCACGCGACATCCTCGCGCCGCTCACGTCAGACCCACTCGAGTTCCCGTACATGACGATGCGCGACCTTGCGATCGGGGACGTGCCGGTGCGTGCACTCAGAGTCACGTTCGTCGGCGAGCTCGGCTGGGAGATCTACTGCCCCACCGAGTACGGCGCCGGGTTGTGGAGAACCCTGTGGGAGGCCGGCAGGGAGCACGGCCTGATGGCCTGCGGGTACAAGGCGATCGACTCGATGCGCCTGGAGAAGGGCTACCGCGTCTGGGCAGCGGACATCACCCCGGACGAGACGCCCTTCGAGGGCGGCCTGGGTTTCTGCGTGAAGAAGGACGCCGCGTTCGTCGGCTCCGCGGCGCTGGGCGTCGGCTCTCCAGACGGGCCCGCGGCGCCCGAGAAGCGCCTGCGCTGCCTGGTTCTGTCGGATCCGCGTTCGGTCGCGCTGGGCAACGAGCCCGTCAGGGTCGACGGTCAGGTCGTGGGCCGCGTGACCAGCGGAGGCTACGGCTACACCGTCGAGCGCTCGATCGCCTATGCCTACCTCCCGGCGCACGTCGAGTTCGGCACCGCGGTCGAGGTGGACATCTTCGGCCGGTGGGTTTCCGGAGAGGTCTCGAAAGAGCCGCTGCTCGACCCGAAGGGCGAGCGAGTGCGCGCGTAGCCGGGTTCGCGACGCCTGGAGCATGTGAGAACATACCGACGCCCGATGGACGCCTCACGCCTTGAGAACATCCGCCCGTTCGCGGGACTGACACCAGCCGAGCGCGAGATGCTCGCACGGGTGCTCGACGAGTTCGACGCACCCGAGGGAACCACCCTCGTCAGCCAGGGCGAGTACGGCTATGAGTTCATGGTCATCGAGGACGGCACCGTCGATGTCCTGCGTGACGGCGAGAAGATCGACACGATGGGCCCCGGCGATTTCTTCGGCGAGCTCGCGGTCATCGCCTCCGGCGGTCAGCGCAACGCGACGATCGTCGCCACCTCACCGGTGAAGATGCTCAGCCTCAGCGCGCACTACATGCGCGTGATCCGCGAAAGGATGCCGCGGATCGGCGAGCAGATCGACAGCGTCATCGCCCAGCGCACCCACTAGACAGACGGGGACTGCTGCTGCATGCGCTCGAGCGTGGGCGCGTGATGCGAGCACACGAGCTCGACCTCTGCGCCGTGCGATACCGCAAGCTCCGTAAGCCGGTCGCGGTTGCTTCGACGGGCTCGAGCGTCCACCTGGGTGGCCGCCGCGAACAGCGACAGACCGGGCGGGCATCGCCTGGGAGCCGAGATGTCGCCGGGATGGAAGTACGCGTCCCCGCAGTGCAGCAGCCAGCCGTCCGCGCGCCGCACCGCGACGCCGGTGTGTCCGCGCGTGTGGCCGACCAGGGGGATGAGCAGAATCTCGTCGTCGCTGCCGGGCAGCGCCCTGACGCTCTCGAACCCGAACCAGCTCTCGCCGTCCGGCTCGTGTGTGACCCACCGCGGCCCATGCGCCCAGTGGGCAGCGACGTAGCGCGGCCTCTCGCGCACGCTCGGGCGCATTGCAGCGTCGAGTTCCCGGCCGAGCAGGTGGACCTCGGCGTCGGGGAAGTCCGGGAGCCCGCCGGCGTGGTCGAGATCCAGGTGCGTCGTGATGATGTGTCTGACGTCGGACGGGTCGTGCCCCATTGCGCGAAGCTGCGAGTGGGCGGTCTCCGCGGCGAGGACCCGCGGGCGGGTCAGCGCCCTGAAGGGACGCCCGAGCTGCGCGGGGTCACGCGCGTCCTGGAGGCCGAAGCCGGTGTCGACGAGGATCAGCCCCTCCGCGCCCTCGATCAGGAGGCAGTGGCACACGAGCGTCGCCGGTTCGAGCAGCCCGCCCTCACCCTGCAGCAGCCGTGCACCATGAGGACACATCGTGCCGCAGTTCAGGTGGCGTATCTCTCTCGGGGCGCTGTTCACCGAAGCGCAGCGTAGAGGCTCCGCAGGGCCCACGCCCCCGCGACGGGACGCGCGCGGCGCCGAGCAGGGAAGATACGTCGCGCACCTGCGGAAATCGACCAAGGAGAGCCGGGAAAATGACGAGCGTTCGCGATGCCGCTTTCGAACTGTTCCGGGACCGCGGGATGACGACGATCTTCGGCAACCCGGGTTCGACCGAGCTGCCGATGCTCGCCCCCCTGCCCGACGACTTCCGTTACGTGCTCGGCCTGCACGAGGGAGTCGCCGTCGGGATGGCCGACGGCTTCGCACAGGCAAGCGGTTCGGTCACGCACGTCAACCTGCACACCGCCCCGGGCGTCGGGAACGCCGTGGGCGCGATCTTCAACGCGAAGGCGAACAAGGCGCCGCTGCTCGTCACCGCGGGCCAGCAGCTCCGCTCGTTCGTGACCATGCAGGCCAATCTCACCAACCGCGATGCGGTCGAGGTCCCAAAGCCGTTCGTCAAGTGGAGCCACGAGCCACCGCGCGCGGCCGATGTGCCGCACGCTCTCGCGCAGGCGATCCATCACGCGTCCCTCGCCCCGACCGGACCGGCGTTCGTCTCGGTGCACATGGACGACTGGCTGCAGGAGATCGAGCCGATCGACTACTCCCGGCAGATCGCGCGCACGGTGACCGGACGCTCGGTGCCCGACAGCGAGCAGATCGGCGCCCTCGCGGCACGCCTGGCTGCGGCACGCAACCCGGTCTTCGTCGCCGGACCCAACATCGACGCGTCCGGCGGCTGGGACGCGGCGATCGCACTGGTCGAGAGCCAGCACCTCCCGGTCTGGGCCTCCCCCGCGACCGGTGGTAACCGCCTCGGGTTCCCCGAGGACCACCCCGCGTTCCAGGGGATCCTGCTGCCGGCGGTGGGACCCATCGGCCTCACGCTCGCAGAGCACGACCTCGTGCTCGTGGCTGGATCCTCCGTCTTCCCTTACTACCCCAACATTCCCGGAGACTTCCTGGCCGAGGGCACCGAGCTCGTCATGATCACCAGCGACCCCGACGAGGCGGCGAGGGCCCCGGTGGGGGACGCGATCGTCGCAGATGTCGCGCTCACCCTGAAGGCGCTCGCGGCCGCCTGCGGGGAGGCATCCGAGCGGCCGTCGCCTCCTGGCCGCGAGGAAGCCGAGCAGGCCCCGGACAGCGACCCGATGTCGCCGTCCACGGCGTGCGCGACGCTCGCAGAGCTCTTCCCGCGAGATGGCATCGTGGTCCTCGAGGCCGCCACGAGCACCAACGCGCTGCGCAACCAGCTGCGTCTCTCCACGCCCGGCTCCTACTACTTCGCAGCGGGCGGAGGACTCGGCTTCGGCCTGCCCGCCTCGCTCGGCGTCCAGCTCGCGCAGCCCGAGCGCCAGGTCATATGCGTGCTCGGCGAGGGCGCCGCCCAGTACGCGATCACAGCGTTCTGGACGGCGGCCGCCTACGACATCCCGGTCAAGTTCCTGGTCCTGCGCAACCACGAGTACTCGATCCTGAAGTGGTTCGCGACGATGGAGAACCTCACGGGCGCACCCGCACTCGACCTCCCGAGCCTGGACGTCGCCGCCACCGCCGCCAGCTACGGGGTGCCCGCAGCGAGCGTCACGGGCCGCGATAAGCTTCACTCGGCGCTCGAGCAGGCACTCGGGGAGAGCGGACCGCGGCTCGTTCAGGTCGAGGTCGCAGCAGGGATGGCGCTCGCGTGAGGAGCCCGCGGCCCGGACTCCTCGCGCCCGACCCCCGCCGCATCGGACACCCGCCCGGAGGACCCGCCGACGACCGCGCCCCCGACACGCTTGCCTCCGGCACGGCTGAGCCGCTGCGCGGCGACCTGCAGGCGCTGCTGGGCGTTGACCGGGTCCTCGCCCGCGCGATCGACCTGGTCCGCTACGCGTCCGACGCGAGCCCGTACCGTCGCCTCCCCGCAGCCGTCGTCATGGCCCACGGCGCCGGCGATGTCGCGAAGGTCCTCGGGTATGCGCGCGAGAACGCGATCGCCGTCAATTTCCGCGGCGGGGGCACGAGCCTGAACGGCCAGGCACAGACCGACGGGATCATGATCGACGTCCGGCAGTGGTTCTCCGGCGTCCGGATCCAGGACGGTGGTGCGCGGGTCCGCGTCAAACCCGGGACGCTCGTCGGGATGGCGAACCGGCTGCTGGAGCCGTACGGCTACCGGCTCGGTCCCGACCCCGCGAGCAAAGACATCGCGACGATCGGCGGCGTCCTCGCCAACAACTCGGGCGGCATGCGCTGCGGGGTGACGTGGGACTCCTACTCGACAGTCGAGTCGATGACGTTCGTGCTGGCATCCGGCACGGTCATCAACACGGCAGACGACGGGGCCGAGGATCAGTTCGTGCAGGCTGCGCCGGAGCTCGCCAGCTCGCTGCTCGACATGCGCCGCGAGATCCTCGCCGACACCGCGCTCGCCGAGAGGATCAGGCGAAAGTACGAGATCAAGAACGTGACCGGCTACAGGCTCTGCGCCTTCCTGGACGCCGATACGCCCCTTGAGATCTTCAGACGTCTGCTGATCGGGTCCGAGGGCACGCTCGCCTTCATCGCCGAGGCGGTCATGCGGACACGACCCGAGCCCGCTCGGACGACGCTCGCCTGGGCCCACTTCGCGAACATCGACGATGCGGCGGCCGCGGTTCCCGCCCTCGTCGCGGCGGGCGCCCGCGCGACCGAGCTGATGGTGGCCCCCGCCCTTATCGCCGCCGCGTGGAACATGCAGGGCACTCCGGAGCACTGGCGTGAGCTTCCGTTCGAGTCGGCGGCGCTGATCATCGAGTTCGGCGGGAACGACGAGGACGAGCTCGCGGCCCAGGAGGCTGCCGCACTGCAGGTGCTCGCCGGCCACGAGCTGATCTCCCCGGCGGTGTTCACGCGCGAGGAGCGGGAGATAGAGATGACGTGGCGGGTGCGCGAGGGCCTCTTCGGCCTCGTGGGCCGCCTGCGCCCACTCGGCAGTGCCCTGATCATCGAGGATGTCTGTGTCAGGCCCGAGCGGATCGCCGAGTGCGCACGCGACCTGCAGGAGCTGCTCGGCAAGCATGAGTTCCTCGTGGGCGTTGCGGGTCACGCCTCGGCCGGGAACCTCCACTTCCAGCTCACGCCCGGGTTCGCGCAGGAGGAGGACCTCCGGCGCTATGAGGCGTTCATGCAGGAGCTGGTCGACCTGATCGTCGACAAGTACGACGGTTCGCTGAAGGCCGAGCACGGCACCGGGGTGAACATGGCCCCCTACGTGCAGCGCGAGTGGGGCGAGAAGGCGACCGAGATGATGTGGCGGGTCAAGGAGCTCGCAGACCCGCACGGGATCCTGAACCCCGGGTCGGTACTGAGCCGTGACCCGGGGATACATCTCAGGCACCTGAAGAGCCAGCCCGAGATCGAGCAGGAGGCCGCTCACTGCGTGGAGTGCGGATTCTGCGAGCCGGTGTGCCCGTCCCGCAACACGACCACGACGCCGCGCCAACGGATCGCCATCCGCCGCGAGATGGCGCGCCAGGCGGAGGGATCACCCGTCTACGAGGCGCTGATGGCCGACTACGAGCACGAGGCGATCCAGACGTGCGCCGCCGACGGGACGTGCCAGGACGCTTGCCCGGTCGCGATAGACACGGGCGCGCTGATGAAGGAGTTCCGCCGGCGCGAGAGGACCGACCGCGAGGAGACCGTCGCGCTGGCACTGGCCAGGAACTACGCGGCCGTCGAACGGGCCGCGCGAATCGGGATCACGGGCGCGCGCGCCGCGGCCGGCGCCGTCGGGCACGACCGCACGGCGAAGATCCCCGCCGCGATCCGCGAGCGTGTCAGCCGTGATCTGGTGCCCTCGCTCCCCTCCAGCCTGCCCGCCGCGGCTCACCCCACGATGCCTGCCACCCGGCATGCCGATGCCGCAGCCGTCTACCTGCCCGCCTGCATCAACCGGATCTTCGGCAACCCCGATGGCGTGACGGGCGGGCTCACGCTCCCGCAGGCGCTGGTGGAGGTATCCGCCCGCGCGGGGTTGCCCGTGTGGATCCCCGACGACGTCGCCGGACATTGCTGCGGCACCCCCTGGAGCTCGAAGGGGTACACCCGCGGCCACGACCACATGGCGGCGAAGAGCGCTGCGGCGCTCTGGCGCTGGAGCGACGCAGGGCGACTGCCGGTCGTCATAGACGCGAGCTCCTGTGCGCAGGGTTTGGCCGAGGAGCTCGCCCCGCATCTGCCCGATCCCGACCGCGAGCGTTTCGAGCGCATCGAGATCCTGGACTCGATCGCGTGGGTGCACGACCGTCTCCTGGAGCACCTGAGCGTCGCGCGCAAGGTTCCCTGCGCCGCCCTCCACCCGACGTGCTCGGCCACGCGCATGGGCCTCTCCGGCAAGCTGGGTGCGATCGCCGCCGAGCTCGCGGACGAGGTCCGTGTACCGGCTGGAACGACCTGCTGCGGAATGGCCGGCGACCGCGGCATGCTCCATCCCGAGCTGCCGGCCTCGGCACTGCGGGACGCTGCCGCAGACCTTCTCGAGCACCCATGCGCCGAGCATCTCTCGAGCAACCGCACGTGTGAGATCGGGCTGCAGGAGGTCACGGGCCAGCCCTACGGCTCCTTTGTGCTGCTGCTCGAGCGCCTGACCCGTCCTGGCACGCCGGCGATCTAGGCGGTCCGCCGCCGGGTCACAGCGAGCGCGAGCGGCCCCGGCCGGCAGGCCGCTCCGCCGGAGAACACGGGGCCTGCCGCGACCTCGCCCTCCGGGCGCCGGGGCTCGGCACCGTTCGCGGCAGGGCACTCGTCCGCCTGGGCCGGGATGAAACGGGGGCTCTCCCTGAGCAGTTCGGCGAACGCCGAGGGCGCGACCGGCTTTGAGAAGTAGAAGCCCTGGCCCACGTCGCAGCCGATGCCCTGCAGAAGCGCCGCCTGCTCGAGCGTCTCGATGCCCTCGGCGATCACGGTCTTGCCCAGCGCGTGACCCATCTCGACGATCGCTGATGCGAGGGAGGCAGCCCGCGGGTTCCCGACGACGTCGCGGATCAGCGAGCGATCGATCTTGACGCTGTCGAACGGAAGCTGACCCAGGTAGCTCAGCGAGCTGTAACCGGTACCGAAGTCGTCCAGCGACAGCCGCATGCCGAGCTCGGCCAGCATGCCGAGAGCTTCCCCGGCGTCCTCGAGACGTTCGATGAGGACTCCCTCGGTTATCTCCAGCGTCAGGAAGCCGGGCTCGAGGCCAGCGGCGGCGAGGGTGTCTCGCGCCAGCTCTGCGACCTCCGCCGGATCGGCGAGCTGCAGCGGCGAGACATTCACGGCAATGCCCTTGAAGTCCTCGAACCCGGTCCACGCGGAGGCCTGCATGAGCGAGTCCTGCAGGATCCTCGCGCCCAGCGCGTGGATTGCGCCGCTCTCCTCTGCTACCGGGATGAACTCGGCTGGGGGCACAGGACCCCACTCGGGATGCGTCCAGCGGGCGAGCGCCTCCGCGCCGATGACCGCACCGCTGCGCAGGGACACGAGCGCCTGATAGTGGACGTGGATCTCGTGCTCGCCCGCCAGCGCGGAACGCAGGGCACCCTCCAGGCGCACACGGTCGAGAATGCGCGCTCGCATCTGCGTCTCGAAGACCTCGTAACCGCCCCGGCCTGATGACTTGGCATGGCTCAGCGCAGAGTCTGCGTCGCGCAGGAGCTCACCTGCGCCTGAGCCGTTGCGCCCGAGGGCGATCCCGACACATGCACCGAACGTGTGGGTCGCGTCAGCGATCGCCATCGGCTCGCGGGTGGCGGCGAGCATACGCTCGGCGATGTGGCCCGCAGCCTCGGGCGAGGGGAGCCTTTCGCACAGCACGGCGAACTCGCCTCCTGCGAGGCGCGCGAGGGTGTCCCCGGGTCGAATCGCACACTGCAGGCGTGGAGCGAGGCGGCACAGCGCGTCGTCGCCGGCGGCGTACCCGAGACTCTCGTTGATGATCCTGAAGTGGTCGATGTCGAGCATCAGCACGGCCAGCGTGCCCCCGTCCTCGCGCGAGCGCTCGAGCGCATGCTCCACCCTGTCGAGGAACAGCCCGCGGTTCGCGAGCCCCGTCAGCGGATCGTGCAGGCCCTGACGCCGGATCTGCGCTCGCGCCTCACGGCTGAGCAGCGCGTCGGCGAGCACGTTCGCAAGCGCCTGCAGGAACGGCACACAGTCGGGGTGGATCCTGGCAGGCGTGCGGAAGTTGACGATCAGCACGCCGAACGGCGAGTCGGTGTCCCCCACCTCCACGGCGGCGCTGCTCCTGGCTGCGCCCGCGGTCGACGCGCGCGCGCCGCGCAGGCGCGGCTCGTGCTCCCAGTCCTCGACCACCGTCGGATTGCGTGTGCGCAGCACATGTTCCCCCAGCCAGGTGTCCTGCCCGCCGGTGTGCTCGTGGTCCGCGCCGCCCTGGGTGCGGGCCGCGACCAGCAGGCCGCGGCCGGCTGGCCGCTGCTCGAGCAGAAGCGCCTCGTCGGCGCCGAGCACCCTCACGGCGGACTCGATGGCGCGCTCGAAGAGGCGCTCGCACGACTCCCCGCGCAGGGCGAGTCGTCCCAGCGCAGCGATCTCCTGCTGAGACTCGATGTGGCGTTCGGTCAGTTCCTGCGCCTCGCGGCGCGCACGGATGTCCACGGCGACGCTGATGGTTCCCTCGGGGGTGGGCCTTCCGGGGATCGAGGGCACCTTCCGTGAGCGTATGTACACGGGGACCTCGCGACCGTTGCTGTCTGTCGCGTCGAGCTCTCCCTCAACCTGGAGACCGTCCCCGCGGGCCTCGCGCATCTCGTCCAGGACCCGGAGCTGATCTGCGTCTAGCAACGAATCGACCGACCGACCGATCATCTCATCGCGCGCGTAGCCGAAGAGTCGCTGCGCGCCGGCGCTCCAGAAGGTCACGGTCCGCGCATCGCCGTCGGTCACGATCACGGCAGCGTCCACCTCGTCGAGCATCGCGGCCTGCAGGGACAGCCGCTCTGTTGCGAGCACCTCAGCCGTGATGTCGCGGTGGATCCCCGCCCCGCCGGTGACGGTGCCGTCCGCGTCGGTGATGGGCGAAACCGAAAGCGAGATCATCCGCGTGGTTCCGTCTCTCCTCATGCGTTCGACTGTGCGGTCCTCGAGGACCTCCGCCCTCATCATCCTCTCGAGCGTCTCCTGCTCCTCGCCCTGCCTGGATGGAGGGACCAGGATGCCCACATGACGCCCGAGGACTTCGTCCCGGGCCCATCCGTACAGCCGTTCCGCGCCCCGGTTCCAGATCGTGATGCCCCCCGCCGAGTCGACGCCCACGATCGCATCCCGCGAGAACTCGACGATCAGCGCAGCCCGCCGGTCCCCCTCGACGAACCGACGCTTGAACATCGAGACCAGGGCGGTCAATGACACCAGGACAACGCCGAGCATGATCATCGCGGCGACGTCCGAGCCGCTCGCCGTCCACGCCCCTGAGCCGGTCCTCGGACTCAGCCACACCGCGAGCGAGAAGCCGACGAGCATCCCGCCGACCTGCACGCCCGAGGCTCGCGGTGAGGCACACCGCACGGTGGCCGACGCACCCACCGCGAACAGGAGCGCAAACGCCGTCGCAGTCTCCCCTCCAATCCAGATGTAGACACATATGAGCGCCGTGCTCACAAGCCCCGCGGGCGCTATCCAGCGGGGGTGGCTGCTGACCGGTGTCAGCAGCAGCACCAGGACGAATGCGGCCCCGGCCGAAGCGGCGATCAGCATCTCGCGCGTCTGGGGTTCGACGCCCGCGAGGACAGCCCACACCAGTGCCATGGCAGCGCCCACCAGCTGGATGTAGGCGAGCGAGCGCACGAGCACGAGTTCGTCGCTCAGTCGCGTGGAGGCTGCGAGCGTGGAGCGGAGGCTACGCATGCCGCGCCTGGCCGGGGGACGGAGGCACCCCGCCCGGCCCGCTGTGACGGACGTGACAGCCTTTCATTCCTAAAGCTTCGGCCCGCCGTGACCACAAGCCGTCAGTAGTTCGCCCTCCAGCGGCCGCGCGAACGGCTGACAGCCCACGAGCGGGCAGGCAGGGCGGCTCAGCTCAATCCTGCCCCGAGCACGCCTCGGAGGCTAGGGAGCCGCGTCCTTCGGCTTGACCAGCACGAGCTGACCGCTGGGGAGCTGGTAGACCTGTCCGACCGCTCGCCCCTGGCCCGCGGCGGACTGGTGAGCCGAGGGCGTGGTCAGGGTCTGTTCCGTCGTCGCTGTCCTGGCCGCCGACTTGTGGCTCCGTTTGTCGGCGCCGAGTGTCAGCCCGGCGACGAGGAACGCGACGGCGAGCACGAGGCCCAGGTCGAACATGTTCACCAGACCGTCCAGCGGATCACCCGCGTCGGAGTCCAGCTGGCCGTGACGCCCGAGGCCGACCCGGCTCATGTCGCATGCTCCCCGACGGCCGCCGCGACGCGATGATGCGGCGGCGCCGCGGGCTCCCATGAGGCGACCGCCCGCTCCAGTGCCGCGAGGTCCTCCGTGTAGACGCGGGTGCGCACGAGCGTGAGCGTGAACGCACCCGTGCCGACCAGGATGCCGATTACCGTGGCCGCGAACGCAACCTGCAGGTCCCCCGCGAGCTGCGTGTAGTTCCCCGTGCCAAGTGCGGCCAGGCCCGGGGCGAGGGGGATCAGCGTCCCCATCAGCCCGACGGCGGGCCCTGCGCGCACGAGGATACGGGTCCTGTCGAGCCGGCGCTGGATCTGCAGCTCGTAGCTGGCGAGCGCGTTCTCGATCGCGTCGTTGCCGCCGGACTGGGCGGCCGCAGCGAGCCCTATCACCGCGCGCTCGGCGAGCGGCCCGGGCGCCCACCGGGCCAGCCTCCTCGCATTGGTGCTGTCCGCCATCGCACCAGCCGCGACCTTCTCGAGCGGCGGTACACCGGGGCGCACGCGGCGCCATGCCTCCATCGCGATACGCCCGACCTCGAAAGCCAGGACCGCCAGCAGCCCAAGCGCCGCGATGTGCACGGGCTGCTTGAGGCGTTCGGAGATCCCCGACAGCGCCTGGCTGACGCGGTCGGCGGCGATCGGGATTGCTGCTGCGATGGTCATTCTCACGCTCGCTCTCCAGGCCAGCTCAGGGGATCAGCGTGCCCTGCAGGTGCCAATAGCCGGTGAAGCCGTTGAACGGCCCGCCGACGATCAGGCTGTACCAGATGATCTGGTAGGCCTTGGTCCTGCTGTTGTAGGTGCCGTTGACGGGTGCGTCAGCCCCGGGTAGGAGCCGCCCGGCTTGGGCGAGCCCTGGTTGAAGTAGATGCTGTTCCACTCCGCGGTCCAGGCGCTGAAGTTGCCGACGACCTGTCCCCCGACCGTGCTCAGGGACGGGGCGACGTCGGCCTGCCCGCTCTGCGCGTCCGCGGGCGCGGTGGAGATGCTGAAGTCGATCCCGGCGAACTTCATCGGCTGGACGATGCTGTTGGCGAGCGCGAAGCCATCGCTCGCGAAGGCGGGCGTCGGCGGCTGCTGGAAGGAGCCGAGCCGCAGGCCTTTCTGCGGTCCCGGGACGAACAGCGTGTACGTCTTGTCCTTGGCCTTCGAGTTGGGGTTCCTGAAGTACTTGTCGGTCGCGCCGGGAAGCAGCATCCGGAAGTACGAGCCTGTGTAGTGGGAGGCTTTCCCGTGGCCGGCGGGGACGTACTTGCCGGGTGAGATCGCGAGCGTGCCGCTGAGCGGCGTACCGATCGCCTGCGCCTGGGCGGCAACGGTGAGGATCGCTGCGCCGATGGCGAGCGCGGCAGCGAGCGCCATCCTCGCGCGGCGCGGGCTGAACGTGGTTGAGGTCATGATGCTCCTTGTCTTGGGTGGGGAAAGATGGTCATGCGGCCTGCGGCTCCACGGCGCTCTGGCGCCTTGGGAGGGGTACACGGCCACTCGTTGCGCCGAGCACCACCAGGGCCAGCAGCACCACTCCGGGAAGCACGAAGAGCCACGGGAAGACGCCGAACGGCGGGAGCGCGACCACGGCCTGGTAGTTGCCGACGTTGTCGCTCATGACGCCGATCATCGGCGTCAGGTTCTGCAGGATCCCGATCCATTGTCCTTCGAGCGCTGTGACCGCCGGCAGGGCCGTTTCGATCTGGGCGGTGCTGAACCCACGGGCTTCCAGCGCGGGTATTAGTTCGCCGCCGAGCGCTCCCTCGCCCGTCGTGATCGTCCCGAAGTCGTTCTGGATCTTGGTCACGACGGGCCGCGGGACTCAACGGTGCGGAAGGCGGTGATCATCTGCTGGCCGCTGGGCGCCCTGCTCCACATCCCGAACGCGAGAGGGGCGAGCATCAGGCCGACACCCAACGCCGCGACCCCCCAGCGAACGTATCGCCATGCCTGCGGAACGGACAGCGCGATGGCCGCCAGGACGAGCAGGATGGCGCCCGGGACGATGAAGAACAGCGGGAACAGGGTGAAGCGAGGGAGCGCTGCCACCGCGTCGTAGTTGGACCTGTTCGCCTGCATGGTTGCGAGCAGTCCGGTGAAGGTCGCGTCGACCGCCGGCCACTGCTGCTCGAACTGGACGAGCTGCGGGTCGGTTGCGCTGAAGTGGCTCAGCGCGACCGCCTTGGACGCCTTAGGCGAGAGAACGGAGGGCCCCAGCGTTGCTGCCTGCGTGAAGCCCTGGTTGAGCTCGCGGACATCCGCCTCGTATGCGGTCAGGCGCGCGGACTGCATGTACGGCTTGAACGCAGTGATCATCTTCGCCCCGCTGGGCGCTCGATGGTTGAGCCCTGTGGCGAACGGGAACGCGATCATGCCGGCTCCCACGATCAATACGGCGAAGGGGACGAAGGCGCCACGGGCACGGGCGTCCGAGAGGAACGCTGCGCCCCCCGCAACGCCCGCGGCCATGAAGGAGCGTTCGTCCTCGCTCGGGCGCCGCGCGTCGACGACGCCTCCGAGCAAGGCGCAGCCGACCAGGAGCGCCGCGAGGGCGAGGGTGGCCTTCTCCGCGGCCGTCAGTCCGCCCGCGCTCTGGCCGGCGACGCTGACGAGGTTCGCTGGCTTGGCGGCGCCGACGACTTCGCCGTTGACTGATGTGCCGCCTGTCGCGTCGGTGGCGGCAGCGTGCTTTGCCGCTGCCTTCTTCGCACCCCCGGCTTTGGCTGCCGTCGACGCCGCGGAGGTCCCGGTGGCGACCGCCTGTTTGTAGGCGCCGGGCCCGGCGCCTGTCGTTGCGGCGCCGCTGACACCCTGCGCGGCGGATCCGGCGCTGACGTGACCTGACTTTGCGGATGTGGAGTTCTTGCCAGGGGGGCCTGACGTGAGATGCCGGACCGGCGCGAGCGGAAACGTGATCCCGTTGAAGGCGGGGAAGGCCTGGGAGGTTTCCGTGACGGAGGGCGGGATTTCGCTGTAGAGGGAACCGTCGGACGTGAGACCTCCACTGCTCTGCTGCTGATACTGGGTGAGACCTTCGAGGACGCTCTTGCCGGTCGGGGTACGGAGTGTGGGCAGGCCGAGCGCCGCGAGCGCCTGGATCGTGAACGCAGTGGCTGTGACGGACCCGCTCGCGATCGCCTGGTCGGTCCGGGTCGACGCCGCGATCGACCCGTCGTTGCCCTGCGCCTTGTGCAGGTAGTCGACGCCTGCCTTCACGGCGGGCGAGGACGCGTTCGCCACGCCGGTGGCCGCGAGCGCCTGCAGGACGAGCGCCGTGGACGCGCTGTCCGAGAGGCCTTCGTCGCCCCATCCGCCGTCAGGCGTCGGCGACGCGAGCAGCGTCTGGGCGGCCGCGAGCGCGATCTGACGCGAGCGCTGGTGTCGACGGCCATCAGCCCCAGAACCGCCAGCGCCGCCCCTCCGGGTTCCTGCCGCGCGGCCGACGCGGTCAACCGTCCCTCGAGCTTGGCGGCCGGGTTGCCGTACGCCGACGAGCCCTCGGCGGCCGCGTGGACCATCGCAGCAGCCCGAGTTCCGAGAGCGAGGTGTAGCTCGACTCGTGGGCGGCGAGGTATTCGTCGAGGCTCGCGCCGTTCTTGAGGTACTCATCGACCGGGTTCTTGCCCGCAGCGAGCAGCGCGGCCGCGGCCCACAGGCTCGCGGGCGCCTGAGAGGCCTGGCCGTGCTTTTCCGGGAAGCCTCCGTCCTTGTTCTGGGCGCCCTCTATGAACCCGGCGGCAGACGAAGCATTGCCGGACGCGCTCGCCGCGGCCGGGAGCACGATCGCGATCGCCATCACGAGCAGGCAGAGCACCGCGCCGCACGCCGGAGCACGCTTTGCAACCTGTGCGCGGCCCGCGCGTCCGCCTGAGACCTCGGCATCCATACGGCGCTCCATTACCGAAAGCTTACCGCACCCGAGAAATCCGGGCGATTTGTGAACTTTGCCTCTTCCATGGCGCCGTCAGCGCTGCGGGCCGCGCATCGGGCCAGAGAGCCGCCGCCGGCCCCCGAGACGATGCGAGGGCCGGCAGTGGGTGATTCGTTTGCTACGCGCCGGCTGAACTAAGACGGAACGTAGGTGCCCTGCAACTGCCAATTGGCGGTGTACGTGTCGAACGGGTTACCCGGCGGGTTGATGATCGGCACGCTCCAATCCAGGGTGATCGTGCCACCCAGGCTCTTGTCTTTCGGGTTGGTCCACGTGAGGGACCCTGTGAGGTTGCCGCCGGCAACGCTGGCGGTGGATCCCGGCGTGTCGAAGAGGAGACCGCCCCGTAGGCGATGGTCCACCCCGTCAGGTCAGCCGAGGTGACCGCCACGGTCGCGCCTTTGCCGCCCCCGACCTTGATGACGATGCCCTTCTTGCCGTATTTCGCTTTTTTGGCGCTGTTCAGCGTCACGAACGAACTGAAGTTCGTGCCGGCGAACGGCTCCGGAGTGAGGATCGTGTTGGTCAGGGAGTTGCCTTTGGCGTCAAAGGCGGGAGTGGCCTCGCCCTGCACCGGCAGGCCGAGGTCGACGCCCTCGGTGCCGTTGACCAGCGGCGTGTACGTCTGATTCGCAGCAGGTGAGGAGGGGTTGGTGAAGTAGACGGACGGGTTGGCCGTCTCATACAGCTGGACCCACGAGCCCGCGTAAGGCGTGGGTCCGCTGGTCGCGCCCGTCGTGAGCTGGATTGTTCCCTTGAGTGTCGCGGCGCTCGCGGAGACCGCGAGGGCGAGTGATGCGACTCCCACCACCAGGGCCATCAGAACAATCCGAGGCAGCGACGGCTGTCGCCTCGTCGAACTCTGGGTTACCGCCATTCTGTGTCCTTTCGTAGGCATTGCGTGTCCTGTTCTTGGTTTACGTTGGGTTGTGCTTCGTGCCATCGTGAATCAGCGTCACGGTCCGGCCGCACGAGCGCCGCGGTGCGCGTCACGGAACAAACGTGCCTTCCAGGTGCCATGAGCCGAGGAAGCCGTTGAACGGGCCCCCGATGATCGCGCTCTTCCATTCGAGTACGTACTGGCCCGTCGCCGAGTTGTACGTGCCCGTCGGCGCAGTGGTTTCTTCTGGAAGAAGTCCGTTGGGCTTCGGCGAGCCCTGGTTGAACCATTGGTTGTTCCATCCGACGACCCACGCAGTGACTTGGCCCGACAGCTTGCCCGCCGTGTCGATGATGTGGGGAATCGGATCGGCTTCCGATTTGTTCTGGTGATCGACCGCTTCGGTGACGACGCTGAAGTTGTCTCCCTGGAAATCCTGTGGCTGCATGATCTCGTCGGCGAGCGCGTTCAGCCCTTCGCCGGTTTTCTGTTTTTCGAACGCCGGGTTTGGCGCCGGCTGGTACGCCGTGGTCAGCAGACCGCCGCTTGTGCCGGGCGAGAGGGGCGTGTAGTCCGGGTTGTTGGTGAGCGGTGAGTTCCCGTTCTGAAGCGGTGCCCTGTTCCCCGGAATGAGCATCTCGAACCAGCTGCCCTTGACGGCGCCTTTGACTTCCGTGGCGGGAGTGATGTCGAACGTCCCTTGTAGGGCCACCGGGCCGGTCGGCGTTTCGGGTGAGGTCGGTGAGGTGGGCGAGGACGGCGAGGACGGCGTGCCCGACCCGGACGGCGTGGTCGCTTTACCAGGGGTGCTCCCGCTGCCCGTCGAGCCCGGCGCGCCGACATCGAAGGTCCTCACGACGGTCTTGCCGTTTGCCCTGCCTGAGATTGTGACCGCGGCCGTCAGGCGCAGCGCGCCGGTGAGCTTGGTGTCGTGCACGGCCGCGAAGCGGTCCCGCGCGCCGATCTTCGCCGTGAACCGCTCGAGCTCGCCGTGCGTGTCGATCACCGTGACCAGCAGCACTGCCCGCTTCCGCCTGCGCGCGGCGGAGGCCGAGAGGGACACCTTGCCGTCGAGCGTGATCTTCGAGCCGGAGACGGCGAACTTCGTGATCGTGATCTTCGTCGTCGCGGCCGTGCGGGCCCTCGCCGCCAGTGCCGGTGTCACGGCCAGCGCGAAAAGGAGCGCGAGCGCGGCGGCGAGCGGGCGAGCGATTACGGGTCTTGTGAGGTTCATGGTCGGTCTGGGCACGGCGGGCCTCCGTCGGATCGCGCCAGGTGCCGGCGTTTTCCGGCCGGGTGCGGCCACGTCCAGCATCGAGAGTACTACAATGTTGACTGGCTTTATGAAGAATCTGTTACCGCGCAACTCTCGCGACGCCCCCACGACGGGGCACGCAGCGGCAGGTTGGACCGTTGGCGTGCTGCCGGAGCCGGCTGGACCCCGTGGCAGCAGGCTGATATCTCAGGCGACTGCCTCTAGTGCGGCGGGCTGCGTCTGGGCGGGAAGAGCCGACCCGGTGCTGCGAGCGCCTCGCGGCGGCAGACCGAGCGAGAAGATCTTGCGCACCACGCTCCCGAACTGCTTGGCGAGCGGGCCGGTGTTGTAGGGGATGCCGTACCGCTCGCAGTCGCACGCACCTCGCGGGAGATCTCCGCGTAGCGGTGGGCTGGAAGATCCGGGAAGAGGTGGTGCTCGATCTGGATGGCTCAGGTTCCCGGCGAGCACGTGGAACGCCCGCCCGCCGGTCAGGTTGGCTGAACCCAGTAGCTGGCGGTAGTACCACTCGGCGCGAGTCTCGTTCTCCGCCTCCTGCTCGCTGAACTGCTCCGTGCCGTCCGGGAAGTGACCGCAGAAGATGATGGTGAAGGCCCAGAGGTTCCGGGTCAGGTTCGCCGTCAGGTTGCCCGCGAGCACGAGCGGGAAAGACGGACCCGACAGGAGCGGGAAGAGGACGTAGTCCTTGAGCGTCTGGCGACGCACCTTGCCCCAGATCGCGCCGATCATCGCCCCGCTTCTCGGCGAGGCTCACCTCACCCGAGACGATCCGCTCGCTCTCGAGGTCGTGGAGTGCCACGCCGTACTGGAAGAAGACCGCGAGCAGCCCGGCCCACAGCAGGTTGCCCAGGTAGTACGGGCGCCAGGGCTCCTCATCTGACATGCGCAGGATGCCGTACCCGATATCGCGGTCCTTGCCGACGATGTTCGTGAAGGTGTGGTGCATGTAGTTGTGCGAATGGCGCCAGTGCTCCCCCGGGCACGCCGTGTCCCACTCGAACCTCCTGCCGTCCAGGCGAGGGTCCCCCGTCCAGTCGTACTGACCATGCATGACGTTGTGGCCGATCTCCATGTTGTCCAGGATCTTCGAGAGCGAGAGCGCGGCCGTGCCGGCGAGCCACGCGGGCGGCAGGAAGTCCGAACTCCAACAGGCCGCGGCCGGCGACCTCGAGCGCTCGCTGGGCGAGGATCACCCGGTTGATGTAGTCGAGATCGCGCTGACCGAGGTCCGCGACGACCGCCGCGCGGATCGCGTCCATCTCGTGACCGAATGCCTCGAGCTGATCGGGGGTGGGTCTGACCGCTTGTTCAGGCATGGCCGCTCCTTCTGGTTGTGGACGTTCTAGATGTCGAGGACCACGTCGCCCACGGGCACTGAGACGCAGATCCTGATCTGCTCCTCGTCCGCGGTCGATACGGCGCCCGTGATCACGTTTCTCACGGTTCCCGTGCTCTTCAGGCAGCTGCAGGAGTTGCAGATGCCCATGCGGCACCCGTACGCGGGCGTCAGTCCCGCATCCTCGGCCTGCTCCAGAAGCGGAAGGCCGGTGTTGGGCGCCTCGAGTCCGCTGGAGGCGAAACGCACGACGCCACGTGCGTTCTCGGTGTCGATTGAGAGCACGGGCCCGCTGAAGGTCTCGATGGCCGGTTCGGCCAGCCCCTCGCTCGCGCAGATCGTGCGCACGGACTCCACGAGGGCGGGCGGCCCGCACGCGAAGATCGCGGGATCCGCGTGCTGATCGATCACGGCGGATAGGTGCTCGCGACAGAGGCGCCCGGTGATCTGGCCGCCCGTGGAACGGGTGAAGCCCCTCGCAACGCGCAGTCCAGGGTGGACGGACTCCAGGTGGCGCAGCTCTCCCTCATAGAGCGCCGTGAGCGGCGAGCGCGCGTAGTTCAGGAAGCCGATCTTGGGTACCTCGCCCTCATCGCAGAGTGTGCGCAGCATTGCCATGACCGGCGTGATCCCGCTCCCGCCACTGATCAGGAGCACGCCTTCAGGCCGCCTGTCGGGGAGGACGAATTCGCCCTGAGCCTGGGTCAGGTCGACGACCAGCCCCGCCCGGACGTGCTCGCGCAGGTGACGCGAGAGCCTGCCCATCGGGTGGGTGGAGACGGTCATCTCCAGGGTGCCGTCGGTCGCGTGCTCGGAACCCGCGAGCGAGTAGGGCCTGCTCACGCGAACCCCCGCGACGCTCGCACTGAGTCCCACGAACTGCCCCGCCCGGAATCCCTCCCAGTTCGCGTTCGGTCGAAGCGTGAGGGTGACGCTCTTCGGGGTCTGGAGGCGAACTCCCACGACCTCGGCGCGAACGTCGCGAGCGAGCATCAGCGGGCGGATCAACTCCGTATACCGGTCCACGCCGTGCGGATATGCGAGTGCCTCCAGCAGTCCCGACCGGAGCAGGCGCCGGCCGATTCGGCGGGGGCTCTGGGCTTCGGCAAGAGTCCTGATCACCATGACGCGAAATGATGATACCTCAAATGAGGTTACATAGCTTGTAGTACTCTCGGTGCCAGTGCCTCAGACATCTCCGCATCCGCTAGATCGATCCTCCGGTGCGAGCGCTCCGCCCGTCTACGACCTCACGATCGAGCAGCTGGCTGCGGAGGTCGGGATGACGGTTCGCAATATCCGCAACCACCACACTCGCGGTCTGCTGCCGCCGCCTGAGGTGCGCGCTCGCGTCGGCTACTACAACGCTGACCATGTGGCGCGCCTGCGCCTGATCCTCGACCTGCAGGCCGACGGATTCAACCTCGCGGCGATCGAACGCCTCCTCAGCGGGTCCGACGGGCTCGCAGAGCGTCTCCTCGGGCTGCGCAACGCCGTCACGGCCCCGTTCGAGCCCGAGCCCGCCGAGGTGATAACGGCCGACGAACTCTCGAGCACGATTTGGACCAATCGAGCCGAAGGACGTCGCTCGTGTGCGCAAGATGAAGCTGCTGGTACCGCTCGGCGAGGACCGCTTCGAAGTCCCCAGCCCGGCGCTTCTGAGGGCCGCCGAGCAGGTGATGGCCCTGGGCATCTCACTTCATGCGACCCTCGCGCTCGTGGAGCGGGTCAACCGCGACTGCGAGTCGGTCGCGAAATCCTTCACGCGCCTCTATCTGAAGGAGCTGTGGGAGCCCTTCGAGCGCGCCGGCCAGCCGGAGGAGGGCTGGGACGAACTGATCGACGCCGTCAACTCGCTGCGGCCGCTGGCATCCGAGGCCCTGCTCGCTCTCTTCAAGCAGCGCATGACCACCGAGCTCGAGGACGCGTTCGGGAAAGTCATCGAGCACCAGGCAAAGCGCAAGTGAACCGCGCCTGAGAGCGCCTGCTCACGCCGGCGGGGCCGGTTCGACGGCGGCGAGCGCCTCGCTGCAGGGAAGGTTGAAGTCCACGTGCACCACCCGCGAGTCGCGGACCGTCCAGATCGCTGCGCGCCTGAGGGTGCACTCAGGAGTGTCGCGCCGGCGCCGGCACTGCGCACGGTGGATGACCACGACGCGGTCGCCCGCGTCGATGACATCCTCGACCTCGATTCGGTAGCTCGCCCAGTAACGCATCCAGTCGCGCCACGCGGCCGACACGCCCTCGAGCCCGCCCGTGTACGTCACGGGTGCCAATCCGGGGAATCGCATCGTGCACTGCATCGACGAGTCGTAGGAGCGGCTGACCGTCGCGATCAGCTCAGCCGCCGCCTGTTGGTCGCCAGCCAGGGCCGCCACGTCGCTCTCGGGGCTTATCTGAAGCGACATGACGAGATTGACGCTTTCAGCGGACACCGCGTGACCTCCACTGATGCCTCGCTCCAGCGTCGGGAGCGCCTGGGATTCGCATGACCATCACTCCGATGATCGGCAGCCGCGCAGCCGCGCTTTAGCAGCGCCCGAGGTGCAGCTGGCGTCGCCGGTGCGCCAGCTCGGGGCGGCGAGCGCCTCTGGTCCTGGCGCGGAGACCCGCGCGACGCGCGTCTGGAACCGGTGCGGCTGTCCGGCCGCGGTGTTCGTCGGCAAGGGGGCGGTTCTTGAGTGGGCGATCCAGGATTCGAACCTGGGACCTCTTCCTTATCAGAGAAGCGCTCTAACCGACTGAGCTAATCGCCCTTTTGGCTTTGCAGTGCGGGTTGTTGGAGCCTGCTCCGAGACGTACAACAGTCTATGGAACATTGATGGAACATTGGACCCGAAGCGCGCTCTGCATCGCAACCGCATCTTACCGTCGCGGACTCGTGTAGTTCAGTCGGCATGTTGAGTCTGCAGCAGCTTGACGCGTTGGACGGCGAGCTCTGGGAGACGTGGCGGCAAACCATCGGTTTCGTTGGCGGCCGCTGCGATGGCATCGGGGAGCCGCGCAAGGACATCGGTGACGATCGTCTCGGCACCGCTCTTCGCCATCCCCCACCGAGTCGCCTCCTTGATGAGGCGCCCTGCGGTGACGCGGTCAGCCTTTTGGACGGCGTCGACGTACATTGCGAGCGTTTCGTCTAGGGGATACAGGCGCGTAGCGAGGATGTCGTAGAGCGGTGCCAAGCGGAGTACGCCGGTTTGGGTGTGCAGCAGAGAGAAGTTCTTGCCGTGTGCGTCGCAGTTTCCGAGCGCCACGTTGAGCGTCGCTGCACAAAGAAACGTCTCGACGGATGCTGTATCTGCGACATCGCCCAGCACTCTCGCGATGCGAGCGAGCGTGGGCCCGGCGTCCTGCTCGTACTTTTTGGAGGGCGGGAGTCCGAGCGCCTGGCAGAAGTCCTCTTGGTGAACACGCTGGACCCTCCCGTCTGCATCAACGATTCGGTCGTAGCGCTCGACGACCAGCACTGGGCGGTCATCGACGAGGATGGTCTCGACATTGGCGACGTTCAGCTGCAGATGCTTTGCGACGCGCATGCAGAAGGCCTCGTTCTCGACGGTATTGCCGAAGGTTTCTATCTCCGGCTTGAGGATGTGGGTGCTTGGTGCGCCGTCGACTGGGCGTCCCCATCTCCCGTCGGGCATCCGCGTGAGGAGCAGCTTTTCTTGGACGCCGGCCAGCGAGAGACGGACGTTGCGGTCGATGCCGAGCGGGGCGTTGCGCAGATTCGCGACGAGCTGGGCGAGGTCATCGTCACTCAGAGCTTCTGCGTCCTGGGTAGTCGGGACTGTGGGTGGCGGCTCGTCTTGCGGTTGCACGACGAGTGCTCCTGCACAGTCCTTGCCGAGTGCCCCGATGAGGCCGAACACGTCGCTGGCGAGCAAGTCGAGGTCCGCTGCGATGGCGTTGCGCGGGTCGCCCTCGGGGAGAAGCCCATCGAGAAAGGCCCGCGTCACTCCATTGGGATAGCGGTCGCGGGTCAGCGGGAGTGCCAGCGACAGAAGTGGCGTGCCTCCTTCAAACGCCGATAAGGCGTCCTCGGTGTAGGAGAGTCGGAGGCGGTGATTGCGCTCCTTGTCGACGACCGCAACCTGGCGTCCGTAGAGCCAGACCGCGAGTTGTTCGGCCATTACCAGTCGGCTTCTTGGAGCGTTGCCCGGACGCCGAGAAGCTTAAGGACGCGCAGGATACGGCGCATCTGCTCGGTCTCCTTGCCCTGCTCTAGGTTGGACAGGTAGCTGCGGTTGAGGCCAGCCATGTCCGCGAGTTCGGCTTGTGTGAGGCCAGCTTGCTCACGATAGTGGCGTATGGCTGGACCTACCGACGCCGCGGTGTAAAGGCGGAAGGGCATGTGGGGCCGCGGAGCGTCGGGAGGCGAGCCGCCCCCATTTGCAGGTGTCGACATATGTGAACATCATAGCACTCCGCGCCGAATGTCGATATATCAGGACATCAGTAGGAGGCTGTCAAATGTCCGCATTTGCCGACAGGGTGTAAGAGGACGTTTGTATCAACGGGTGGCCAAGATGGCTGCAGCGCTTTGTTGTCGTCGAGACGCGAGGCATCGGCGCGCTCGTGCTCCGTCGGTGGGTCAGGTGGCCTTATAGACGTGCAGTTGAACGCCGTCAGGCCCGACGATCCGGCTCTCGGCGAGCGCAAGGCGCAGCCGGTCGATGTCGTCTGGGAAGAGTCGCTCGCCGCGGCCGAGGATCGTCGGGAAGACCCATGCCGGCGGGCGACGATACGCAGGCTGAAACCCCAGTCGGCGCCGGGTCCCATCAGTTGGTGGACCAAGATGCGCCGACCGGGCAAGAAGTAGGCCCCCGAGAACGACCGAGCGGTCAGCGGAATCAGACCTCGCCTGATCGAAGCCGTCGTAGAACAGCCGCGGCCGTGCGCTCGCCGCTGAACATCGCGCCCTGAATGGACGCTGTGTCGCGGTGGTCGCCGGCAACGAACAGACCGTCGCCGAGCTCCACCCGCTGCCGCGGGTTCAGCGGCGGCAGCTGGAGCGGCTGTCCGTGCGGTATCACGTCCGTCCGCAGGTGCGTCCAGTCCTCCCGGTTCGAATCAAACCACCTTGCCAACTGCTCCGCGACGCGTTTTGTGAGCCCGCGTCCGAGAGATTCCGGACCGGGCACCGCCGCGGCGATCAACGCTCGTCCAGCAGGCGCGTAGGACGGCTGTACCTCGCTCATGACGACGACGTTTAGCGCGGGCCCGGAACCGGTTCCGTCGAGCATCAGCATCTTCTCGCGAGCGGGAGGAGAGCTGGTGCTGAACCAGCAGCACCCCGCGGCCCGGGAACCGGGATCGGCGACGGGAGCACCAAGCAGCGCGTGCGCGGTCGGTCCATCCGTGGCGCAGACGACAGCCCTCGCACCGATCCGCTCGCCATCTCGCAGAACGACCGTCCCGGGCTCTATCCGTGTTGCCTCAGCGCCGAGCCTGACTGCGGCGGCCGGGAGCGTGGCGGCGATCTGGGCCGGGACCGCGCCCAGCCCTTGGCGCGGCAGCCCGGTCGAGCCCATCGCGATCATCTTCAGGATCGTGTCGAACCTGCGTGAAGACACCTCCAGCCTGGGGTCGAGCTGGATCCCGGCGAACAGCGGCTGCCAGAAGGAGGCGATGGAGGCCTCGGATATTCCCGCTCTGGAAAGGCGCTCGGCGGTACTCATGTCGGGTCTGCGAAGGAGGTCCCTCGCGGAGTGCGTCCGGACATCGAGCACCAGGCGCGCCGCACGTCGCTTGTCGCGGAACGAGCCGACCGGCGCTCGCAGGCTGGCCGCTAGCTCGAGCGGGCGCCGGAGAGGGTCGCTGACCCTGTGCATGGCTCCCTGGGCACGGACCAGGGCGCCGGGCTCGAACAGCCCGAGGCCCAGAGCGTCAGTGTCCAGACGCTTACGCACCTGCGGGTACGCAGTGAGCAGGATCTGGAATCCCCTGTCGAGCTTGAATCCCTCGACGGAGTCCGTCCGCACCCTTCCTCCCACGCCGTCGGAGGCCTCGAGGACGACACACTCGATGCCGGCGCGTGTGAGGTCCTGGGCGCATGTGAGCCCCGCCAGCCCGGCGCCGACGATCGCGACGTCCGTCACTGCCTCGCTCCGCCCCGGCTCAGCATGGCCACACTCTAACCGTCGCCGGCCGCGCTTTACCCCGTTTTAGTCATATTTACCCGGCGGCGCTAGCCTTGGGAACGATGGCCGGCGAGACACTCGACCTGAGGAGCGCCGCTGAGCAACTGGGCGTCCACTACCAGACCGCGTACAAGTGGGTGCGGTCCGGTGTGCTGGCGAGCACGCTGGTGCGTGGCCGCTACCACGTGAGTCCCGAGGCCGTCGTTGCTCTCGCCAGGCGGCGTGATAGTCCCTCGCGGCCCAGGGCGCGCCGCCCGCGGGGCGGCTACGAGCAGGCACGCGAGCGAATGTTCATCCATCTCATATCCGGGGAGGAACGCAAGGCCCGCGATCTCATCTCCGGTCTCGTGGACAGCGGCGTGACGGTCACGAACGCGACACAGGAAGTCCTGGTGCCCGCACTCCGGCGGATAGGACAGGAATGGGACGCCGGCAGGCTCAGCATCTCGGCAGAGCATCGCGCCGCGGCGATCGTGGAGCGGATTCTCGGGGAGCACCACCCTGCGCCGCGCGGAAGGCGCCGGGGCACGGCGGTCGTGGCTGCGGTTGCCGGGGATAGGCACGGGCTGCCCACATTGATGGCGGCGGTCGCGCTTCGGGAGGACAACTGGCGCGTGCATCACCTTGGAGCTGATGTCCCGCCTGGCGAACTTGTCGACTTCTGCCGAGGTCAGTCGACCGACCTGGCGGTGATCACCGTCACCTCGAACTCCGTGTCCCGGCGGGCAAGGCACACGGCGGCGTCGCTGGAAGACATCGGTGTGCGATCGATCGTGGGCCGCCCGGGTGCGAGCCTGGCGGAGCTTGTTGGCGACGCTCGCGTTAGGTCCCCGCGCCGGTCGCCGGTGTCGTGACGGGAGCGTCGGGAGAAACCCCCGACAGGACCCGCTTCGCCAGCTCAAGCGCCTCCTCAGGGGAGCTGAAGCGAATCTCGGCGCGATAGCCACCTTCACGGATCGCCCTGACGCGAACGTCGGCTCCAAGAGCCGCACCGAGCGCGTCAGCGATGTCACTCGCGGCCTGCTCCTGGTCGGGGTGCGCGGTTCGCGCCGCAGTCCGGCCCGACGTGATTCTGGAGTCTGTGCCCCTGTTGGCCGCGCGCGCCTTGTCTTCCGTGACCCTGACCGACCAGCCCTCGGAGACCGCTGTGGCGGCGAGCGTCCGGCGCTTACCGTGGTCATCGGCGAGCAGGAGAGCCCGACCGTGTCCCTCGCTCAATGCTCCGCGCTGGAGGAGCTCCAGCACATCGTCTGGAAGGTCCAGAAGCCTCATCAGATTGCTGACGGCGACCCGGCTCCGTCCCACCCGCACCCCAACCTCCTCGCGCGTAAGACCCAACTCCTCGACGAGTGCGGCGCACGCGTGAGCCTCCTCGACGGGGCTCAGGTCCTCTCGCGCCATGTTCTCGATCAGCGCGACTTCGAGCGATGCCGCGTCCTCTCGATCCTGGATCAGAGCCGGGATGGTCTCGAGCCCGGCGATCCTCGCCGCCCGCCAGCGCCGCTCACCGGCGACGAGCTCGTATTGCGCCCGCGGGTCGGGGCCTGACGAGGATGGGCTGCAACAGGCCCTGCTCTCCAAGTGACCCCGCCAGAGCCGCGAGCGCATCGGGGTCGAATGACCGGCGTGGCTGGTGGGGATTCGGCGAGATCACGTCGAGCGGAAGCTCTCGAGGTGCTCCGCGGTCGCGGCGCCCTCGGCGGAGACGGACGAGGATCGCGCTCAGTCCCCGGCCCATGCCGGGCCTTGGCTTAGCCACGGGCGCAACCTCCTTCGCGAGCTCAAAGTAGGCCTCGGCCCCTGCACTGTGCGGATCGTGGTGTGTGACCGGCAGGCCGTAGCTGGGCGCCTCACCGACCCGGACGTTTCGTGGAATCACGGTGTCGAATACGAGATCGGGGAAGTGGGTCCTGCACCTCCCGCTCGACATCCTGGCCGAGCCGCGTTCTGCCATCGTGCATCGTGAGAAGCATCCCTGCCACCGTGAGGCCCGGGTTCAGCTCACGCCGGACGAGCGCGAGGGTCTCGAGCAGGCCGGCCAGACCCTCCAGGGCGAAGTACTCGGTCTGCACGGGCACGATCACCCGGTCAGCGGCCACCAGCGCGCAGACCGTAAGCGGTCCCAGCGACGGGGGACAGTCCAGAATGATGTATTCAAAGCTGTCCCTGAGGGGCTCCAGGCATTCCCTCAGTCGATACTCGAAACCCTCCAGT
Source organism: uncultured Solirubrobacteraceae bacterium (assembly GCA_963740075.1). Classification (GTDB taxonomy): domain Bacteria; phylum Actinomycetota; class Thermoleophilia; order Solirubrobacterales; family Solirubrobacteraceae; genus Palsa-744. The sequence continues at coordinate 261,943 of CAVUCP010000002.1, read as the reverse complement.
CGCGGGAGCTCGATGTTGGCTCCGGCAAGGCCGGCGCCCGCGGGAATGGCCCGGAGTCCGACCACCGCTGAGTCCGTGAGGGCGTCGTGCGGCGCTGGCCTCGCCGGTGAGCACCTCGTAGAGCCCCGGAGCCGGGTGCGGGGAATCCCGAGACCGACCGTCGCGTTGGCCTGTGGGTCGACGTCGACGAGAAGCGTCGCGTAGCCGGCCTCAGCGATGCACGCGGCAACGTTGACGGCGGTCGTCGTCTTTCCGACCCCGCCCTTCTGGTTCGCCACCGCGTAGACCGTGCCCATGCGCATCAAGCTAGCGCCGATCGCCGACGGGCGAGTCGGCTCGTCCGGCAAAATGGGCACAAACCGGTCATCGGGAGCCGAGCGGGCGCTTGCGAGCCACGCCCTCCCTTCGGGGAAAACGGTCCGGCGTGTCCGCCACCTTCGTGAACGTGTGCAGGTGGCGATCGTGCGCGTCCGGGAACGGCACCACGCGGCGAACCTCCACCGCTCTTCATACCGAGCTCCTCTGCGGCACGGTCCGCTGCGGACTCCTCGTCCGGGTCGCGCCGGCCCCTCCAGTCGATCAGGACGCCGCCGCGCAGCAGCAGAGGTGCGGCGTACTCGAGGACGACTGGCTGGGGCGCGAGCGCCCTCGCTGTGACGACGTCATCGGAATCCAGGCCGTCCGGCCAGTCCTCCGCGCGAGCACAGATCGATCCGGGCGTTCGTGATCCCGGCGGCTGCGATCGTGCGACCGAGGAAGTCGCACTTGCGCCGCTGGCTCTCGACAAGCCACACCGTCGAACCCGCGAGCGCCACCGCGAGCGCCAGGCCCGGGAAACCCGCGCCGGCCCCGAGATCAGCGATGTTTCGCGCCGTGCGGATCTCCTCCACCTCCAGGGCCGCGAGCGAGTCTGCGAGATGAACGTAGGCGGCGAGCTCGCGCTGGCGCACAGCGGTGGGCGCATGCTCGTCGCCTTCGAGGGCCTCAAGCAACGACGCCAGCTGGGAAATCTGTTGATCCGTCAGACCACTGCCGGATAGCGACGGCGCCGTAAATCGAGGCTCATGCGTCGTGGGAAGCGAAGAAATCGGCGTACCTTGAGCGCATCTCGCGAACCCGAGCCGCGACATGCGCGTCGATTTCGTCGGTGAGCACCGCCTCCACGACCGGCAGGACGTCCTCCGCGAGTGCGTCTCCGCGGGCCATCCACTGGAAATAGCGCCGACCGGAGTGCTCGTAGGGTCCATAGAGACGCGAACGGCGGGAACAACCGCTCCAGCCAGCGGAACAGCGACTCGTGCCGAACGTGCATCCGCAGCGTGATCTGGGGCTGGCTTGCCGTCGCCGCCGAAATGGCCCTCGCCGATCAGGATGCCGGCGACCAACCCGCGCTCAAAGTCGGAGAGCGTCGGCTGAAGTTCATCGTGTCATGGAGCCAGATGTGTTTCACCGTCAAGAAAAACGTGAAACGCTTAGCGGCCGGTCCTCAACGCTGGTTGGGGAGATCACGAGGTAGCGCTCGGGCTCGTCGCCCTCGCTGTGCGTCTCGACGTCCCCGCGATCGCGCAGGATGCTCGTGGACGATTCGCCGCTCCGCGGAGCGCATTGGGTCAAGCTCGACGGCTCTGCCGGTCTCGACCGCCTCCTCGGCGGCCTCGTCGGCCTCGGCGCGCAGTGCCTCGGCGCGGCGCTCGCGGTAGCCGTCCGCGTCGATCGACCACGCGCACCGACGGATGGGCCCTCGGGAAACACGATCCGCTGCGCGAGGTGCTGAACCGCGTCGATCGTCTGGCCGTGGCGGCCGATCAGCAAGCCCAACGTCCTCGCCCTCCACGACCCCCGCAGCACCCCGTCCTCTTCGTGAACGATCGATCTCGGCGTCGAGGTCCGAGTGCGTCCACGATCTCCTCGAGCAGCTCGCCCAGGGCCTCGTCCGGCTCCAGGTCCTCCTCGAGCTCACGCCCAGGATCCTCGCTCATCGTCGTCTCCCGGATCGTTTCTTCTTCTTCCGCGGCGGCGGAGGCGGTGCCCCCCCCGCTGGTGTGCGCTCCCGCCGGCGCCGCCGCCGGCGTCGGGCTCTTTGAGCTCGCGACCGCGTCGGACAAGGATTGTCGGAGCGACTTCGAGGTTTCCCGTTCGCTGCCCCGTCCAATTTCGCCGGTTTGGGCGGCGGGGGCATGCGGCGCCTGATCACGACTGCTGCCCGACCGTCCACAGGTTCGTCGTGATCCAGTACACGAGCAGACCCGCCGGGTAGCGGTAGAGGATCACCACGAACACCACCGGCAGCAGCAGCATGATGCGCCGCTGATTCGGGTCCGCCGTGGCGGTGGCGACCAACGTCGAGCCCAGCTGGGAACCGACATAGAGCAGGATCAGCACTATCAGCGCGATCCCCGTCGCCTTTTCGGTGATGTCGGGGATGAACAGGAACTTCGCGGAGCCCGGCGCGACGACGTTGCAGCCAGTTTCCGTCAGGCCCTTGACCGTGTGACCCATGACTTTCGTGGCGCCCGAGGGGATTTCGCTGAATTTCGTCAGCGATCGGCTTGTGGAGTTCCCGGCTGAAGTGTTCGACCATCTGCTTCCCGCAGATGTCTTTCTTCAGGTCCGTCCGCAGCATGTAGAAGAGCGAGAAGAACACCGGCAGCTGCAGCAGGAGCGGCAGGCACGAGGCGAACGGGTTGATTTTGCGCTCCTGGTAGAACTTCATCATCTCCTGCTGCTGGCGCTGTTTGTCCTCCTTGTACTTCTCTTTCAGCGCCTTGATCTCGGGCGCCATGCGCTGCATCTCCTGCATCGACTTCAGCTGCCTGAAGGTCAGCGGCACGAGGATCGCTCGGATCAGGATCGTCAGTCCGACGATCGACAGTCCCCAGCTGCCACCCAGAAGGTGGTTGTGCAGGAAGACCATGATCGATTCGAAGACGCTGATCAGCGGCGAAAATGCGTCCTCGATGACGTTTGCGAAAATTGGCATGCGCTAGATGGTCTCTTGGGTTCGTCGGCTGTTGGCGGGGCCTGCGGCACCGCGGCTGATACGGGCAGCGGGTGGGTAACCCGCGTCCCTTCAGCCGCGCTTATGGGATCCGGTCCGGAAAAGTCGCTGAGCCTCGACGGGATCGTAGCCGCCGTAGCTCCACGGGTTGCACCTGAGCAGGCGCCACCCTGCGAGCACCGGGCCCCAAGTATGCCGTACTCCCTGATCGCTTCGACCGCGTAGCGCGAGCACGTCGGCTCGTACCTGCATCGCCTTGGGATCGCGGGCGATATCACGCGCTGGTAGACGACGATCGGCGCAGTCAGGACCAACCTCGCGACCCGCGCGATGACGTTGGCCTCGGGAGCGTCCGATGGTGGCGCCGGTGGTGCGCTCATGCCGACACGCGGCCCTGCGGTGCAGCCGACTCGTCAGATGCCGGAGCGCCAAGCAGGCCGGACTTCACCAGGAGCTCGCCGAGAGAGGCCTGCAAACCTGCGAGCCCCTCGCGTTCCGCCAGTTCGCGGGCTGGCGGGCGGGCGACGACGACCAGGTCGTGGCCCGGGGTGAGATCACGCTCCGCGTGCGAGAACGCCTCCCGCAGCAGCCGCTTGACGCGGTTGCGCTCAATCGCTCCCCCGACCTTGCGCGACACGGACAGCCCCAGCGCGCGGACGGTCCGCGTCCGGATTCGGAAACGTATAGAGCACCAGATACTTGTTCGCGGTCGACCGCCCGTGACGGTAGACGCGGTCGAACTCGGCGCTCCGCGAGAGCCGTCCCCCTCGGGCCGGCGTGCGCAGCCTGCTCGCTTGCCCGTCGCCCGGCGTCCTCCACTCAAGCCCTCAGGTTGATAGGCGCTTGCGTCCCTTGTCGCGCCGGCGCTTGAGCGTGAGCCGACCGGCCCGCGTGCTCATGCGAGCGCGAAACCCGTGGACGCGGGCCCGCTTGCGCTTCTTCGGCTGATATGTGCGCTTCATCTAATAGTTCTCCGGTCTCGCGCCTTCTCCTGCCACGAGCGCGTCGCTGAGCATCGGGCGGAGGCCCGTCTTCTCGATGCAGTATAGGGACGCAAAGGCACCCTGGAATTTTCTCGCCATTTGCGAGCAGCCGCTGAGACGTCGACAAGGGGTTGGTTATAGTCGCGGCACGGGCCGGTCAGGGGCCCTCCTTCGAATAGTCACCGCAGTGTTCTTCTGGGGAGAGGAGTCGATGACAGCTGCCGCGAGCCCAGAGCTCGAGCACATATGGTCGCTTGTGCAGATCACAGCTCGCACTGGTGGTCGACGAGCCGACCTTCCGGATGTGGTTGGACCCGCTGGAGGCCGCCGAGCTGTCAGAGGAGCGCATGGTCATCGAGGCTCCGGTGCAAGCGAAGACATGGATCCAAGATCGCTTCGGCAAGGTGATCGAGGCGAGCGTCGAGCTCGTAGTCGGGAGCGGGGTGTCGGTTCAGATCGTCGCTGCAGGCGCGGGTGCGCGTTCCGCCCGTGATCTACCCCGCGGACCCTCTTCCGGGGACCCGCGCGGTGGGGAAGCGGTGGCAGGACCACCGCCGTCGGAGCCGCTCGGAAACCCCAAGCTCACGTTCGATCAGTTCGTGATCGGGGACTGCAACCGTCTGGCGCACGCCGCCGCCCTTACCGTCGCTGAGATGCCGGCACACGCCTACAACCCCCTTTTCATCTACGGCCCCCCGGGCGTCGGCAAGACACACCTCCTCTCGGCGATCGCCAACCTCATCTCCACACACGACCCCGGACCTGACCGTTCGCGCCACGAACGGAGAGGCCTTCACGAACGAGTTCGTCGGGGCACTCGCGGATGGGACCGCGGACCGCTTCAAGGCCCGCTTCCGGCACGTCGACGTCCTACTGATGGACGACGTCCAGTTCCTCGAGCGCAAGACCAAGACCGAGGAGGAGTTCTTCCACACGTTCAACGCCCTGCATGACGGCGGCAGGCAGGTGGTGCTCACCTCCGACCGGCCGCCGGCCGACCTCAGAGCACTCGAGGATCGTCTCCGCGAGCGCTTCCAGGCGGGCCTCGTTGCCGACATCGTCGCTCCCGGGTCTGCGACGCGTATGGCGATCCTGCGCAAGCGTGTGCACAACGACGGGATACAGGTCGCCGATGAGCACGCGCTTCCGGCAATCGCCGAACGCGTGCAGAGCAACGTCAGGGCCCTCGAGGGGGCGCTCATCCGAGCCGTGGCCTTCAGCTCACTCACCGGCCGGCCGTTGACCGGTGAGCTCGCCCAGGAGGTCCTTGACGGCCTCTATCCGAGATCCGGCGAAGCGGGAAAGCGGGCTCGGACCGTCAGCGAGATCCAGATCGCCACCTGCAAGTACTTTGGATTGAGTAACGACGAGCTCCTCTCCTCTGGGCGTGCAGCGCGCATCGCCTGGCCGCGCCAGGTCGCGATGTACCTCTCACGCGAGCTCACGTCCGAGTCCCTGCCGGCGATCGGGCGACACTTCGGCGGGCGAGACCACACAACGGTCCTTCACGCATGCAGGCGCGCAAGCGCCCGCATATCTGACGACCGACGCCAGCCGAGAGGCTGTTGAGAAGCTGTGCAAAGAGCTCGGCTGCGAACATCCGTGAGCTCCCGTCAGACCACGACCGAGTCTCCTGAGAGACTTCAGTGCGGATAACGGCAGCCATCCACAGGCATGTCAGCCGTCGCCTGCCCCCAAAACCCACTGCTCGCCCCAAATACACAAATCCACAGCCCCTGCATATGACTTTCCCTATAAGGACAGAGAAGTAGATGAAGCTTTCCATTTCCTCGTCACACCTCTTGAGCCAGCTGCAGACCGCGGCCCGCGTCGCCTCGACGAGAAGCGCCGTTCAGGCCCTGTCCGGGATCATGATCTCTGCCTCCGCCGACTCCGTCGCCAGAGCTCCTGGCCACGGACATGGAGATCGGTCTCCGCGTTCCGCTGACCGCGGACGTCGTGAGACCGGGAGTCGCTGTCCTGCCGGCGCGCCTGCTTCTCGATGTCGCACGCTCCTGCCCAGTGATCAGCTGACGATGGAGCTCCGCAGCGCGGAGCAGGACGTAGAGCTGATCTGCGGAGCCACGACGTTCCATCTGCGGACGCTCCGCGCAGAGGACTTCCCGACGCTCCCGTCGCCGTCGCCGGAGAATCGCGTGTCGCTGCCCGCCGATGCGTTCGTGCAGACGATCAACCGCGTCTCACGGTCGGCGTCCGCGACGAGACGCGGCCGGTGCTCACCGGGATCCTCATGTCGGCCTCCGGGCAGGAGCTCCGGATGGTCGCAACGGACTCCTACCGCCTGAGCGTCAAGGAGACCAAGCTCGAGAGCCCGCTCACCGGGCAGCCTTGAGGCGAATGTGCCCGCTCGAGCGCTCAGCGAGCTCGCTCGCATCGCCCAGCAGCCGGACGCCGGCTCGCTGTCGGTCAGCGTCGGACAGAACCAGGTCATCTTCGAGATCGGGGACATCGTTCTCTCCTCGCGCCTGATCGACGGGCAGTTCCCCAACTATCGTCAGCTGCTGCCGGAGACCGTCGAGCACACTCTGCGGCTGGCGAGCGTGGAGCTGACCGACGTCGTGCGGCGCATCAGCCTGCTCGCCCAGAAGAACGCTCCGCTGCGCCTCAGCTTCACCGAGGGGACGCTCACGATCTCGGCCCAGACCCCTGACGTCGGCGAGGCAAGCGAGGCGATCCCGGTGCCTTTCCACGGCGAGCCTTTCGACATCGGCTTCAACCCCGAGTTCCTGCGTGACGGACTGGAGAGCATCGATACCGATGAGCTGGTGCTGAAGCTGATCAGCCCGCTGCGGCCAGGCCTGATCGAATCCCCCGACACCGGAGAGTTCGTCTACCTGATCATGCCGATCAGGCTGAACGTCTAGGGCGTACCTCTCGTGCGTGTGCTCAGCGTCGAGCTGCGCGACTTCCGCACCTACGCCCGAGCGGAAGCCGAGCTGGGCCCAGGCCTCACGGTCGTTCACGGCCCCAACGGAGCCGGCAAGTCCAATCTGCTCGAGGCGCTCTACTTCGGGTGCACCGGGCGGCTCGCCGCGGACGCGCAACGAGCGCGAGCTGATCAGATTCGGCGCGCAGGCGACACGCGTGTCCGTTCGACTGCGAGACCGCGAGCAGAACCACGAGCTGACAGTCGGCTACGGGACGATTCCCGGCAGCGCCCAATCCGTCAAGCGGATGACATGCGACGGGGCCCAGGTCGACCGTATGCTCGACGTCCCCGTGCGCCCGCTCGTGTCGGTCTTCATGCCCGATCGCCTGGACCTGATCAAGGGTCCGCCGGCACTCAGGCGCGCGCACCTCGACCAGGTCGTCGCCGCCCTCTGGCCAACTCGAGTTGAGGTTCGCAGGGAGTACTCGCGCGTGCTCGCCCAGCGCAACGCCCTTCTCGGCCGAATTCGCGCCGGACGGGCGTCGCGCGGGTCGATCGCCACCTGGGATCGCGCGCTTGCGGCGAAGGCTCTGGAGGTACGCGCGGACCGGGAGCAGGCTGTGTCGCTGCTGTCGGGGTCATTTGCCCGGAGGGCGGGGGACCTTGGCCTCGCTGGAGAGGCGGCGCTCGAATACAGGCCACGCTCTCGTGCGGCCGACGAGGATGAGTTCGTCGCAGAGCTCGCAGAGAGGCTCCCAGGAGACCTCGAGCGCGGGTTCACAGGGCACGGCCCGCACCGAGATGAGCTTGCGCTCCTGCGCGACGGCCGCGAGCTTCGCGTGTACGGATCGCAGGGGGAGCAGCGGCTGGCTCTGCTGGCTCTTCTGCTGTGCGAGCGCGCCGTGCTGTCGGAGAAGCGAGGCCGCACGCCCCTGATGCTGCTTGATGACGTGATGAGCGAGCTGGACGCCGAGCGTCGAGAGCTGCTCGCCCGCGAGCTCTCATCCGATGGTCAGAGCGTCATTGCGACCACGGACCTCGCCCATGTGCCAAGAGGGGGAGACCAGTCGGTCGCCAGGCTGCGCATCTCGTCCGGCACGATCCTTCGCGAGGCGGTCGCCGCATGAGTCGTCCGGCACCCCGACCGATCTCCACGGCGCTGGCGGCGCTGACCGCCGGCGCCAGGCCGGCAACCACCCTTGCGCAGGTTCAGGAGGTCTGGGAGCGCGCGGCGGGCAAGGCGGTGGCCTCAGCGGCACGGCCGACGGCAGAGCATGGCGGGGTCCTGACCGTCACCTGCTCCGCCGCTGTGTGGGCCCAGGAGCTTGATCTCATGTCTGAGCAGGTGGTCGCGCGACTCAACTCGGCACTTGACGCGGAGCTCATCACCGAGCTTCGCTGCCGGACAGGATGAGGCGCGCGGCCCGGCTTCGCGCGCAACCGCGACGGAGATGGAGCAGGGTGCCTCCATTTCCCCGAATTTGCAGGGATTTATAGCGTTCGCGACGCCTCGCCGTCGCAAGCTTCGTGCTATCCTTAGTTACATAGCGAATATGCCCCGGCCGCGGACCTAGAGCCCCGGAATCCGGGGCTTTCTCACGTCATCGGAGGGCCATTGGCATCAGGCGGTAACAGCTCTGAAGAGAGCGCAGGCAGCAACGGCGTGGGCGACCTGTCCACGACCGGTGGCTCATCGACCTACGACGCGTCGGACATCACGGTCCTCGAGGGCCTCGAAGCGGTCCGCAAGCGCCCCGGTATGTACATCGGATCGACCGGTGTCATGGGGCTGCACCATCTTGTCTACGAGGTGGTCGACAACTCCGTCGACGAGGCGTTGGCCGGCTTTTGCACGGAGGTCTCCGTGACCATCCACCCGGACAACTCGGTGACCGTGGTCGATAACGGCCGCGGCATTCCGGTCGCGATGATGGAGAAGGAGGGCCGCCCTGCCGTGGAGGTCGTGCTCACGGTCCTGCACTCCGGCGGAAAGTTCGGTGGCGAGGGGTACAAGGTTTCCGGAGGCCTCCACGGCGTCGGGGTGTCGGTTGTCAACGCCCTCTCGGAAAAGCTCGAAGTTGAGATCCGCAGAGACGGACACGTGTTCTCGCAGGAGTACTCACGCGGTGCGCCCCAGACCCCGCTGGTGCAGGGAGAGGAGCTCGCGCCCGGTGCCCAGACCGGCACATCGGTGACGTTTCTCCCCGACGCCGACATCTTCGAGACGCTCGACCTCGACTTCCTGACACTCGAGGAGCGCCTGCGCGAGACGGCCTTCCTCACCCGTGGACTGAAGATCTCGATCACGGACCTCCGGGGCGAGGGCCACTCCGCGGAGTTCCAGTACGACGGCGGGATCGAGGACTTCGTCTCCTATCTCAACGAGAACAAGGACACGGTCCACCGCAAGGTCATCTTCTTCGCGGGCGAGTCGGAGGAGGGCGCGGCCGAGGTCGCGATGCAGTGGAACTCCTCCTACCAGGAATCTGTGCATTCGTTCGCCAACAACATCAACACACCCGAGGGCGGCTCGCACCTGAGCGGCTTCCGCTCAGCGCTGACGCGTACGCTGAACAAGTACGCGCGCGACCACGGGCTGTTGAAGGAGAAAGAGGACAACCTCTCGGGCGAGGACGTGCGCGAGGGTCTGACGGCCGTCGTTTCGGTGAAGCTCCGAGACCCACAGTTCGAGGGTCAGACGAAGACCAAGCTCGGGAATCCCGGCATGGCCGGATTCGTCGAGTCGATCGTCAACACCGGCCTGGGGGAGTTCCTCGAGGAGAACCCAAGTGAGGCACGCGCGGTCATCTCGAAGGCTGTCCAGGCGCAGCGCGCCCGCGAGGCCGCCCGCAAGGCCCGGGACCTGACCCGGCGCAAGTCGGCGCTGGAGAACTCAACCCTGCCGGGCAAGCTCGCGGACTGCTCGGTCAAGGACCCGTCCCTCGCTGAGCTTTTCGTGGTCGAGGGTGACTCCGCGGGCGGCTCAGCCAAGCAGGGACGAGACAGGAACACACAGGCGGTACTCCCGCTGCGCGGCAAGATCCTCAACGTCGAGAAGTCGCGCATCGACAAGGTCCTGCAGAACACCGAGGTGCAGGCGCTTATCACCGCGATCGGCACTGGGGTGCGCGACGAGTTCAACATCGAGAACGCCAGGTACCACAAGGTTGTGCTGATGACGGACGCGGACGTCGACGGCGCCCACATCCGCACGCTGGTCCTCACCCTTCTGTTCCGTGAGATGGAAGAGCTCATCAAGGCGGGATACGTCTACATCGCCAAGCCGCCGCTCTACAAGCTCAAGCAGGGCTCGCGCGAGCGGTACATCGAGAAGGACGCGGAACTCGAGGACATCCTGCTCGCCGACAAGTGGGAGAAGATCGGCGTCTTCGACCGCCACGGAACCCAGTTCAAGCTCACGGATGTGCGCTGGCAGCGCTTCACGCGTCTTCTCAAGCAGTACGAGGGCTGGTCCTCCTCGCTGCGGGCCGCGCACGGCCACGACGTGGTGCAGTTCCTGGAGGAGTCCACGCTTCTGGGCGAGAGGATCGACAGCGCCGAGGCCGCGATCGAACTGCTGCGCCGCGCAGATGTCGCCGGCGATACCCACACCACGGAGCTCGTCGACACCGATCCCGTCGAGCTCAGGGTCAGGGCCGTCGAAGCAAAGACGGGTTTTGCGCGGGTGCACCGCATCAAGCGCGCGCTGTTCGACTCGCGCGAGTACATCCAGCTGGCGCGCGTTCATGCTCAGCTGACGGAGCTCGCCGGTGCCCCACCGTTCGAGGTGGCCCTCGGCGATGCGCGGGAGACGGCGCCGACATTCCAGGATCTGCACCCCGCTGTCATGGCGGTCGCTCAGAAGGGCATCAAACTGCAGCGCTTCAAGGGGCTCGGCGAGATGAACGCCGAGCAGCTCGGAGAAACGACGATGGCGCCGGCGACCCGCACACTCGCCCAGGTGACGCTCGAGGATGCTTTTGCGGCAGACAGGATCTTCTCGATGCTGATGGGCGACCAGGTGGAGCCGCGACGCGCGTTTATCGAGGACAACGCACGAACCGTCGCCAATCTCGACGTATGAGACCAGCGCGCGAGGACACGGCGACAGTAAGGGGACCTGGTGGCATCCGCTGACGTGATCGGGGGAGGCAACGTAGAACCGCGCGCGCTCGAGGAGGAGATGCGCACCGCGTACCTCGACTACGCGATGTCGGTGATCGTCGGGCGGGCGCTGCCGGACGTGCGCGACGGGCTAAAGCCCGTACACCGCCGCGTCCTGTACGCGATGAACGAGCTCGGGCTCGGCCCGACACGCTCCTACGCGAAGTGCGCGAAGATCGTCGGCGAGGTGATGGGCAACTATCACCCGCACGGCGACTCGGCGATCTACGACACGCTCGTGCGCATGGCGCAGGAGTTCTCGATGCGCAACGAGCTCGTGGACGGCCAGGGGAACTTCGGCTCCGTCGACGACGATCCCGCGGCCGCGATGCGCTACACGGAGGCGCGCCTGGCGCGGATCGCCACGGAGATGCTGCGCGACCTCGACATGGACACGGTCGACTTCGCGCCGAACTACGACGGCTCGCGCCGCGAACCGCTCGTCCTGCCGGCGCGCTTCCCGAACCTGCTCGTTAACGGCTCCTCGGGAATCGCAGTCGGGATGGCGACGAACATCCCGCCGCACAACCTGCGCGAGGTGATCGACGCGACGGTCGCCTACATCGACGATCCGGACATCGAGCACCGAGGGCCTGATGCGGCACATCAAAGGCCCGGACTTCCCGACCGGCGGGATCATCCTCGGGCACGGCGGGATCCAGGGACGCCTACGAGACAGGGCGCGGCCGCGTGCGGGTGCAGGCGCGCGCGCACATCGAGCCGCTCACGCACGGCAAGGAGGCGATCGTCGTCACCGAGCTTCCGTTCATGGTCAAGAAGGGCGGCGCCGGCAACCTGATCGACAAGATCGCCGACCTCGTCAACGAAAAGAAGATCCCCGAGATCTCCGACCTGCGCGACGAGTCCGACAAGCGCGGGATGCGGCTCGTGATCGAGCTCAAGCGCGACGCGATCCCGAAGGTCGTGCTCAACAAGCTCTACAAGCACACGCCGATGCAGACGACGTTCGGCGTCAACATGGTCGCGCTCGTCGACAACGTGCCGCGCACGCTGAACCTGCGCGCGGTGATCCACAACTACGTCGCCCACCAGCGCGAGGTGATCGTCCGGCGCACCAAGCACGAGCTCTCCGAGAAGGAGGCCCGCGCGCACATCCTCGAGGGCCTGCTCGACCGCGCTCGAGCACCTCGACGCGATCATCGAACTGATCCGCGCCTCGCGCGACCGCGGACGCGGCCCGCGAGCAGCTCGTCGAGCGCTTCGAGCTCGAGCGCGATCCAGGCGACCGCGATCCTCGACCTGCGCCTGTCCCAGCTGACCGCGCTCGAGGCGGACTCGATCAAACAGGAGCACGCCGACGTCACCGAGCGGATCGCCGAGCTGCGCGCGATCCTCGGCGACGAGACGCGCGTCCTGGCGGTGATCAAGGAGGAGCTGACCGAGATCCGCGAGCGCTTCGGCGACGAGCGCCGCACGGAGATCAGCCACTCCGAGGACGAGATCGACATCGAGGACCTGATCGCCGACCAGCAGATGGTGATCACGATCACCCAGACCGGCTACATCAAGTCGCTGCCGCTCGCGACCTACCGCCAGCAGCAGCGCGGCGGCCGCGGAGTGACCGGCATGGACATGAAGGACGGCGACTACATCGAGCACCTCTTCGTGTGCTCCTCGCACGACTACCTGCTGTTCTTCTCGAATCGCGGCAAGGTCTACCGCTCGAAGGTCTACGAGCTCCCCGAGGCTCAGCGAACCGCAAAGGGACGCGCGCTCGTGAACATCCTCCCGCTCGCCGAGGGCGAGCAGATCAATGCTGTGGTCTCCACGCGGGACTTCACCGAGACCGAGCTACCTCGTCTTCGCGACCCGCTCGGGGACGGTCAAGAAGACCGAGCTTCAGGCCTACAACACGCCGATCAAAGCCGACGGCATCATCGCGATCAAGATCCGCGATGACGACGAGCTGCTGGCCGTCCGAGCCGTCGACCCGGACGACGAGATCATCATGGTCTCCCACGCCGGCCTCACGGTGCGGTTCGCCGAGTCCGACGCGCGCGCCATGGGCCGCGACACGACCGGCGTGCGCGGCATGGACGTCGGCACCGAAAGGCCGCGTGATCGCGATGGACGTCGCCCGCGACGACATGGACCTGCTCGTCGTGACCGAGAACGGCTACGGCAAGCGCACGCAGATCGCCCAGTACCGCAAGACGAACCGTGGCGCAAAAGGCGTCAAGACGATCGGGCTGACCGAGAAAAAGGGCGGCGCTCGCGGGAGCGCTCGTCGTCCGCGAGCACCAGGAACTGGTCTTCATCAGCGTCGGCGGGATGGTTCAGCGCACGTCGGCGGCCGGCATCTCCCAGCAGGGACGCTCCGCAACGGGCGTCCGCGTCATGAACCTCAAGGACGACGACACCGTGAGCGCGGTGGCGCTCGTCGTCGACACCGGCGAGGACGGTCCCGTGCCTCCCGAGCCGGCGCAGGACGATTCGCCCGCAGACGGCGACTCCTAGCCGGACGGATGGCGGCCTTCTAACCGTCCACATACGCGCTCCGGCGCTCAGATAACGCAGAGGGTGGGCCGACAGCTTAAGTGTGGCCCCCTCAACCAGAACCCTCTCATCTGCGCTCGTGATTCTCCTCTCAGCGCTGCTCCTGGCGTTTCCGGGGGGCACGCTCGCCGCTGGCTCCGCATCCCGCGTACGCGATGTCGCGCCGAGGGCGAAGATCAACCGGCGCCGCTCCCGGCGGCCGGTCCGGGCGCGTTGCGCGGTCGTCGCGGGCGCGCGTGCACATGCCGCCTGCAGGGCAGGGACACGCAGGGCGGCCGTGCCGCAGACCCCGGCCCCCGACGCCACGGTGCCCCAGCCGAGCGCTCCCGTCAGCGCCAGCGTTGCGGCGGCCTGTCAGAACACAGAACTCACGCCTGAACCCGGAAACATCCCGCTCGTGCGAACGGCCGTCCTCTGCCTGATCAATCGCGAACGTGGCGCACACGGCGAGCCCGCTCTCATCGCGAATACGGACCTGCAGGACGCGGCAGAAGGCCACACGGCCGAACTGGTGGCAGACGACTACTTCGCACACGTGTCCCCGAGCGGCGAGACCCCCGTGGACAGGATTCGCGAAACCGGCTACATCCCGGGCCCCGCCGACGGGTACGTCATCGGCGAGAACCTGGCTTGGGGCACGCTCAGTCTCTCCACACCCCGGACGATCGTCGCCGCCTGGGTTGCCTCACCCGAGCATCTCGCGAACATCCTCGAAGGCCAGTACGTCGACACGGGGATCGGCGTGACCCCTGCCGTGCCGGCGATCGACTCCGCGGGGCAGGCCGGAGCGACCTACGCGGAGGAGTTCGGGACCATCATCCCGTGAGGCTCCGGCCGCGTCCCCCGGGTTCGCTACCCTGCGAAGACCAGAGAAAGGAGGTGGTCCTAACGTTGAGTGATAGTTCTTGCGGGACTCTGGAGGTGACCGGCCGTTAGGTCGGTAGGCTGGTCCGCCTAGCGGAATCCAACCCGGGACACCCCGAGACGACTGCCGGTCCTGGTCCCTCCGGCTGCCGTTGTGTCGCTCTCGGTTTTTCCAGTCAGAGATGGACGCGGAGGGCGCCGTGAGAACGGCGCCCTCCGTCTTTCTCGCCCGGCTCGCTCAGGCGGCCTGCGGCAGGTACTGGAGCCAGGCGGCGGGGATCGTCGGGCTGGCCACGTGGATGAAGATCTCTGCGCGCGGTGTGCTCGGCGCGCGGCGCGGATGCATACCGGCCTGGCGGGGGAGCCGATCGCCCTTTCGTCTGTTGCAGGGAGCGCACGAGGCCACGATGTTCTCCCAGTTCGAGGAGCCGCCCTTGGACCGGGGGATGACATGGTCGACGGTCAGGTTGGACCGCGAACCGCAGTACTGGCATGTCCAGCTGTCGCGTGCGAAGACCGCGCGTCGCGTGATCTTGCGTCGATGCGCGTCGCGTGGAACGTTGACGTAGCTGACGAGGCGAATGACAACCGGACGAGCGAGCGTCGAGGTCTCCGAATGAAGCGCCCAGCGGCCACGCTCGAGGAGCTCGGCCTTTTCCTTGAGCAGGAGCACGACCGCGCGCCTCACCGTGCACACGTTGATGGGCTCAAACGTTGCGTTCAGCACGAGCACCCGCCCACTCATCGCCGTCGCTGGCGATGTCTCAGGTCCGTGCCGCTGGTGCTCTGAAGGCGACACGGACCCCACCGGCTCGGGTGGGACAGTGCTCTCCATGTTCAGCGCCGAGTGTAGCGGGGGCGCTCCCGGAGCGCCCCCAGACGGCGGGCCGCTCGTGTCCCGTCAGGCCGGCCCGGCGACGGGGTAGGAACCGAGCACACGGGCCTCCTCGCAGAGCTCCGCCACTCCGGCTATCGCCTCGGCGACGCGCGGCTCGCGGGTGCTGCCTGCGAGATCCGCGAAGAACATGTAGCTGCCCATCCTGCCGGGCCGTGGACGCGACTCGATCTTCGTCAGATCGATCTCCCTGCGGGCGAACTCGTCGAGGCATCTCACCAGCCAGCCGGGCCGGCCAGCGCCCTGCCCCCAGAAGACGACCGACGTCTTCCACGGCCCGTCGGCGCCGTTCCCCCTCAGTGGCGCCGCGTTCCCCACGCCGGCCCGTCCCAGCCACAGGAAGCGCGTTTCGTTGTCGTCACGGTCCTCCACGCCTTCGCGGAGAACCGTCGCGCCGTAGATGCGAGCGGCGAGGGTGGTTCCCAGCGCAGCCTGACCCGGCTGTCCCTGCTGCGCGACGGTACGCACAGCCTCGGCCGTTGAGGTGCTGGTGAGCACCCTCGCCGCGGCGAGCTCCGTGCGCAGGAACCGCTCGCACTGGCCCGGAACCTGAGGATGCGTGATCACCGTCTCGATGTCCCGGAGCGGAATCTCGCGTGCCGCGATCAGCGAGTGCCTGATCCTCAGCATCACCTCTCCCGCGATCTCGACGCTCTCGGCCTCCTCCGCGAGCAGGTCGAGGGTCACGCTCACCGATCCGTCGATCGAGTTCTCGATCGGCACCACCGACCAGTCGACCTCCCCCCGCGCGAGCGCCGTGACCGCCTCGTGAATGGTCGCGAACGCGACGGGCACGATGGCGTCAGGCACTGCGCTGGAGAGGAGCGCCTCCTCGCTGAAGGTCCCCTCGGGGCCGAGGTAGCCGACACGCGCGCGCGCGGCCGGCCTCTCAGGCGTCGCGCTCATCCCCGGCGACGGGGCTGGGCGCCCCTTCAGCGGCGAGGCGGACAGCCTCAGCCTCCTCGGGGGAGAGCTCCAGTTCCCCGCGTCCCGCCCGAACCTGCTTGCCGTAGACGCGTGCCTGGTCGCGGTGATGGATGCACGACAGCACGATCCCCGACCTGTCTTCGTCGAGGAGCGCGATCGACATCGACTGCCGCCCGGAGAGCTCGTTGTAGGCGTCATAGCGCACGAGAGCGCTCCGCGAGATCGCTCCGCGCAGGGAGCTCTCGGCGCGCCCCATCCTTGCGTCGAGGCCCATCGCGGTGGCGTCCACGTGTTCGCTGAGGGCGTTGAACGCCGTGTGCAGCGACGCGGCATGTTCGACGAGGTCGCGTTGGCCGAACTCACCCAGCACCACGCGCTGGGCGTTGCGAAGACGCCTGACGGACACGCCGAGAACGATGCACCCGATCAGCGCGAGCGCAGCGACCGCGGCGGCCGCGATCGCGATGATGCCCTGGGTGTCGGTGATCGAGCCGGCCATTGCCACAAGTTAGCCGTTGGCGGAGATCGCCCGGCCCGCGGCCCGCCGGGGCTGCGGGCTATTCCGCGAAGATCGCCAGGAACGTCATCTTGTTGTTTTCGGTTTCCGTCTCGCCCGGGACGGGCTCCACGTAGGCTTCGATCCGCGACGCGACACCCGTCGGGATGCCGGTGACGGGGATTTCGACGTTGACCTTGCTTCCGGGCTGCGTCTGGTTGATCACGTGCGACGCCTTGTACTGCTTGCCGCCGGCGGTCACGGTGATGTCGACCTTGACGTTGACCTCCGAGTTGCTGCCTGTGTTTTCGACCGCAACCGTGAACGTCGGGTTCCCGCCGCCGCTGATGTGATTGAGCGTTTCGCCGGCCGTCAGCGTGTTGGCCCCGACGCTCACCGCGAGCAGGGCGCTGCCGTGGGTGCCGGGCGCGACCCCGGTCGAGTTCGACGCCTGTTGGCCCGTGATGCGCGAGAACACCGTGGACGTTTCGAGCCACCCGAGGTTGGGCAGGAAGCGGCTGGTGGGAGTCGCGAGGTCGTGGATGCCGTTGGAGGAGAGCGTTTCCTGAATCAGGGGCACGACCCGCTGGGAGTACAGGACGTCCGACGCGAGGAAGAGCTCCATGTCCCCGGCGATGAGCGCGCTCGACGCCTTGCCGTTGCCTCCGAGGACCTGCGGCACGAGCGCGGCGATCTTCGTCATGCCCTCATCGCGCAGGTTCATGGCCGTCAGCAGCGACCTCTGGGCTCCTTCCATTTCCCCGGGCGCGCTCAGGTTCCTGGTGCGTGTCGCGAGTTCGTGGGCCTGGAGGCGGAGCTGGTTGACCTGGACCTCGACTTCTATCGCCGACTTCCCCGAGGCGCCCGACAGCGCCACGAAGAGCGGTTTGGCCACCTGGGTTTCCGATTCGGTGCCGATCTGCGCGACGCTCTTGTTGTAGCTGCGCAGGGAGTCGAGCTTTCCGCTTTTGACGCACCCGTTGATGACGAGCACGATGATGATCAGTACGACGACGGCGACACCCGCGAGAACGCGCCGGCGCACCATCGTCGCGTGTTGGTCCGCCCCTGGTCCGCCCGGCCCTGAGCCCCGCCCGCGCGGGCGGGGGCGAGGCGGCGGTGAGCCTTTGGCCCGCGATCGCGCCGGCCGGGGTGACGGTCGAGGCGCTGTCTCCTCGCCATCGTCAAAGAACGACAAAAGCGTACGGCTCCTTTACAGGGTCTTCAGAGGTGCCCAAGTATGACTGCAGCGCAGGACCGCAACGAGCCTGCAAGTTCTCGGTCAGCGCGCCGTTTTCCCCCATCGCAGGCAGGGAGAGTACCTGCGGACGGCGAACGCGGGAGTTGGTGGACCCGTATCGCGCCTCCGTCGATGAGCTTCCCCTGCGCGAGTACTACCCGCAGGAGCGCACCCGCAGGCGCATCTCGCGCCCGCAGGCGGCTCCCCTGCCGGCGGCTGCGGGCGAGCGGGTGCTCGGCCGCTACCTGCTCGCCGAACAGCTGGGGGCGGGGGGCTTCGGGGTGGTGTGGCGCGCGCACGACGAGCTCCTGGACCGCGAGGTCGCCGTCAAGAGGATCACTCTCGGTGACGAGGACGACGGGGAACGGGCGAGCCGCGAGGCGATGGCGTGCGCCCGGCTGTCGCACCCCTCGATCGTTGCCCTCTACGAGGCGACTGCGGTCGAGGACGCGTTCTTCCTGATCTCCGAGCTGGTTGACGGGGAGACCCTCGCACAGCACATCGCAGACGGGGCGCTGCATGACGAGCAGGTCCTCGAGATCGGGATGTCGTTGACAAAGGCACTGGAGCATGCGCACGACCGCGGGGTCATCCACAGGGACATCAAGCCGCAGAACGTCCTCGTGCCCGCCCACCCACGCGAGGCGGGAGCGGCAGCCAAGCTCGCCGACTTCGGTGGCGCGAGCCTCGTCGGTGAGGACGCGCTGACCCGTACCGGCGATGTCCTCGGCACGCTCGCGTACATGGCTCCCGAGCAGGTGGAGGGCGGCGAGGTCGGGGAGGAGGCGGACCTCTACTCGTTGGCGCTGGTGCTGTACGAGGCGCTGTCGGGGGTCAACCCGGTGAGGGGGCCGACGCCCGCGGCGACCGCGAGACGCATCGGCCGTCGGCTGGCGCCCCTCGCTCGTGTTCGGCGTGATCTGCCACCGGATCTCACGCTGGCGGTGGACACCGCGCTCGCGCCGTCGCCCGCGGACCGGGGCACCGTTGAGGACCTGCGCGAGGCGATCGGCAGGGCGGCTGGTGAGGGCCCGGCGCGCACGCGCCGGCTCATGCCGCGCGCCCACCGCGTCCGGAGCGAGCGTGCGACGCGCGGGCCGCGGCTCAGGGACGAGCTTCAGCTGCGCGGGTCCACCGAGGTCCAGCACGCCTCCGTGGCGTCCCCGCAGACCCAGCAGGAGTCCACGCGACGCCGGCTGTCGCTCCCGCGCACGGCTTGGCTCGCCTGCGGGGCGGCGGCGATCGGCTGGGAGGCGGCCGGCGGGCGCTCCGGTATCGCGCTGCTCATGTTCGCGGCACTCGCCCCGGTGCTCCTTCTCCCGCGCGAACGCGGGTCGACCGGTGTGGGTGCGGGATGGCTCGCATGTGCCCTCGCCCCGGCCCTCGGGCTCGCCGGGCTCGCGGCCGCGTTCCCGGCCGTTGCAGGTCAGGCAAGGAGCTGGCGCGAGCGTGGTGCGCGTGGCGCGCTGGGCTACTGGTGGCTCGTCCTGGCGGAGGTGTTCGTCGGGCGCACCCTGTGGCTGGGCGCGGGGGGCGCCGGCCGACGCTCGGCGTGGGAGTCCTCGGCAGGCGCCGCCGCGTCGCACGCGATCGCACCGGTCCTGACGGTCGCGGTCCTGCTCGGGGCAGCACTCTGGGCGGCAGGCTCGATAGTGCTGCCGTGGCTGGTCCGAGGCCGAAGCGCGATCCTGGACCTGATCGCCGCGGCGCTCTGGTCGACGGCGATCGCGCTCGCCGGCATGCGTCTGGACGGTGGCCTCACGGGCCATCCTCTGCATACCGAGCCTCGTGGGCTCATCCTCGGGTCGGTCCTCGGAGGGATGTTCGCAGTCGCCGCCCGCGCCCTGCGAGGGCCCGTCTGACGTAGGCTGCATGGCATGGCTCACGGCTGCCGGCCGATATGGAGCCCACGGGCGAGCCGCCGACGATGAACCCTTTCAAGAGCGTCGAGACCACGATCTCAAGCCTCGTCGAGGGCACGTTCGGACGCCTGTTCCGGTCCGAGGTGCGCCCGATGGAACTCGCACGCAAGCTGGTCCGCGAGATGGACGCCCACCGAACTGTCTCGGTCTCGCGAGTCTATGTCCCCAACGAGTACTCGATCTGGCTGTCCCCCGAGGACCGGGAGCGCTACGAAGGGGTCGAGGAGGAGGTGATCGACGAGCTCGCGGCGTACCTGCTCGAGCATGCCCGCAGGGAGGATCTGATCATGGCATCCCAGCCGCTGATCACCTTCCACACCGACGATCGGCTCCGACTCGGGGAATTCGGCATCCAGGCCCGGCTCGCGAGACATGAAGGAGCCGCCGGCGAGCCGCAGCGAGCCGACGAGGAGGAGCCCGAACGCGGCCACACGATGATCTACAGCACCTCGGCGCGCACCGGCGGCCCGGCCGCCGCGCGCACGTCCCCCCGCCGCGAGCGTGCGCTGCTCCTGGTCGGCGGCCGGCGCGTGCTCGTGGCGCCCTCGGGGGCCGTCATCGGACGGAGCCGCGACTGCGACATCGTCCTCGACGACGCGGGGGTCTCGCGCAAGCACGCCGAGATACGCCCCAGCGGCGACGGGTGGACGGTCGCCGACCTGGGCTCGACCAACGGCGTCCTCGTCAACGGGCTGTCGGTCGGCGCCCCGCGCGAGCTCTCGCCCGGCGACTACATCGAAATCGGCTCGACCCAGCTCCTGTTCGAAGTGTCATGAACAGCCTGGAGCCGATATCGGTTGCGCTCAAGTTCGGCTTCCTCGCCGTCCTGTACCTGTTCCTGTTCTGGGTCGCCAGGAGTGCCAGGCGAGACCTTAGGGCCGGCAGCGCAGTCCTCGACGAGGGGGCACCCGGAAGGCGGTTGCCGCCGGACGCCACCGGGCTGCATTCGGCCTCGGCGCTCGCGCACGCCGGCGCGTCGATGCGCTCTCCGCGCCTGGTGGTGGTACGCGCACCAGGCCATTCCCCGGGCATGATCTACGATCTCGACGGCGAGATAGTGCTCGGGCGCGGCGAGCGCGCAGAGATCCGCCTTCAGGACCCGTTCGCATCCTCACGGCACGCTCTCATCTACGAGCAGGGCAACATTGTGGTCATAGAAGACCTCGACTCAACCAACGGCACGTATCTCAACGAGGAGCTGCTGCAGTCGCCACGGCCGCTGCATCCGGGCGACCGCATCCGCATCGGCGACAGCGAATTCGAGTTCGAGGCGGACTGAGATGCTGATCGTCGCCGAGCACTACGCCGGGAGTGACACCGGACGCCAGCGTCGCGCCAACGAGGATTCGCTGCTCGCTCGCTCGCCGCTGTTCGTCGTCGCCGACGGCATGGGGGGCGCCCAGGCTGGCGAGGTCGCCTCACGGATCGCCGTCGAGGCGTTCCAGGGCGGTCTGCCCGACGGCGGCGAGCCAGAGCTCGAGCTCGCGGACCTCGCGCAGCAGGCCAACGCGCGGATCCATGAGCTGTCGCACTCCAACTCCGAGCAGGCCGGGATGGGCACGACGCTCACGGCCGTCTACGTCGGCGAGCTCGACATAGCGATCGCTCACGTCGGCGACAGCCGTGCCTACTGCCTGCGCGACGGCGAACTGCTGAAGCTGACGGACGACCATTCCCTGGTCGACGAGCTGATCCGTCAGGGGAGGCTGACCCCCGAGGAGGCGGTCGAACACCCCCAGAGGTCGGTGATCACGCGCGCGCTCGGGCCGGAAGGGGTCGTCGAGGTGGATACGCGGTCCTTCAGGGGACGGGCCGGTGACATCTACCTGATCTGCAGCGACGGACTCACGACGATGCTCACCGAGCAGGAGATCGCGGTCCTGCTCTCGGCGCACGCCTCACTTCGCGAGTCCGGCGAGGCGCTGATCGCGGCGGCCAACGCAGCCGGTGGACGCGACAACATCACCGTCGTCCTGCTCCGCGTTGCGGAAGCAGGAAGCGACGGGCTCTCGCACGGGGATGAACACGTGACGATGACCGGGATGCCCGCGGTCACGACGGCGCCTGAGCCTGCTGCCGAGCCCGCCGAGCCGCTGCGCCCGCGCGATCCGGCGCCCACGCAGCCGGCGGGCAGGAGTAAACGCATGCGCCGCGCAGGCGTGACCGCCGTGATGCTGGTGGTCATCGGACTGGTGGTGGCCGGCGCGTACGTGGCGCTGGAGTCCGTCTACTTCATAGGAACAAACAGCCGCGGTCTGGTGACCATGTTCAGGGGCGTTCCCTACACGCTCCCCGGCAACATCAACCTGTACACCGCGGAATACGTCTCCGGCGTCAGCGCGTCGACGCTCACGGCGGAACGGCGGCGCACGCTGCTCGACCACACGCTCCGCTCGGAAGGCGACGCCGCGTCACTGGTGCGCAGCCTGGAACTCGGGCAGCTCGAATGAGGCGGGGCTCGTGAACCGGCCGATCATGCGTCTCTACGGGCTCATCGCTCTGATGTTCGCGGTCCTGATCGGCTTCACCTCGAGGTGGACGATCTTCCAGGCCTCCGCGCTGCGCGAAAACCCGCTGAACAGACGGCAGCTGCTGGAGTCCGAGCGGATTCAGCGAGGCCCGATCGTCGCGGCGGACGGCACGGTGCTGGCGCGCAGCGTTCCCGCAGCCGAAGGCACGTTCACGCGCGTCTACCCGACGGGCGAACTGTTCGCGCACGCCGTCGGCTACTACTACACCGATCTCGGCAGCAGCGGGCTCGAGCGCTACAGGCAGGAACAGCTGACCGGGCGCACCGGGACGAACCTGCAGTCGATACTCAACCAGCTGCAGGGCAAGGAACCCGTCGGGGACAAGGTGGTCACGACGCTCGACCCCTCCGCGCAGCGCGTCGCGAACGACGCGCTGGCGGGATACCAGGGTTCGGTGACCGCCATCGAACCGCGCACAGGGGCGGTGACCGTCATGGCCTCGAGCCCGGGCTTCGACCCGAACCTGCTCCGCTCGCCCGCCGCATACGAAAAGCTGACGGCGGACACGAGCGGCAGACCGCTGATCAACCGCGCCACCCAGTTCGGCTATGCCCCGGGATCGACCTTCAAGGTGGTCACGGCGACCGCCGCGATCGACAGCGGCGAGTTCACTCCCGAAAGCACCATCAGCGGCCGCAACCACGTGGTGATCTCCGGCATCCCGCTCTCGAACGACAACAACGAGGAATTCGGCCAGATCACGCTCAAGCAGGCGCTCGCGCAGTCGGTCAACACCGCCTGGGCGCAGGTCGCCGTGAAACTCGGCAAGCCGACGATGGCCCGCTACATGGACCGGTTCGGCTTCAACCGCAAGCCGCAGCTGGACTACCCCGCGGAAGAGATGTCCGCAAACGGCGAGTATGAAGGCGAACGGCTCATCAGCCCGCTGAGCCCGCTGGTGGACGTCGGCC
Organism: uncultured Solirubrobacteraceae bacterium; assembly: GCA_963740075.1. Lineage (GTDB taxonomy): Bacteria > Actinomycetota > Thermoleophilia > Solirubrobacterales > Solirubrobacteraceae > Palsa-744. The sequence goes on along the minus strand of CAVUCP010000002.1, from coordinate 238,605 downwards.
GGATGGGCATCGGGCAGGACAAACTCGAGGCGACGACGCTGCAGATGGCCGAGGTCGCGGCCGCGGTCGCGAACAGAGGCACGCTCATGGTCCCGCACATGACGGCCCGCGTGGTCGACCCGGAAGGGCGCACGGTGGAAACGATTGCGCCGCGCGTGCAGTCAGTCGTCATGAAACCGTCGACCGCCGGCGCCGTGACGACGATGATGGAAGCGGTAGTCAACGAAGGAACCGGTACCACGGCCCAGATCCCCGGGGTCCAGGTGGCGGGAAAGACCGGAACGGCGGAGACCCAGATCGGGACCGCGATCAACAATGTCTGGTTCATCGCGTTCGCGCCTGCTCGGGACCCGCGCGTGGCGATAGCCGTAACTCTTCAGGCGGTGCCCGGCTATGGAGCTGCATTCGCGGCGCCCGTGGCGCGAGAGGTAATGGAAAGGCTTCTGAATGATTGACCCTGAGACCATCATCGACGGCCGCTACCGCGTCATATCGCGACTCGGATCGGGCGGCATGGCGGATGTCTACCTCGCGCAGGACCAGCTGCTGGGCCGCGAGGTCGCCGTGAAGGTCCTGCACCATCACTTCGCCGAAGATCAGGAGTTCGTCGAGCGCTTCCGGCGTGAGGCCTCGAGCGCCGCGGCGTTGTCGCATCCGAACATCGTCGGGATCTTCGACCGCGGGGAGTGGAACGGCACGTACTACATCGCGATGGAGTATGTGGCCGGGCATCCGCTGAAGGCGATCATCCGCGACCAGGGAGCGCTCGACCCCGCGTATGCGATCGACATCGTGCTCCAGATCCTGCAGGCCGCAAGGGTGGCGCATCGCCGCGGCGTGATCCACAGGGATCTCAAGCCGCACAACGTGATCATCGACGAGGAGGGCCGCGCCCGCGTCACGGACTTCGGCATCGCGCGCGCCGGCGCGTCGGACATGACGCTCACGGGCTCGATCATGGGCACCGCGCAGTACCTGTCGCCTGAGCAGGCGCAGGGCTATTCGGTGAGCGCGTCCTCGGATCTCTACTCGATCGGGGTGATCCTGTACGAGCTGCTGACGGGGGCCGTGCCGTTCGAAGGCGAGACGGCTGTCGCTGTCGCGTTCAAGCAGGTCTCAGCGGAGCCGCGGCCGCCGAGCGAGCTGAACCCGGCGATCCCGCTCTCCCTCGACGCCGTCGTCCTTCGCGCGCTGGCGAAGGATCCCGCTGCGCGCTACGCCGACGCCGACGAACTCATCGCCGCCCTGCAGCGCGAGCGCGAAAACCTCCCGTCGGCCACCGCGATGACGAGCGTGATGAGCACCGACGGCGCGGCGAACGGCACCGGGGCGCCGTTGCTCGCTCCGCCCGCAGCGATCGACGAAACACAGCAGCGCACGCCCGAGGAAGAACGCGACCGCCGCCGCAAGATCCTGCTGTGGTCGCTTGCGGGCGCCGTCCTCGTCGCCGCGATCGTGCTCGCGGTGCTGCTGCTCGGCTCGAGCAAAACGGTCGCCGTTCCGACCGTCACGGGCGAGAGCGAACAGATCGCTTCTGCAACACTGCGCAGCGCCGGTTTCAGCCCGACGCCGACTCCCGCGTCGAGCACGACCGTGGCCGCCGGCCTGGTCATCAGCCAGTCGCCCGCGGGGGGCTCATCGGCGAGCAAGGGCTCCCATGTCAGCATCATCGTCTCGCAGGGCCCGGCCAACGTGGCGCTGCCCAACGTCTCGGGTCTGGGCGCCTCGCAGGCGACCGAGAAGCTGTCGCAGGCCGGTTTCAAGCCGACGACCAAATCCGAGCCCAGCCAGAACGTCTCCAGCGGCATCGTCATAGGCACGAATCCGCCGGCGGGGACGCTCGCCCAGGTCGGCAGTTCCGTGACGGTGCTCCTCTCCAGCGGCCCGGCACCCGTGAAGGTGCCCGATGTGACGGGGCAGCTCCAGGCCGCCGCCGAATCCACGCTCACCAACGCCGGGCTCGTCGTGGGGACCGTGACACAGAAGACATCCACCGAACCCGCCGGCACCGTGCTCTCCCAGTCTCCGTCCTCGGGCACGTCGCTGCACGCCGGCGAATCCGTGAACCTGACGGTCGCCCAGGCCTCCAAACAGGTTGCGGTCCCGAACCTGATCGGGAAAAGCGAAGCGCTCGCCGGAGCGGCGCTCGGCGAAGCGTCGCTCAAGCCGCAGACGGTGAAAGCGACGACGACCGAACAGTCACAGGTCGGGATCGTGCTGCGTCAGAGCCCTGCGGCGGGCACCCAGGTCGCGAAGGGGTCGACCGTCACGATTGCGGTTGGGACGCTCGGGACGACGACGACCACGACGACACCGACGACACCGACGACGACGACGTCGACGTCGACGACGCCGGCCCCGTCCGGGTCGGGCTGACCCGGTGGGCGGCGCCGAAGGGAAACTGGACGTCGTCGTGCTCGCGGGGGGCCGCTCCTCCGAGCACGACGTCTCGCTCGCCTCCGGCGCGGCGGTTCACGGGGGCCTGCAGGCGGCGGGCCACACCGTGCGCACGGTGCAGATCGGGCGGGACGGCATCTGGCGACTGGGCGATCAGCTCGTTGAGCTGCAGCCCGGCCGCGGGCTCCTCGGCGCCGATGTCGTGTTCCCGGCGCTGCACGGGCCGTTCGGGGAGGACGGGACGATTCAGGGGGTGCTCGAGGCGCTGGACGTGGCCTACGTCGGCTCGGGTGTCGCCGCGTCCGCCGTGTGCCTGGACAAGGTGCTGTTCAAGCGGCTGATGAGCACCACCGCCGTACCCCAGGTCGAGTATGTGGGTGTCGCGGCGGAACGCTACGGGCGTGAGCCTGGCGCGGTGCTGGAGGAGATCGGCGGACTGGGGCTGCCGGTGTTCGTCAAGCCGGCGCACCTGGGCTCCTCCGTCGGGATCGCGAAGGTGAGCTCCGGTGACGGGCTGCGTGGCGCGCTCGAGGACGCGTTCACCCACGATGAGCTCGTGATCGTCGAGGCGATGTCCAGCGGCACCGAGGTCGAGTGCGCGGTGCTCGGGGTTCCCGCCGGGCAAGCGGACCGTTCGGGCCGCGCGAGGGCATCCCTGCCGGGGGAGATCGTGATCTCGGCCGAGTTCTACGACTATCAGGCCAAGTACACCCCTGGCGGTATGGAGCTGAAGGTGCCCGCACGCATATCGCCGGCTGCTCGCGAGCGGGTGATGGCCCTCGCCTGCGAGGCGTTCATCTACGCCGAATGCGACGGGCTCGCACGCGCCGACTTCTTCGTCGACGGCGAGGAGGTGCTGCTGAACGAGCTGAACACGATGCCCGGGTTCACCCCGACGAGTGTGTACGCGAAGCTCTGGGACGCCTCCGGCCTCGCATATCCGACGCTCGTCGACACCCTCTGCAGGCTCGCGCTGGAGCGTCGCGCCCGCAGAGGGGTGTTGCGCCACTGACGAGCCGCGCCGAGCGGCGCCGCTCAGCGGAACAGGGCGAGCTCGGCGATGCTCGCCGACTGCATCCCCGGCGGCAGCGTCGTCAGCCACAGCAGGTAGTAGCGGTATCTCGCGCCCGAGAGATCGAAGCGGATGCGCGCGCCGTTCAGAACGTTCTCGTCGGTCTGGACCGGGCCCGTCCATCCCCGCGAGGTCAGCGGCTCGGAGTCCCCGTAGGGGATGCTCAGGTTGATGCTGTTGGCAACGTAGACCTGGGCAGCGAACCCGGGCGTCGGCGTGATGACTTCGATCGCCTTGGCCGACACGCCGGGTGCCGCGTCGAGGTAGATCCCCAGGCCCGTGCCGCCCGCCTTCTTGAGCGTTCCGCTGTAGTACTGCTCGGTGCTCCACGTGGTGTTGGGGTCGTTGTCGATCACGTTCTCGACCAGGTCGCGGTTTTCCGGTCCCGTGCCGAACGGGTTGTAGTCATGCGCCGCGAACTGGCTCAACTGCACCTGCTGCAGCCCGGCTGGCGTGTGTCCGTTGGAAGCGACTCCGGTGCCCCGGTGCGTGCCGCCCGCGGCGACGATGAGGATCGCGGCGATCGCGATCGCGATCAGGGCGATCGACGCTATCCACCTCGCGGGGTGGCGCAGCCGCCACGGCAGCCTGCGCTGGGTGGAACCGGGGAGCGTGCGCAGCACGGTCGTCACCTCGCCCGTCGCTTGGCCCGAGCGCGATGCCTCGATGGCGAGCACGTCCTCCAGATCGGCGGCCATCGAGTCGGCGTCCGCGTACCGCCGCGTGAGGTCCTTAGCGACCGCCCGGTCCACCACCGAAGCGGTGGCCGCCGATACCTCGGGCCGCAGCAGCTGGACGTCGGGGACGTCCTCGCGCACATGCTTCATCGCGACGGCGACAGGCGACGCGGCGTGAAAGGGGACGTCGCCGGTGAGCATCTCGTAGAGGACGATCCCGAGCGAGTAGAGGTCGGACTGGCCGGTGACGGGCTGTCCGAGAGCCTGCTCGGGGGAGACGTAGTCAGTCGTCCCGAGCACCCTTCCCTCCATCGTCAGTCCCTCCTCGGTGAGGGTCCGGGCGATGCCGAAGTCGGTGATCTTCGCGCCGCCTTCCTCGCTGATGAGGATGTTGTGGGGCTTGACGTCCCTGTGGACGAGTTGGCGTTCGTGAGCGGCGCCGAGCGCACGCGCGATCTCGATCGCATACGCGAGCGCCTGCGGGATGTCGAGCGGCCCGTCCCGCCGGATGATGTCCTTGAGCGTCTCGCCGTCGACGTACTCGAGAACGATGTAGGGCGTCCCGACGCCACCGGTTTCCCCCTCATCCGAGGAGGCCTCACCGGCGTCGATCACCGTCACCACGTGGGGGTGGTTCAGGCGCGCGACCGAACGGGCCTCCCGACGGAAGCGCTCGAGCTGATCGGAGTCGCTCGCGATCTCGCGGTGCATCAGCTTGATCGCGACGGGACGCTCGAGCACCGTGTCGAACGCTCGATAGACGGTTGACATTCCGCCACGGCCGATTTCCTCGTCAAGCCGGTAGCGCCCGCCGATCAGCGTCCCCAGTGTCGTCATTCAGCCTCCCGACGGCGTCGCAGGCGTGAGATGACGAGCAGTGCGAGAAGCACGCGGTACACCGAGAACGCCGCCAGCGGCTGCTCCTGGCAGCCCGGGCGCCTCATCAGCCGGGCGCTGACGAGGGTCGAAAGGAACGAGCTGAGGCCGCCCGCTGCGATCGCCGCCCGCTCCTGCCGGCCGAGCCCGTGACCCGCGAGACGCCCGCCCTTGAGCGCGCTCGCACCGAGGATCACCGGGAAGGCAGCGGTCCATGAGAGCTCCTGCGCCGCGCGGCGGTCAAAGCCGCGGGCCCTCGCGGCGGTGAGTGTCGCGCCGTTGCGCGAGACCCCGGGGATCAGCGCGGCCGCCTGTGCGAGGCCGACGACCAACCCGTCCATCAGGCCCACCTCCTGAAGCCGCCGGCCGCCGGTCGCAGGGCGCGCGTCCGCGATCGCCATCGCCATCGCGCCGCCGATGAGACCCGCGGCGATCGAGCGAGGCCCGCCGAGCCGCGCCTCGATCGTCCGTCTCAGCGTGACACCCACCACGGCCGCCGGCGCCAGCGACAGCGCGAGCGCGGCGCCCTGGCGCGGGCTCGCATGGCTCGCCCGTGCGATCAGCTCGCGCCGCATGTCGATCGCCAGGGCGAGCCCGGCTCCCGCGTGCAGAGCGACCTCGAAGGACTTGCGCACGTCGCCGTCGAGCCCGATGTACGGCCAGCCCGCCAGCCACGGCAGCAACGTCGTGTGCCCCGAGGATGAAACCGGTAGAAGCTCTGTCGGGCCCTGGACGAGGCCGAGGGCCACAGCGTGGCGAAGTGGAAGCGACCCGTCAGACGGGCGCATCGGTCGCCGGCTCACGACTCGCCCGCCGCCGACGCACGAGCGCGTAGACCACCCCGACCACGATGAGCGCCACGACCACGTAGTCGATGTACTCGAAGACCTTGCGCACGCTCTTCCAGTCGCCACCCAGTGCATGGCCGGCCACGGCCAGTCCGACGACCCACGGGATGATCCCGATCAACGAGAAGAGCGTGAAACGCCAGAACGCCATACGCGCGATCCCCGCGGGGAGCGAGACGAAGGCCCGCACCACCGGGACCAGGCGCCCGAACAGCACAGCGGGCTCGCCGTGGCGCTGGAACCATCGGTCGGCCTTCGCGAACTGCGCCGGCCCCATATGGAACTTCGCTCCGTGTCTTTCCATCAGCTCCAGGCGCCCGGCCCGCCCGACGCCGTATGCGACCCACGAGCCGACCATGCTCCCGGCGACACCGGCGAGGATCACGCCGAGGAGCGTCATGTGGTGCGAGGAGTTGCTGCCGGTCGGGTCGACCACCGCGAAGCCCGCGAACAGCATCACGACCTCTGAGGGAATCGGGATGCATGCGCTGGATATCGCCATCAGGGCAAAGATGCCCGGAAGGCCGCCTTCGCTCACCAGACGCGAGATTTCGTTGACGAGGGTTTCCGAGATCGAGGCGATGACGAGCATTGGCCGGCCAACGATACCTTGATCGACGGCCGCGGCCCCAGGCCTTCACGGGCGCAGATCGTTACCGTCCGTGCGCGTATGCGCGTCTGGATAGATCTCACGAACAGCCCGCACGTCCTGGTGATGCGCCCGGTGATCGAGCGGCTCAGGGCCGACGGCCACGATGTGCGCGTCACGGCGCGCGATTTCGCTCAGACGATTGAGCTGTGCCGGCGACTCGGGGTGGAGCACACAGCGATCGGCCGTCACAGGGGGGAGCGACTGACGGCAAAGGCCGGCGGCCTGCTTTCGCGGTCCGGCGCGCTGCTCCGCTGGGCCCGCGCCCAGCAGCGCTCGTCGGGCGGGGCGTTCGACATCGCGCTCGGCCACGGCTCGAATGACATCACGGTCGCGGCGGCACTCCTGCGGATACCCAGCTCGACGATGTTCGACTACGAGTGGGCGACCGTCCAGCACAACGTCAACTGCCGTCTCGCGCGCGCGGTCGTCGTACCCGATGCCATCCCGCCCGTTCGCCTCGAGCGGTACGGGGCGAGGGGCAAGATCCGTCCCTACGAGGGGCTGAAGGAGGAGTACTACCTCTCGGACTTCGAGCCCGACCCCGCGATCCTCGGCGATCTGGGGCTCGACGAGACACGCCCGATCGTCGTGGTCCGCACCCCACCGGACCTCTCGCTCTACCACCGCTTCGAGAACGACCTGTTCGCGTCGGTCCTGGCGCGGCTGGAGCAGGAGGCGGGAAGTTCGGGCGTGCAGTCTGTCGTGCTGCCGCGTGTCGCCGCCCAGCGGGACGCGCTCCGCGGCGTCCCCGGCTTCCTCGTTCCGGACCATGCCATCGACGCACAATCCCTGATCGCCCGTGCGGACCTCGTGATCTCCGCGGGGGGGACCATGAACCGTGAGGCGGTTGCGCTGGGAACACCTGTCTTCACGACGTTCCAGGGACGCCCGGGTGCGGTCGACGAACGCCTGATCGCGGAGGGGCGGATGCGCAGGCTCGAGCGGCTCGACGAGCTCGAGCTCGTTCGCGGCATCCGCAGCGAGCGCCCGCCGCGCGCCCGTCGTGACCCCGGCATCCTCGTGAGGCTGCTGCTGTCGCCGCTGGAGGGCACCCGCGCGCTGCACCGTTGACGCTCGAGTCTGGGTTGGCGCCTACAATCTGGATAATGCGCCGACGGATCCGCTCGGCGGCCCTACCGCTGCATCGTCACTCGCTTCCGCAGCTCGCGGTTGACGGGGTGCTGGTCGCGCTCGCGTACTACCTGGCATTCCAGCTCCGTTTCGACAGTGGTCCGCCGCTCCAATACGAGCACCTTCGCGATGAAACCATCTGGTGGGTAGCCATCGGGAGCCTCCCGGTGCTTGCGCTCTCAGGGGTGTATCAACGCCGCTGGCGGTACTCGGGCCAGAGCGACTACGAGGCGCTCGTACGGGCGGTGATAGTGATCGTCCTGCTGACGGTCGTCGGCGTTGAGGTCCTCAGGCCGGTACACCGCTACCCGGAGGGGCACCCCGTCGCCGTGGTCCTGCCCAATGGCGTGATCATCCTGTTCGCGCTGCTCGCGCTCGTGTTCCTCGTCGGTGCTCGCGCGATCTCCCGAGCGATATACGAGCGCAGGCCGCTCACGGCATTCCGCAGCCCGGGCAAGGGCCAGCGCACCGTCCTGATCGCGGGCGCGGGTGAGGGAGGACGGATGGTCGTGCGCGAGATCATGCGCAACCGCGAGCTCGGGCTCGTCCCCGTCGGGTTCGTCGACGACGACCCGCGCAAGCACCGGATGCGTGTCGAGGGCGTCCGCGTGAGGGGCGACACCGAAGGCGAGCTCCCGCGGATACTCGACGACATCGAACCCGACGAAATGATCATCGCGATCCCGTCGGCGCCCGGCTCCACCCGTGCGCGCATCGTCCGGGAGTGCCGGCTGCGGGGAATCCCGGTCCGGACGCTCCCGACGGTCTTCGAGCTGTTGCAGAGCAGGGGCACGCTCGCCCGCCAGATGCGCGAGGTCCGCGTAGAGGATGTGCTCGGCCGCGAGCCGGTGCACATGGAGCTCGAGAGCGTCGGGGCGTACCTCGCCGGACAGACCGTCCTGGTGACCGGCGCGGGTGGCTCGATCGGATCCGAGCTGTGCCGCCAGATCGCCCGCGTCGAGCCGCACCGGATCATCCTGCTGGACCATGCGGAGGACAACCTTTTCTCGATTCAGCGGGAGCTCGAGGACGAGCGCCACGTGCCGCCGTCGATGCTCGCCGCCGTGCTCGCCGACTGCAAGGAGGGCGAGCGCATGCGCGAGGTGTTCGCTGAGCACTCGCCGACCGTCGTCTTTCACGCCGCGGCCTACAAGCACGTCGGGCTGATGGAGGCGAACCCGGTCGAGGCGGTGCGCAACAACGCGGTCGCGACGAGGCTCGTCGCGCATGTCGCCGGAGAGCACGGCGTCGAGCGCTTCGTGCTCGTGTCGACCGACAAGGCGGTGGATCCCGCCACGGTGATGGGCGCGTCGAAGGCTCTGGCCGAGTTCGCGCTCGAGGCCGCGACCGCCCGCTTCCCGGACACTCACTACGCCGCCGTGCGCTTCGGCAACGTTCTCGGATCATCGGGCAGCGTCGTCCCGATCTTCAGGCGCCAGATCCAGCGCGGAGGCCCGGTGACGGTGACCGACGAGAGGATGACGCGCTACTTCATGACGATCCCGGAGGCGGTGCAGCTGATCATCCGCTCGGGTTCCCTGGCGTCCACCGGAAAACGGGCGGACGGAAGCCGTGGGGCGGAGATATTCGTCCTGGAGATGGGCGACCCGGTGCGGATCGTCGACCTCGCACGCGCGATGATCGACCTCTCGGGCCTGGACCCGGACCGCGACATCGAGATCGAGATCGTGGGCCGCCGGCCCGGCGAGAAGCTGGGTGAGGATCTCTTCAACAGCTATGAGGCCGCGCTGCCGACGGAGGCCGAGAAGATCCTGCTCGCCGACCGCGAGGCGATGGCGCCCCACGCCGTCGAGTCGATGTTCGCCGAGATCGAGCTGCTCGTCCTCGAGGGAGATGCCGCCGGCCTCGCCGCAAGGGTGTCCGAGCTGTCAGCCGAGCGGCGCCCGAAGCAGCACGACCCGCAGGATCCCGCAGGCACGGCAACCGATACGCCGCGGGAGGGTCCCGGCCGTCAGACCACGCCGCCCGAGGGTGAGCAGCCGCAAGATGCACGGCGCGATTCGCCTGCGCCCCTCGTACACTCCCCTGGTTCATGACGTCGCTGCCGCTCGCGCTTTCGCTTTCGAACTCGTTCACGAAGATAGGGGCGATCGCCGCCTTCGCTGCGCTCCTCGGCATAGCCGTGCTCGCGCTCCTCGTGTTCTCCCAGGCGCGCGAGCTCAAGCGCCTGCGCGAGTGGGCGGGGCGCGCACCCGAGCGTGCCGCCGAGATCGAGCAGCGGGTGAGCGCCGCGGCGGCTGTTCGTGCGCCCGCCGCCCAGGTCGCAAGACCCGTCCCGCGGGCCGCGCCGATCCACACCCGTGCAGAGGCGGCGGGCGCCGGGCCGGCGACGCAGGTCGCAGGTGCGGTTCCAGCCGCGGCGGCCGCCGCGGCACCCACGGCAACGGCCGCCGCTCCCTCGCCCGCCGTGCCACCCGTGGCGCCGCCGCTCACGGGGCCGGCCGCTGCCGCTGCGGCGGCAGCAGCAGCCGCCGCGGCAGCGCCGCGTCCGCCTGTTCCCGCTCCCGCCCCGGCGCAGGCGACGGGTGCTCCGGGTGCGCCCGCCGCGACCCCACCGCTACCGGGCTCGCCGCCCGTGAGCCGACCGCCCGTCCCCGCGTCGGCTGCGCCCCCCGTCGCGCCGCCGGCCGCTGCCAGGCCCGCCGTGGGGGCTCCTGCGTCCGCCGCGGCCGCGGCGGCGAGCTCACGAACCGTCGCTGCGCCCGCAGCGCCGGCGCCTCCGGCAGCGCCGAAGGCGCCGCTTCCCACGCCCGCGACAGCGGCGGGTGGCGCGGGGACCCCGTCCGGGGCCGCGCAGGGCGCAATCCGGCCGCCGGCCGCTCCTGCGGCCCCGCGCCGCCCCCCGGCTCCGCCGCGGCCGCCTGCGCGCGCCGCCGCCGATCCCTCGCAGGCCCCGAGGGAGAGGCAGGCGCCGGTTCCGCCGAGGGGCAGGCACCCCGCTGGAGGCCAGGACTCGGGCGCGGCCGGCGGTTCCTCGCGGCGGACCGCCCTGATCGCTGGAGGCGTGCTCGCCGCGGTGGTCGTAGTGGTCGTGGCCGTCATCGCGCTCGCCGGCGGTTCCGGGGGCGGCGCGAGCGCCACGACCGCGAAGTCGTCCACGGTCGCAAAGACACACACGACCCCGGCGACCTCGACGACCTCGACCAGTTCAGCCGCGCCCGCGGCCGCGGAAACATCCGTGACGGTGCTGAACGCCACCGAAACGTCCGGCCTGGCGCACCGCGTCGCGGCGAACCTTCAGCAGGACGGCTTCTCACAGGCGAAGGCGGAAAGCGGGCAGCCGCCGGGCAACGGCCAGGTGACGGTCGTCGAGTACGCCCAGGGCGATAAGGCATCGGCGGAAGCGGTCGCGCACTCGCTCTCGGTGACGCAGGTGCAGCCGATGGAAGCCGCGGTTGCCAACCTCGCCAATTCGGCGAAGGTGGTGGTGATCGTCGGCGCGGATCAGGCCGCGGCGAGCCCATAGCGGCATTCCTGGACATCCCTGAGCGCTCGCGCAAGCCGCGGGAGCGCGGCATCACCCACGTGATCGACAGGGGCATGTCGGTCGCGGAGGTCGACGGCCTGCTCGAGGTCGCCGGCGAGCTGGTGGACGTGGTCAAGCTCGGATGGGGCACGGCGCTCGTCACCGCGAACCTGCTGCCGAAGCTCGCGCGCTACGAGGCGGCGGGCATACCTGTCGTGCTCGGTGGAACGCTGACGGAGCTCGCGATCCGGCAGGGCAGGGTGGACGGGCTCGTCGAGTGGCTGCGCGAGCTCGGCCTCAGGCACGTCGAGGTCTCGGATGGGACGATCGCCCTGGAGCCGGCGGTCAAGCGGGACCTGATCGAACGTCTCGCCGGCGAGTTCACGGTCCTCGCGGAGGTGGGCAGCAAGGACGCCGATTTCATCATGGCCCCGTACGTGTGGGTGGAGCAGATCGAACGCGACCTGCAGGCCGGTGCGTGGAAGGTGATCGCAGAGGCGCGCGAGTCGGGTACGGCCGGCATCTACCGGGCGGACGGCGAGGTCCGGAGCGGGCTGATCGACGAGATAGTCCACGCGATCGACGCGGACCGGCTGATCTTCGAGGCGCCCAAGCGCGAGCAGCAGGTCTGGCTCCTGTCGCACCTGGGCTCCGAGTGCAACCTGGGGAACATCGCGCCGGCCGACGTGATCGCGCTTGAGACGCTGCGGCTGGGACTGCGCTCGGACACGGTCGAGCGGTTCGCGCTGGACGGCGGAGCTTGAGCGCAGCAGATGCCGGGGCGCAGCGGCGCGGCGACGCGCACGCGCGCACTCCGACGGACCCCGTAGCGCGGATCGTGTTCGCGCTGGTCGTCGTCGCGTGCTTCGCTGCCTTCCTCATCACGCAGCACCTGAAGCACACGCCGACGGTCATCGGCAACGTGATGATGACCAGCACATTCTCCCCGCCGGGGCCGGCGCCCGAAGGACAGGAGGCGATCTCCTTCAAGCTCGAGCACCCCGACGAGGTGACCGTGTCGATCATCGACGCCGCGGGCAACACCGTCGCCACGCTCGTCCGTGACTACCCGGTCGCGAGATACAAACAGTTCTCGCTGCGCTGGAACGGCCGCCGCGGTTATCCGCACGGGTACATCGACCTGAAGAGCCCGACGGGTCGCACGATCGTGCTCGCCCGGAACACCGGTGCGCTCGCGTCGGCGGGCGAATATCGGGTGCGCGTCACCCTGCGCCAGCAGGATCGTGAAGTGCTCCTGCCGCGGAGCTTCACGCTGGTGTCGCGATGAGGCTGCAGGGATGATCCTCGCGAGCTCCCTCCCCGGCGCCGGGACGCTGGCGGCGCTGCTCGCCGTGGCGCTCATCGTGATCGCGGCACTCGTCCTGCTGATGCGCGCCCACCCGGACGCGCTACCGCTGCTGGCGATCGGGGCGTTGCCGTTCCGGCTGCCCATATCGACGGGCGGGCGAACGGTGAACCTGCTGATCCCCCTCTACCTGGTGGTCGCTGCGGGCACGATCACGTTCCTCATACCGCGGCTGCTGAGGTGGGCGCGGGCCCGCCGCGAGTCCGGGCGGGTGGATCGCGACGGCCCCGCAGTTTCGCTGCGGAGCCTTCAATGGTGGCTCTCGGCTGCCGGGCTTCAGGTGCTGCTGTTCGGAGCGGTGGTCCTGTACGCCCTGCAGGCGATCTACTCCCCGGACCATGCCAAGGCCGCCGAGAACATCGCCGCGTTCTACATTCCGTTCGCGCTGCTGTTCGTGCTGCTGCGGGACGTCAGCTGGACCCGCAGCCTGCTCCTGAGGTGCCTCGGGGTGTCCGTCGCACTCGCCGTGATCTTCGCGGGAGTCGGGTTCATCGAGTATTCGCGCAAGTCGCTGTTCCTGAACCCGAAGGTCGTGGCAGCCAACCAGTACGACAACTATTTCCGCGTCAACTCCCTGTTCTTCGACCCGAACATCTACGGTCGCTTCCTCGCGCTCGTGATGATCGGGGTGATGACGGTGGTGCTGTGGTGCAGGCGCCGGCGCGACATGCTGATCGGCGGCGCGATCCTCGCGTGGCTCCTCGGGGGGCTCATAACGAGCTTCTCCCAGTCGAGCATCGCGGCGCTCCTGCTCGGACTCGCGATCCTCGCGGCATGGCGATGGGACGTGAGACGCACCGTGATCGCCTCACTGGTGCTTCTCGCGCTAGCCCTCGTGACTGTGCTGCTCGCGCCCGCGAGCCTGCACTTCGGCCTGAAGGGATCCTCCGGCTCCACGAGCAACGCGACGAGCGGCCGCACGAAGCTGATCTCCGGAGGCCTGTCGCTGTTCGCGAAACGGCCGCTCCAGGGATACGGGTCGGGCTCGTTCGAAACGGAGTACAAGCGCCACAGCGACGCCAGCGCCGAGAACGCGACATCGGCCTCGCACACCATCCCGGTGACGGTCGCGGCCGAGCAGGGCATCATCGGACTCGCGGTGTATGTGGCGCTGCTGGTCTCGGCGTTCGCCGTGCTCTTCAGAGGAGCCGGGCGTTCGCCTCCGCGCATCGCGGTCGCGGCCGCGTTCGCGGCGCTCGTGCTGCACACCTTCACATACGCCGATTTCCTCGAGGACCCGTTCACCTGGGCCCTGCTGGCGATCGGGGTCGCGCTCGCCGTCGGCGCACGGGCCGAGCAGGCCAGTAGCTTCTGAGCGGTGCTCGGCTACCTCAAGCGCCTTGTCACGACGGGCGCGGCCTACCAGTTCGGGGACATTCTCGCGAAGGGGCTCGCGCTCATCACGCTGCCGCTCTACACGCACCACCTCGACCCGGAAGCGTACGGTGCCGCGGAAGCCCTGCTGACAGCGGTGATCCTCGCGAGCATCCTGCTGCGGGTCGGCATCGGCGAGGCCTTCATACGGTTCTACTTCGACGACGAGGATCGCGAGCGCAGGGACCGGATCGCCCGGACCGCGACCGCGGCCGTCGCATGGACCACGACGCTCGGGGCGATCCTCGTCGCGGTGTTCGCCTCGCAGCTGTCAAGGCTGCTGCTCAACTACGACGAACCCGACCTGATCTACTGCGCCGCGCTGGGCCTGTGGGCGTTCACGAACCTGGAGATGGCCTACGCGCAGCTGCGCGTGGACGAGCGGGCCCGCACGTACGTGTGGGCCTCGGGGGCCAACGTCGCGATGACCGTGACGTTCACGGTCCTGCTGGTGGTGGTCGCCGGCGAAGGCGCACGCGGGCTGCTGCTCGGAAACTTCGGGGCGTCCGCCATCGTGGTGCTCGGCCTGTGGTGGGTGCTGCGCCGGCGCTTCTCGCTCCGCGTGGTGCCCGGAGACCTGCGCGCGATGCTCCACTTCGGCCTGCCGACGGTGCCGGCCGACGCGAGCGTGTACGCGCTGCAGGTCGTGGACAAGCTGTACCTGTTCCGCTCGTTCTCGCAGGCCGCCGCGGGTCAGTACGCGATCGCCGTGAAGCTGGCGACGGTCGTGTTCGTCGCGGTGCGCGGGTTCCAGTATGCGTGGCCGCCGCTGGCGTACTCGATCGAGAGCGACGAGGAGGCGGGCAGCGTCTACTCGCTGGTCACCACCTACTACCTGCTCGCGACGGGTGTGGTGGTATGCGCGGTTGCGCTGCTGGGCCGCTGGATGGTCAGGCTGCTCGCGGCACCGAAGTACTTCGACGCATACAGGGCGCTGCCGTGGCTCGCGCTCGGGTGGGCGCTGTACGGGCTGTACCTCGTCTTCGTCGCGATAACCGGGCGTGCGAAGATCACATCGCGCAATTTTCCGGCCGCCGCGGCCGGGCTCGCGGTCAACGTCGTGCTGATCCTCCTGCTCGTCCCGGACTCCGGCGCCGGCCTCGGCATAGCCGGTGCGGGGATCGCCCTCTGCGGCGCGTATCTCGCGATGCTCGGTGTCATGTACCTCCTCACCAGACGGCTGTTCAGGGTGGGATTCGAATGGGGCAGGCTGACCAAGCTCGCGGTGGTGCTCGTCGCGGTCGCGTCATCCGGCGAGCTTCTGCTGCCCAGCAGCGGCATCGGGGGACTCGCCCTGCGGATCCTGTGGCTGGCGCTCGTGCCCGGCGCCCTGCTGCTCACGGGGTTCCTGCACCCGCACGAGATCACCGGCGCCAAAACGCTGTTCGCCGAAGGCAGAGGGCGGATCGCGGCGTTCCGCGCCGGCCACGGGGACGTGGAGGCCTACGCGGAGGATCCGCTGCGCGACATCTGAGGAGGCTCCTGTCCCTCGCGGTTGTACCTCTCGGCCGCCTCACGGAGCCCCTCGCCCCTGGACGGGTGCAGCGACGCGCGCGCGTGCGCAAGGTAACGCGAGGAGCTGTGGCCCGGCATGACGAGCGCCGCCAGCGCGCGCAGCCCGTACGCCCATGCCGTCAGCCAGCGCACGAGCAGGGCGCTCGCCGCCGAATGATGCTTGCGCATGTACAGGTCCCTGCCCCGTGCCATTTCCACGATCCGCCGCTCGGGGACGGCGCCGGTCGACAGCTGCTCGTGGTGGACCGCGACGGCCTGGGGCACGTACAGGCTGCGCCAGCCCGCATCGCGCAGCCGCCTGGCGAAGTCCACCTCGTCGGAGTACACGAAGAACGCCGGGTCAAGCCAGCCGACCTCGCGCGCGGCCTCGGTGCGCACGAGCAGTGCGGCCGACTGGCACCAGTCGACCTCGCGCGTGTGGGAGCCGTGGCTCTGGACCGTGTAGAGGCGGTGCAGCATGAGCGCGCCCGCGAAGGCGCCTGCGACGGTGGGAAAACGCCAAGCACACGCCTGCCCCGCGCCGTCGGGCCTCAGCAGCCGCGCTCCCGCGCACGCGGCGTCCGGCCGGGCCTGCAGGGCCTGCCACAGCGCCAGCGTGGCGCCGGGACGCAGCTCGGAGTCCTCGTTGAGCAGCAGCGCGTAGCGGCCGCGAGCGCGGCGCAGCAGCTCGGAGTCGTTCTCGCCCTTCCCGCGCCTGCGGTCCAGCGCGATCAGCTCGTCGACGGCGGGGTGGCGCGCGGCCGCCTCGGCGGAGCCGTCACGCGAACCGTTGTCCAGCACCAGCACCTCCGTGGCGAACGCGAGCCCCGTGCGCTCGGCGCCGATCGCGTCAAGCCCCCGCAGCAGCAGCTGCCTCTGGGAGGTGTTCACCACGCAGTAGCTGAGCTCCGGCCGCACGCCCGAATCGGGCACCTCGTCATCCGCCATGCGGGCATTCTCGCCCCATCCGCGCCTATTGTCAGTCCCCGTGCGAGTACACGTCCTGGACCCGTCCGCCTACACGCCGCCCTATGACCACGCGTTCTGCGCGGCGATGGCCGCCGCGGGAGCCGACGTGGAGCTCCACACCAGCCGCTTCGCCCACGGCACGCTCGCAACCGCCGACGGCTACACGCGGGTGGAGGACTTCTACCGCCTGGCGGCGCGCGTCGGCTCTGCCCGTGCCCGCCGCGCGGTCAAGCTCGCGGAGCACGTCCCGGACATGCTGCGCTACCGGCGCGCCGCCGCCGCTGCGGACATCGTCCACTTCCAGTGGCTAACCGTCCAGCATCTCGACGGGCACCTGCTCCCTGCCGGCCGTCCGCTGGTGCTCACGGCGCACGACATCCTTCCGCGCGAGCCCCGGCCCGGCCAGCGCGGCGCGCAGCGCAGGCTCTACTCGCGCTTCGATGCCGTCGTCGTCCACTCAGAGCACGGCCGCGACAGACTGATCGATGAGCTCGGAGTGAACGCCGGCCGCGTCCATGTGATCCCGCACGGGGCATTCGAGCATCTCGCGGCACCCGGAGCCACCCCGCCGCCTGCGGACGGTCCTCCTGTGGTGCTGTGCTTCGGCCTGATGCGCCCGTACAAGGGGATCGACCTGCTCCTGCAGGCGTGGCGCGGGATCGAGAACGCCCGGCTGATCGTCGCCGGGATGCCACGGATGGACATCTCGGGGCTGCGCGCCGCGCTGCCGCCCGGCGCGACACTGGAGCCCCGGTACCTCTCCGACGCGGAGATGGCCCAGCACTTCGAGCGCGCGGCCCTGGTCGTGCTCCCCTACCGTGAGATCGACCAGTCGGGTGTCCTGTTCACCGCGCTGGCGTTCGGGAAGCCCATGCTGCTCAGCGACGTCGGTGGCTTTCCGGAGATCGCCCGCACGGGAGCGGCGCGCACGTTCCGCGCCGGGGACCAGGCGGCGCTGCACACCGCGCTGGTCGAGCTGCTCGCGGACCACAGCGCGCTGAGCGAGATGGGAGAGCGGGCGCGTGCGGCCGCGGCCGGCCCCTACTCCTGGCGCGAGGCGGCCCGCAGCACGCTCGAGCTCTACGAGATGCTGATCGACGGCGGCCCGCGCCGATGACGGTCGTGCTCGAGGTGCTCTTCTGGCTCTCGTGTGTCCTGATCGTGTGGACGCAGGTCGGCTACGCGCTCGCGCTCTCGCTCGCCGTGCGGCTGTCCGGCGGCGCCCCTGCCGCGGCGGCCCCGGCGCCGCTCCCGACGCTGTCGCTGATCATCGCCGCGCACGACGAGGAGTCCGTGATCGGGGCGAAGGTGGCCAACGCGCTCGCTCAGGACTACCCGCGAGAGCTGCTCGAGGTGATCGTCGCGTGCGACGGCTGCACCGACGGCACCGCAGCCGGCGCCCGCAGGGCCGGTGCCGATCTCGTGCTCGACCTCGTCCGCGGAGGCAAGATCAGGGCGCAGGACGCGGCGGTGCAGCGGGCCAGCGGCGAGATCCTCGCGTTCTCCGACGCCAACGCCCTGTGGGAGCCCGACGCCGCGCGGGTGCTGGTCGGCGCGTTCGCGGATCCCGACGTGGGATACGCATGCGGACAGGTGCGCTTCGTGCAGGCCGCGACCGGCGCGGACGCGGGCAACCAGGAGGGCCTGTACTGGCGCTACGAGCTCACGGTCCGTTCGATGGAGTCCCGCCTGAGCTCGATCACCGCCGGCAACGGGGCGATCTACGCGACGCGGAGCGACAGCTACATCGTCGTGGATCCGATCATGGGGCACGACCTGTCGCTTCCATTCAACATCGTCAAGCGGGGGATGAGGGCCGTGTACGTGCCCGACGCCCGCGCCACCGAGAAGATGGTGCCGTCCCTGACCGGCGAGTTCGCCCGCAAGCGGCGGATGATGAGCCACACCTGGCCGATCGTCCTGCGCGGCGGGATGCTCTCGCCCCGCGGCTACAGCCCCGGCTACGCGGTGATGGTGTTCTCCCACCGCGTGCTGCGCTACAGCACGCCGCTCCTGCATCTGCTGGCGCTCGCCTGCAACCTCGCGCTCGTCGCCGCAGGCGCCGGCACCGTGTACACCGTGACCCTCGCGCTCCAGCTCCTGCTACTCGCCGCGGCCGCCCTCGCCGGTGGCTGGCGGGCACGGCCGCTGCTGATCGCCCGCTACTACGTCCTGACGACGGCGTCCCCGGCCGCCGGTCTCTGGGACTGGCTTCGCCACGGGACCTCCGCGTCGTGGGAGGCGGCGCAGGGGACCCGCTGAAGGTCCGCAGCGCCGTATTGTCCGCGGAATGATCCGCCGTGCCGTCGACATCTGCGTGTCCGCCGCCGCCCTCGTGCTCAGCACCCCGCTGATCCTCACGGCGATGATCGCGATCCGACTGGAGAGCAGGGGTCCCGTCATCTACCGGCAGCGACGGGTCGGGCTGGGCGGCCGGCCGTTCGACGTCCTGAAGCTCCGCACGATGGTCGACGGCGCCGAACACATCGGGGCCGGGCTCGCGGTCAACGAGAGCGATCCGCGTATCACCAGGGTCGGCGAGGTGCTCCGCCGGACCTCACTCGATGAGCTGCCGAACCTCGTGAACGTCCTGAGGGGCGAGATGTCGCTGATCGGTCCGCGGCCGACCCTCCAGTTCCAGGTCGACGAGTACACCCCGCGCCAGCGCGGGAGGCTCGCGATCAGACCCGGGATCACGGGGTGGGCTCAGGTCAACGGGAGGGCGAGCCTGCCTTGGCCGGAGCGCATCGAGCTCGACCTGTACTACATCGAACATCGCTCGCTGTCGCTCGACCTGAGGATCCTGCTGCGCACCGTGCAGATGGTGCTCGGGGGCTCGGACCTCTACAAGGGGTCGGCCGGCGGCTGGGAGGGGGAGCTGTGAGCCCTCCGGCGATCCTCCTCACGGGTGCCGGCAAGCGCTACGACATCGTGTCGTGCTTCGCGCGGCTGACCAGGACGATCGTCGCGGACCCGGCGCCGCTCGCGCCGGCGCAGTACGCGGCGCATATCCGCACTGCCGTGCCGCTGATCGCCGACCCGGGCTACGTGCCGTCCCTGGAGCGGCTATGCGAGGAGCACGGCGTGGGAGCCGTGCTGCCGCTCACGGACCTCGACATCGAGGTGCTCGCGGTCGCCCGCGAAGAGGGCAGGCTCCCCTCGATGGTGCCCTCGCGCGCGGTCGCGGCGGCAACATACGACAAGTACGAGGCTCACCTGCTGCTGCAGGAACTCGGGCTCCCCTCGCCGCCCACGGTCCTCCCGCACGACGACCTGACGGCCGTCGAATACCCGGTGATGATCAAGCCCCGCCGCGGCTCCGGCGCCCGCTCGATCCACCTCGCGAAGGATGCCGCCCAGGCGCGCTTCTTCATCGACTACGTCGAGGAGCCGGCGATGGTGCAGCGGGCGATGAACGGACCCGAGATGTCGATCGACTGCCTCGGAGACCTCGACGGCCGCTGCCTGAACGCGATCCCCCGCACCATGCTCGAGTCGCGCGGGGGAGAGTCGATCAAGGGCGCCGTGGTGTTCGACGAGGAGCTGATCGAGCTGGGGCGCACCGCGATGCAGGCCCTCGGCGTGCGCGGTCCCGCGACGATCCAGGTCTTCCGCGACCCGGACATAGGCCTCGGCATCACGGACGTCAACACGCGTTTCGGGGGTGCCTTCCCGGCACCCACGCTCGCGGCGCTGCCGGGCCGCACATACCCGGAGCTGATCGTGCGGATGGCGGCGGGGGAGAGCGTGCAGCCCCACGTCGGCGAGTTCCGGGTCGGAAGCACCTTCACCCGCTACTACTGGCAGCTAGAGCTCGACGCCGAGATGCAGCCCACGGGCCGCGACATCGTTCCCGGTGGTCCTCCCGCACCGCGCTGAGGCGCCTGGGCGCGCCGCTCTGATCGCCGCCGCGGGGCTGGCGCAGGGGTAGAATCCCGGCAGTGGCCGCATTGGTAGTCGATCCCCCTTCTGCACCCGAGCCGGGCGCGCAGCCGCCTGGCCCGCCGGCGGGCCAGGCGCCCTCCGTGGACGAGCGCACGTGCGCGAACTGCGGCGCCCCGATGAGCCCCGACCAGGACTGGTGCCTGCAGTGCGGCGCCGGAGCACCCGGCAGCCTGTCCTCGGGTGGCTGGCGGTCGGCGGGAGTGATCCTGATCGCCGCCGCCGTGCTCGCGCTCGCCGCCGCCGGAGCGGCCGTCGCGGCGCTCAGCAAACACGCCAAGCCCCACGTGAACACGGTCGCCGTCGTCCACGTGCCCGCCGCGAGCACCCCCGTCACGCCGGCTCCCACGACCCCGGCCACGCCCGTTCCCACCACGCCGGCGCTGAGCACTCCAGCCGTAAAGACCCCGAAGATTCCGGTGACGCCCACGATCCCGAAAACGGCGGTCAAAACAACCACGACCCCCACGACCTCGACGAGCACGACGACGACCACAACAGAATCGCCGGAAGAAACACCCGAAACGCAGTCGGCGCTGCTGCTCGACACCAACGCCGCTTCGACCTACAACCCCTACGGCTACCCGGCGTCCGGCTACGGCGACCCGAGCCTGACGATCGACGGGGACCCCTCGACGGCATGGACCGCCCAGGTCCAGCCCGACAAGGCGCCCGCGATGGCCGTGGGTGTCCTCGTGAACCTCGGCAAAAGCCGCAAACTGTCAGCGGTCGAACTGATCAGCTCGACCGTCGGGATGAGGGTGCAGTTCTACGGGACGACGGCTCACACGGCGCCCAACTCGATCACCGACCCGGCATGGGTGCCGCTCAGCCATTCGGTGCTTACCACCACCAAGAAGACCCACCTCAAGGTCCTGAACTCCAGCGAGGCCTTCGCCCAGATCGTGCTCTGGATAAGCCGGGCTCCCGCGAGCGCCGTCGGCACAGAACAGGCGCCAGGGCACGTCGACGTGAACGAAATCGAAATCTTCCCCGCGGGTTAGCCGGCGCTGCTGCGGGCGCGCTTGGCGGGACGGCGGGTCGTCCGCCGCCGCGCAGGAGACCACGCCTCGTCCAGGAACGACGCGATCTCGCCGATCAGGCGGTCCGGCCTGGTGCGCAGCTCGATCAGGGACTCCGCTTCGATCAGCCGCGCGTTCGGCATCTCGCCGGCGAGCATGCCCGCGTCGGAGAACGGGTGCACCGGATCCCGCGGATGTCCGAGCACCAGGGTCAGCGTCTTGAACGTCCGCCGCTCGCTGCGGGGCGGCGCTATGCGGCCGAAGAACAGGCCCTGCAACAGCGCCCCGCCGGGACCCGGTTCCTGCCTGAAGACATCGAGCCACACGTTGCCGAGATGGGGGAGCACCCGTCGCGGGACCGCACGGGCCGTGCGGGCTAGGACCTTCATCACCGGCTCGCCGAACGTGAGCGCCACGAGCACGGGTGTGAAGGCGAGCGCGCTGCCGAGCAGCCCGTTGTCGAGCACTGGCATCTCGATCACCATCGCGCGAAGGCGCTCAGGGTGGTGGGCGGCGACCTCGAGTGCCGCGTTGGCGCCGAGCGAGGTCCCCATCACGACGGCCTGCTCGAGCCCGAGGTGATCCATCAGCCCGACTATCTCCTCGCCGTAGATCGCCATCGAGTACTTCCACATGTCGCGCGGGCGGTCCGAGCGGCCATGGCCGAGAAGGTCGACGGTGATCACGTGGTTGCCGTGGGCGGCGAGCTGTTCGGCGAGCGGCCGGTTCATCTCCTGGTTGAGCAGCAGCCCGTGGACCAGGATCAGCGGCCGTCCCGCGGCGGCTGCGCGGGCCGCCGTCCTTCCCCGCGAGCCCGAGTCGGTGACGGCCGCCGGCCCACCGCCGAACTCCTCGTAGGCGATGCGATGTCCCTCAAAAGTGAAGAACGGCATCGGCCAACCCTACTACCCGCGGAGCGTGGCCGGCGGCGGCGCGCTAGCTTTCGGGACGCACCCAATCTTCGGCACACGTCAGGAGCAGAGCCATGGCCAAACAGCCCAGGATCCTCGCAGGAGAGACCGCCGCCATCACCGGTGCGGCCCGCGGCATAGGCCGCGCCACCGCGGAGGCGTTCCTTCGCCACGGGATGCGCGTCGCGATAGGGGACGTGGATTTCGCCGCGGCGCAGACGACGGCCGAGGACCTCGGCCCGAGCGCTGTCGCGATCCCGCTCGACGTGACCGACAGGGCCTCCTTCACGGAGTTCCTGGACTCCGCCGAGGAGCAGCTCGGCCCGCTCGACGTGCTCGTCAACAACGCGGGGATCATGCAGGTCGGACGCTTCATCGACGAGGACGACCTGACCGCCAAACGGATGGTCGACATCAACCTTCACGGCGTGATCCTCGGCACGAAGATCGCGCTCGACAGGATGATCCCCCGCGACCGCGGCCACATCGTCAACATCGCCTCGCAGGCCGGCAAGTTCGGTGCTCCCGGCGGCGCGACGTACTCGGCGACGAAGTTCGGCGTCGTCGGGCTGACCGAGGCGGTGCGCGGCGAGCTGCGTCTGATGGACGCGCACATAGACGTCAGCTACGTGATGCCGTACGTCGTCAACACCGAGCTGGGCTCCGGCCTCGGAGAGGCGCGTGGCATGAGCAACCTGGAGCCGGCCGAAGTTGCCGATGCCGTCGTCGAAGCTCTGCAGCTGAAGATCGTCGACGTGTACGTGCCGAAGTCCGCCAGGCGCACCGTGACGCTCTCGGCGCTGCTGCCGCGCACGTTCTCGGAGGGCCTGTCGCGTGCCATGAAGGCCGACCGCGTGCTGGCGGGCGCCGACCTCGGCACCCGCAGGGATTACGAGCTGCGTGCGTCACGGTCGGAGCCTGGCCTGCAGCCCGCGCCGGCACAGGCTCAGATACCGAGTCCCGCCGTTCCGCCCGAGCCCGTTCCGGCGGTCGGCGGGGAGGCGGCGGAGGCCGGCCAGGACACGCCGGACGGAGCGTGAGCGGAGGGCTGGGGGGCCACGGGCATCACGCCACGCAGCATGTCCGTGACCTCATAGGCTAGGCTCGCGCCCGATGCACACACTCGCCGTCCAGCTGGCGCCCATCCTGGCTGCCGAGAAGAGCAAGGTCCCGTTCTACATCGCGGGAGGACTGCTGGTGTGCTGGGCGCTGTTCGTCTCGCTCGTCCTCGGGCGCCGCGGCGACTTCCCGAGCACGATCCAGGGCCAGCGCGGCGTCATCGCCGTCACAGCGATCCTGGTCATCGCGGCGGCGTCGATGGCGGTCGTCACCGCGGGCCCGCCCGCGAAGGCGAGCAACGCGACGACCACGACCTCGAGCGTCCTGCCGGTGGAAGCCGAAGGCACCACCTCGAGCACGACGACGAGCACGACGACGGCGAGCACGACCCCCACCGCGACCACGAAAGCCCCCAGCACCGCATCGCCGACCCCGACGGTCGCGGCGGGAACATCGTTGAGCATCGCCGCGAACCCGAGCGGCGCCCTCGCCTACTCGACGAAGGCGCTCGCCGCGAAGGCGGGGAGGGTCACGATCACGATGACGAACATGTCGCCGCTGGAACACAACATCACGATCGCGCAGGGCAGCAGCGTGCTGGGAGCCACCCCGACCTTCGCCGGCGGGTCCAAGGTGCTCTCTCATCCTCAAACCCGGGAAGTACACGTTCTACTGCTCGGTCCCGGGACACCGTCAGGCCGGCATGGAAGGCACGCTGACGGTCTCTTGAAGCTCTACGTCTGCTGGGGAACCTTCCCGACGCCGCGGCCCGGCGGACACCCGTGCGCGAATGCGTTCCATGCCCTCAGGGATGCCGGCTATGAGCCGGAGGTCGTCAAGTCCTACGGTTTCGCGCCGCTCCCCGCGGCCCTGAACAGGACGTCCGGCCGGCGCGAGGTGCAGGAGCTCACGGGGAACCGCTGGGTCCCAACACTCGTACTGGACGACGGGACCGTGATCGACGACTCCCGCGAGATCGTCCGCTGGGCGGCGCAGAACCCCGCGTAGGAGCCGTTTCGCGCCGCGGCGCCGCCGTCACGCGGACAGCAGGGCACGCCTGGCGAAGAGCACCGCCGAGACGGACGTGGCGAGGTTCAGGCTCGAGACGCCGGGACGCATCGGGATGCTGAGCCGGCTGTCCGCCCGCTCGAGCAGTGCGTCGCTGAGGCCGTTGCGCTCCGTGCCGAACGCGAGCACCGCGCGCGGGTCGATCGCCGACGGGTCCAGCGGATCCCCGCCGGGGTCCACCGCCACCAGCGGCCTGCCGCCCTCGCGCAGCGGGGCGAGCCCGTCTATCCGCGCCACGGCGAGCGCGAAATGCAGGCCGGCCGCCCCACGCAGCGCATCGGGATGCCACGGGTCGTGGCTGCCCGTCGTGAGCACCCCCGCGATGTCCGCTGCAGCGCACACACGGACGCTGGCACCCATGTTTCCGAGGTCCCGCGGATCCTCCAGCAGCACTATCGGCGACGGGCTGCTGTCCCTGAGCACGGCCACCGCGTCGACCTCGGGCCGCAGCGCGAGAGAGATCACCCGCGTGGAGGGGGCGAGCGGCGCCAGCCGCTCGAACACGGCGGTGTCGACGGGTCGTGCGAGCGCACCGATGCGCGCCCGCAGGTCCGGAGCAAGCCCTGTCGCCAGGCGCTCGAGCTGCTCGGCGTCGTCGGTGTAGACCTCGAGCACCGCCGCGCCGAAGCGCAGGGCGTGCTTCAGGGGGTGAAAACCCTCGAGCACGGCGAGCCGCGGGTCGCGCCGCGCGCGGCCGAAGTGGGGAATCAGTGATCCGTCCTGCACGCGCCGATCATGGCATGGCCGGCCACGTCCTCGCTAGGGTGAGCCTCAAACCAACCCGGGGGCGTCAATGAAGCTCGAGGGCATACACCACATCAGCGCGATCACGGGCGACGCAACTGCGAACGTCGAGTTCTACTCGGGTGTGCTCGGGCTGAGGATGGTCAAGAAGACCGTCAACCAGGACGACCCGAGCGTCTACCACCTGTTCTACGGCGACGAGCTCGGCTCGCCGGGTATGGACCTCACGTTCTTCGAGTACACCGGGGCCGCACGCGGCCGCGCGGGCGGAGGGATGATCCACAGGATCCTCTGGCGGGTCGCGTCCCTGCAGGCGCTTGAGTTCTGGCGCGAACGCCTCGCCGGCGCCGGGGTCACGAGCGAGCTGAGCGGGTCCAGTCTCCTCTTCTCCGACCCGGAGGGGCTCGAACACGAGCTCGTGCTCTCCGATTCCGGCGACGAGCCGCTGAGGGCGATCTCGCCTGAGATCCCTCCCGAGAACGCGCTGCTCGGATTCGAGGGTGCCCGCGCCTACGCCGGCAGGCCGGCGGGGAGCGAGCACCTGCTATCCCAGGTGCTCGGCTTCACCCGGCGCCAGGCAGAGCGATGGGAGGTCCGCGGCGAGCACAGGGGCGGGTTCTACGCGTATGACCCTGCGCCGCCTGAGATCAACCGGGTGCAGGGCGCCGGCAGCGTCCACCACATCGCTTTTGCCTGCCAGCCCGAGGAGATTGAGCAGTGGAGGACGCGGGTCTCGGACGCCGGTGCCCACCCGACCCCCGTGATCGACCGTTTCTACTTCAGGTCCGTCTACTTCCGTGAGCCGAGCGGCGTCCTGTTCGAGCTCGCGACTATCGGCCCTGGTTTCGCGGTCGACGAGGACCCCGGGCATCTCGGTGAGAGCCTCTCCCTGCCGCCGGCGTTCGAGTCGGTGCGCGCGCGCGTCGAGGGCACCCTCACGCCTCTCCCGTATCCCCCGGCGTGGCGGCGCGAGGCGGAGCTCCCCTAGTCGCATCCGTCGCGCAAGGCGATAATCGGATGGTGCAGCCGAGGCTCGTGACCATCCCGATCAGCCACTACTGCGAGAAGGCCCGCTGGGCACTCGAGCGCGCAGGCATCGGCTACCGCGAAGAGCCCCATGTGCAGGGCATCCATCAGCTCGCGGCCCGCAGGGCGGGCGGGGGCGTGACCGTCCCGGTCCTCGTCACCGACGGGGGCGCTGATCGGCGAGTCCCAGCAGATCCTGGAATGGGTCGACGAGCGAACGCCGCCGGAGCACCGGCTGTTCTCGCAGGATCCGCTCGTGCGACTGCAGGAGCTCGATACGTGCGCCCGCCTCGACGCGCTCCTGGGGCCGTCCGGCCCGCAGGCTCGTGTACGTCCACATGCTTCCCCAGCGCAGGTTGATGCTCGACTACAACAACCAGGGCGTCCCGGTGTGGGAGGACCGCGCGATAAGGATGGCGTGGCCGGTCTTCTTCTGGTTCGCGCGCCGCGTACTCGGGATCTCTCCGGCGGTACAGGCCGGGGATGAGGCGACGCTCTGGCGGGAGATGGATTTCGTCGCCGCGCTGCTCGCCGACGGACGGCCGTTCCTGTACGGGGAGCGTTTCGGGGCGGCCGATCTGACGTTCGCCTGCATGTCCGCGGCCCTCACGTGGCCTGCGGAGTACGCAGTCGCACTGCCCGACCCGCGTTTCGTCCGGCCCGCGACCCGCTCGCTCGTGATGCGGGTCCGCGAGCACCCGGCCGGGAGGTATGCGATGTCGCTGTTCGCCACCGAGCGGCGCCGCTCGCTCGCCGCGTGAGGATCCCGCCGCCGGCCGGTGGTTGCCCGGTGTCTGCGAGCACAAATAGACTCGCCGGCGTGCGGGCGGCGAGAGCTCATCGGGCCGGGATGGCGACGCCGGGGCGGCCCGCACCCGGCATGGCAGCGATCGACGATGTCTGAGCTGGCGCT
The DNA here is from genome assembly GCA_963740075.1 of uncultured Solirubrobacteraceae bacterium. Taxonomy (GTDB): domain Bacteria; phylum Actinomycetota; class Thermoleophilia; order Solirubrobacterales; family Solirubrobacteraceae; genus Palsa-744. Next base: position 211,577 of record CAVUCP010000002.1, on the reverse strand, counting down.
GAACAAGGTGTTCATAACGGGCGCGCTCGGCTTCATCGGCGGCGCGATCGCCGCGCGCCTGCGCTCCGATGGAGTCCAGGTCACCGGGGTGGACGCGCGAGCGGACCCCGGGCTCGGGGTGTGCGCGGGCGATGTTTCAACTCCCGGTTCCTGGCAGGAGCATGCCGCGGGCGCCGACGCCGTGATCCACACCGCGGCGATCGTGTCCTTCCGAGCCGGCCTTGAGGACTTTCACCGCGTCAACGTGCTCGGCACCCGCAACGCCCTGGACTGCGCGCTCTCAGCGGGCGCGGGCCGCTTCATACAGCTCTCCTCCGTGACCGTGTTCGGCAACGACTTCCCCGACGGCGTCGTCGAGGAGCATCCGGTGAGGCTGCTCGGAGTCCCGTATGTGGACACGAAGATCGCGGGCGAACAGATCGTCCTGCAGGCTCACGCTGCGGGCGAGGCGCAGGTGACGGTGATCAGGCCCGGCGATGTGTACGGGCCAGGCTCGAGGCCGTGGGTGCTCACGCCGCTGCAGGAGATCCAGCGCGGCCGCCTGGTCCTCCCCGCCGGCGGGAAGGGCATCCACAGTCCGGTCTACGTCGACGATCTCGTCGAGGGGATCATCGCCGCGGTGCGCTCTCCGGCGGCAGCCGGGCAGGTGATCACGCTCTCCGGCGGCGAGGGCGTCAGCACCGGCGAGTATTTCGGGCGGATCGCATGGATGGCCGGCAAGCCGCGTGTGAGGACCGCTCCCACCCGCCTGCTGCTGGCCCTCACCGGAGCCCAGGCGGTGCTGGAGCGCCGGCTCTCACGTGCGGGCGAGATCAACCCCGCCGCGGTGCGATACATGACCCGCACGGGGACCTATTCGATCTCGAAGGCCCGGCGCATGCTGGGATACGAGCCGCGGGTCGGCCTCGAGGAGGGCATGCGCCGCAGCGAGGCCTGGCTGCGCGAGAGTGGCCTCCTGGACGGCCGGATAACGTAGGCGCGATGGAGCAGAACCACACGCCCTACGTGGACGCGCTGCTGGAGTACGCGCGCAGGAACCCGGCACGGCTGCACGTGCCCGGCCACAAGGGCGGGCAGGGCGCGGACCCCGGCCTGCTGGAAGCCATCGGCGAGCAGGCCCTGCGGATGGACATCCCGGCTCTCACACACGGCATCGATGTGGGCGTGGACCCGACGCCCTTCGAGCTCGCTCAGCGTCTCGCCGCCGACGCGTGGGGTGCCCGGCGCGCCTGGTTCCTGATCAACGGCGCCTCGCAGGGGAACCTCGCGGCCGGCCTCGCGCTGGCTCATCTCGGCAGCGAAGTGGTCGTCCAGCGCAACGCCCACTCCAGCACGATCGACTCGCTCGTGATGTCGGGGATGCGCCCGACGTTCGCCGCGCCCGAGGTCGACGCCGAACTCGGCGTCGCGCACTGCCTGACACCGGAGACGCTCGACACCGCGCTCGCACGGACGCCGGGTGCCGTCGGGGCATGGGTGATCTCGCCCACCTACTTCGGCGCCGTCGCCGACATCCGGTCGCTCGCCGAGGTCGCCCACTCCCACGATGTCCCTCTCATCGTCGACGAGGCGTGGGGGGCACACATGGCCTTCCACGAGCGGCTTCCCGAGCACGCCCTCTCGGCGGGAGCCGACCTTGTGATCTCCAGCACGCACAAGATCGTCGGAAGCCTCACCCAGTCCGCGATGCTCCACCTCGGCCACGGCGCAGCACAGCGGATCGGCGAGGACATGGTCGACCGTGCGGTGACGCTCACCGAGTCCACGAGCCCCAACTCCCTGCTGTTCGCCTCGCTCGACGCAGCACGCCGGCAGGCGGCAGTGCACGGCCGCGAACTGCTCGAGTACACGATGGGGACACTCGCCACCACCCGCGCGGAAATCCGTGCGATCGAGGGGCTGGACGTATTGGACGATCGCCTCGCCGGACGGCCCGGCGTCTTCGCCTACGACCCGCTGCGCATGGCCGTCGACGTGCGCGGGGTCGCGGCGAGCGGCTACGAGCTCGCGCCCATGCTCCGGGAGAACGACGACATCAACCTCGAGCTCTACGGACAGAACGTCCTCGTGGCGGTGTTCGGGATGGGCGAGCGCCGCCTCCCGGAGGCGGGCCGCCTGGTGGCGGCTCTGCGGGCGGCCGTCGAACGTGTCGGCCTCGAACCCGAGCGGCGCTCAGTCGAGCTTCGCCACGGCGCCGCCGTGGGGTGAACTCGCGATGACGCCGCGCGAGGCGTACCTGGGTGAGCAGGAGGTGGTCCCCGCCGCCGAGGCGGTGGGCCGCATAGCCGCCGAGTCGCTCGCCACATACCCGCCGGGTATCCCGAACGTCCTTCCCGGCGAGCGGCTGACGGAGGAAACGCTCACCTACATCCAGCGGACCCTCGAGCTCGGCGGCAGCGTCCGCGGCGCGAGCGACCGGCTGCTGCACACCGTCCGTGTCGTCATCGAGGGCTCGCGTCTATGACTGGCCGCTCGCGAGGCCGGCGACCCGCTCGAGCCACCGGCTGAAGAGCGAGCGCGCGAGCGCGACCGACTCCTCCTGCGCACGGCGGGCCTGCGAGATCAGCTGCGCCGCAGGATCCGGGCCCGGCAGCGCCGCGAGGCTCGCCGCATACTCCGGCACCGTCGTCCACTCGGAAAGCAGGTCTGCGGAGACCTCGATATGGAACTGCAGCGCGTAGGCGCGCCGGAAGACGAACGCCTGCTGCTCATAAAGCTCTGAGCCCGCGAGCCGCACCGCTCCCTCCGGGAGCTCATATGTGTCCCCGTGCCACTGGAGCGCGTCGAAGACAGGCGGGGCAGCGCCGAACACCGGGTCGTGCTCCGCTGCGGGCGCGAGGCTCACCGCGAGCACGCCGACCTCGGGCTGCGGGCCCGGGTGGACACGGCCGCCGAGGCTGGCGGCGAGCAGCTGGGCTCCCAGGCAGACGCCCCAGAAGGGCATGCCCGCGCGGACCGCCCGCTCGATCTCCCGCTTCTCCAGCGCCAGCCACGGGTGCAGCAGCGTCGTCGTATGTGCCCATCGGGCCGCCCATCGCGATGATGCCGGCGTAGTCCCGCACGTCCGGGAGAGGCTCGCCGGCGTGCAGGTTCACGGTGTCAGCAGGTATCCCGCGCTCCTCGAGCACGTCCCCGTAGGCCGCGGGAGGCTCGCAGCCGATGTGCTGCAGGACCAGCAGCCTCCGGGTGTCGGCGGGCTCGCTCACCGCGCCGCAGTCTAGGGAACCGCGGTCGGCTCGAAGCAGATCGCGTGCCGGCGCTATGGTTGAGCTCATGTCGGCCGCCTGGCCCGAGCTCGGACTCGACGATTGGCGTGGGAGCTGCGACACGCTCCACGCCCACACGCAGGTGCTCGGCAAGCTCGCGGTCGTGCTCGCGCCTCCCGAGCCCCGCTTGGAACACACGGCTCTGCGGCTGACCGCGAGAGGGTGGGAGACCAGGCCGCTGCCGGCTCCCGACGGGTCGGGTGCGCTGGTCGCGGTCCTTGACCTGCACGCGCACGAGGCGGTGGTCGAACACAGCGACGGGCGCGCGGCACGCGTGGCGCTGGCCCCGGACCGGCCCGTCGGCGCCGTCACGAGAGAGCTCCTGGCGGGGGTGGCCGGGCTGGTCGGGGAGGTGGAGATCAACCCGAAGCCGCAGGAGGTCCCGTGGACCGTCCCGCTCGACGAGGATGAGGAGCACCACACCTACGACCCGGGCGCCGTGGCGCGCTACCACGCCGCGGCCATCGCGGCGGCGCTCGTCCTCTCGGCTGTGCGCGCGCAGCACAACGGCCGCTCCACGCCGGTGAACGCGTGGTGGGGGTCCTTCGACCTCGCGGTGTCTCTGTTCCACCCCCATGCGGCGGACGGGCCCGGCGAGGAGATCGAGATCGCCGTGGGATGGTGGCCCGGCGACCAGCGTCACGAGAGGCCCGCCTTCTACGCATACGCGAAACCGGCGCCCGACGGACTCTCATCCGCGGCGATCGATCCTGCGCCGGCACACTGGGATGCTGAGCTGGGCGAGTTCCTGCTCGACTGGGATGACGTGCGCTCGCTGGGCGACCCGCACGCCGCCGCGGTGAGCTTCGGCCGCTCGGTCTACCGCGCGGCGAGCACCCTCTGAGCGGCGGGCCGCGCCCTCACGGCCGCCTGCCCTCCTGCTCGCGCTGTGCCCCGGCGATGACGTCGGAGCCGAGAACCGCGTCGACCTCGAGCTGCGCCGTGGCCATGATCCGCGCGACCATCATGTAGTTGCCGATCACCAGCAGCAGCTGGACCATCTCGGCGGTGCTGAAGCGGGAGCGCATCGCGGCGAACGTCTCCTCGTCAGGTGTCGCGTCGCTGACCACCTGGCCGGTGAACCGCACCACCAGCCTCCCGTCCGGGCCCAGCGCGTCGCTCTGCAGATCATCGGCCTGCAGTGCCGCCACCTGCTCCTCGGTGCCGCCCACAGCGAGCAGGATGGGCACGTGCTGCGCCCACTCGTAGCCGGCGCCCGGTGTCATCCGTGCGACACGCAGGATCGCGAGCTCCCGCAGCACCGGGTCGAACAGGCGGCCGTCCAGGCAGTCGCCGCCGAACCGCAGCCAGTTCACGAACGTGCCCTGCGCGTTCGCGACGGTGGCGAAGATCGCAAGCGGCGGCAGCCGCTCCAGCGCGGCACGGACACGGGGGTCCGCGTCGGCGGGATCGATCGGGTCCAGTCTGGCCATCTGGTGACCCTACCCGCTCAGCTCTCCCCGGCGTTCGCGTGCCCGCGCTCCCACAACGTCGCGTTCAGGAACGCGGCCGCGACGATCAGCCGGCTGAGCAGGTACAGCCACAGCAGCAGGACGAGCGCCGTCCCGAGAGCCCCGTAAGCGGCCGACAGCTCTCCCGCCTTGTGGGCGAGATAGAGCACCGTCACTAGGTGGATCACCTCGAGTCCGACAGCGACGGTCAGCGCGCCCGGGATGAACGCCCGCCAGGGGAGCCCGGGAGGATGCGGGAGCGCCATCGAGATCGCGAGCCACGCTCCGAAGAAGGCGACTATCAGGGCGGCGGTCGCGATCACCCCCGCGAACCCGAGTTCCTGGCGCGCCCAGGCTCCCGCCGCCCACAGGGCTATCAGCAGGACAAGCCAGCCGATGAACGCGATCCCGGCGCCCAGCGTCCTGTGGAAGCGGTTCAGCGGCATTCCCCAGGCGAGCGCGTGCACCGACCTGATGGCGCGGGTGGCCGAGACCGAGGAGGTGAGCAGGGCGAACAGGGCGAACGCGAGCAGCCCGATGCTGTCGCCGTGCGAGAGCTTTGCGGAGTGCGCGATCGAGTTGAGCGCGGATTCCTTGATCCCCAGGTCGTGCGCGACATGGCCTGTGGAGCTCGGTTCTTCGGTGCTGCTGTAGCCGAGGACGACCAGTCCGAGCAGCGTCAGCGGAAGAAGCGGCGTGAACAGACGGAACGCCAGTGCGCCCGCGAGGACGCTGCCGGCCACCCGTTTGTCGCGGTCGCGGATGTTCAGCGCCGCATCGAGCGCAGGCATCCGCGGCCGCATCTCCTCCAGCCGGCTGGTCGCCTCGACCGCGAACTCCCGGCTGCGACTGCCGGCGTTGCGGGCGAGGTCCTTCAGTCCCAAGCGGGCGGCGGGGCGCCGCCCGCAGGGGCGCCGGTCATGCGTTCAGGATCTTCGACTTCGCCACGGCGAACTCCTCGTCGGTGAGAACCCCCGACTTGTGGAGATCACCGAGCTGCGCGAGACGCTCGATCGGGTCGCCCTCCTGCTCCGGAGCCGGCGCAGGAGGCGGCGCTGCAGCAGCCTGTGCCGCGGCCTGCTGCTGTTCCTGCGCGGCCCATTTGCCCTGCTGGCGGCGCTGGACACGCCCCGATGCGGCCGTGGCGGTGCCGGCGATGACAGTTGTGCGGGCCATGGTGCGAAGAAGCGGCATCTCAGGTCTCCTCTCGTTTCAGGACGCCGCGTCGGCGGCGTCGAGTGCTTGTAGGGAATCGATTACGTCCTGGGCCTCGACACGCTGGAAGGCGAGCAGCTGTCCGCCGTTACGGCGAACCGCGGTGGCGAACGGCGCAGCCCACGTGTTCTCGAAGCAGATCAGCACCGCGCTCTCGCCGGGTGCGAGCTCCTGCGCGGCGACGCCCGCGTCCTCGTCGGAGAGCATGCCCGAGCGCGCTCCCTGGAATACCAGCAGGTCGTTCTCTCCGTCTCCGTCGAGGTCTGCGATCTCGATCGCCGAGAAGTTGCCCGACTCGTCCTTGTTCACCATCAGCACGTCGAGGACGGTGATGATCCCCCGCTCGACGAGGTCCACGAACAGCGGTATCGCCTCGCCCGTCCTCGGGGCGTCGGCGGGGTAGCCGATAACGATGATGTCAACGGGTCCTAGTTCCAGCTCCTGTGCGCTCAACTGTCCCTCCCAAGTTTGGTTTGGTGCGGTACGCAGAGCGCTGGCTGCGCGCTTTCGTACCGCCCGCCGGTGTCGCTGCGAAGACCTCGCGAGTCTACACGCGCCCGCGTCTAGGGCGAGCGGTCTGCGTGTCCCGCGGTGCCCGCGACGGGAAGCTCCGGCTCCGGCTCTCGGCTAGCGGGCGCCCAGGTCCGCCAGGAACCCCAGGAGAGCGCGGTTGACCGCGTCCGGCGCCTCCTGCTGCACCCAGTGTCCCGCCCCCGGCACGACGATCTCCTCGCGCAGGTCGGTGACCCATCCGCGCATCCCCTGCGCCGGCATGAACTGCCTGACGAGGTCGAGCTCGCCCGTCAGGAACATCGCGGGCGCTTGGATGCGCCGCTCGGCGAACGGCGCCGTCAGCTCCCAGTTCCGGTCTATGTTGCGGTACCAGTTCAGTCCGCCGGTGAAGCCCGTCCGCTCGAACGCGCGGACGTACACGCCGAGCTCCTCCTCGGACAGCCACTGCGGCACTTTCGGCGTCCAGGACTCGTCGTCCGCCCAGCCGCGGGTCCACGCACGCGAAGTGGTCAGGGTCCTGCGGACGTCCTTCGCGAGCTCCCGGTCTGCCTCGCCGGGGGTCTGGAACCAGCAGATGTAGAAGTCCTCACCCAGGTGCCTTCGCATGATCGGCATCGGGAGCGCCGGTGCGCGCGGCACGTACGGGACGCTGAGGCCTGCGACCGCGCGCACCCGCTCGGGGTGCAGCAGGGCCATGTGCCAGACGACGTTCGCCCCCCAGTCGTGGCCGACGAAGACGGCGGAGTCCTCCTCCAGCGCGTCGAGGAGTGCGGTCATGTCGCCGCATAGCTCGACGATGTCGTAGGCCTCGACATGCTGCGGGGCAGAGCTGTCTCCGTAGCCACGCATGTCGGGTGCCGCCACGCGGAAACCGGCCGCAGCCAGGGCGGGCACCTGGTGGCGCCAGGAGTAGGCGAGCTCGGGGAAACCGTGGCAGAGCACCACGAGCGGGCCCGCGCCCTCCTCGATCACGCTCAGTTCGATCCCGTTCAGGGCCAGCAGGCGGCTGGACATGCCCGCCACGATACGTGCTCCGCCGCCCGCGGGGGTCCGCGGCCTCGGGTTTCCGCTGAGCGCGAACACGTAGGGCATGCGGATCGAGACAGCCCGACCCGCGGGAGAATCCGGATCACCCGAAGTGTGACTCAGGACTGATCGAGGCGAGGAGCTGGAATGTCTGGAGACGGTGCACGGGTGCCGCGTGTCCTTGCGATCGACGCAGGCGGGACGATGACCGACACCTTCATCGTCGACGGCAGCGGCTCGTTCGTCGTCGGCAAGGCGCAGACCACCCCGCAGGACGAGTCGGTCGGGTTCATGGCCTCCGCGCGCGACGCTCTGGCGCAATGGGATTCGACTCCCGCCGAGGGGTTCCCGCCGATCGTCTCGGGGATCTACTCGGGCACGGCGATGCTCAACAGGCTGCTGCAGCGCCAGGGGCTGCGCATCGGCTGCATCGTGAACGCGGGCCACGAGGACTACCTGCGTCTCGAGCGCGGCATCCAGACGTATCTGGGCTCCTCCTACTCGGACCGCCTGCATCTCGCGACCCACTTCCACAACGAGCCGCTCGTCCCGCGTGAGCGAATGAAGGGTGTGCGCGGGAGGATCGACGTGTTCGGCGACGAGGTGCTGCCGCTGCGCGAGCAGGACGCGCTCGCGGCGGCGGTCGAGCTGCTCGACCAGGACGTGCAGGGGATCGTCGTGTCCCTTCTGTTCTCCTACCGCAACCCGGCGCACGAGCAGCGGATCGCGCAGATCATCGAGGAGGAGAAGGCCCGGCGCGGCATCGACGGCGAGGTTCCGCTCTTCCTCTCATCCGAGCTGTACCCGATGCGAAGGGACCTGCCGAGGCTGAACTCGACGGTCCTCGAGGCGTACGCCGCCGAGCCGTCGCGTTCGACCCTCAACGCGGTGCGCGAGGCGACGAAGGACAGCGGCGCGCCTTTCGAGCTGCGTGTGATGGCGGCGCACGGCGGGACGATCTCGATCGAGGCCAAGCAGCTCGGGCGCACCCTGGTGTCGGGACCGATCGGCGGCGTCGTGGGCGGTCAGGCGCTCGCGCAGCGGATGGACGTCCGGAACATCCTGTGCACCGACATCGGCGGTACGTCCTTCGATATCGCGCTCATCACAGACGAGCGGTTTGAGATAACCCAGACACCCGACATCGCGCGGTTCGTCCTGAACATCCCGCTGGTGCGCATCGACTCGATAGGAGCGGGCACCGGCTCGTTCGTGCGCGTGAACCCGAACTCCAACAGGCCCGAGCTCGGGCCCGACTCGGCGGGTTCGCGGATAGGCGTGTGCTGGCCGGAGGGCGGCCTTGAGACGGTGTCGGTCACCGACCTGAACCTGGTCCTCGGCCGTCTGAACCCCGACTATTTCCTCGGCGGCGAAGTCGAGCTGGACATGGAGCTGGCCAGGGACGCCGTCCAGCGACAGATAGCGGGGCCGCTCGGGCTCGAGCTGGACGAGGCTGCCGCGGGCGTCATCGAGCTCTTCGAGCACACCCTCAAGAACGAGGCCGTCGGAAGGATCCTGGGGAAGGGCTACTCCCCGGCCGATTACACCCTGCTCTGCTACGGCGGCGGCGGGCCCCTGCATGTCGCCGGCTACACGGAGGGGGTCAGCTACGCGGAGGTCCTGGTGCCCGCCTGGGCCGCCGGCTTCTCCGCGTTCGGATGTGCGTGCGCGGACTTCGACTATCGCTTCGACCAGACCGTGGACCTGCCGCTGCTCCCGAGCTTCGGCGACGCCGAAAGGGCCGGCATCGGAGGGATGGTCACCGCAGCATGGCTCGGGCTCGAGGACCGGGTGGCCGGCGAGTTCGAGAAGTCCGGGATCGCCCGCGAGAACATCCGCTTCACCCACGCCGTGCGCATGCAGTACTACGGGCAGCTGAACGACATCGAGTTCGTCTCCCCGCACCCGCTGCTGCAGGACGCCTCGCACGTGGACGAGCTGATCGCGAGCTTCGAGGACGCATACGCCCGCGTGTACGCATCCTCCGCCCGCTCCCCGGAGTTCGGCTACCTCGTGACGCACGTGATCGTCCACGGCACGGTGGACGTGGAGAAGCCCCACCTTCCCGACCTCCCGGAAGAGCCCGGCACGCCCGAGCCGAAGCAGGTGCGCCCCGTCCACTGGGGAAGGGCGAGCGCCGGCAGGTACGTCGACAGCCGCATCTACCAGCTCGAGACGGTGATGGCGGGGAACACCATCGAGGGGCCGGCGATCGTGGAGCACTCGGCGACCACGTTCGCGATCCCGCCGGGTCGGACCGCGCGCCTGGACGGACATCACATCTTCCACCTCACGAGCACGGAGGTACACGCTGATGGCAACGGTTGAGAGCACGCGAGAGGAACGGACGCCCGCCGGCGCGATCGGCTGGGACGGGCGCAGGCTCGACGAGATGCTGTCGGACTCAGAGCGGCTGTTCGCCGAGACCGGGCGCTACGCCGGACTGCATGAGCTCCAGATGATGTCGAGCGACCCGATCGGCTATGAGAAGCTCTTCTCGCGCATACGCGGCGGCCTGGTCTCCGCGCGCGAGACGGCGCTGAACATCTCCGCGTCGCCGATCGTGCGGGAGCTGGGAGAGCTGTGCTTCGCGCTCTACACGCCCGAGGGCGACTCGCTCGCGCTGTCCACCGGGATCATCGTCCACGTCCACACGATGTCCGACGCGATCAAGTGGATGGTGCGCAACGGGTATGAGGACAACCCCGGCATCCGTCCCGGAGACATCTTCGCCAACAACGACCCGACCATCGGGGACGTCCACAACGCGGACGTCCAGACGTTCGTGCCGATCTTCTGGGAGGGCGAGATGGTCGCCTGGGCGGGCGGCGTCACCCACGTGCTGGACATCGGCGCGAGCACCCCTGGGGGTGTCCCGGTCGGCCCCACGATGCGCTACGAGGACGGCATCGACCTGCCCTGCATGAAGATCGGCGAGAACGACGAACTCGCCAGATGGCATCTGGAGCGCTGCTCCAAGCGCACGCGGGCGTCGCTCTACTACCTGCTCGACGAGCGCACGAGGCTCGCGGGATGCCACATGATCCGCGACGCCGTCGAAAGGATCCTCCTCGAGGAGGGCGTCGGCCGTTTCAAGCAGTTCAGCCGTGAGGTGATCGAGGAGGGCAGGCGCTCGTTCAAGGCCCGCATACGCGAGATGACCGTGCCCGGCCGCTACCGCTCGCCGGCGGGATTCGACGCGGAGTTCGCCGACAAGCAGCAGCTGCCCGCCCGCGCGCGCCGCGACATCATCATGCACTCGCCGTTCGAGGTCCGCATCGGCGGGGACGGCACATACGAGCTCGACTACGACGGCTGCTCGGCGTGGGGATGGCATTCCATGAACTGCACGCCGTCGGGGATGCAGGGAGCGATCTGGGTGATGTTCACCCAGACCCTGATCTGCAACGACAAGGTCAACGACGGCGCCTACTTCGCGATCGAGACCAACTTCCCGGAGGGCACGATCTCCAACCTCGGCGACGCGGAGGGCTCCACGGCGATCGCATGGGCGTTCCTGCAGCCGTCCTTCACGGGCTTCCCGCGCACGATCTCGCGGGCGCTGCAGTCACGCGGCTTCATCGAGGAGATCCTCGCCGCGTATTCGGTGTCAGGCAACGTGCAGCAGGGCGGAGGCCTGGACCAGTACGGCAACTCCTCGGCGATCATGAACTTCGAGGTCTCCGCGCAGGGCATGGGCGCGAAGTACGTTCTCGACGGGACGGACTACTGCGCGGCGATGTTCAACCCCGAGGGGGACATGGGCGACGTCGAGATGTGGGAGCTGATCTCACCGTTCGTGTACCTCTCCAGGCGCGTGAAGGCATCCTCGGGGGGCTCCGGGCGCCACCGTGGGGGCTCGAGCTTCGAGTCGCTGTTCATGGTCAACAAGACCGCGTTCTGGGAGCTGCAGAACATCGGCACCGGGCGTGTGCTCTCGTCGCCGGGGCTGTTCGGCGGATACCCGGGCTCAACCGCCTACATCCACAACATCCGCAGCGCGGACCTGACCGAGCGCGCCCGGCGCGGGGACGCCTACCCGGTCGCCGACGGCGACTTCGAGCACCCCGCGCTGATGGAGATACAGGGCGAGCGGGAATACAAGAACGACGGGATGACGCTGCTCTCCCCGATCGCGAACGGCGACCTGTACCTGTCCGTGATGAAGGGCGGCGCCGGCCTCGGCGACCCGTTGCTGCGCGATGCGGCGGCGGTGGAGCGGGACGTGCGAGAGGGCCATCTGCTGCCCCGCTTCGCCGAGTCCGTATACGGGGTGTCCGACCGTGATGCTTTCCGCCGCCGCCGGCTCGAGCGGGGCATACCGGTGCGGGAGTGGATGGCAGCCGAACGCGAGCGCGTCCTCGCCCAGGCCTACGCCGAGCAGGTCAAGGCGATGTACGCCGAATCGATGCGGCTCTCGCCGAAATGGGCGGCCGAGTACCGCGGCTTCTGGGACCTCCCGGAGGACTTCGACTACGACGTCGCCACGCCCACCGTCACGCTGGCGCACGCCGAGCCCGGCAAGGTCCACCCCGACGAGTCCGCCGACGCGTTCCTGGCGTCCTCCGATCCGCACCCGGGCCACGACGGCGCGACCGGGGTCTCAGGCGGCACGCTCGACAGGGAGACGCTGGGTGCGCTGCTCGACGAGAAGCTGAGCAGGCGCGAGGTGAAGGACATCCAGTCCGGCTACAAGGACCCCGACCGGTTCGAGAAGTGGCTCGCCGTGCTGCAGGAGCGAGTCCCATACGAGGACCCGATCGTGCTGCCGGCGGGTGAGGGGCTGAACATCGTGCGCCGGCGCTCAGACGGTGAGCTCGTCTACCGCTGCGACTGCGGCCACGACTTCTGCGCCCACAACCGCAACTGGAAGATGGACGCGCTGATCTACGTCCGCGACACCGAGGAGTCGGTCCGCGAGGTCTACCCCGAGATGGGAGGCCCCGACCACGAGCTGCAGCAGATCCGCGAGTACTACTGCCCGGGCTGTGCGCGCCAGCTCGAGGTGGAATCGATGCAGCCGGGCTACCCGGTGGTGCACGAGTTCCTGCCCGACGTCGCGGGCTTCTACCGCGGCTGGCTGGGGCGCGAGATCCCCAGCTGAGCAGCGCTCAGGCCGCGGGTTTCCTGGCGCGTGGTTTCTTCGGGCGCCGGCCCGTCCCAGCCGCTGATTTGGCGATGTCGGCCGGTCTGCGCAGGGTTCCGATCGTCTTCTCGAACATTTCGGCCTGTGCGCCCATCAGTTCGCCTGTTTCCTCGATCGCACGGCCCGCCGCGCCGAGCGCCTCGGCCTGCCGCCTCAGGGTGGACCCGGTTTCCTCCAGGAGGTCGAAGATCGCGTCGACGGGCGCGAGGACGCGGCCCGCGACCTCGCCCTGGACCCGCCGCTCGCGCTCGAGCAGGGCGGTGACCGTCTCGATCTGGCGCTGCGTCAGCGCAAGGACGTCCTTCGGCAGGTCGGGCTGGCCGGCCGCCGAGGCCGCCGAGGTGACCACCGATTCCAGGACGTTCCGCCACTCCTCGAGGAGGTCCCGACCGTTTGGCTCAGACACGCTCCATCATCTCGATCCCCATGATTGCAGCGGACGCCCGCGTCCGTGCACGGGCGCTCTCAGATCCAGCCGAGCACCGGGCCGAACACGAGGCCCGCGACGAGGACCGTGGAGCCGAGGGCGCCGACCGTCCGCAGCTGCCGTGCGCGACTGGGCATGTCGTAGACCCAGAACGTGACGACGTAGAACGTCAGGTACCCGAAGACGACGATCACCGGGAACGTCGCCACGTTCCACCACCAGTAGTACCAGTGGAACACGCCGTCGGCGTGGAGCAGCAGCTCGACACCGACGGAGACGAGCGACAGGCCGATCGACAGTGCCCACCGGTTGGGGATCCCGAGGATCCGCTCGCGTCGGTCGGGGGGAAGCAGCTTGGCGAAGATCACGCCGTTGATCGCGAAGAACAGCGAGATCTCGATGTTCAGGCCGATCAGGATCACGAAGCTGCTCGAGCCCGTGACGGTCCACAGCGCGGCATGTCCGTCGAAGTGCAGGAAAAGCGCGTTGATGATCTCGTTCGCCCAGTCCATCAGCCAGAACGTGATCCCCGCGAGGATCGCGTTCCAGTTGCGGCGCTCGATCTCGACCGCGTACACGTAGACGACCAGCGAGAGGAGCGTGACCGTCGACCATTGCAGGTGCCCCGGTGCGCGGAGCAGACGCTCGGCTTCCAGGGTGAACGACGTCGCGGCGGCGATCATCGGAGGATGCGGCTAGCCCTGCGGGCTGACCGCGTACCACTGCGAGCGCAGCTCCGGCGTGGCCTCGCAGACCGTGCGCACGATGTCCCATACCGCCTGCCGGCCGACCTCGCTGCGTTCGTCGCGCTCCATCGTCACGGGCGCGTCGGTCACCCAGTTCGCGATTATCGCGATGCCCGGCTTGGAGAAGCGGACGGACTCGCGGCCCGCTCCGAGCCGCTCGAACAGAAGATCCAGAGCGTCGGCTGGTGCGCCGGAGCGCGCGTGGATGGTGATCTTGAACCTCATCGTCGGGCGGCGGAGCGCGCACCCGGCGCGTCCGTCGCCCAACGATCATATAGCCGGCATGGCCGGAGTTCAGGCCAGGCGCGCCGGTGGGCGGAAAAGCCGCAGCAGGGCTGCGCGGCAACCACGCCGGCGGCAGCCCGCTGGATATAGGCAGCCCTCGCTCGATCACGCCTGTCGCAGCCGGGCGAGATGGAGCGCGAGGACCGCGGCTTGAGCGACGTGAACCCGGGTCACGGCGTCCCGCTAGCCCGGCGTGATCTTGCCGATCGCGCTCTCGCCGCCGGACTCGGCGAACCAGATGTTGCCATCGGGGCCCGCGGCCACCGAGTTGACGGCGGGTGAGACGCCCAGCCCGGTCGACCATTCGGTGATCACCCCGGACGGCGTGATCCGCCCGAGCGCGCCCGTCGCCGATTCATAGCCCTCGCCGAACCACAGGTTGCCGTCGGCGCCGAGGGCGATCCCGTTGGGGTGGCCTTTGGCCTGAATGCCGGTGGAGTATTCCGTGATGACGCCCGCTGTGGTGATCTTGCCTATCGCCGGGGTTGTGCCTTCGGGGGCGTCGGTGAACCAGAGGTTGCCTTCCGGTCCTTTCGTGAGGTGATTCGGATCGGCACCGGTTTTCAGGCCGGTCGAGAACTCGGTGATGACGCCTTCCGGGGTGATCCTGCCGATCGCCCTCGTGGGGCCGAAGGCGTCGGTGAACCACATGTTCCCGTCCGCACCGGCCGCGATTCCCCAGTACGGTTTGCTCCCGGAGTTCAGGCCGCTGGAGTACTCGGTGATCACACCCGCGGTCGTGACCTTGCCGATCGCCCCGGTGGTGCCGAAGCCGTCGGTGAACCAGAGGACGCCCGTCGGGCCGGCGGCGATCTGCAGGGGGTTGGCGCCCGCGTTCAGCCCGGCGCTCCACTCGGTTATCACACCCGAGGGGGTGATCCTGCCGATCGCCTTCGTCGTGCCCTCATCGGTGAACCACATGTTCCCGTCCGGGCCGAGCGTGATCCCCGCGGGGTCGCTGCCGCTGTTCAGGCCCGCGCTGTACACCGTGATCACGCCGGCCGGGGTGATCTTGGCGATTCCGGCTACCGAGCCGCCGGTGGTGAACCACATGTTGCCGTCCGGGCCCGCGGCGAGTTGGCCGACGGAGTTGAGGGAGGGCAGTCCTGCGGTGTACAGGGTGATCGTGCCGCTGACGAGGCCGAGGACGGGACCGGTCTTTTCGCTTTCCTCGGACCAGCTGCCGCCCGCGTTATAGGCGTCCACAACGGACCTGATCGTGTGGGTCACGTCACTGGAGGTGAGGACGTATGTGCTGCTCGTCGCTCCGGGGATCGCGGTGCAGCCCGAACCGGCGCTGTTGCAGTCGAGCCAGGCGTAGCCGTAGCTCGTGGGTGAGTTCGTCCAGGTGCCGTTGGTCGTTGTCAGCGTCTGGCCCTGCTGCAGGGTGCCGGTCACCGTCGGGGCTGCCAGCGGGCCGGGAGCTGCGACCACCATCGCTGTCAGCGCGCTCGGTGACCTGGCGCTACCGAAGCTGTTGGTGGCGCTGACGAGGACTCCGACGTAGTAGCCGACATCACCTGCCGCGAGGACGTAGGTGGAGCTGGTGGCTCCCGAGATGTTCGAGCAGGTTGTGCCGGTGCTGTTGCAGTCCTGCCACTGGTAGGAGAGGGCCGGCGCAGGGGTGCCCGTCCAGGTACCCGCGCTCGCAGTCAGGGTCTGGCCCTGCCCGGCAGCGCCCGAGACGGCCGGGGGCACGGTGTTGACCGGGCCGCCGATCGCCACGCGGATGACGGCTCCGGTGCCGTCGGAGACCCAGACGTTGCCGTCGGCACCCACGGCGACGAGGTTCGGGTGAGCGGTGGCGTTGAGCCCGGTCTTGTACTCGGTGATGGCTCCCGTCGGGGTGATCCGGCCGACGGCGTAGACGGTGCTGAAGTTGGTGTCGCCGAACCAGAGATTGCCGTCCGGTGCCAGGGCGATGCCCTGCGGGTCAGCACCGGCCTGCAGGCCGGTGCTGTACTCGTTGATCGCGCCGGCGGTCGTGACTTTCCCGATCGCCGGGGTCGACCCGTCGTCGGTGAACCACATGTTCCCGCCGGGGCCCACGGCGAGCCCCGTCGGCACGCTCCCCGTGTTCAGGCCGGTGCTGTACTCGGTGATGACTCCGCCGGTCGTGACCTTGCCGACCGCCTTGGTCGTGCCGTTGTCGGTGAACCACAGGTTCCCGTCGGTCCCGGCGACGATCCCGCGTGCCGGTACGGACCCTGCGTTCAGCCCGGTGCTGTACTCGGTGACGACGCCGGCTGGGGTGATCTTGCCGATCGACGCCGGGCTGGCAGTGGTGAACCACATGTTGCCGTCAGGGCCGAGAGTGATTCCCTGAGGTGCGCCCGTGACGGTGTACTCGGTGATCGCGCCGGCCGTCGTGACCTTGCCGATCGCGCTCGACAGGTCGGCGAACCACAGTGTGCCGGCGGCGCCCGCGGCGATCGTCTGCGGATTGGCGCCGCCGTTCAGTCCCGCCGAGAACTCGGTGATCGCGCCGGCGGTTGTGATCCTGCCGATCGCGCGGGTGGTGCTCCACCCGTCTGCGAACCAGAGGTTGCCGTCGGATCCGAGAGCGAGTCCGATCGGTGAAGCGCCGGGGTTCAGGCCGCTGGAGAACTCGGTGATGCCTCCGACGGCGAGCGCCGTCGCGGTGCTTTCTGCCATGACCCCGCCGCCTGCGTTGCTGGCCGTGACCTGCACTCGCAGGGTGTTCGCCACGTCCAGGGCGACGGGGGTGTAGGCAGATGTGGTGGCGCCGCCGATGCTCGCGCAGGCTTCACCTTTGCTGTTGCACCGCTGCCACTGGTAGGCGTACGCCGTCGGGCTGTTGCTCCAGCTGCCGTTGGCGGCCGTGAGTGTTTCGCCCTGCTGCACGGTCCCGGAGATCGACGGCAGCAGCGTGTTGACCGGTGCTTGGATCAACACCACCGTCGTCTTTTCGCTGGTTGCGGAGAGCGCGCCGCCGGTATTCGTGGCGGTGACGCTCACGCGGATCGTCTTCCCGATGTCGCTGGCCTGCAGGGTGTAGCCCGACGTCGTCGCTCCGGCGATGGGGGTGCATTCGGCGCCGGCGGCGTTGCAGTCCTGCCACTGGTAGGTGTAGGAAAGGCCGCCACCCGTCCATGTGCCGTTGGTGGTGGGCAGAAGGTGGCCCTGCTGGATGGTTCCGCTGATGATCGGCGCGGACATGTTGACGGGCGTGGCATAGAGCACGGTCGTGGTCTGCGCGCTCGGGGCGGGCGTCGCCCCGAGGGTGTTCGTGCCCGTGACGACTCCGCGGATCGTGTGCCCCACATCGCTTTCGGCGAGCGTGTAGGTGGAGGACGTCGCTCCGGAGATCGCCGCGCATGCTTCCCCGGCGGTGTTGCAGTCCTGCCAGGCATAGGTGTAGGACGGGGTGGGTGTCCCGGTCCAGCTGCCGTTGCCCATGGACAATGTCTGGCCCTGCTTTGCGGTGCCGGAGAGGGCAGGGGCGGCTGTGTTGACGGGGCCGCCGATCGCGACACGCCCGATACGCCCGGCTTCGTCGCTGAACCAGAGGTTCCCATCGGGGCCGCCGGTGATCGCGTCGGGGTGGGCGCCGGCGGTGATACCGGTGGAGTATTCGGTGATGAGCCCCGCGGTGGTGATCCGCCCGACCCTGCCGCCTTCGAGCTCGGCGAACCAGAGGTTCCCATCAGCCCCGGCGGTGATGCCGGCGGGGTAGCTGCCGGCAGTGATGCCCGTCGAGTACTGGGTGATGAGCCCCGCGGTGGTGATCCGCCCGATCCGGCCGCCTTCGAGCTCGGTGAACCATAGGTTCCCGTCGGGGCCGGCGGTGATCCCGTAGGGGTCGCTGCCGGCGGTTAGGCCGGTGGAGTATTGGGTGATGACGCCGGCGGTGGTGATGCGTCCGATCCGGTTGCCGGCGCCCTCGGTGAACCAGAGGTTCCCATCCGGCCCCTTGGTGATCCCGCTGGGTCCGCTTTCGGCGCTGATGCCGGTGGAGAACTCGGTGACGACGCCGGCGGTGGTGATCCGCCCGATCTTGTTGCCTTTGTTCTCGGTGAACCAGAGGTTCCCGTCCGGGCCCGCGGCGATCTGGCTGGGCCGGCTTTCAGGGGTGATGCCGGTGGAGAACTCGGTGATGACGCCGGCGGGGGTGATCCGCCCGATCCGGTTGCCTTTCCACTCGGTGAACCAGAGGTTCCCGTCCGGGCCCGCTGTGATCCCGGACGGTTGCGAGCCGGCCGTGATGCCCGTGGAGTACTGCGTCAGGACCCCAGCGGGCGTGACCCGCCCGATGCGCCCGGATTCCTCGGTGAACCAGAGGTTCCCTTCGGGGCCATCGGCGATGCCGGCGGGCAGGCTCGCTTCCGTGAGCCCGCTGGAGAACTCGGTTATCGGGCCGACGACCAGGCCTGTGGTGGGGCTTTCAGCCACGACCGCGCCGGCTGCGTTCGTAGCCGTGACCTGCAGCCGCAGGGTGCTTCCCACATCGACGGCGGCGGGGGTGTAGGTGGACGCGGTCGCCCCGACGATGCTCGCGCAGGCTTCGCCTTTGCTGTTGCACCGCTGCCACTGGTAGGTGTACGCCGTCGGGCTGTTGCTCCAGCTGCCGGTGGCGGCCGTGAGCGTTTCACCCTGCTGCACCGTCCCGGTGATCGACGGCGCAAGCGTGTCCACGGGTGCTTCGATCAGCACGGTCGTGGTCTGTTCGCTGGTCGCTGGGGCGGAGCCGCCGTTGTTCGTGGCGGTCACGGTGACCCGGATGGTTTGCCCGACATCGCTGGCCTGCAGCGCGTAGCCCGACGTGGTTGCGCCGGATATGGGGGTGCATGCTTCCCCGAGGCTGTTGCAGTCCTGCCACTGGTAGGTGTAGGACAGGCCGCTGCCGGTCCATGACCCGTTCGTGGTCGAGAGCGTGCGGCCCTGCTGGACGGTTCCGCCGATTACCGGCACGGCGGTGCTCGCGGGTGTGGCGTAGAGCACCGTGGTGGTCGCGGCGCTCGGGGCGGGTGTAACTCCCTGGGTGTTCGTGCCCGTGACGACTCCGCGGATGGTGTGCCCCACATCGCTTTCGGCGAGCGTGTACGTGCTGGACGTCGCGCCGGGGATCGATGAGCATTCTTCGCCGAGGCTGTTGCAGTCCTGCCACTGGTTTGTGTAGGTCGGCGTCGGCGTCCCGCTCCAAGTGCCGTTGGTGACCACCAGGGTCTGGCCCTGCTGGGGTGTGCCGGAGACCGCGGGGCGCGTGGCCGTGTTCACCGGGCCGCCGATGGCGACGCGCCCGATCCGGTTGCCGTTGCCCTCGGTGAACCAGAGGTTCCCGTCCGCGCCCGCGGAGACCGCTTCGGGGCCGGCACCGGCGGTGATGCCGGCGGAGTACTGGGTGATGAGACCCGCGGGAGTGATCCGCCCGATCCTGTTGCCGTTGTACTCGGCGAACCAGAGGTTTCCGTCGGCGCCCGCGGTGATCCCATACGGGTCGCTGCCCGCGGTGATGCCTGTGGAGTACTCGGTGATGACGCCCGCGGTTGTGATCTTCCCGATCCTGTTGCCGTTGTACTCGGCGAACCAGAGGCTCCCGTCCGGGCCGGCGGTGATCCCGAATGGTTCGCTGCCGGCGGTGATGCCTGTGGAGTACTCGGTGATGACGCCCGCGGTTGTGATCTTCCCGATCCGGCTGCCGCTCGCCTCGGTGAACCAGATGTTCCCGTCCGGCCCGGCGGTGATCCCGAGCGGGTAGCTGCCGGCGGACAGGCCGGTGGAGAACTCGGTGATGACGCCTGTTGGGGTGATCCGCCCGATCCTGTTGCCTTTGTACTCGGTGAACCACAGGTTCCCGTCCGAGCCCTTCGTGATCCCGAACGGGTAGCTTTCGGCGGTGAGGCCGGTGGAGAACTCGGTGATGACGCCTGTTGGGGTGATCCGCCCGATCCGGCTACCTTTGGCCTCGGTGAACCACATGTTCCCTTCCGGGCCCGCGGTGATCCCGTCCGGGCCGCTGCCGGCGGTGAGGCCCGTGGAGAACTCGGTGACGGCTCCCGCGGGTGTGATCTTCCCGATCCGGCTGCCGCTCGCCTCGGTGAACCAGAGGTTCCCGTCCGGCCCCTCGGTGATCGCGCGGGGGTAGCTGGCGGCTGTGATGCCCGTGGAGAACTCGGTGATCGGGCCGACGACGAGGCTGGTTGGGGCGCTTTCGGCCAGGACGGGGCCGGCTGCGTTGCTTGCCGTGACGGACAACCGCAGCGTGTTCCCGACATCCAGGGCGATCGGCGTGTACGTCGCGGCGGTCGCGCCGCTGATGCCCGAGCACGCTTCGCCGAGCGTGTTGCACCGACGCCACCGGTAGGTGTAGCCCGTCGGGGTGTTGGCCCAGGTCCCGGTCGATCCCGTCAGCGTCTGCGCCTGCTGGGCGGTCCCGGTGATCGACGGCGGCACCGTGTCCACAGGCGCTTCGATCAGCACGGTCGTGGTCTGTTCGCTCGTCGCCGGGGCGGAGCCGCCGGTGTTGGCGGCCGTCACGGTGACGCGTATCGTCTTCCCGACGTCCGTGGGCTGCAAGGCATAGCCGGAGGCCGTCGCACCGGAGATGGCGGCGCATTCGGTGCCCGAGGTGTTGCAGTCCTGCCACTGGTAGGTGTAGGACAGGCCGCCCCCGGTCCAGGTGCCGTTGGTGGTGGACAGCATGTGGCCCTGCTGGACGGTGCCGCTGACCGCCGGCAACCCGGCGTTGACCGGCGGGGTGTAGGGGATCGTGGAGGTCTGCGTGCTCGCAACCGGCACGGACCCCAAGCTGTTTTTCGCGGTCACGAGCGCGCGGACGGTGCTTCCCGCATCCGATTCTGCAAGTTTGTAGGCGGTGCTCGTGGCCCCGGAGATCGCGGCGCATGCTTCCCCGGCGGTGTTGCAGTCCTGCCACTGGTAGGAGTAGGCGGTAGGGCTGTAGTTCCAGCTTCCGTTGGTGGTACTCAGAGTCTGGCCCTGCTGCGCGGTGCCGGAGAGGCCCGGCAACGAGGTGTTGATCACGCCGCCTACAGCGACGCGCCCGATTGCCGCGGTCGTACCGCGATCGGCGAACCAGAGGTTGCCTTCGGTGCCGCCCGCGAGCTCGTTCGGGTTCGTGCCGGTGTTCATGCCGCTGGTGTACTCGGTGATGGTTCCCGATGGTGTGATCCGGCCCATCGCGCCCTTGCCCTGGTCGGCGAACCAGACGTCCCCGTCAGCGCCCGCGCCGACCCAGTCGGGCATGCTCCCGGCGGGTAGGCCGCTGCTGTACTCGCTTATGACGCCCGCGGGTGTGATCTTCCCGATTGCCGGCGTGGTGCCCTGGTCGGCGAACCAGAGGTTGCCGTCCGCTCCGGCCGCGATCCCGTAGATGTTGCTGCCCGCGTTCAGCCCGGTGCTGTACTCGGTGATCGCTCCTGTGGAGGGGTTGATCTTGCCGATCGCCTGTGTCGTTCCCCTGTCGATGAACCAGAGGTTGCCGTCAGGGCCCGCTGTGATGAATCGCGGGCTGGAGCCGGCGTTCAGACCCGCGGTGTAGTTGGTGACCGTCCCCGAGGTGGTGATCCTGCCGATCGCCCCGCCCTGGTCGGCGAACCACATGTTCCCGTCGGGGCCGGCGATGATGTAGCGCGGGCTCGTTCCGCCGATCAGACCGGTCGTGTACTCGGTGATCGCGTGCGTTGTCGGGTTGATCTTGCCGATCGCTTTCGTCGTTCCTCGATCGACGAACCACATGTTGCCGTCGGGGCCGGGGCTGACACTCATCGGAAGTGCGCCCGCGTTCAGCCCGCTCGTGTACTCGGTGATCGCGCCCGTGCCGATGCTCAGCTTGCCGAGTGCCGGGGTGGTCCCGATATCCGCGAACCAGATGTTGCCTTCCGGGCCGGCACCGATCCCGATCGGTTTGCTGCCCGCGTTCAGTCCGCTGGAGAACTCCGTGATCGGTCCGGCGACCACGCCGGTGACGGCGCTTGCGGCTGAGGTCGATCCGCTGGCGTTGGTGGCCGTGACGAGCACCGCCAGCGTCCTGCCGACGTCCGCTTCGACGGGCGTGTAACTGCTGGCGGTGGCGCCGGAGATGTCTTCGCAGGCTTCGCCGAGCGCGGTGCATCGCCGCCACTGGCGGGTGTAGGCCGTCGGGCTGTTGCTCCACGTCCCCGTCGAGCCGGTCAGCGTCTGGCCCTGCTGTGCCGTCCCGCTGATCACGGGCGCACCCGTGTCTGCGGGTGCTGCGATCAGCACCGGGGCGGACTGTTCGCTCGTCGCCGACGCGGAGTTGCTCGCGTTGGTCGCTGTCACGGCGACGCGCAATGTCTCGCCCACGTCTTCGGCGACCGGGCTGTAGCCGCTCGCGGTGGCTCCGGCGATCGAGCTGCATTTGCCGGCTTCGCTCGCACACCGCTGCCACTGGTAGCTGTAGGCGGTCGGGGAATGGATCCACGTCCCTGTGCTCGCGGTCAGCTCGCCGCCCTGCTGCGCGGTCCCTGAGATCGCGGGGACGGCGGTGTTGATAGGGCCGAGCTCGTCGACCTTTATGGCCCCGGACAGGTATGTCGCGCTGTTGCCGACGTTGTCGGGCACCCGGTACTCGTAGCGGTAGCAGCTCTCATCGGCCGGAACGGTGTCGGCGACCGACGTTCCCGGACCGCTCGCGCCGACCTGCCCGTAGGAGCCGTATGTGCCGCATTCCCCGCTGGTCACTCCGCCGGGGAACAGGAGGGGCGCGCTGGCGCGAAGCAGTTTCCCTTCGCCGGTGTCCGGGCCCGAGCCGCTGTCGCTGCCGGGGTTCAGCGTCAGGTGCACGGTGGTCGAGCTCGTGTATCTCCCGTCGGTGCCGATCAGGCCGCCGGCTTCGACCGAACCGCCGGACGGGGGTGTGGAGTCGTTGATCAGGGACCCTTCCACGATCGTCGTGTTTCCCGCCGCGTCGGTGGCGGTGAGGGTCTCGGCGGGCTGACCCCCTGTGCCCGCTGCCCAGCTGAACTGGTTGCTGAGAAAGTTCCCTTCCGGGTCTGGTGTGCTGTCGACCCCCGGTTCGTGGGTGAAGCCCGCGTCCGGTTCCGTCAGGGCCGATGAGCCCAACGACGCGACCGGTGAACCACCATCCGTGATCGGCGAGGCCTTCAAACGGAAGGAGCCCGCTTCGGATCCTCTGTAGTAGATGACGTCGGGGGCGCTCGAGGAGCCTGCGGCTACGTACACCCCGCCCGTGACGTCGGCAGCGCCGAGCGTGAACGCGGGAAGGACCGTGTCGATTTTCAGCACGAGCGTCTGGACGGCCGACGCGTTTCCCGCGAGGTCGACGCCGTAGAACCTGATCGTCCTCGATTCGGGATTCGCGATCGTTTCTCCGTGGTAGAGCTGGGCGGTCGGTGACGTACGGGGGTCGCTGCCGTCGGTGGTGAACTTGACGTAGCTGACCCCCGAACCGCCGCCGTCGTCGGCGGTGATCGTGACTTCGACCGGCCCGTTGTTCCAGCCGGCGGCGTTGGCGCCCGGGGTCGCGTGGGCCGCCAGCACCGGAGGGGTGGAGTCCACGAGGATGCCGGCGCTCGCGACCAGGCCCGAGGTGGCGCCGGTGACGGTCACGGTGTGCGCCCCGTCTGCCAGTTCGGGCACGTCGAGTGAGGTGATGCTCGCGCCGCCGCCGGAGCCGACGACGGTCGGGGTGCCAGCGACCGCGACTCCGTCGATTGCGTATTTGATCGCCTCACCGGGGAGAAGGCCGGCGACCGTGCCTGTGGCGAGGGCGGGAAGGGGCAGCAGCGGCCCGCCGAACAGGCTCTGGTTCAGGGTCAGCGTCCCGGTACCGGTGCTGACGACGCCGCTCTTGGCGCTCTCCGGCCCACGCCAGTGGGTCGCGAGCAGCGGCGTCACGGTGTACTGCCAGACACCGGTGGGCAGGCCGGTCTCCGTGCACGCCAGGGTCGTGCGCGTCCCTGTGCAGCCTGCACCGACGGTCTCTTCGGCCCCGCCCGCGACGTTGTAGCGCTTCACCAGGTACCCGTCGACGGGCGCCCCGTCGGACAGGGTGCTCGCGCCCCATTCGACGGTCACGGCGCCCGCGCCCGTCCTCGTGACCGTCGGCGAGGCGCCCTGTTCGACGGTTGCCGCCATCGCTGCGCCCGTGCCGCGAACGGCGTCGCCCGTGCCGGTCCAGTACGCCCAGGATGCCCCGGCGCCCGCGCCGAGCAGGAGCGCCAGGACGAGCAGGCCCGCCGTCCACCGTCCGCGGCGCGAGCCCCTGCGTCGCCTGGCCCCGGTCGGTGTCACGGCCCGGCCTCGAGGTGCACCGTGAAGAGCGCGCCCTGGCATGAGTCCGGTGCATCGAGCGACATCGCCAGGGAGGCGGCGAGTGTGAGCGCCAGGGTGCCGTCAGATGACCCTATCCGCGCGGGCACGGTCCAGCCCGCGCCCGCGTTGTCCTGGGTCGTGAAGGTGAGCGAGGAGAGTTCACAGTCGCTGTGGCCGGGGTCGACCTCGAACCCCCGCGTCCCGAGTTCTGTGTCAATGACCAGAGACGCCACGCGGACAGGGAAGGGGTTCGGGTTGCTCGCCGTCACGGCGACATCCGTCGTGTGGCCCGGGTAGAGCTGGGCTGTGGGCGTGCCCCCGCTGAGCACCACGACCTGCTCGTCTGCCAGGCGTGCCTGCCCGGAGCCGCTGCCGCTGCCGGTCCAGTAGCCGGCCGCTGCGCCCACGGTGGCGAGCACCGCGACCCCCGCGAGGATGCTGCTCCGGGCTGCTCTCGGGGGACGGAGCATCAGTTCTTGCCCTTGCGTGCGGTTCCCGTGAAGCCGAGCGTGAGCGTTGCCTGCTCGCAGCCGTCCTGGTTGACGGGGCCTTCGCTCAGCGCAATTTGAGGCCAGTCCGCGGAGGGCACATGCAGGGCGCTCAACGTGAGCGTCCGCGACCGTGGGATCGCAAGAGGCTGCCTTCCCGAGTACTGCCGCAGCGCGAAGTCGGCGGCGGTGCACGGATGAACAGCGGTCGCCCGCGGAGCCCGGATCGCGCTGACGCGCACCGTGAGGCCGCTCACCAGCAGTGAGAAGCGCTGCGGGTCCCTGATGCGAAGTTCAATCGCTCGCCACAGGCCCGGGGCAAGGGTGCCGGCCGTCGTGCCGGCGATCTTGAAGGAGGGAGGCCTGACGACGTTCAGCGTCACGCACGTGCTGGCGCTCTGCACCCGGGCTCGGGGACTCAGTCGTCCGCTGGCGGACACCGCGATCTGATAGGTGCCGGTGCGGGTCGCCGGAGCGGCTTTGACCGACAGCGCGCTCTGACCCGACTGCGTCACGCGAGGCGAGAAGCTCGCGACGACCCCACCCGGCAGGCGGGTCGCGACGCTCATAGTGACGCTGGCGTTGGAAACAGGGCGCCGGGGCGTCCTGGCGGCGATCATCGCGCGCCCGCGCTGAATGCTGATGTCGTAGCGAACCCGGACACCGCCCGGAGCGACCGTGCGCGGGCCGATCGTGGAGTGGATCGCGAGAGGGATCCGGGGAGCGCCGGCCCGCGATGCGCCGCAGAGGCGGGCGAGCGAGGACGCGGAGGCCTGTGAGGCGACGTATGAGCGCAGTGCGCCGATCGCCACGCCCGCGCCTATGGCGAGCGAGATGATCACTATGACCCCCGCCCGTCCCGCGTTCCGGCTTCTCTGGTTGCCGCTCGTTCTGTGGTCGCTGCTCATGGCCCTCGCTCGTTCTCTCCAGCCGGGGATCGGCGGGAGACGGGCGCTGGGTCGTATGCACGACCCAGCGCGTCTCGTGGTGCGCTCGGCGGCTAGTAGCCGGAGACTTCGAGGGTCAGCGTGGCGCCCTCGCAGTTGTCCTGGTTCACGTCGGTGTCCGCGTACTTGAGCGTGCCCTGATCGGCCAGTGGCACTTCACTCGCGTGGGATGCGATCTCAAGTCCCTCGGAGACGTCTTCCATCGTGAAGTCGCCGGTGGCGCAAAGCGGGTGATCGCTGTCTGCTTTGACCGCGACCAGGTGGACGCCGGTGATGAAGATCGGCGTTTCGGTGGCGTTGCTCGCCTTGAAGAGGACGGGGACTTCGCTGCCGGGGGAGCTTTCCCCGCTGACGGTGGCCGTCAGGTTCAGCGACCCCCCGGTCCCCACCTGGGCGTTACCGGAGCCCGAGCCCGAGCCCGTCCAGTATGCGACCGCGACCGCAGTGATTACGAGGGCGATGACGACTCCCCCAATGGTGGTGAGCCGCTTGTGTGATCTCAAGAAGCGCATGCGCTGTCCTTTCGTCGGGCGGCTTAGTGGTGTGGCGCCGCGTCTGCGGTCCATCGCCCTTTGCTGCGGAGAATCACCGCCTCTAGCCAATACCTCGGCCGTGGCCGATCCCGTGTGGGCAGTGCTTGTTCGTGCACCCTGGCCGTAGCTCGTACCGCGCGCAGTCCGTAGCGCCCCCAAACCGGTGAGGGCAGCCGGGGCCACATGGGCATCGCCGCGGTCGAGTCAACGAGTACAGGCTCACCTCGCCCCTCGGGACGGAGGGCGACCTCTGGCTCGTGTGGGCGCATGCACGGACGCAGGCAACTTCTTACGTTCCGTGTGGCGCTCTATTGCTACGGTCCGCACACGCCTTCGGCCCGGTGCCATCGTGCCGTCGGCCGACAGCCGAGGCCGGCGTGAGCGCGATCTGGCGTTGCGCGCATGAGGTCGCGGCAGGCTCGCCGTGCCGCCCGCCATGTCCCAGACCATCACGACCCGTCCGCTCACCCCGCCGCCGAGTCCCGCGCCCGAGCGCGGACGCCGGCGCCCGGACTGGCGCCGCGTCGGGCCGATGCTCGCAGCGATGGCGCTCGCCGCCGTGCTCAACACGTGGGCGCTCGGCCAGAACGGCTACGCGAACATCTACTACTCCGCCGGGGTGAAGTCGATGCTGCGCTCCTGGCACAACTTCTTCTTCGTCGTCCGCCGACCCCGGTGGTCTCGATCTCGATCGACAAGCCGCCGCTCGGGCTCTGGCTGCAGGCGGCTGAGCGCGAAGCTCTTCGGCTTCGCGCCGCTGCCGCCTGCTCCTGCCCGAGGCGCTCGCCGGCGTCGGCGGCCGTCGCGGCGCTATACGTGATCGTGCGCAGGCGCTTCGGCGCGCTCGCTGCGACGGTCGCCGCGCTGACGCTCGCCGTCTTCCCCGCCTTCGTCGCCGTCTCGCGCGACAACAACGTCGACACGCTGCTGATCCTGCTGATGACGCTCGCCTGCGGCGCGGCGCTGCGCGCGAGCGAACCGGGTCGGCTGCGCGCGCTGCTCGCCTCCGCCGTGCTCGTCGCGCTCGCCTTCAACACGAAGGCGCCTCGCGGCGCCGACTCGTCGTGCCCGGGATCGCCGCCGGCTACCTGTGGTGTGCGCCCGGCTCGCTGCGCCGGCGCGCCGGGCCACCTGCTCATCGCCGGCGCCGTCTGCGCCGCGCTGTCGCTCGCGTGGATGGTCGCCGTCGATCTCACCCCCGCATCGCAGCGTCCGTTCGTCGGCAGCACCACCGACAACTCGGAGCTCGGGCTCTGACGTTCCGCTACAACGGCTTCGGCCGCGTCGGCGGGCAGAACGGCGGACCCGGGAACGGTCGTCGACCGGAAGTGCTGCCCGACGCCTGGAAGCGCCGCGCCGGCCATGTTCGCGTTGCTCCGGCGGCACTGCCGAGCCCGCTCCCCGACACCGACCCGAAGGTGGTCGCGACGATCACCGCCAGCCCGTCGCCTTCGGCGACCTCGCCCGGCCCGCTGCGGCTGTTCGCGCACCGGCTTCGGCGACCAGGGCGCATGGATGCTCGTCTTCGCCCTGCTCGGGATGATCGCGATCGCGCTGACCCGTCCCGCACGGCGCGACCCGCGGCTCGCCGGACTGATCGTCTTCGGCGGCTTCTTCCTCTGCGAGGCGGTCTTCCTCAGCTTCTCCAACGGGATCGTGCATCCCTACTACGTGTCGGCGCTCGCGCCCGGCACGGCGGCGATGGTCGGCGCGGGGGCCTCGCCCGATGACCCGGCTCAGTCGCCGGCGGTACGTGGTCATGCTCGCCTCCGCGGCGATCCTGACGGCGGCGGTACAGGTGGCGCTGTTGCACCACGCCCACTACATGCGCGTATGGCAGTTCCTGCTGATCCCCGCCGCGGCTCTCGCGGTCGTTGCGGCGCTCAAGGCTCGCCGGCACTCGCGGGCCGCCCTGGCCGGGGTGCTCGGCGTCCTGCTGGTGGCCCCGACGGCCTATGCGGCGACGACCTGGCGCCACCCCGTCCAGGGCACGTTCCCGGCGGCGGGTCCCGCACGCGGTCGAAGGCAACGGCGGCGCCGGTCTCAGCCGCGCGCAGCTCGCCACCGACCGACGCCCTCATGCGCCTACATCGTCTCGCACGGTGGCAACGGCCGCTACCAGCTGCTGACAGAGGCCTCGCTCACCGCTGACAGCCCGATCCTGCTGGGTCTGAGGGCGTCGGCGCTTGGCGGCTACGGCGGGGTCGACCCGGCGCTCGAACGGCCCGGGCCTCGGCCCGCCTCGTCGCCTCGGGGCAGGCGCGCTACGTCCTGCTCGGGGGTGGCTACGCCTACCTCGGCGGGAATGCCGCCAGCCGTGCCGCGGCGCGGGTGTGCCCGGAGGTGCCGCTGGCGAGGTGGCGCGGCGCCGGCGCGCGGGCCAGCAACGGGCTCTACCTCGTCGACTGCGCAGGGCACGAGCGGGAGCTCGCGGCACAGCCCTGAGCGCGGCTCTGCAGACGAGCACCTCCCGCTAGCCTGGACGGATGCGCGCACAGGAGATCCAGCCAGGCCTGTATCGCTGGACCGCCGCGCACCCGGAGTGGAACGCGCGAGCAACCCCCGGGGGTCCCGATGACTGGCCCGAGGTCGTCGGTTCGGTGCTCTATGAGCTACCTGACATCGTCGTCCTCATCGACCCGCTCATCCCCGCCGGGGATCGCGAGGAGTTCCTGGCGTGGCTGGACGGCCTCGTAGCCTCACGCCCCGTGACGATCCTCACGACGATCCGCTGGCACCGGCGCGACCGCGAGCAGCTCGCGGAGCGCTATGAGCAGAACACGACACGGGCATGGAACGTCATACCGTCCGGCGTTGAGCCGCACCCGCTGAGCGGCGCGGCCGAGACGCTGTTCTGGCTGCCGGGTGCACTGACGCTCGTCGCCGGCGACAGGCTGATCGGCGCACCCGCAGGCGGCCTGAGCCTGTGTCCGCAGAGCTGGCTGAGCCAGGTTCGGGTCGATCGTCCCGAACTCGCGGACCTCCTTCGCCCTCTCCTTGAGCTGCCGATCGAGCGGGTGCTGCCCTCGCATGGGGATCCCGTCCTGCGGGACGGGCGCGCGGCGCTCGCGCGGGCGATCGCGCAGGCCGACCCGCGGGACTCGCCGTTCGCTCAGCCCGCTTGAGGCCGATGTCGATCCACCGGAGCTCCGTTCGTCCTGGACAGGACACCTCACAGACAACGCAGGGGAGGAAGCGATGAATTTCATGCTGCTCATCCATCAGGGCACGACACCGGTCCCGCCGTCGCGGGAGTGGGACGCGCTCAGCGAGCAGGAGAGGTCCGCGATCGGAGATGCCTACCGGAAGATCAGCGAAACGCCCGGGGTGAGTCCCGGAATGCGGATGCAGTCCCCCGCCAGCGCCACCACGGTCCGCGTGAGGGACGGGAGGACGATGACGACCGACGGGCCGTTCGCTGAGACGAAGGAGGCACTCGGGGGCTACCTGTTCTTCGAGGCCGCCGACCTCGACAGTGCGATAGAGCTCGCCTCCCTGATTCCCGCCGCCCGCATCGGCGGTGCCGTCGAGGTTCGCCCGCTCGCCTAGCTGCGCTCCGAGCGCCGGCCGGTGTCCCGCAGCCGCTCGCCGGTGTCCTCGGTGAACGTCCGGAACTCCCTCTCGAACCTGGGCCACCAGTCGCCGCCGACGTCGCTGCGCATCCGCCGGCGCGCGAGCAGTCTCGCCGCGCGCCGCGCGAGGAATCTGGCGCTCTCGATGAGAGCCCCGAGCACCAGCGCGCCCAGCATGAAGGCGAAGACCAGTTCCGTCAGTGAGCTCGAAGGCCAGCGGCTCACGGCAGACCGCCCTCCCGCCTGCCGGGTCCGCGTCTCCCGTCGTCCTCGTGCACTCGATACCCGCCTTCCTCAGCAGGGGACCAGAGACCGTTCGCCGCACAGCGGCGATCAGCCAGCTACCCCGCATCGAGGGTCCTCAAACCTGCGGTCGGAATAAACCGGCCGGTGGCGTCAGGCGCCGGTCTCGGCGTGCGCAGCCGCGCGTGCGCGACGGTACTCGTTGACGACGATCTCGGTGAGCTCCTCGACCGAGGTCTCACCGGTCGGCTTGTCGAGTGCGATGACGCCGTCCTGGATCATGCTGACGCGGTCGCATGCCTCGAGAACATGGACATAGTTGTGCAGGATCATGATGATCGCGACTTTCCCCTCCGCCTTCAGGCGCGCGACCACATCGAGGATCATCGCGCCCTCCTTTGCGCCCATCGCCGCGAGCGGCTCGTCGAGCAGCAGGATGTCTGCGTCGGAGTTAACGGTCCGCGCGACGGCGATGGCCTGGCGCTGGCCCCCGGAGAGCCGCGCGACGGCAACATCGATGCGGGGGATGTTGATCCCGATCTCATCCAGTGCTTCGCGGGCGTCGCGCTTCATCTGCCTGTTCGCGAGGAACGGGATCGGCCGGTGAACCTTCTCGCGGCGCAGCGCGAGGTTGTGGTAGACGGACAGTTCGTCGATCAGGGCGAGGTCCTGGTAGACGGTGTCGATCCCCTTCGAGCGGGCGTCGTCGACGCTTTTCGGTTCGTACGGCACGCCGTGGAGGAACATGCTGCCCGCGTCCTGCTTCTGGAAGCCCGAGAGGATCTTGATCAGTGTCGACTTGCCCGACCCGTTGTCGCCGAGCAGGCCGAGGACCTCACCCTTGCGAAGGTGAAGGTTCACGTCGCGCAGCGCCGTCACGGGACCGAAGCGCTTGGCGATGTGCTCGACCCGCAGGACATCGTCCGGCGAGGACGTCGGCTGGACCACCACCTCCTCGCGCGGCGTCTCGTCAGCCACTGGAGTAGCCCCTCCGCGTCCGCTGGACGTAGACGTTGATCGTCATCGCAAGGATGATGGCAAGACCGAGGTAGAAGTCGAGGTAGTCGGCGTTCACGCCCTGGATGATCAGCCCGTCGTGCAGTATCCCGAGGAACAGGGCCCCGATGAAGGCACCCACGACGGTCCCCGACCCGCCCGACATGATCGTCCCCCCGATCACCGCCGCCGAGATCGCCTCGAACAGGATTTCGCCGGCACCAGCCGTGTCCGGCTGGACGGAGGACGCGCGCACCGCCTCGAGGATCCCGACGAACCCGGCGAGCGTGCTGCACAGGACGAAGTTCCGGATCATGATCGCCCTGACCCAGACGCCGGCCTCGGCGGCGCCCAGCTTGTTGGATCCCACAGCGACCGTGTAGAGCCCCCAGCGCATGAACGTCAGCACCAGTTGCAGCACGGCCACGATCACGACCGCCCAGATGAGCTCGGAGTACACGCCGGCGCCGAAGATTTTCGCGAACGTCGAGATGTGATTCACGGTTTCGGTGAGCGTTATGTGCACGCCGTGCACGACGTGCGGCACCTGCACCTCGGTGCTCTTGACTTCGGCTCCAGGGGTGGCCACTGGCTCAGCATGGGAGATGATCAGCGTGAGGCCCTCGAGCGTGAACAACATGCCCAGGGTGGCGACGAACGAGCTGATGCCGACGATCGCGGTGAAGAAGCCGTTGATGAGCCCGACGACCATGCACGCCATCAGGGCGACGATGACGCTCGGTACGAGCGGGAATCCGGCGTGGGCGAGCTTGTAGTAGAAGAACGGTGCGAACAGGTAGACCGCCCCGATCGAGAGGTCGATCTCTCCGAGGATCATCACGAAGACGACCCCGGCGCCCATGATCGCGTACGGAGCGAAGTAGGGAAGCAGCGTCTTGAAGTTCGAGACGCTCAGGAAGCTGCTGGTGTTCAGCGAGAAATACGCCGCCGTGATGATCGTGACGACGATGATGCTGCCCTCGCGCAGCCCGAGAGCACGTTCGAGCAGGCTGCCACCGCTTTCCGGCGTGGAGACCCGGCGCCTGGGCGCCGGGTCTGCCTCTACCGATGTGGGTTGCCCCGTTGGGGTCGAACCCCCTGCTGCGCCCTCCACGGCTAGGCGGGTGTACCCGCCTTGATGGTAACGACCACCACGCTGGAGGACGTACCCTCGTAGCGGCTCTTGGATTCGACGTACGGAGCCACGGTTTCTTTGTTGATGAACTTCAGGCCGGTGTCCACTTCCGCGGGGCCGACGAGCGACCCGGAGTCGTGCCACTGGAACAGCTGCAGGATCGGCAGGAAGCCCTGAAGGTAGGGCTGCTGGTCGATCGTGAATTCGATGAAACCTTCCTGAAGCAGTTTCTGCGTGTTTTCCGTGAGGTCGAAGCCGCCGGCCTTGATGCCTTTGGCGGCGAGACCGAACTTCTGCATGACTTTCGCGAGGCTTTCGGTGTCCCCGCCGTCGACGGCGTACATGCCCTTCGTGTTGGGGTGACCCACCCAATACGCTTCGATCGCCGAGAGCTCTCCCGGCACCGCCGCGCCTGTCGCGACCGTGTGCACCGTGATCGGCTTGCCTGATGCCTTGATCGCGGCGATCGCGCCTTCGATACGCGGCTGCAGGTTCGCCGAGCCGGGCGTCGCGATGAATATCGCCACGTCGCCCGAACCAACGGCGGCGACGATACGTTCGCCCATCTTCTCTCCCGCGAGGAAGAGGTCCTGGCCGATGTACGAGAGGCGCTTGTTGGTTTTCGAGTCGGCGTTGTACGCGACGACCGGAATACCGGCCTTCAGAGCGTTTTCGACCGGCACGTTGAATGCGGTTTCGTCGATCAGCGCAACGGCGATCCCGTCGGCTCCGGAGGAGACGGCGCTGTTGACGGCGTCGACCATCTGGTTGACGTTGCTGCTTTCCGATCCCGTCCACTGGTAGGTGCAGCCGAGCAGTTTGCATGCATCCTGGATCCCGTACTGGGTCGGGACGAAGAACGGGTTCGTCGTCACGTGGTTGACGACCACGAATTTGTAGGTCGGTGCGGAACCGAACACCGCAGATGCTCCGCTGCTGCTGCTCGAGGCACTCGATCCGCACGCGGCGAGCAGGCTGCTGACCCCAGCGACACCCATGCCGGTGACCGCGGTCCGCTGTAGGAATGAGCGGCGGTCAAAGCCGCTGCGTTCGGGAACGATGTTGTCGGGGCTGTCGGCCGCCGGCCCTTCCATCTCTGCGTCTGACACGGGCGCCTCCTAGCTTGATGTGTGCTGCGACCCAGCGCAGCCTCCGCTGCCTACCTTCTTCCTATTCGCCCAAATAGTCAATACCCCTGGCAGGCGTAAAATCCGTATTCGCGTGTGGGTTCACACGGATCGCGGAGACCCTGCAGGCGTTTGTGTACCCTCGTGCAATGCCTGGGAAACCCAGCGAGCCAACCCCGCCGGGGCAGGCGCGGGCCGGCACGAGCGGGGATGCGCCGGGCGCCTCGCCTGAGCGCACAGGGCCGATGGCGATCGAGCGCATGACGAAACCCGACGGCAGGGCGCTGATCGTCTACCAGCGGCAGGACATGCGCCCGTGAGCGAGCTGCGCTTCAACGAGCTGCGCCACGAGCCGGTCGTCTACGCGGTGGACCGCCAGGACCGCACGTTCCTTCCGTCGCGCGCGAGCTGTCCGCTGTGCCCGACGCGTCCCGGCGCGCCGGAGACCGAGATCCCGTTGCCCGCATTCGAGATCGTCGTCTTCGACAACCGCTTCCCTGCCTTCGAGCCCCCTGTCGGTGCGGCCGAGGTGGTCGTCTACACCGACGACCACGACGCGTCGTTCGGAACCCTCGCGCCCGAGCGGGCGGAGGGTCTGATGTGGGTCTGGCGTCACCGCTATCAGGAGCTCGGAGCGCGCGAGGAGGTCTCCTACGTCTACATATTCGAGAACCGCGGCGTGGAGGTGGGCGTCACCCTTCACCATCCGCACGGGCAGATCTACGGGTATCCGTTCGTGCCCCCGGTTCCGGAGCTCGAGCTCGCCGCGGACGCGAGGCTCGGCGGATGCGCGCCATGCGTGCTGCTCGAGGCCGAGCTCGACGACGGCCGGCGGGTGATCCACGAGAACGACTCGGCCGTGGCCTTCGTGCCCTATGCCGCGCGATGGCCGTACGAAGTCCATGTCGTGATGCGTGAGCACCGGCGCAGCCTGGCCGACTGCGACGCCGCCGACCTGCGCGGACTCGCGGTTGCGCTGCAGACCGTCGCGCGAGGCTACGACGCCCTCTTCGACAGACCTTTCCCGTACGTGATGGCGGTGCATCAGGCGCCGACCACTGCGGGTGACGGCGCGGCCGCCCCGACCGGGCACCTGCATGTCGAGTTCTACCCGCCGCTGCGCACCGCCGAGAAGCTGAAGTTCGCCGCGGGCTCCGAGCAGGGAGCGGGGACCTTCATCTCAGACGTGCGTCCCGAGGTGACCGCGGCCGGGCTTCGCGAGGCGGTCGCCCGTGCCGGATGAGAGCTGCGCCGCCTTCGCACCCGGGCGCGTGAACCTCATCGGTGAGCACACGGACTACAACCAGGGCCTCGCGCTCCCGTTCGCGATCGACGAAGGGATCACGGTGCTCGCGCGGGCGCACGCCAGGCCGGGTGGGCGAATGGTCGCCGTCGCGCTCGACCTCGATGAGCGCGACGAGTTCGAGCTGGCGGACCCCTCGCCCGTGGCGGGCTGGCGGGCGTTCGTGCGGGGCGCCGCCGCCGAGCTCGGCCGTGCGGGATATCCGCTCGTCGCCGGCTCTCTGCAGATCAGCGGAGACCTGCCGCGGGGAGCCGGGCTCTCTTCCTCGGCTGCGCTCGAGGTCGCGCTGTGCGTGGCACTCATCGAGCTCGGGGGAGGGGAGCGCACGTGGTCCAGGGGAAACGTGGACCGCATGCAGATCGCCCGGCTGTGCTCCCGTGTCGAGAACGACTGGGCCGGAGCCCGGACGGGATTGCTCGATCAGATCGCGTCGATCTTCGGGGAGGCACGGCACGCGCTGTGCATCGACTTCAGGACGCTGCAGATCGAACAGGTCCCCCTCGAGCTCGCAGGCTGGCGGCTGTTCGTGCTGGACTCCGGCGAGCGCCACACCAACGCGAGCTCGGGATACAACGAGCGCAGGCAGGAGTGCGCGCGCGCCTGCGAGATGCTCGGGGTGCGCT
Organism: uncultured Solirubrobacteraceae bacterium; assembly: GCA_963740075.1. Classification (GTDB taxonomy): domain Bacteria; phylum Actinomycetota; class Thermoleophilia; order Solirubrobacterales; family Solirubrobacteraceae; genus Palsa-744. Next base: position 176,260 of record CAVUCP010000002.1, on the reverse strand, counting down.
CGCTCGCCGAGGCCTCGCCCGACGCAGTGCGCGGTCTTCCGGAGCCATTGCGGGCGCGAGCCAGCCACGTGCTCGGCGAGAACGTGCGAGTCCGGAGCGCCGTGGCGTCGCTGCGGTCCGGAGACTGGCCGGCCGTCGGCTCGCTGATCAACGCCTCGCATGCGAGCCTGCGCGATCTGTTCGCGATCTCGACGGACGCGGTCGAGAGAACGGTGGAGCGGATGCTCACAGCCGGTGCTGCCGGTGCGCGCCTGGTCGGGGGCGGGTTCGGGGGAAACGTGCTGGGCCTGTTCGCGCCGGGGGTCGCTGCGCCCGCCGGCGCACGGGAGGTGCGCCCCGGAGCGGGCGCACACCTGTTGGCGCAGTCACCCGCGTGACGGCCGGTGTGTCTCGTGCGATACTCGCCACATGCCGTTTGACCCCTCGCGCTCGGACGGGCGGTATGTGGCGTCGGAGGACCGCTACGAGCGGATGCCATACCGTCGCGTCGGCGCGTCCGGCCTGCAGCTGCCCGCGATCTCGCTGGGGCTCTGGCAGAACTTCGGCGACGATCGCCCGCTCGCCGGGAGCCGCGCGATCCTCAGGCGCGCATTCGATCTGGGCATCACCCACTTCGACCTCGCGAACAACTACGGCCCGCCGTATGGCGCCGCGGAGAGCAACTTCGGGCGGATCTTCGCCGAGGACCTGCGGCCCTACCGCGACGAGCTCGTCATCTCGACGAAGGCCGGGTATGACCAGTGGCCGGGTCCCTACGGCGAGTTCGGTTCGCGCAAGTACCTGCTGGCGAGCCTGGATCAGAGCCTCGCGCGGATGGGCCTGGAGTACGTGGACATCTTCTATTCGCACCGCTTGGACCCGAACACCCCGCTGCGGGAGACGATGGGCGCCCTTGACAGCGCCGTCAGGGCGGGCAAGGCGCTGTATGTGGGAATCAGCTCCTACGGCCCTGAGCGGACGATCGAAGCGATCGAGATCCTCGCCTCCCTGGGCACCCCGCTGCTGATCCACCAGCCGTCCTACTCTCTGCTGAACCGCTGGATCGAGCCGGAGCTGCTGGGTGTGCTCGACAGCCACGGGGTCGGGTCCATCGTGTTCTCCCCCCTCGGCCAGGGGCTCCTGACCGACCGTTACCTGAACGGCATTCCGGCGGACTCGAGGGTCCGCATCGGCGAGGCCTTCAACGAGCGTCTGCTCACGGAGGAGAACCTCGATCGCGTTCGCGCTCTGAACGAGATAGCGGCCGGCCGGGGCCAGTCGCTCGCGCAGCTCGCCATCGCATGGGCGCTGCGCGACCCGCGGGTGAGCTCGGCGCTCGTCGGCGCCAGCAGCGTCGGCCAGCTCGAGCAGAACGTCGCCGCGCTGCAGAGGCTCGACTTCAACGAGCAGGAGCTCGCAGAGATCGACGCGTACGCCGTGGAGAGCGGGATCAACATCTGGGCGCGCTCCAGCGACGGCTGACGCCGTCGCTATTCGACGATCAGCGTCGCCTTCATCCCCTTCTGCTCGTGTTCGGGCATCGAGCAGAACAGCGTGTATGCACCCGGTCGCAGTTCGATCTCCTGATCGCGGATCCCTTTGGAGGGCGTGTTGGCGAAGCTGCCCGCGACGGGTCCTTCGGCCGGGAGCATGTTGAGGTTGTGTTCGTCTTCGCCGTCGTTGACGAACTCGAAGATCACCTTGCCGTGGGGCACCGTGGCGCGCGAGAGCGTGTAGTGGTACTCGACAGCCGTCACCTGCACATGCGGCACCGACGGCGGCGTGCTCGGAGCGCCGGGTTCGGGCGTCCCGGTCGGCGCGGGCGCCCCCGGCGCAGGGGAGGGACTGCCGGTGCTCGTCGCCGGCGCACCCTGTTTTGTGGGAGTGGATCCCGCGGGCGACTTGGCAGGGTGGACGGAGGAGACGTGCTTCGCCGGCCTGCAGGTGGTGTGCTTGGGGTGTTTGCCATGTCTGCGGACGGGCGCCTGGCACGTGTGCGGCTTGGCCTTGTGGGCGGCGTGCGAACGCGCGGGTGCGGCGAGCGCGCTGGCTGCGGCGACGGCGCACAGTCCGGCGCTCAGCACGGCCAGCGCCCTGGCCCGGAGCCGCCCCCGTCTCATGCGATCAGCTGCGGGATCGTTCCGTAGGCGCTCGGTCCCTCGAGCCCGGTGCCGGCGCCCGGTATCACCAGGCCGGCTTCGGTCTGGAACCACTGTCCGAGCAGCCCGGCGTACATCGCGCGGAAGTCAGACGTGTTCACGAGGTTTTCGTTTTCGTCGAGTTTGCTCAGGCCGGGGAATTCGCCGACCATCTTCCCCTTCACCCTGCTGCCGATCAGGAACGCGACGCCGGCCGCACCATGATCGGTCCCGGAGCCGTTTTCCTGCGGGCGCCGGCCGAACTCCGACCACAGCTGGATGATCACGCGGTCGTCCAGTTTGCGCGCTTCGAGGTCTTCCTGGAACGCGACGACGGATGCGACCGTCTGGCCCAGGTTGGTGCTGAGCGTGTCGACCTCGTCAGAGTGCGTGTCGTATGAGCCGACGGCGGTCAATGACGCACATTTGATCGGCAGCGATTCGTCGTCGAGCATCGCGGCGAGGGCGGCCAGGCGCACCGGGAAATCTCCCCCCGTGGTGGGGTAGGTGACGGGGGACGTGAATCCGGGCTTGCCGTCGTGTTCGGCGAACGGCGCGATCTGGTTGCGGATCATGTTCGTGTCCAGCGAGGCGGTGCGCGCCTGCGCGAGGGCGGGGGAGGGCGCGGCCAGGGCTCCGAGTGCTCCGAACGTTTCCAGTGTCGGGTCTTCGAGTGGTTCCTCCAGCCCGTACGCCCAGAAGTTGTAGTCCGACGGTGTCGAGACGGCGGCAACCGGAACCTTCGCGGTCGCGAGTGCAGGGGCGAGCGAGTAGTCGAGCGAGAGCCCCTGCAGCGGGTTGTCGGCCTCCCCCGCGATGTCGAGGTAGCGGCCCATCCACCCGGACCGGGTGTCGGCGCTCAGTTCCCCGACCTCCCAGTAGTGCCTGCTGGTGAAGTGGCTCTCGTCGGGCGGGTCGTACCCGATCGCCGGGAATACCGTCACCTTCCCCTGTGCGTGCAGCTGCGCGAGCCCCGCTGCCTGCGGATGCCACATGAGAGTTTCGTCTTCGCTGAAGGGAACACCTTCGCCTTCCTCGCGGCCGAGGGTCGGGCGCAGCTGGTGGTAGCGCGCTTCCTTGACGGGCGCGAGCACCGACAGCGCGTCCCAGCCGCCTTCCATGAAGATCGAGACGAGCACCGGCTGGTTCGGTGCTGCGGCGGAGGCTGAGGCTATGCCCTCTTCGAAGTGCCTGGGCGAGAGCGCCGAGACGCCGTACACGGACAGGACCGCCCCGGCGGAGCGCAGCAGGAACGAACGCCGGTCCATCCCGGTCCCTGCCGGCAGCGGCTGGCCCGGCTCGATCGAAGGGAGACCGCGGCCTGCCTGAGCCACGCCGGCGCGCAGCAGCTGCGAACGGGTGAAGTCGTTGCACGAACAGCTCTTCATGTCAGCTCACCTGCATGTCGGGGGAGGTGGCGATGAGCATCCGCAGCGCGTTCTGCCTGATCGCCCGGTAGGGACTCTGCTGCCAGTCGGCCGTTGCGACGCCTTCGAGGCATGAGGCGGCGAACTGTGCGATGCACTGCTCGGATTCGCTGGAGATCAAAGGGTGCGCCCAGTAGCCCATGGCGCCCGCCATCGCTTCCGCGGCTGTCTCCGTGCCGCTGTACTTCGCCTGGCCGGCGGAGGGCCACGGATTGCAGTAGGTCTTGCCGGTCACATAGCTGGCGATTTCCCACCTGGCCTTCGCGGTCGATGTGTCCAGCCAGCGGGTGAAATCCCAGCCCGAGACGTTCGGCGGGTAGAACAGCTGCTGCCCGGCGCTCGAGCAAAGCCACGACCAGGCGGTCGTGTCGATCGGCCTGCCGATCGCGCGCAGCAGCCCCACGTTGTATACGACCGGGGGTGTCACGAGTTCCGGTCCTTCGAGGAAGTCGGGGTGCTGGAGGATCGCCTCGACGACCGCGCGGATGCTGTACTGCGAGCCGATGTACAGACCCTGCAGTGACGCAAGCGTCGCTTCCGAGGGCGGCTCGCCGACGAAGTAGCCCCACAGCTTGCTGACGAAGAACGAGGCGTGGAGCGGGTGTGTGACGCACAGCCGCACCGCGTCTTCCCAGTTCCAGTTGCCGGTCTGCCCGAACACCGTCTTGGGTGTGTAGTCGTGGCGGGAGGGGTCGAAGTGGAAGTTCTGCAGCCCGCTGCTTTCGGTCCATTCGGCGGTCCAGCCGGTCAGGGCCCTGGCCATTTCGCGGACGTCGGTCTCCGTGTACGCGCCGCGGTCTGCTCCGAGCGAGAACAGCTCCATCATCTCCCGCGCGTAGTTCTCGTTCGGTTCGTACTTTTCGTTGTAGATCCCGTCGAGGAACACCAGCATCGCCGGGTTCGCCGTGATGGCCAGGAACAGGTCGTGGAAGCTTCCCAGCGCCCTTTCGCGCATCAGGTCGTTCTGGTCGAGCATCCGCTGCTGGTCGTCGACCTTTTCGTTCGAGTTGGCGAACCAGTCGTGCCAGATGAAGGTCATCCGCTCCACGAGCTGCTGGTCGGAGCGGATCATGCGGTCCATCCACCAGCAGTGGTCCTGGCCCCAGGCGTCCGCCGGTTCGAGCGCGTCGCCTTCATCGTCGGTGGGTTCGGGGCCCGTGAGGACCGCCGCACCGACCGGCCGTGTGAGGCCGTGGACGACCTCTTCGATCGGCTGGCCCGCGAGCGCCTCGGCCTGGCCCGGGGTGGGGCCGAACCCCGCACGCCAGAGCAGCCGCGTGGCCTGCGCAAGGGTCGGGGTGCGCCCTGGGCTTCAGGCGGCGTGCTCGACGGCGGTGGGGGGTTCACCGGGATCGCCGGCGGGGCGGGCGCCCCGGGCAGCCCCGCGATCGGCGCGACCGGGTGCGGGACGGGCTTCTTCTTCAGCTTCTTCCTGTGCTTCTTGTGCTTGACCTCCTGCTTGCCCGCTTTGGCGTGGCTCGACTGGTGGGTCTTCGCCTTCGCGCGCGCCTTCGCGAGGTTCTCGCTGTGGCTCGCCCCGGTCTTGCCGGCTCTCCCCGCGGCGGGCTCTGTCGTGGAGGTGGCGGTCGTGCTCATCGATCGGCCGCCCGTGCAGCCGAGGTCGCGGGAGGTGTCATGCGCCGGACCTCGGCAGGCTGAGGCCGCTCGTGGAGGCCACGGCCCGGTTTCTAGACGCTTGTCTGACGGCGCCGCCTGCGCGGGAGCGTCCCGCGATCGTTATCGGCAGATCGGGGGCGAAACTTTCGCGGCCCGCGCCCGTCCGTTCAGAGCTTCAGGGCGAGCAGGGCGCGGTTGCGGGCCGCTCCGAAGGCGGCCTTGAGGGTCGCGACGTCGTAGGCGCCGTAGTGGCGGCGGCCGTTGATGAAGAACGTCGGTGTTCCCGATACTCCGCTCTCGTCGGCGCTGGCGACATCCTCGCTGACGCGCGCTGCATACGTGCGCCGCCGTACCGCATCGGCGATGCGCTCCGCGTCGAGTCCGAGCTCGCGCGCGTAGCGACACGACATCCTCGGCGCTCAGCTCGCCCTGGTGGCCGAGCAGGATGTCGTGCATCTCCCAGAAGGCGCCCTGTGCGTCCGCCGCCTCGGATGCCTCCGCCGCGAGCTGCGCGTTGGGGTGGACGTCGTTGAGGGGAAGGTGCCTCCACACGTACCGGACGTCGTCCTCGGATGTGGCGAGCAGCTCGCGCAGCACCTGCTCGGCCTGTCCGCAGTACGGGCACTCGAAGTCGCCGTACTCGACGAGCGTGACAAGCGCGTCTTCGGGCCCGCGGATGTGGTCGCGCTCCGGATCGACCTCCTCGGACAGGTCGAGTATGTCCTCTGCGGTGCCGCGCGATCTGCCGCGCTCGCACGCTTGCCGGCAGGCGCCTGACGACGCGCAGCACGCTCCACCCGATCAGCGGCGCGAGCACCACCGAGCACAGCGCGCCGAGCTTGGCCTCTTCCAGATGCCGGTCCGGAGAACGCGAGGCTCGCGATCAGCAGCGAGACGGTGAACCCGATCCCCGCGAATGCACCGCCGGCTGCGAGCAGCGGCGCGCTCAGGGGGAGCGCGGGACCCCGCAGCGCGGGACGAGAGGCGATCCATGAGGCGCCGGCGATACCCACCGGCTTGCCGATCACATACCCGAGCAGGATGCCGAGCGTTATGGGCGAGCCCGCCGCGTGTTCGAGCAGGCCGCCCGACAGGTGAACGCCGGCGTTGGCGAGCGCGAACAGCGGGACGATCGCGTAGCTGGTCCACGGGTGCAGGCTGTGCTGAAGACGCTCGTTGGGGGAGATCGCCGACATCAGGCTCTGCTGGGCGGAGCGTGCGAGCTCCGGCGTCGGCTGCTCGCGAAAGGAGCGGGTGAGGTCCGTCGCGCGCTCGAGGTCGGCGCGTGCGGGCGGGTAGGCGCTCGTCGCCAGGCCGGCCGCCAGCCCCGAGATGACGGGGTCCACGCCGGATTCCAGCATCGCGACCCACAGCCCGACGGCGACCACGACGGACACGGGTCTGCGCCACTCCGGCGCGTAGCGCAGCAGGAGCAGCGCCGCGAAGAGCACGACGGCGACCGCGAGCGCGAGGACCGAGACGTGCGTCGTGTAGACGGTCGCGATCACGAGCAGGGCACACACGTCGTCGACCACCGCGAGGGTGAGCAGGAACACCCGCAGCCGGGTCGCCGCCCTAGGGGTCAGGAGCGCGAGCGCGCCGAGCGCGAACGCGGTGTCCGTCGACATCGCGGCTCCCCACCCGTGGGCCCCGCGGCCGCCGCCGTTCAGCGCGAGGTAGATCCCGACGGGGACGATCATCCCGCCGAGCGCCGCGAGGACCGGGATCGCCAGGCGGCGGCGCTCGCGCAGCTCGCCCAGGTCCAGCTCGCGCTTGGCCTCGAGTCCGACGACCAGGAAGAAGAACGTCATCAGCCCCTCGTTGACCCAGTGGCGCAGGTCGAGAGAGATTCCGTGGCTGCCGATCGTGACGGCGAGCTTGGTGCTCCAGAACGAGTCGTAGGAATGCGACGAGGGCAGGTTCGCCCACACCAGGGCCAGGACGGTCGCCGCCAGGAGCACGCTCGCACTCCCGGTCTCGGTGCCGAGGAAATCGCGAACTGGGCTCGCCAGGTTCCGTGCCCACGCCGTCCTTCCGTCGTAGGCCACAGGCTCCGCTTGGGCTCCCATCGGATCCGATTATTGCCAACACGGGCTGCCTCGACCGGGCGCGGGTCATGCGCCGCGCGTGCGCGCGCCTCCACCCACCCGTGCGGGCGGCCTGCTCCCGCAGTTCGGCGGCGACGGCGTGCAGCGGCTCGACGTCCTGTTGTGCCCGTGCGAGGATCAGCGCGCCCTCGATCGAGGCGAGGATCGTCATCGCGCGGCGGCGGGAGGACTGCGCGTCCAGGCCGGTGTGCAGGAGGCGGGCCTGCAGCTCCGCGAGCCACCCCTGGAAGATCTCGTCCGCCGCCGCCCTGACGGCGCCTGAGTCGGCGGCGGCCTCGAGCGTGACGGTCGCGATCGGGCAGCCGTCCCTGTAGCCGGAGGACTGAAGTCCTGCCGCGAGCGCATCGAGGAGGTTCCCCAGCGCCTGACCGAGGTCCTCGTCGGCGGCGAGGGTCGCGGTGATCGCCGATCGGAGCCGCTCTCCCTGATCTTTCATCGCCGCGACCGCGAGCTGCTCCTTGCCGCCGGGGAAGTGGAAGTACAGCGAGCCCTTCGGTGCGCCGCTTCGCTCGACGATCTCGTTCAGGCCCGTGGCCGCGTAGCCCTGGCGGCGCAGCAGAGCGCCCGCGGCCCCGATGAAGGCGTCCCGCGAGGAACGCGTGCGAGGGCGCGCGAACGCGCGCGAGGCGCTGCCGGGCGTGCTCGACCTGGCCGCGAGCGGCGCGCTGCAGCCGGAGATCGTCACGACGACCGTCGTCGGCTGGGCGGACGCCGCCGACGCCCTCCTGGAGGGAGGCTGGACGAAGCTCGTGATCGAGCGCTGAAGTGCGCCCGTCAGTGTGGCTGCGCGCCGTCGGCGAGTGACGCGCGGTAGCGCTCGCGGGAGCGCTCGATCTCGACCAGGGATGCCTCGCGCGAGCGCCAGCCGATGACGCTGACCTCCTTGCCCTCGAGGTCCTTGTAGATCGAGAAGAACTGCTCGATCTCCTGGCGCAGCATCAGCGGAAGCTGCTCCAGCTCGTCGTACTCGTTCCAGTACGGGTCGTGCACGGGTACGCATATGACCTTGTCGTCGACGCCCTTCTCGTCGCTCATCTCGAACAGTCCGACCGGCTTGACGGGGATCAGGCAGCCGGGGAACGTCGGCTCGTAGAGGCACACGAGCGCGTCCAGAGCATCGCCGTCCTGACCGAGCGTGTCGCGCAGGTAGCCGTAGTCCGCGGGGTAGGTCGCAGCGCTCATCAGCAGCCGGTCGAACTTGATCCCCCCCAGCCGAGGGTCGTACTCGTACTTGTTGCGTCCGCCCTTCGGGATCTCGACGACGCAGATCAGCGCCTGCTCGGGCTCGGCTTCACGTCCGGGGGGGCTCATGCCCCCAAATCTACGCGGTTCGCGGGTGCGCCGGAGCGATCACGGCTCGGAGAATGCGCCCTGACGTGCTCTTGGGGCCTTCTGAACAAGACCTTGACCGGGCGCGCGTAGCTTGCGTGCAGGTCGCCGCCCGGCGTCCGTTAACGCAAAAGGAGCTTCATGTCCCTCCCGCTCGCAATCGCCTCGAACCTGACACTCGCAGCCGCCCTGGTCGCCGGACTCTCATTCGCGATGACCCGCTCGCACGGTCTCGCCCCCCACGCCGATGCAGCCCGCGAGACGAGCTGACGGGCGGGTCTGCTCAGCGGATCACCCGCCGGCCCCATGCGAAGGAGCTGCCGAGCCAGCTGCCGGCGAGTGGCAGGACATACACACCCTGCCCCGAGGAGTGGATCACCCAGTTGTCGCCGAGATAGATCCCCTCGTGCGTGACGTTGCTCTCGGTGGCCGTGCTGTTGAAGTGCGCGGTGCCGAAGAACAGCAGGTCGCCCGGCTCGAGCTGGCCGGCCGTCAGCCTCTGCGACCGTGGGATCTCGCCCGCCTGTTCCGCGGCGGTGCGCCCGCCGATCTCCCTGCCCCACGGAAGTCCGGAGACCTTGTACACGCGCCACGCGAACCCTGAGCAGTCAAAGCCGCCGTGTTCCAGTCCGTCGGCGGTGTTGTCGGTGGTCCCGCCCCAGACATACGGGTAGCCGATGCGCGACACGGCGATCTGGAGCGCCTGGCGCTGGGCGGAGCTCATCGGCGGCAGTTCGAACGCGGACAGCGATTCCCTGGCGGCCGAGACGCTCCAGCTGGAGAGGTCCAGGACGCCGGCGAGCGACCAGGCGGCCTGGGCGCGGCTGATCGGTTCGGTGGGGAAGAGGTCAAGGCGCTGCGAGCCGACGGGGTGCTCGTATCCCAGTTCCAGGAAGCGCGCAACCACCTCGGTCCCGAAGAAGGAGGGTGGGCGCAGCCCAGCCGCTGCGGCCGTCGCCTGCACGTGCGCCGCGACCGGCTCCAGCCCGAGCTCTTCCACAAGCAGGCGGTCGAACGCCGCAACGCTCACCGGGTTCTGCGCCGTCTGGGCAGGCGCGGTGAGCGCTGCAGCCGTCCCCGCCACGCCCTCCGGACCCTGTTCTCCCTGAGTGCCGGTTTCGCCGCCGGTGTCCTGCATGTGTGCGGTGAGGGCGCTCATCGCGGAGTTCGCCTGGGCTGCGGAGAGGTGGCCCGCCCCGTTGAACGATCCGGCGGAATCGGCCAGCAGGCCTGCGGCGATCACCTGCCGTTGCTGCGGAGTGTCCCACGACGCGGCCGAGGGGGCTGCCCCGGCTGCCGGTGCGCCCACCCAGAAGGTCGCCATCGACGCTGCCGCCAGTAGCGACATCCGAAGGACATGTGCGCGTGTGCATGCGAACGGTGTCTGCGCCATCGTTCTCCTATCGGCACGGCGGCGCCTGCACTGCACCGGCATGCCGCGGGCTCGGCGATCGTCCCGGCGCGGGAGGTGGGCCGTCTCCGCGCCGGGACCGATCGGCCCTGAGCTGCCGCTCTCAGCCAAGCGGCTGGAGGCGTGTTCTTTCCACCTCCGCCAGCTTCTTGCGCAGCCGCCTGTATTCGCGCTCCTGGGTGGCTGTTCGCTTGTAGTGCTCGTACGCGAGGTTCTTGCGCTCCATCGGGTCGCTCTGCAGGTCGTACATCTCCCACTGATCAGGGACCCTGCCTTCGACGTCGTAGTAGCGGGCGAGCTTGTACCGGTGCTCGCGGATGCTGACGATGTGGTTCGGAGGCTCAGGGTAGGGGCCGCTCGCCTGCCCGGACTGCCAGTCGTCGTAGGTGAACACCGTGTAGGGCTGGGATGCAGGCGGCGACCGGCTGAGGATCTGGTCCGCGTAGTCGACCCCCTGCCACTTCGCCCGTGCGCTCGCCGGCGCGCCGATCAGGCTCGCGAGCGTCGGCAGGAAGTCGACGTGCGAGACCAGCGCGTGGTTGGTCTCTGGTTTCTTGAACAGGCGGGGGTTGGAGTACACCAGCGGGACACGTGTGGACTCCTCATAGAAGTTGAAGTTCTTCTGTCGCAGCCCGCCGTGCGACGTGCCCATCTCGCCGTGGTCGGCCGTCGCGACGACGAGCGTGTTCTCGAGCAGCCCGGTCGATTCGAGCGTGTCGAGGATGTCCACGAGGTAGGCGTCGGACGACTTCATCAGGTTGCCGTAGAAGTTCAGGTAGTTCCGCTTCATCTGTGGCGTCGGGATCGGCCCCGACAGGTTGAACAGCTTCAGGAACTGCGCCTGGACCGTCGGCTTCGTCGAGAGGTCTTCGTTCGCGGTCGCGGGCGGGTCGACCTCGCCCTCGAGCCACGAGTCGTCGTAGCCGCCTTCTTCGAAGCTCGACGGGTAGCAGAGCACGTCGTGCGGGTTAACCAGCGAGACCACCATGAAGAACGGCTGGCTGTGCGCAGCTGTCGTGGCGAGGTACTGGACCGCCCCTTCGGTGCCTTCCGCGGCGGTGCCCTGCGAGTTCATGAAGCGTCCGTCGTTGTCGTAGACGCCGCCGCCCTCCTCCGGCAGGCTCTGGTTGGCACCCGCATCGGGTGGATCCCAGCGCGTGAACCCGTACTGGTTGACGTCCTCGGGCACCCAGGTGGAGCCGTTCGCCGGCTTGGTGCAGTGGAACTTGCCCTTGTAGACCGGTGTGTACCCGGCGGAGGCGGCGACGCTCGCGAGGTTCTTGAAGCTGGTCGCAAGCTCGACCTGCGGATATTCGCTCGACGGCATGTTCGACTCGAGCGTGTACTTGACGCCGTGCTGTGCCGGGAAGTAGCCGGACATGAGCGTCGAGCGTGCCGGCGAGCACATGCAAGCGTTCGTGAAGGCGTTGTCGAACAGCATCCCGTGCTTCTGCAGGCGTGTCAGTCCGGGCATGTTCCGGGCCGTCCACCCGGGCGGGAAGTGCTGCACCGCCCGCTGCTGGTCGGTCAGGAAGACGAGCACGTTCATGCCCGGGATCCCGGCGGCCGCGTCCCTCGCGGGCTCCGGGTCCGGCCGCGTCGCGCCCGCTGCTGCGGCCGCGCGGCCTCCGAGCAGGAGGCCCGGTGCGACGACGGCCGCGGCCCTCAGCAGCTCGCTGCGGGTGATCCCGCCCTGGTCGGTGCTGCCGGGCGCCGGTTCATCCATTGCTCTTGCCTTCCTTCCTGGTTGCTTGGTGTGCCGGCACGGTGGCCCGCCTGAAGACGGCCAACGCGTCGCTCTTGAACGCTGCGGCATAGAGGTTTCGCCCGTCGGGGCTGATCGCGGCGGAGCTCACGCCGAGCAGCGCGCGAGCACGGACGCATTCCGGCGCCGGGCGCGAGCTCTCGCATCCGGGGCTGCGCGGCTTCTGGACCAGTGCGCCCGACTGGCCGTCGCGGTTGAAGACGTCGACGGCTCCAGAGGCGAACGAGGTCGCGTAGACGGAGGCGCCTTCCGGCGAGACGACGAGGCCCTCGGGTCCTTCCAGTGCGCGTCCGAGGGAGCAGCCGACGGCCAGCGTGTCGAGCACGCACGCGGAGGTGCCGGTCATCTGGGCGAGTTGTCCAGTTGCCGGTGTCCGCGTGAACGTGGTGACGCTGTTGCTGAGGAACGACGTGACATACACGCTCTCACCGTCCGGGCTGACGTCCACCGCGTCGGCGCCGGCGAGCTGGACGCCCGTCGTGCAACCCGACATCGGGCTGTCGACGATGCAGCCCGAGCCTGCGGCGAGCTGTGTGAGCGCGCCCGTCGACGGGTTCCGGCTGAACAGGTCGAGTGCGTTGCTGAGAGCCGCCGCCACATACACGCTCGTCCCGTCGGGGCTCATCGCCATCCCCTCGGGGGCGGCGAGGGCGAGGGCCGTGGTGCACCCGGCCGTGGGGGTGCTGACGATGCAGCCCGCCGGCTGCGGGAGTTGTGTGAGCGCGCCCGTCTGCGTGTTGCGGGAGAAGGCTGCGATCGCGTTGCCGGCGAACGAGCCGACATAGACGTTCAGGCCGTCGGGTGACACCGCCACGACGTCCGGGCCGCCGAGCCCCTGGGCGGTGGTGCAGCCCGGCCTCGCGGCCCTGGCGATGCAGCCGCTCCCGCCGCCGAGCTGCGTGAGCGCGCCCGTCGACGGGTTCCGGTGGAACGTGTCGAGCGCGTCGGAGCCGATCGTGGTCGCGTAGAGGTTCCTGCCGTCGGGGCTCACGGCGACGGAGTTCGGGCCGTTGAGAGCGAGGGCACCCGCACACCCGCTCGCCTGCCCGGCGGCGACGCAGCCCGCTGCACCGGGCGCCTGGTCCAGTCTGCCGGTGCTCGCCGAGCGCATGAAGACCGCGATCGCGTTGCTCCTGGAAGCGGCGACGTAGACGTTCCTGCCGTCGGGGCTCACCGCGACGGCCTGAGAGCCGACGAACGGCCCCGGGCCTCGCAGCGCCCTCACGGCGGTGCAGCCTTCCCCCGGCTCCGAGCGCTCCCGCAGGCATCCCGCGTTTCCGCTGAGCTGGGTGAGGGTGCCGGTCGGCGTGACGGGTGGCCGGGCTCGTTGCGGAGCGGCGGCCGCGTCGGCTGTGCCGATCAGGGCCGCGAGGACGGCGATCGCGAGGAGCGCTCGCGGGCAACGGATGAGGGAGAAGAGATCGCTCAGGACGTTATGGCGCACGCGCCATAGGGAATCCCCTCCCGCCTTTCAGAGTAACAGCGTTCGGGCCAATCGCGAAATCTGCTCCCCGGCCCCCGACATAAACGCAACTCTTACGTGCTGGCGAACGGGATGTGGCACCCTTCCGGCCTTGACCTCGCGGGGGCGGCCGGCGCCCGCAGGTCGCTCTGCACAGCACATGCGCCGCAACGTACTCATCATCCTGGGGGTCGCCGTGCTCGCATGGGCCGCCCTCGCGATCGTGCTCGGCTCCCCGAGCCTGCGGCTCGGCTCGGGCGCGGGAACGACCGTCCCGCAGTCGCCGAACTGTCTGCCGGCCACCCTCGCGCACACATCGTCGCTGCCCGGCACCGGCGTCGATGTCTCTCCCGCTCCCGGCACCGACACCGCGAACCCGGCCGCCCAGATCAGCTTCCTCGGTGTGCCCGCCGCGCAGATACGCGAAGTCTCGGTTGTCGGCGCCGACAGCGGCCGTCACCCCGGAGCGCTTCACGCCTACTCCCAGGGCGACGGCGGGAGCTTCGAGCCCGACACCCCGTTCGAGGAGGGCGAGCGAGTCTCGGTGAGCGCGACGGTCGGCGCGCGCAGGGTCGCGTTCAGCTTCAGGGTCGACACGCCGTACCCGACGGCGGGCGTGCCCTCGTTCGCCAACGCCCAGGCGCCGGCCCCGGACTACCAGAGCTTCTACACGATGCCGGGCGCAGAGCCGCCCGCCCTGACGGTCATCGTGCCGGACGGCGACCCGGCCGCCGGCGACATCCTGACCACGAACGGCCCGGGGCCCGGGCAGTACGGGCCGCTGATCTACACACCAGCAGGCCGGCTCGTGTGGTTCGACCGCCTGCCCGCAGGAGAAACAGCCGAGAACCTGAGCCAGCAGACATATGAAGGCGCACGCGATCTCACGTGGTGGAGGGGGCGGGTCCTGTCGCTCGGGTTCGGACAGGGAGAAGACATCATCATGAACGCGCGCTACCAGACGGTCGGCAGGGTCGCGGGCGGAAACGGGCTGAAGGCTGACCTGCACGACTTCCAGATCGTGCCCGGCAACATCGCCTACATCACGGCGTACAACCCGATCCGCTGCGACCTGAGCTCCGTCAAGGGATCGAAGGGCGGGGCGATCGTCGACACGGCGATCCAGATGATCGACATGAGGACGGGCCTCGTCCGCTGGGAATGGCACAGCCTCGATCATGTCGGTGCCGCCGAGTCCGAAGTCGAAGCGCCCACGGACACGACTCCGTGGGACTACTTTCACCTCAACTCGATCGACCCGGAGCCCGGGGGGAACATCTTCATCTCGGCGCGCAGCACCTGGGCGGGCTATCAGCTGCAGGGCGGCAGCGGGGTGGTCCTGTGGCGTCTGGGAGGGACGAGGAGCTCATTCAAGATGGGCCCCGGCACACGGGTCGCGTGGCAGCACGACGGCCGCGTGCTGCCCGACGGTGACGTCACCTTCTTCGACGACGGTTCGAACCCGCCGATCCACAGCCAGTCGCGTGCCGTGCGGATCAAGCTGAACCTCAGTACCCACCAGGCGCTCCTCGCGTCCGTCTTCACGCACGCGAACCCACCGCTTCTGGCGGCGAGCCAGGGAAACGTGCAGACGCTCGCGGACGGGAACACGGTCGTGGGCTACGGAGGGGTGCCCGCCATCAGCGAGTACAACGCTGCGGGCGCGCTCATCTTCGACGCCCATCAGCCGTACGACATGTCCTTCTACCGCGCCTTCCGCTTCACGTGGAACGCAGTGCCGGCGACGCCGCCGGCGGTCGTCGCGAGCCTCAACGACACCGGCGAAGAGACGATCGTCCACGCGAGCTGGAACGGCGCGACGAACGTGGCGTCGTGGCGCATCCTCGCGGGCGGGCATCCCGGCTCGCTCACGACCCAGGCCACGATGCCAGCCACGGGCTTCGAGAGCTCGGTCACCCTGCCCCAGCAGCACACGTACGTGGCGGTGCAGGCGCTCGACCCGGCGGGACGGGTCCTCGGTGTCTCGCCGACCGTACGAGAGATCAGCTATGCAGCGTCGCTGGCGCAATGAGCGCACGCGCCCGGCGGTGGGCGTGCGCGCCCTGTGCACAGGCCGATCGCGCGAGGGCTAGTACGCAGGCTTCGTTTTGTGCTTCCCCGTCGTCGTCGTGGTCGACTGGGACGAGGATGTGCTGCTTTTTCCGCCGCAGCCCGCGAGCGGGAGAGTGGACGCCAGGATCGCTAGGAGCGCTAGCATGGCGGTCAGTGGCGTACGTTTCATGGGCCGGGCTCCAATCGTCACTCGATGGCTCGGACGCGCACCCTATCAGGCGTTTGCAGCACCCTCCGCGGGTGGCACAGGCATCATGAGCGTCGAGGCCGCGAGCACCCCGGGCCAGGTCGACGCGCCCGTGGACGGCGGCGGTAGAGCGCCTCGCACCGGGCTGCTGCTTCTCGTCTGCTGCGTTGCGCAGTTCATGGTCATCCTGGACCTGAGCATCGTCAACGTCGCGCTCCCCTCGATCCAGTCGAGCCTCGGATTCTCCTCGCCGGACCTGCAGTGGGTCGTCGACGCCTACGTGATCACGTTCGCCGGGTTCCTCATGCTCGGCGGCCGCGCGGCCGACCACTTCGGCCAGCGACGCACGTTCGTGGTCGCACTGGTCCTGTTCGCGCTCACGTCGCTGGCCGGGGGTGCCGCGCCGAGCCAGGAGGTGCTCGTCGTGGCGCGCGCGCTGCAGGGGATCGCGGGCGCCCTGATGGCTGCCTGCTCGCTGGCGATCATCACAGCGTCGTTCCCGCCCGGCCCGAAGCTGCACCGAGCGATCGGAACATGGGCAGCGATGAACGGGCTCGGCGGCGCAGCCGGCGTGCTGCTCGGAGGGATCATCACCGAACTTCTCAGCTGGCGCTGGATCCTTCTGATCAACCCGCCGATCGGACTCGCGGTGGCGATCGTGGCGTGGGCGGTCGTCACCGAACGCCGCAGGGTCAGGGACGGGTCCAGCTTCGACCTCGCGGGTGCGCTGACGCTGACGATCGGGCAGATGGTCCTGGTGTACGGGGTCGTCGAAGCCGGGCTCGCCGGCTGGAGCTCCGCTGCAGCACTGGTTCCGATCGCGATAGGGCTGGCCCTGCTCGCAGCCTTCGGCCTGATCGAGACCCGCCTCGCCTCCGCGCCGCTCGTTCCCTTCAAGGAGCTCACGAAGACGCTGAAGACGGCCAACTCGATCGTGCTCCTGTTCAGCGCCGCGCTGTTCCCGATGTGGTTCGTGAGCTCGCTCTACATGCAACAGGTGCTCGGGCTCTCACCCCTGGATGCGGGGCTCACGTTCCTGCCCATGACGCTGACGATCATGCTGGTCGCCTCGCGCGCCGGCCGGCTCGTCAGCGACTTCGGCGTGCGGCCCGTCCTCGGCGCCGGGCTGATCATGCTCACCGGCGGGATGCTCCTGTTCACGAGGATCGCACCGAGCGGGAGCGCGGCGGTGTACGTCATCATCCCCGGGGTTCTCACAGCGGCCGGGATCGCGATGTCGATCGTCCCCTCGACGATCGCCGCAACCCAGGGCTCGAAGGAGGGGCAGGCAGGCCTGGCGTCAGGGCTCGTCAACACGTCGCGGCAGGTGGGAGGCGGCCTCGGGCTGGCGCTCCTGATCACACTCGCCACGCAGCGCACCAGCCATGCGATCGGAGCCGGCCACCAGGTCGCGCAGGCCCTTACCGAAGGCTTCCGGCTCGCGTACCTGATCGGCGCGGGCCTGGCCGCGATCGCAGCCGTCATCACCTTCACAAGGCTCCCGCGTCCCGCAAGCGAGCTGCGTGCAGCCTCGCGGCGCTTCGCGGCCGCGATCGGCGTCGTGCTGGTGGGCTTCGTTGCGGTGGCCGCCGCGTTCGCGGGATCCCACGGCGCGCCGCTCGGCGCGTACAGCACCAACGGCGCGTACAGCTTCGTCACCGAGCCCTCGCTGCACCCGCCGCAGATACGCGCGACGCAGAAGGCGCCCGCATCACAGCTCGCCCCGGGCTACATCCTCATGGCGAACTTCTACGACCTGAACGAACCGCCCATCGTCGGCCAGAGCGGCCCGCTGATCCTGGACCAGCGGCTGCAGCCCGTCTGGTTCCAGCCCGCGCCGGAAAAGCTCGTCGCCTCGAACCTCAGCCTCCAGACCTACGAAGGCAAGCCTGCGCTCGCGTGGTGGCAGGGCGCCGTCACGAACACGGGTGCGACGGAAAGCGGCGAAGACGTCGTGGTCAACCAGCACTACCAGACGGTCGCGAGGCTGAAAGCGACCGACGGATGGGTGCTGACGCTGCACGAGTTCCTGATCAGCGGAGAAGACGCCTGGGTGACCGCGAACAAGAACATCCCGATGGACCTCTCCGGATACGGCGGGGCGTTCAACGGAGCCCTCATCGACTCGGCGGTGCAGGAGTACAACCTGAAGAGCGGCAGGCTCCTGCGCAACTGGGATGCCCTGCAGCACATCCCGCTCAGCGAGTCCCACGCGTCTCTGCCGACCAACGGCTTCCCGTGGGACGCCTACCACGTCAACTCGATCGACCTCACGGGAAGCGGAACGTTCCTGGTCTCGATGCGCAACACCTGGGGCGCCTACCTCGTGGACTCGGCGAGCGGCAGGATCATCTGGACCCTCGGCGGCAAGAACTCGAGCTTCAAGTTCGGCCCGGGCGCCGGCTTCCAGTGGCAGCACGACGTCAGGCTCCAGTCCGATTCGACGGTCACCCTCTATGACGACCACTGCTGCCAGCTGACGGGCGGAGGCACGTATGTGGCCGCGACCGGCGCCTCCCGCGGGCTCGTGCTGAAACTCGACCAGCAGACACGCACCGCGTCGATGCTGGCCCAGTACAGCCGTGGGGCGAGCTTCGACGCCGACTACATGGGCGACACACAGCCGCTGCCGAACGGCAACGTGTTCATCGGCTGGGGTTCAGAACCGTACTTCTCGGAGTTCAGCCCGTCCGGCAAGCTGCTGCTGGAAGGGGAACTGCCCGGTCCCGACCTCACCTACAGGGCGACGCTCGACCAGTGGACGGGGCTGCCGCTAGACCCGCCCGCCGGCGCCGCGCTCTCCTCCGGCGCCGCGAGCACCGTGTACGCGAGCTGGAACGGCGCCACCCAGGTGGTCTCCTGGAGGGTGCTCGCAGGGCCCAGCCCGGACAAGCTGACGGTCGTCGCCGGCGCCGCGAGGTCGGGGTTCGAGACCGCCATCCCCGTGTCCGGGAGCCACAGCAGATATGAGGTGCAGGCAGTCGGTGCAGGGGGACGCGTGCTCGGGACATCCAGGGTGTTCGCCTCCCAGCTGCACTGAGCGCCGCCCGCGCTACAGTCGCAGATGCCGGCGGACCCGTAGCGAAGTGGAGCACCGGGATCGCCGGAACCGCAATGCGCACGCTCGATCCGCAGTCCCTCACCCAGCACGTGGACCGCCTGTACCGCGCCGCGTGGGCGCTGTGCGGCTCGCGCGAGGACGCAGAGGACCTCGTGCAGGACACGTTCGCGAGGGTGCTCGCGCGCCCTCGGCTGCTGCGGGGGGAGGACGACCTCGCCTACCTCATGCGCGTGCTGCGCAACACGTTCCTGACAGGCCGCAGGACCGCGTCCAGGCGCCCCGCCACGGTGGCCACACTCGAGAATGTGCGGGCCAGCGATACCGACCCGATGGGGCGCCCCGACGAGGCCCTCGAGATCAGGGAGGTGTACTCGGCGATCGCGGAGCTGCCTGAGCACGCGCGCATGGCTCTGGTGGCTGTGGACGTGCTCGGCCTCTCATATCGCGAGGCGGCGCACGCACTGAGGGTGCGGGAGGCGACGCTCACGACGCGCCTGTTCAGAGCCCGCCGGCAGGTGAGCCGGCAGTTCGCGTCGGGGCCCCCGGACGCAGAGGGGAGTATTCCGCCGGACACCGCCGTCCGCCCCCGAGCTGGGGCTCTGCGGCGAGTTCCGCGGGAAGGACGACGTGCTGGGAGAGTCTTCCTCAGTGGAGAGCGGAAATGAAGGCGCGCCGCCCAGAATCAGAGCCCCAGATGCTGGATCTGATCCGCTCCAGCGACGTGCGTGCGCCGCAGGAGCTTCACGACCGTATCGGCGCGATGGTGGCCCGGCATGGCGCGCGGCCGGACCGGCGGCGCAGGATCCCCGCTCCGCGCGCCCTGATCATCGCCGCGGCGACCGGCGCCCTCGCGGTGCTCGCGCTCGTGCTCGTGCTCGCGGGCTCAGGAACGTCGTCCTCCTCGCTCGAAGTTCGCGCCGCATCCGCGCTTGCGCTGGGGCCCGCGACCGCGCCCGCCCCGCACGCGCTGAGCGCCGACCCGGCCTATCTCGCCGCCGCGGTCGACGGCGTCGCGTTCCCGTCGTGGGAGGGCGGGCTGGGGTGGTACCCGGCCGGCGCGCGCACGGACCGCGTCGGCGGCAGGACCGTGACGACGGTCTTCTACAGCGACGACGCGGGCCGGCGGATCGGCTACGCGATCGTGGCGGGGACACCCGCCCCTGCCGTGAGCGGCGGAGTCGTTGTGTGGCGGGGAGCCATCGCCTACCGCCTGCTCGGCGAGCCGGGCACCCGAGCGGTCGCATGGCTGCGCCAGGGACGGCTGTGCGTGCTCGCGGGCCGGGGGGTCAGCGGCGCGACGCTCCTGCGGCTCGCCAGCTCACAGGGCGCGTGAAGACGGCCGCGGCCGCTGCAAGAAAGCCGTCGCAGCGGAGTCAATAGGAGCAGGCGGCCCGCGCGAGCCGCCGGATCGCCCGCCGCGCCGACCGAAGGAGCCCCCGATGACAAGGACACCGCAGTTCCTCCTCGCCGCCCTCGCCGCGTCGCTCTCGATTGCGGCATGCGGAAGCTCGAGCAGCAGCAGCTCCTCGACTGCGGCGCTCGCTCCGGCCGGATCGACGTCCGCTGCGGGCGCGCCCGGCGGTGCGGTCGTGAAGAGCGCGCCCGACAGCGCACTCGGCGAGACGGTGCTCGTCGACTCCAGCGGCATGACCCTCTACAGCCTCAGCGGCGAGGGTAACGGCAGGTTCATCTGCACCAGCTCGGCGTGCCTGGCGGCCTGGCGCCCGCTGCGCGCACCGGCCGCGACCGTCAGCGGGAGCGTCCCCTCGCTGGGGACCGTGAGGCGCCCCGACGGCACAGAGCAGGTCACCTACAAGGGCATGCCCCTCTACACGTTCACGGCCGATCGCTCCCCCGGTGAAGCGAAGGGCCAGGGGATCAAGGACGTCGGCACATGGAGTGTCGTGGCAGTCGGCGGGGGCACGGCCGGCACCGCCGCGGGATCCGGGACCGCGACGTCGGCGGGCAAATACAGCTACTAGCCCCCAGCCGCTCGCGATCTACCGGACCGGCCGGCCCGTGGCGTTGACCCCGTACCACGCACCGCCGAACTCCAGCGCACCGATGTAAGACGTTTCCCCGGGCATGCTGGCAGGCCCGTAGAGGTACAGGGGGCGCCCTGCGTAGGTGACCTGTTTCGCGCCACCGGCGAGGGTGATGGTCGACAGCAGAGAGGCCTTCACCCCCGGCCCGGCCGTGGGTCGGCCCGTGGTCTGCAGCGCGGGCCAGATGGACGCGCATTCAGTGATCCCCACGCATGTGTTCCTGTTCTTCGGGTCATGCGTGAACGCGTACAGCGTGAAGCCGGCCGCGTCGACGAGGATCTTCCCGTCGCCGGTGCCGCGCAGCTGAACCTTCGCGGCCCGGCTGACGCTCGCGGTGGGCGTCGTTCGTGCGGCGGCCACCGCCGAGAGCCCCGACATGCCGGCGAGGATGCCGGCCAACAGAACACTGGTTCGCTGCATGGTTCCACCTCCCGATCGACGACGGCGGGCCCCAAGCATCGCAGGCCTCGACATACCTAGACGCCGGGCCGGCCAGGAACCTTCCCCGAACGGAAATTCCCTCGATGCCGCCGACCTCTTGTAACGTGGGCTGCATGTCCACGTTGGGGAGAACTCTCGTGGAGGGTCCGGTGGGCGACGGCGGCTCCGGCGGATCAAAGCGGGTCGCCGTGGTCTTCGAGCGTGGCAGCACGGGCGCCGCCGTTCTGCGCGAGGCAGCCGAACTCGCCAACGCGGGGCAGGAGCTGTGGGTCCTCACCCTTGCACCGCAGGCACGGCCGCAGAAATGGGGACGCGCAGGCGGCGAGGGTCCCTACAACATCGCGGTCAGGCAGGAAGCGGAGGTCGAACTGCAGGAGGCGCGGGAGATACTGGGGTCGGTCGCCGAGCGCGCGATGTTCACGGTGCTCGCCGGCTACCCGCGGGCTCCGCTCGCATCGTGGGTCTGCGAACATTCGATCGCGCTCGTCCTGCTGCCCCACCGGCGGCTGACGGTCGGGGGGAACCCGTTCGCGAAGAGCCTGCGCAAGGAAACCTCGGCGGAGGTGCGACTCGTCAGGTAGCTCGCGCCGCGTGACCCATCCCGGCTGGACGTATCGTTCAGGCGGGCGGCGGCCACGCGAACCACGGAAGCGGCGGGGTCCAGCCGGTTCTCTGCGACGACTGGGAACGATCGAGTGAGACAGATGGCCAGCAGTGCCGGCACGCAGGTGTCCCCGCCGCGCAGCGGTCCGGGGGGCGTGAGCGCGGACCAGCCCCGGCCGGCGGCGAAGCTTCGCCGGCGGCCGACCGTTGATCTGCGGGGGGTGCCCTCCCGCGCCGGCCGAGCCCTCGTCGGGTGCCTGCCCTGGCTGGCAGCCGGCCTGGCCGCGGCGATCCCCGTGATCAGCGCGACCGTCAACGCCGTTCGGGCCGGCTGGGTCCCTGCGGGCGACGACGGCATCATCGCGACACGCGCCTGGGATGTGCTGACCTCGCACACGCCCCTGATCGGCCAGTACTCCGAGGCCGGGCTGGTCATCCACGGGCAGGTCATGCACAGCCCCGGCCCGATGCTCTACTGGCTCATCGCGCTGCCCGCGCGATTCGGGAGCGCTTCGAGCATCGCCGTGGCGATGGGTGTCGCGAACACCCTCTCGATCATCGGATGTGTCGCTCTTGCGCGCCGCCGCGGCGGCCTGGTGCTCATGTTCGCGACGGCCGCCGGGATCGCGGTGATGTGCCAGTCGCTGCCCACCGATGCGATGTACGACATCTGGAACCCCGCCGCCGGCCTGTTCCCGCTTCTGCTGCTCATCTTTCTCAGCTGGTCGCTCGCGTGCGGCGACCACCGGCTGCTGCCCGTCACGGTCCTCGTCGCCAGCTATCTCACGCAGACCCATCTCATGTATCTGGCGCCGACGGCGGTGCTGCTCGCGGTCGGCTTCGCAGGACTCATCATCCGGTCGCTGCATCGCCGGCGCACCCGCGCGAAACAGGAGCCGGCGCCCGCGAGGCAGCGCACCTGGCCGTGGGCTGCGGCCGCGCTCCTGGTCGCCGTCCTGTGCTGGACGGCGCCGGCGATCAACCAGATCGACAGCAACCCGGGGAACCTGACGATGATCGTGCGCACAGCTCAGAACCGCGGGCCTGAGCTCGGGTCAGCGGTCGGATGGCATGCGGTCGTTCGTGCCGTCGGGGTCACGCCGTGGTGGCTGTACAAGCCCGCGACCGAATGGCAGCGCAAGAAGGACGTTCGCGGGACGCCCACCAGGAGCGAGACGAATACGGCGATCCTCATGCTGCTCGCGCTCGCTGTGGCCGGGTTGGCCGGCGCCCTCAGACGCCGGTGGGATCTGACCGCGGCCGCCCTCATCGGTCTCGGGCTGTGCGGAGCGATGGCGCTTCAGGCGGCGTCCAACCCATCCCCGAAGCTTTTGGCGGAAACCCTCGGCTACACGCTGTGGTGGGGGTCCCAGCTCGGGTTCTGGGTGTGGCTGATCGTTGCCTGGGCGCTCTGGCTCGGACTCCTGCAGCTGGCCCGTCCGGCCCTGCGCGCGCTGCGCCGGCGGGCAGGAGCAAGAACAGCGTCCCGCAGGCTTCGGCTTGCTGCACTCACGTTCGCCTGCCTCGCGGCCCTCGCGGGTGTGATCGCCGCGGGCGCCGCCGTCGCACGAAACGCATCACCGGATCCGCACATCTACCAGTACCGGCCGATCAGCGCGCTCGCCGCGGCGATCGAACGCGTCATCCCGCCCGGAAGGACGGTCGCCTACCGTTTCGGGTCGCTCGACACCGCGACCCAGCCGATGGAGCCGGGCGTGCGCTACCTGCTGATCCGCCACGGCGACCGCGTCCTGGCGGAAGGCTCGTTCCCGAGGCTCGGTTCGTACTACGTGCTCGACCACCGCAGGGTGCAGCAGATGCTGTACCTCACCGACAGCAGCCGCGTGCAGCCGCACATGACGCTCGCAGCGCGTGTCCGTTTTCTCGGCCCGTGGGGCCCGGAGGTGCTCAGCGCCTGGGCGAGCAGCCCGCATCACGCTTAGCGCCCGGGCCCCGAGATGAGCGCCGCCAGGCCGTCCCGCCGAGCGCCGGGCGCCACGTGGCCATCGGTAGTTTCCCCTGCCGGGCCTGCGGACCTCGGCGGACGCAGACGTGTCCCCGCACGCTGAGAGTGACGACAGATCGCAAACGCGGGAGCACCCAGAGGAGTCCACCGGCATGTGCACGTCATTCACGATCGGCGACAAGGACAGCGGCCTCGTCTACGGGCGCACGATGGAGTTCACGCTCGACCTGCGTTCGCAGATCATGGTCATCCCGGCGGGCACGAGATTCACCGGCACGGACCGCCACGGCAACGTCGGAGAGGGAGGGCTGGCGTGGGAGGCGAAGTACGCCGTCGTCGCGGCGAACGCGCTGGGCCTCAAGATGGCGGTCGACGGCGTGAACGAGCGCGGCCTTGTCTTCGGCGCTCTGAACTTCCCAGCGTCAGCTGACTACCTCCACGTCTCTGACGAGGAGCAGGCCCGGTCGATCGCCTCGTTCGAGGT
Source organism: uncultured Solirubrobacteraceae bacterium (assembly GCA_963740075.1). Taxonomy (GTDB): domain Bacteria; phylum Actinomycetota; class Thermoleophilia; order Solirubrobacterales; family Solirubrobacteraceae; genus Palsa-744. Next base: position 152,164 of record CAVUCP010000002.1, on the reverse strand, counting down.
CGGGACCTATCTGCTGACGACGTGCGCAACCGTCGAGGAGGTCAGGCACGCGTTGAGCGATGTCCCGGTGCAGGGCGTCAAGCTGGCCGTCTACGGCGGCAACGTACCCCCGCTCCACTACACGGTCCACGACGCAGACGGCGCGAGCATCGTCATCGAGTACACGCACGGAGAGCTGGCCATCTACGACAACCCGACCACGGTGATGACGAACGAGCCCGCATTCCCCGTCCACCTTCAGAACCTCGCGCAGTACCAGTACGTGACCAATCACGCACCCGCGCCGATCACGGTCAACGGCCTGACCCTCGCTGCGCCGAGCTCGGGTGACGGGGTCAACGGCCTGCCGGCCGGGTTCATCGCGACGAGCCGGTTCGTACGGGCATTCTGGTTCCGGCAGTTCTCGCTCGCCTTCACCACCCCCGCGGAGGGGGTGCAGATAGCCCGCCACATCCTCAACCAGTTCGACATCCCGCCCGGAACCGTCATGACCGAGGCGCGGGCAGGCGGCGAGGGAGGCGGCGTGGCAGGCGCCGAGATAACCCAGTGGATGACGGTCATCGACCAGCGCAACGCGGTCATGTACGCCAGCACCTATGACCACCCGAATCTCTTCAAGGTCGACGTTCGCAGGGCCGCGGCCGGAGCCGAGGACATCCTCTTCATCCCGTTGCCCGCGATGGACGACATCCCCGAACTGCTGCCTGCCACCTAGAGCCAAGGGCTCGCCGCCGTGTCCACCACGAGCACGGTCGGCAAAGGCTCCGCTGGAAAGGTGAGCAGGCTCGCGGTGCCGCTGCTCGGGATCTTCGCCGGCGTCCAGGCGGCGGATCCCATCATCAACACGAACGCCCTCGTCAAGGCGTCGAGGGCCCTCGGTATGAGCACCGGTGTGGAGACGCTCGCGGCGAGCATCTCGACCCTCGCACTGGCAGCGACGGTGATGAGCACCGGGCTTCTCGCGGACCGTCTCGGGCGCCGGCGTGTGCTCGCGGGGTCACTGCTGGTCGCACTAGCCGGAGACCTGCTCGTCGCGGCGGCCCCGGGTGCCGGCGCGTTCGTCGCGGGCCGTGCGGTAGCCGGTGTCGGGCTCGGTGCCGTCTTCGCTGCGGCGTTCGCCTACCTGCGTGTGGTCACGACACCGCCTGCGCTCGCGAGGGCGGTCGGCATCTTCTCGGCGGTCGGCAGCGTCACGATGATCGTCCTCAGCTACCTCGGCGGGCTCCTCGCGACCGGAAACTGGCGCATCGCGTTCCTGCTCGTGCCGGTCACCGCCGCATTGAGCTTCCCCGCCACGCTCCGGATCCTGCCGGTCGAGGAGCCGATCGAGCAGGACGGCACCGACGCCGCGGGGCAGGTCCTCCTCGCCCTCGGAGTGATCCTCTTCCTCGTGGGAGCCAGCCATGCCGTCAAGGGCTTCACCAAGCCTGAGACCGTTGTCGGCCTGGCGGGCGGCGTCGCGCTTCTCGCCGCCTTCGGGATCGTCGAGCAACGACGCTCCGACGCCTTCTTCCCGATGGGGATCCTTCGCTCGCCGTTGTTCCTGGCCGCGATGGGTGCGGGCTTCATCTACAACTTCGGCCTGAGCATCACGGTGCTCCAGATGGCCGATGTCTGGCAGTACGCGAATCGGTTCACCGACTCGGCGGTCTCCCTCGGACAGTTTCCTTTCTTCCTGGCGGGCATCGCCTCCGCGGTCTACGTGGGGCACAGGATGAGCTCGGGGCTGCGGGCGCGCACGGTGATCCCGATCGCGTCGATCGTCGCCGCCGTCGGGTTCTTCACCATGCTCGGCCACGACGAGCACTCCTCCTACCTGAGTTACGTGCCGGGCCTGATCCTGATCGGCGCCGGCGTCACAGCAGCGAGCGTCCCATACGGGTCCCTCGTCATCGAAGCGATCGGTGTGCGTTTCCGTCGCTTCTTCGGCCCTGTCACGTCCTCGCGCACAACCGTCGGGCAGTTCGCCTACGCGCTCGGGCTCGCATTCTCGACGGTGATGGTCGACCGCCTGACCGACGGCGGCGTCGTGCGCAGGTTGCAGGGGGCGGGTGTCCCGCCGAGCCAGACCGGCCAGGGGCTCGACCAGCTGAGCCTCTACGTCCAGTCGGGCAAGAACCCCGCCACGGCGCTCGGCCAGCGGGCCATGGCCGACGCGCTGCCTTCCTACAGCCACGCATTCGTCGCGACGATGTGCGCGACGGGCGGCCTGGTGCTCGTGGCGGGGATCGGCTCCTGGTGGGTGCTCGGCCGGCGCGACCCCTACGCCGAGGGCGTCGCGCCGCTGGCCGCCGGGGAAGAACCGGTGGCGCCGGCTCAGGCGCCCGCCGGAGCGGCCGGGATGCGCACCATACGCTGAGAACCGAGCGGCTCCGCTGTGTCCGCGAGGTCCAGGCGCGGGCACCGCGCGGCGTCACCCGATGTATCCCATCCGGAAGCCGAGCCACGGATATGTGTGCGCGTAGAACACGTTGTCCTGCGGCTGCAAACCCACCGCCGACAGCCACATCTGGTAGGCGGTCGAGTTGGCGACACCGCCGTGAAGTCGTCGCCACACACGGGGCCCACCGCGGATGCCCAGAGGCGGCGCTGTGATCGTGTCGGTCCACTCAACTGCGTTCCCGCCCTGGTCCAGCGTGCCCCAGGGGGACCGTGTCCTTGCCTGCCCGACGGTCTCGAGGCTGCCGGTGAAGGCGAGTTCATAGCTCGTCGGGTCGAGCCCGAACGGATTGACGGTCTGGCAGTCGGTGATCGACACCTGTAGCGGACACCAGCTCGGCGCCGGGCCGCTCGACGGCTTGAAGTCCGCAAGGGGCTGCGTCCCAGCATTCGTCACGTTGCCCGTCCCTGCTTCCAGGACGGTCGCGGCGGGGGCATCTGCCGTCCCGTCACCGAAGACGCCGGGGTTCGTCGGGTACTTCCAGTACGAGAGCGTCCCGCCGCCGCTCGGGTCGTAGTAGGCCGCCTTGATCCATTCGTTCTGGCTCGGGATCACGAAGCCCCTCGTCCGGGCGCGCGTGGCCCCGGTGCTCTTTTCGCGCGCCAGGTCATACATGCCGGTCTCGGTGCGGGTGGACAGCCTCACCGTGAGGCTGACATAGGAGACGCCGCCGGCGGTGCGTGCCCGCTTGGAAACGACTGTGCCGTTGGCGAGCGAATTGTCGAACCGCGCGGCACGCAGAAACGTCGCGAACCCGTATGGCTTGTCCGCCCACTCGGGATAGGCGACGGAGTAGTGATGTCCCGGGCCGGCACGGGGAGCGAAGTTGATCTGCCCATACTTGGGCCACGCCGGACCGCTCTCGTCGGAGTAGTACAGGTTGTGTAGGTCGGTCCCCCTCGGGTCGACCGTGTTCAGGAACACGACGTACTGCGCGACCGTCACCTCGAGTTCGCCGATGTCGTAGTCGGCGCTGACCGAGCCGAGCGTCACGCACCCGGCCTTCGTCTTCGGGGCGACCGAACACGAGGCGTATATCGCGTCTGTGAACGGCACAACCGAAACCGACGGGTTGTTCGGGGCGCCTACGCGAACCATCCGGAAGGTGAGCTGTGCGCCACTGGCAGCCGACGCGCCGAAAGCGACGGCGCCGACAACGGCGGCGGTGAATGCGACCAGTCTTCGCGAACCCCTGCGCCGAGAGCGAGGGCTACGGGTGCGGAACGGACCAGACATGAGGACCCCCTGCAGTGAGTGCAGCGTCCCCCTCCTGATCAACGAGCATAGCCGCGCGCCGCGCCGGCTCCGGTGCCGCTCGCAGCACCGGAGCGATGGCCTACCGCCCCGGGGCTCCGTCGCCCGGTTGAAAGCGCCGAGAAACGCCGGCGGGCGAGCCTAGGCCTTGATCAGCAGGCGATGGCGGATCGTCTTGGACGCCTGCCCAGCCCGCTTCGTGGTCACCACGAGCGTTGCGGTGAGGTCCTTGTGCTTACGCAGCAGCTTCGCGCCGCCGCGTGAGAGCTTGACCTTCGAGACGATGGTCTGTCCCGGCGCGAGGGTGTAACTGGCGCGACCGATCGTCTGGACGCTTGCCGCACGAGCCGCGCTCGAGTTCGCGACGGGCGGGTAGCCCGAGACGGTCAGCTGCTCGTCGGCGCTGACAGGGAACGGGTTCGTGTTCGTGAGATCGACGGGGATCCCCTCGTTGGAACCTCCGTCCGGTACCTCGGTCGCGTCCGTCAGGCTGAGATCTTCGGCGAGCACCACGGACTGCGGGGTGAGGCTCGTCTGACCCGTCGATGACTTGAAGTTCGAGTCGCCCGAATAGTGCGCGGTTACCGACGGCACCTGCCCGGCGGGCAGGCCAGGCGCCGGAAGGTAGGAGACCGTGCAGCTGGAGATGCCGGGGGATCCAGGCGTGGCTGCAAGCGTGCAACTCGTGCCGATGGTCCCGATCGAGGATTGGAAGGACACCGTGCCGGTTGGCGAGACAAGCTTCTTCGCGCTGTAGCCGGCGACCTGGGCGGTGCAGGTAGACGTGTCGGGTGCGACTATCGAAATGTTGCACTCGACGGCTGTGAAGCTCGAGCCGGGTGCAGCGGGTTTATTTGTCGGATTGCCTGTGCCCGCGGCAAGCGTGGCCGTCCATGTTCCCGACTGGCCGACGTTGCTGTTCCAGGTCCCCGACATCGATTCGCCGGACACGGTTCCGACGAACGTCGCGACGTATCCGCCGTCGAAGCTCGCATCGTACGTCGTCACGATCGTCACGCTCGATCCGCTCACATGGCCGCTGATCACCGCGAACGGGGTTCCGCCGGGCTCAATGCCTTCACCGCTCAGAGAGCCGCCGTTGTCGGTGATGACGAAGTCCTGTTCCGCTGCGCCGCCGCCACCGCAGCAATCCCACGTGCCCGAGATACCTCCGGCCGCCCCGGCGGGGGCGGCGGACATGCCGATGACGAGCGCCGCCAAGGCCACCAGGAGTCCCGCAAGGACACCCTGTTTCAAACGCGCGGCTGGCTTTGACTCCTGCACTGCGCGCGAGTGTAACTGATCGCGAACCGGTGACGCTTGTCAGTTCGCCTCGATTCCGGGGTTTTCACGGTGTTTTTTGCGTCGAGTGCAGATGCGCCGCTTATATGAATGAGGGACACACGCAGGGAGCTCACCGGGCAGCCGAACGGTACCAGTAGTGAATACGCAGGTCCGTAGTGAAGGGGGAGTTGAGTGACCTGCGCGTGGCCGGTGTGCGCGTGCCGTGGGGCGGAAGCGGCATGCGAGTTCGCGCAAATCGCGGCGGAGTCCCGCGCAGCAGCGGCGGGAGCCGGCGCCCGCGTGCGCCGCGCGCCTGCCTGCTCATGGCCGGATGTCGGACTGTCCGGTGCGCGCGGGGTTATAGTCCATGCAGGGTGCGCACACGACAGATCACGCGAAATCTCGGACTAGCCGTCGCGGTGCTCGCCGTCCTGCTTGCGTTGAGCGCGATGGCGACACAGGCCTCCGCGTATTCCGCCGGCTGTGGGCAGGTCCCGATCGTTTACGGGATCCCGCCCTGGGGCTTCCACACCGGCTACCCGGGCGAATCGAGCTTCGCCCGCGGACACGGCGAAATCAACCTCGAAGGGGGCACGGTCTCGGGGATCATGTGCCAGGAAGACGGGCACGGCGCGATCACGATGACCGTCGAACACCGTCTCGTCTACCACTCTCACTATGCGCAGATGTGGGGCTACCCCGGGAACGTAATGAAGATCACGCTTCGTGTGCGGGCCAGCAGCGATCCCAGGTGCAAGGTTGGGACACTGGGGCGGGCCACTCTCTTCGCGAGCTACAACGGCGTCCGCAGCGACAGCGTCCAGTTCTTCTTTCCCGCTGCCTGCAAGGACCAGGATCACCTCTACCACGGGACACAGGTCAACAACCAGGTCCCGCCGCTCTAGGAGGTCTCTCCGAAGCTGCCGCCGCCCCCTGCGGCGGCCACCCTGCTGCTGCTTGGGCGCGGCCGGCCCTGTGCCCTGCGAAGCTGCAGCCGCGCCCACGCCAGTGAGCGGCGCCGGTCGGCCAACCCCCGTGGTACGTTCACGTCGTGCTGCGCAAGGCGCTCATGGTGCTCCCGTCGCTCGCGCTCGCCACGCTCGCGCTGTCTGTCATCGCCTCCGCTCCGCACGTGAGCAGCGCGTCGGCTGCCCCGCCCAGCCACGCCCGCTCCTCCACGCATCTCGCGCGCGTCAGCGCCGTCAAGGGCGTCGAGGTCACGATGCCGCCCGTCGGCCTGTCAATCGAGTACCCGCTGCTGGCGGAGTATCTCGGCAGCGCTTCATGCCCTCCCCCGGCCCTCACCGCGGAGCTCGTCCGGCTCGGCTCCCCTCCGCTGGCGCTCGCCGGCAACAGCCAGGACCTGACGGTGCCGAGCGGCGTGCTCACCGGCCCGCTCCCTTCGTGGGAAATGGCGACCCTGTACACCCTGCCGGTCACCTTCTGGACTCAGCTGCATTGTCTTCTCAGCGCGTCCAGGGACCCCCTGACGGTGGGTATCAACCTCAAGACCGGTGAGCTGGCCTGGGCGACAAAGATCGTCGCCGAAGCGGAGGGCGCGGCAACCAACGGCCTGGACTTCTCCCTCGGGAACGAGCCCGACCTCTACAACGTCCCCAACTATCTGTCGCTGGGCAAGGAGCTCGGCGAACAGGAAAAGACCTCGGTGGCGGTGACCCTGTACCTGCAGCTGGCGACCTATCTGCAGCAGGCCACGGCGGGTTACGGACTCGTCGGCCCTGAACTGGCGACATCCGAGCACTGGCAGCACCAGTTCCCGACGGTCATCGAGCAACTCCACGAGCGGACTGTCGGAGTCCACCTATACCCGTTCAGCGCGTGCAAAGACCCGCGCGCGGCCACGATCTCGGGACTGCTCTCCGCGGGGGCCGCCGAATCACCTCGCAGCCTGGCGTGGGCCGTTGCAGACGCGCGGGCCGCCGGGGTTCCGGCGATCATCTCCGAGGCAAACTCGGTCTCTTGCGGTGGCATTGCCGGAGTGTCCGACAGTCCGGCGGCCGCCGTGTGGGCCGTGCGCTTCGTGCTCAGCGCCCTGAAGACGGGTTTCCACGAGGTGCGCTTTCACATCAGCGGTGGCCCGTATGACCCGTTCTTCCTTCGAGGTGAACAGATCGTCGATCAGCCGCTCGAGAGCGCGCTGGTCGCACTCAACCACTGGTTGCCCGTCGGGTCCTCGTTGAGGACCATCACCAGCGTGCGCGGTCTGGTCGCGACCGCCGTGAGCGGCGACCCTGGAGGTCCCGAAGTCATCCTCGACAATGAGCAGTCGCGAACCGAGACGGCTGTCCTGCCGGCGACGCACCCGCTCGTGGTGGCGGTGCTGAGCGCCGCTCGGGCAGGCCTGGCGACGGCGACGCTCCCTGTCAGCCACGGAAGCGTGAAGGTTCGCGTGGCGGGAAACAGCGTCCTGGCCGTGATGCCCTGACAGGGCGCACAGGCCCGGCCGCAATCCGAGCCCTATCCCGCCGCGATCATCGTCACGCCTGCGAGGGCGAGCACTATTCCCAGGGCGTGCCAGCGGTGAACCCGTTCCTTCAGTATCAGCACCCCGAGGACGATCGTCACCAGGGGATAGAGGTTCCCGAGCACGGAGGCGACGGTCAGCGGCCCGCGCTGCAGCGCGGTGGTCAGCGTCGCGTCGGCGAGGCCGAGAGCGAACCCCCCGAACAGCGCGAGGCGGGGAGCGGACGCGGGGCCGGGCATCATCCCCGCGCTTGCCGCGACTGGAACCGTGATGGCGACGGCGACCACGAGATTGGCCACGGTGGGCCATAGCCCCGCGTCGGTGCTCGTCTGCCCGATGCAGATGAAGTAGACGCCGAAGCCGACGCCGCAGCTCGCCGCGACGGCGACCTGCCTGAGGGCGGTCCAGCGCGCGGGAGTGTCCTCCGGCGGCGCCTGATCACCCTCCTCCGGCTCGTACGCGACGAGCGGGATGGCGACGAGCGCGCACGCCACCCCCGCGAGCGCTAGCCCCGAAAGCTCGTTGCCGCCCACGATGCCCGCCACCGCCGGCAGGAACGCCGCGACGGCGGCGGACACCGGGAGCACGACCCCTATGCGACCGTGTGCCATCGCCGTGAAGAAGCCGAGGAACGCGATGCTCGTCGCCAGGCCGCTGACGGCGCCGAGGCCGAGGTCGCCCGCCGATACAGCCGATGCGCCCATGATGGCCGCGATCGGCGTGAGCGTGAGCAGTCCCGCGAACTGCAGCCAGGCGCTCACGGTCAGCGGACTCGCCTTGTGGCTCGCTGCTCCGCCGAGGAAGTCCGAGATGCCGATGAATAGGGCCCCGAGCAGGGCGAGGAGCACGGTCACCGCCGCTCAGCCTAGCCGCGGCTCGCAACTCGAACCGGTGGCGTGGCCTCCGCGCGGCGCGCAAGGGGAGCCCGGTATGAGCGGGACGTGGGATCCGATGCCGGGACCCGCCACAGTGGTCCCGAGCACGGTTCCGGGCCGGGCCCCGGCCACTCACCTCGTGCCGGGGTGGCAGGAGGCGCAGCGACGAGAACCTCCCGCTGATGCGGCGGTGCTCGCCCCCAGCCCGCGGCTCAGGGGCGAACGGCGATCAGCTGGTCGACCCGTCCTGTCACCTCAGCGACCTGATTCTCGAGCGGCTGCGCGGCGTCCACGACGATGGGCGTCCCCTCGCTCTGATCGAACGCGTCGAAGGCCGTGTATTGAGAGCGGACGATCTCCGGGGTCGCGTCCGAGATCCGTTCCGGGTCATCCTGGCGCCGCTTTGACCGCTCCACTGCCACCTGCGGCGGAATGTCCAGACGGACGAACACCCGCGGTCCGGTGAACGCTGCCAGCTCCTTCAGCATCAGCCCGCGGTCGATACGTGAGCGGCAGGTGGCGTCCACGATCACACCCCGCCCGCTCTTCAGCGAGCGCATCGCCTCGCGTCCAACCTGCGAGTACGTCGCGTGCGAGAAGCTCTCGCTGTAGTGCTCCTCTCGCGCTCTGTCCCGGGGGCCGATGCCAGCCAGGCGCTTTCGCGTCTGGTCGGAGGACACTACGGGCAGTTCCGAGCGCCGGGACAGCTCGTCGGCGAGCGTTGACTTTCCGCTCGCCGGGGGCCCGCAGATGAGCAGTGCGACCGGTGCGCGGGCGCGCCAGCACAAGAGCTCGCTGAGCGACCACAGATGATCCGCCCACCTCACGTCTGCGGCGTCCCCGCGGGGCGCATGCTCCATCGCCGATAGGAGGGCGACCTTCGCCCGAACCAGAGCCCAGTGCGCGGCGTAGAACGCTCTGAGCGAGTCCGGTCCGGCGTCCATGCCCGCGTCCTTGTAGGCGTCGACGAGCTCGCGCGCGGCCGGGCGCTGGCCGCGGGCCTCGAGATCCATGGCGAGGAAAGCGAGGTCGCTCGCGACGTCTATGCGGCGCAGGCCCGGGTCGAACTCGATGCGGTCGATCACACGTATGGACGGCCTCATCAGAACATGCTCACACCGCAGGTCTCCGTGACCGTCGCGCACGAGCCCCTCCCGTGCCCTCTCGCGCATCTCTCCGGCGTGCGCGCTGACGAACGCGTCGCCAAATGCGCCGGCGACGTCGAGATCCCAGCCGGCCGGGTGGCCCGCGGCTCTGAGCTCGTCGACGTTCCGCCTCCATGCACCCGAGACCAGATCCGGGCTCCACCCGGTCACCTTCATCGCGTTGCGGTGGAAGGCCGCGAGCACACGGGCGATCGCCACGACGTCGGCCTGCCCGACGCCGCCTGCCTCGATAACGCTCGCGAGGGTGTCCCGCTCGCGAAAGCTGACCATCTCGACGGCGACCTCGACGGCGTCCGGGGCGTCCTCAGCGCAGAATTGGTAGCCGTCGCCGGCCCTCGAGATGCCACGCACCCCCAGATACAGTCCCGGCGCCAGCTCCGCATTGACGCGAACCTCCTCGCGGCACGCCGCGAGGCGGCGCTCGAGGGTCGTGTAGTCAAGGAACCCGAGCGCCACGGGCTTCTTGATCTTGTAGGCGCGCTCGTCTGCGACGAAGACCCAGGATGCGTGTGTCTCGTGCGCCGCGACGGCCTGACCGGGGGGAAACATCGCGCCCGAGGAGAACGCGTGGAGCAGGTCCTCCTCGACGCGGCCGAGCGCGGTCTTCGAGGCTGCTCGCGCGCTCTGGCGCAAACCCGTGGCCACGCGCCGTTCCGGCCCGCCGCCTCCGGACGCGTGAGTGTTCACAGGGGGGACTCTATCCCGCGCCCGGCCGCCCGCCGCGGGTCTACCCCATCGAGTTCATCGTCTGCGTTGAGGATGTCGAGCCGGGAACGCTGAACCCAGGTACGTTGTTTGGCGCGGCGAGTACTGCGGCCGCGAGCAGGACGAGGACTCCGGCGGCAAGCAGCCTTGAGCCGTGTGCCCAGGGCGTGATCTTCTCGGCTGCCACCAGTACAGCTATCAGCCCCATCCAGACGAGGCTCATCACGCCGAGCGCGAAAAGGGCAGCCATCAGCGCCCACGAGCATCCGACGCACCAACTGCCGGTGCGCAGCCCCAGCGCAACGGCGCCGCGCCGGGTCTCCCGCACGCGGCCGTCCGCGCGTCGCAGGGGACTCCGGCACCGCGTCAGGCACGCACGCTTGAGCGGCGTCAGCTGGTAGAGAGCAGCGAGCGCCAGCACTCCCGCGGCGAGCCAGCGGCCGCCGCCGTGCCACGCCAGCGGCGCGGCGAACAGGGCCCGCCCGAGCTCGAACACTCCATACGCAGCGATCCCGGCGGCGCTCCACACGAGCAGATAGCCGCAGGTGAACAGGAGGAGCCTGCTGAGCTCGCGCCTGACGGAGGTGGCGAAGGAGGCGGCGGCCGGGGCGAGCGTCGGCAGCATCATCGCCGCCATCATTGTGGCCCACACCCCGGTGAACCAGCCGACGGAGCCGAGGCTCGCGCCCGGCCCCGCATCCATACCAGCCATCCGGTCCGCAGTGGACCACCAGCCCAGCGCGGCAGCGGCGAGGAGCGCCGCGACGACCCCCATCTCGGTGCGCATCGCCGTCAACGGCGAGTAGCCTCCGGCGGCGCCCGCCGGCCCGCCCGCGCCGAAGGCGGCACCGCCCGCGCTTGATGGCAACCTCTCGCCCGTCGAGAGCGCCATGGCTCAGCCTCCTTCGTATTCGTCGTGGCGATGCCACCAGATGCCCTTCTCGTTGCGCCCGAGCGGGGCGCGGTCGAGCCACTGGTACATGCCCCAGACGGCGTCGACGCCTCGTCCGTACGCCGAGTAGGTGTGGAACACAACACCGTCCTCGAGCGCGAACGCGCTCAGGCCCGGACCCTCTTTCCTGAAGGTGACCGGATCGGTGCCGGCGCCCGAAGCGATCTCTATGAGCCCCGTGCTCTCCTCGGACGGCCGGAAGTCATCGGTGCGAAAGTTGTACTCGACGGCGCCCGACCGCCATTCCTCATCCGTGTGCGTCACGTGGAAGTCCCTGTTGAAGTCGCTCCCGAACGAGGAGGCCCACGGAAAGGTCCAGCCCATGCGGCGCTTGTAATCCTGCAGCTTCGCCAGCGGTGCTCGCGAGATCGCCGTGAACGCGACGTCGTGGTTGGTCAGGTGCACCACCGAGCCGGAGAACCCGTCTGCGATCGCAGAGCAGGAGGGGCACCCGGCGGCGAAGTCGGGTCCGAACATGAAGTGGTAGACGAGCAGCTGCGTTCTGCCCCCGAAGAGGTCGGTGAGCGAAGCGGATCCCGCATCCGTATCGAAGCGGTACTCCTTGTCCACCGGCACCCACGGCAGGTCCTGCCGCATTCGAGCCAGCTCATCGCCTCGCCGTGTGTGTTCCTTCTCGGCGTCGAGCAGTTCCAGTCGCGCCGACAGCCACTGCTCACGAGTTCCGGTCCTGTGATCGGTCATTGGATTCTCCCTTTCGGTGTCAGAGATCTTTTTCGGGTTCGGCCTGCACGGACTCGGCGATCTGCTTGATCCGCGCCAGGCGCCTGTCCCACTGCGCGGCAACGCGGGCGATCACAGCGGCGGCCTCGTCCAGCCGTTCGGGCAGGACCGCATAACGGACCTCGCGGCCGTGGCGGCGGCCCGCGACCAGGCCGACACGGTCGAGCACCACGAGGTGCTTGGCGACAGCCTGCCGGGTGACCGGCAGTCCTTCCGCGAGCGTCGTTGTCGTCGCCTCCCCCTGTTCGAGCAGAGCGTCGAGCACGCGCCGGCGCGTCGGGTCGGCGACCGCCGCCCACAGTGCGTCGTCCTCGATGGCCGCGCCCGCCATCAGCGCGTCGCTCCGGGCGATGACCTCGAGGCGAGGTACTCGAGCATTTCGCCGAGGTGCCTCTCCCAGCCGTGTTCGTGCTCCCGCATGTACCTGGCCTTGCCCGGCTCGTCACGCGTCACGGCGTCGATGCCGCTCTCGATGACTCTCAGCCGGGTCCCGCCGGCCTCCTCGACGAGGCTGAACTCGACCAGCGCCGAGTTGCTCTCATCCGGTGCTGCACCCTCTGGCTGGCTCCAGCGAAATGAGAAGCGGCGAAACGGCTCCGCCTCGACGACCCGGATCGCCATGACCATGTCGGAGTCCTTCCGTCCGCTGCGGCCTCCTGGTCTCCAGGTGAGCGTGCCTTCCGCGCCGGCGCGTGCCTCGACGTCCGCCTCATCGCTGAACCAGCGGCTGATCTGCGCGGGTTCGGTGATCACGCTCCAGACGACCTCTGGGCTCGCCTGGATCAGGATGTCTCTTTCGACGCTGTCGGCGGACATGCCGGCTCCTTTCGGTGACATGCAACGGAGGGTTGCGCATCAGAATAGCAACCGTAGGTTGCGCATCCTGTGGAGAGTTCGCCTGCATGCCGCGGCCCGGCCCGCCGAGTCCGTGTTACCCGCGTGTCGGCGTCCGACGCTTCGGCGAGCGGGCCGGCAACGCGAGGGCGCGCCCACGCCGGCTCTGCCCTCGGGAGCTTCCTACTCCGCGTGTTCCGCCGGGCCGGAGCGCGAGAAGAAGTCAGCCTCCGCGCGCCCGAGAGGCGTAGAGGGGGGATCCCCGTGCAGGTACTCAGCGGCGATCGCGCCCCAGTCAGCTCCGGCGCGCAGTTGGCGCAGAACAACGGACACGATGCCATGCATACGCCGGATCAGGACCGCGTCGGGAGGCAGCGTGAACTGGTTCACCTGGTTCCTCGCCGCCGCCCGCTCATCGCCGTCACGCGGCTCTCTCTCCCGTCCGGGATGATCGCCGTCGGCTGAGAAGCGTCGCTCGCCGGGGACCGCGTACCACTTGATGGCCATTCGCATCAGACCGAGCGCGAATTCGTCGTCGACCGCATCGGCACGGCCGGCGGGGAGGTAGCCGCCGGCGAGGAGCGCAGCCTTGACCGCAGCCCCATCCCCGTCGCGGACGGCGAGGGCGATTGCGCGCTCCGCGTCGACGCGGGACGCAGCGACGTAGCGGACGAGACCGAAGTCCAGAAAACAGACCCGGCCATCGGGCGTCAGCAGATAGTTGCCGGGATGGGGGTCGCCGAGCGCTATCCGGTCTCTGTAGAGCAGGCCGAAATGCAGCCGGAAGACGATCTCGCCGTAGCGGTCACGCTCCGCCTCATCACTCCGGCGAACAGTCTCGAATCCCTCCCCCTCGACGTATTCGGACACGAGCACGCGCCGAGTCGAGAGATCAGTGTCAACCCGCGGTATGAGAACGAACGGATGCCCACGCATGAGCCGTCCGACACGGCGCTGATTCTGGGCCTCTAGCTCGTAGTCGAGCTCCTCCGCGATCCGCTCGCGCATCTCGGATGCGAGCGCCTTCGCGTCCAGTCCCGGGGCGAGACGTTTCACCAGCGGTAACAGCAGCGTGGCGTTGCGCAGATCCGTCTCGACCGCCTCCGCCACGCCCGGGTACTGGATCTTCACTGCGACGTCCTCGCCGTCCACCGTGGTCGCGCGATGCACCTGGCCAATCGACGCGGCAGCGAACGCCTTCTCGTCGAAGTCGCTGAACACACGCCCGATCGGGCCGCCGAACTCCTTTCGCATCATCTTCTCGAGATCGGAGAACCGCACCGGCGGGACGTCGTCGCGGAGCGCGGCGAGGCGGCGCTGCAGCTCGTCACGCTCGTCTTCCGGGAGGCCGTCGAACTCGACCATCGAGATCATCTGACCGATCTTCATCGCGGCCCCGCGCATCTGTCCCAGCTGGTCGACGAGCTGTTGGACCAGCGCCGATGTCCGTTCGCTCTCGGCTTCCGCGGCGCGCTCCGGCGAGCGAACCCTGTTCGCGGTTCGCATCCCCGCCCACCGCAGGCCCTGACCCGTGACAAGACTGCCGACGCGAGCCGTCCGCGCCAGGCGACCGGTGGGCAGCTTGCCCGCCTCAGGCTGATCGTCCGCGGGAGCGTCCATGCATCGAGCCTAGCGACAAGCCATCAGCGCAACGGCTGGCAGAGGCCTCGGCAACCGTCCGGCAAGCGGCCCAGAGGTCAGCTCGTGAAGTGGGCGAGGGGCTCACTCGAGCATCGCTCTCCGGCGCATCAGCCCGAGGACCTCGGCGGCGACGTCCCGCGCGGTGCGGTGCTCGGTGTCGATCACCACATCGACGCCCGACAGGCCTGGAGTGGACGATGCGAGCCGCCGTGCGCGCGCGATGAGCGGGAGCTTGCCTGGCCATCGGTCTGGCTCGCGGGCGTCGAGGCGAGCGGCGACGGTCTCCGCGGATGCGCTGAGGCACACGACGAGCCTCAGGGCGGCGCCGGTCGCCTCAACCACGGCCGCGAGGTCCTGCGATGTTTCGACGGTGGCCGAGATGAGGAACCGGGTGCGGCCGCCCTCGCGTTGCAGCGCGAGTATCGCTGCGAGTTGGCGCACCCAAGAGCTGGCGGGGAGCAGCGGCCGTCCGAGGGACAACTGCTCTGCCTCGAGCGCCCCGTGCGCGATATCTTCGATGTCATGAAGTGTGGCCAGCTCCTCGAGCACAGAGGACTTGCCCGTCCCGGGTGCACCGACGAGCACGAGGGCCACCACCAGTCGCCCCGGCCGGTCGTCCGCAGGAGCACGCATCCGCCAGAGCGTACCCGCGCACCGTCGGTCCCGGCTCGCCGCGGTCGACACGCCATCCCGCTTCGGCCAGGGATACCGGGGTAGGGCCGCGGCGTGGGGGCCGAGGACCACGAGCCGACAGGGCGCCTGACCTCCGCAGACCGCGTCGCGGTGATCATCGGCTGCGCCGCACTGCTTGCGGGCGTCCTGACGCTCTCGCTGACGAGCGGTACGGTGGCGGAAGTGATCGGGATCTGCCTGCTGGGGCTGAGCGGGATTGCGTTCGTATCGCTCGCGTTTCTCCTGGTGGGGGAGAGTGAAGACCGCCAATACCACGATGGATCCCCATGAGTGAAATCGACCATCTGCCCAACCGCCTCGGCGAGGAAGCAGATCGACCTGCGAGCAGGCCGGCGCACGACAGCCGTGCATGGAAGCGTGCCGGCAGGCGGCGGCGTGGATTACGCACTCATTGCTGATACTGGGCGACTTGCCGGGTCCATGTAGTACCGTGACCGGCTCCGCGAAGCTTGGAGGAACCTCTTGCCCGCATGCATGCGCCCAATCATCGCCGCGCTCCTGGCCGCCGGTTCGCTCGCCATGGCAGCGTCGGCGTCCGCGGCCGCCGAAGTCAACGTGACCGGCACCTGGCAGGCCGTGTATCACTGTGCAGCCGGCAGCTGCAACGGGCGTGAAATAAGCGGCGTGTTCGTCCTCAGCCAAGCGTCAGGCTCGTCCGTCGCCACCGGAACGCTCAAATTGGAAACCGGCGTGGAAGCGCCCGTCGCCGGCACGGTCAGCGGCGATGTGCTCAAACTGGAAGGCAAAGGCTCAAAGGGGTATTCGGCGTCGGGAGAAGAGACGATCTCGGGTGACGGGCTCTCATGGAGCGGCAGCTACACCGACAGCGTCGGCACGAGCGGCACGCTCACCGCGACGCGGCCGTCTCTGCCGGTGTTTCCGGGCGCGACCACGCTTCGAGCGGCCGCCATCCAGGTGCTGTGCAACTACGAGGTGGCGCCAGCCGACTTCACATGCACCGCGTCGGTGGGCGACGCGAGCGGCGTGACGCCCGCACAGATCCCGACGGGCGACGTGACGTTCACCGCGCCTTCAGGCGCCTTTTCGCCGATGGCCACATGTGCGCTCGTCGCGACACCCGGCTCACCGGACGTGGCGAGCTGCTCCGTCACCTACATACCGGCGACAAAAATACCCACCGGTACTCCCGCACCCGTGACCGGCTCCTACGCGGGTGACAGCACGTTCGCTCCGAGTGCGGCCAAATCGGGGACCGGGGCGGTCGTGTCGCCGATAGTCGGCGCCGCGAGGTCCACCGGCGAAGGCGCGAGCACGACCGTCAGCTGTCCGGCTGGATCCTCGAGCTGCCCACTCACCGTCAGCCTGTCCGTCGAAGAGTCAAGCGGCGGAGCCGTTACCGCAAGCAAGACCAAGCGTCGCACGATCACGATCGGCACCACCTCGCTCACGCTCAGCGCAGGTCAGAAGCGGACGGTGACCGTCTCGCTAAATCACGCGGGGAAGCAGCTGCTCGCGAAACACAGGACATTCACCGCGCTGCTCAAGGTCGTCTCGGGGGGAGCGATCGTCAAGAGCGAGAGGATCGCCATCAAGCTGAAGCACAAGTAGCGGCGCGACCCTCAACGTTCGCGGTGTGAGGGTGGCATCGCGACGAGCGACACGCGTTGGAGGTCCGTGAGGCGAGCGCGCCGAGCGTGCGCTACGAGTTCACCAGCCACCGGCCCGGCAGCCGCCTGTCTCGCACCGCGCCGGTATGCGTCGCGGCGTGAAACGATGCCAGCGATAGCGCGACCCCCGCTCCTTCTGAGACGTCGCTCAGCAGGAGGCGGTCTCGGTCGCCCAGTAGGACGGCAGCGCTTCGTAAGGGTTGGGTGTTTCAGGTAGGTTCGTGACGTAGAGCGACCCGGCGTTCTCCTCGCCCGCCTTCGCACAGTCGGCTTCCATCTGCGATGTGGTGGCCGCGGCGAAGATGATGTTGGCAATCTGCTGGGGCCGCGCTGCCGACACCCACGGGGCAGGGGAGTACGTCGCGTACGTGGCTGCGGATCCCTCGAAGGTGACGACCTGGTCCACGGCGCCGAGTTGCCAGGGGGTGGTTGCAGTATCGCCCGGGTTGCCGATCACGAAGCCGCTTTTTTCGTGCACGTAGGCGGTGAGCTGCTTGTAATAGGTTTCCACCTTCGCGCTCGGGACTTCGGCCATCTCGTCGAGGAATATCCCCTCGACCGCGGGATACCACCGGTAGTAGTTGGCGATTGCCTTCTTCACGGTTGCGATCGAGCGCTTGCCGTACTTGGTATAGACGTAGCCGATCACCTTCTGTCCATGTTCCTCGCAGAACTGCATGGGTTCGACGTAGACCTTCGCCTGCCTCTTCACGGGACCGTTGTCCGGGTTGAGGATCACGGTGGAGCCGGCAGGGGCGGCTTCGCACATCGTGTGCCACGGATCCGGTGAGCCTTCCGGGCTGAAGTACGCGGGTATCAGCTCCAGCGGAGCGGCGATCGCCTGTGCGGCGCCGGCCGCGAGCCCCAGGACAGCGAGCGACCCGATGAGTGCCAGCGCGAGCGACAGGCGCGAAGCGCGACTCCCCGCGCCCGAACTCGCTCTCGAAGGGCGTCTGCGCTGAACGTACGCCGGCATCGTCACAGCGTACTCCGGTCCACCATGCCCCCGGCGGGTGCCGCCGATGAGCCGCACCCAGGCCGAGACCCGAGGGCTCAGCGTGCGGCGAGCTCGCCGGGACGCCCGAAGGCTGCGTGGAGGATCCCATTGACGATGCTGATGATCGCGGCGGCAAGCGCTGCCCACCAAAAGCTGTCAAGCGTGAACTGCGGAACGATCCAGTGCGTCAGGTAGAGCATGAAGACGTTGATGAGGAAGTAGAAGAAGCCGAGCGTGACGATGATGAACGGGATCGAGAGGATCGCGAGAACGGGCTTCAGGAATGAGTTGGCGAGCGTGAACACGAGCCCGGCGACCAGTGGGACCCACCAGTCCGAGCCGTAGCCCAGACCCGGCAGCAGCCAGGTGGCCACGTACAGGGCGACCGTGTTGAAGAGCCATGTGATCGCGAGCACCGGAACCACAGCCAAAGCGTAGTGCCAGGAGTGCCGGGCGAACCCGCCGGGATCAATCCGGCGTGCGCGAGGGCTGGCGACTACCGGGCGTCGGGACTCCGTCGTCGCCACAACAGCTCGAGGGAACGTCGGATGCTCCTCCGCGCCGGATGTTGAACGGGGAGGTCATTTCCCGTGCTCCCAGCGGCAAGGCAGAGGATCACCGATCCGCGGGGAGCTCCTGTGCCGGCTCTGTCTCAGGGGTACGAGACGGCGACCTCGGCCGACGGGTCGAGCGTCCCGGTGTCTTCCCCCTGCTCGGGCACACCCACGTAGCAGCGTCTCCGCGTGATGATTTCGATCGGTTCGCCTTCAGGGCACACCTCAACCTTGAAGCTCGCGGTGAACCTGCCGGCGGCCCCCGTCGTCACAGTCGTTTCGTTATCGACGTTGCAAGGAACCTGCGGATCGAGCCAGGATTGCCGACCGCACTCGCGCAGGCGGACGGTCGTGTGACCAGGAAACCCACTTCCGCGCAACGTGATCCTGCTGTTCACCATCGCGCTGGCCGGCTTCGCCGTGATCGCCGGGGTCTTCGCCCGTGCACCTGTGCGCGCGAGCGCACCCGCGGGCAGTGAAGCGACGGCTGCCACCAGGGCGACCGTCGCAAAAGTCACGCGCCTGTTGAGCATGTGTTCTCCCGTTCGTGCCTGACGGGACCGGCGGTCATCCGTCAGGAGCCGTTGTTCACAAACGCCTGGTAGGAGCGGCAGGGCTCATTGCGAAGACTGGGGCACGCCGGCAACGCCGTCGGCACGCTGACCCCCGGCACGATCGGCAGGGTGAGGCTCGACGGCATGCTCGGCGAGAAGGCGATCGACACGTTGGCGGTGCCGCCTTCCGGCTGCGTCTGGCCGAACGACCAGATTGGCTGTGTTCCGTTCGGTGCGGCGATCGTGACCCTGATGCGCGATCCGGCACGGTATGCATGGCCCTCGAAGTAAAGCGGGATCGTCACAGGGACGAATTCGCCGGCGGGCATCGCCTGCTGATCCGATGCGAGGAACGTCGGAATCGGCTGGACGGGCGTGGGGACCTCGTCGAACATGTTTTTCGAGGTCGTTGCGAGCTTGCGCTCGCTGGCGCGGATCCAGCCATCCTGGACGAAGGTTTCGTTGCCGTCGGGACGCACCTCGCTGACCGTGGCCTGCAGATCGACGTCCGGAGTGGACGACTTCACCCACAGGTTCACGGCGCCTCCGCCGATTGCCGTCGTGTCGGCGCTGAGCGGCGCGGTGAGGTAGGTGACGGCGTCACCCGCCACGGGTTGTGTCCAGTTCCATTCCCAGTCGGCGGCGTCGCCCCACAGCCCGCCCGGGCCCGTGTTGCTCGAGTAGTCCGTCAGCGGCGTGGCGCTCGCATTCGACGTGTAGGAGTCGACACCGTCGGCTGCCGCAGGCTGTTCGTTGAGCGTGCCTTCCGGCCCGAGGTACCACGAGCGGGCAGTCGTACCAGGGATCGGGAAGCTGGAGAACGACTGTTCGAAACCGGGGTAGGGATCGCCTGGCGTCGTGCTGCCGGATGGCGAGGTACCGGCGCCGTTGTCGAACAGCACCCGAACCTCCGGGAGCTTCTTGAACTCCCCGAGCGCCTTGGTGTATCCCCGCAGTTCCTGGATCGGGTCAGGCGGCAGCGAAACAACGTTTCCGCTGGGTACGCCCAACGCAGACTGGTAGATGATCGGAGCTGCCGCATGGACTGCCGCCGCGTGCTTGTACGGCGAGCTGCGCGCGACGTACAGCGACAGGAAGTCGTAGAGACGGTCGAACGTGTACGGATCGAGCGAGTCGATATGGGCGCCGTTGCTGAAGGTGAACCACTTGTGCTTGGTCCCCGTGAAGTGCTCCGCCAGGTCGGCGCAGTGCCCGCCGGTTTGCTCGTCCTCCCACTGGCAGGCCATGAAAGTCGGAACGTTGATTTTGTTGACGAACGTCACCGGGTCCAGCGGGTCGGCGACAGGCGGGTTATACAGGGCGTTTTCTTTGATCGATTCGAGCAGGTTCGCGGCCTCCGCGTGCAGATCCTGGTTGGCCGCGCAGGTCGTATCGCCTTTCTGCACCTGTTCGTATGCCCAGTGCTCACCGCTGCTCGGACCGGCCGGTTCGGCGTCGTGCTGCCTTTCCTCGGCCCAGGGCACCGCGAAACCCGTGTTGAGGACGCCACCCGGATAGAGCGTCGTCGAGGTCGCGTCGAGCACGGACAGCGGCGCGATCGCGGCCAGGGCATGAGGATCAAGCTGCGCTGCGAAGAGCTGGCTGATGCCCCCGTAGGAGATCCCGAACATGCCGACCTTGTGGTGGAGCACCCACGGTTGTTTGGCGATCGTTTCGATCACGTCGTACGCATCGAGGTTCTCGAGCGGTTCGAAATAGTCGAACGCTCCGCCCGAGCATCCCGTCCCGCGCATGTTCACGTCGACGACCGCGAAACCCATGAGATTCGCGAGCTCGGCCAAGCCGCTTTCCGGACCCGCCGGGTTCGCGTAGCCGTAGCCCGCGTATTCGATCAGCGTCGGGTAGGTGCCCGTGCGTGTCGTCGCCGGAAGGTGGACGTCGATCGCCAGCTGGGTGCCGTCTCGCGTGGTCAGGTACGAGTAGCCGCTGTCGGGGACCCCCTGGTTGAAGATGCTGGGATCCCAGGGTTCGGCGGCCTGCGTGTAGACGGTGATCGGGCCGGATTCTTCGCCGTTGGATGCGAGCCGGACCCGGTAGCCCGCTTCTGGCGTGACGGTCCGGAACAGCAACCCGCCGGCCGAGTCCGCGGTCTGCGTGGAGACCGTTTCGCCGCTCGAGCGCAGCAGCGACATCTGGGCATTCGGCGCCAGGCCCGTTACGTAGAGCTGTTCCACGCTCCCGTGCGCGCTGAACGCGGACGCGCTCGCCGCTGCCACGAGGCAGAGAGCGCCGGCCACGAGCATCACGATGACGCCGGCGCGCGCACGACGCCGAAGCGGCTTGCCCGCCCGGCTCAACGTGGGACGGTCGCCGCCGGCCGGCTCGCCAGGCCGCGGCACCCTCTCGTCCCGTACATCCCCAGTGCACGTCCCCATAGGCGGTAGTAAACACCACCTGGGTGGCTGCGACAACCCACCGGCCAGAAAAAGCACGCCCGCGACTTGGCTGGAGCCACGTCCTGGCGGGTGATGCGACCTGCAATGCTCACGCCGCCCCGCTCTTCGACCTGCTGGATCTCTACGTCGCACGGCGGCTCACTGCGGCACGACGGGCTGCCCGGGAGAACCCGGACAGCCCGTGGCAGCGTTACGCGCCGGTTCTCAGAGGGCCGTGCACTGGCCGTACTTGTGCCCGCCGACGTTGTTCGGGGCGCCTTCCGAATCGCCGAGCTGCGCGGCCGGCTGGTTGCCGAAGCAGACGAGGTTCCCGGAGATCGAGTTGCTCACGATCTCACTCGAGTCCGGGAGGTGTGTTTCTTCGCTGATCGTCACTCCGACGTTGTTGAGCAGGACCGCGTTACCGCCGATGGAGTTGCGCAGAACGCCGAACCAGGCGCCCTTCCATCCGGCGACGAGCAGGTTGCCGCCTATGACGTTTTCCTTGATCGGGTAGTTGATGTATGGACTGAACACCGGCCCGGGGCCGCCGCCGATCGAGACGACACTGCCGCGGATGCTCGTGGCGGTCAGATACATCGTGAGCGGCTGGTTGGCGATGATGTTCCCGCCCACGGTGTCACTCGTCCTGCTCGTGCCGCACGGTGGCTTGGGCCCGATCGCGCCGGGGCTGCATCCGAGTCCCAGGGTTGCGCCGTCGCCGACCAGCACGCTTCCGCCGACCTTCACCGTCCCGAGCGTGAACGCGTCGAGGCATGAGCCCTTGGCGAGCGTGAGGTTGCCCCACACGTTCAGGGTCGTCCCTTTCGCGACGTAGGCGTTCCCGGTAACCGTCAGGTTGCCGTAGCTGCCAGAGAGCGCCGTCCCAGCGCTCGAACAGATCGGCGGCCCTTCGAACGGGTCGGCCGATGCCGCTGACGGCGCCACCACCACAGCCGCAAGCACCGCGCACAGACCCAACAGAATCCTTGCCCTGATCATGCTCCGTCCTCCTCGAGTCTCGATCAACATGAGGACGGCGCCGTAGACGCTCCGCGCCCCGCGACGGCGCCCCGTGACGGGAACGTACCAGACGCGGACGTAAAAAACACCGACACGCCCTGCCCGGCCAATCGTGCTCGCAAAGGCTCGGAGTCAGCCCCACGACGGGCCGCCCCGCGATACAGCCAACAGGATCATGCCCGGGGAACGTGACGGGCAGATGTAGCACCGGCTACGCCACTACTGTTGATGGGATGAGCCAGGCTGAGAACGGCGCGACGCCCGCGGTCACTGTCCGCGGGCTCGTCAAGCGCTACGGCGAGCTCGAAGCCGTGCGCGGCATCGACTTCGAGATCCCCGCCGGCGAGACGTTCGGCTTTCTCGGCCCAAACGGGGCGGGCAAGTCAACGACCATCAGCATGCTTTGCACCCTGGTCAAGCCCACCGGGGGCAGCGCCCTCGTGGCCGGGCACGACGTGGTGCTCGAACGCGACGAGGTGCGGCGCAACATCGGACTCGTGTTCCAGGACACCACGCTCGACGGCTACCTGACGGCCGAGCAGAACCTGCGACTGCACGCCGAGCTGTATGGGATGCCGCGGGGCGCCGTCGCCGAGCGGCTGCAGCAGGTCATGGAGATGGTCGGGCTGTGGGAGCGGCGGACGAGCCGCGTGATGAGCTTCTCAGGCGGGATGAAGCGGCGGCTCGAGATCGCCCGTGGGCTGCTGCACTCTCCGCGCGTGCTGTTTCTGGACGAGCCCACGGTTGGGCTCGACCCGCAGACGCGCAGCTCGATCTGGAGCTACATATCCGCACTCAAGCGGGACGAGGACATCACGATCTTCATGACCACGCATTACATGGACGAGGCGGAGTACTGCGACCGGATCGCGATCATGGACCACGGCGGCATCGTGGCGCTCGACACGCCCGAGGCTCTGAAGGCCAGCGTTGCTGTCGACCGCGTGCAGATCCAGACCGGGGACGATGACGCTGCGATAGCCGCCCTGCGCGAGCGATTCGAGATCGAGGCGACCGTCGCCGAAGGGGCGGTCACGTTCGGTGTCCCCGCGGGCGAGACGTTCGTCCCGCGTCTTTTCGCTGAGCTCGGCCAGCCGATCCGCTCGATCAACGTGTCGCGGCCGTCGCTGGATGATGTGTTCATGTCCTACACCGGCACGACGATCCGCGACGCTGAGGAGTCGGGGGACACCGACAGGCGGCGAGCGATGGCCAGGATGATGAGCCGGTGACGGGCGTCGTGCACACGGTGGGAGTGATCGCGGGTCGCCCGACGCCCGGCCGCGCAGCGAACATGGCTGCTCAGGAGTCATCCACGAGGGGCGGCGGCGATGGCCACTGAAACTGCCCCCGCCAAGCAGCACGCCCCGCGCTCGGCGGGCGGTTCCCCGAACGGCCATGCAGTCGCGGGCGTGCGCGTCCCCGCGCGCAGCCTGCGAAGCGAGCTGCGGGCGATCCGCGTCGTATGGAAGCGAGAGCTGATCCGCTTCAGCCAGGACCGCCTGCGGATCGTGACCTCTCTGATACAGCCGTTCCTCTTCCTGTTCGTGCTCGGCACCGGCATCGCTGCCACGCTCTCGTCGGGGAGCGCCCGCGGGGTCAACTTCAGAACGTTCATCTATCCAGGCGTGCTGTGCATGGCCGTGATGTTCACGGCCATGTTCTCCGCCGCGTCGATCGTGTGGGACCGCGAGTTCGGGTTCCTGCGCGAGATGATGGTCGCACCGGTAAGGCGCAGCTCGATCGTGCTCGGGAAGGTCCTCGGCGGGGCGTCGGTCGCGACGCTCCAGGGCCTGATCGTGATTGCGATCGCCGGTCTCGTCGGGATCCCCTACAACCCCAGCCTGCTCCTCGAGCTGTTTGCGCTCTCGCTGCTGGTGGCGTTTGCGATCACCGCCTTCGGTGTGATGTTCGCCGCGCGCATCAACCAGATGCAGTCGTTCATGGCGCTGATGCAGATGGTGATGATGCCGATGTTCTTTCTGTCCGGAGCGATGTTCTCGGTCGCCAATCTGCCGCAGTGGCTGGCGGTGCTGAACCGCCTGGACCCACTCACCTACGCCGTCGAGCCGATGCGCCGCGCGATCTTCGCGCACCTGGACATCTCGCCGGTCGCCCGCCGGGCACTCGACCCCGGCGTCACCTGGTTCGGCTGGCGCGTGCCGACGCTCCTCGAGGCGGCGGTCATCGCGATTCTCGGGCTCCTCATGCTGACGGTGGCGATCTGGGAGTTCTCGCAGGCGGAGTAGGCGGCGCGGCGCCCGGAGGCTCCGCCGGGCGTGGAACGCTGGCTGGTTGCCGCCGCGGCGATCGGACTCGCAGTCGGAAGGCCCGAGGCGTCAGTAACGGCGGGCCTGTGCCCTGGGCGGACCGCCGGAGTCGATGGCAGCTCAGCTGCGCATGCCCGGTGTGGCCGCCTCGGCCACACGGCGTCCCAGCTCGCGCACCTGCTCGTCGGAGAGGTGGTCCACCTCGAGACCGACCTGCTTGAGCTCCCTACGGACGTTCACCGTGGCCAGGACCGTGTCGACGGCCAAGCCGAGTTTGCTCAGCGTATGGCTGACGCGCGTGTCGTCCAGGGAGGTCGTTCCGTCCTGCGCGGGCTTCAGCAGCCATGAGCGGAGA
The DNA here is from genome assembly GCA_963740075.1 of uncultured Solirubrobacteraceae bacterium. Lineage (GTDB taxonomy): Bacteria > Actinomycetota > Thermoleophilia > Solirubrobacterales > Solirubrobacteraceae > Palsa-744. The sequence continues at coordinate 127,317 of CAVUCP010000002.1, read as the reverse complement.
GCCTCCGCCTCACTCAGGGACAGCTCGAGCGCGATCGTCGGCTCGGAATCGTGCTCGCCCGCGACAGCGGTGCTGTCCGCGACTATGGGCTCGGATGTCTGCTCGATGGTGCTCATGGTGCGCTCTGGCCGGAGTATCGGCCGCGTCGAGCGCGTCCTTGAGCTTCGGCTGGTCATGCCTGGCCGGGGTGGTGACGGGCAGCGCTTGCGAGGGGTAGATCTGGGGCAAACAACGGCGGCTCCCTGTCCTCGGAGTGAGGGCAGCCTGCGCGCTCACCGTGCAGTCACAGGTGCCGGATAACGGTGGCGGGGACACCCGCCACGATTGTTGCCGGGGGAACGTCGTGCGTGACAACTGCCCCCGCGGCGACGACCGAATCGGCTCCGATGGTGACACCCGGCAGAATGGTCGCGGCGACGCCGATCCACACGTTCGTGTCGATCGCGATCGGCGCGGCGGTGATGAACGATTTCCGCTTGTCCGGCTCAACGGGATGACCGGCCGTAACGAGGTTGACCTTGTGGGCGACCATGACCCGGTCTGCGATGTCTATGGCTGCGTGGCCCGTGAACGCGCACTCGTAGCCGATGAACACGGCCCGACCGACGGAGATGTTAAGCCCGTAATCAGTGTAGAACGGAGGTATGAGTGTGAAGGCATCGCCGACCGGCTTGCCGATCAACTCCTCGAAGGCAACCTGGATCGCCTCCGCTTCGTCCATGCAGTGCGCGCTCAGCTTGGCGGACAGGCGGGTGGCGACCTTGACCCGATCGTGGAACGCGCGGAACTCCGGCGTCCTGGTTCTGATCAGCTGCCTGTCGTCCATCCAAGTCCTCTGCGTCGCAGGGTCCAGCGGCGCCGGAAGCCTAGCGGCTGTGGGTGATGTGCCCTGTCGGCCCGGTGCGAGGTGATCGCCCCTCCCGGATCGCTCTGTACGCTGCTCCCGATGGCGAATTCATGAGCGGGTCCCGGCGCTACAGCGAGCAGGAATTCGAGGAGCTCGTCAGCTCAGCGCTCGACGAGCTCCCCACCGAGTTTCAGCGAGCGCTGGAGCATGTGGCGATCGTCGTCTCCGATCGCGGTGCCGAGAACCATGCGTACGGGATGTACGTCGGGTCGAGGTTGCGCGGCTCTCCCTTCTTCGGTGGCGGTGGCCCGCCAGACGAGATCTTGATCTTTCGCGACACACTTGTGCGCGATTTCGGAGACGATCCCAGGCGACTGCGCGCGCACGTCGTCAAGACCGTGCGTCACGAGGTGGGTCACCACTTCGGTTTCGACGAGGCAGGCGTTCGCAAACTCGGACTCTGATGCCCCCGGTCGGCCACGGCGAACTCGGCTTGGAGCCGTGCGAACGCCGGGCAGGCCAGCGGGCTGTCCCTCGGAGATGATGCCCGGCGCTTTGCCGAGACCGCCGGGTGCGCGCGGTTCAGCTACACATACCGGTGTGCAGGGGGGCAGGCGGCGCACACTGATCGGTTGGCAAGTCGCGATAGAAAGGTGATGAGCTGATGAGCTCGGAGATGATTGAGATCAACACGGCCGACGGGGTCGCCGGCGCCTACCTGGCAAAGCCCGCCGAAGAAGGCCGCCATCCGGGCGTGCTGTTCCTGATAGACGCGTTCGGAGTGCGACCGCAGATCAAGCGAATGGCAGACCGGATCGCGGCGCGCGGCTACGTGGTCCTGGCTCCCAACCTCTTCTATCGCGCAGGCGAGGACCCGGTCGGGGAGATGCCGGACATGTCCGCCGCCGGCGACCGCGACGCATTCATGCAAAGGCTCCTGCCCCTCATGGCAGCTCTCACCCCTGAGGCGGTGGCGAGCGACGCCGACGCCTACCTCCGGTGCCTTGAAGCGGAGAGCGACGGTCCGATAGCTATCACCGGCTACTGCATGGGAGCCCGTGTCGGACTGCACATTGCCGCGACACACCCGGCGCGGGTCGTGGCGCTCGGCGGGTTCCACGGCGGTCGTCTGGTGACGGACGCCCCCGACAGCCCGCACCGCAGCGTCGACAGCATCCAGGCCGAGCTGTACCTCGCGTTCGCGGACAACGACCAGAGCATGACGCGGGAGAACATCGCGGAGCTGGAGCGGGCGCTGGACGAAGCCGGCGTGGAGTACCGCGCGGAGGTCTATGAGGGAGCGGCGCACGGATACACCATGGCCGACACTCCCGTATACGACGCGGACGCAGCGGAGAGGCACTACCAGGAGCTCTTCGCCCTGCTTGAGCGCACCACCGGGGCGCCGCAGCCAGCCGGTTAGCCGCAGTTGCCAGGAGCGTCGATCAGCGGAAAGCGGGGGGTGGACGTGGCGGCGGCAAGTCCGCCCGTTCGCAGGGCCGCGACCGGGGTGGTCGAGTGCTCCCCGAACCACCTCGACCATCGCTGACGCCCGTCTTGAACGCACGCAACTGGGTGATGCCCGTAAGGTGGCGCTGTTGGTGGGCCACTACGAAACGTTCTTCGCTGCCAGCGCGGGTGCGTCTGCTGCCATCCTCGGCCTGCTGGTCGTGGCCGTGTCGGTCGTCAACGCCGACGATGAGGACGCGAAGACCCGCGAGAGGCGGACGGTTCTGGCCGGAAGCGCCTTCCTCGCTCTGGTGGACGCCTTCTTCGTCTCGATCGTCGCGTTGACCGGCGGCGCCGTCGTCTTCGGGATAGCCAACCTCGTGATGGCGCTGGTCGGCCTGCTGTGCACCGACCGCTTGATACGGCGGGCAAAACAGGCCGGGAACTTCTCCCGCGGTTTTCAAACTCGCAGGCTGAACATCATCTTTGCAGTCATCTCGGCCGGGGGCTATTCAATCCAACTCGGCCTCGCCATCGCGCTCCTCGCCGACTCTCAGAGCTCTGCGTTGCAGCGCGCTCTCGTGCTTGTCATCGTGGCGTTGTTCGGAAGTGCGTTGGGGCGGGCATGGGAGGTCACAGGGATCCCGCGGCGACGCTTGCCTGAGGTCGCCGATCGGTAGCGGCGGCAAGCGCATGGATCCGCTGTCTGAGTGACCGCGAGGGTCGGCTCCCGCTCCCGGTGGCGCCAGAGGTCAACGGTCGTGCGCTCCCTCCCTCAGCGTCACGCTGCGCCGCGCCCAGGTCCCGCGAGGCGGCCAGACGAACGTACACGCGGTGTCGACAGGGGGAGGTCACGTCGATAGACGTCCATCGATCCCTGGGCCAGTCACTGCTTCGCCGAGTCTCCGCGGGGCCGACCTGCTTGGCCCGTCTCCCAGGACGCCGCGACGAGCTCTCCGATCCGTGGACGCGCCCCTGAGCAGCCCAAGCGCGAAGGGCCGAGACTGCCGCCTAGCCATGGCGAGTCGGGCGTCTCAGGCGTGCCCCATGAGACGCGTGCACCTCATCCGTTCCGCGCGCGAGCTTGGAACTGGCCCGGAGGCCCGCTCGGCCCCACAGCGCTAGCGCTGTGGGGGTGGTCGCCCGTCGCCCGGTACGCGCAGGCCACCACCCCGACTGTTCATGATCCGGTGAAGGTGCCCTTCCTGACCGGCTTGGCGCTTCTGTTGCCAACTTTGACTCCGCAGGTAGCTCCGCCCGTGTAGCTCTGCGAGAGCGTTCCCGTGAGCGTCAGCGGCGAGTATGAGCCGCTCGACACCTCGCCCGAGAATGCGACTCCCGGTAGTTCCGTCAGGGCGATGCGGAGCGTTCCTTCACCGCCTCGCGCGATTTTCATTTTCGGCCGCCATTTGAACCTCGCCGGTCCGGTCGCTGGTTCGCCTTCTCCCGTCAGCACCGAGCACGACACCGGACCGGCTGTTTTGAGCGTCGCCGTGTACGCCGCTTCCGTGAACGGCTCGCCCGTGCAGCCCGTCAGAATCCCGTTGATCGTCAATGTCTGGACCGCCGGTGTCCCCGTGAGGCCCGGCGCTAGTTTGACGGTACCGGAGTCGCTGGTGCACGTCGGCCCAGTCGCCGAGACCGTGACACCGAACACGGTTCCGGTCATATCTTTGAGTTCTGGGCTGGTCATTCCTCCGGGTCCTTCGATTTCCACTTCGATGCACCCCGGGCTGCCCGGTTTTTCCCGCTTGACCGGCTTCCAGGTACCCCCGTCGTCCCATTGCAAACTGGCCCCAGCTGGAAGGCCACAGATCGTAAAGTCGAGCTTTGTAAAGCTGTTGCCCGAGCTAAGGTAAACGTCAAAGTATTCACCGTTGCTGCTCATCAGCGGAGGGAGCCCACCGTGATCAGCGCCGTACTGCCCGACCGTGACCGTGCCGTTGCTGCCGAACGCCGTGGCGGTCAGCGGAGGGTCGGCGGCCGCTGCCTGGCTGCCGTTCGAGGTACCGGACCCGCTGGTGAGCAACGTCGTAAATTCACCTTCATCTGCACTGGATTTCACATTGCCCGTGTACGCGATAGCCTTGTACTTGTACGTCGTGTTCGGCGCAAGGCCGGTCAGTCCGGCGGACACAGGTTCCGGCGCGTAGCCGAAAAACGGCGATAGTGCACCACATTCTGTGATTTTCCCCGAGGGAAGTGATTGACCCCATTCGAAGTAACAGTTTTCTTCTTCTTCGAACGCTTCATAGCCGCGAGCACTCACCGTCCCACCTAGCACCGCGGACGTTGGCGTCACCGACGACGTCATCCCCGTCACCGCGATCGGCCCAACCGGGAACGCGCCGTTGAGCAGAGCCAGGTCCCCCGCTGCGCTGTTCGATACCTTGTTCACAGTGACCCCCGACGGCAGGCTCAACGGGGCAGGTACCTCGCTGTCGATATTGGTCCCGTTGGGGAGTGCGCCGTTGCTGGTTCCCCCCCAAGCCATCAGTGAGCCGTCTTCAAGCGCCAAACTGTGGGTGTAACCAGCAGAGACCTGGGTGGCCGTCAGTCCGCTCACCGGTGTCGGCGAGAGGCTGTTGGCCGTGGTGCCGTCCCCGAGCTGTCCGTAGCGGTTTTCGCCCCAGGCCTCGACGGTGCCACCCGCCAAGCGGGCCAAGCTGTAGTAATAGCCGGCGGAGATTTCGGCGACGTTGCTCAGGCCAAGAAGTTCGGGCACGTTGGCTTCTTCAACGGTGCCATTGCCGAGTTGCCCAACCGGGTTGCCACCCCAGGCAACGACCTTGTTGCTCGCCAGCAGCGCGAGGCTATGTTCCCTGCCGGCCGAGATGGCGGTGACTTTTTCGAGATAGTGGCTGCTGTCGCAGGGGCCGGTCGTACCGGCTTCACAGACGTAACCGGGATTCGGGTTACAGGCTTCGCCGTCCATGCAGCTGTCGCCGGTGTAGGTCCCATTGCCCAGCGCTCCTTCGGTGTTTTTGCCCCACGCCAAGACCCTCCCGGTTGTTTCTTCCAGGGCGAGACCATGTTCACCACCGGCTGAAATCTTTTCCACGTGGCTCAGATAGGGGCCGCTGGGGCAAGCGCCGGTCGTATGAACAGCACAGACGTACTCTGGGACGTCGTTCGGGCTCTCGGTGCCGTCGCCCAGTTCGCCGAAGTAGTTTCCAGTGCCCCAAGAGACGACCTGACCGTCGCTCAGTAGCGCCAAGGCGTGCTCACCGGAGGAAGTACCAGCTGAGATTTCGGTGACGTGTTCGAGGTAGGGGCCGCTAGGGCACGGTGCGGCCACGCCCACCGCACAGAGAAGCACCGGTACGGAGTCGAGGCCATCGCCTAGACCGCTCCAGGTCAAGACCCTGCCGCCGCTGAGCCGCGCAAGGCTAAACCCATTACCTGCGGAAACTTCTTCGACGCCCGTCAGATAGGGACCTTCCGGACACGCGCCGCTCGTGCCGGATTCGCAGGTCGCGACGGGTGCGATGGCGTTGACCTGCCCGAGGTCAAGGCCGCGGTCGACTTTGGCGACGTCGCCCCACCCGATTATCGATCCGCTGGCCCACGCCGAGGACGCCGTACCCATACCCAGGGCAAGCACCACACTCAGGCAAAGCGCCACGCGTCTCGCTTGCGCCAGTGGGCGCCGGGGCACACCGAGCACTGCCACTCCATCATCCGTACCAGCGTTCGTCGCTGTCTGCATGATGCCAGTCGATCCAAGCATGACGCCCCCAAGTGATCGCGAACCCGTAGCGACGCTGACCACACTCGCGGAGCGGCGGGCGCGTGCGCCGTTAAGTGTGTCTACCACCAAACGGTTACCGAATCAACGGGACATCCAGAACTAGACACGCGGGCATCCAAGGGCGCTTATGGGAGAGCCTTGTTTGCCTCTCACTCGTGCAGCGCGTTTCCCTTCCCGTCACTGGGGCGAGCGCTTCGCCAAGCTTTCGTTGACTGCTTGCGCTCCCCAAGACTGAGAAGCTGCCCTCGTGGTTCTGGCAGCACCTTGAAGACGATTTGCAGTTCTAGCGAGTTCACGTCGAACCGCGCCGGCACGGCCGAGCTCGCGAGAACCGCACGGCGGGTCGTGTTCGAGTGACAACGGCGCGGTGGGAGCAACGGGACACTGGCGCGGTGGGGCCGCCCCTGACGTGAACGAAGCCCCGAGCAGGGACGGCGCCCGAACGGCTGTGCACGCCTCGTTTGACTCGACGCCGATGGCGGAGCCCGATGTCACGGCTCTGCACCCCGTGTCGCCATGCCCCAATCACCACTCCGGGATCTCCGAGCCGCGAACTGCACCGTGAGTCGCGGCGTAGCAAAAGACAATACGAGGGGCATCTGGTTCGGTGACGCTTTCGCCGGGCCTGACGAACGTCGCGAAAATCCAGACCCTGAAAGTCAAAGGGACGCTCTCGGGTTGCAGCGGTGAGAGCTTCACGGGCGCCTCCTACGCGGCGACCGTGACGACGGCAGGCAAGGTGTCGTGTTCGGTCCTGACGGGAGTGGGCGAAGGCGCCTCTGGGGCCGCGAAGTTCAAATGGACCCCGGCGGCGAGGCCCTCCACGGGGACCCACAGCACGTTCGGGGCTTCGGGCCTGAACTTCCGTTCGAGCAGGTCATCGGCGACACGGACGCCGGGGACACGGATCGTGGTGCGGCCCTTCTTGACCTTCACCAGCCCTGAGATCCCAGCCTGACGCATCAGCCTGCGAATCCGTTTGCGCGAAACGACGATGTCCTGGCCGAGCCGAAGCTCGGCCTGCACCCGCCGCGAGCCATAGACGCCGCGCGCCATAGACGCCGCGCGCGCTCGTGAATCGCCTTGATCCTCGAGGTCAGCCACGCATCGCTGAGCGCCCTGTCGGACGGCGCGCGGCGCTCCCAGGCATGGAACCCGGATTTGGAGACCCCGAGGGTCTGGCACATCACAGAGACTGGGAAACTGGCCCTCTCCGCCGAGATGATCCGATAGGTGCTCACCGGGTCTCGGTCTCCGCTGCGAAGAGAACCGCGGCTCGCTTGAGGATGTCGCGCTCTCCCCGCTGCCTGACCCAGTTATGCAGCGACTGCTCGCTGCAACCCAGGCTCCCAGCAACATCTTTCACGGTCCTGCCAGCACGAGCTGCACGGCTTCGCGGCGAAACTCCGGCGGATACGGCGGTCTGGTTCGCGGCATCAGACGCATCCTTCGCGTCCAAGCCACTAAAGCCATTAAGAAGCCGTCCAACGGGTGCCACTCCACCCAGCCGGTTAAGCGGAGCTGGAGCATTCGGGTTGCGGACGGGGTCGAGCACTGGTACAAAGGCCTAACCTAGGTGGGGTCTTCTAGGTGGCTCTTGACAGGCGCGTGAACCGCATGCGGGTCGCGCGCTCAGACAAAGAGGGGAGCGGAAGATGGCCTGGGGGTTCAGGGAGGGCGTACGCCGGTCAGCTCCAAGGCTGCTCGCAGCTGTGGCGACGGTCGCCCTGGTCGCCGTCGGGGGCCCGCTCGCGCAGAGTTCGGCGCGCGCGCGCGGCTCATCGCGCGTCGCTGCAGCGACGAAAATCAAGAAGCCAAAAGACATCACCAAGCCGGCGGTCTCGGGCAGCGCTGTGGCCGGCGACCAGTTGCTCGCCTCGGCGGGCACCTGGGCGAACTCGCCGACGGCGTACGCCTACCTTTGGGAAGCGTGCACAAGCAAGGGCAAGTCCTGCAAAGCGATCACCGGGGCGACGGAATCCTCCTACACGCCTGCAGACTCACAGGCCGGCTCGACCCTGCGCGTGACCGTCACCGCCTCCAACTCCGCCGGCGCAGCCACGGCGGACTCCGCCGTCACAGCAGTCGTGAAACTCGCCGCTCCGCAAGAGGAAGCCCCACCCACGATCACCGGGGAAGCTCGCGAAGGGGCGCAGCTATCGGCGAGCCCGGGGACGTGGTCCGGGACGCAGCCGATCTCCTACTCCTATGAGTGGCTGCGCTGCTCAGCCGCCAGCTGCAGCGAAGTGGGCTCGGGCCCGGCGCACACCGCCGCGGAAGCAGACGTCGGCTTCACCCTCGAGGTCAAGGTTGTGGCGAGCAACTCCCAGGGGACGGCGACGGCGACGTCCGCGGCGACGGCATCGGTGGACGGCAACGCACCGAGCGAGGTCTCCGCGCCCGCGATCGCCGGAGCCTCGGAGGGGAGCACGGCCGTGGTCTCACCCGGCAGCTGGCAGGGCACAGGCCCGATCTCCTACACATACTCCTGGCAGGAATGTGCACCCTCTGACCCGGAAGCACCGTCGAGCACGCCCGTGGACTGCATGCCGATCCCGAGCGCGGGCTCGTCCACGCTCGCGGTCCCGGGCTCCGTGGTCGGCGGATATCTTGTGGCCGAGATCACCGCGTCCAACGCGTGGGGGCAGTCCGGCCCTGTTGCGGCCCAGGCGCGGGTGGGAGGCCTGAAGGCGGCGGTCGGCTGGGGGCTGATCAACCCTGCCGCGGAGCCCGGCTGGGGATACGACCTCGGCGGCGGGAACTTCGTCCACAGCGCCGGTGTTGCGCGCGGAGACGGCTATCCCGTCGGCTCCGCATACCACGTGGACCGTCAGGAATTCGAGCCGCAGGGCGTGGAAGGCCTGCCGCTGAGCGAAGACGGCGCTGAAATCAAGGAACTCGTCTCGCCGCTCGAGTGGAGCGCCGCGCTGCTCACCGACGGCCGGGTCTACTCATGGGGATGGGGCGAAGAACTCGAACCGGAAGGCGAAGAAAGCGGTGGCTTCATAACCAACGGCCTCGGAACAGGCAACGCCGACAAGGAGGTTGCGCCGACGCCGGTCCTCGAAGCGCGCAAGGTCGGAGAAGCGGGCGAAGATCAGCCGCTGAAAGACATCAAGGAAATCAGCCCGCACGGCTCCACCGGGCTGGCGCTCACGTGGGGCGGGGAAGTCTACACGTGGGGTCACACCTGGCTCGGGCAGCGCGGCGACGGCGAATGGGGCTCGGAATGGGGGTTCCAGAACGCCGGCAGACATAGCGAAGGCGGCTTCGAATGGGAACTGCCGCCACCGAGCGGCGGCCGCGCGCCGGTCTATCCGCGTGACGCGGCCGGCAAGGTGGTGCTCTCCGAACACGAAGAACCGCTTACCGGAGTGGTGCAGATCGCCTCTGGCAAGGAGGCAGAGTTCGCGCTCACGCGCACCGAATCGGGGGGCAAGGTCGAAACCCAGCTGTGGGGGTGGGGCAGCGACGCCGAAGGCCAGCTCGGCACCGCGGCGGTGAAGCCGTGCGGCGTGGTGGAAGGTGCGCCTGGCAAGGTCGCGAAGGCCAAGCAGGAATGGGAAAAGGGCAAAGGCCCGAGCACGTACGTCTTGCCGACGGCTCCGTGCTCGGTCTATCCCGTCAAGATCGCGATCCCTGGGCTCGCCGAAGGCGAATACGTGACAAGGGTCGCCGCAGGGCAGACCGCCGTGTACGCGGTCACGAACACCGGGCGCCTGTTTGCGTGGGGCTCGAACCAGAGCGGCGAGCTCGGCCGTCCACAGGAAGACCCAAAGACGTGCGGCAGCGAATGCAAGGAAAACAGCGAACGCGTGGAAAGCAAGCCGCTGCCAGTGAGTCTCGCCGCCGTGGAAGCGGAAGGCGTCTCGCAGCCGGCGGTCACGAACGTGTATGCGGGCGGCAAATATGCCCTCGCGAAACTGAGCAACGGCGACGTCATCGGCTGGGGCGCAAACGAATTCGGCCAGCTGACCGGCGGCGAAGAATCGCGCTGCTTCCCGGGCCGCAGTGAAGGCGCCGGCCACGAAACCTTCAGCTGCCGTCCCGAGCCCAGGCTCATCGGCAAACTCGCGGGGGCGACTTCGGTCTCAGCCGGCTGGAACACGACGCTCGCGGTCGTCGGCGGTGACGTGATCGGTATGGGCGCAGACACCGAAGACGAGCTTCTCGGGCCGCAGGCCGCCGACGTCAAAAGCTCCCCCTGCCTGCCGACAACGCCGCCGAAGGAAGAAAAAGGGCGACCCAACTACGAAAAAGAACTCGAAGCGTGGGTCAAGGAAGTCGCGCGCGACTCCTGCACCGCCGAAGCGGTGCACGTGCAGGGCGTGCCAGACGGCGGCGCGGTCGCGGTGTCGGCAGGCAACGGTGAAGGTCTAGAACTTCAACACAACTTCGCTGCACTCAGCTCGAGCCACGGCGTGATCCGCCCGCTGATGACGCTCAGACCCGGCAGCAACCCGGAAGAACTCGTGGTCGAATGGGAGTCTCCCGATATCCCCTCCTACGAAAAACTCAAAGAACTGGAAGGTACTCCCGGGGAACTTCAGCTGGCGCCGCTGCCGTTCAGCGAACCCCTGTCCACGCTCGCGGCCCAGGATGCTGGGGTCAGCTACGAATACGGCATTCGCTGGGGCCGCGATGAAGATTCGCAGGTCGGCTCCCAAACGAGCCCTGAATGGCTTGAAAAAAACTTCAGAACAGTCACTTGCGAACCTGTGAACATCGCACTTCAGGTCACCCGCTGCTCCTACACGATCCCCGAGAAATTACGGCCCGAGCCCGGGAAGATCTACATGGTCGACCTTCGGCTGAGCGCCGGCCAGGCCGAAGCTGCATTCAAAGCTGACGCCTGGGGCAACCCGCGACCTGATGGCGGGTGAGCGGAAGGGAAGGAGCAGCACGCACCGGCATGTCTCCGAGCCCTGTGTCCCGTCAAACCTCAATGTGCCGTCTGGTGCATCTCGCGATCGGCCTGACCGGAGGCGATCCCAGTCGTGCGCGACGGCGGGCTGCGTTGGGGGCCGCGGAATGATGCCGCTGCGAGTGCTCTGTGGAGGGCCGCACGTCGCCCGAGCCGCCACGGCTGCGGGTTCCAATGCTGGACTAGACTCGGGTCTGGCGGCGATTCCCTAGCACGATACGGAGGTAGTCATGACCGCACGGGCGGATTTCGAGCCGGACGAGTGGAAGCTCGTGGTGGAGGGCCCGCCGAGCGCTGCGATGCTGGTGATCACCTCGCAGCGGGGTGGGACGTTCCGCGAGACGATGGCGATGGGGAAGGACTACGCCGAAGCGCGTAAGCAGCACGGCCAGAGCGAGCTGCTGGACGAGCTAATTGCTACTCGGCCCCACATCGATCACACGCGATACCACTCGCCGGAGGAGCTTAGGGAGCATGTCCTGGGGCATCTTCGAGAAGCTGTCGCCGTCCTCCAGGCGAAGGCGCAACCGTCCGAGGTCGAGGACTACAGGAACTTCACCGTGAACCTTGCCGAGCGTGTCGCCGGGGCACACAGCGAGGGCGGACAGGCAGTGAGCGAGGCAGAGCAGCAGGCCATCGAATCGATTAAGGGAGCGATGGCGTAGGGCCGCGATAGCCGGATGAGACTGATGGCTGCGATCCCTCGGCCAGAGAGCCCCGGCCAGAGGGCGAGTTACCCGTGGGTACGGTCGACGGGACCTCGGAAGATGGCCGGTGGCACCATCGACTAGGCCGGGCCTCGGTTGTAACGAGCCCGTGAACTACTGAGCGACAGCCGCTGATACCCGAAGTGAGCGCAGACGGCACCACGTGGCTACCCATATCCGTACTGCTGTGTGGCACGGCCCCGATCGGCGCTCGTGGCTACCAGTTTGACAATTCGGTCGACGGCTTTGGCACGCCTGTCACTCTCCCGACCGCAGCTCGGTACTACCGTATTCATGACGCAGGACCGTTGCCGAGCGCAGCTAGGCTGTACGTGATTGGTCAGTTCTCGAACTAGGCGTTTCATCCAGACGATCGTGTGTTCGAGTGGACGCACCGACTCGGCGCTGCGGCAAGCGTGGCGCACGGCGTGCTTGGTGGTGGCCCGTACCTTACGGTGTGGGTCACCACCTGCCCGTCGATCCCTGCTGTCCCAGCGGCGGTCTTGGCGGCGCGTCATCGGTCGCTGGCGCATAGGGCGGCGAGCACCGTGGTTGAGCCACGCTGCCGGCCTGCGCTCAATGAGGGCGTTCAGCCGGCGGGCGGCCTCGATGGCTGGCTGTCGCTGTTCCAGATGTCGTGGGCTATCAGCCAGTCGTGCCCCGGCTGTCGCCGGTATATGGTGATGTACTTGCCGCTGTCGCGGAGCGTGTCGCCCCCCGCTCTGGGTGTGAGGCTGATCTCGTAGGAGCCACGTTCGAAGGCCCAGTCCGGGCCCGCGAGCTCGACATCGTGCGGGACGATTGAGAAGCTCGCGCGGAACGCAGCCAGAAATCCTTGCGTCCACTGCTGGATGCTTTGGGTGCCGACGTTGGGCGGCTCGTTGGGGGGCATCTGGACGGCGTCGGTGTCGAAGCAGGCCGTCCAGGCGTTCGCGTCGCCGTCGTTGAGGGCGGCCACGTGGATTGCGCGCGCCCGGTCGAGTCCTGCGAGTTCGACTTGCTGAGTCTCCGATGAAGGTCTCCCTCTCGGTATGGGTAGGGGTCAGGCGGGGATGCCCGGCGGTCCGATGATCTCGCATGCCGAACGTCGCGGCGAGTTTCGTGAGGCCGTCGACGTCCGGCGGCTCAGTCGCCGGCGGGGGGATCTCGAGGCGCTCGGCCGGCTGCCCGAGGGCGCGCATGAACTGCTCGAAGCCCGGCGGGCTCGGTGACCAGCAGGAAGCGCGCCATCTCCGAGCTGACGATGAAGGTGTGCGGGATGCCCTTCGGTCCGAACACGAACGAACCGGCGGGCGCGACGACTCACCTGGCCGTCGACCCAGAAGGTCATCTCGCCCTCCAGGACGTAGAACCACTCGTCCTCGCGGGTGTGGACGTGGAGCGGCGACCCGTGGCCCTGCGGGGCACAGATGCTCGATCACCGCAACCCCTCCGCCGGTAGTCTCGGTCGATGCCTTGATCGTGGCGAGGGCGCCGAGAAACCAATAGGCCTCGCCCTCGCCGGGGCCGACAAGACTCGGCTCCGCGTTGTTCGTGATGGTGCTCATCTGCTCGCTGCCTCCTTTGGTGGCGCATTTGGGTTCGAACGGAAGCCTCGCGCAGAGTGCAGGTGTTTCCATCCCCCGCGAGCGGGGATCTTTCGCGCACGTCGGCGTCGGTGGCGGTGGATAATGCGGGCATGGCGTCGCCGCACTGGTCCGTCGACCGGCTCCGCGAGGAGATTGAGTTGCTCGGGACTCGTGGCCTGCCGCGAGATGAGTACTTCGCGCAGCTGGCGCCGCGGCTGCGACGCGTGATCGACAACGACGCGAGCTGCTGGCACACGCTCGACCCGCAGACGCGGCTGATGACCAGCGATGCACCCGCGGAGCTGGTCGACGCGGGATCTTCACGCCCGAGACAGCCACCGCTGCGCGGCGAGCTGCTGGTCCGCAGCGAGTACCTCGTGCCGGACAGCAACACCTTCGCCGAGCTCGCCGCGCGACGGATCCCGGTCGGGATCCTCCACCAAGCCACGCGCGGAAACCCCGAGCGCAGCGCGCGCTACCGCGACCTGCTCGAGCCGTCGGGGATCCCGCATCGAGCTTCGTGCGGCGTTCGTCATCCGAGGGCGGGTGTGGGGTGCGGTCCACATCGCGCGGCGCGCGCAGAGCGGCGCCTTCACGCAGCAGGACGCCGATGCCCTCGCGCGCGTCGCCGGCGCGATCGCCGGAGGCATTCGGGCATCGCTCCGCTTCGACGCCGCGCGGCGCGGCTCCGAGCACCGAGGCTCCGGGGCTCGTCGTGCTCGACGCGCACAAACGACGTCGAGCTGATCACGCCGCCGGCGCGCGAGCTGCTCGCCGCGCTCGGCGCAACGCCGCAGGCCTACGCCGACGAGGCGCCCCCCGCGACCGTGCTCGCGCTTGCTCGCATGTCCGCGGCGGTGTCAACCGCGCAGGACCCGAGAGCAACGTCGTCACCGTCCCGAGCCCGTCCGGCTGGATCACGCTGCACGCCTCGCAGCCAAGCCCCGGCGACGGTCGCGTCGCGATCGTGATCGAACCCGCGCCAGGGCCACGATCGGCGACGCTGCGCCTGGAGGCCAACGGCGTCACCGCCCGCGAGCGCGAGGTCGCGACCCTCCTCGCCCGCGGCCTCACCAACACGGATATCGCCGGCGGCGCTGGTGCTCTCCCCGTACACCGTCCAGGATCACATCAAGAGCCTGTTCGAGAAGCTCGGCGTCGCCTCGCGCCAGGAACTCGTCGCCCGCGTCTTCCTCGACGAGTATCTCCCCGAGGTCGTCCAGCGCACCCCGCTCACCTCACGCGGACGCTTCGACCGAGACTGACGACCCCGTGTAGGACGGTCGCGAGAGCGAGCGCGAAACGGGGTGGGGGTGAGCGGCTCCGACCATCGGTTGCTCGACCGACCACACGGTCTGCGAGCTCCTCTGAGAACCGCGGTACGCCCATTCGATGGGTCTCGCTCGCGACCTTAGCGATCGGACATCAGAAGATCGCCGTTTGCAGGACGATCGTTGTAATAGCGACAACGTGTGGACCTAACCGGACACCATTCCAACCCTCCCCGGTCCCTGGAAGCCTTGCTGGCAGGGCACTCAGATGGTCGCGTCGAGCATCCCGGTCCCAAAGATCGCCCCGATCGCGGCGCCGCCGAGGAGGCGGTTTCGCCGATCGGGTCCGGGCACCGCCGGCACGACTGGGTGCTGGAGGCGGTGCTCCGTGTCCTCGCGGAGCGGAAAGAGCCGAAGCGCCCTCGCGACGTGCACCATGCCGTCGAGGCCTCCTCGGCGAGCCAGTGCGGTGGGGGTCGGTCAAGAAGTGCCTGAGCTCGAACGTGACCGGCGTCCCGCCGCGGTTCGTTCGGGTGGCTCGCGGACGGTACGCCGCAAGTCCCGCGACGACCGACGCGGACGCTACCGGTCCCAGTCCAGAGCTGGCGTAAGCCGATCGCACCGGTACATGCTCGGTTCTCGTCCGCAGGGCGGTGAGCCGCGTCTGATGTGGGCGCCGCTTTTCGCGCGCAGCCAAGGACTCGGCTCGCGGCGCGGTTCCCACAGCCTCCACAAAGGGCTTGAATAGCTGGTTTATGCTGGCTATTCTAGCTCTCATGGTGGTGGCAACGATCACAGAAGCGAAGAACCGGCTCAGCGCACTGATCGATCAGGTGCGGGGTGGGGAGTCGGTGCTGATCGTCGATCGAGGAACCCCGGTCGCGCGACTGGAGTCCGCAGTGAGCGCCGCCCCTGACTCCGAGGGAAGGATCGCGCGGCTCGAGCGAGCCGGCAGTGTCCGGCCGGCGCGCAAGCCTCCGGCGATCGAGCTGCTTTCGAAGGAGGCGCCACGTCTGCGACCCGGCACAAGTGCCGTGGCGGCCGTCCTTGAGGAGAGGCGCGAGGGTCGTTGAGGTTCTGGGACAGCTCGGCGATCATCCCTCTGACCGTCACTGAGGCGAGCACCGCCCGGATGCTGGCGCTTGCCGAGGAGGACCCGGTGATGTGTGTCTGGTGGGCGACCGAGATCGAGTGTGTCTGCGCGCTGGCCAGGCTCGAGCGCGAGGGGGCGTTGACGGACTCGGGCGTGACGGGCGCCCTCGAGCGCCTGGACCTGTTGGCAGAAGGCTGGAACGAGCTGCAGCCCGTCGTGGCGGTGCGAAGCGCCGCTCGTCGCTTCCTCCGGGTTCACCCCCTGCGGGCGGCTGACGCGCTTCAGCTGGCCGCCGCCGTCGTCGCTGCCGAGGGCCAGCCGACGTCGCTGGAGATCGTCACCCTCGATGAGCGCCTGGCGGTCGCCGCGCGACGCGAGGGCTTCACCGTGGAGGCCATCGTTCCAGCTTGATGAGGCCGGCGACGAGTACCTCTGCGCAACCCAACGCTAACGAGCGTGCGCGGGGCCGACCGCTGGTCGGGGTCGCCCACGCACTCCGCCGAGTCTCAAGCGCCTAGCTCAGCGCTTACAACAGCTCCCTTGCGACCTTACTCAGCAGGGCGTCCACGTCAGCATCGTTGCCTCCCTGTGGAACTCCGACGTCGACGACGAAGACATCATTGCGGACCTGCAGCACGCCGTACTCGTATTCTTCTCCTTCGCCACCAAAGCTGTAGCCGACGTACGCTCGGATGTACGACTTGTGGCCGGTCTCGTAGGCGGCTTTGGTCGTCATGGCGGGCCAGTGCTGGACGATCGCGAGATTGTGTTCCCTACCGCGAGTTTCGTACTCGACGCGGTTATAGACACTCAACGCGTCCCACCCTCCACCTTGAGGGTGAGGGTCGGCTTCGGTCCCTTCCGGCGGGAGGAATTCGCAGATCGAGGCGTGACCGTTCGGCAGGAAGTGTTCGAGCGCATGCGCTTCGCGTGTGCTGCCCGGGAAGTCCGCGACAGCGAGAAGCGCCCGACAGGAACGGTCTGGGAGCATCGGAAGCCGGCGGAATGTCCGAGCCCGACCAGTGCTTGCCTCAGTTCGCATAACCGCCGAGGCTTCGCCCAACGCAGGTATCGCCAGAGCCCATCCAAGGGAGACAATCAACGCGGCGAATATCAGGCGCGGGCGGTGTGACACGGTTTCCGAGGCGTCGGTGACGACGTTTGCAAGCTAACAGAGGGAGACCCTGAAAGCGTGCGACGTGTCCATCTCGCGTCTGCCTCCCTCTGATTGAGCGCTCGACCAGGGGAGCGGTTTCGTCGATACAGCTGTCGAGCCCGCAAGGGCGGACTCGAGTAGCAGCTCCCGTCATGCGCCTCGGCGGGCCCTCGTTGGCCAGCGGTTGGGCTGCACCCGCAGTTTTCGATGCTCCCAAGCCCTAGCGAAGACCGCCACCCTTGCAGGCGCTTCCTCAGGTAGCCAACCGGGATCGAACCGCTGACCTCCTGCGTGGTCAGCAGGAGGTCATTTCCGGGCGGCGATGGATGAGTCGACGAGGGAGTACGAGCGCAGCGTTCCATCGGTGACTGGTCGTCGATGTATGATCGCGCCGGCGAGGCGTCCAGCGCCGCTATGGGTGGCCCAAGAAAGGCGGCGGACGATGAAGCGACGGACCAGGCGTGCTTTGCAAACCGTGGCGATGCTGGTGCTCCTCGGCCTGGCCGGGGCCCTTCCGTTTACGGCGTCCGCTGACGCCGCCTCCACGATCCTCATCGTCAGCCCGTCGATCGCCGACACGACGTCATCAAGTACGTGCACAGCCCCGTGCGCGCTGCGCCAGGCCGTGAAACAGGCGCAGAATCTCGAAGAAGAAAGCTTCGGCCTCGCAACCGTCAAGATCGAGCTTCAGCCCGGAACCTATGCGCTGACCCAGGGCCCGATCCGTCTCGAACATCCCTTCGAATCCTCCTCCAAAGAACCCGAGGTGATCGAAGGTCTCGCGGGGCGGGCGAGCGAAGTCGTGGTCACCGCGGGCGGGAAAAGCCGCGTGTTCATCGACGGGCACAGCGGTGACACAAGCGGCCTTGTCGAGCTCAAGCGGATGAAGATCACGGGCGGAAACGGCGAAGGCGGGATCCCCGAACCCGACCCGAATGAGCCCGAACTGGGCGAAGGGGGCGGCATCGCGATCGAACAGAACGGGACGCTGACCCTCGATGAAGTCACGGTCTCCGGCAACACCGCCGCCAGCGCCGGCGGCGGGATCGAAGATGCGGGCGAACTGGTACTCGAAGACAGCACCGTCGCACACAACACGGTGGCGGGTGGGGGCGGTCTGGGACTCGGCCTCGGCGGCGGGATCTCAAGCGACAACCTCAACGCCGGCAACCACGAGCTGATCACGATCCTCAACAGCACCATCGCCGAGAACTCGGTCACGGGCGGCACCAAACAGCTGGGTGGTGGCATCTACAGCGGCACGCGCCTCACGATCACCAACTCGACAATCTCGGGCAACAGCGCACCCGCGAGCGGTGGCGGCGGCCTCGCCTCCCAGGAAGGTGGGGGCGCCGTGGCCCCGACGCTCGCCAACAGCATCATCGCCTACAACGAAGGCAAACAGTGCGAGGGCGCCACGCCGAGTTCCCAGGGAGGCAACGACGTCACCGATACGAGCTGCGGGATCACCGAACAGAAAAAGTCGAAAGACATCTCAGAAGATCCCGGGCTCGAAAAAGAAACTGAAAAGCTGCCGAAGCTCACCGACAACGGCGGCGCCACCGAAACGATCGCGATCGCGAGCTCGGGCGCGCCGGTGGCGAAAAACGGCCTTGAAGCACACTGTCCGGCAACCGATCAGCGTGGCGGCGCCCGACCCGAAAAAGCCGCATGCTCCTCTGGCTCGTTCGAGTTCGGCGCCAAACCGGCCCTGATCTACAGCGGATCGGCATCGCCGGCGGGCGCCGGGACGCTCACCGCCCATTCGATCGTCAAAAACTCTGAATGCAAAGCGGCGAGCTGCACCGTGCCTGCTGGTTCCGCGGGCACGGTCATCTTCAGCGCGAGCGTCGAAGCGGGCTACGCCCTCACCGAATGGACGGGCTGCACGAAAGTCAACGGCAGCGAATGCGAAGTCACGATCAGCTCCTCCAGCGGTTCGGTTACCGCGCACTTCGCTCGTCGCTTCACGATCGAAGGAAAGAGCGAAGCGAAAGGGACCACAGTGCACGCCCAGGGGTCCGGCCCGGCGGCGTCCTGCGCGGCTGGCAGTTGCACGGTCGACGAAGGCGAATCGGTCACGCTGACGGCCGAAAGCTCGGCTGCGAATGTCCAGTTTGCGAGCTGGGCGGGCGGTTCCTGCACGGTGAACCCCTGCACGGTCGAACACGTCAAAGCGAACGAGTCCGACCTCGCCAACTTCATCCTCGGCCCACCGCCGACGCCACCGAAGACGCTCGTGCTGTACGTCTCCAAGCGAGAAGGTGACGGCATCGGCGGCGAAAGTCCGGCGAAAGCGCTCCGCAGCGTCGCCGCGCTCGAAGAACTCCTCGCCCACGAGGAACCGCGCGAAGAACAGGAAACGCCGAACGTCGAGATCCTGTTCGAAGAAGGCACCTACGAAGGCCTCCAATTCGAACGCGGTCGCAAAAACGTCTCCGTCTACGGCGACCTCAGCCAGGGGACCTTCAAGCCCGTCATCCACCCGGCCGAACCGACGACATTCACCGGGTCGCCCCAGGGCCTGCTGCTGGACGCCAATACCGGCATGAGCTTCCAGCGCGTGAGCTTCCGCGGCGAAGCCCAGGCGGGCGGCTCGACCTACGGTGTCCGCATGATCCAGGGCTCCACGGCCACGTTCTCCGAAGTGGGGATCACGGCCGCAGGCGCGCCTGCGGGCGCCCGCGGCGCCAACGGTGCCGCCGGGGCGCCAGGCGGAAACGGCCAGAACGGCGGCCCCGGCTACACCCCGGGTGACATTCGCGGGTCCGAAGCCGAACTGGCCGCTCATGCCGGCTTTCAAGGGGTCGAAGTGGAGCAGCTGCTCACCTGTCCGGGCGTCGACCAGCACGGGAACTGGGCTGGCAACGCGGCCGACCTCGCAACGATCTATCGCGAATACAGCTCCTGCGGTCAGGCGCCGGCGTCGCCGAGCGGTCCGCGCGAGCCCGGTGACGGCGGAGCCGGCGGATACGGCGGCTGGCTTCACGGCTCCTCGGGCGGGGGACGGATCGGCGACGCCGGATCGCCCGCCATCGACAACGGCGCCACGGCGGCATCGGGCGGCGCAGCCGGGCCCGGAGCGAACGCCGAAAGCAGCTTCTGGGGCGAGAACGGCAAGAGCGCAACAACCCCGGGAGGAGCCGGAACACACGGTGAACAGGGCCCACAAGGGGCCAGCCAGAGCGCGCTGCAGACGACCGCGGCGGACCTCTACCAGCAGGGCGTCGGAGCCTCGGGAGGCGCAGGCTTCTCCGGTGGCGGTGGCGGTGGCGGCGGTGGTGGCTCGGGCGACTTCGACGGGCTGACCAACGGCGCCGGTGACAACGGCGGCTCGGGCGGCGCAGGCGGCTGGGGTGGCGAAGGAGGAGCCGGCGGCTCGGAAGGCGGAGGCTCATTCGGCCTGTACCTCGCGGACCACTCCAGCGCCGTGGTGGACTACGCCAGCGAACTGACGAGCGGCAACGGCGGCCCCGGTGGCGAAGGCGCAAGTGGCGGCGCGGGCGGCGCAGGCGGTAGCGGCGGCAAAGGAAGCGCCTACGCCGCGAGCACCATCGGCGCCGGTTCCAACGGCGGTGCGGGCGGCGGAGGCGGCCCCGGCGGCGGTGGCGGCGGCGGAGCCGGAGGCCCCAGCTATGCGATCTTCGGGCCGGGAGAGACCGTCGAAGAGGCCGCGGATACGAAGGAACATGTCGGGAGCCCGGGCCGCGGCGGCTATCCCGGCGGTTGGGGAGGCGAACCGGCTGTCAGCGGCGGCGGCGGCCCCGACCAGCCCTGCTCGGGGAACTGCAAGTTCAGCGCCAACCTGCCGGTGCAGCTCCCCTACTCGGCGCCCGTCTCGGGCGGCAAGCTGGTGACGATTTCGCTGGCCTGCGCCAAGGCATGTCACGGCGTGCTTACGCTGAGCGTCCACCTGCTGAGAGGAAAGATCGCTTCAGCCGGCCACGCCGCCGCGGCTCGGGCGACCCAGATCGGCCGGCTGCGCTTCTCGCTGCGTGCGAAGCGGACGACCTCGCTGCAGGTCACGCTCAACAAGGCCGGTCGCGCGCTGGTCAAGCGCTTCAAGGCGATCAGGGCGACACTGGTGGTTGAAGTCACGGCGGCGGGCGCCAGGCACGCGACCAAGTACACCCACGCCATCGAGATGGCTCCGGCGATAAAAGGGCCGCCGGCCAAAAAAGCCTGAACGCCCGAGTGTCGCTCGCTGATGGGCGCGCTCCCCATCGATGAGCGCGCCCGAAGTGCTATCGGTGTCGAACTGCTGTCGGGAACCGTTGGCCTCGGGGGTGAACCGGGAGGCGAAGGCGGCCGGCCCGCACCTCGAGTGCCTGACGGCCTGCACCGGCACCGTCACCATCAGGGCACCGCTCGCCGGCCGCCGCGGACCTACACGCAGCAAGTCACCGTGGGCGGCCCACGACGCGCCAAGCGGTAGGCATCCAGACGCCCGAGGGGCGCATGCGACGCTGCGCCGTTCTCAGGCTCTTGCAGAGATGGAGCCAACCGGGATCGAACCGCTGACCTCCTGCGTGGTCAGCAGGAGGTCATTTCCCGGCGGCGATGGATGAGCGGACGAGATGCGCCGGATCCTGCCGTCATAACATGTCGGCCACGGGGTCGATGAGACTCGAACAGGGTGAGACGGGGAGGGATGATGAGAGCGTGGATGTCAATGACGGTCGCGCTTGCGGGCGTGATGTTGATGGCCGCGAGCGGGACAGCTCAGGCGGCTAAGCCACGACTTTGGGTGACTGAATGGCGGACGACCAACCCGCTTGCGGTCGGCAACCAGATCGAAAGCGTCCAGCAGGTGCGCGTCGAAGGGAACGTGGTCTGCCTGGCCGCCGAGACCGGCACGCTCGCCAGCAACGGCAAGCCCACCGACACGATCAACCTCACCTCGAGCGGCGGCGGCTGCTACAGCGGCTACGGCATGTCGGGCGAGGTGAAGGAGATCAGGCTGGGGGTCAGCCCTTCGCAGGTGACCTACGCCGAAATGAAGGGCGACTTCGTTCTGCTCCTCCCGGGCTGGTGCGTCTACGAGTTCACTCACGGCCAGCAGGACCTGACGGCGCCCAGCGCGGGCGACTATCTGCAACCGGCAGTCGCCTTCTCGGGGAAGCTCGACGCTCGCCTCACGAGGGGAACCGGGTGCGCCACGTCGGAGAACGCTGTCGTCGAAGAACTGTTCTCCACAGCGTGGGGCTACCAGACGGTCCTCTAGAGCGCTCGAGCGCGTCGCTCATCCGGTTCGCATCGGTCGCCGGCAGTTTCGGTTTCCCTCGGCGCCGGCGCCGGTGCGTACCCGCGGCGTGCTCACAAAGGCGTACATGGACCTAACCGGACACCATTCCAACCCTTCGCAACCCCTGGAAGCCTTGCTGGAAAGGAGCGTGGATGATCGCGTCGAGCCTGCCGATGCCGAAGATCGGCCAGATGGATGCGCTGCGCCGAAGGCCTGTGTGGCAATCGGCGCCAGGCACCGCCGGCACGGCTGGGTGCTTGACGCGGTCATCCGTGTCCTCGCGGATCAGGAGGGCCCGATGCGGGCGCGTGATGTGCACGGCGCCGTTGAGGCTCTTCTCGGCGAGCCGGTGCGGTGGGGGTCGGTCAAGAAGTGCTTGAGCTCGAATGTCGTAGGAATCTCTCCACGCCTTATTCGGGTGGCTCGCGGCCGGTACGCCTACGCCCGGCGACGGCCGATTCTGGCGCTACCGCTCCCGCGCAAGAGGTGGCGTAAGCCGACCATCAGGCGGCAAGCCTGGATCTCGTCCATTGCGCTCGCCTCGTCGGCGGCCTCGACAACGCCCGCTTCGCGCGATGCGCCGGCGCCCGGTTCGCGTTGAGCTGACCCGATCAACATAGGATCCAACTGGTGCCAGCCGCGATCGAAGCCAGTGGGTTGACGAAGGTGTTTGGGGCGACGGTGGCAGTGGACGGCCTCGACTTGCGCGTGGAGCAGGGGCAGGTGTTCGGTTTTCTCGGCCCGAACGGCGCCGGCAAGACGACGACAATCCGGGTGCTGCTCGACCTTCATCATCCGAGCGCTGGCAGCGTGCGCGTGCTCGGTCTGGACAGCGTGCGTGACAGCGTCGCGGTACACGCGCGCTGCGGGTATCTACCAGGTGATCTCGAGCTCTACCCGCGGATGACCGGCCAGCGCGTGCTCGACTGGTTCGCCGGTGCGCGCGGCGGCGTCGATGCGGCGTTCCGCAGCGAGCTAGTCGAGCGCTTCGACGTGACGCTCGACCGGCGTGTCCACGACCTTTCCAAGGGCAACCGGCAAAAGATCGGGCTCGTGCTCGCGTTCATGCATCGGCCCGAGCTGCTCGTGCTCGACGAGCCGACCTCCGGGCTGGACCCTCTGATGCAGGACGAGTTCCATCGCCTGCTGCGCGAGATGACCGCGGAGGGGCGCACGGTGTTCCTCTCCAGCCACGAGCTCGACGAGGTCCAGCGCGTCGCCGATCGCGTGGCGATCATCAAAGAGGGACAGCTCGTCGTCACTGACTCGGTTCAGGCGCTGCGCCGTCGGGCGCCGCAGATGATCGAGCTGCGCTTCAGAGCGCCTGTTGCGGCCGCCGTGTTCGAAGGGCTCGACGGCGTGCATCGTGTCACGGTCGACGGAAATCGCGTCTCTCTGCAGGCGGCCGGGGAGCTTGCGCCGCTACTGCGCGTGATCGCGGACCATGACCCCGTCGAGCTCGTGACCCGCCACGCTGACCTCGATGAACTGTTCCTGACCTACTATCGCGACACGCCGAGCGCCGATGCGGACTGACGTAGCTCGACTGGACCTCCACAACCGCCGGCGCCTGATCTTGGCGTACGCGATCGGCATGGCGCTCTACATGCTGGTGATCGTCGTGCTCTATTCCTCATTCAGGCATTCGAGTGAGCTCAACAGTCTCAGCTCCGGGAAGCTGGCCGCTTTGTTCGGCGTGAGCGGACCGCTCACATCGCCGGCCGGCTGGGTAAACGCAAACGCGTACACCAACTTTCTGCCGCTGATCATGCTGCTTCTCACGATCGGCTATGGCGCCGCTGCAATAGCGGGCCAAGATGAGGATGACACGCTAGGCCTACTCGTCGTGCTGCCGCTCGCGCGGCGCGGCATCCTTGCCCAGAAGATCGCGGCGATGATCGCGCAGGCTCTGGCCCTGACCGTTGTGGTTGCAGCGTGCGTCTACGTAGGCCGCGGCTTCGAGCTGGCGCTCGACCCGTGGAACGTCGCAACAGCTTCCCTCGCGGTGCTCGCGCTCGGCATCGACCTGGGGCTCATTGCCCTAACAGTCGGTGCCGCGACCGGTAGCCGCGGTAGTGCGATCGGTGTCGCGACCGCGATCGCGGCTGTCTCCTACCTGATCAGCTCGCTCGCGCCGGTCGTCAGCTGGGTCCGGCCGCTGCGGTTCGCCTCGCTCTTCTACTGGTCCGTCGGTAACAACCAGCTCGCCGACGGAGCCGGGATCGCGTCGTTCGCTGTACTCGTGGGCGTCGCCGTCCTCGCGGCGCTCGGTGCGAACGTCGCGTTCAGACGCCTGGACATACGGTAGCCGCTCGGCGTCAGCTGGCCTATCCGGTGGCACACTCATCAAACAAGCCCAGCATCGGGCTGCTCGCTGCTTTGAGCATCGGGGTGGGCGGCATGATCGGTGCGGGGATCTTCTCGATCCTGGGGGTCGTGGCGAGCATCGCGGGCTCCGCCATGCCCCTTTCCTTCGCCATCGGGGGAGTTGTCGCCGGGCTGGCCGCCTACAGCTACGTGGCGCTCGGCCGGACGTTCCCGAGTGTCGGGGGTCCCGTCACGTTCCTGGTTCGTGGCTATGGAGAGGGCGTGGTTTCGGGTTCGCTGAGCCTGTTCCAGTACTTCAGCTACATAATCACGATTGCTCTCTACGCGACAGGGTTCGCCGCGTATGCCGTGACTTTTGTTGATCTCCCGTCCAAGGTGTGGGCGGTGGGCGTCGTGCTCGCCTTCACGGCGATCAACTTTCTCGGCAGCCGAACGATGGGCCGGGCGGAGTCCTTGATCGTCATCGTTAAGGTGGCGATCCTTATCGTCTTTGTCGCGGCCGCGTTCATCGCGTTGCCCGGAGGCGGGGTTTCTCGCCTGTCGCCGGCCGCCTGGCCGGGTCCGCTGGCGATCTTCACCGGAGCCGGGGTGTTGTTCGTTGGCTACGAGGGCTTCGGTTTGATCACGAACGCAGCCGCGAACATGGCGAGCCCGAAGCGCGAGCTGGCTCGCGCGATCTACGGCAGCGTGGCGATTGCGATCGTGATCTACGTGCTTGTCGCCACGGGTGTCGTGACCAACGTGCCGCTCAATGTCCTCAAAGGACTCGGAGATTCCGCCCTGGCGGTCGCGGCCAGGCCATCCCTGGGCCAGGCAGGCTTCAGGCTGATAGCCATCGCGGCGTTGCTGTCGACTGCCTCGGCGGTGAACGCGACCTTGTTCGGGTCCACGAACGTCGCTTACCAGATCGCCAAGAACGGTGGTCTGCCACCGGCGTTTGACCGCAAACTCTGGGGTCGGGATGTCGAGGGGCTCTTCATCACCTCCGGGCTGGTGCTCGTGTTCGTGCTGCTCTTTCCCTTGAGTGCCGTCGCCTCGATGGGGAGCGCCGCGTTCCTGCTGGTGTACGCGGCGGTCAATATCGGCCACATGAGGATCCGCGAGCAGACGGGGGCCGAGGCGTGGGTGGTGATGGCCTCGGCGCTCGCGTGCCTCTGTCTATTCGTGGTCCTCGTCTACCACATGATCACCGCCGCGCCGACATCAGCGATCGCTCTCGCCGTCACGCTGGCCGGGAGCTTCCTGTTTGAGAGCGCGTACCGCCACAGAACTGGGCGGACCTTCACAGAGGTCCTGACTGCGACCGACCCTGCCCCTGCGCCCGCCGCCCCCACCGCTCGATGAGTCAGGCCGCCGCCTTGGCCGTGGCCTTGCCGTGGCGCCGGTCGATTGTGCGGTAGGTGGCGACCTTGGCGGCGTCGAGGGCGAGGAACCACACGAGCGCCCAGCCCCAGGCGAGCGCGACGTAACGCCAGGGGAGCGGCTGCATCAGAAAGCCGAAGTGGGCGATCAACGTGGCGAGCAGCTCCGCGAAGGTGACCGCCGCGAACAGGATGCCCGCGGGGCGCACCGACCAGAACGGGCCACGGGTGCGGGCTATGTAGAGCGTGAGGCTGCCGGCGACCGAGAGCTTCAGGTACATCAGGGTGCGCAGC
Source organism: uncultured Solirubrobacteraceae bacterium (assembly GCA_963740075.1). Classification (GTDB taxonomy): domain Bacteria; phylum Actinomycetota; class Thermoleophilia; order Solirubrobacterales; family Solirubrobacteraceae; genus Palsa-744. The sequence continues at coordinate 101,323 of CAVUCP010000002.1, read as the reverse complement.
AGTTCGTGGTCGAGGCCGATCGCCAGGTCAGCCACCAAGAGCAGCGAGAAGCTCTCGACGACACCGACGAGGCCGAGCAGCGAGGAGATCATCAGAACTTCGTGCATGTCCCAGCGCTCGGGTAGAGCTGACACCTTGACCCGGTCGAACGCGATCGTGAGGATGGCGAGGTCGTTCAGGAGTGCGAGCAGCACGATCATCGCGGCGGTCACCGGGAAGAAGCCGAGCGCGACGATGGCGAGCGTGACGAAGATGACGACACGGATCGTCTCGGTGATCCGATAGATCGCATAGTTGCTCATGCGACGGAAGATCTGACGGCTCACGCCGAGCGCCTCAACGATCACCGACAGGCCAGGGGCGAGCAGCACGACATCAGCGGCAGCCCTCGCGGCGTCGGTCGCGCCGGCGACGGCGACCCCGGCGTCGGCCCGGCGCAGCGCGGGGGCGTCGTTTACGCCGTCGCCGGTCATCGCGACGATGTGCCCGGCGTTCTGGAGCGCCTCGACGATCCGGTACTTCTGCTCGGGCACGACCTGCGCGTAGCCGTCCGCCGCCTCGACGCGCGCCGCCAGGCCCGGGCTGCTCTCCTCGAGCGCGCTGGCCTGGAGGATCTCGTCGCCGAGCCCGACCTCGCGGGCGACCTCCTGGGCGATCTCCACCCGGTCGCCGGTGATCATCTTCACCGCCAGACCGAGCGCGCCCGCTTCGGCGATCGTCGCGCGAGAGTCCTCCCGCGGCGGGTCGTGCAGCGGCAGCACCCCCAGCAGACGCCAATCGGTGCTCTCCCCGTCGCGACGGGCGACGGCGAGCGAGCGAAAGCCGCGCCCCGCGAACCCCACGACAGCCGCGTCCATCGCCCCGCCGTCGCTCCCGCCCGCGAGCTTGGCGATCGCCTGCGGCGCGCCCTTGGCAACCTCAAAGACCAGCTCGTCCGGGCCGCGAACGCGCGCTTCGGCGAGCTTGCGCTCTGGATCGAACGGCTTGAACTCGACAGTCTCATAGCCACCCAGCTCCTGCTCGGGGACGGCGGCGAGAATCGCAACGTCGATCGGGTCGTGTCCCTCCCCGCGCGAGGCAAGCGCCGCCGCAAACTCGACCGCCTGCACGTCTGCGCCCGGGTCGATGACTGCTGGCTCGGCGAGCGTGAGCGCGTTCTGCGTGATCGTCCCGGTCTTATCGGCACAGAGCACATCCACGCCCGCGAGCTCCTCCACCGCGGGCAGATGGCTGACTACCGCCTGGCTGCGGGCGAGTGTGCGCGCGCCGATTGCCATCGTCACCGACAGCACCGCGGGCAGCGCCACCGGCACCGAGGCGATCGTGACCACCAGCGCGAACTCGAGAGTCGTCGACACCCCATCGCCGCGCAGGAGCGAGACAGCGATGATCACCGACACCAGCGCGAGCGCTAGCACGATCAGATAGCGGCCGATCGCGAGCACCGCCTGCTGGAAGTGACTCGGCGGCGGCTCCGCACCCGCGAGCCTCGCCGTCTGACCGAACAGTGTTCGCGGCCCGGTCTCGATGACCAGCGCGCTCGCCTCCCCGCGCGCTAGCACCGACCCGGAGTGCAGCTCATCACCGGGCTGCTTGTCCGCCGGCAGCGACTCACCGGTCAGCGCCGACTCATCGACCTGGCACGAACCGGAGATCACGCGACCGTCGGCCGGGACGATCTGGCCCAGCTCCACATGAATGAGATCGCCGGGCACGAGCACACGCGCCTCCAGCGTCTGCCAACTCCCATCGCGGCGCACGCGCGCCTTGACCGCAAGCTGCTCCCGGAGGGCGGCGATCGCGTTACCCGCCTGATGCTCCTCCCAGAAGCCGACTACCCCGTTCATGATCAGTAGCACGCTGATGACCGCGAAGTCCGCCCACCGCTCCATCACCGCGGTCAGCACCACCGCCGCCTCGATCATCCACGGGATCGGTCCCCAAAAACGCAAGCCGATCTCCAACAGCAGACTCCGCCGCTCCTCCGGGATCTCATTCGGGCCGAACCGCTTAAGCAGCCCCGCCGCGTCCGCGGAGCTCAGGCCGCCCGAGCCGTCGACCGGCACCTCGGAATCTGAACCGGGTGCAATCGCATCTCGTGGCTCGGCCTGACTCAACGTAGACAGAGCCTCCCACACCGCCACCCAGTCGGCCAATCCCGGCGAACCGCGATCGGGCAACCCATGGCCCATCTGAGCCGATCAGCAGCACCCACCGGCGGCGGAGGAGCAGACGAGCAAGTCCTTTGGCTTGCATCCGCCCACGCGGATCACCCTCCCAGCAAGCACCACCGGTGCGGGCCGCGACCACCAGCCCCGCACCTGCGCGCGTGAAGGCCCGGATGCAGAACGGCCTGGGAGGCTTCCGACGGGCCCCGGTCAGGGCTGGTCCTGAGTTCCGTCGGGGGCTCGGGCGAGTCGGTCAGCGATCGGGTCGGGCGCAGCACCGCCGGGTGCCTCCGCTTCGAGTTCCGCCTTGGCGTCAGCCAGCTGACTGCATGCCTCCGCGTCGACCGTCGGGAACTGCGGGTCTATCTCCATCAAAGCGTTCACGATCACGCTGGCGGCGGCGATCCGCGCGAACCACTTGCGGTCGGCCGGGATCACGTGCCACGGTGCCCAAGGGGTGCTGGTGCGGGAGAGCATCTCCGAGAATGCCTCCTGGTAGTCGTCCCAGTAGGCACGCTCACGTATATCCGCCGCCGAGAACTTCCAGTTGTGCTCGGGTAGATCGCAGCGCCTCAGGAACCGGACGCGCTGCTCCTCCTTGGAGATGTTGAGGAACAGCTTGACTATGCGCACGCCATTATCGACGAGGTACCGCTCCCAGTCGTTGATCTCGCGATAGCGACGCTCCCACACGCCCTTGCCCCTGGCCTCCGGGGGCATCCGCTGGCGGTCAAGGTTCTCCGGGTGAACGCGGACGACTAGTACCTCCTCATAGTGGGATCGGTTGAAGATCCCTATCGCCCCGCGCCCAGGCAGACGCTGCTGGTAGCGCCAGAGAAAGTCGTGGCCCAGCTCCTCCGCCGAGGGCACCTTGAAGCTATGGACAGCCACGCCTTGTGGGTTGACGCCGCTCATTACGTGACGGATCGTGCCGTCCTTGCCGGCTGCATCAAGCGCTTGGAGCACGACGAGGACACCGTGGGTGTCCTGGGCCGCCAGGCGAGTCTGGTAGTGCGTGAGGAGCTGCACGCCCTCGCGGAGCAGCTTGGCCCCGTGCTTCTTCTTCTTGATCCCGGCCTTGAAGGCGGGGTCAAAGTCCCTCTCGAGCGCCACCTTCGAGCCGGGATCAACCCGGAATGGCTCTATAAACGTAGCGATCCGCTTGTGTGCTTGATCCGGCACCGCATGCCACCTCGCCTCTAGCATCGAGCGCTGCTGCACAACCATGGTCGTCCGGGTCGCCGGCAAACGATGCCGCCTGGGCGTCACCCTCTCCATTGGAGGCTAATGGGGCGAAGCCGTGGGCGTTGGGCGACAGGCAAGACTACTGGCGGAGCCGCCCTCCCGAGCGCCACCAGAAGCCTGCTAGCTGGGGCCGAGCTGCAAGCCCACATGCTCCCCGACCAGGCGACTGACTGGGACGGAACGCGAGCGCAGCTTCGCCGGTATCGAACCCGGCTACATTCCCGCGGCGAGCGACAGTTCGGTTCGCTTCGCAGGGTGGTTGGACTCGCATCACTTCGGTCGCACGGGAATGGAGCCAACCGGGATCGAACCGGTGACCTCCTGCTTGCAAAGCAGGCGCTCTCCCAGCTGAGCTATGGCCCCTCGGGGACCCAATATACGCGCTACAGCGCGGGATTTCGCCGTCCGGCGGGTCGCTGGCATGGCGGTGCCGGTGGGTCCTGATGCATGACCGCTGCCTGGTGCTGCCTGGATCGGCGGCCAGAGCGGGCGCGGTCTCGCGTGTAGAGTCGCGCCGATGGGGTGTCAGGAGACGTGTCCGCTGCCGAGGATCCGCTGCTCGCGGCGTGGGCCACGGCGCTGAACGAGGCGGGTCAGTGGGCCGAAATACTCGACGCCGAATACCGGGTCCGCTACATGACGGACGACGCGCGACTCATGTACGGCGGATGTGTCGAATCGGCTCCGGTCCCCCTCGGCCACTTCAGCTATGGCAGCCTCGAGGCCATCGACATGCGGGAGCAGTGGCGTGGTGGCCAGTTTCCCATCGAGATCATCCGCCAGGGTTTCGAGGCATACGGCCCGTGGCTGCTGGCCCCGATGCCCGGCGGTCGCGAGCGCAACCAAGAGCTCGGTCAGCGCCGGCCACGCGCTACCTGATGCCCTGACCGCGGGCTTCGCTCGAGCGTTCCTGGTCGGCGGCGGGTTCGCCCTGCTCGGGGTTCTCGCGACGCTCGTGCTCATCTCCGGCCGCGACAGCCGGGACTACAGGGCCGAGGCCAAGCCTGCGCTGGCCCCCGCCGAGTAGAGAGCGCCAGTCGACAGCGGAGGCCTGCGTGGTCAAAGCTCCGCCGAGGTGGGCGCGGCGCGGTCAGTGCACGCCGAACGTCGCCCTCTCGCTGGCCGTCAGCGATCGCACGCTCTCGGCCTGCGCGCGCTCGGCCAGCTGCGTCGGGTTCTCGCAGATTTCACACGAGTCCCACACGCGCACGACGTCGCTGGTGTCCTCGACCGCGAGCTCGGCGCTGTCGGGTGAGAACACGAGCGTCTTGATCGGGTTGTCGAATTCGTGGTGGCGGATCAGGCGCAGCGTGCGCGCGTCGTACTCGTCGACCGAGCCGTCCTCGCGGCCGATCGCGTAGTACAGCCCGTTCGGGGAGACCGCCAGGGCGGTGCTTGCCGCCTGCGAGCCGGGCACCTCTTCGACCCCGCCGGTGCTCAGATCGGCGCGCGCGAACGTGCCGACGGCGATCGGCACGAGCACATAGCGCCCGTCGGGCGTGAGGAGCGCCGAGCTGCTGCTGTGCTCCGGCAGCGTCACCGTCCGCACCACCCTGCCAGAGCGCACGTCCCAGACGTCAACGTGCACGCACCCGTCGCTGATCGCCATCAGTGATCCGTCCGAGTTGAACGTCGGCTTCCCGGCGGTGCACCCGGTTTCGCTCGTGCCGGGCTCGAGCTGCCGTGCCACGCCGTCCCGCGGGTCGATCATCGCGGCCTCCATCTTGTCGCCTTCCACATAGTCCGCCGCGATGCTTCCGTCGGCGGCGACTCCCTGCGCTTCCATTCGCTGTACCGCCACATCTCCGACCCGCCGCCCGGTGCTGCCTTCGACCTCGATCACCCGCGGTTCCTTCGAGTTGGGGTCCATGTAGGTCAGTCGCCCGAGACCGGGTGTTGCGGAGAAGCACGAGGCGCAGGAGGTGAAGCCCGGTGGGCCCGAATAGCTGCGGAGAACGTCCCCGGCGCCGTTGACGATCTCATCGCGGCTTCCGACGAGAACCAGGTCTTTGCCTCCGGCCGTGAAGGCGATCGTCGTTTCGGAGGGCGCCTGCAGCCGTAGCCGTTCGCTGCCGTGAGCTGACCAGAGCCGCAGCAGGCCGTCGAGTGAGAGTGTTACGAGCGTCTTGTCGTCGGCTGCGATCGCGAGGTCGCCGGATGCGATCGTGCTGCTGCTCGAGTCGAGCGCGACCAGATGTCCCGTTTCGGCGTCGAGCACGGCGGCCTCGCCGTTGCCGTAGCCGACGGCCACCAGACTGCCGTCGGGCGATACCTGCACCGGGCTTGCCCATGTCCCGGCGGGCCCGTTCGACAGCCAGCGGACCGTGCGCGTGCGGGGATCGATCGCCCAGGTCGCAGCGATCTGTTCCTCGTGTTCGGCGTTGGTCGTGGAGCCCGTGACGTACCAGGTCCGCCCGTCCGGTGAGACGCGCACGTAGACCACGGAGGCGATGCGTGGAGGCACTCCGAGCGGGACCGTCCATCTGGCGCCGGTGTCCACGTTGAGCGCCGTCAGCAGGGGAAACAGTTCGCCGCGGCCCTGCGTCGCGCCACTCGACGCGACGAGGAGGGTGCTCGGGGAGGCCGACATGATCCCGTTGACGCCGTTTGCGCTCGCGTCGGCGTGTGCGACCACACGCAGCGTGTTGTTGCGCGGGTCGACGAGCGCGATCGTTTCACGGTCGGCGATCGCGAGGAAATGTCCGGGTGGCCCCGCGAGCTGTTCGATTTCGAAGGGCGCTGTGTAGAGGTGCCGGGTCTGCCCGGTGCGTATGTCGACGGAGACGAGGTTCTCTCCGCTGGCGACGATCAGTTCGCGTCCACCGGCTGCCAGGACCATGTCGGTCGTCGTGCGGCCGATATGCACGCTCCGCAGGATTCGGCGGTTCGCCAGGTCGGCGAAGACGACGTCGCCCTGGCAGGTGTCGGCTGCCGCCGTGCGGCCGCCGTCGAGCAGCACGAGGTAGTCCGAGCTGGCACATGCCTGCACGCCGAGCGACGGAAGCTGGGCCCGCAGCGTGTTGGCGTCGAGCGCCTCCGACGCCGCCAGCTCCGCCTGCGGGGTGTGCGCGCTCGCGAGCGCTGCACGTGCGAGCAGGAGGGCGAGCTGGGGGTCGCGCGCGATCTGTGCCCGGGATTCTGTTGCCAGAGCCTGCGAGCGTGCGGAGGCCTCGGCGCTGACGGCGTCGTGGCGGCTGCCGAGCGCGAACGCGAGCAGCGCGAGCGCCACGATGAGCAGCCCGGCGGCGGCCGCCAGGGAGCGCCGCAACCGGCGGTTGGCGATCTGGCGGCGGCGCAGCGCGTCCGCGGACTCCTGGGCCGAGCTGTCCAGGAACGCACTCTCGGTGTCGTTCAGCAGCGCGCCGTTGGTGCGCGACCACTCCAGTGCAGCCACGAGCCGCCCTCCGCGGTAGAGGTCGCCCGGCTCGCGCCCGGCGGCGTCCCAGCTGCGGGCTGCGTCGCAGAGGCGTCTGTAGAGCCTGATCCCCTCGCGGTCCTCCTCAAGCCAGCGTCGCAGCCGGGGCCAGCGGCGGATCAGCACCTCGTGGGAGAGCTCGACGGTGTCTTCGTCAAGTGTGACCAGGCGCGCCTCCGCCAGCCGCTCGAGAAGCGCCCGTACCTCGTCCGGGGATGCCCCGTGTGGCACGAGGTCGTCGCTGCGCACGCGCTTGCGCGTGTCCTCGACGCCGTCGCCGAGCTCGGCGAGACGCAGGAAGATCGCGCGCAGCAGCGGACGCTGCTCCTCCGGGGTCTGCTGCACGAAGCTCTCGGCGGTCTGCGCGATCGCCGAGCTCACACCCCCGGTGCTGCGATAGGCCTCCACAGAGAGGGTCCGCCCGTCGCGGCGCTGCCACGTCGCGCGCAGCGCGTGCGAGATCAGCGGCAGCGCTCCCGGCTGCCCGGCGGCGTCACGCAGCACGAGGTCGACGAGCCCGGGTGCCAGCTCGAGCCCCTCCAGCTGCGCCGGCGCCTCGATCGCGAGGCGCAGATCACCCTCGCCCATCGGGCCGAGCAGGACCTGGTTCGCGGCGACCGCCCGTGCGAGGCGGGCATCGCCGCTGATCTCCCCGTAGAAGTCGGCGCGCACCCCGATCACGAGCGGGCTCGTACGCGAGAGGAGCGCCTCGATGAAGCGTGCGCGGCGCTCGGCATCGGGGCACTGCGTGTAGAGCTCCTCGAACTGGTCGACGACCAGCAGCTCGGTGTCCTCTCCGTCCAGGTCGAGAGGCGGGTCGGCGCCTGGCGTGATCAGTCGTGCCGACCTGGCGCACGGGACCTCGCCTGCTTCCACTGCGGCTGTCACTCCCGCACAAAGCAGCGATGACTTGCCGCTGCCCGAGGGGCCCACGAGCGCGAGCAGTCTCCCCGGAGTGAGCCGCTCGAGCAGCTCACCGAGGATCCGCTCGCGGCCGAAGAAGAGGTGCCGGTCGCTTGCACGGAATGAGAGCAGGCCGCGGTAGGGGCAGCTCGCGGCGCTCGCGGGCGTTTCGAGTCCCGGGCCTGCGACCGCGCTGATCCGCTCGGGGCGCCCGACCCCGCGCAACGTGTGCGGGCCGAGGTCGACGATCGTGAATCCCGGCGCAAGCTTCCCCTTCACGAGGGCCGCGGTCTCTTCGGAGAGAAGGATCTCGCCTCCGCGCGCCTGGCCTCGTATTCGCGCGGCGAGGTTGGGGGCGGTCCCGACGTAATTGCCGGCGCGCTGTTCGGCCTCGCCGGTGTGCAGGCCGATGCGTGCGCGAATCGGCGCGCCTTCGGGCCAGGCGGCGTCGGTCAGCGCGCGGGTGACGTCGATCGCGGCGTTCACCGCCTGCGTCGCGGACTCGAAAACCGACGTGGTGGCGTCGCCGTCGCCGGATGCCACGAAACGACCGCCGTGGGCGCGAACGACCTCGGCGATCACCTCGTCATGGCGCGTCAGAGCCTCGGGCATCGCGCCGGGACGGTTTTCCCAGAGACGCGTCGAGCCCTCGATATCGGTCATCAGGAATGTCGTCACCCCGGTCGGCAGCGCCGAGTCCAAACGGATCTCGCGGCTCGCGGACAGCTCACCGGCACTCACCGGCTGCTCCGCTGGATCGGTCGGCAGCATCCCGGTCATCCGGAGCCCTCGAACGAGCGGTGGTTGCAGCCGCAGTGCCAGAGGGCGCTGCTCTCGCTCTGCCGTCGAAGGACGGCGTGGGGGGGTATGCGCGAGCGCACACGCGCCGCAGCGGCTACGGCGAGGTAGTCGAGTGCGAGTCCGTGAAGCATTCCGGCTGCTCTCCGGCCCGCGATCAGGGTGCCGATCGCATAAGGAATCGGTCACTGCCGGACCAGCGCTGCATGTGAATGTTGACCCCCCGGTCGCGTGTGCACCGCGTGACGGCGGTGCAGGTCTTGCTGAAGAGAATTGTAAGCAAGTCTCTGGCTGCCCGCAGGGGCGGGTAAAGCGTGCGCCGGCCCGGCCAGAATTTTTCCCGCAGGCGCCGATGCGACACGCCCGGGCGCCCGCCCCGACGAGCCAGGTGATCAGGCCGCCAGCGGACCCCGTTCGCGTTCCGCGCACTCCTGGATCGCCATCTTCACCAGGGCGGCCGTGAGCGCACTTTCAGCCGATGCGCTCCACGCGAGCGCACACGAGGCAGGGGTGGCGTCGCCGATCGGCGTTGCCACGAGCGGCCCCGTACGACCGACGATCGAATCAGCGATCGTCATCGGTAGGACGCCTATGCACCCGGTCGCGGCGGCCGCTGCCGCCACACCCATGTAGCCCGTCACCTCATCGCGTGTGACATGCGAAGGCGGGCCTCCACGGTGATCGTCCAGGCTCCAGAAGCCCGCCCAGTCCTGGTCGACCGACGGGTGAAGGCCGCAGAACATCTCGTCCAGCACGTCCTCGACGAGCAGGGTCCTCTTCCGCGCGAGCGGGTGGCCCACGTGCATCAGCACGCAGCGGGGCTCCTCGCGGAGCACGTGCATGCGGATTCCGGCCTGCACAGCCGGCGAGAAGCAGAGGGCCACATCCACACGTGCAATCCAGTCCGCGGTCGCAGTGGTGGGAAACTGCAGCTCCCGGAAGGTGACAGCCGCGTCGGGGCGGAGCGCCGCGAATCGCTCGATCACGCCCGGAGCGATGAGCTGTGGAAGCGCTCCCAGAAAACCGACCTCGATCGTGCTCCCGTATGACCGGGCGAGCGCCTGGGCCGTGGAGGCGGCTTCCTCCCGGGCGCGAAGCACGATCGTCGCCTTGTCATACAGCAGGGCGCCCGCGTGGGTCAGCGAGACGCCGCGCGGGTGGCGGTTGAACAGTTCCACCCCGAGGTTCCGCTCGAGCCTCATGATCGCCGAGGAGAGGGCCGGCTGCGCGATGTGCAGCGACGCGGCAGCACGCGAGATCTGGCCGGCCTCCGCGGTACGCACGAAGTAGAGGAGTTGGCTTCCGGAGAGGGGTGTGCTCATCGTGCGGCGCTCCTGCGGTCGCCGGCTGCGACGGCGCGAGCGCGAAGCGGATCGGGAGTCCCGGCCGCCTCGGGGCCGTATGCAACGAGGACCCGCACCCCGCCTGCTCCCCCGACGAATGCCAGGATTGACTCCCGCTCCGGGCACGATCCTGTCCGGATCCGGCGGCGCCGCCCCAGATGAGACCTGAGCTCGGGCGCGCCCTCCGCGGCGCCGCCGGGCGTGATCGTCGGGAGATCCCGATCCTCCTCAGGTCCCGTGTCGCGCACAGGCGGCCGCGCTGACTCGCGCGGCGGCCGTGTGCGGGGAGGCGCACATACCGCCGCCGGCCCCGCACATTCCCCTGACATGAGTGCATCACCCGCACACCGCAATCGGGCACCGGTCACCGTCCGGCGACTGGCGCACCGGCTCGTCCAACGCGCAACCCCCCGGTTGACTGGCTCCACCGACTAGACCATGAGGCAGCGGGGCGACCGCCGCCACCCAATCCTGGGCGCCCAGAGGTCCAGAATTGGACGCGGCTCAGCTGAAGCGGCCGCGCAGCGACTCGACGTCGCGCACGATCAGCACGCGCCGCTCGGTTTCCAGCCAGCCGAGCTCGCGCAGCGTCTGCAGGGCCTTTGCGACCCCGGCGCGCGAGGCCCCGGTCCAGGTCGCCAACTCCTCCTGCGAGATCGGCATCTCCACCTCTATCCCCGCATCGGTCGTACGGCCGTAGCGCTCGGCGAGCTCAGTGATGCGCGCACAGACGCGCCCGAGCGTGTCCAGGGCCGCCAGCTGCATACGCTGCACCGAGTCTTCGCGGAACCGCGCGGTAACGGATTCCAGCAGCGCGACCGCGACGTCGGGGCTGACCCTCAGATGCTCGCGGAGAGCGCCTGCGTTCATCACGAGCGCCTCGACCTCCTCGAGCGCCGTCACCGTAGCGACCCGCGGCAGCCCGTCGATGAAGGCCAGCTCGCCCAGCAGGTCTCCGGGGTCGCGTATCGCGAGGAGCAGTTCGTGTCGGTCCTGGTCGGCTCGTATCACCTTCACGCGGCCGGCGAGGATGAGGATCACGCGGTCGTCCTGCTCGTCCTGGAAGAGCAGCACCGAGCCTGCAGGGAAGATCCGCCGGACACCGATCGTGAGCAGCGCCTCGCGTTCTGCCTCAGCAAGTCGCGACAGAAATGACCGGGATGGCACCGCGAAAGTGTCCCAAACCGTCGCGCGCGGACCGCTGCGGGCCGACACCGAGGGGGTGAGCCCTCCGCGTTGCCGCGCGGCTGGAGCGCCGGGAGCCCTTCCGGTCTGAGAGCGAAGCCGGCCTCAGCCGGACATGTCGACCGCGAAAACGCTCCCCGGCTCGATCGTGACGAGCACACGCCGGTCGCCGGGTCCATCGTGCTGGCGCAGGTCGGAGCTGTACTTCGCGCCGACGCGGTCGGCGAAGGCATAGTCATCGTCCGGCTCGATGCGCGCGCGCCCGCGGATGTCCAGGTAGCGGTAGGGGTTCTCGAGGTCGAGGATCATCAGGCTGCACTGCGGCCGGGCCATCAGGTGCTTCGTCTTTGCGCGCGAGCTGTTCAGCGAGATCTTGATTTCGCCGTCCTCGTGCAGAAACCAGATCTCCGTCTGATGGGGTGTGCCGTCGCGGGAGATGGTGGCCAGGGTCGCGAAGTTCGCGTCGAGCAGGTCTGCGTGGGACTGCGGTATCTCGGACATGGGGTCAAGTCTAGGACTGGCGCGGGAGGGCGGCGGGGTGGCAGCTCACCGAGCTGGGAGGCGTGCGAGCGGGTGCGGTGCGCCGCTCAGCAGTTGACGTGCAGGGCGGGCAGACGGTCGGGGCTGATCCCCTGCTCCACGCATGCCAGGTAGGCGATGCCGCGGTGTATCCCGTCGATCACGACTGTGGCGCCGTCAAAGATGCCGATGCGGATGACGACGTCATCGCTCCATCGCGCACTCGCCATGTCGTCCATGAAACGATCGACCCGCAGGTCATTGTCCCTGTCCTGCGCCGGGTGCAGCGCACTGCTGCGCTCGCGGTAGATCGCCAGAAGCTGCCCGAACGTCTTGTAGCTCGTGTCCACGTAGCCCATGAAGCTGGCGAACAGCGTCTTCGTGTCCGCCAGTTCGTCCGCGGTGACCGGCTGGAGAGCCATCCTGGCATCGTCCCGCCGGGGACGATTTGGGCATATGGCCCAGTGGCCAAGGGTGCTCAAGACCGGTTGGTACATCCGTCGCAGCCCCGTGAGCGGCGCGGCGGCGGCCTACTCGAAGGTGAGGCGTTCCTGTCCCGGGATTTCAGCGGGAGGCGGCTCGTGGTCCTGCCCCTCGGGCGTCTCCCAGTCGAATGCGCCCTCGTCGTCCGCACCAGCCCCGCGCGCTGCGCTCGCGGGCGTCGCGTGGGTGCCGGGCGCGGCGGGCTCATCACCCGCCGCGAGCACGCTTCGCATGTCGATCTCGGCTGTCTCCTGGCCCGAGGGCGAAAGGTCCACCGGCCGCTGCGCCTGCGGGTCCTCGTACTCCGGGGTGCCGACCGGTTCGTGCGCGGGATCGTCAGCTGCCTGCGCGCGGTCGGGCTCGGGCACCGAGAGCTCGTCCTCGTGCGGCGGGAAGGCCGGCTCGAGTGCCTCCTTCTCCTGGCGGGCTACCTCGCTCGCGTCGGCGCCGCGGCGCCGCTTGAGCTCCAGATGTTCGCGTATCGCGTCGTCTAGCAATCCCATGTCGCCCCGAAACCATACTGCGCTCGCTGTGCCTCGTTATCCGTCTACACTTCTCCAGCCGGCTCCGCCTGTTGCGGGCCGTGCGTGCGGGGCTATAGCTCAGATGGGAGAGCGCCTGGATCGCACCCAGGAGGTCGGGGGTTCGAGTCCCCCTAGCTCCACTGTTCGCCCCTCCGCGCGGATAGTGAGGCGTGTGCAGAGGGGATGATGCCGCGGGGTCTTCGCAGGCGCGGGCGATCGGCCACCGTGCGGAGCGTAGGACGTTGGTCGGCGCCGCGGCGTAGCGGGCGGGCGTGATCGCGCAGCTCGCGCAAGCGGCGTCGCATGCGTGAGAGCCGGTTGGTGCGTCGCTTGGGGACGAGGAGGTTCTCATCCGTTGTGCGCGCCGGACTCCGTCTCGTGGAACCATGCGGTGACGACCCTCTCGGCGCGTTCGGCGGCACCCACGAGCCGGTCCACGTCGCCTGACGGGACGGGCTCTCCGGCTGCCGCGGCGCGTTCGATCTCGGCGGCGAGCGCGGCTGCCGCGGCGGCATCGACGAGCCCGCACGTCGACTTCAGGGTGTGCGCCACCTCCCGCAGGCGCTCGCGGTCCTCCGAGGCGGCGCATTCTGCGGCCTCGCCGATACGTCCGGGGAGCTCCGCCAGCCATGCCTGTACGACGCGGCGTGCCGATTGCAGCGACCCGAGCTCGTCTGCTAGGAGCGTCAGCTTCTCTCGTATGCGCCGTGCGTCATCGTCGCCCGCGACCAGGGCGTTCGTGTCCTGCGCGGGCGAGGACGCGGCAGGCTCGCCGTCCGGGGGGTCCGGGAGCCAGCGCGAGAGCGCCTGAGCGAGTTCGTCGAGCATCAGAGGCTTGGCGGCGAAGTCATCCATCCCGGCGTCCATGCATTCGGTGCGGTCGCTGTGCATCGCGTTCGCGGTCACCGCGATGATCGGCGTGCGCGGCCGGCCGCTCTCGTGCTCGCGTGCGCGTATCGCCCGCGTCGCCTCGAGCCCGTCCATGCCCGGCATGCGCATGTCCATCAGGACGGCGTCGTAGCGCTCGTGCTCGAGAGCGTCGACGGCCCCTGAACCCGAGTCCACGGCCCGAGCCCTCAGGCCGAGCCGGTTGAGTTGGCGCAGACCGAGCTCCCTGTTTACGGGGCTGTCCTCGGCGAGCAGCACGCTTCCCGTGAGTTCGGGGCGCTCCCGCTTGCGCTCACGTTTGGCCGGCGCCTTCTCGGGACCGCACAGGAGGCTCACGCTCGCGGTGAACGTGGTGCCTGTGCCGGGTCGGCTGCGGACCCTGATGTCTCCGTCCATGAGCTCAACGAGGCGTCTGGTGATCGCCAGGCCGAGGCCGGTGCCCTCATGCCGGCGTGTCGTCGACGCGTCCGCCTGCGAGAACGGCTCGAAGATGTGCTTGAGCTGCTGCTCCGCTATCCCGATGCCCGTGTCGCGCACGACGAACGACACGAGCGCCAGGCGCCTGCTGATCGCATCGAGTCTGACGGTCACGCTGACCGTTCCGGCGTCGGTGAACTTCACGGCGTTCGCAACGAGGTTCAGCACGATCTGTCGCAGACGCCCCGGGTCCCCGAGCAGGTTCTCCGGCACGCCCTCCTGCACCTCCGCAAGCAGCTCGATGCCCTTCGCCTGCGCCCTGACGCGCACGGTGTCGAGGGCTTCATCGACGATCGACGCGAGATCGATGGGCACGTCGCTCAGCTCCATGCGCCCGGACTCGGCCTTCTGCAGGTCCAGCATGTCGTTGATCACCGCGAGGAGGTTGCTCGCGGAGCTCTCGACGATCGCGACGAGCTCGGCCTGCTCGACGTCGAGATCCGCGTCCTTGAGCAGGTCGAGCGTTCCGAGCACACCATGCATGGGGCTGCGAATCTCGTGGCTCACAGTCGCAAGGAACTCGGACTTCGCACGCGAGGCCTCGACGGCGCGGTCGTGGGCTTCCTCTATCGCGCGCTGAGCCTCGATGTGTGCGGTGACGTCGCTGTAGACCCACAGGTGCCCGCGCTGCTCGCCCGCTATCTGCATCGGAACGTAGTCGCGCTCGAACACCCGCCCGTCGGCGAACTCGACCTCCTCGCCGTAGACGGCGAGCCCGCGGGCGAGGATCTCGTCGATGCGCGTTACGAACCGCTCGGGGTCTGCCGCCAGCGCTTTCGACGCCTGTGCCGCTCCGGCGCAGTCGGTGCCGATGAGGGCGTCGGGCTCGACGGGGATACCGAAGACCGAGCAGAAAGCGCGGTTGGTCAGCGCGACGTCGCCGTTCTCGTCCTCGAGCAGAACGCCCTCCTGGAGGCTCGCGACGAGGGTCGCAAGCCGCGCTCCGGTCTCGCGCAGCCGCTGTTCGGTCGTGCGGCGCTCGGTGACGTCGAGCATGTAGCCGAGGCGGTACAGCGCCCGGCCCTCGTCGTCGAGCACCACCTGGTCCTCGTCCTGCACCCAGACCGTGGCGCCGTCCGCCCGGATGAGGCGAAACTCTCCCCTGTAGGGCTCTCCGCTGTGTGTGGCCGCCACGTGGTCGCGGAGCACGCCGGGCAGGTCATCGGGATGTATGACGGAGAAGAAGAAGTTCGGCTCGGCTGACCACCGTTCCGGGGGGTATCCCGTGAGCTCGAGGATGTTGGCGCTCACGAACTCGGTGGTCTGGTCCTCTCCGAGGCCGTCTATGTACGTCACAAGTGGTTGCTGCTCAACCAGCGCGCGGAGCCGGCGCTCGGCTTCGGTGAGCGCGGCGTTCGCGCCGCGCAGCCGCAGCGAGGACTGCGAGAGCTCGGCGTTGAGCACCGCGAGATCCTTCAGGCTGCGCTCCTGTGCGCGCCTGAGGATCAGCAGATCGGGCGTGGGGTCGCTCGCGGCGAAGTCCCCGTACCCGAGGCCGAGCCTTGAGATGTCCGTCTCGCTCGCGAGCGCGAGCGACCCGAAGAAGATGATCCTGTCGCCGTCGGGCGGGCAGATCGGCTGGCAGCGCAGCGACAGGTCGTGCTCGCGGTAGCGCAGCAGGAACGAGGACGACGCACGCTCCAGGATGTCAGCCGCACTGGTGATCCCATGCGGCCGGTCGATCACGAATTCGTCGAGCAGGTCGCAGCCGGTGAGCTCACGTCCGAGCGCCTTGCTCAACGAGGGCCCGGCATGCTCGATCACCAGGTCCCTTGAGCACACGATCGCGAACGGGGCGACCGCGTCGAGCTGGCCTGTGTCGAGGTGCAGGTCCACCCAGCCCCTCAGACGGCGATCTCGAACACGGCGTGGTTAGCGTCCGCCGTCGCCTGCCTCGCCTGTGTGACGCTCGCCGGGACGTGCAGGAGCTCGGCCAGGCCCTCCAGCAGACCGGTCATGAATGGCTCAAGGCCCTCGCGTTCGGAGCGGTAGTGGACCGTGATGAGATGGTCCTCGGGCGGATCGACGCCGATCGAGGGCGGGCGCAGGTGCGGGAACAGCGCCTGCAGGCGGGCGTGCATGTGGTCGAGGCCGGCGAGCACATCCCACAGCCCGCGGCCGGCGGAGTTCAGGTAGTCGCCGTAGCTCTCGGGGGCGATGCGCACGCTCCAGTAGCGTCCGAACCTGCGCAGCATTTCGGGCGCGGGCGTCTTCATCTCCCGCGACGCCGCGTCCACGAGCGCGTACGTCAGCTCGTCGTCGTAGTAGGCCATCGCGGCGAAGCTCCTGCCGGCACCCGCGTCCTCGGCCACGCGATCCCAGGCGTCGTCCCCGGCCTCCTCGAGGACGAGCCGTCGGATCGAATCGTTGATCAGCCCGTACATCTACGCTAGGGACAGCGTAGCGGTGGTCGGGTCGCCCGCTGCGTGCGTTTCGAGCTCGCGTGCGTCCACCACCATGTCCGCGAGCATCCGCACCATCCCCACGGGCGTGAAGTCGCCGGCGTCCTCCGGCAGCTGTTCTCCAAGAGCGTCGGCGAGCGCGAGCTCCGGCAGGTTCACCCCGCTGGCGATCGTGACCGCGAGCGTTCCGGGGAACCGCGGGTTGATCTCGAGCAGACGCGGTGTCCCGTCGGTGTCGCGGCGCAGCTGCACGTTCGCGACCCCGCGTATCCCGGCGACCTGTGCGCAGCGCCCCGCGGCGTGTTCGAGCTCCGGGTCGTGGAGTGTGCGCGAGACGACGGCGACGCCGGAGTCGACGCGCATCCGCACGCGTGGCACAGCAGCCACAACGAAGCCTTCGCGGCCGACGAGAACGTCCACCGAGTACTCCTCCCCCGGCAGGAGCTCCTGGGCGATCAGGCTCCCGTCGCGGGGAAGCTGATCCAGGCCCTCGCTGTCCCGGATGACCTGGAAGCCCTGTCCCCCTCGCCCGGTGCGTGGCTTGACGATGAGCGGCAGCTCCCAGCCGCCCCCGTCGAAGACCTCGTCGAGCACCTCGGTGCGGGGGCAGGCGACGACGTCGCGCAGCTTGTTCACCAGCGCGAACTTGTCGAGGCACGTGGCGAGCGACGAGGTGCTCGGGCAGATCACGACGATGCCGTGCTCGGAGAACGCCTCGCGGCTGTGCGCGAGTGCTATCAGCTCCTCGTCCACGGTCGGTATCAGGACGTTGACCTCGACCTCGAGGCACGCCCGCAGGACGGCGCCGGCGAACTCGGGGTTCTCGCCGCGGGGGAGCAGGACGCGGTTCTCGGCGGGGACGAGGTGAAGGCCGGTCGCCAGCGCGTCGCAGTCACCGGCGTGGACCCGGTGGCCCGCGGCACCGAGCGCGCGGATGACCGCGATCCCCGCGGCTCCTCCGGCGCCCGTGACGAGCACGCGGCTGCGGCTCGGATTCTGGGCAGAGCTCATCGCCGGTCCTTTCATGCTGCTGTGGGCAGGGAGAAGGCCGAGACGGGGTCGCCGGAGCGCACGATCTCCAGTGCCTCCACGTAGCGGCCGCGGCCGAAACGGCTCCAGTAGCGCGCAGTCGAGCGGATCATCTCGTCGTCCAGGTAGCTGCGTGTCGAGTACTGCGATCTGAACGCCCTGATCGCCTCGAGCTTGCCGTCGATCGCCCCGGTCACGTCGACGAACCTGGACGGCGCGAACGAGATGCTGGTGGACGGCGACTCGTAACAGCAGAGCTCGGGCACCGATCTCGCTGCCACGAGCGTCGCACGGTGCACGGCGCGGTGGTCCTGGTGGTTGTCGTTGAGGGAGTGGGTGTAGACGTGCGTCGGTTTGATCTGCTCGATCGCCCGCGAGATGGCTTCGATCGTCGCGCCCGCCTCGGGCACGTCCGTATCGGGGAGGTCCTGCATGATCAGCCGTGCCCCGATCAGCTCCGCCGCGGCATGGGACTCGAGCACCCGCTCCGAGCGGACGCCGCCGCGCTCTCCTCCGGTGAGGGTCAGCAGCCACACCTGATGGCCTTCCTCGACATGGCGGATGAGCGAGCCTGCGCAGCCGATCTCGACGTCGTCGGGGTGAGCGCCGATCGCCAGAACGACCGGGGTCTCGCGCCGCAGGGCGCGTGACTCGGCCAGCAGCGAGGAGACGGTGCGGACGAGCTCGCCTGCCTGCACGGGCTTCACAAGGAACGCGTCGGCGCCGCTGCGCAGGGCATCGAGGGCGTAGTCGAAGCGCTGATGGCCGGTGAGCACCACCAGCGGCACCTCGGGGTCAAGGCTCTTGGAGCGTCTGGCGAGCTCGAGGCCGTTCGCGTCGGGGAGCTCGATGTCGGTCAGCACGATGTCGAAGGACCGGGCCGCCAGCTGCGCCGAGCCGGACGCGCCGTCCGCTGCCACCACGACCTCGCAGCCGCACGAATGCTCCAGGGCGCAGCGGGCGAACTCGGCGACGGCGGCGTCGTCCTCGACGATGAGGGCGAGCGGTTGAGCGTGGCCGGTGGCTGACTGCATGCTTCGAAGTTACGGCGCTCGTGTCAGGCGCTGCTCACGCGCGCATCAAGAAGCGGTCAAGGACGGGGTCGCCTTGAGCAACTCTTGACGCGCCCGTGAGCGCAGGCCAACGGCGGTGGGGCAACCTGGTCGCATGCTCACACCGATCAGTGCGCCCGGCGATCCCGGCGAGATCAGGCTCGACGAGGACTGGCACGTGCACTCCACCTTCTCGGATGGGCGCAGCTCGATCCAGGAGAACGTCCAGGCGGCGCGGGTGGCGGGCCTCAACACGCTCTGCCTGGTCGACCATGTCCGCGCCGACACCGTCTGGGTCCCGCGCTTCGTCGCCGAGACTCGTCGTGTGGCGCTCACCGGCGGCCTGCGGGTCCTCTGCGGCGTGGAGGCGAAGATGCTCGACGCCTCGGGCCTGCTGGACGTGCCGCACGACCACGAGCTCGCCGACCGTCTGCTGATCGCCGATCATCAGCTTCCGACGGGCGAGGGTCCGATGGACCCGGCGCACGCGCGCACGCTGATCGAGTCCGGCGGGCTCTGCGCCGGCGCGGTGGTCGAATGTCTGATGCTCGCCTACGAGAATGCTCTCGAACGCCACCCCGGCGCCATCCTCGCCCATCCGTTCAGCCTGCTGGCGAAGATGGGGCTCGACGCGTCTGATCTCCCGAGGGGGGCGGTCGCGAAACTCGCGTCCGTGACGGCGCGGACGGGTTCGCAGATCGAGATCAGCGAGCGCTGGAGGTGCCCGGAGCCGTGGGTGGTCCGGGCGTTCATGAGCGCAGGCGTCGAGGTCCTCGCGTCGACCGACAGCCACGAGGCCTCGACGATCGGCCGCTACTCGCACTGC
The DNA here is from genome assembly GCA_963740075.1 of uncultured Solirubrobacteraceae bacterium. GTDB lineage: Bacteria > Actinomycetota > Thermoleophilia > Solirubrobacterales > Solirubrobacteraceae > Palsa-744. Next base: position 82,066 of record CAVUCP010000002.1, on the reverse strand, counting down.
CGTCAGCTCGCCGCGACCGTGCGCGAGGATCTCGGCGGGCGCTGAACGCCCTGGTTCGCGCCCGGAGTGCTGGGCTCTAGTCTTCTTCCATGACGATGGTCCTCATCGTCGAGGATGCCGCCGAGTATCGGGAGCTGCTCGTCGCTCTTTTCCAGGGCAACGGTTTTGACGTGCGAACCGCCGAGGACGGTGAGCGCGCACTGGAGCTCGTGCGCTCGGACCGCCCGGACGTGGTCCTGCTCGACGTCGGCCTGCAGGGGATGGACGGCCTGGAGGTATGCAGGCGCGTGAGGACCTTCAGCGATGTCTACGTGATCATGCTCACCGCACGCGATGAGGAGATGGATCGCCTGGTCGGGCTGTCGATCGGCGCGGACGACTACGTCACGAAGCCGTTCTTCCCGCGCGAGGTCCTCGCACGGGTGCAGGCGCTGCTTCGCCGCCCGCGCGCCGGCGGGGCGTTCGAGGCGCAGGCGCAGCGCGTTCGGAGCTTTGGCGAGCTGACCATCGACACCGGGGCGCACATCGCCTCGATGGCCGGTGTGGAGCTCGAGCTCACACCGATCGAGTACGGCCTCCTGGACGCACTGTGCGAGAACCCGCGACTGACGCTCAGCCGCCAGCAGCTGCTGGACCGCGTTTGGGGCGACTCCTGGTTCGGGGACGATCACGTCGTGGACGTTCACATGTCCAACCTGCGAAAGAAGCTCGGCGACGACCCCCGCCGGCCGCGCTACGTGCGCACCGTCAGGGGCTTCGGCTATCGACTCGGCGAGCAGGCCGCCGGCTGACCGCACGCGCTACTCGAACGGCTCACAGAACGCGTCCACGACACCGGGGTGGAACTGGGTCCCCGCGCACCGCCGCAGCTCGGCGATCGCCTCGGCGACAGTGATCGCGTCGCTGTAGGGCCGCTGTCTCATCATCGCTGTGAAGGCTGCGCATACCGTGATCACGGACGACCCCAGTGGGGTCCTCGCTCCGTCGAGCCCGTCGGGGTAGCCGCTTCCGTCGTAGCGCTCATGGTGGTGGCGGACCAGCAGCGCCACGTCGGCCAGCGAGGCGGCCGACCTCAGGATCCTCTCGCCCGTCTCGGCGTGGGTCCTCATCACCTCCCACTCCCGCTCGTCGAGGGGGCCGGGCTTCAGCAGGATCGCCGTCGGGATCGCGACCTTTCCGATGTCGTGCAGGCGTCCGGCAAGGGAGATCCTCGGGATCTCGCCGGCATGCACGGCGAGCCGTTCGGATGTGGTCCGGGCGAGCTGGGCGACCTGGTTGAAGTCGATGTCGCCGGCCCCGCCGGACTCGCGCAGCGCCCCGAGGAGAACATCGGTCCATTCCCGCGTCGTCGGGCCCGCACCGCCCGTGCCTTCGGTCTCGGGCATTCTCAAAGCGCGAGCGGCCCGTGCGCTGTACCCGCCCTCATCGGGTGAATATAGACCTGCCGACCCCGGTCTCTCCGGGTCGGCGTGCGCCCGGCGCCCGCCTCCGTGGCCCGGCGGCTGCAACCCATCTTGCGCGAGGCACGGGCGCGCTGCAGATCACGTAAAGGTTTTTCCGCGAACGGCCGATTGTCGGGTGTGCGTTTCGTCGTCGCCAATGGGTTGCGAGTACTGGTCTGCCTCTGGGCGGCAGCCCTGCTGGCATTCCTGCTCGCCGGATGCGGGGCGGACGGGTCGTCCAGCGCCGGGACCGTCGTGCCGGTCTCCGAGGCGGACTTTCAGATCAACGCGCCCACCAGTCTCAGGGCCGGCGAATACACGCTGCGTGTCAGCAACCACGGGCCGACCGAACATGAGCTGATCGTCGTGCGCTCGAGCTCCGGCCGCCTCCCGATGCGGGGGGACGGACTCACCGTCAGCGAGGAAGCGCTTGAGAGCCAGGAGGCCGGCTCGCTCGAGCCCGGGCGCCCGGGGGCGGTCCGCGACCTTCGAGTGCACCTCACGCCGGGGCGCTACGTCCTGTTCTGCAACATGGAGGGCCACTACATGGCTGGCATGCGCAGCGAATTGGTGGTATCCGCATGAGGCTTCACCTGGGCACGCGAAGGCCGTTCGGATCGGCAGCCTCCAACAGGGGGACGATCATCGCGATCTTCGTCACGATCGGCCTGATCTCGATCGTCAGCATCTGGCTGTCGGTGAAGGTCACCAGCGGGTCCGAGCACCGCGCGACGACGATCGAGGTCGCGAGCCGCCAGCGCACCCTCGCCGAACGCTACGTCAAGGAAGTCCTGCTGGTCCGGGAAGGCAGGCAGGCCGACCCCGCCTACACCGCCTCGGTGATGGCGGCGAGCGCCGCGGCACTGCTCGAAGGAGGCGCTGCCCCTCCGGTCAACGGCGACGATGACGGCACCACGCTGAAGCCAGCGGAAGGGTCCGCGCTGCGCAACGAGTTCGCCCAGGAGGCGCGGCTCGTGGGCGACATGACGGCGACCGGGGAAGCGGTCCTCGCGAACCGCCCGACAAGCGGCCTGCCGCAGAGCGCGAACGAGCACATCGGCAACCTCGACCCTGTGCAGCGGCTGCGCGTCCTCGCAGCTCTCGCATCGAATGTCTCGCTGGTCGCCGCGCGCTCGCTGACCCGCTCGGACGAAGCGAGCATCCACGATCTCATCACGGTCCAGGTCCTGCTCGGCGTCGGCGGCCTGCTGATGATGATCGTGCTCGCCTCGATGCTGCTCGCGACCACGCGGCGCCAGAGCGCGCACTTCCGGAGCCTCGCGCTGTCCTCACGCGATCTCGTCGTCGTGCTCGACCAGTCCGGCTGCCGCTACGTGAGCCGTTCGGTGGCGGCGATGGTGGGCAGGGCCGAGGATGACCTGTTCGGCAACCACCTCGCGGAGTTCATCCACGAGCAGGACAGGCCTCTGCTGGCGTCCGTCGCGGCCACCGGGAAGCCCGCCGAGTTCAACTTCCGCATGCGCAACGGCGCGGGCGAGTGGCGCGACCTCGAGGCACGCGCGACCGACCTGCGGGCGGACCGGAACCTCCGCGGGGTTGTCCTGCACGCACGCGACACGACCGACCGCGTTCAGCTCGAGCGCCAGCTCACCGCACAGCTCGACCGCGACGGGTTCGCGAGCCACCTCTCCGAGGCCCTCGAGATGGCAGACGAGGAGGACGAAGTCCTCGACGTGATCCAGCGCGCGACGGTCGAGATATCGCAGGTGACACCGATGGAGCTCCTGCTCTCGGACTCGAGCCGGGCAAATCTCTCGCGCGCCGCGTCCAACCCGTCGGCCGAGCCGCCGGGGTGCCCCGTCAAGTCCCCGTTCTCGTGTGTCGCGGTGCGCCGCGGCACGGCAGTCGTGTTCGACTCGAGCGAGGCGCTCAACGCATGCCCGCAGCTGCGCGATCGCGCGTCGGGCCCATGCTCGGCGGTGTGCGTGCCCGTGAGCTTCATGGGACGCGCGCTCGGCGTCCTTCATACGACGGGCCCCGACGGGGAGCCGCTCTCGGGCGAGCCCGTGAACCAGCTGACGGTCCTCGCGGGTCAGGCGGGCGCGCGCATCGGAACGGTCCGTGCGTTCGAGAAGACCCAGCTCCAGGCGTCGACCGACGGGTTGACGGGACTCGTCAACAGGCGCACCGCTGAGAAGGAGCTGCGGGAGCTGCTGAAGGCCAGGCACCTGTTCGCCGTCGTCATCGCGGACCTCGACAAGTTCAAGCAGCTCAACGACACCCACGGCCACGAGGCCGGCGACCGTGCGCTGCGCCTGTTCGCCCAGACCGCGAAGCAGACGCTCCGCGACAACGATCTGATCGCCCGCTGGGGCGGCGAGGAGTTCGTGATAGTGCTGCCCGAGCTCGACCGCTTCCAGGCCGTGAACGTACTCGACAGGGTGCGCCACGACCTCGCGGTCGCGCATCCGGGCGAAACCGCTCGTTTCACCGCGAGCTTCGGCATCGCGGACTCCGGCCAGGCCGACACCGTCGAGGAGCTGTTGAACATCGCCGACGGCGGGCTCTATGCCGCCAAGCAGGCCGGCCGCGACCGTGCCGTCGTGGGCGACGAGAGCGCCGTCAAGAAGGACACCCCCGCCGACTCTGCACCAGAGACCAGCCCGCCCGAGGAGGAGCCGATCGTCATGGCACGCAAGGCTCGTCCGCCGATCCACGAGGCGGCGGACGAGGAGGAACCCCGTCCAAGCGGCGTGCAGATCCGATGAGCGCAGGCGCTCGCTCTCCCGCGGGCGGTAGGGGAGGCCACCCGCGGGAGTCGAGGCCGGCGCCCCTCCGGCGGTATGCGCCGCCGCGCAGGGCGTCAGTCGCGGCGCGGCCCTGAGGCCGCCCGACTGCGAACCGGTACGCGGGAGCCCGTCCGGCGGATCACCCGGACCGCCCGGCTACCAGGATCTGGTGCCGGGCGCGCCCTTGAAGGGGCCCGTGATCTCGCTGGTGATCCAGCCGCCGTAGAAGTCGCCCTCCTGCGCGCTGACGAGCTCCCCGTCGACGGTGCACCGGTCCATCAGCGCCGGGTAGAAGGCGACGGTGCCTCGCAGATCGTCAAAGCCGGCGGCCGGATCCGGATACGTCCACGCTCCCGCCCTCAGGATCCGGCCGTCGCCCGCGTGGACGTCGTAGTAGCTCGCCACGCCCTTCCACTCGCAGAACGTGCCGCGCGCGCGGGACGGGCCCAGGACGCCATCCGCGATGTCGGCCAGCGGTATGTAGTACACCGGCGGATGGCTCGTCTCGAGAACCCGTCGGGCGTCGCTGCTCCTGGCGATCTGCTCGCCTGCCAGCACGACTGTGATCAGCCTGCCGGAGCGCTCGACGCGCGGCGGGCGGGGATAGTCCCATACGGACTCGGACACGCGGCCATTCTCGCAGCGCGGGGCCGGACCCCCGCGAGGTGGACTCTGCGAAGCTGGGGGCGATGAGCCTGTGGCCGAGCCCATGGCCCGCCGAGGACGGCGGGCCGACACGTTCGCAGGCACCGTCCGACGCACGCGGCCTGGCGATCGGCCACGGCGAGCGGCTCGTCACGAGCACCGTACGCGACGCGCTGGCGAGCACGATGGTCGTTTTGCGCGAGCCGGGCGAGGTGTTCGTGCTCAGGCACACCCTCCGGCGACGGCCGCTCGTCGAACCCAGCACCTGCTGGGTCGAGCAGGTCGACCCGAGGAGCCTGCGGACGCTCGCGCGCTCACGCGAGCTCCCCGGAGGCCCGTTCTGGCCGGGAGGACTCGCGGCCCACGCGGACGGCTCGCTGCACGTCGTCTTCGGGCGCCACTGCCACAGGCTCTCGCCGGACCTCGAGGTGCTCGCCTCGCTGGAGCTCCCCGTCCACGCGCCCTACAACTCGTTCGTCGTCCTCGGTGACGGGACGCTGGCGATGAAGGACCTCGACCGCACCCTCGGCAGGCCGGCCCGCCTGACGCTGCTCGACCCCGCGACGCTGGAGCGCAGATGCCCGGACCTGGAGCTCCCCGAGAGCGTCGTGGCGCGGCTCTCGGCGGACGGCGAGCACCTGTATGCGGTGGGCGCGGGCTCGGTGCACGGGCTGCGGTGGGACGGCCGCCGTCTGCATCGCGAGCTCGAGGTGCGCTACCTCGAAAGGGGCGGGCAGTCCTACGGCTGGGACCCGGTGATCGCGGCGGGCCACATCTGGTTCCTGGACAACGGCGCCCACGACTACTCGACGACGATGCTCGGGGCGGGCATCGCGGCAGGGCCCGTCCACCTCACCCGGATCTCGATCGCCGATCCCGCGGACCGGGAGGCCGTGGAGATCTGCGGACTGCCGCGCGGCGCCGTGACCGACCCCCCGCTGTATGACCCGCAGCGGCGGATCGCCATCGGGTACGACTCCGCGAACGGGGTGCTCGCCGCGTTCAGCTTCGACGGGCGCCTGGAGCGCCTCTGGCAGCGGCCGCTCGCACACGCGGCGCACATGATCATCTACCCGGATACCGGCGAGCTGGTGGTCGGCGACTGGTCCGGGCCCGCGCTCTCGAGCTCCCGTCTCGCGCGTGCCGTGGGGCCGTGGGCCGGCTGGGTCCCGCGCTCCCGGATGCTGCGGGCGGGCGCGGCGCGGGCGGGCGGCGACGACGTCGTGGTGCTGGATATCGCAACGGGCACCGAGCTGGGCCGCACACGCGTACCGAGCATGTTCCAGTCGGTGTTGTTCCCGGCGCCGGGCTGGGGCCGCGACCTGTACTGGTGCACCTTCTCGACCGTCGCCCGCATCGAGGTGGCACCCGCTGCGTAGGCGACCTGCCGGTTCGGTGCTAGTCGACGGGGACCAGGCCCTGTCCGGGAACAAGCCTTCGCGAGGCCGCCGTCGTGTGGAACACGGCATCCGGCGGCCCGTCGAGCAGCTCGCCGAGCGCCCTCAGGAACCGGGCGGTGTGCGGCTCGGCGAAGTGCCTCTGCAGGGCGTCCTCGTCCGCCCATTCCTCGACGAAGACGTAGTGCTCGGGCCGCTCGAGGTCGCCGTAGACGCGGTAGCCGCCGCAGCCCTGCTCATCCCTGGAGAGCCGGCACATCTCGCTCGCGACCTCGACGAACCTGTCACGGCTGGAACCTGCGATCCGCACGCGCCCGGTCACGACGATCATCCGCGCACTGTAACCGCCGGGCGGGGCTTGCGACATCCTTGCGCCCGGCTCGTATAGATTCACCGCATGAGCGACGACCGCACGATCAGGGCGCTCGCCGGCGTGCGCCTCGCCATCGGCGCCGGCTCATGGGCGACCCCGCGGGTCGCGGGCAGGCTGTTCGGCCTGGATGCCGCCGCCAACCCGCAGTCTCCGTATCTGGCCCGGCTCTTCGGTGTCCGTGACATCGCGCTCGGGCTCGGCGCGCTCGCGAGCGAGGGCGACGCGAGACGGCAGTGGCTCGTCGCCGGCCTCGTGTGCGACATCTCGGACGTGCTCGCCGGGATAGCGGGCGGCCGCGGCGGATACCTCCCGAAGTTCACGAGCGTCCTCGTCACCGGCACCGCGCTCTCGGCGGTCGCCCTCGGCGCACGAGCCCTGAGCGAGCAGTAGGCGCCGCGCCTACCCGTTCGCGATGACCGCGAGGAAGTCCCGGCTGTACGGTTCCAGCAGCTTGCCGTAGATACCGAGCTGGCCGGGGATGAGCGGAACGGGCGTCGGCCCCCCTGGATGGTGTTCGTAGAGGTATCCGGCGACCCAGTCCGGGTTGATGTCGAGCTCCATCGCCCTGACGACGCCGGCGCCCACGAGCGCACCGGCGAGCTGCGACGGGGTGAGCAGCTCGCCCGCCGCCCACACGAGATCTCCGCCTGAGGTGACCCCGATGCCAGAGCGCGCAACCGTCGTCTGCCCGCCGATCGTCGCGCCCCAGCATTCGATGATGCATGTCGAGGCGTTCGCCGCTGCTCGGCCCTGGTCGACGAGCAGCTGCTGGTTCTGCAGCACCGAGAAGACCCTGTGAGCAGAGCTCGGGACGCCCTCACCCCAGGGCCCGACATCCGACGTTCCGTCGGTATACGTGACGAGTGACGCGAGCCCGGCCTTCAACGGCACGGCGACATGCGAGCCCGAGGAGAAGCCCACACCCGAGGAGGTCAGCTTGAAGCCGCCGTTGAAGGCCGCCACGAGGTGGTGGATCTCAGAACGCGTGACCTCGTCTCCGTAGCTCCAGCCGGTCACACCGCCGTCACTCGAACCCGCGTGCAGCGTGAGGTGGACCAGTTCCTGGTTCATGCGCATCAGCGTCACGCCGGAGCTCTCGGCCAGCCACACGGCAGGGTGCCCGTGAACACGCGCCGCCACCGTCCAGCGTGAGGACGTCGCGCGGGGTGCCCGCACCACGAGGGCCGGCGGAGCCGGTACCGCAGCGGCAGGTGCTGACGCGCGGGCCGCCGTGCCTGCGGAGCTCGTCGGGGCGCTCGCCCGTGTCGCTCGCGAGCTCGAGCCCCCCGCGGCCAGGGCGTACGCGCCAGCCGCGACCAGCACGATCAGCAAGCCGACCGCCGCAAGTCGCCGCCTTGCGTGACGGCGGCGCAGCTCCGCGCGCGCCCGGCTGGGCCGAGCGGAGAGCGCCGGTTGTCGATTCGCAGGCGCGGGCATACGTCAACCGATGCTATTTCGGACCGGGCGGCCTCCCGATGAGAAGCGCTTAACCCGCGCGTCGAGTCGCCAGCGTGTGCTCTAACTTCAATGGCCTTGCGAGGCGGCACACACGGTGGATCGAGGCGTGCGAGCCGTGGCCGGCGCGGGCGGCTGCGCCTCACGCCGCGTGGGCGCCTGGTGCTGCTCATCCTTCCCGTCGTGCTCGCGGCGCTGGTTCTCCTTATCGCACGCGGGAGCCGCTCGCCTGCGCTCCGCGTGCCGCGGGCTCCCCACGTGCCCTCCGCGCCTGCGATCCCGCTCGCGGCAGCCCAGACCGTGCCGGTGAGGGCCCCCGAGACGCCGCCGAGGACGCGCCAGGGGCCCTCGCCGCTGGCGCTGGACGCGATCAGACAGGGCGAGCTGCCGCAGACCCCCGAGCGACCCACCGCCGGAACGGCCCGGTTTCACGAGGAGATGCGGGCGCTGTGGTCGGGCATCACGCGCGACTCTGTCTCCCCGGCCATGCCGGCATTCTTCCCCGAGGGAGCGTACGTGCAGGTGAAGGCGATCTACGGGGCGAGCTCCGACTGGTCCTACCGCCTGGTCCATGACTTCCGCCTCGATATCCAGGCGGCGCACGGGCTGCTCGGCGACCGCGGCGCCGGTGCGCGGCTGGTCGCTGTCGACGTGCCCGCGAGCTTCGCCCACTGGATCCCGCCTGGCGTCTGTTACAACCGCATCGGCTACTGGGAGATGCCCAACGCCCGCGTCGTCTACCGGATCGGGGGGGCCGAGCGCTCCTTCGGCATCGCCTCTCTGATCGGCTGGAGGGGGGTTTGGTACGTCGTCCACCTCGGCGCGGTGGAACGACGTGGCGCAAATGGGTACATCGATGACCCGGAGTCCGGGCGCGGGACCCCCCAGGACTCAGGGACCTGCTGAGCACCCCTGATGGCCCCCCACATCCTTCTCCGTCGCCTGCTCGCCGTCGCGCTCCTCCTGCTCGCCGCGGGCGCAGTCGCTCTCATCGCCGCATCGGCACTCAGCGGCACCGGCCGCAACGGGTCCGCGGACGGCCGGCAGCGGGCCGCCGGCCGCACCGCCTCCGACCATCAGGCGCAGCCTCGTCCCGCCCGGTTCGGTGTCGGGCTCGAGGTCGTCCGGTACGTGGACACCAGCCGGACAGCCACCTACGCGAACGGCGAAAGCGGCCCGCGGCAGATCGTCACCGAGATCCGGTACCCGACCCTCGCGAAGGGAGTTGACATCCCTTATGCGCCGCCCGCAAGGGGCTTCGCTCCCTTCCCGCTGCTGATCTTCGGCCACGGTTTCGCGGTCACGCCGGCCCTCTACTCGCGTCTGCTGCAGAGCTGGGCGAGCTCCGGGTTCGTCGTGGCGGCGCCCGTGTTCCCGGTCGAGAACGCCGACGCACCCGGCGGACCCGACGAGGCCGACCTGACCAACCAGCCGGGCGACATGAGCTTCGTGATCACCAAGCTGCTGGCCGCGTCCGCCTCGCCCTCCGGGACGTTCGCGGGCCTCATCTCGCCGGCCCAGGTCGCCGTCTCCGGTCAGTCGGACGGCGGAGACACCGCTCTCGCGGTCGCATACGACTCGACCTACCGCGACCCGCGCGTGAAGGCGGCGGTCATCCTCTCCGGGGAAGAGATGCCCGGGGCCGGCGGGTACGCCTTCGCGCCGGGGAGCCCGCCGCTGCTTGCGGCGCAGGGCACGGACGACACCGTCAACCTGCCGGCCAGGACCGAAGAATTCTTCGCACGCGCGCAGCAGCCCAAGTATCTGCTGAGGTTGCTGGGCGCCGAACACCTGCCCCCTTACTCCGATCAGGAACCGCAGCTCTCGATCGTCGCGCGCGTGAGCACCGAATTCCTGCGGGGATATCTGGAACACAAGCCCGCCGATCTGCTGCGGCTTCCCGCGCTCGGCAACGTCCCGGAAGTGTCCACGCTGACCTCGCAGCCGTAGCCGGGGCCCGGCCGGGCTATTCCTGGCGGGCTTCGCGCACGATCCTGCGCATCCCGCGAAGCCAGCGCTCAGGGTCCGCGCCCTTCAACGCCAGGAAGCCCGCGACGTTCTCGTGGGGCAGGATCAGGAAGCGCTCGTCCCCGATCGCCGCGACCACCGTGTCGGCGACATCCTCGGGTTCGATGAAGCCCCCGGATGCGAGCGCTGCAGCTCCGGCCGGATCATCCATCGCCAGGTCGAGCATCGGCGTGCGAACACCCTGCGGGCATATGCACGAGATCTTCACGCCGCGTTCTGCGTATTCGATCGACATCCACTCCGCGAGCGCGACCGCAGCGTGCTTGGTCACGCTGTAGACGAGGGAGGAGACCTGCGTCAGGAGCCCCGCTGCCGAGGCGGTGTTGATGAGGTACCCATCTCCGCGCTCGAGCATCTCCGGCAGCAGAGCGCGTGAGGCCCACACGTGGGCCATCACGTTCACACGCCACGCTTCGTCCCATTGCGAGTCTTCGGTCTCAGGGCCGCCGCCGCCTCCGGGCACGCCGGCGTTCGAGATGAAGATGTCGATCGGCCCACCGGCCTCGGTGGCGGTCCGGATCAGCTCTCTCACGCTGTCCTCGCGGCCCGCATCGAGCTCGACGGCGAGCCCTCCCACCTCGGAGGCGACGGTGCGGGCGCCCTCGAGGTTGCGGTCGGCGACGACCAGCGCCCGCGGCCCCTCCTGGGCGAACCGGCGCACGAGTGCGCGGCCGATCCCGCTCGCCGCGCCGGTGACGACCACGTGCCTGTTCGCCAGCTCCATCCGGGTAATGTACGCGAGTGCCCCGCCGGGGGCACGCCCGGCGGGTGCCGGGGACAGCCGGCGGACTGCCCTACGATCACATCCCGATGCCGCACGCCGACGACATGCTCGCCGTTGCCGCCTCGCGCACCAGCGAGCTAGCGGCACCCGGCCTCAGCCCGCGCCCTCGCCGCAGGGTCGCCGTGCTGTCCTGCATGGACACCCGGATCGACCTCTTCCCGATGCTCGGGCTCGAGCGCGGCGACGCGCACATAATCCGCAACGCCGGTGGGCTGGTGACCGATGACGCGCTGCGCTCGCTGAGCATCTCCCAGCGTCTTCTCGGGACCGAGGAGATCGTCGTCGTGATGCATGACGGCTGCGGCCTCTGCGGGGCCTCCGAGGACGAGTACGCGCGGGCGCTCGCCGCTGACGGCGCGATGCCGCACTGGCGTCTCGGCGCGTTCGTGGACGTCGAGGCGACACTCGCCCACAGTCTCGCGAGGCTGCACGCCAGTCGCGAGCTGCTCGTGCACGAGCACATCAGGGGGTTCGTCTTCGACCCCGAGACGGGTGCGCTGCGCGAGGTGCGGCACGCTCCCGACCGGTAGGCTGGCCTGCCATGCGAGCGGTCACATTCCAGGCCCCCGGCGTAGTCAGCGTCGAGGACCGGCCTGAGCCGGAGCTCATCGACCGCGGGGACGCGATCGTCAGGATCACCGCGACGGGCGTTTGCGGTTCGGACCTGCACATCTACCACGGGCGCGTGCAGATCGAGCAGGGCTTCACGATCGGCCACGAGTATGTCGGCACCGTCGTCGCCGCCGGCGACGGGGTGAAGGACTTCGCGGTCGGCGACAGGGTGCTCGGTTGCTTCCAGACCGCATGCGGCACATGCTTCTTCTGCAGGCGCGGCCTATATCACCGCTGTGAGCACTCGCGCACGTTCGGTCACGGCTCGACGCTCGGATCGCTCCAGGGGACACAGGCGGACATGGCGCTCGTGCCGAACGCCGATCTCGTGCTGCGGCGGGTGCCCGAGGGCATGAGCGACGACGTGGCCCTGTTCGCCGGCGACGTGATGGGGACCGGGTTCCATGCTGTCGACGCGAGCGGCCTGCGCCCCGGCGACGTCGCGGCGGTCCTCGGCCTCGGCCCCGTCGGCCTGTGCGCGGTCCAGGCGGCGCGGGCCGCCGGCGCAGCCCATGTCTTCGCGATCGACTCGGTGCCCGAGCGACTCGCGGTGGCGGAGTCCTACGGTGCGCAGCCCCTGCACCTCGGCGAGCAGGACGTTCGAGCGCTCGTCCGTTCGGCAACCGACGGGCGCGGGGTGGACGTCAGCATCGACGCCGTGGGTGACCCGAAGGTCCTGGAGAGCGCCATCCGCCTGACGCGCTCCTGCGGCGCGATCCAGTGCATCGGGGTCTACGCCGAGCGCGCGGAGGTCCACATGGGGCTGCTCTGGCTCAAGGCGCTGACCCTGCGGGGGGGACACGCGAACGTCCTCGGCCACGTCGACCGGGTGCTGGCGATGATGGCGGCCGGCGTGCTCGACCCGTCCGCGCTCGTCACCCACCACATGAAGCTCGAGCAGGCACCCGAGGCCTACGCCGTCTACGACCGGCGCGAGGCCCTGAAGATCGTCCTGACGCCCTGACCTAGTCGGTCCAGTCCAGCGAGCGCTCGACGGCCTTGCGCCACTGCGCGTACTCGCGCTCGCGCACCCCGCTCTCCATCTGCGGCTCCCACCGGCGGTCCTCACGGACCAGGCTGCGCAGCTCCCGCTCGCCGTCCCAGAACCCGACCGCCAGACCCGCCGCGAACGCCGCGCCCAGCGCCGTCGTCTCCGTGACCGCGGGGCGCATGACCGGTATCCCGAGGACATCGGCCTGTATCTGCATCAGCAGCTCGTCGGAGGTCATGCCGCCGTCCACGCGGAGCTCGCCGAGGGTCTCCCCGGTGACCTTCTCCGCCGCGTCCACGACCTGCTTGATCTGCCAGGCGGTGGCCTCCAGCGTGGCCCTCGCCAGATGGCCCGCGCGCGCGTATGCGGTGAGCCCCACGATGACGCCGCGAGCGTCGTCTCGCCAATGCGGCGCGAACAGCCCTGAGAACGCCGGCACGAAATACACGCCGCCGTTGTCGGGGACGCTTCGCGCGAGCTCCTCGACCTCCGATGCGGCGGAGATCAGGCCGAGCTGGTCCCGCAGCCACTGCACGGCGGCGCCCGTGACCGCTACGGAGCCCTCGAGCACATAGGAGGGGGGCTCGGAGCCGACCCTCGCGGCGACGCTCGTCAGCAGCTCGCGCGAGCGTACGATCTCCCCGCCGGTGTTCACCAGCAGGAACGAGCCGGTCCCGTAGGTGCACTTGGCCTGGCCCGGCTCGAAGCACGCCTGCCCGAACAGCGCCGCCTGCTGGTCGCCGAGGATGCCCGTCACCGGGCGTCCCGCGAGAGCGCTCACGGCCGCGGGGCCGTAGAGCTCGCTCGAGGACCGGATCTCGGGCAGCATCGATCTGGGTATCCCCATCAGGTCAAGGCTCGGCTGATGCCAGTCGAGGCTCGCGAGGTCCATCAGCATCGTTCGGCTGGCGTTCGTCACGTCGGTGGCATGGATGCCGCCGTCGGGGCCGCCCGTGAGGTTCCAGAGGATCCAGCTGTCCATCGTCCCGAACGCGAGCTCCCCGTTCTCGGCTCGCTCGCGCGCCCCCGGCACGCGGTCGAGGATCCAGGCGATCTTGGGGCCTGAGAAGTAGGTCGAGAGCGGCAGTCCCACACGGTCGCGAAGCCTGTCGATGCCCTCGTCCCCCGCGAGCTCGCGCACGAGCCCTGCCGTGCGGGTGTCCTGCCAGACGATCGCGTTGTGCACCGGCTCTCCGGTGCGGCGGTCCCAGACCACGGTGCTCTCCCGCTGGTTGGTGATGCCGACCGCGGCGATCTCCCCGGCATCAGCCCCCGCCGCCTCCAGCGCGCCGCCGATCACCTCGCACGTGTTCGCCCACACCTCGGCAGGGTCGTGCTCGACCCATCCCGCCTGCGGGTGGATCTGCCGGTGCTCGAGCCGGCTCTCCGCGGCGGGCTCGCCGCCGGCGGTGAAGAGGATCATGCGCGTGCTCGTCGTGCCCTGGTCGATCGCCGCGACGTAGCTGCTCATCGGGGCATCCTAAGCTGCTGGACGGGCGGTCCTGAAGACCCACCGGATGCGTGCGGGAAGGTGCGCACATGCGCAAGGGGGGCGTGTATGGTGGACGCACTCTGTCCAGAGGCCACCTGCTCATCCTGTCCGCGCTGCTCGCCCTCGCCATCGTCGGACTGACGCTGGACTCCGGTGGCCATGCGGCGCGCGCCGCCACGCAGAGCGCTCTGCGCACCACCTACCATGCGCCGCAGTCTCAGTACCGGGCGGTCGGATGCGAAAGCAGCGGCAGCTCCGCGTACTTCCGGGGCCCCTCCGTCAAAGAGGTCGCGTTCGGCTTCGACGACGGACCAGCACCGGACACCTCGCAGTTTCTGTCGATGCTCGAGCGCAACAACGTCCGCGCGACGTTCTTCATGATCGGCGAGCAGATCACATCCTCCTACAGGGCCGACCTGCTGCGCGAGCTCCGTGACGGCGACGTGCTGGGCGACCACACCTGGACCCACCCCGAACTCACGAAGCTGAGCTCGGGTGCGGTGCGCGGGGAGCTGTCACAGACGATCTCCGTGATCCGCAAGCTGAGCGGCTACACGCCGTGCGTCTTCCGCCCGCCGTACGGCGCGTACAACAGCTCGGTCGTGGGGATCGCCCGCTCGCTGGGCCTCGCAACGGTGCTGTGGAACGTGGACCCCACCGACTGGGCGCTGCCCGGCACCGCGGCGATCCAGCAGCGGGTCCTCGCACAGGTCAGGCCGGGCTCGATCATCATCTCCCACGATGGCGGCGGCCCGCGCGGGGAGACACTCGCGGCGTATCCAGGGATCATCCGTTCGCTGCGCGCCCGCGGCTACCGGATAGTGACGATCCCCGAACTGCTCGGCTTCACCCCGATCTACCAGCAGTGCCTGCGCGACTGCATGGGGATAGGGGTAGCCCGTTCGAAGCTGCCCGCCGACGCGATCCTGCAGACGGCAGCCGCGAACGCCAACCGCTGAGCGGGCCGCCATGATCGTCGACGCCTGGATGCAGCATCCGACCCGACGGTTCCTCGAGCAGGACATGTTCGCCTCCCTGCGGCGCTGGACGGGTGGCTCGATCCCGACGGGAGAGGTGCCGATAGAGGCCACGCTCGCCGCGATGGACGGAGCGGGTGTCGACGTCGGGCTGCTCAGCGCCTGGTGGTTCCCGCGCGAGGGCGCCCTCATCTCCAACGAGGACGTCGCGGGATGGGTGGCGGCGCACCCCGCGCGCTTCGCGGGCGTGGCCTCGGTCGCGCTGGACAGGCCGATGGCGGCCGTGCGGGAGCTGCGCCGCCTGGTCACCGAGCACGGCTTCGTCGGGCTGAGGGTGCTGCCGTGGCTGTGGGAGACCCCGCCCACCGACAGGCGCTTCTATCCGCTGTATGCGGAGTGCGTCGAGCTCGGCGTTCCCTTCTGCACGCAGGTCGGGCACACAGGACCGCTCATGCCCTCCGAGCCGGGCCGCCCGATCCCCTACATAGACCAGGTCGCGATCGACTTCCCCGAGCTGACGATCGTCGGCGGGCACGTCGGCTACCCCTGGACACAGGAGATGATCGCCGTCTGCCGCAAGCACGAGAACGTCTACATCGACACGTCCGCGTACACCACCAGGCGCCTTCCGGCCGAGCTCCTGGAGTACATGCGCACGCCCGGTGGGCGACGCAAGGTCCTGTTCGGCACGAACTATCCGATGATCGCCCCCGACCGCGCACTCGAAGGCCTCGACCAGGCCGGCCTGGACGAGGAGACGACGGGTCTCTATATGCACGAGAACGCGCGCCGCGTCTTCTCCCTGAACCCAGCCGCCGCGTGAGTCCGGGCCGCCTGCGGGTGTGCTGGCGGCGCGGCCGGCGCGAGGGTGCTTAGAATAGGCTCCTCGGCGAGATCCGAGAACACATCTCCATAGCGCGCGCCCGTAGCTCAGTGGTCAACGGTTCTCTTCGGGGAGCCAAAGAGCAGCGGTCTTTCAAGCCGCAGGCCGAGGGTTCGATTCCCTCCGGGCGCATCTTGTGAAGTCTCGGGACATCGGAGACAGATGTCTCGGGACATCGTAGACAGCTCAGGCTTGGCCGAGGGGCTGGTAGTCGCGGGTGGGGTCGAGCGTTAGCTCGCGTAGCAGTTCGCCGTCGGTGGTGATCACTCGGATGCTTCGGTCGGCGATTAGGAGCTTGACCTGGCGGCCTTTGTGGGCTCTTCCGAGCCCGATGTGGTGCAGGCGGCTCATGTAGCGCAGGCTGATCGTGCCGGTCTGGTCGACCCTGTCCTCTCTGACCCGGAAGTGCGTTCCGGGCTTCACGGCCGCCGGTCTTGCCTTGATGCGGGCGTTGTAGGCCTGTAGAGGGGTTTGTTTGCCGAGGGCCCTGTGGGGCCTGACGTTGTTGTAGTAGCGGACGAAGGTGTCGAGCTGCCCCTGGAGCTCTGTGAGCGTTTCGGCCGCGGGTTGCTTGTCGAGGTAGCGCTTGAGTGTCTGGTGTAGGCGCTCGATCTTGCCGCAGGTCTGGGGGTGGTAGGGCCGGGAGTTCTTGGAGGTGATCCCGAGCCGCTGGAGCTCTGACTGCAGCAGCACCTTTCCTTTGCGGGGTGTGGCGTTGAACACGGCGCCGTTGTCGGAGAGGAAGCAGGCGGGCAGGCCGTGCAGCTCGGCTGCGCCGTGGAAGACATCCACGACATCCCTGGCCTTGACCGTCGCAAACGCGCGGGAGGCCAGGAACAGGCGCGAGTGATCATCGATCACGTTGAGGATCTCCGCGTGCTCGCCGCCCGAGAGCTCCCAGTGGGTGATATCGGCCTGCCACATCTCGTTCGGTAGCTCGGCCTGGAAGCGGATCAGCGCGGAGCGCGGTCGCTTCTGCGGCTGGGGCACGATCAATCCCTCTCTTCTGAGGATCCTCCAGATCGTCGAGTTGGAGGGCACCGGCCCCGGGTCGAGCTGCTGGGAGAGGTGGAAGGCGATCGTTTGCGCTCCGCAGTCGTGGCCTTCCTGGGAGAGCTGGTTGCGCAGCTGGACGATCGCCCCGACGATCTCCCGCGGGGTCTGGTGCCGGCAGCCCTGGGGCCGCCTGGAGCGAGGCTCGAGTGCCTGGAGCCCGCCATCGCGGTAGCGGGCCAGCAGCTTGTAGATCCAGCTGCGATGCACCCCATGAGCTGCTGCCAGCTCGCTGACCGAACGTCCCTCCAACAGGTGCGCCTCGATGAGATACCGCGCCATGTCCACAGGAAGACTCCCTCACGTTGGTGTCTCCTATGTCCTGACACATGTGTCGCCCATGTGCTGCAACCACACACCTCCGGGCGCATCTTGTGAAGTCTCGGGACATGCTGGACGCGTGTCCTGGGAGCTCCGGCAGCGAGTTCGAGTTGATGGCCGGGGTCAGCAGAGCCGATCAGCGGCGCTCGTGTTTCGGGGCCGCCGCCGGCGCGTGGCACGAGCTGCGCCGGTGCTCGCGCTGGAGAACGTGCGGGCGAGCTGCTCGATGTAGCCGCGTGGATAGTCCGAGGGCTCTCCGGGGCGACGGGGCTCGGTCGGCCTGGGCTCGCGCACGTGCGGGCGCCGGGCCCGGTTCTGCATACGGTTGGACGGGTTGCTCATGGGGCTCTCCTGACATCGGATGAGGCAGGGCGAGAGTTGAGTCTCGTCCGGGTCCCTAAGTACGTCCTTTGCCGCAGTGAAGAGTTCTCTGAGAGTCTTGGTGAGCAACGGCCGGCCTGGACGGCACTACCGCCCTCGCAGGCCGGCCGGTCCCGTCAATTCGGGGAGGGGAGGGAATGGGATGGCAGACCGGGATGTGACCGCGGAGGTACGTGGGTTCAGCGAACCGGGCGCGACGCCCACGCCGTGGGCGGCGGGACCCCAGCAGGTACGGGCGGCGGACACGTTCTGGCTCTCCACCGTTCGGCCCGACGGCCGGCCCCACGTCACCCCGCTGATCGCCGTCTGGCACGCGGGGGCTCTCTGGTTCGCCACCGGGCCCGAGGAGCGCAAGGCCATGAACCTGGCCGAGAACCGGTCGTGCGTGCTGACGACCGGGCGCAGCGACCTCGTCGAGGGAGCGCTCGACGTGGTGCTCGAGGGCCGGGCAGAAGAGGTGAGCAACGACGCCGAGCTCGAGCCGGTCGCCGCTGCGTTCGCGGCCAAGTACCCGTCGGGTCCGTGGCACTTCGTGGTGCACGACGGGGCGTTCAGCGACCGGGATGTCGCAGGGCGCGTGATCGTCTACCGGGTGCGCCCGATGCGAGGTCTGGGGTTCCGCAAGGGTGATCGCTTCAGCCAGACGACCTGGCTTTGGACCTCATGGCGATGACCGTCGGCCGCCCTCATGCGACCAGCGCCGAGCAGGCGCCCGGTCAGCGGTCGCAGGTGGCGGAAATCGTCGCGCAGCCACGTGCCGCGGGCGCGTGGAGCGCCCGGACAGGAGCCCGGGTCTTGGAGCGTTGACAACTGGGCCCCCGTGCGGTCAATATGTGTGATCGGGAATGACTCC
The DNA here is from genome assembly GCA_963740075.1 of uncultured Solirubrobacteraceae bacterium. Classification (GTDB taxonomy): domain Bacteria; phylum Actinomycetota; class Thermoleophilia; order Solirubrobacterales; family Solirubrobacteraceae; genus Palsa-744. The sequence goes on along the minus strand of CAVUCP010000002.1, from coordinate 63,629 downwards.
CGGTGACCTGCGGACTTGCCTCAGGGAATGAACATGGGAAGGGCACAGAGGCCACTGACAATGGGCTTTCAGTCGAGCGGGACGAGGGATCGGATCAGGGGAGCCTGCGCGTGCACGCGCACGGCACTCGGTCGGCGGGCGGCGAGAGGACGGGCATGAGGGAATCCGTCTGTCTTGGGAGCCGAGCGCAGCGTGCACCTGGGGAGTGCACGTCCGAGAGGCGCTCCGGCTGCAGGGGCATGGGCGCGCGCGGGGGTGCGCGCCCATGCGCGCCGTGCTGGCGCCCCGCACGCCTTCACGCGCGGCTCGGACTGCGCCGCGTGACGCGCCGGCCGCAGCAGCGCTGAGGCTTCTAGCCCTGCAGGCTCGCCGGTGCTGACGCACCCGGCGCGCGAGGTTCTTCCGCCCTGGCAGCCGTCTCGACGATGCCGTCGATCACCTGCGGCCAGATGACACGTGGCAGGTCGTGGCCCATCCCCTCGATCATCAGCAGCCGCGCGCCGGGGATCGCCCGTGCCGTGGCGCGGCCCCCGGACGGCGCCACGAGGTGATCCGCGGTCCCGTGGATGACGAGCGTCGGGACGGTGATCCCCCGCAGCTCGGCGGTCCTGTCGCCGGAGGCGATGATCGCCGCGAGCTGACGTCCGGGCCCCGCGGGGTCGTGGTTGCGGTCGAAGCTGGCTTCGGCGAGCGTGCGGATGTCGTCGCCGTCGCGCGGCAGGCCGGAGGACCCGATCGCCTCGAAGACCCTCTGGACCTGGGCGACGTACTCCTCGCGATCGTGTGGCGGCCGGCGCAGGAACGAGGGCATCAGCCGCGGGGAGGGCTGACCGTTTCGCAGGCTGCCCGTGTTGGACATGATCGAGACGAGCGAGCTGACGTGCTCCGGGTGGAAGGCGGCGAGGGTCTGGGCGATCATCCCGCCCATCGAGGCGCCGACGACGTGTGCGGGCCCGAGGTCCAGGGTTCGCAGCAGGCCCGCGGTGTCGGCGGCCATTGCGGCAAGCGTGTAGCCGGCGGCGCGCTTGGAGCGCATCAGCAGCTGGGGGACCGTCGGCGGGCGGCCCTTCATGTGGGTGGAGCGCCCGATGTCCCGGTTGTCGAAGCGCACGACCTGGAAGCCGCGGCCGGCGAGCTCGCGGCAGAAGTCCTCGTGCCACGCGATCATCTGCGTCGCGAGGCCCATGATCAGCAGCACCGTCGGATCGGCGGGATCGCCGAACGTCTCGTAGCACAGGGTTATGTCCCTGCCGACATCGCAGAACTGCTCAGGCACGGTCCGAGGGACTCTATCGCCCGGCGACTGTAGGATCGGGTGGATGGCCTGCCCACCTGGAACGAGCGACTCGCAGGCGACGGGCTCCGGCAGCGACGAGCACGATCTCCGCAGACGGTCGATCGACACGATCCGCGGTCTCGCGATGGACGCGGTGCAGAAGGCCAACGCGGGCCATCCCGGCACGGCGATGGCGCTCGCGCCGCTCGCGTACGTCCTCTTCAAGCGCTTCCTGAGGGTGAACCCGGCGGACACGGCGTGGCCGGACCGCGACCGCTTCGTGCTGAGCGCAGGCCATGCATGCGTGCTGCAGTACTCGCTGATGCACCTCACCGGCTACGACCTGAGTCTCCAGGACCTTCAGGAGTTCAGGCAGTGGGGCTCACGCACGCCGGGTCACCCCGAGCGCGGCCACACACCGGGCATCGAGGTCACCACAGGCCCGCTCGGGCAGGGTGTCGGCAACGCCGTGGGCCTCGCGATGTCCGAGCGCTTCCTCGCCGAGCAGTTCAACCGTCCGGGCCACGCCATAGTCGACCATCACGTGTACGCGATCTGCTCCGACGGAGACATGATGGAGGGGATCAGCCAGGAAGCCGCGTCGGTCGCCGGCAATTTCGCCCTCGGCAAGCTCGTGCTCTGCTACGACGACAACCACATCACGATCGACGGGAGCACGACGATCTCCTTCGACGGGGAGGACCATGCCGCGCGCATGCAGGCGAACGGCTGGCATGTGCAGCGGGTGGCGGACTCCGAGGACGTCGAGGCCCTGACGGCGGCGATCTCCGCCGCACGGGAGGAAACGGAGCGGCCGTCCTTCATAGCGATCCGCTCGCACATCGCATACCCCGCGCCGAACGCCGTCGACACCTCCGGCGCGCACGGCTCACCGCTCGGCGAGGACGAGGTCCGCGCGACCAAGCAGGTCATGGGCATGGACCCGGACGCGAGCTTCTCCGTCTCCGAGGACGTGCGCAGGCACATGTCGCTGCTCGAGAGCGGCGCGAGCGAGCAGGGCTCCTGGCAGGAGAGGGCGGACGCGTGGCGGGAGGCCCACCCCGATCTCGCACGGGACTGGGACCGCGCGTGGGCCGGAGATCTGCGCGAGGGATGGCGGGAGTCCCTGCCCGAGTTCGCCGCCGGGGAACAGATCGCGACGCGATCGGCCGGCCAGAAGGTGATGGCGGCGTTCGCTGAGTTCGCGCCCACGATGATCGGCGGGTCCGCAGACCTGGTCGAGTCCACCAAGACCGTCTTCGAGGGCGGCGGCGAGTTCTCGCGCGTGCACAGCGGGCGCAACGTCCCGTTCGGGATCCGCGAGCACGCTATGGGCGCGATCGTCAACGGCGTGGCCGCGCACGGCGGGCTCGTCAAGCCCTACGGCTCGACGTTCCTCGTGTTCTCCGACTACATGCGCGGCGCCGTGCGGCTCTCCGCGCTGATGGGCCTGCCTGTCCTGTGGGTGTGGACGCACGACTCGATCGCGGTCGGCGAGGACGGCCCCACCCACGAGCCGATCGAGCACTACGCCGCCCTGCGCGCGATCCCGAACCTCTGGGTGATCCGTCCCGGCGACGCAAACGAGACATCGGTCGCCTGGCGCGTCGCGCTCGAGCGCGAGGACGGCCCGGTGGCGCTCCTGCTCTCGCGCCAGAACATCCCGGTCCTCGACCGCACGCAGGTGGCCGGTGCCGACGGCCTTCAGCTCGGCGGCTACGTGCTGTGGGATTCGACCGGCTCCGATGCGGCGACGACAGCGGCGCAGGTGATCCTCATCGCGACGGGGGCCGAGGTGGACGTCACGCTCGCGGCCGGACGTTCGCTCGCCGAGCAGGGCACGCAGGTGCGCGTCGTGTCGATGCCGTGCATCGAACTGTTCGAAGCCCAGCCGCAGGAGTACCGGGATCAGGTGCTGCCGCGCGCGGTCCGTGCGCGGCTCGCGGTGGAGCCCGGCGCCACCCTCGGCTGGTGGAAGTGGGTCGGCAGCGACGGCGACGTGCTCGGTATCGACCGCTTCGGCGCCTCGGCGCCCGGCGCTACTGTGCTTAGGGAGTTCGGTTTCACGGCCGAGAACATCGCGGCGCGTGCGCGCGCGCTCCTCCAGCCACAACCCTAAGGAGAAACATGTCCGCAGATGCGTCCACGCCCCTGGAGCGCCTCTCAGCCCTCGGGCAGAGCGTCTGGGTCGACTTCCTTTCGCGAGACTCGATCCACGGCGGGCACCTGCAGGAGCTAATCGACGACTCCTCGGTCGTTGGCGCGACCTCGAACCCCACCATCTTCGAGAAGGCGATGAGCCAGGGCAGCGCCTACGACGAGCAGCTGCACGAGCTCGCCGGGCAGGGCGCCGGCGATGCCGAGACGTTCTGGGCACTAGCCCAGCAGGACATCCGCGACGCATGTGAGCTGTTCAGAGGCGTCTGGGAGTCAACCGGCGGACGCGACGGCTACGTCTCGCTCGAGGTCGACCCGCGGCTGGCGTACGACACGCTGAAGACCTACCGCGAGGCGATCCGCCTGCACCGCGAGATCGACAGGCCGAACCTGATGGTGAAGATCCCAGCGACCAAGCCCGGGCTCGCAGCGATCGAGGACGTGATCGCCAAGGGCCACTCCATCAACGTGACCCTGATCTTCTCGCTCACCCGCTACGCAGAGGTCGCCGAGTCCTACATCCGGGGCGTGGAGCGGCTCGTGGCGGCAGGGGGCGACCCCAGCACCGTCGCCTCCGTCGCGAGCTTCTTCGTCTCGCGCATCGACACCGAGGCCGACCGCAGGCTGCAGGAGCTCGGGGCGCCCGCCGAGCTGAGGGGCAAGCTCGCGATAGCCAACGCCAGGCTCGCATACGAGCACTACAGGGAGGCGTTCTCAGGCCCGCGGTGGGAGTACCTCACCGGCAAGGGCGCAGTGCCCCAGCGAGTGCTGTGGGCCTCCACGTCCACCAAGAACCCCGACTACCCGGACATCCTGTACGTCGAGGAGCTGATCGGCGCGGACACCGTCAACACGATGCCCGAGGAGACGATCGAGGCCTACCAGGACCACGGGTCCCCCAGGCCCACCCTCACCACCGGCCTGCAGGAGGCTCATGCGCTGATGGGAGCGCTCGCCGACGCGGGCGTCGACTATACGGACCTCACAGAGACGCTCGAGCGTGAGGGCGTGGAGAAATTCGCGGCCTCGTTCGACGAGCTGCTCTCATCGCTCTCGGAGAAGCGCCGCTCCCTCGCCGCCGCCTGAGCCTCAGGAGTACGGGACGGGGACGAGGCCCCGGACGAGAAGCGGCCCCGATGGGAACGCGTTCAGGTGCATCGTGAAGACGCGGTAGGTGCGGCCGCCGTATTCATACAGGCCACTCGGGGGGACCGCGCCCGGCGCCGGCCCGAGGCTGTTCTTGACCAGCTGCCCGTCCATGTACATCAGCACCTTCACGCCGGCGAGGCGGTCCGTCAGCCGCTTGTAGCCCTCGTCGTCCTGGATGGACAGGACGAAACGGCCGATGGTGCGGCCGTCCCTGCGGAGCACGCCCGGCACGGGCGCCAGCACGAACACGCCGCCCACGTCGGCGAGCAGCTCATGGCGTGCGTACACGCGTATCCGCACGACGTGCTCGTCCAGCAGCGACTTCACGGCCGCGCGCGTCGCGGCGGGATTGCGTTCGGCCACGGCCTGCACCAGCGCGCTGTCGTTCTCGACCCTCCGCACCTGCGCGAACGCGTGGGTGCTGAGCTCCGCGTCGTAGATCGAACGGGCTACATGGTGCAGCGTGTTCACGACCGTGTCCTGGATGCTGCCCCCGCACAGGACGCGGTCCGCGGAGACGGGGCGCAGCAGGTAGATGCGCACCGCGCCCGACTGCAGGCTTTCGGCCGGGAACGAGTCGTATTCGTACGCGACGCCGCCCACGGTGAGCGTGCCCGCCGCGGCGAGCGCGCGGTGCCCGAGGGCCGGCGTGCCGCCGAGCGACTGGTTGCCGGCACGGATCACGATCTCACCGCCGGTGATGCCCTCGCCCTCGGTCAGGAACCCCGCGTCCGACCACACGCTCGCCGTGTAACGCGCGATCGCCGTCCCTGCGGGCCCCGTGATCGTGCCCGTCAGCGGTGCGAGCGCGGGACCCCCGACGCTTGCGAGCGTGCGGCCGCCGGCTGCGACGTCGAGGTCTGCGATGTCGCCTTCGGCGAGGAGCCTGCGCGCCGCCGCGAGCACCTCCGCGGGCCGGCCGGACTCGACCGCGCCGCGCAGGGCCGCGGAGGTGGCCGCCCTGCCTGCGATCACCGTTCGTTCGCTGCTGAGACCCTCCCGGTAGACACGCTCGAGCACGCCGGTCGTGAGGGTGTCGATCGCCGCCTGCCGGCAGTTGGAGGGAGCTGCGCCCGCGAGCGCCGGCACACCCGGGGTCGTGTGTGTCGATGCGGTTGTTGAACCCGATCCGCACCCGGCGAGTGCGCCCGCGAGGACGAGGGCACCCGCTGTCGCCCATGCAACCGGCCTGTTCATCGGCAAAACATCTCGTGCGCACCTAATCAGCGGCTAATCGGCGGATGTAAGAGATCTCACGCGGTGCGGATAAGCTCGCGGGTATGCCGCTGGCGCTGATCACCGGGGCCTCCACCGGGATAGGCAGGGCGAGCGCCCTGCGCCTGGCCGCCGACGGCTGGACCGTTCTCGCCGGTGTCCGCGCAAGCGAGGCCGGCGAGGAGCTCATCCGGCGCGCGGCGTCACCCCGCGTCATCCCCGTCACGCTCGACGTGACCGACGCCGCGCAGGTAGCCGGGGCGGCCCGCGCCGTCGCCCGGAGCGCCGGCGCCTCCAGCGCCGGCGGCCTGGACGCGCTCGTCAACAACGCCGGCATCGGGGTCGGCGGTCCGCTGGAGCTCGTCACCCAGCACGACCTGCAGCGCCAGTTTGAGGTGAACGTGTTCGGCCAGGTGTCCGTGATCCAGGCGATGCTGCCCGCGCTGCGCCGCTCGCGCGGCAGGATCATCCTCGTGTCCTCGATCGGGGGGCGCGTCGCGATGGCCTACACCGCACCATACGCTGCGTCAAAGCACGCCCTCGAGGCGATCGGGGACTGTCTGCGCGTCGAACTCGCAGACTCGGGCGTCACCGTAGCGATCATCGAGCCGGGGGCCGTCGCAACGCCGATCTGGGCCAAGAACCGGGCCGACGCGGAGCGTCTGGTGATACCGGCCGAGCTCTCCGGGGACTACGGGCATGTCCCCGCGGCGCTCGAGCGTGTGCTCGAGCGCACGGGTCGGCGCGGCGTCCCGCCCGAGCAGGTCGCGGACACGATCGCGGGGGCGCTCGCCGCTCCGCGCATGCGCGCGCGCTACCTCGTCGGGAGGGACGCGAGGGCGATGCTGCTCGCCAGGCGGATCCTGCCGGACCACCTCTTCGACCGTTTCGCCCGACGCGCGCTCGGGGTCTGAGCGGCCGTCAGGACGGCGGCGCGTAGACGGCGAGCCAGGCGAACACGCTGGTCGTCGCCGCCTGCGTCTGGAGCATCCCCGGAAGCGCGTATTCGGCCGGCAGTTCCTGTCCCCCCCAGGAGAGCAGGTACAGGCCCTGCGAGTCCGCGGAGCGCGCGAGCGCGTCGCCGGCGTTGGCGGCGGCCAGGCGGTAGAGCTCCGGGTCGTGGTCCAGCGAGTACAGCTCGAGCATCCACTGCAGGTAGATCGCGTCGTACTGCGGGGAGAAGTCGAGCGTCGAGCCGAAGCGCTCGAGCGCGGTGCGCTTGAGCTGCTCGGCCCGCGCGCAGCCGCCGGGTTCGGCGCCGAGCACACACAGCTCCTCCTGCGCGAAGATCAGCGGCGCCTGGATGTAGTCGATCGGGGTGGAGCTGACGTTGCTCGCGGCATACAGGCCCTGTGAGGAGCTGAAGCCGGAGGTGCTGGCCCACCTGAGGTACCTGAGCGCCTGCGCCAGGGCAGCCGGAGAGTGTGTCTGGGCATAGACCAGCGTCGCCAGGAGGGTCGCGGACGCGATCGCCTCACCCGCCTTGTAGGGATGCTCGGTGTTCCACCAGATACCGCCCGAGCTCGTGTCCCAGCCGGCAGCGGCGATATAGCGCAGAGCGCGCTCGGCGTCCGCGAGATAGCGGCGGGAGCCGGTCGCACGGTACGCGTTGACGAACGCCAGACCCCACCAGCCGTTGTCGTCGAACCAGGTCTCGGTGTTCGCTTCGCGGTCGCCCGGGTAAGGGGAATAGCCGGGCACCGGCCGCAGCCCGCGGTTCAGGTAGCGCTCGGCGCCGTCCGCGAAACGCTCGACCGCCAGGCGCGAGGAGGGTGTCGGGTCGGCGATCGCGATCGCGTCGAGCGACTCGAAGAGCGGCACGATGTCCCAGATCGTGGCGAGCGGGTAGCGTTCGCGATCCCCGAGGCGGGCGTCATACCAGCCGCGCCGCCGGTCCCCCCAGCGCTTCTCGGCGCTGCTCACGCCGGCCCGCGCCAGCGACAGGTAACGCAGCTGCGCGGCGCTCGCCGGAGACGATGCGCTCGGCGCGGGCGCGGCGCCGGCCGGCCCCGCGATCGACAGGGCCAGCGCGGCGGCTGTGATTGTGGCCAGGGGCCTGCTCATGGGTCCGCGGACACGACCGGCCGTGTCCTTCGTCCAGCGTAGGCGCCCGAGCGGCCGCAGGCGCCGGCAGAGGACGGATTGCCCGGCGCGGGCACGGCCGCCATGCAGCTACCTTGTTAGCGCCATGCACCCGCACGAACTCGACGAGGCAGCTCAGCCCGCGCAGCCCGGACACCGAACGCCCGCTCCGGGGTTCGCGCCCCCGCCCGAGCCGCGCTCCGAACGCTCCTCGTGGGTCATCGCGATCGCGATCGCGGCCACCGGCCTGGCCGTGCTGCTGGCCGTCATCACGGGCGCCGTCGGGCAGAGCTCGGCGCAGCAGCAGGCCGCGCCCACGATCATCTTCGCGCCGACACCCGTTCCCGGTGCGCCCGAGGCCGATGCGAACCTGGTGAGGGCTGCCCGCACAGCGGCGATCGTCGCCCGGCCGACGGCGGCGCAGCAGCGAGCCCAGGGCGCGGTCCTCACCGCCCGCTCGCAGGCGCAGATCGCAAGGACGTGGATGGAGGGCTTCTACCCGATCTACGAAACGGCGCAGCGGACGTTCGGTGTCAACTGGCTGCTGCTGGCGTCGATCCACATGCAGGAGACCGCGTTCTCGACGGCGCCCGGCACCTATCACGGCCTCAACTTCGCAGGCTGCTGCGGCGGGCCTATGCAGTTCAACGTGACCAACGGGCCCGTGAGCACATGGGACCTGGTCAGCGATTCCTACCTCGACGCCAGGCGCCCCGCCAGGTACGACCACATGACCACCGTGCACCCGTCGATCTATGACGACTTCGACGCGATCATGGCGGCCGCCCACCTGCTGTCCGCCGACGGCGCCGGCTACGCCCTGGGCTCCGGAGCCTGGGACGCCGCGTACGACTACTACGGCCACGACGCCACGGGCGTTGTCTACGCCGACCAGGTGCTCGCCCGCGCGATCAGCTGGTCACAGCACGGGTTCTGTATCGAGTGCGCCCCCTCCGCCCCGCTGGTCCAGGCGGTGCAGGACGCGTACGGCGCGCCCGTGCTGAACGCTCTCACGGCCGCAGAATCGGCGGCTGCCAGGGCTCATCGCCCGGCGGCTCGCGCCGCCGGGCGGAAAGCCTGAACGCCGCTCAGGCCGCGTCTGCCTGCAGGATCAGCTCGCCGGAGACCCTGTCGGTCGCCTGCGACGTGCCGCCGAGCAGGCGGCGCGAGAGCTGTGCCCGGCGGAAGTACAGCGGCGCGTCGTGCTCCCACGTCGCGCCGATGCCGCCGTGCACCGAGATCATCGTGCGGGCTGCCTGGTCGAGTGCGTTGCCGGCGACCGAGCGCGCCGCGCTCGCGGCGAGCGGGAACTCCGCGGGAGAGCCCTGGCGGGCCCAGCCGGCGTAGTACAGCAGCGAGCGCCCGTTCTCGAGCTGGCGCAGCACCTCGGTGAGAGAGTGCTTCACCGCCTGGTAGGAGCCGATCGCCCGGCCGAACGTGTGACGCTCCTTCGCGTACGCGACCGAGACGTCGAGGGCGACCTCCACGCTGCCGAGCGACTCGGCGGCGATCAGCGCCTGTGCGAGATACCAGGCGCCGGCGAGTGCCTCCTCGGGTGCGTCGAGCACGCTCGCGGGCGCGTCGTTCAGCGACACATGCCCCAGCGAGCGGGTCGAGTCGTAGCGCTCCACGGGTGTCACGGTGACCCCCGCTGCGCTCGCGTCGATCGCCACGCCGACGGGCTTTCCGTCGAGGATCGCCACTCCCACCAGCACATCCGCGCCCGGAGCATCCGGCACGAACGCCAGCTCGCCGCTGACGCGGGCGCCGCCGTCCGCCGACGCCGCCGTGGGTGCAGCCGCGCGGGCTGCGCCGCTGGCCGGGTCCGCGCTCCAGCCGCCGCCGAGGTCATCGGGCGGGCTGACGGGCAGGTACGCCGCCCGCCGCTCGCCCGTCGCGAGGTCCGCGAGCGAATCCGCACCGGACGGCGAGTCGTTCAGGATCGCGGTCGCCGGGAGATGGCCGAGAAGGCCGATCCCTGCGAGCACGCGGCCGCACTCGCCGAGCACGAGCATCGCATCGAACGCGTCGAGACCCGCGCCGCCCTTGTCCTCGTCGATCAGCAGCCCCGGCCAGCCCGCCTCGCATGCCGTGGGCCACAGGTCCGGCAGCGCGGCGGTGTCGCCGTCGAGTGCCTCGCGTGCCGCCTCCAGCGTCTTGAACCTCGAGAGCGCGCCGCGCGCGGCCTCGCGAAGGAACACCTGCTCGTCTGAGAGTGCGAGATTCATGCCGTTGCTCCTTCCTTCGAGCGGAGCTCAGAGAACGGGATGCCCTTGTCGAGCCGCGGCTCGGGGGGCAGACCGAGCACTCGCTCGCCGATCGTGTTTCGCAGGATCTCCTCGGTCCCGCCGGCGGACTTCAGGCCGGGCAGGAACGAGATCATGTAGGACCACTCGCTGTCGGGTGTCAGGGCGTCCGGTCCGACGACGTCGGCGATCAGGTCACCCGCTTTGATGGCACCGCTGACGATCGTGACCTTCGCAAGGCCCGCCTCGGGGCCGGGGATCTGGCCCTTCTGCAGCGCTGTCAGCGTGCGATAGCCCGTGAACCGGACCGCGAGCAGTTCGCTGGCGATCTCGCCCAGGCGGTGGCGCACCTCGGGGTCCCGGCGCGCGTGCTCGTCAGCGGCGATTGCGCCGGCGAAACGCGTCGAGTTGTAGCCCATGCCCTCGCTGCCGAGCCCGATCGTCACGCGCTCGAACATCAGCGTGGTCAGCGCCGTGCCCCAGCCGTTGCCGACACCGCCCACGACGGCACCGGCATCCAGCTCGACATCGTCGAAGAAGACCTCGTTGAACTCGGCCTCGCCGGAGATCTGGCGGAGCCCGCGGACCGTGACGCCCGCGGCGTCCATCGGCACCACGAACATCGTCATGCCCTTGTGCTTGGGGACGTCGAGGTCGGTGCGCGCGAGGAGCAGCCCATATGAGGCGAACTGGGCGTTGGTGGTCCACACCTTCTGACCGGTCAGGCGCCAGCTGCCGTCGTCCTGCAGGCGGGCGCGCGTCTGCACCGCGGCGAGGTCCGACCCGGCCGCCGGCTCGGAGAAGAGCTGACACCACACCTCGTCGCCGTGGAGCATCGGCCCGAGGTAGCGGGTCTTCTGCTCATCGGAGCCGTGGGCGATGATCGTGGGCCCGAGCATGCCGACGCCGATCGCGTCAAGGATGCCGGGGACCTTCGCGGCCGCGATCTCCTGGTTGCAGATGACCTGCTCGATCGGGCCGAGCCCCTGGCCGCCGAACTCCTTGGGCCATGTCACGCCGGCCAGCCCGCCCTCCGCGAGTTTGCCCTGCCATGCGCGGCGCGCCGCGAGGATCTCCGCCTCGTCCTCGAGTGCTCCCGGTCCCTGGAGGATCGGTGCTGAAGGCTTGTTCTGCTCGAGCCACGTGCGCACCTGGGCGCGATAGGCGGACTGCTCTGGTGTGTCGTCGAGATCCACTGCTTCTCCTTAAGTTGACTGACCAGTCAATCGCTGTTCCCGAACGGTACCCGACCGGGGGCGCTCGCGTCGCGCACGCCCTCAGGCGCCGGGCGGGATTTCAGGCTCGGGTACCGGAGGCAGGTGGTAGACGCCGTAGAAGCCGGCGTTCAGCAGCTTCGCCGCCTGCCCGCCCGGTTCGATCGAGTTCAGCACGATCGCCGCGAGGCGCACGCCGTCCCTTTCGGCGGTCGCGACCAGGCAGCGGCCCGCCGCGATCGTGTAGCCGGTCTTCATGCCCGTGGTGCCCGGATAGTGGTAGATCAGCAGCGGGTTGTTGTTGTAGAGCCACAGTTTGCCGCCCTTGATCGGGAACGGCAGCGCCGCCGTGTAGGTGTGCACGACGCGGGCGATCCGCGGCTGGAGCAGGTCGACGTGGGCCAGTACCGCCAGATCCGCGGCACACGAGAAGTTCCCGTCGTTGTAGAAGCCGGACGGGGAGGAGTAGCGGGTGCATCCCATGCCGAGCTGCGCCGCGCGGCTGTTCATGGACCGCACGAAGTCCCCGACGCTGCCGGCGTCGTGCTGGGCGAGCGCCACCGCCGCGTCGTTGCCGGATGGGAGCAGGAGCCCGTACATGAGGCTTTCGACCGGCACGTGCCTGCCGAGCGGCAGCACGCCGACCTTCGAGCCGCTCGTTTCGATAGCCGCCTTCGTGATCAGGACCTTCTGGTGTGGCGTCGTCCTTTCGACCGTCAGCAGCGCGGTCATCATCTTCGTCAGGCTCGCGATCGGCACCCTCAGGTGCGGGTTGCGCTGCCAGAGGATCTGCCCCGTGTCCAGGTTGATCAGGATCCCGGCGCGCGGAGGGTGGCGGAAGGGGATCTGGACGGGGTCCTGGGCGGGGGAGGCCGGGCCCCTCAGCGCGAGCGCGGGCGCTGAAAGGGGGAGCCCGTACGCGGAGAGGGCTGGTGGCGCGTGCACGCTCACATGGGCGGCGTGGGTCTTCTGCTGCGGCTGCGAGCGCCCAGCACTGGACCCGTCCAGGACACCGGACACGAGGATCGCGAGGGCTGCGAGCACCACGCACGTGGCCCCGGCCGCCGTGAGCCTGCGCCTGCGCCGGCGCTGAGCCGCCTGCGCCCTGCGCCGCCGGCTGTACTCGGGTGTCATGAAGGGGGTCTGGCTCATAGCTCTCCGACGGTCCGCGACCGCGGGCCCGTCCTCTTCTTCGCCCCGACGACGGGGTGTCCTGGCAGAAACCTCACCGCGGAGGATTGCGCAGCGCGCCGACGATTCCAACTCCGAGCAGCACGAGGATGAACACCGACAGCAGGCTGCCGAGCGAGAAGCCCTGGTGCCGGACCGATGCGAACGTCAGGAAGGCGAGCCCTGCGATGAACAGGAGCGCCACCACGAGGACGAGCAGGCGTGTCATGCCGGTGCCGGTGGGCGCGGAGCCATGCGCATCAGTAAACCGGGGGCCGGGACGATCGGCGCGGCTACGCGCGGGTCGCCAGCGGGCCGTCGCCGGCGATCGGCTGCGGGACGTGCTGGTCGGCGTGGTATGAGGAGCGCACGAGCGGGCCGGCAGCCACGTGCTCGAAGCCGAGCGCGTACGCGGCGAGCTCGAGCTCCTTGAACTCGTCGGGGTGCCAGTAGCGCACGACGGGCAGGTGACGCTCGGACGGGCGCAGGTACTGGCCGACGGTGAGCACCTGCACGCCGTTCTCCCTGAGTTTCCCGAACGTGTCGACCATCTCGTCATGGGTCTCGCCGAGACCGACCATCAACCCGGACTTGGTGATGACACCGCCCTCGCCCAGTTCGCCCGCGACACGCAGCACACGGCAGGAACGCTCGAACTCCGATCCCCGGCGGGCGACGCTGTACAGCCGCGGGACCACCTCCACGTTGTGGTTGAAGACGTCGGGGCGCTCGGCGATCACCCTCGCAAGGAGCATCTCCTGACCCTGGAAGTCGGGTGTCAGGACCTCGATCTGGCAGTCGGGCGCCTGGCTGCGCACCTGGCGTATGACTCCGACGAACGCCGATGCGCCCTTGTCGGGCAGGTCGTCCCTGTCGACCGACGTGATCACGGCGTGGCGAAGGCCCATGCGGGCTATCGACCGTGCGACGCGCGCGGGCTCGAGCGGGTCGTTCCATGTCGGCTTCCCCGATTTCACGTTGCAGAAGCCGCACCGGCGCGTGCACGTGTCTCCGAGGATCATGAAAGTCGCGGTGCCCCGCTCCCAGCACTCGCCGACGTTCGGGCACGCCGCCTCCTGGCAGACGGTGTGCAGGTTCTCCTCGCGGATCATCTGCGTCAGGCCGCGGTAGCGCTCCCCGCCGGGTGCCGGCACCTTGAACCACGGAGGCTTGCGCTCGCGCATCGGGCGCACATCCGAGCCGAGCACCGTCAGGACGTCCATCCCTCCCGGGTTCGACCTCGAGCGTGTGGAGCTCATGCGGGAACCGGCTCGCGGTCCGCGCGAAGCCCGGCGGGCGCGGCGAGGGGTCCCTCGATGCCGAGCGCGCGCGGGCCGACCAGCCGCTGGCGGCGCCCGTGGACGCAGGAGAAGGCGTGGGCCATGCGGCGCCGGAAGCAGCTGAGCTCACCGCCTGCGCGGCACTCCTGTGCCCCGGGGGCGAGCTCCCGCTCGCGTGTCACCGACGTCATGCTCACATCGGGAAGCCCGCACGCCAGAACCCAGGAGAACGGCTCGAGCTCGTTGCTCACGTTGACCGCGAAGCCGTGCGTGCTCACGCCCCGCTGCACGTGCACTCCGATGCTCGCGATCTTGCGGTCCTGCACCCACACGCCCGTGTAGTCCGGGCCGTCCTTCACCCGTGCGTGCGCGCCGATACCCTCGGCGGCCAGCGCGTCCACGATCGCCTGCTCGATCGTGCGGACATGCGCCACCACGTCGCTCACGCCCATGACCGGGTAGCCGACGAGCTGGCCCGGAGCGTGGTAGGTCAGCCTTCCGCCCCTGTCGACATCGAAGATCTCGATGCCGCGCTCGCGGTAGTACCCCTCGCCGCGGGGCAGATCGGAGGGTGCCGAACGCCTGCCGCGCGTGTACAGCGGCGGATGCTCGAGCAGCAGCAGGCTGTCCGGCAGGTCGCCGTCCTGGCGCAGCGAACGGACGCGGTGCTGCATCTCCAGCGCGTCCGCGTACGGCACAACCCCCAGGTGACACACCCAGATCTCCGAGCTGCGGGTCTTCTCGTCGAGCTTCTTGCTCATCTGATCGCCGCTCCAGCCTAGCGCCGGTGGCGCCTCTCCCCGGCGCTCACAGCGTCAGCGCCGCCGGCGACTCGAGCAGCTCGCGAACCCGGGCGAGCAGCTGCGCGGCCTCTGCGCCGTAGAGGATGCGGTGGTCGCAGGCGAGCGTCAGCGTCATTGCGTGGCGTGCCACCACCGCGCCGTCTTGCACCCACGGGCGCTCCTGCAGAGCGCCGACCGACAGGATCGCCGCCTGCGGGGGATTGATGATCGCCGTGAAGCTGCTGATGCCGTACATGCCGAGGTTGGAGACGGTGAAGGTCCCGCCGCCGAGCTCGGGGGGTGTGATCGTGCCCGCCCGCACGCGCTCGGCGAGCTCCCTCGTCTCGCGTGAGATCTCCCCTAGTGACTTCTCGTCGGCGTCGAACACCGTCGGCACGACCAGGGCGTTCTCTGCGGCGACGGCGACGCCGATGTTCACCCGCGAATAGAGCGTGAGCTTCCCGTCGCGGTAGCTGCCGTTGCCGCGCGGATGCTCGCGCAGGGCGAGCGCGGCCGCCTTCACGATCATGTCGTTGTATGTCGGTGTGCGCGCCGCCTGGCCGGCGCCGGAGGCCGCGATGCGCTTCAGCTCCGTGCGCAGCTCCACGCACTCATGCATGTCGACGTCGATCTGGAGCGTGAACTCCGGGATCGTCGCCTTCGCCTCCGCCATCCGGCGGGCGACGGTCTGCTGCGTGCGGTTCAGCTCGACCGCCGTGCTCTGGCCCTTCGCGGTCGCTGACCGCGTCAGGGGCGGCCGGCGCGGGGGCGGCGGCTGCGGAGGATGGTGAGAGGACGTCGGCCTTGACGATCCTTCCGCCCGGCCCGCTGCCCGTGATCCCGTGCAGGTCGATCCCTCCCTCCTGCGCGACCCTGCGCGCGAGCGGAGATGCCCTCACGCGGTCCTGCTCCTCGCCGGCGGCCCGCGCCGGCGGCTGCTGCGGAGCACGTGCGGCGGGGGCGGGCACGGAGGCGGGCGGTGCCTGCACGGCAGCCTGGGCGCTCTCGCCCGGCCCGAGAATGCGGGCGATCGCGACGCCGACGGCGACGGTCTGGCCCTCCGAGGCGAGGATCTCGAGTGTCCCCTGCAGGTCCGATTCGTAGATCATCGCCGCCTTGTCCGTCTCGATCTCGACGAGTTCCTCGCCGCGGGCGACGGTGTCGCCGTCCTTCTTCAGCCACCTCAGGATGGTGCCCTCCTCCATCGTGTCCGACAGCCTGGGCATCACGATCTCGCCCATCACGAGACCCCGGTGACCGGGAGGTTCAGCACGTCCAGTGCGGCGGCGACGATCTGCGGCTCGTGCGGGTAGGCGATGTCCTCCAGCGGCTTGGAGTAGGGCATCGGCACGTCTGCGCCGGACACCCTCTGCACCGGCGCGTCCAGGTAGTCGAAGGCCTGTTCGCCCACGAGCGCCGCGAGGTTGGCGCCCACGCCGCCGTGGGGCCATCCCTCCTCGACGATCACGCACCTGTTCGTCTTGCGCACCGAGGCGAGGATGGTGTCGAGGTCCAGCGGCCGCAGTGTGCGCGGGTCGATCACCTCGGCGTTCACACCGTGCTCGCGGGCGAGCGTCTCGGCGGCCCGCTCCGCTGTCACCGCCATCCTTGAGACCCCGACGATGGTCACATCGCTCCCCTCGCGCGCGACGCGAGCGACGCCGAACGGGACGAGATGCTCCTCCCCGTCCGGAACCTCCCCGCGCACACCGTAGAGCGACTCGTGCTCGATGAAGATGACCGGGTTCTCATCGCGGATCGCGCTCTTGAGAAGGCCCTTCGCGTCCGCGGCGCTCGACGGAACCGCGACCAGCAGGCCCGGCACGTGCAGGAACATCGCCTCGAGGCAGTGGGAGTGGGTCGGCCCGAGCTGGTGTCCCGCTCCCTGGGGCATTCGGACGACGAGCGGCACCCTCACCTGACCGCCGAACATGTAGTGGATGTGCGCGGCGTGGTTGACGATCTGGTCGAACGCCAGGAGCGAGAAGTTGATCGTCATCAGCTCCACGACGGGGCGCAGCCCGGTCATCGCCGCACCCACGCCGACGCCGACGATCGTGTTCTCCGAGATCGGCGTGTCGCGGATCCGCCGCTCGCCGAACTCCTCGAGCAGGCCATCGGTGACCTTGAAGGCGCCGCCGAACACGCCGATGTCCTCTCCCATCAGGATCACCCGCTCATCCCGGCGCAGCTCCTCGCGCGAGCGCCTGTCCCAGCGCCTCGCGATAGCGCATCTGCGCCATCAGATGTCTCCCTCGGTGCCCTCGGGCCCGTCCTCGCGTGCCGCCAGGGCGCGCGTGAGCTGCTCGGGTATCTCGCTCGCGTCAGCCTCGCCGAAGGGCTCGCCGTCGGACGCGCCGGACGCCCTGTTCGCGCGCTCCTCGGCGCTCTCGGCGGAATACCACCCGCGCACATCCGAGTCGAGCACGTACACGTCCTTGTAAAGGGACTCGGGCTCCGGGAACGGTGAGGCGTCCGCGAACGCGACGGCGCGGTCGACCGCGAGCACCGCCTCGTCGTCTATCTGCTGCACCTGCGCCGCGTCGAGCACGTCCGCCGCGATCAGCCGCCGCGCGAACGCCTCGATCGGGTCGCGCTCACGCCACTGCGCGACCTCCTCCTTCGTCCTGTACTCCTCCGGGTCGGCCATCGAATGGCCCCGGAAGCGGTACGTCACGGCCTCGACGAGGACCGGCCGGCGATCCTCGCGAACCCTTCTCACCGCCTCTGAGACCACGGCATGCGTGTCGAGCACATCCATGCCGTCGCACCGCATGCCGGGAACCCCGAGGCTCTCGCCCTTGCGCTGCAGGTCGGTGACGGCGGAGTGGCGGCTCAGCGAGGTGCCCATCCCGAACTGGTTGTTGGTCACCATGAACACGACGGGCAGCCTCCAGAGCGCCGCGAGATTCAGGCTCTCTCCGAAGGTCCCCTGGTTGGACGCGCCGTCGCCGAACGTGCACAGCGTGACCTCATCGGTGCCCCGGTAGTCGCTGGAGAGGCCTATACCGGCGGCGATCGGGAGGTTCCCGCCGACGATCCCGTAGCCGCCCATGAAGCGGTTGGAGAGGTCGAACATGTGCATCGAGCCGCCGCGGCCGCCCGAGCATCCGTCCGACGCGTCCGAAGAGCTCGGCCATCACGTTCTCCGGGGGTGTGCCGCGCACGAGCGCGTGGCCATGCGAACGGTAGGTGGAGATCAGGTAGTCGCTGTCGCGCAGCGCCCGCGCGCCCCCGACGATCGTGGCCTCCTCCCCGATCGACAGGTGCAGGAACCCGCCTATCTTCGCGCGGGCGTACATCTCGCCGGCGCGCTCCTCGAAGCGGCGGATGAGTGTCATGGTGCTGAGCCACTCGAGCGCGACGTCCGGTGGGGGTAGGTCCGCCATCAGTCCTCCACGGTAGCCCAGCGCGAGATGAAATCCTCGGCCTCCAGGATCGCCAGGTCGCTGCGGAGCTGCTTCGCCAGCCTTGACGCGTCCCTCGGGGCGCGATCCCAGAACAGGACGACTTCGCCGCTGTCGACCTCGACCACCTCGATGTGGTCGATCCTCTCGGGATCCGCGAGCACCGCGGGTGCGATCCCCCCGCGGGTGACGATGAGCCTGTAGGCGCGGTCGGCGATCATTGCGGGTCGGGGCGAGGGCGCCCTGCCCGCCGCCCCGGAGGCGAGCATGTGCTCGCGGGCCCGCTCGGGGGCGTCCTCTCCCTCGAACACCGCGCCGGCCGCCGCTATCGCCGGGACCGACGTGACACCCGACGCGCCGGCCTCGGCCGTCGCACGCTCGAGCTGCTCGCGGATTCCGCGCAGGTTCGCGGCCGCGCAGCACAGCGGAGGGGTGCATCTCGCAGGCCGCGGCGGCGATCAGCACGTAGTCGGGATCCTGCAGGAGTGCCCTCCGGCGAATGCCTGGCGGAAGGCGGCCTGGGCGAACGGGACGGTGCGGCCGATCGACTTCGCATAGGTCGCCACCCGCATCGCGAGCGCGCTGTCGAACGGGAACGGCTCGGGCAGCGCAGCGGCTGAAGGCCAAGCTCGCGCGCGCGGGTCTCGAGCCGCTCGAGCGGGAGCGCCTGACGCGAGGTGTGCTGCTCGGGTGCGGACCCGAGCTCGCGTGCGAGCACGGGCTGCCACTCGGCGGGCGCCGGGGAGCAGGTGCAGCACGCGCTCGGCGGCGAGATAGGCAGTCGGGGCTGGCGAGATCGAAGTAGAAGGCGGCCGTTGCGGGTCCTCGGCACGGCCTCCTAGCCGTGGATCAGCCAGCCGTCGGCGGCACGGCCCGCCTCCATCACGGCCTCGGAGAGCGTCGGGTGGCCGTGGATGGTCCGCGCCACCTCGGGGAAGCCGCCCTCGAGGATGCGGACGTTGACGAGCTCCTGGATCAGCTCGGTGGCGCGAGAGCCGACGATGTGACCGCCGAGCAGCTCGCCGTACTTGCTCTCGCCGACGATCTTGATCATGCCGCGTGCGGTCGCCGTAGACGATCCCGCCGCCGACGGCGCCGTAGGGGACCTTGCCGACGACGACGTCGTAGCCCTGCTCGCGCGCCTGCGCCTCGGTGAGGCCGAAGGAGCCGACGTTGGGAGTGCAGAAGGTCGCGCGGGGAATGTCGACGTAGGAGATCGGGTGCGTCGGCAGGCCGGCGGAGTCCTCGGCGGCGATGATGCCCTCGTCAGATGCCTTGTGGGCGAGGGCCGGCCCGGCGACCAGATCGCCGATCGCGTAGATGCCGGAGCGGGAGGTGCGCAGCGCGCCGTCGACCTTCGATCAGGCCGCGCTCGTCGAGCTCGACCCCGGCGTCGGCGAGCCCGAGCGCCTCGACGTCGGCGCCGCGGCCCGGCGGCGATCACGAGGTAGTCGACCTCGGCGGACTCCTCGCCGTAGGAGAAGGTGACGGTCGAGCCGTCGCTCTTCACGTCGGCGACCGGAGTGCAGGTGTGGACCTTGACGCCCTGTTTCTTGAAGCCGCGCTCGACGAGCTTTGAGATGTCGGCGTCCTCGGTGGGGAGCACGCGCTCGAGCGCCTCGAGCAGCAGCACGTCGCGCCGAGGCGCGCGAAACCCGAGGCGATCTCCGCGCCGGATGCGCCCGCGCCGACGACGGCCAGGCGAGCCGGCAGCTCCGGCAGGCGCCCAGGCCTGCTCGGTCCCGATGATGCGGCCGCCGAACTCGACGCCGGGGATCGCTCGCGGGACAGAGCCGGTGGCGAGGATGATCGTCGCCGGCGAGCTCCTCGCCGCCGACCCGGACTGACCCGTCCGGCGGTCAGCGATGGCGTCGCCCTCGATGCAGCTCGATGCTGTTTTTCTTGAACAGTCCGCTCGACGCCCGAGGTGAGCGTGGAGACCATCTTCTCGCGGCGGGCCTGCACGGCGGCGTAGTCGACCTCGACGCTGCCGACGTTGAGCCCGTACTCGCCGCCCTCGCTGTATCTCGGTGAGCAGGTCGGCGGAGCGCAGCACCGCCTTGGCGGGGATGCATGCGTAGTTCAGGCAGCGTCCCGCCGACCTTGTCGCGCTCGACGACGGCGGTTCGTTTCCCGAGCTGCGCGGCGCGGATCGCCGCGACGTAGCCCCCGGGTCCGGAGCCGATGACGATGCAGTCGTAGGAGGAGTCAGCCATCGCGCCTGAGCCTATCGAAGCCCCGCGCGCGCAGCGGCCCCGTGCGAGCGGGCCCTATGCGTCGCCGCGGGCGGCCATGTCCCCCGCCTGGATCCTGCCCATGACGCGGATCAGCTTCCAGAACAGCCAGCCGCCGAGGCCGATCGTCACGAGGCAGACGCCGGCCGCGAGCAGCGTCGAGGCGACCACGAGCGCGAGCGAGGTCACGATCACCTGGAACGCGAGCAGCGCCTCGAACGACAGGACCGCCCAGTAGCGCCCGAGATACATGCCTCTGGCGACCGCCAGCAGCACGCCCGCGATGAAGATGGCCGCGGTAACCGACCCGCCGCGCGCTGACAGGTTGGAGACGGTCAGAGCGCCTACGATCACGCCCGCGGCGAGCAGCACGCTGACCGCGACAGCCACGAGCAGCGGCGCGGGCCTCTCGCCCTCCGCGAGCGGGGTCAGCTCGGCACGCAGCTCCGCTTCACGGGCGCCGGTGTCGCGCCGGCTCGGCTTCTCCACGTCCATGCCCCCAGTCTCGCAGGCGCCCGCTCTCACGGCACGACTTCGATGGTTCCGTTCATCGAGGCGGGGTGGATGGTGCACAGGTAGTGGATCACCCCGGCATGGGACGCGACGATGCTGAACCTGGCGCCTTCGCCGATGTTCCCGGAGGAGAAGCGCTGCGGGCCGGCCTCACTGGTCACGTTGTGCGTGATCGGGTCGTAGTTGGTCCACACGATGCGGGTGCCGACCCGCACGCGCAACGTGTCCGGATGGATCGAGACGTCGCGGTAGGCGACCTGCACCGTGCCGCTGAGCACCGGGGCTCCCGGTGAGGGCGAGGCGTAGTCCGGGGTCGTGTTCGCCTGCACGCTGCCCGCCTTGCTCGCGGTGCTCGCGGACGTCGGCGTGGAGCTCGAGGAGGTGCCGCTCGAGGACCCGCAGCCGGCCATCGGCAGGACTGCGGCGAGTGTGAACAGCAGGATGGCTCTGCGTCGCAAGGTCGGGGTCCTTTCTCGGGCGGGTCGGCTCACATGACGATCGCACAGCGGGCGCCGGCGGGCGGCGGGCGGGGAAGGCTGCCGGTTCGTCCTAGACTTGCCGCTCCCCATGAACCCGCGACATTTCCTCACCGGCGTGGAGCTGAGCCCATCAGAGCTAGGCCTGCTGCTCGACCGCGCACTCGAGCTCAAGGCCGCGCCGCTCTCCTGCGATGCGCTCGCGGGCAGGAGCGTCGCGCTCATCTTCCAGAAGCCCTCGACCCGCACGCGCGTCTCGTTCGAGGTCGGTATCCACGAGCTCGCGGGGCACGCCGTGGTCCTTCGCGGCGACGAGATGCAGATCTCGCGCGGTGAGGCGCTGCGCGACACGGCCCTGGTGCTGAGCCGGCATGTGGCGGCGGTCGGCATCCGCACCGGACCGGACGAGGTGCTGGCGGAGCTCGCACGCTACTCCAGCGTGCCCGTCGTGAACATGCTGAGCGCCGGACACCACCCGTGCCAGGCGCTCGCGGACCTGCTCACGCTGCGCGAGGCGTGCGGGACCCTCCAGGGGAAGCGGGTCGCCTACGTCGGCGACGGCAACAATGTCGCGCGCTCCCTCGCGCTGCTCGGATCCATCGCCGGGCTGGAGGTCGCCGTCGCCTCGCCCGAGGGCTATTCGCTGGAGGCGGACCTGCGCCCGCCCGAGGGGGCGCCGGGCGCCATCAGCCTTCACTCCGACCCGCGAGAGGCGGTGCGGGGCGCGGTGGCGGTCTACACCGATGTCTGGGTGAGCATGGGTGATGAGGAGACCGCCGATGAGCGCCGGCGCGAGCTTGCCTCCTACCGCGTCGACGAGGAGCTCCTGGATCTCGCGGCGCCCGGCGCGTTCGCCATGCACGACCTTCCCGCCCACCCCGGTGAGGAGATCACCGCCGAGGTCCTGTACGGGGAGCGCCAGCGGATCTGGGATCAGGCGGAGAACCGCCGGCATGCGCAGAAGGCGCTGCTCGAGCTGCTGGTGGCGCCCGCGTGAACGGCGACGGGGACGGCGGGGTCCGTCCCCAGCGCGGGGATGAGCTCGAGCTGACGGTCGACTCGCTCGCGTTCGGGGGCGAGGGTGTCGCAAGGCTTGGCGACGGCGGCTACGTCGTCTTCGTGGCGGGCGCGATACCGGGGGACCGGGTTCGCGCCGTCGTGCACAAGCGCAAGCGGAGCTACGCCCACGCGCGCACCGTCGAGATTCTGGAGGCGAGCCCGGAGAGGATCCCGCCGGTCGCCGACCATCCCGGCGTCCCCTGGCAGGTGATCCCCTACGAGCGTCAGCTGCAGATCAAGAGCGGCCAGGTCGACGAGGCTCTGCGGCGAATAGGCCACCTCGACGGCTTCGAGCTGCAGGAGATCATCCCGGCGCTCCAGCCGTGGCGCTACCGGAACAAGCTCGAGTACTCCTTCGGCGGCGGGGAGGACGGCGAGGAGCTCGTGTGCGGCTTTCACGCCCCGGCAGGTGGACGCAGCGTCACCCCGATCGAGGACTGCATGCTCGCGTCGGAGGTCGGCAACCTGGCGCGGATCGCCGCGCTCACGTGGTGCCGCGAGCAGGGGCTCAGCTCATGGGACCGCGGCCGCGGCGCGGGGCCGCGCGGGGAGCGCGAGGGCCAATCCGGGCCCGCGCCCGACGGTCGCGTGCGCCTTCGCAACCTCGTCGTCCGCGAGGGCAGGCGCACGGGCATGCTGCAGGTGCGGATCGTGACCTCCCACGGCGAGCTCGAGGCGGGTGAGCTCGCCGCGGCGCTGCACCGGGCGCTCGGGGACAGCCTGTCCGGGGTGCTGTGGACACGCACCCGCAGCCTCGCCGAGACGACGGCCGGAGGGGAGACCGAGCTCGTATGGGGCGACGCGGAGCTGCCCGAGCGGCTGGGGGAGCTGGACCTGCGCATCTCCGCGGAGGCGTTCTTCCAGACCAACACGGAGATGGCGGAGCTGCTCTACGGCGTCGTCACCGAGTATGCGGCGCTCGAGGGCTGGGAGCGCGTGTACGACCTCTACTCGGGCATCGGCACGATCGCCCTTACCCTCGCTCCGCGCGCCGGGGAGCTATGGGGGATCGAGCTCGTCCAGCAGGCCGTCGCGGACGCCATCGCCGGAGCGAGGCGCAACGCGATCAGCAAGGCCCACTTCTTCGCCGGCGACACGCGCCTCGCGCTGCCGGAGCTGCTCGAGCGCGCCGGCCGCCCCGACGTCCTGGTCGTCGACCCGCCGCGCGCCGGCCTGTCCAAGAAGGTGGTTCACAGGATCATCGATGCCTCTCCCAAGCGCATCGTCTACGTCTCGTGCAACCCGACGACGCTCGCACCCAACGCGGCGGAACTGGTGCAGGCCGGCTGGACCCTGAGGAAGGTCAGGCCCGTCGACATGTTCCCCCAGACACACCACATCGAGTGCGTCGCGCTGCTCGAACGCGCCTGATCCGCCCGGCGGCCGGCGGCAAGTAGGCTTCGCTGCATGCGCGCCGTGACCATCCGTGAGAAGCAGCTGACGGTCGAGGATCACCCCGACCCCGCTCCCGGCGCGGGCGAGGTGCTCGTGCGCGTTCGCGCGGCGGGCCTGAACGGCGCGGACATGATGCAGAGGCGCGGCCTGTACCCGGCGCCCCCCGGCTCGCCGGCCGACATACCCGGCATGGAGCTCGCGGGCGAGGTCGCCGGCCTCGGGGACGGCGCGGAACGCTTCGCGCTCGGCGACCGTGTCATGGCGGTCGTCGGCGGGGGCGGGCAGGCGCAGCTCGCAACGGTCCACGAGCGCCAGCTGATGCCCGCACCCGACGAGCTGCCGTGGGTGGCAGCGGGCGGGGCGCCCGAGGTCTTCATGACCGCCCACGACGCGATCTTCACCCAGGCAGGCCTCCATGCAGGCGAGCGGCTGCTGGTGCACGGCGGTGCCGGGGGCGTCGGGACGGCGGCGATCCAGCTCGGCCGGATGGCGGGCGCGTCTGTGACGGCGACCGTCCGCAGCGAGGCGGCACGCGAGCAGGTGGCGGCGCTCGGAGCCACCGTGATCGCACCCGAGGGCTTCGCCGAGCACGGGCCGTTCGACGTCATCCTCGAGCTCGTCGGAGGCCCGAACATCCCAGATGACGTGCTCGCGCTGGCCACCGGCGGGCGGATCGCCGTGATCGGCGTCTCGGCCGGCGCGAAGGCGGAGCTCAACCTTCTCGCGCTGATGGGCAAGCGCGGGCGGATCCACGGCTCGACGCTGCGCGCGAGGCCGCTGGAGGAGAAAGCGCTGGCCGCCAGGGCTCTCGAGCGCGAGGTGCTGCCGGGCTTCCGGAGCGGCGTCCTGAGCGTCCCCGTCGCGCAGACCTTCGCCCTCGAGGACGCCGAGGAGGCCTACGACCGCTTCGCCGCAGGCGGCAAGCTCGGGAAGATCGTCCTGGAGGTCTAGGCGGGCGGTCAGTACGGCGGCTGGGCCGAATACCAGTCGCCGAGCGCCCGGAACGCCGCCCAGAACTCGCGCTTGGCGTCCTGCTCGTCGAGCGACTCGTCGATGTTCGGCACATACAGGGCGTCGACGGTGGGCGTCAGCTGCTGGATCTCGCCGAGCGCGGGCTCGAGCCGGCGGGCGAGCGGGATGTCCATGTCACCCAGCGCTGCGAGCGCTTCGGGGCCCATGATGACGACGATCTTGGGCTGCACGATCGCGATCTCGTCGACGACGCGGGCGACGCAGGCGGGGTCCGCCAGCGACGGGTCGCTGAGCGGGCACTTCACGCACAGCGTGCCGTATACGGCGAGCGGGTCGATCGACAGTCGCTTCAGCGACTTCATCAGCGCGCCGCCGGCGCGTCCGTAGAAGGCGACGCCCTCCTCGATCTCCGATGGCCTTGCGGAGTGCTTGACGAGCATGATGTCGGCCTGGGGGTGACCAGAGCCGAGGACCGGCATGAGGTTGCCGCGCGGACAGTGCGGACACGCCTGAAGCTCGCGCGTCAGGGTGTTCAGCTCGCGGATCGCCCGCTCGAGGTACTTCTCACGGATCTCATCGTCAGTCACGGGCATCGACTCCGAGGGATTTGACGGGGCGGCGTCTTGTCCTTGACGGTGCATCAGTAGTTGCGGCGCCTACCTTCGCCCGCCCCCGCCGTGGGTGCGCCCGAGACGCTTCAGGCGCCGTGCCTTGCTGGCCCGCTGCGCCGAGGCGGGGCGGGCCTTTGTCTGCAGGAACTTGAGCGCCTGCACGTACAGCAGCGACGAGGGTCTGGTCAGGATGTCGGCCTCGCTGAGGGACTGCAGGAACTCTTGCGGACCATCGAAGTCGCGCATCCTGATGCGTACGGAGCCGAGGCCCTGGGCCACGTGCGAGTCCGATCCCGCGCCCGCGACGATCCTGTACTTGGCCGCGAAACGGGCGGCCTCGTCGTTGAACGAGGAGATCGCCACACGGGGGTTGAAGATCTCGATCGCGTCGACGTCGTCGAGGATCGCCAGCAGATGTTCATAGTCGGGCACGGAGTGCATGCGGTCGAACGGATGCGGCACATAGACGACGCCGCCCTGCCCGTGGATCTCATCGACGGTCTCCTGCATGCTGAGCCCGCGCGGGATCTTCTCGTGCAGGAAGAGGCCGATCACCTCACCCTGGCCGGCCGTCTTGACCTCCTCGCCGACGATCACCTTCACGCCCGCCTGCTCGGCGAGCTCCTGGGCGGCGAGCGCCCCCGATATCTCGTTGTGGTCCGTGACGGCGATCGCGCCGAGGCCCTGTTCGCGCGCGGTTGCGAGCAGCACCTCCACGGGCGTCGCGCAGTCCGACGAGTGGTCGGTGTGCATGTGAAGGTCGACGTCGATCAGCGCCCGTGGCGCCAGCGCACGCGAGACATCCGGGTCGTCCGGGGGCGAGTGGCGCCTGGCGGCGAGCGAGGAATAGATGTCCTCGAGCTCGTCCACCGACCCGACCCCGTCGGGCACGAGCCTGTATTCGCCCGGGAAATGCCTGTCCATCAGCGCGGCGGTCTCCGGCAGGCTCGCGGTGCGCGCGTCCAGGCGGCCGTAGAAGCTCTCAACGAACCTGCGTGCGAGCAGCGTCGAGAGCAGGCGCTCGGAGGAGGAGTGGAACGAGCCGACGTTCAGCGAGCGTGAGTGTCTGAGCGCCGCGTTGGATGTGCTCGGCGCAAACGGCTCATGGACATGCACGAAGTCCAGGTCCACGGTCCCGAGCAGCTCCTCGACCGTGCGGGCCACGTCGATCGGGAGTGCCGACGGGCGTTTGCGGGCGGAGCCGACGACGTCCAGCACCTCGCCGACGGCGATGACCGCAGGTGTGCCCGTGTCGGTGCCCTCGAGTAGGTCCTCGCCGCGCCCGCGTCCGGCGCGCAGCGCTCGGCGCGAGTCCCGCACCCGCTCCTGCGAACGGGAGGGAGCGACGATCAGGACACGATGGCCTCGCCGCGAGAGCTCGCCCGCGACCGCCCGGACGTGGGCGTTGACCTCGTTCTCCGCCTCCCATGGATACGGGGTCACATGGGCGATGGAGAAGTGCGAGCTCATCCCCGGCGATTATGCCGCCTGCTCGTGGTGGCGTGCGAGCGTTATTTGGCGGGGGTCTTCGCCGGTTTGCGAGAGCGCGACCGGGCTTTGCTCGCCGGGGCCTTCGCCGCCGTCTTCCCGGACCTGCTCCCGGGCCGGCCCGCATACCTCGCGATGAACTTCTCGGTGTCCTGCCTGGCCACGTCGTCGGGCCGCTGGTTGTGCGGCGACTTCATCAGGTAGGAGGACGGGCCGTCGAGCTGGCCGCCGACGCCGTTGTTCAGGGCGAGCTTGCAGCAGCGCACCGCGTCGATCACGATGCCGGCGGAGTTCGGCGAGTCCCACACCTCGAGCTTGAGCTCCACGTTGAGAGGCACGTCTCCGAACGCCTGCCCCTCGACGCGGATGTGCGCCCACTTGCGGTCGGTGAGCCACGGCACGTAGTCCGACGGGCCGACGTGGATGTCGCTCGCGGGAAGCTCGTGGTCCATGATCGAGGTGACCGCGTTGGTCTTGGAGATCTTCTTGGACTCCAGGCGCTCGCGCTCGAGCATGTTGTAGAAGTCCATGTTCCCGCCGACGTTCAGCTGCGAGGTGCGCTCGATCTCCACGCCGCGCTCGGCGAACAGTCGCGCAAGGGTGCGGTGGACGATCGTGGCACCCACCTGCGACTTGATGTCGTCGCCGACGATCGGCAGCCGGGCGGCTTTGAAGCGCTTGTCCCAATAGTCCTCCCGCGCGATGAACACGGGGATGCAGTTCACGAAGCCGCAACCGGCCTCGAGGACCTGCTCGACATACCACTTCGTCGCCTGCTCCGAACCGACCGGCAGGTAGGAGACCACGACATCGGTGTGGGTGTCCTTGAGGATCTGCACGATGTCCGCGGTCTCGCCGGGAGCCTTCTTGATCTTCTCCTTCAGGTACTTGCCGAGACCGTCGTGTGTCATGCCGCGGTAGACGTTGACGCCGAGCTTCTTCGGCACCTTGGCGAACTTGATGGTGTTGTTCTGACCGGCCCAGATCGCTTCACCGAGGTCCTTGCCCACCTTCGTGGCGTCGATGTCGAACGCGGCCGTGAACTCGATGTCGCGCACGTGGTAGCCGCCGAGGTCGACATGCATCAGGCCGGGGACACGCTCCGCCGGGTCCGCATCCTTGTAGTACTGGATGCCCTGCACGAATGCGGAGGCGCAGTTGCCGACGCCGATGATTGCGACCCGCACCTTGTCCTGCTGGTAGCGCGCCGCGCCGTTTGTTGAGGGCGCGCCGTTGCTGCGGGCGCTGCCGTCTGAGAGCTCCTTGGTCACGAGTGGAATGTCCTTTGCGGGCGCGGGGGCCCGGTCGAGGGCGCCTTCAGAGGCTGCCCTGCCTTGTCAGATGCGGCGACCGCAAGGGGGTGAGGGTCGCCGGGAGAGACTACTCCGCAGAAGCCCGAAGGTCACACCGACAGCTCGCCGTGTACGTGCGCGACGCGCTGCGCCACCGTTATGAGACTGAGCGCCGCGAGCACGTAGACGGCTGGCTCGAGCAGCGAGAAGGACCCGAGCCCGGCGCCCTTCGCGAAGACTAGGCCGATCGAGAGAATCACGACCCGCACGGGCCGCGTCGCTATCCCCACCTTGCACTCGACACCCAGCGCCTCCGCGCGGGCACGGGTGTAGCTGACCATCAGCGAGGCGAGTACGGCGACCACCACCGCGGCGGCCGCGACACGGTTGCTCTCGAGCGCGAAGTAGCCCGCCACCGCGGTCAGCACGATGCCCTCCTCGATGCGGTCGAGCGACGAGTCCAGGAACGCGCCGAACGGCGTGCCCTTTCCGGACATCCGCGAGTAGCGGCCGTCGAGCGTGTCCATGATCGAGCCGATGATGAAGGCGATCCCGCCGAGGAAGAAGAGCTGTTCCCAGACGAGCACGGCCGCCACGAGGTTCAGCACCAGGCCCGTCAGCGAGATCGCGTTCGGCGTGAGCCGGGACTCGATCAGGCGGTTTCGGACCAGCTCGCGGCGTTCGCCGGAGCCGATCGGTGCGCGCCTGCCGCGCCCGCCCGCACGCTGAGCTGGGCGCGCGCGCCGCGAGGGTGCGCGTTGCCTGGGTGC
This sequence comes from uncultured Solirubrobacteraceae bacterium, assembly GCA_963740075.1. GTDB lineage: Bacteria > Actinomycetota > Thermoleophilia > Solirubrobacterales > Solirubrobacteraceae > Palsa-744. The sequence goes on along the minus strand of CAVUCP010000002.1, from coordinate 34,841 downwards.
CATCTGCCCTGCGCCTCTAGCCGCTCGCGCTCGCGCGGGCCCGCGGGAGCGCCGAGAAGCGCCAGGAGTTCGGCCGCATGCGCGCGAGCCACGTCGCCCCGCAGGCCGAGACGCCGGCGGTGACGGCACCCAGGAACGCGTCGACGATGAAGTGGTTGGCGGTCACGACGATGACGAATGCCATCAGGAACGGGTACAGCACCCAGAGCACCTTGACGAGGCGTATGCGCGACAGGCGCGCGAGCGGCCATCCGATCATCAGCGCGAAGGCCACGTGCATCGACGGGACGGCCGCATACGGGTTGAACAGGGACATCGACGACGCGCTCGCGTGCGAGATGTGCACGCCGGTGACGTCCGAGACCGTGTCGATGAAGCCCCACTCCGGCATGAAGCGCGGCGGTGCGGTCGGGAAGACCGTGTAGGCCACGAGCGCGATCGCCATGGCGATCATGAACATGTTGCGCACGAAGTAGAAGTTCCTGTTGTGGCGCAGGTAGAGATACAGCAGCGCACTGAACGTGATCGTCGTCTGGGCGTTGACGTACAGCCAGCTCGCGAGAACCATGACGATGTGGCTGCCCGACGCCCACGCCTGGATCGACGGCTCGACGAAGACGTGCAGTCCCCGCTCGATCGCGATCAGGTCACGCGCATGGGCGAACGCGACCGCACCGTAGTGGGTCTCGACCAGGCCACGTACGAGCCTGTAGAGGAAGTAGGCGGCGGCGAAGAGCGAGATCTGCCGCAGCGCGTCCAGCCAGCCGTGCGGCAGGACGCGCGCCTGAAGGACACGAGCGCGGTCGACCATCAGCGACACAGCCTAGTCGATGCTCAGGAGCAACGCGGGCCATGCGAGAGCACACGCGAGAGCGAGAAGTCGATCTTCAGCTGCAGCACTCCCGCACCGCGTGCGCTGACGCGTGTCCACCCGCCAGGAGCTTCGCTGACGCAGCCGCCGGGCACGACCTTCCAGTACGGGGTGAACCGCACGCGGACCGTGTAGGACCCGGCGGCCGGAACCCGCATCGTCACGGACTCCACGCCGACGTCGCTCACGACCGCCGGCGGCTGCGCGAGCGGCTGCGCCCCGAGCACCTGGAACAGGCGCCAGTGCCGCGATCTCCACACTTCACGCAGGTATCCGGGGGGCGAGCCGCGCAGCAGGGCAGCCTCTTCTTCGGCGGAATAGTCGACCTTCGCATCGGGGAGCGCGACAAACGAGACGGCGTTTTCCGAGAGCCACCGCCGGTATCCCTGCGCCGTCAGGCGCCTGGATTCTTCGTAGAAGAGGGGGTTGCGCAGATCGTCGAGCTGGCGCTCCCAGCCGCGGGCGAGCATCACGTGCGGCGCCACCCAGCGAGCCTCCCAGTGCGTCGCGAGCGGGACGACCTCGATGCGGGCGGGCCGCGCCCCGTAGCCAACGCCGAGCGTGTGGAGCTCCCCGATCAGCGGCGCATAGTAGGAGGCGCTCACACCCGGATCGGAAACCGCCGCCTGGAAGTCGCCGAGCGGCTCGTTCACCTGCCAATACACCAGGAACGGCGCGAGCACGAGCAGGATCATCCGCCGCCTGCGCTCGGGACTTGATTCGAGCAGCACGCAGGCGGCCACGGGACCGGCGAAGATCGCGCCGAGGCGGTCGGAGTTGGCGCCGAGCGCGGAGGGCACCACGTAGGCCGCCAGCATCGCGACCGCGTACAGCGCCACGCCGATCCTCAGCACCCTCTGCTCCGGGGGCACCAGGACAGCGAGCACGACCACGCCGAGCAGCGCGGGCCAGAAGGCCGATACCGCGAACGGCTGCGTGCCGCCTTCCGGGAACGCGACCTCGATCAGCGCTATCGGCACGAGAGCGGCCGCCGTCAGCGCCGTGGCCCGTGCGCGCGAGCTCCCGCCGAGGCCCCACGCCACATACGCCATCGCGAGGAACGCCCCGTCGACGGGGCTCGCAAGCGAAGTGGCGGCCGCCAGCAGCAGTGCCGCCCAGATGTGCCCCCGCCGGGCGGCCAGCAGCGACCCGAGGCCGATCGCCAGGCCCAGGTCGAACGCGACGCGCGAGGAGAGCATCTGGACGCCGAGCCCTGCAGCGAGCCACAGAGTCGCAACGCGGGTCGCACGCGGCGGGAAGAGGCCGTCGATGAACGCCGCGAACAGCGCCGCGGCGGCCGTCAGCGAGACCGCGACCAGGACACGCGTGCCGACGAGCGCCCCGAGGGCGGGAGCGAACACCGAGTAGGCGAGGAGATGATGGCCGCCGTACCAGGAGTTGTCCCAGATCGAGAAGCCGACGCTCGCGAACAGGTTGCTGCGATAGGAGGCCGCCGCCAGATCCGGGCTCGACGGCGCGATGATGAGGTACACGACCCCGAGCAGCGCCGTTATCACCCACGCCGGGGACCCTCTGAGGCGGTCCCTCACCGTTCGCTCAGGAAGTCCGCGACGCTGCCGATCAGGTCGGGCCTGTCCAGCCAGGGCCAATGTCCCGCATCGGGAAGCTCGATCACGCGCGCGTCGGGCAGGGCCTGCGCATACGCGGCGGCGAAGCGCGCCGGGATGTACGGGTCCTGCATGCCCCAGGCGACGAGCGACGGTGCGTCGATGCGCGAGAGGTTCGCTCCCGCCGCGGCCAGCACCGCGGGCGGCGAGCTGCGATACAGGCGCAGGATCGCACGCTGGGTCCCCTGGTCCAGGTGGCCGACGACGCTGTCGAGCCAGGCGTCCGGCAGCGGGCCGGGTGCCACGTTCGCCTCCTTGCTGAGCTGCCGCGCCGTGAACCGGTTGGTGGCGCCCATCGCGAGCTCGCCGAGGCCCGGCGTGCGCCAGATGCGCGCCGTGCGGTGCCAGCGGTAGCCCGGCAGCAGTGGCACGGCGTTGATGATCACCAGGCGCTCGATCAGCTCCGGGCGCCGCTGCGCCAGCGCGAGCCCGACAGCGCCCCAGTCGTGCACCACAAGGCTCACGCGATCGACGTTCATCTCCTGCAGGAAGCGCTCGAGCCACAGGTCGTACTCGCCGATCGTGAAGCTCAGCGAGCCCGGCTTGCCCGTGCGTCCGAAGCCCGGGAGGTCGGGCGCGAGGCCCCCGGTGCGCGCGAGGAACTCGAGCCAGTCATCGGAGTTGGTCGGGACGCCGTGCACGTACAGGGGCGTGGCGGCGGGCGCCGCACCCGGCGGCGCGGCCGCGCTGCGCCAGAACACCGGGAGCCCGTCGATCTCGCCGTCGTGGTCGATCACCTCGGGCATCGGGCGAGGATATAGCGGCCGCGCACGGGCGGATACGGTGAGGCGATGGCCGCACGCGCAGCGAGCAGAGGTGCCCGGCAGGGCCCGGCGGGGTGGAGGCGCCCGTCAAGGGCCCGCGTCCTGCGTGTCCGCGAACGGCTGCGGGAGGTCTATTCCGTGCCGTTGATCCGGCCACACGGTGACCCGATCGCGGAGCTGATCCTCACGGTGCTCTCCCAGTCCACCAACGACCGCAACCGCGACGTCGCGTATCTGCGTCTGCGCGAGCGCATGCCGCAGTGGCAGCAGGTCCGAGACGCTCCGAACGGCGAGGTCGAGGCGGCGATCCGGCCGGGCGGGATCTCGAAGGTCAAGTCCGTGCGCATCCAGGCGATCCTGCGAGCGATCAGCGAGCAGCCGCCGGGCCCCCGCCGTGAGCTCTCGCTGGACTGGATGGCGAAAAGCACTGTCGAGGAGTCCCGCGACTACCTGGTGACGTTGCCGGGTGTCGGGCGCAAGACGGCGGCGTGCGTCCTGCTGTTCTCATACGGCATGCGCGACGTGCCGGTGGACACCCACGTCTCGCGTGTGGGGATGCGCCTGCGCCTGCTCCGCCCCGGTGCGCCGTTCGAGGAGCTGCACGACGAGATGCTCGCCCTCACGCCGCCCGGCCAGGAGCTCGAGCTCCATGTGAACCTGCTGCGCCACGGCCGCCGGACCTGCCACGCCCGAAAACCGGAATGCGGGGCGTGCGCGCTCGCGCGTATGTGTCCCAGCGCCGGGGAGCTCAGCCGCGCGGAAGCACCGCGAACGCGATGACCGCATAGTGCAGCGCCGCGGCGGCTATGACCAGGGCGTGGAACACCTCGTGGTAGCCGAAGACCTTCGGTGACGGGTTCGGCCTGCCGCTCGCGTAGACCACGGCACCGATCGTGTAGAGCAGGCCCCCGAGCGCCAGGCCGGCGACGCCGAGCCAGCCGATCGCGGCGGGCAGCTCGCCGAAGACCGCGAGCGACACCCATCCGAGGGCCACATAGACGGCGGCGAACAGCCACTTCGGCGCGTCGATCCAGCAGAGCTTGAAGATGACCCCGCCGATCGCGCCCGCCCACACGACGATCAGGATGGTCGTGGCGAGGCTTCCCTTGAGGGCCAGCAGGGCAACGGGCGTGTAGGTGCCCGCGATCAGCACGAAGATCATCGAGTGGTCGAGCCGGCGCATCCAGCGGCGGGCGTTCGGGCGCCAGGTGACGCGGTGGTAGAGGGCGCTCGTGCCGAGCAGCGCCGAGACCGCGAACGCGTAGATGGCCGCCGCGACGCGTGCCCTGCCGTTCGATGCCGCGAGGATCAGGGCCACCCCGGCTGCGAGCGACACGAAGAACGCGTACTCATGGGAAACGCCGCGGAGCCTTGGCTTCACCGGCCCCGAGGGAACCAGGTTCATATGCAGACGGTAGCGCGCCGCGGCGCCGGATGCACCACATGCCGGGAGCCGGCCGCATCCACGCCCCCGGCCCGACTTGACCTCTGGCAGGAAATCTGCCATACTCACGCTTAGATTTATAAGCGTAATAGAAGGAGCATTCCATATGGCCAAGACCATAGGCATCGACCTCGGCACGACGAACTCGTGCATGGCCGTGCTGGAGGGTGGCGAGCCGACCGTCATCGAGAACTCCGAGGGTGGTCGCACGACCCCTTCGGTGGTCGCAATCGCAGCCTCCGGTGAGCGCCTCGTTGGGACCGTGGCCAAGCGCCAGGCGGTCACCAACCCGCAGAACACGATCTTCTCGATCAAGCGCTTCATGGGCCGCAAGGAGGCCGAAGTGAAGGAGGAGGAGTCGATCGTCCCCTACAAGGTCGTCTCCGGGCCCAACGGCGACGCTCGCGTCGAGGTCTCCGACGGGCAGCACTCGCCGCCCGAGATCTCCGCGATGATCCTGCAGAAGCTCAAGTCCGACGCGGAAGCGTATCTGGGCGAGAGCGTCGACTCCGCGGTGATCACCGTCCCCGCGTACTTCAACGACGACCAGCGCCAGGCGACGAAGGACGCGGGCAAGATCGCGGGCCTTGAGGTCAAGCGGATCATCAACGAGCCGACGGCCGCATCGCTGGCCTACGGCCTCGACAAGGAGTCCGACCAGACGATCCTCGTCTTCGACCTCGGTGGAGGCACGTTCGACGTGTCCGTCCTCGAGATCGGCGACGGCGTGTTCGAGGTCAAGTCGACGGCGGGTGACAACCACCTCGGCGGCGACAACTTCGACAAGGCGATCGTCGACTGGCTCGTCTCGGAGTTCAAGAAGTCCCAGGGCATCGACCTGAGCGCCGACCCGATGGCGCTGCAGCGTCTGTACGAGGCTTCGGAGAAGGCGAAGATCGAGCTCTCCACGACACAGGAGACCCAGATCAACCTGCCGTTCATCACGGCCGACGCATCGGGCCCCAAGCACCTGGACACGCGTCTAACCCGCGCCAAGCTCTCCGAGCTCACCTCGGACCTGCTCGACCGCGTCGTGAGCCCGGTCCGCCAGGCGCTCGATGACGCGAAAGGCAAGGGCGTCAAGGAGATCGACCACGTCGTGATGGTCGGCGGCATGACGCGCATGCCGGCCGTCCAGGAGAAGGTCAAGGACCTGACGCGGCAAGGAGCCCCACCGCGGCGTCAACCCGGACGAGGTGGTGGCCGTCGGCGCGGCGATCCAGGCGGGCGTGCTCGCCGGCGACGTCAAGGACGTCCTGCTGCTCGACGTCACGCCGCTGACCCTCGGGATCGAGACGAAGGGCGGCGTCATGACGCGCCTGATCGAGCGGAACACGACGATCCCGACCCGCAAGGGCGAGGTCTTCTCGACCGCAGAGGACAACCAGCCCTCGGTCGAGATCCACGTCCTGCAGGGCGAGCGCGAGATGGCCCAGTACAACAAGTCGCTCGGCAAGTTCCAGCTGACGGGCATCCCGCCGGCGCCGCGAGGGATCCCGCAGATCGAGGTCGCATTCGACATCGACGCGAACGGGATCCTGAACGTGTCGGCGAAGGACCTGGGAACCGGCAAGGAGCAGAAGATCGAGATCAAGGCCGGGTCCGGGCTCTCTGACCAGGAGATCAAAAACATGGTCACCGACGCCGAGTCCCACGCCGAGGAGGACCGCCGCGCGCGCGAGCTCGCGGAGGCCCGCAACAACGCGGAGAACGCCGCCTACCAGGCCGAGCGCCAGCTCGCGGATCTCGGCGACCAGGTCGACGCCGACTCCAAGGCCCGCATCGAGGATGCGATCAAGGAGGTTCGCGAGGTCCTGGAGTCCGAGGACGCCAACGCGATCAACGACAAGGCGTCGGCTCTGCAGACCGCGTTCCACGCCGTGTCCGAGGCGATGTACCAGCGCGCTCAGGAGCAGGCCGCCACATCCGGGAACGGCGCGGCAGCCGACGGGCACGACGCATCCTCCGATGAGGAGGACGTCGTGGATGCAGAGGTCGTCGACGAGCCGAAGGCATAGGGGCGGCGATGAGCGACATCCGCCATCCGCTCGGTGAGGAGCCCGAGAACCAGCCGGGCGCGTATGCCGCCGCCACCGCGCACTCCCCCGACGCCGCCGCGTCGGGGGAGCCCGCTGCGGGCGCACACGCCCTCGCGCAGGACGAGGTCGAGGACGCGCTCGCCGGCGACGTCGGCGAGCTCGTGGCCGCGCTCGCGCAGCGCGACGACTACCTCGCGCTCGCGCAGCGAACCCAGGCGGACTTCGAGAACTTCCGCAAGCGCGTGGCCCGCGAGGCCCGTGCCGCGCAGGAGCGCGGAGCCGGCAACCTCGCGAAGGAGCTCCTGCCGGCTCTCGACAACCTCGACCGTGCGCTGGATGCCGCCGACGAGGGCGACCCGCTGCTCGAAGGCGTGAGGCTCGCTCGCGCCGAGCTCGCAGCGGGGCTCGCAAGGGCCGGGATCGAGTCCTTCTCGCCCGTCGGCGAGGTCTTCGACCCCGCTGTGCACGAGGCGATCGCGACCGCCCCGCAGGGTGAGGGCGGCAGCGAGAGCGGCACGGTCGTCGAGGTCTACCAGCCGGGCTACCGGCTGGGTGAGAACATCATCAGGCCCGCACGCGTGGTCGTGGCGGCGTAGCGGAGGCAGCGATGGCAACGCGTCCCGACTACTACAAGACGCTCGGCGTCGACAAGAAGGCGACCGCCGAGGAGATCAAGAAGGCCTACCGCAAACTCGCGCGCCAGTACCACCCCGACCGCAACCCGGACGACAAGCAGGCCGAGGCCCGCTTCAAGGAGATCTCCCAGGCGCACGACGTGCTCGGGGACCCCGAGAAGCGCCGCCAGTACGACAGCGGCACCGGCCCGTTCACCGCAGGCGCGGGCCCGAACGGCGGCTTCGGCGGGTTCAGCAACTTCGACTTCGATGCCAGCTCGATGGGCGACATCCTCTCGAACCTGTTCGGTGGCTCCGCAAGCGGCCGCCGGGTGAGGACCAAGCCGCGGCCGGAAAAGGGCACCGACCTCGAGGCGCAGGTGTCGATCACCTTCGACCAGGCCGTCGCGGGCGCCCAGGTGCCGCTGCAGGTGCCGATGCACTCCGGCTGCACCGCATGCCGCGGCACGGGCGCGAAGTCCGGCACCACACCGTCGGTGTGCCCAAGCTGTGAGGGACGCGGCATCGAGACACAGGGCCAGGGCATGTTCTCGATCTCCCAGCCGTGCTCGCGATGCGGCGGCGCGGGGACGGTCATCGAAGACCCCTGCCCGGTGTGCCAGGGCACCGGGGCTGTGCGCACGGTCAAGCGCCTGCGCGTGAACATCCCCGCGGGCGTGCGAGACGGCAGCCGCATCCGGCTCGCCGGCAAGGGCGAGCCTGGGCGCAGCGGCGGCCCCGCCGGAGACCTGTACCTGATCACCCACGTATCTCCATCGCCGCTGTTCACCCGCAAGGGGGACAACCTCGAGGTGCAGGTGCCGCTCACGATCCCCGAGGCGCTGACCGGGGCCGAGGTCAAGGTCCCCACGCTGAACGGGACCAAGACGCTGAGGGTGAAACCGGGCACCGCGCACGGCACCGTGCAGCGGCTGCGCGGCGAGGGGCCGCCCAAGCTCGGGAGCAAACCACCCGTGAAAGGCGACATCCACTACCGCTTTGTGATCGACGTGCCGCAGAACCTCAGCGAGGAGCAGCAGAAGGCCGTGGACGAGCTCTCGAGGACGATGGGCAGCGACCCCCGCAGCGCGCTGTTCCCCAACGGCTCGGACGCGGGCGCGAGCACCCAGGCCACAGGCGCGGGCAAGGGGAGCGAGGGCTGATGGCCGCGAGCGACGAGAACCGCCGGGTGCCGGCTCCGCGCCGGCGCAGGGCCGCCTCCGTCACCCGCGTGAAGGTCGAGACCGACCGCGGGGTGTTCATGATCTCGGTCGCCGCCGAGCTCGCGAGCATGCACCCACAGACGCTGCGCATGTACGAGGCGCGCGGGCTGATCGAGCCCAAGCGCTCACCCAAGGGCACGAGGCTCTACTCGCAGGAGGACGTCGAGAAGCTCAGGCGGATCCAGGAGATGACCGCCGACCTCGGCCTGAACCTCGCGGGCGTGGAACGCGTACTCGACATGGAGCAGGAGATAGAACGCATGCAGGCGCGGATCGAGGAGATCGAGACCGAAGCGCTGCAGGCGCAGGTCCGCCTCGCCGAGGAGATCGAGACGGTCCGGCGCTCGTTCCGGGCCGAGCTCGCGGTCCCCTACCGCGGAGGCGAGATCGTGCGTGCGAAGGACGCGCTTTCCCCGTTCCGCATACCACCGCCGAGGAGGACAGATGACGCCGCCTGAGCCGCAGCGCCCCGGAGCGCAGGGCGCACCCCAGAACGAGGAGGAGCAGACCCCGCTCGAGCGTTTCGGCAGGGACCTCACCGAGACCGCCGAGGAGGGCAAGCTCGACCCGGTCATCGGCCGCGACGACGAGATCCGCCGCGTCATCCAGGTCCTGAGCCGCCGGACCAAGAACAACCCCGTGCTGATCGGCGAGCCCGGCGTCGGCAAGACCGCGATCGTCGAGGGCCTCGCCCAGAGGATCATCGACGGCGATGTCCCCGAGTCGCTGCGCGACCGCCGCGTGATAGCACTCGACATGGGCGCGCTGATAGCCGGCGCCGCCTACCGAGGCGAGTTCGAGGAACGCCTGAAGGGCGTGCTGAAGGAAGTGTCCGACGCCGAGGGGCGGATCATCCTGTTCCTCGACGAGCTCCACACGATCGTCGGGGCGGGCGCCGCCCAGGGAGCCGTCGATGCCGCCAACCTGCTCAAGCCGATGCTCGCTCGCGGCCAGCTGCGATGCGTGGGCGCGACAACGCTCGATGAGTACCGCACCCACATCGAGAAGGACGCTGCGCTCGAGCGCCGTTTCCAGCCCGTCTTCGTGGGCGAGCCCTCGGTGCAGGACGCGATCGCGATCCTGCGGGGCCTGAAGGAGCGCTACGAGGTGCACCACAAGGTCCGTATCCAGGACTCCGCGCTTATCGCCGCCGCGACCCTGTCCGACCGCTACATCGCCGACCGCTTCCTGCCCGACAAGGCGATCGACCTGATCGACGAGGCCGCCTCGAAGATCCGGATCGAGATCGATTCGCTGCCGACCGAGATCGACGAGGTCGACCGGCGGATCATGCAGCTGGAGATCGAGCTCACCTCGCTGCGCAAGGAGACCGACCCCGGATCGCAGGAACGCCGCGAGGCGATCGAGGGCGAACTCACCGAGCTCAAGGAGCAGTCGGCATCGATGAAGGCCCAGTGGCAGAGCGAGAAGGACGCGATCCAGGGGATCTCAGAGCTGAAGGAGCGCCTCGAGCAGCTCAAGACGGACGCCGAACGCGCCGAGCGCGAAGCGAACCTCGAGCTCGCGGCGAAACTCCGCTACGGCGACATCCCGGAGCTCGAAAAGCAGCTGCAGGACCGCGAATCGGCCGAGCGCGAGGAGGACGGCGACGGCGAGGAGGCTGCGCCCGTCTTCCTGAAAGAGGAGGTCGACGCCGACGACGTCGCCGAGGTCGTGGCACGCTGGACGGGCATCCCGGTCAGCCGCCTGCTCGAGGGCGAAACAGAGAAGCTCATCCACATGGAGGACCGCCTGCACGAAAGGGTGATCGGCCAGGACGAGGCGATCGACGCCGTCGCCAGCGCACTGCGGCGCTCGAGGGCCGGACTGCAGGACCCCGGCCGGCCGATCGGCTCATTCCTGTTCCTCGGCCCGACGGGCGTCGGCAAGACCGAGCTCGCCAGGGCGCTCGCCGAGTTCATGTTCGACTCGCAGGACGCGATGATCCGGATCGACATGTCCGAGTACATGGAGAAGCACTCCGTCTCGCGCCTGGTGGGGGCTCCCCCCGGATACGTCGGCTACGAGGAGGGCGGCCAGCTCACCGAGGCCGTGCGCAGACGCCCGTACGCCGTCGTGCTGCTCGACGAGATCGAGAAGGCTCACCCCGACGTCTTCAACACGCTGCTGCAGGTGATGGACGACGGGCGCCTCACCGACGGCCAGGGCCGCACCGTCGACTTCAAGAACACGGTCCTGATCATGACGTCCAACATCCCGGTCCCCCAGGGACTCTCCGACACCCAGCTGCGCAACGAGCTCGTGGGCCACTTCAAGCCGGAGTTCATCAACCGCCTCGACGACGTCGTCCCGTTCCACGCGCTCACACGCGAGCAGCTCGGCGAGATCGTCGACGTGCAGGTCACACACGTGATCGACCGGGTCGCCGAGCGCGGTGTCACCGTGACGCTCACAGACGGCGCACGCGAGCTCCTCGGCAACCTCGGCTATGACCCCGCGTACGGCGCAAGGCCGCTCCGCCGCGTCATCCAGAAGCAGCTGATCGACCGTCTGGCGCTCGCGCTCCTGAAGGGCGAGATCCGCTCGGGCGACAGCGTCACGGTCGTAGCGGCAGACGGGGAGCTCGCGCTCGAGAGCTCACCCGTTCACGCGCCCACCGCCGCCTGAGCGCCTGCTCGCCCGCAGCGACCCGGTGGGATCCGGGCTGCCTGAGAGTATGGCCCGCAACCACGGGATGGGGGCCGCGCTGACATTGCTCGGAGGGCCCGCGCCTGCCGGCCGCGGGGTTCGCGGCATCGAACTACTCGAAGGGACACCGAATGCTTACTGAGAGAACCCGCGTGGGGGCAACCCTCGCCGCGGCGGCGATGCTGCTCATGCTCGCGCTGGGCGCCGCAACCTCCGCACAGGCCTCGACGATCTATGCCTGCGCGAAGAAGACCGGGACCGCGAAGGTGTTCACCAAGAAGCCGAAGTGCAAGAAGGGCGAAACGAAACTCTCCTGGAACACCACCGGACCCGCAGGCGCCAAAGGCGCCAACGGGACCAACGGGACCAACGGGACGAACGGGACGACGGGACGAACGGGTTGCCCCAGAGCGCCACGGCGTTCAACGTCGTCTCCGAAGCACCGTTCCTGGGAGAAAAGAAGACGGGTCTCTTCTCGCTCTCAGGGGTGACTGTCAACCTCGACTGCGCCAACGCGATCGTGGCGGACGTTGTGAACCTCGAAGGGGTCGGTCCTGCGGGGTCCGTGGCCGTGTCCGGCATGTCGGACTCGAAGACGAACGGCGAAGCCACGGAATCCTTCCAACAGCCCGTGCACAACGCGTCACTCGCGACCACGGCGACATTCGCCACGCTCGCCACCAACGGGAAAAGCCCGGTGGCGAATATCGCGTACGTAAACGCGACGATCACGACGAGCAGCTCCGTGATCTTCCTCAACGCGTTCGTGGAAGTCGCCGGCGGCTCGGAAAACTGCAAGGTCGCCGGTTCGGCCTTCAGCGTTCCTAGGGCCTAGCCCGTAGCCCGGGCGTTCTTACTCGCGCCGACGGCGCGAGTAAGAACCTCGGCTGGGCCGATAGGCGGTCACCGCCGCGCCCGATCCGCTACAAACGTCGGTGAGCGCGACCGCGCGAGCACCCCAAACCCACGGGAGGAGCACCGTCAATGCCGACATACATCATGCTCTCGACTCTCACGCCCGACGGCGTGCAGACGGTCAAGAACAATCCTGACCGGATCAAGGAGGTCAACCAGGAGGTGGCCCAGCTCGGTGCGACCGTAAAGGCGCAGTGGGCGACGCTCGGCCACGTCGACTTCATCTCCGTGATCGAGGCACCCGACGAGGGCACGATGGCGCGAGTGTCGCTCGAGCTCGGCTCGCGCGGAACGGGACGCTATGAGACGCTTTCGGCGATCCCGATCGACGACTTCATCGCGTCCCTGTGAGGGCCGAGGATCCGGGTCACCCCGGCTCAGAGCAGTCCGGACCCGAGGGCAGGCCCGGCTCGTCCGGCGGCATCTCGCTCGTGCCCGAGCCGATCGCAGAGTCCGACGTCGAGACCCAGCTCGCGGGCATGGACGTTGACAGCCCGCTCGTGGGGATCGTGATGGGCTCCAAGAGCGACATGGAGACGATGGAGAAAGCCGCCGCGGAGCTCGCCGAGCGCGGGATCATGCACGAGATGCGTGTGATGTCCGCCCACCGCGAACCGGACCTCGTCGCCGAATACGCCAAGAACGCCCGCATGAGGGGGCTGAAGGTGATCATCGCGGGCGCCGGCATCTCCGCGGCGCTCCCCGGCGCCGTGGCGGCGCACACCGACCTGCCGGTGATCGGCGTGCCGCTCTCGGGCCGGCTCACGGCCGCGGGCGGCCTTGACTCGATCCTCTCGATCGTGCAGATGCCACCGGGCGTGCCCGTGGCGTGCGTCGGGCTCGACAACCCCCGCAATGCGGCGGTCCTGGCAGCTCAGATACTGGGCATCTGACTGCAGCAGAACCCAATCGACAAACGGAGGATCACCATGCCGACAGCCAAGCCCGCTGAGCACCTGGCCACCCTCGCGGGCGCGGTGTGCGCGCTCGCCCTCGCAGGACTCCTGCTCGCACAGGGCGCCGAGGCATCGGTGATACACGCATGCGTCAAGCGCACGAGCGGAGCGACCCGGATCGTTTCGGCGAAGGCCAAATGCAGGAAGGGCGAGCAGAAGCTCTCCTGGAACACGTCCGGGCCGGCCGGACCGGCGGGACGCTCCGGCGCGACCGGCGCCGAAGGCAAGGCAGGGGCGAACGGGACAGACGGCGCGGTGGCGGGCTTCACCGAATCCACCAGCACCACCGTCGTGAGCCTCCCCCCGCTGAAGGAAGAGGCGCTCCTCAGCAAGGTCGTGCCGCCGGGCAGCTACCTGGTGTTCGCGAAGGCGGTCCTCCTCGCCGAAGCCAAAAGTGCTCTCGTGGGCAGCGTGCTGTGCGCATTGGACGATACGCCCGGCACGAGCTTCACCGGCATCGGATCAGGCAACGAGCTGGATATCTCCGGCTGGTCCTCGCCGCTGGCCGAGCAGGAAGGGGCCTCCAGCTTCAACGCGATCGGGACCGTCTCGTTGCAGGGTGCCGTGAGCAGCACGCTCACCACCACGCTGACACTCGCCTGCGCCACCGTCAGCCAGGACAAAGGAGTCGAATCGAAGGCCGGCGACGCGCAGCTCGGCGCGATCCAGACCAGCCATAACAGCTGACGTCTCACGGCGAGGGAGCCGCGCCGCGAGCATGGCCGCGGCGAGGGGGCGATAATCACGGCCTGTGATCCCTCGCTACTCCCGTCCCGAGCTCGCCGCCCTGTGGACCGACCACGCCCGCATGGAGTCCTGGCGGCGGGTCGAGGTCGCAGCATGCGAGGAGCTCGTGCTGCTGCTCGAGGACGCCGGGCCGAGCCCCGAGGAGCTCGACGCGATCCGCGCGGCCGGCTTCACGGTCGAGGCGGTGAACGAGCGCGAGCGGCTCACCGACCACGACGTCGCGGCCTTCGTGGACGTCCTCGCCGAGTCCGCCGGTCCCGCCGGGCGCTGGATCCACTTCGGGCTGACCTCCTCGGACGTCCTGGACACGGCACTCGCGCTGCAGCTCCGCTCGGCCGGTGAGGCGATCACCGCCGGCGCGCACGAGCTCGTGCGTACGCTCGCCGCGCGCGCCCGCGAGCACGCCGAGACGCTCAGCGTGGGGCGTACCCACGGCGTCCACGCGGAGCCCACGACCTTCGGCGTGAAGCTCGCCGGGTTCGCGTTCGAGGCCCACCGCAACGCGCTGCGGCTCGAGCGCGCGTTCGACCAGGTCGCGGTCGGCGCCCTCTCCGGAGCCGTCGGCACGTACTCCGCGACCAGCCCGATGTTCGAGGAGCGCGTGCTCGCACGGCTCGGCCTGCGCCGCGAGGACGTCTCGACACAGGTCGTGCCGCGCGACCGCCACGCCGAGGTGCTGCAGGCGATCGCCCTCGCCGGCGCCGGCCTCGAGCGTCTCGCCACCGAGGTGCGCCACCTGCAGCGGACCGAGGTAAGAGAGGTGCAGGAGCCGTTCCGCGCCGGCCAGAAGGGCTCCTCGGCGATGCCTCACAAGCGCAACCCGATCAAGAGCGAGCAGATCTCCGGGCTCGCGCGGGTCCTTCGCGCGAACTCCCAGGCGGGCCTCGAGAACGTCGCGCTGTGGCACGAGCGCGACATCTCGCACTCCTCGGTCGAGCGTGTGATCCTCCCGGACTCGACGATCCTGCTCGACTACCTGCAGCACCGCGCAATCGCGCTCGTCAGGGACATGAGCGTCGAAGTCGAGCGGATGCGCGAGAACCTCGAGCTCACACACGGCGCGCTGTTCTCCCAGCGCGTCCTGCTCGCCCTCGTCGAGAGCGGGATATCGCGCGACGACGCGTACAGGATCGTGCAGGAGCTCGCACAGCGCGCCTGGGATGAGGGGATCCCGCTGCGCGACCTGCTCGCCGCCGACGAGCGCGCGAGCGCCCTGGACCTGCAGGAGATCTTCGACTACTCGCACTTCGCGCGCCACGCCGGCGAGATCATCGCCCGCCTCGACGAGATCTCCTGATCGCTGGAGCGCAAAACGGCCGGTGGCGCTGGTAGCATCGCGCCACGTGAGGACTCTCGCCGACCTGCCCCTGATCGCAAGCGGGAAGGTCCGTGAGATCTATGAGCTGGAGAGCGTCGGCTCCGAGGGCCGCCTGCTGATGGTCGCGAGCGACCGCATCTCCACCTACGACGCGGTGCACCCCACGCCGATCCCCGACAAGGGCAAGGTGCTGACGGGGCTCTCCGCGTTCTGGTTCGCCAAGACCGAGCACATCGTGGCCA
Organism: uncultured Solirubrobacteraceae bacterium; assembly: GCA_963740075.1. Taxonomy (GTDB): domain Bacteria; phylum Actinomycetota; class Thermoleophilia; order Solirubrobacterales; family Solirubrobacteraceae; genus Palsa-744. The sequence continues at coordinate 19,431 of CAVUCP010000002.1, read as the reverse complement.
ACCACATGGTCTCCGCGACCGACGGTGTGCCAGATTCCGAGCGCGGGCGCGCACTCGTCGTGCGCCGCCTGAAGATGCTTCCCGTGGAGTGCGTCGTGCGCGGCTACATCACCGGCTCGGGCTGGAAGGACTACCAGGCGACCGGCACCGTCTCCGGCATCGAGCTTCCCGACGGCCTGCTCGAGTCCGACCGGCTGCCGGAGCCGATCTTCACGCCCTCCACGAAGGCCGACGTGGGCCATGACGAGGCGATCGACTTCCAGCAGGCAGCCGAGCTCGTCGGCGACGAGCAGCTGATGCGCAAGGTGGCCGACGTCGCCGTGGAGCTGTACACGTTCGCGGCCGATCACGCCCGTTCCGTCGGCGTGATCCTCGCCGACACAAAGTTCGAGTTCGGCCTCGACCCGGCCGGTGCGCTCGTGATCGGCGACGAGGTGCTCACACCCGACTCGTCGCGGTACTGGCCCGCCGACGGCTACGAGCCGGGAAGGGGCCAGCCGAGCTTCGACAAGCAGTACGTGCGCGACTGGGCGACCGCGAGCGGCTGGGACCGCAAGCCGCCGGCGCCCGAGATACCCGACGAGGTGGTGCAGGGAACCCGCGCCCGCTATGTCGAGGCCTACGAGCGGATCACCGGCGAGCCCTTCAGCGCCTGGCTCTCCCGCTCGGGTGCCGCGTGAGGGCCCGCGTGCTGATCCGGCCGAAGGCCGGGATCCTTGACCCGCAGGGAGCGGCCGTGGAGAGGGCGCTGCCGGCGCTCGGCTTCCAGGGCGTCGCCAACGTCCACGTCGGCCGGCTCATCGAGCTCGACCTCGAGGACCAGGGCCAGCTCGCCGACATGTGCGAGAAGCTGCTCGCCAACCCGCTCGTCGAGGACTACGAGGTCCAGCTGCTGGAAGGCGGCGACTGACGCCCCGTGCGGTTCGGGGTGCTCCAGTTTCCCGGCTCCTGTGACGAGCAGGACGCCCTTGCAGCCGCCCGCCGGGTCGGCGACGCGCACCTCATCTGGCATGGCGATCGCGACCTCGCGGACGCCGACGCGATCATCGTGCCCGGCGGCTTCTCCTACGGCGACTATCTGCGAGCCGGCGCGATAGCCCGCTTCTCGCCGGCGATGGAGTCGGTCATCGACTTCGCCCAGGGCGGCGGGCTCGTGCTCGGGATCTGCAACGGCTTTCAGGTTCTCTGCGAGGCGCGGCTGCTTCCGGGCGCGCTGCTGCCGAACGCGAACCTGCGATTCACCTCCAGGCAGGTCGAGCTCGAGGTCCTCTACGGCGGCGGCCCGTTCACGCGCGCATGCGCGATGGGGGAGCGTCTGAGCATCCCCGCCAAGCACTCATGGGGCCGTTGGTATGCCGACGCCGGGACGCTGGCGAGGATGGACGGCTCGGGCCAGTTCGTGTTGCGCTACGCCGCCGGCGAGAACTTCAACGGGTCGGTGCACGACATCGCGGGCGTGTGCAACGAGCGCGGAAACGTGTTCGGCCTGATGCCCCATCCGGAGCACGCCGTCGACGAGCTGATCGGCGGCTCGACGGACGGGCTGAGGATCTTCGAGTCGATGCGCATGACGGTGGAGGCCGGCGGTGTCTGAGGGCCACGCCACGCCGACGCTGCAGGACGCGCTCGCGCTCGGGCTCACCGCATCCGAGTACGAGCTCGTCTGCGAGAAGCAGGGAGCGCCGCCGAACCAGGTGGAGCTCGCGATGTACTCGCTGCTGTGGAGCGAGCACTGCGCCTACAAGCACTCCAAGAAGCTGCTGCGCACACTCCCGACCGAGGGCGAGCACGTGGTGATGGGGCCGGGCGAGAACGCCGGCGCGGTCGACGCCGGCTCGGGCCTGGTGTGCGCATTCAAGGTGGAGTCCCACAACCACCCGAGCGCCGTCGAGCCGTTCCAGGGGGCCGCCACCGGGGTCGGCGGGATCCTGCGCGACATCTTCGCGATCGGCGCCCGGCCGATCGCGGTGCTCGACTCGCTGCGCTTCGGCGAGCCCTCCGGCGCGCACTCGCGCTACCTGCTGGACGGCGCGGTGGCAGGGATCGGCCACTACGGCAACTCGATCGGGGTGCCGACGGTCGGCGGCGAGGTCTACTTCGAGGGCCCCTACGAGCAGAACTGCCTGGTCAACGCGATGGCCCTCGGCCTCGCCCCGCGCGAGCGGCTGATGCGCAGCGCCGCGGCCGGACCGGGCAACATGCTCGTGCTGTTCGGCGCCTCGACCGGGCCGTGACGGGATCGGCGGAGCCTCCGTGCTCGCGTCGGCCGAGCTCGGCGAGCACGGCGCGGACGACGACAAGCGCCCCACCGTGCAGGTCGGCGACCCGTTCGAGGAGAAGAAGCTGCTCGAGTGCTCGCTCGCGCTCCTCGACAGCGGGCTGCTCGTCTCCCTGCAGGACCTCGGCGCCGCCGGGCTCACGTCCTCCGCCTCGGAGATGGCCTCCAAGGGCGAGGTCGGGATCGACATCGACATCGCCGCGATGCCGCTGCGCGAGCCGGGCATGGAGCCGTTCGAGGTCATGGTCAGCGAGTCCCAGGAGCGGATGCTCTGCGTCGTGGAGCCCGGCGCAACGTCGCCGCGGTGCTCGCGCTGTGCGAGCGATGGGAGGTCTCCGGGGCCGCGATCGGCACGGTGACCGACAGCGGCAGCGATGCGCGTCCTGCGCGGCGGGGAGCTGCTCGGCGACATGCCCGTGCGGGCGCTCGTCGACGACTGCCCGCTGTATGACCTCGCGCCCGAACGTCCGACGGAGCCGATCTACCCGGCGCCGCGGCGACGCTCGGCCCGGCACAGGGCCCGACGGAGACGCTGCTGGCGCTGCTCGCGAGCGCCGAACATCGCCTCGCGCAGGCCGCTGTTCGAGCAGTACGACTCGATCGTCCAGTCGCGCACGGTGCGGCGCCCCGAGCAGGCCGACGCCGCGGTGCTGCGCGCTCGCCGACGGCGCGGCCCTCGCCGTCAGCATCGACTGCAACGGCCGGCGTGTCGCGGCCGACCCCTACCGCGGGGCGATGGAGGCGGTGCTCGAGTGCGCGGCGAACCTCGCGTGCGTCGGCGCGCAGGCGCTCGGCACGACCAACAACCTGAACTTCGGCAACCCCGAGAAGCCGCACATCGCATGGCAGCTGACGGAGGCCGTCCGCGGGCTCGGCGAGGCCTGCCGCGCGCTGCGCGCGCCGATCGTCGGCGGCAACGTCTCGCTCTACAACGAGGGGGCCACCGGCCCGATCTACCCGACGCCGGTGATCGGCATGGTCGGCCGGCTGCCGGACGCCGCCCGCGCAGGCCGGCTCGGCTTCGCCCGAGCGAGGGCGATGCGATCGCGCTGGTCGGCCCGTTCGGCCCGTCGCTCGACGCCAGCGAGCTCTCCAAGCTCCGTGGGCAGCCGCTGCCCGACGGCCTGCCCGCGTTCGACCTCGCAGGCGTCAGCGCCGCCCAGCTCGCGGTCAGGGAAGCGGTGCGCGCCGGGGCGCTCTCGAGCGCTCACGACATCGCCGAGGGCGGCCTTGCTGTTGCGCTGGCGGAGTGCTGCCTGGCCGGCGCGATCGGAGCGCGCAGTCGACCTGCGGAGATGAGCCGGGCGCAGCGACGCGAGACGCTGTTCGGCGAGGGTTCCGGCGGTTTCGTGCGTGAGCGGCGGCGCGGCGCGCTGGCGGCGCTCGGTGGCGCCACACCGGTCCGCGAGATCGGCACCGTCGCCGGGGAGTCGCTCCGAGTATCGAGCCGCCGGGCCGCCTGCGAGCTGTCCGCTCGATGACCTGACGGCCGCGCACGCGCGCTGGCGGAGTTGTTTCGCGTGAGGCCCGACGAGCCCCGCGGCGGGGCCGTGCTAGCGTTGTGAGACGTGATGCGTGATGGACCGCGCGACGAGTGCGGAGTGTTCGGACTGTATGCGCCCGGCCACGAGGTGTCGCGGCTGTCGTACTTTGCGCTGTACGCGCTGCAGCACCGCGGGCAGGAGTCGGCGGGAATCGCCGCGGCCGACCGGGGCGGGCACATCATCACGCGCAGGGAGCTCGGGCTCGTCAGCCAGGTGTTCAGCGAGAACGACCTGCGGACGCTCGCCGGTGAGCTGGCGATCGGGCACGTTCGCTACTCGACGACCGGCTCGAACGCCTGGGAGAACTCGCAGCCGGTGCAGCGCTCGGAGGGCACGAACGGCTCGCGCCGCGAGGTCGCGCTCGCACATAACGGAAATCTGATCAACGCCGTCGAGCTGCATGAGGAGCTGCTCGAGCGCGGTGTCACGTTCAGCTCGACGTCGGACTCGGAGATCATCGCCGCGATGATCGCGACCCACCCGGCCGAGCGGGTCGAGGACGCGATCGCCGACGTGCTGCCGCGCCTGCGCGGCGCGTTCTCGATCGTGGTGATGACGAAGGACCGCGTGGTCGCGTTCCGCGACCCGCACGGCCTGCGCCCGCTCGTGCTCGGCGCCCTCGACGCCGGTCCGGGCGACCCCGATGGCCCGGGCCGCTACTGCGTTGCGAGCGAGTCGTGCGCGTTCGACATCATCGGCGCCAAGCTCCTGCGCGACGTCGAGCCCGGTGAGCTCGTGACGCTCGGTCCCGACGGTCTGGAGAGCCGCATGGTCGTCGCCGGGCGCGCAGGCGGGCGTTCTGCGTGTTCGAGTACATCTACTTCGCGCGCCCGGACTCGCGCATGAACGACCAGGTTCTGCAGGTCGCGCGCGGGCGGATGGGCGAGATCCTCTGGCGCGAGGCGCCCGTCGAGGCCGATCTGGTGATCGCGGTGCCGGACTCGGGCAACCCGGCGGCGCGGGGCCTTGCGCGCGCCGCCGGCCTGCCCCAGGACGACGGCTTCGTCAAGAACCGCTACGTCGCGCGGACGTTCATCCAGCCCGGCCAGGAGCTGCGCAAGCACGGCCTGCGCCTGAAGTTCAACCCGCTGCCGGAGGTGATCGCGGGCAAGCGCCTGGTCGTCGTCGACGACTCGATCGTGCGGGGGAACACCACCCGGCAGATCGTGCAGATGCTGCGTGACGCGGGCGCGGCGGAGATCCACATGCGGATCTCGGCGCCGCCGATCAAGCATCCCTGCCACTACGGCATCGACATGTCCACGCGCGAGGAGATGATCGCGCACGAACGCACCACCGAGCAGGTCGCGCAGGAGCTCGGCTGCGACTCGCTGCACTACCTGTCGCTGGAGGGCGTCTACGAGGCCGTCGGTGCGACGCAGCGAGACGCACTGCGACGCCTGCTTCACAGGCCGCTACCCGCTCGCGGGCAGCGACGGCGCGGCCGGCAAGTACTCGCTCGAGCAGGCGCCCGACGTGCCGCTCGTGAGCGCCTAACCTCCCACCCGCCAGACCTGACAACCGGGCGGCCGGCCGCGTATCCTGGGCACAGCGTGAGGCCGAACCGCTCGATCCCCGCACCCACCGTCATCCCGGTGCTCATCTATCCGGAGGTGCGCGACGCGGTCGACTGGCTCACGGCGGCGTTCGGGTTCGCCGAGCGCCTGCAGATCGGAGAGAACCACCGCTCGCAGATGAACGTCGGCGACGGCGCGGTGATCATCGGCGACGTCCGCGGCGATCGACGGCCACCACGGGACGGCGAGGTGACCCACAGCGTCGTGGTGCGCGTCGAGGACGTCGACACGCACCTCGAGCGAGCGCGTGCACACGGCGCGGTGATCATCGAGGAGATCACCGAGTTCCCGTTCGGAGAGCGCCAGTACACGGCACAGGACCCCGCGGGGCACCAGTGGACGTTCTCCCAGACGATCGCCGACACCGACCCGCAGGACTGGGGCGGGATCCCCGTGTCCCTGTAGCCGACGGGCCGGGGCTGTCTAGCCGAGGTGGTCTTCGCGCGCTCCCGCGGCGTCGTTGTAGCGGTTGTTGTACGGCCGGTGCTCGATCATCGCCCGGCTTGAGCCCCGCTGTGCGAGGCCGAGGGCGAGGATGATCACGAAGGTGACGATGAACGCTGTAAGCATGGGTGCTGGTCTCCTGGGCGTGGATGGATTCCGCAGCAACCCTCTGCTCCCTCATTCCATTGAAGGAAGGGCAGGCGCCCGGCTGTGTGACGTGCGTCACAGCTATGGTCCGCCCGCGTGAGCGAGCTCTACCCCATCGCGGTGCTGATCTCCGGAGAGGGCACGAACCTCCAGGCGCTGCTCGACACCGTCCACGGCCGGCAGGCGCAGGTCGTGGCGGTCGCCTCGAGCAGCGCTGCGGCGAAAGGCCTCGAGCGTGCGCGCGCACACGGCGTGCCGGCGGAGGTGTTCCCCCGCTCGGAGTTCGCCAGCCGCGGCGAGCGCGATCAGGCGCTGGCGTCCTGGCTTCACGAACGCGGCGCGCGGCTGGTGGTGCTCGCGGGCTACATGGAGCTTCTCGGCGAGCAGTTCCTCGCGGACTTCCCCGAGGGCGTGATCAACGTCCACCCGTCCCTGCTGCCCGCGTTCCCCGGCCTGAAGGCCGTCGAGCAGGCGCTCGCCTACGGCGTGAAGGTCTTTGGCGTGACCATCCACTACGTCGACACCGGCATGGACACCGGCCCGGTGATCCTGCAGGGAGCGGTCGAGCTGCCGGACGCGAGGACCGAGGGTGAGGTGATGGCGGGGATAAGGCCGCTGGAGCACACGCTCCTGTCCCGCGCGGTGGTGCTCGCGGCGAGCGGAAGGCTGCATCCCGACGAGGGCAACCTGCGGCGCATCGCGATCGATCCGATCGAGGGATAGGCTCTTGACATGAGCAGTCAGGGCGAGGTGATGGGCGAGCACGTCGGCGGCGTCGAGCGCGCCGCCCCCGGAGAGGTGCGCGTCATGCGCGCGCTGATCTCCGTGTCGGACAAGGACGGGATCGTCGAGTTCGCCACGGGGCTGCGCGAGCAGGGCATCGAGATCGTCTCGACGGGCGGCACGGCCTCCGCGCTCTCGCAGGCGGGCATCCAGGTGCGCGCGATCGAGGACTTCACCGGTTTCCCGGAGATCATGGACGGACGCGTGAAGACGCTCCACCCGCGGCTCTACGCGGGGCTGCTCGCACGCCGCGACGAGGAGGGGCACCTGCGCGCCGCCGCCGAGCAGGAGATCGAGCAGGTCGACCTGGTGTGCGTGAACCTCTACCCGTTCGAGCAGACCGTCGCGCGCGGCGACGCGGACGAGCAGGAGGTCATCGAGAACATCGACATCGGCGGCCCGACGATGATCCGCGCCGCGGCGAAGAACAGCTCGTTCGCGGCGGTCGTCGTGGACCCCGCCGACTACCAGCCCGTCCTTGACGAGCTCGCCTCCTCGGGCGGGCGCCTGTCGCTCACGACGCGGCGAACGCTCGCAGCGAAGGCGTTCGCCTGCACCGCCCGCTACGACGCGGCGATCGCGGCATGGTTCGCGGACCGCACGTTCGAGGGCTTCCCGCCGATGCGCTTCGAGGCCTACGAGAAGGTGAGCGACCTGCGCTACGGCGAGAACCCCCACCAGGACGCGGCGTTCTATGCGCGCATCGGCGCCGGGGCGCACCTGCTCGCAGGCGTCGAGCAGCTCCACGGCAAGGAGCTGTCGTTCAACAACCTCCTGGACCTCAGCGCGGCCCGCGAGCTCGTCGAGGAGTTCTCAGAGCCCGCATGCGCGATCGTCAAGCACAACAATCCGTGTGGCTGCGCGGTCGCGGAGACCGGGCAGCTCGCCTACGAGCGCGCGTTCGCCTGCGACCCGCAGAGCGCCTACGGCGGCGTCATCGCCGTCAACCGGCCCGTCGACACGGCATTCGCGCACGAGCTCTCGGGCCAGTTCATCGAGGTTCTGCTCGCCCCCGGCTTCGACGCGGGAGCGCTCGAGGTGCTGCAGGCCAAGAAGAACGTGCGCCTGCTCGAGCTGCGCGACTGGCCCGCCGCGGCGCAGGAGCTCGAGGCGAAGGCGGTCATGGGCGGCCAGCTCGTGCAGAGCCGCGACGTTGTCAGCGAGAGGCGCGATGAGATGCGCGTGCTGTCCGCCAGGGAGCCCTCCGAGCAGGAGTGGCAGGACATGCTGTTCGCGTGGCGCGTTTGCAGGCATGTCCGCTCCAACGCGATCGTCATCGCGTCCGGTGGTGCGACGATCGGGATCGGCGCGGGGCAGATGAGCAGGGTCGACGCGGTTCGCATCGCCGTGGAGAAGGCAGGCACGTTCCAGCCGGATCTGCTCGCGGGCTCATCGTTGGCCTCCGACGCGTTCTTCCCGTTCGCGGACGGCCCGGGGCTGGCGCTGCAGGCAGGCACGAGCGCGATCATCCAGCCGGGCGGCTCCGTTCGCGACGAGGAAGTCGTGCAGGCCGTCAACGCGGCGGGGGCGAGCATGGTCGCCACCGACCGCCGCCACTTCCGCCACTAGCGGGCGATTCGCAGTCTCCTGCCGTGCCCGCACATTCGCGGCGCGGCCGATTTCGCCATCCAACCTTCGGGGGGGGGCTTGACAGAAATCAGTTAACGATATATCTTGATGCTACTTCGATAGCTCAAGATAGGAATTCAATATGTTTTCGCAATCAATTCATTCAACAACCGAGGAGCAGGGCGGCTGCCACACCCACGGCCACGGACCGGGCGGCAGGCGCGCGATGCGCTTCGCGCACGGCCCTCGCGGAGAGTTCGGCGGACCCCCGTTCGGGGGACGCGGCGGACGAGGCCGGGGCCGCAAGGCAAGACGCGGCGACATCCGCACCGCGGCGCTGCTGCTGATCGCGGAGGAGCCCCGCAACGGGTACCAGATCATGCAGGAGGTCCAGGAGCGCAGCGGCGACCTGTGGAGCCCGAGCCCCGGCTCGGTCTACCCGGCGCTCGCGCAGCTCGAGGATGAGGGCCTGATCCGCTCGGAGGAGGTCGACGGGCGCAGGCACTACGCGCTCACCGATGCCGGACGCCAGGTCGTCGCAGATCGCGGAGCGGACAAGCCCGCGCCGTGGGAGAACCTCGGAGGCGACCGCGGTGACGAGATGCACCAGCTCGGACGGCTGATCCGCGAGGTCGGCTTCGCCTTCAAGCAGGTCATGCAGACCGGCAGCGAGAGCCAGATGGTGCAGGCGCGGGAGGTGCTCACCACCACCAGGCGCGAGCTCTACAGGATCCTCGCCGACGGCGGGGACGAGAGCCAGGGGTCCTAGACGGCCTCCGGCGCGGCCGGTACGCCGGCCGCGCCCTGCCCGCCGTCCTCGGCCTCCGGCTCGTATTCCAGGTGGCCGAGGGCCACGAGCCACCGGCGCAGGTACCGGTGGACGTGCTCGGCGCCGACGAGCTCCTGCTCGGGCAGCTCGAGGTCCCGCGGGTGAAGCACGAATGGGTGGGACTGCGTCCCGCCCATCCCGCCGTGCGAGCCGACGAGCTCCTCGAATGCGGCCACCTCGTCCCCGGCGGTCCAATAGGTGCTGTTCAGGACGATGTCGGGGCAGTGCTCGAAGCCGTCGGTGCGCGCCACGTGCCGGGCCGCGCGCGGGCCGAAGGGCGCAAGCGGGTCATCTCCCTCGATGCGCCCCTCGTCCAGGTAGTTGGCCCCGGCCGGCCCCAGCACGAGGGCGCCGTGCTCGTCCGAGCGCACCAGCAGGAAGCCGATGCCGGGGTGCTCGCGCAGGGTGTCGATGAGAGTGGGGTGAAGAGCGGTGATCCTCTCAAGGCTCAGGCGGCCCGGCTCGCGCGGGAAGGAGATCAGGCCGAGGCATCCGGATGCCATCACCACCACCTGCGGCGGCTGCTCGTCCTTGCTCCCCGCGCTCGTGTCGTCTTCAAGGTGCGCCCCCAGGTGCAGCTCCTCGTGCCCGTCCTTCTTCAACCCTGAGGCGCGGCGAACCGCACCCGCCATCGCCGAGTCCCCGGCCGAGGCCTCGGTGAGAGAGGCCCCGATGAACCCGAGGGCCTCGCTCGGGTCGCCCTCCATCCCGGCCACCGCGCCGGTGGTCACGCTCTCCACGATGTCCTCGAGCGAGACCCCGTAGCGGTCCAGGAACGTCGCGCCCTGTGACTGGCCGTGGTCGGAGAGCACCACGAACCTGTATTCGCGGGGAGCGTCGCGCGCCGCCGCCGCTATCCGCGCGATCGAATGGTCGATCTGGCGGAGAGTCGCGAGCGTCTCAGGGCGCTCGATGCCTGAGTGGTGGGCGACCTCGTCGTAGCCGAGGAACGTCGTGTAGGCCACCGGCCTGCCCGCGTACATGTCGGCGATGATCGAGGTGACCTGCAGGTCGCGCTGGATCACGGTTGCCCACGCGCGGACGAGCGCGTAGGAGAAGCCGCGGTGTATGCGCGGCACTATGTCCAGCCGGCGCTGGTGGTGAGCGCTCCAGAGCTCGCTGACGACCTCGCGTGCGACGAGCGCGATCGTGCGGATCACGTTGTAGGGGTTGGCGAAGTAGGCAAAGTAGTCCTGGCCGATGCGCCCATGCCGGTCGCGCGCCAGCGCGGTGCTCATCGTGAGCTGGCTGTGCGGTGCGTCGCCTGACAGGATGTTCGCCCTGCTCGCGCCGTCCGCGAAGAGCAGCCCGCGGCCATTGGAGTGGCGTCTCTCGATCTCCATCGCGTCGCGCGGATGGTTCGTCACCATCGCCGTGGCGCGGTCCTTCTCCCACCAGCGGAAGGCCGGCATGTCCTCGTTGCTTCCATGAAGAAGGCCGGCCTGACATGCGCCGGTCTGCGATGACCAGTCCGTTTCCCATTCCGTCAGCTCGTGGGATCCGTCGCGCAGCCAGCGCGCGAGCGTCGGCACATTCCCGTCGCGGATCGCCCGCGCGAGCACGTCGTGCGCGAGCCCGTCGATCTCCAGGAAGAACAGCCCTGGATGGTCCAGGTCGCCGGTCGGTGCGACGCGCTTCTGGTAGCGCTTGACGACGTTCCGATACCAGAAGCCCTCGTCGTCGACAGCGAGCAGCGACGCGACAGCCGTGGTCACGATCGTGATCGCGAGCGCCACCCCCACGCCCGCAAGGAGCGACGGGACATACAGGCCGAGTTCGAACGAGCTGACGAGCAGCACGATCGCGCCGTTGATGACGACGACGCCGAGGCCGAGCGTGAACACCGTGAGCGGAAGCGCGAACCTCAGGACGAGCGGCCAGATCAGCCCGTTGATCATGCCGATCAGCGCAGCGGCCGCGAGCGCCGCCGCGGGGCTCGAGACCTTGACGGCGCTCGGGCTCGCGCTCAGCAGCAGGAGCGTCCCCGCCGAGAGCAGCCAGATGATCACGATGCGCATGATCGGCCGGCGCCGCGGCGGCTCTCCCGCTCCCTCCCTGCCTCGGGCGTTCTCCGGGCGCGCCTTCTCGTTGCTCACGACCCTCCCCCCGCCGTCGCGCGGCCCGCCGGGACCCTCGTCACCTCGGTGCGCTCTCCCGGAGAGAGGATCCGGACCTCCACCGAGGGGGAGCGCCGGGCGACGAGGGACGCGAAGTCGCGGGCCGGGGCGGCCGGCTCGCTGGGCCGCAGCCGCGCGAGCGGGAGCCCGAGCGTTCCCCAGTGGATGGGAACGGCGACCCTCGGCGAGATCCGCTCTGCTGCCGTCGCGGCGCGCTCGGGATCGAGGTGGCCCGGGCCGAGCGTGGGCCCCCACCCCGATACGGGCAGCAGCGCAGCGTCGACGGGGCCGATCTCGGACATCGCGTCGAACAGGTCGGTGTCGCCCGCGAAGTAGCAGGACAGCGACCCCGCGACGATGAACCCGATGCTCTGCGCGCGCGTCCCGTAACGCCAGCGCCGGCCTTCATGCACCGCCGGCGTAGCGGTGACGGACACGGCTCCCACACGCGTGGCGTCCCCCGCGGCGAGCTCCATGACGTTCGCGAGCCCCGCCCCCCGGAGCCACGCCCCGGCTCCCTGCGGGCCGATCACGAGCGTCTCACTGCCGATCGAGCGCAGCGACGTCGCATCCGCGTGATCCGCGTGCAGGTGCGAGAGCAGGATCGCGTCGATCGCCTCACCGGCGTCGGCGGCGACAGCCGGCGCCACCCGCACAAGCGGTCCGACGCGGGCCCCCATGACCGGGTCGGTCAGCAGGCGAATCCCGTCGAGCTCGATCAGGGTCGTGGCGTGGCCGTGCCACGTGAGTGCTAGAGGCGCGCCTTCGGGACTGTTCATCTGGGTGTCGCGTCCATTTTCGGGCCACCTATCTAACATGGTCAACGGAGATGGTGAGCAGACCGCGAAGGTTTCTGACGGTAGGGCTTGCGTTCGCAGCGGCGCTCGCCTTGCTGGGAGTCGCCGCGTTCGGGGCGGGCGCATCGCAGGGATGGTGGACGCCGCCGCAGCACCTGACGTGGTACTGGCAGCTGACGGGGAACATCCGCATGGGGGAGCCCGTCGCGGCGTATGACGTCGACGGCTTCGAAACCACCGCAGCCCAGGTGGCCGCGCTGCACGCGCAGGGCGCGCACGTCATCTGTTACATCGATGTCGGCACCGCCGAGAAGTTCAGGCCGGACTACAGCAAGTTCCCCGCGTCGGTCCTCGGGCACTCCAACGGGTGGCCCGGCGAGAAGTGGATCGACATCCGCCAGCTCTCGATCGTCGAGCCGATCATGGCCGCGCGTTTCCAGATGTGCCGGGAAAAGGGCTTCGACGCCGTCGAGCCGGACGAGATGGAAGCGTTCTCCAACAACAGCGGCTTCCCGATCACGGCGGCCGAGCAGCTGACATACAACCTTTGGGTCGCGCAGGAGGTCCACTCGCTCGGCATGGCGGTGCTTCAGAAGAACGACGCGCAGCAGAGCGTCGAACAGGAGCCCTACTTCGACGGCGCCCTCTCCGAGCAGTGCAACCAGTATCAGGAATGCGCTCTGTTCCAGCCCTACCTGAACGCCGGCAAGCCGGTGCTCAACGCCGAGTACAAGCTCCCACCCTCGCGCTTCTGCGCCGCGGATGAAGCGGCCGGGATCATGGGCGTCAGGTACAACCTCGCGCTGAACGGCAAGACCTACAAACCCTGCTGGTAGGCGGGCGCGGCCGGCACCCCGCTAGCGCGGGCGCCTCTCCGGCTCTTCGTACACCACGAGACCGTGGATGCAGATGATGCAGATCGCGAACACGCCGATCGCCCACCAAGGGTGCGCGCCGCCGACGTTCGCCAGCGCGCCCAGTGCCCCGACGCTCGCGGCGACGATGCCCACGACGCGGCCGTAGACGTTGCCGGAGAACAGCGAGATGGAACCCGAGAGCTCGATCACACCGAGGGCGATCGAGAGCCAGCCCCAGGTGTGCAGGCCCGCGAACACGTAGACGGTGTCGCCCGCGAAGAACTTCGAGTTGCCCAGCGCTGCGATCCCGTAGAGGACATCCATGAACCCGGCGATCAGCAGCAGGATCGCCACGAAGACGGCGCTGCTCGAGCCCCTCACCTGCTGTTGTCGGTCAATCGAGGACATGGAATTTCGCGGGCGGGTGGGTTGCTGCAGGTGCCCGTGCTGCCAACAGACTAGGCAAGGCGAGGACGGCACGCGTTCCGGGCCGGCCGCGAGAGCTCAGCCCTCTGCAGCGTCCTCGTCATCGGGACGGCGGCGGCGGTCCTGGAGCATCGCCGCGATCTGATGTCCGAGACCCACGCTCGGGCCGCCGACCAGCTCCCACGCGCGCTCGATCCCGATCAGGAAGCAGACCACGACCAGGACACAGAGCGTCGTGAGGTCGGACGTGTCGGCAGGGTGTCGCTTGAGGCCGATGCCGGCGATCAGCTGGAGCACGAACACGGCGATCAGCCCCACCAGGAAAGTGAGGTCGAGCGCCCGGATCCTGCCAGCACGCCAGCCGGGGAAGACGCGCACCAGCGCGCCCGTTATGAACACCAGGCCCACGAGTGCCACGATCGTCGCGGCGCTGCCCGCGTTGAACCCCGGGATCAGCCCGAACAGCACGACGCTGAGGGCGTTGGTGAAGGCCGTGAGCGTGGCGGCGGCGCGGACGCCGTGGACCTCCGATGCATCAGGCCCGAGGACACGCTCGGGAGCCACCGAGATCGCCACGAAGAGCAGCCCGATGAGTGCGCCGCCGACACTGGCGGAGGCAGAGAAGAACTCGTGCGCGGACGCTGTGCTCATCAGCGCACGGTCAAGGGGCCGCTCGACGGGTTGCACCCGAGCCTGGGCATCCCCGCCAGTCTAGGAGCCCCGCTGCATGGCCGTCCGGCGCGACGGCCATGCGAAGCATCCGGGCCGGTTGCCCGATGCCCCGTGCGGGACTCGAACCCGCCCCACCGGATTAAAAGCCCGGCGCTCTACCAGATGAGCTAACGGGGCCACGCGCGCGACAGTGTGGCAGACCTGCGATCCGGTCAGCGCAGCACTTCGCGGCGAAGCCTATGGTTCCGGCGCCGCCGCCGCGCGAAGGAGCTCCTCGATCCGCGTCAGCTTCACGCGCGGGCGGCCCTGAGCCTCGCCGAGCGCGCGCTCATGCCGGTCGATCGCCTCCCAGCCGGAGTAGGTGACGAGCGTCGGGCTGGCGCGAGTTCAGGAGCTCGTGCACCTCCTGCGGGTCGGCGCTCGGCCGGGCGTGTTGCCGCGTGCCCGGCGGGGAAGAGATCCTCGAGCATCGCGTCGACGGTCTCCTGCGCGTCCTTCTTGTTGGTGCCGATCACGCCGGACGGCCCGCGCTTGATCCAGCCGACGACGTACTCGCCGCGGCGCCGGCGCTCCGCTGCGGGCTCGACGACGCGCCCGTCGATCGTTCGCGATCACGGCGCCGCCGCTCGTCGAACGGGACGCCCGGCAGCGGCACCCCGCGGTAGCCGACCGCGCGGAACACCAGTCCGGCGTCGATCGTCTCCCGCTCATCCGTTGCTCTCGCGCGCAGCGCGCCGTCCTCGGCCGCGACCAGCTCGTTGCGGACAACTCGACCGCCGCCAGGCGGCCGTCGTCGCCGGCGTTCGAGCTCCAGCGGTGAGAGCAGGAAGCGCAGCACGATCCGCTTCGGCTTCCCGGTGGGCTCGCGCGCGGCGTAGCCGCGCAGGATCTCGACGTTGCGCGCGCGATGTCGCGTCGGCCTGCGCCCGCTCGTCCTCCACGGCCAGGGCACGCTCGAGTTCGTCGGCATCGACGATCACGTCGGCGTCCGCGAGCTCGCCGAGCTCGAGCAGCTCGGGGTTGGTGAACGCCGCCTGGGCGGGCCCGCGGCGGCCGACGAGCGACGACCTCGCGCACGGCGCTGCGCGCGAGCACCGTCCAGGGCGTGGTCGGCGGTGTCGGTCGGCGCGAGCTCCTCGGGGCTGAGCACCAGCATGCGCGCGACGTCGATCGCCACGTTGCCGTTGCCGATCACGAGCGCGCGCTCGGCGTGCCAGCAGGTCGACCTCGAGGTCGCGTGTGGTCCGGGTGGCCGTTGTACCAGCCGACGAACTCGGTCGCGGCATGCGAGCCGGGCAGGTCTTCGCCGGGGACCCGAGCGGCCGGTCGGCCGGGCGAGCCGATGGCGTAGACGATCGCGTGGTAGTGCTCGAGCAGGTCCTCGCGCGAGACGTCGCTCCCGAACGTCGACGTTGCCGAAGATAGCGGAAGCGCGGGTGCGCGGCGGTCTTCTCGTAGATGCGGGTGACCGACTTGATCTTCGGGTGGTCCGGGCGCGACGCCGGAGCGCACGAGGCCCCACGGCGTGGGCAGACGCTCGATCATGTCGACCTCGAAGCGCTCTGCAGGGTGCTCCGAGCAGGTGCCCGGCGGCGTAGAAGCCCGGCGGGACCGGAGCCGATGACGGCGATGCGGATCGCGCGCTCGTCGGTCATGTCGCCACTTGGTCCGTGCTGCGAGGGAGGGGATGGGCGCGGCCCGACTCGAACGGGCGACCCCCTCGGTGTAAACGAGGTGCTCTAGCCAACTGAGCTACGCGCCCCCGATGGGGGGCACAAGGCTAGCGAAGAGGTTGTGCCGCGGCGGCGGGAGGGTCAGAACCGAGGCGCGTCAGCGGGCATCTCCTGCTCACTCAGGGGTCGCCGTCCGCGTTCGCCCTCCGGCCTGAACCGCTCCCTGCGCCGCGTCCCTGCGAAGCTCTCAGGGATGCGGCGCGCCGGCAATCGCAACCTGAGGATGCTCGCCTATCCGGCGGGCCTGCTGGCGCTCGCGGCGGCCGCCTCACAGCTGCTGCTGCCGCGCCTGGCCGCGAGCCGGATCTCCTCTCGCGTCGCCCGCTACGGAGAGGTGCGCTCGGTGACCGTGAGCGCCTGGCCCGCGGTCGAGCTGCTCTGGAAGGACGCCGACTCGGTCGACGTGAGCGCCGGGGCGCTGACGCTCAGCCCATCCGAGGCCCAGGCGCTGCTGGAGGAAGGATCGGGAACCAGCCGCATCCATGTCAGCGCGCAGAGCGTCCGGCTGGGGCCGATCGCGCTGACCGACGCGAGCCTGACCCGCGACGGCAGCGTGCTGATCGCACAGGCGAGCGTCACCGCCGCCGCCGTGGCGGCGGCACTGCCGACGGGCGTCGCGGTGAGCCTGGAGGGCAGCGAAGGCGGACAGGTGCGGGTGCGGGTCAGCGGCGCGCTCTTCGGGCTCGGAGCGTCGGTGCGGGCGACCGCAGGGCCGAGTGACGGCCGGCTGATCGTGACCCCCGAGGGCTCGCTCCTGCAGGCGTTCAACCTGACGCTGTTCTCCAGCCCCCACATCTACATCGAGGGTGTCGGCGCCACCGTCCAGAGCGAGCGTCCGCTGACCTACCGCCTCACGCTCAGCGCGAGAACCACCTGACGCGCGACGGTGCGCCGGAGCCGACGTGCGGGTCGGGAACCCCCGCGCGCGGACCGACAACGACGGGCAGCCCGTGCATCGGGCTGATCGTCGGCATCTGGTGGATCTGCATGCGGAAGTGCTCCGGTACCGAGAGCGTGCAGCGCGCGAGTATCAGCGACGCGATCGCCCGCACCTCGAGCTGGCCGAAGCGCATCCCGATGCATGTTCGCGACCCGCCGCCGAACGGCACGTAGGCGCCCTTCGGAAGGGCATCCTTCGCCTCGGGGGTGAAACGCTCGGGCCGGAACTCGGACGCGTTCTCGAACACGTCGGGGAGGTGGTGCGAGGCCCACGAGCAATAGTTGACGAACGCCTTGGCCGGGGACGGTGTGGCCTTCGAACTCGAAGGCCTCGACGGACCGGCGCGGGCCGATCCACGCAGGCGGGTACATACGCAGCGTCTCGTCGAGCACCATCTCGAGCTCCGGCAGCTCCCCGGACAGGAGCTGTGGGGCGCTCGGGACGCCATCCGCGAGCAGGGCATCCTGCTCGGCGGCCAGGCGCGCGACGATGTCGGGCTTCTTGGAGAGCTCGTGGAACATGAAGGTGACGGTCGAGGTCGTCGTGTCGTGGCCCGCGAACATCAGCGTCATCACCTCGTCGCGGATCTGCACGTCGCTGAGCCCGGCGCCGTCCTCGTCGTGCGCGTCGAGCAGGAGGCTGAGGATGTCCAGGCCTCGGGCGCCGCTCGCGCGGCGCTCGGAGATCTCCGAGTAGATCAGCGTGTCGAGGGTGCGCGCCGAGCGCTGCATCGAGGCCCACGCCGAACGCGGGCCGCGCAGCACCCGAAGGTAGTAGGGGGTCGAGTAGAAGGACAATGCGCTCTCGAACAGCCCGGCCGCGTCGACCGACCGCGCGCGCTCCCCGTCGGGGTCCAGGCCGAACAGGGCGCGCATGGCGATGCGCAGCGCGAGCCTGCGCGTCCACGCGTACAGATCGATGCTCGATCCCACCTCCAGCTGCTCGACGGCGGCGCCCGCCTCCCAGAGGACGGTGTCGACCATCGCGGCGAGGTTCTCGCGATGGAACGCCGGCAGCATGCTGAGCCGCGAGCGGCGGTGGAACTCCCCGTCGATCGTGAGCAGCCCGTCGCCCATCAGCGCGATCAGGTCGCGGAAGTGCCCTTCGCGCCAGTTGAAGTTCGACGCGTTGCTGACGAGCACATAGTGGTTCGCCGCCGGGCCCAGCATGAACACGACGTTGCCGTGAAGCAGGCGCAGCGTGAAGATCGGCCCGAAGCGCTCGTAGGACTCGAGCAGCAGCTCCAGGGGTTCGGTCTCGATGCGACGCGTCCTGGCGAGCGAAAAGCTCGTTTCGCCGGGTGGGAACGGAACCGTCGCCGCGCGCTCGTCCCGCAGGTCCTGAAGCAGGACCGGCAAGAGCCCGTTGTCGGGGATTGGCGGTGGGCCCACTAGCGCCATGCGCAACAGCGTAGAACACCGCACCGTCCAAGCGCCAGAGGGGTCCTGTCCCCGGCAGACCGCCGTCCCCTGGCATACTGGTCGAGCACGCGCGCGTCCGCAGGGCGCTCCGGGCAACCGCGGGGGCGTAGCTCAGTTGGTTAGAGCGCTGCCCTGTCACGGCAGAGGTCGCGGGTTCGAGTCCCGTCGCTCCCGCTTTTGATACCCCGCGTCCTGCTCCTTTGTTTTGGGGAGGGCGTGGGCTGCTTTCGAGGGCTGTGAAGTAGGCGGTGAAGGCGGAGCGGGGTTTGACGTCGGTGATGGTGCCGTTGTCTTGCCAGATGTGGTCGAAGAGGCTGGTGATGAGCTTGCGTCGCTCGGCTGGGTCGCTCTCGGCGTCCCAGAATCCCCGGAAGCCGGCGAGGAGCTCGATTGCGCGGTCGAGGTCGGGGTTTGTCGGTAGTACTCGTCGAACATCAGGCGGTGAATGCGGAGGGTGATTTTCCGGCTACGCCCCCCTACGACGCTGTGGTTCTGTGATACTGTGCTGCACAGTGACAAATATCACTGTATCCGTTCCGGATGATGTCTACCGTGCCGCGCGAATCCGCGCGGCGGAGCAGGGTAGCTCGGTCAGCGCGCTCGTTGCCGAGTACCTGCGCTCGCTCTCTGATCGGGAGGCCGAGTTCACGCGGCTCGAGGCGCAACAACGGTGCACCCAGGAGCAGATCGGGCGCTTCAGCGCCCGCGACCGTCTCAGCCGTGAGGAGCTGCACGGCCGTGCGATTCGTTGACACCAACGTCCTGCTCTATGCGATCTCGCGCGACCCCGACGAGCGAGCGAGGGCCGCTCGAGCGAACGAGCTCCTCAGCGCCAGGGACCTGGGGCTATCGGTTCAGGTGCTCCAGGAGTTCTATGTCCAGGCGACGCGCGAGACCCGGGCGGATCGCCTGACCCACCAGCAGGCCGCAGCGCTCATCGACTCCTTCCAACGCTTTACCATCCAGGACACAACGATCGGCGTGATGCTCGCCGCGATGTCCACGCGACAGCAATTCGGGATCTCCTACGGATGCGGCGATCCTAGAGGCCGCACGGGCGCTCGGCTGCGAGGTTGTCCTCTCAGAGGACCTCAGCGACGGCCAAAACTACGCGGGGCTACGAGTCGAGAACCCGTTTGGCGACTGCTGATCGGACGGACTCACCTCACGCCGACGATCACGTGCCGCTTGATGCCGGCCGATCTCCAGTCTGGAGGCACTCCGCTTCGGCCGCTCAGCTCCGGACCTCGACCCGCGGGGTGACATTCGCGGGTTCGAGTCCCGTCGCTCCCGCTCT
>CAVUCP010000001.1:0-502785 GCA_963740075.1 uncultured Solirubrobacteraceae bacterium | reverse complement strand
TCCAGCAGGTCGACCTCGAGGCAGGAAAGGGTCGAGCTCGAGGACCAGGTCAAGACCGGCAAAGGCCAGAAGCAGGCCCGCGCGGTCAAGCGCCTGAAGGTCGTCTCCGCGTTCATCCAGTCCGGCAACAAACCGGAGATGATGGTCCTCGACGCCGTCCCGGTGATCCCGCCGGAGCTGCGCCCGATGGTCCAGCTCGACGGCGGCCGCTTCGCGACCTCCGACCTGAACGACCTGTACCGCCGTGTCATCAACAGGAACAACCGCCTGAAGCGTCTGCTCGACCTCGGCGCGCCCGAGATCATCGTCAACAACGAGAAGCGGATGCTGCAGGAGGCCGTCGACGCGCTGTTCGACAACGGCCGTCGCGGCCGCCCGGTGACGGGTCCCGGGCAACCGGCCGCTGAAGTCGCTCTCGGACATGCTCAAGGGCAAGCAGGGCCGTTTCCGCCAGAACCTGCTCGGCAAGCGCGTGGACTACTCGGGACGTTCGGTGATCGTCGCCGGCCCGTACCTGAAGCTGCACCAGTGCGGCCTGCCGAAGATCATGGCGCTCGAGCTGTTCAAGCCGTTCATCATGGCCCGCCTCGTCGAGCGCAAGTCCGCGCAGAACATCAAGGCCGCCAAGAAGATGGTCGACTCGATGATCGGCGAGGTCTGGGATGTGCTCGAGGAGGTCATCCACGAGCACCCGGTGCTGCTGAACCGCGCACCGACCCTGCACCGTCTGGGCATCCAGGCGTTCGAGCCGCTGCTGGTCGAGGGCAAGGCCATCCAGGTCCACCCGCTCGTCTGTCACGCGTTCAACGCCGACTTCGACGGAGACCAGATGGCGGTCCACCTCCCGCTCTCGGCAGAGGCACAGGCGGAGGCGCGCATCCTGATGCTCTCCTCCAACAACATCCTGTCCCCCGCGCACGGGGCGCCGCTGGCGACCCCGACGCAGGACATGATCCTCGGCGCCTACTACCTGACGTACGGCGACGAGCCCGAGGAGCTGGCAGCCAAGTTCGAGCAGATCCGCAACGGCGAGCCGCCGGTCGCGGGTGAGCGCCTGCACGCGTTCCGCACGGCCCAGGAGGCCGAACTCGCCTACGAGGCCAAAGTCGTGACGCTGCACTCGCTCGCCGAGTACAGGCCGCCGTGGCGCGAGGACGGCCACGTGCTGACCACGGTCGGGCGCATCATCTACAACGAGGGAATCGAACGCGCGCTGCGCGAGGCGCTCGGTGACGCGTTCGACCCCGCCGAGTACGTGTTCGTCAACCAGTCGATGAAGAAGCGTGACACCACGCAGCTGATCGACCTGCTCGTGCAGAAATACGGCGCGACGACGATCTCGCTCGTGCTCGACGCGTTCAAGGACCTCGGGTTCAAGTACGCCACGAAGGCGGGGATCACGATCTCCAAGAACGACGTGGTCGTGCCCCCCAGGAAGCAGGAGATCCTCGACAAGTACGACACGCTGGTCGGCGACATCACCGGCCAGTACGACGACGGCCTGATCACCCAGGAGGAGCGTCACGAGGCGGTCGTCGAGCAGTGGAACGCCGCCACCGACGAGGTCGCCGAGGCGATGGTCGAGAACCTCGACGTTCTCAACCCGATCTTCATGATGGCCAACTCGGGTGCCCGTGGCTCCTTCAAGCAGATCCGCCAGCTGGCGGGCATGCGAGGCCTGATGGCCAACCCGAAGGGTGAAATCATCGAGCGTCCGATCAAGGCCAACTTCATGGAGGGCCTGTCGGTGCTGGAGTACTTCATCTCCACCCACGGCGCGCGAAAGGGCCTGGCCGACACCGCTCTGCGGACCGCCGACTCGGGCTACCTGACACGCCGCCTGGTCGACGTGGCGCAGGACGTCATCATCCGCGAGGCCGACTGCGGCACCGAGGAGTACATCGAGCTGCCGGTCTTCAAGGACGACGGCGAGCCGAACGACGGTCTCGTCGGGCGCTTCGCGGCCACTGCCGATCACAGACCAAGCGCGGGCGCATGCTCGCCGAGCAGGGCGTGGAAATCGGCCGTGCCGAGCTCGCCGAGATGATCGAGCGCGTTCACGGACGACCACGAGAAGGGCACCGACATCAGGGTCCCCGTCCGCTCGGTCCTGAAGTGCGAGGCCCCCAGCGGCGTGTGCCAGGCCTGCTACGGCCGCGCGATGGCGACCGGCGCGCTCGCCCAGGTCGGCGACGCGGTCGGGATCGTCGCCGCGCAGTCGATCGGCGAGCCCGGAACGCAGCTGACGATGCGCACGTTCCACACCGGCGGAGTCGCCGGCGCGGACATCACGCATGGTCTGCCGCGCGTGGTCGAGCTCTTCGAGGCGCGCCGCCCGAAGGGGCTCGCCAAGATCGCCGAGGAGGACGGTGTCGTGACGATCGAGGAGACCGACAAGGCCCTCACCGTCGTGATCACCGACGACGCGGGCGAGGAGCACCGGCACGCCTTCCCGCGCCGCACGCGTCTGTTCGTGGGCAACGGCGAGAAGATCAAGGCGGGCAAGCAGCTCAACGAGGGGTCGGTCTACCCGCACGAGCTGCTCGCCATCCGCGGCCGGACCGAGACCGAGCAGTACCTCGTCAAGGAGGTGCAGGAGGTCTACAAGTCCCAGGGCGTGGACATCAACGACAAGCACATCGAGCTGATCGTCCGCCAGATGCTCAAAAAGGTCCGGGTCGACCAGAAGGGCGACACCGACTACCTGCCGGGCCAGTTCGTCGACCGCTTCGAGTTCGCCAAGGCGAACGACGCGATCACCGGCGACGGCGGCGAGGGAGCACAGTTCGAGGACATCATCCTCGGGATCACGAAGGCGTCCCTGAACACGGACTCCTTCCTCTCGGCGGCCTCCTTCCAGGAGACCACGAAGGTCCTGACGGACGCGGCCCTCGAAGGCAAGATCGACCGTCTGAACGGCCTGAAGGAGAACGTGATCATCGGCAAGCTGATCCCGGCCGCCACGGGCCTGAAGCGCTACAGGCGGATCGAGATCGAACCGTCCGAGCCGCTTCCCCGCGCGATCGACGATGTCGGCCTGCTCGACCAGGACGAGATCGCAGCCGAGCTCGGGCTCGCGGGCGGCGACGCCTTCGGCGCCGGCTACGGCCAGGAGTTCGACGCGGACCTCGCGTCGCTCGAGAAGATCGGCGCCGGCGGCACCGACCCCGGCTTCGCCGAGGAACTCGCCGACCTCGCCATCCCCGAGGACAACGGCTCCAGCGACAAGTAGATGCTGGGCCGGCCGGAGTCCCCGCGCGGGGGCTCCGGCCGCACGCCCGCCGTCCCTGCGTGAGCGGAATCTCACGGCAAACGGCGCCTTGACGCGCCGGGATTCGCTGTACTGAGGTGTCGATGGATTCCCATCTGACGCGCAGATCGCTTCTCGCGGGCGGCGCGGGCGTCCGTGGCGGCAGGACTGACCCGCGCCCGCGCCGCCGGCCGCCGCCGCCCAGGCGCAGCTCCGCAGACGCGGCTCAGCACCCTGACCTCGGCGCCGTCCCCGCCGGCGGGCCCGACGATCGAGCTCCCGCTCCGGCGCCGACCTGCTCGGGCTCTCCTGGGCGGGCGAGCCCGGCGCGCACATCCGCCTGCGCTTCCGCGGGGCGGGGGGGAGGTGGAGCCCGTGGGTCTCGGCCGGCTCGCGGGGACACGACCAGGAAGGCGCCGCGACCCCGGCGGCGAGAGCGTCGGCGAGCCGATCTGGACGGGCGGGGCGAGCGCCGTCCAGGTGCTGCCCACACACCCGCTCGCCGGCGCGGGCTCCACATCGTCGACGTCAGCGCCGGCGCGGGCGCGCGCTCGCACACGACGCCTCAGCGGCGTCGCTCGCGCTGGCCGAGCCGCGCGCTCGCCGCGGGCGCCGGGCAGCCGCCGATCATCGCCCGCCGCGCCTGGGCGCTCGGGATCTCGCCGCCGCGCGTCGCCCCGGAATATGGCTCGGTGCGGATGGCGTTCGTGCACCACACCGAGAACCCCAACGGCTACGGCGCCGGCGAGGTGCCGGCGATGCTGCGGGCGATCTACGCCTTCCACGTCTACACGAACGGCTGGAACGACATCGGCTACAACTTCGTCGTCGACCTCTACGGGCGCATCTTCGAGGCCCGCGCGGGCGGCATCGCCGAGGCCGTCACGGGCGCGCACGCGGGCGGCTACAACTACGTCTCAACCGGCGTCTCGGTGCTCGGGACGTTCAGCTCGTCCCGATCTCCGCCGGCCGCACGGACGCGCTCCAGTCGCTGCTGGCCTGGAAGCTCCCGCTCCACGGCGTGCCCGCCCAGGGCACGTCGCCGTCCGCGTCAACCCGGCCGGCGCGCAGTACAGCAAATACCCCGGCAACGCACAGGGTCCTGCTGCCGCACATCGCCGGCCACCGCGACGGCGACTCCACCGAATGCCCCGGCGACGTCCTCTACGGCGAGCTGCCCTCGATCCGCCCCGTCGTGCGAAGGCTCGCCGGCAACGGAGCGCGCCTGACGCTCGCCCTCGGCGCGCAGGTGCCCGGCGCCCCCGCCGCCGAACCCGGCGGCACGGGCGCCCCGTCCACGAGCACGCCTGCCGCAGCCGCGCCGGCGCAGCAGACGCTCGAGGGCACGCTCACGCTGCCCACGGGCGCGCCGGTCGCAGGCGCCGCGGTCATCGTGCAGTCGCGGACCGTCGCCAGGCAGGGGCGAAGCCGTCACCGAGACACGCTCGCCGAGGCCCAGACCGGCGCCGAGGGCCAGTGGTCGGCGCTCGTACCCGTGCCCGCGGCGCCGGGCCCCGCCCAGCATCTGCGCGCTCTCTTCCCAGGCGGCTCCGGCCTCGGCGCGAGCGTCTCCGAAGGCCTGACGCTCAACGCGCCGGCGGCCGTCAACTAGCCGCGAGGTCCCTCGCCCAGCGCGCGAGCACCTCGGCCTCCCGGACTGGTCAGCCCGCGCTCGGGCTCGGTCTGCACGAGCAGCGTGGGGGCCGCCCGCGCGCTCGCCCATTCGCGGCAGGCGTCGTTGAGCGCGTCGTCGATCCACGCGAGCGGCGCTTGCGCCGGCGTACGCGTCGATCGCGTCGAGCTTCCAGTGCGCGTTCGAGCGCCCGACGCCCCGCTCGAAGCTCAGATGAGGGATGTCGCGGGGGCAGACCGAGCAGCCGCGGGAGGTGTTCGCCGGCCTTCTCCTCCCAGCCGCTGGCCCACACGAGCTCGAACAGCGGCGCGAGCTCGAGCAGGTGAGCGGCGGCCGCGGACGAAAGAAAGTGCGGTATGCCCTCGATCGAGTGCAGCGATCCCTCGCGCCCGTCGGCCGCGTCGAGGCTGAACGCCCCGAACAGCGAGATAACGCCGTCGATGTCCACCATCAGCAGCGGGCGCGTGGACAGCCCCGCCGGCAGCTCGGCGGTGTCTGCGGCTTTCCCCGGATCCGCATGGACAGGGCCGAAACGCTCTTTAGCTGCCATAGAGGTAGGCCAATGTAATCTGCCTGAGACCGGTTGATCCGCCGAGGCCACCGCTAGGCGGTAAAGCAGCTCGCGGCCCCGGCCGATGGATCAACCCCGACAGCACCCTATCACGATGACCCTAGACCTCGGAATACTCCTCGCCCTCGTCTGCGCCTTCGTGGCGAACCTGGGCTTCTTCTACAAGTTCAAGGGCGCCAACACGGTGCCCAAGGTGCAGCGTCATGCACCCGCTGCGCTCCACGCGCCACCTGTACTCCTCGAAGTGGTTCCTGCTCGGCATGATCATCGCGACCGCGAAGCTGGGGGCTGCACGTCGCGGCCCTGGCGCTCGCGCCGATGTCGGTGATCCAGGTCTCGCTCGCCGCCGGCGTCGTCTTCATCGCGGTGATGGCGGACCGGCATGTTCGGCTTCTCGGTCGGCCCCCGGCAGTGGGTCGGGCTCATCCTCACGGCGATCGGCCTGGTCCTGCTCGGCGTCACCCTGCCCGCCATGCACGGCGCGCACTCGCACTTCTCTCCCGTCGTGATGATCGCCTTCGAGGCCGGCCTGTTCGGCGTCGGCGGCCTGCTGATCATGGGCCCGCGCATGGGCGGCGCCGCAGAGCACCACGGCGTCATGCTCGCCGCCGCAGCCGGACTCCTCTTCGGTGTCTCGGACACATCCATCAAGGCACTGACGGGCATCACCGGCGCCCACGGCATGATCGGCCTCGCCACCAGCCCCTGGCTGATGGTCGCGATCGCTCGCCTCCATCTTCGCCTTCTTCGCCTCCGCACGCGCCCTCCAGGACGGCGAAGCCGTGCCGGTCATCGCCGTCACGGGCACCGCCGCCAACATCGCGGGTATCGCGGGCGGCATCATCGTCTTCGGCGACCCGATGGCGGGCAGCACCTCCGGCGTCATCCTGCAGGCGCTCGCGTTCATGCTCGTCGTCGTCGCATCCGCACTCATGCCCGCTCCGGTCCGCTCGGCCGGGTCGCGCCGCAGAGCGCCTAGCTGCTGCTAGCATCTGCCGCCGATGCCCACCACCTCTCAGCTCGTCCGCAAGGGACGCGTCACGCCCAAGAAGAAGGTCGCCACGCCCGGACTGAAGTCCGGCAAGGGCCGCAAGAAGAAGACCGCCGCCCCGCAGCGGCGCGGCGTGTGCACCCGCGTGTACACGACCACACCCAAGAAGCCCAACTCCGCACTGCGCAAGGTCGCGCGTGTGCGCATCTCCGGCTCGATCGAGGTGACGGCGTACATCCCCGGCGAGGGGCACAACCTGCAGGAGCACTCCGTGGTGCTCGTCCGCGGCGGCCGCGTCAAGGACCTTCCCGGCGTCCGCTACAAGGTCGTCCGCGGGACGCTCGACGCCGCCGGCGTCAGCGACCGCAAGAAGGCGCGCTCGCAGTACGGCGTGAAGAAAAAATAGATGCCCCGCCGCGCAGCCGCACAGATCCGCCCCGTCGAGGCGGACGCAATCCACCGCTCGAAGCTCGTCCAGCAGGTCATCAACAAGGTGATGCTCGACGGCAAGAAGTCCACGGCTGAGCGGATCGTCTACGACGCGCTCGCGATCATCGCCGAGCGCAGCGACAAAGACCCCGTCGAGACCCTCGAGGCCTCGATCAAGTCGCTCACCCCGACGCTCGAGGTCAAATCCCGCCGCGTGGGCGGTGCCACCTACCAGGTTCCGGTGGAGGTCGCATCCCGCCGCGCCCGGACGCTCGCCGTTCGCTGGCTCGTCGAGTTCGC
This sequence comes from uncultured Solirubrobacteraceae bacterium, assembly GCA_963740075.1. Taxonomy (GTDB): domain Bacteria; phylum Actinomycetota; class Thermoleophilia; order Solirubrobacterales; family Solirubrobacteraceae; genus Palsa-744. Next base: position 495,611 of record CAVUCP010000001.1, on the reverse strand, counting down.
ACGCGGCAGGCGCGAGAAGACGATGGCCCAGCGCCTCGCGAACGAGCTCACGGACGCACTCTCCCAGCAGGGAGGCGCCTACAAGCGCAAGGACGACATCTACCGCATGGCGCAGGCCAACAAGGCCTTCGCCCACTACCGCTGGTAGCAGGGCCGTCCGGCCTTCGCGCCGGCCCGGTCGTTAGGTTTCCCGGCGTGCCTCGAACCCGCATAGTCCGCCTCCTGCTGCTCGCGATAGCGCTCACCTGCGCCGCCGCGACCTCGACCTCGACCGCGGCCGCGAGGACCACGAAGGCCAGGCGCACCGTCGCACCCAGCTGCACCGTCTACGGCGCACTGGTCGAAACGCTCGAACTCGGTCCCCTGAAGGGCCCCGGTGTCACAAAGCTGCCGAACCACCATTCCATCTGCTCGTGGTCGGGCCAGAGAGCGGGCCACTACGCGTTCGTCATCGCCCTTCAGGTCGCGCCCTCTCCCGCCTTCCTGGGAAAGTCGCTGCTCGCGCAGGCAAGACGCCAGGCGAGCGCCGCGAACGCCAAGAAGCACGGTTTCGGCGGGTACCTGACGAAGAACACCCGCCGCGGCTTCTACTTCGAAGGCGCCGCCTACTGGGAGGAAGAAGAAGCCGACCAGGAAACGGGCTCCTGCTCGGTCGAACAGGGTGGAACGGGCGCCGCGATCGAACCAGGGCAGAGCGCGGCGCACTGCGCCGGGCAGCCTGGAACCGAAGGGGACTTCGCCACCGCCTACGGCTCGCCGCGGCCCAACGGCGAACCGGTCGTGATCCAGATCAGCGTCGCCTGCCAGCAGGGCGAGGCCAGTTCTCTCGGCCTGCTCCGGCTCGAGCGCATCATCTTCAGCGGCCGGCGCTGAGAGCAGGCCGCGGCAGGCTCGCTCAGCGCAGCACCTGGGCGGCCGGATCCGCCGGCGCGGGCTCCTCGCTCCCCGCGCCGTCCTCGCCGTCCGGCCGGCCCTGATCGGTGTCATGGTCGATCCGCCCCTGCGCGCGGGCGAGCACCGGCTCGAGTGCGGCCAGCACCTCCAGGTGGCGCTGCGCCCAAGCGATCGCGAGCCCCGGCTGCACGTCCCCGCCCGATGAGGAACGGTCGAGCACCACGGACCTGTGGCGCTCGCCGGCCCAGGTGTCCTCGCTCTCCGGCGCGCGCGCGGCGAGCCGCTGCGAGATCGCCAGGCCGAACGACTCATACCATTCACAGCGCGCACGCCGCTGCGCATCGAAGGCGTCGCGCGCGCGCGTCAGCCGCTCCACCTCCTCGCCGGGGGGCGCCAGGCGCCAGAGCGCGTGCGAGACCTGCAGGAGCCTCGCCACGCGCCGCAGACGGCTTGCGCCGCTGGTGAGCACGGTGAGGTCGCGCAGGCGCCCCGGCTCGACGCTGCGGTTGGCGAGGTAGTCGCGGACCGCGGTGTCGAGCAGCTGCGCCGAATCGAAAGCCTCCCGGCCCGCGAGGTCGGCGGCGGCGGGGTCTCCGCCGCCGATCAGCGCGGTGATCGTGGCGTCCAGGTAGCGCGCCGAGGTCACATATGCCACGCCGATCGCCTCGCGCAGGATGGAGCCTGCGCCGCGCGGCCAGATCAGCAGACCGACGAGCAGGCTGACCAGTGTCCCTGCGGCGACGTCCTCGAAGCGGACGATCCCGACCCTCCAGCCCGAGGGCGCGATCAGGTTGAACAGGACGAGCACCACGACCGTGAATGCGGCCTGGCCCGCCGCGAACGAGATCGCCTGGGGGGCGTATGCAGCGACGAGCACCGCCACGGGAAGCACCGCCCAGAGCACGCCGCGGTCCCCGCCGACCGCGATCACGATCAGTCCTCCGATGATGATCCCCGCGAGCGTGCCGAGCAGCGCCCGGACGATCGTCGCCCCGGTGGCGAGCGCGCTCGAGCGCAGCACAGACATGGTGCCGAGGACGATCCAGAAGCCGTTCTGCAGGTCCGTCAGCTTGCCGACGAGGACCGCGAGCGCGAGGCCTGCGGCACCCCGCAGGCTGTTGCGCATCCAGACCGAGCTCATGCTCGCGTGGGCGCCGAGCACCCGCCGGTTGTGTTCCACGCGCGTGGCCACGGTCTGCTGCGGACCGCGGCGACCCGGGCGCAGGTGCGCGGCCTGCATGCCGTCGCGGGCGGCCTGCAGCGTGCCGTAGGCGAGCTGGCGCAGCCGGTAGGCGTCGTCCAGCTCGATCGTCGCCTCGCCCTCGTCGCGGCCGGGTGCCATCGACCTGAAGTGCGCCACCTGCGCATGCCCGAACGCCGCGTGTGCGGCCGCCAGCCGTGTCACATCGAATGCCTCCGGCGATGCGCGCCCGTCCAGCCCGGCCGCGATGCGGCGCAGCGCATCGGGAACGCAGGCTTCGATCTCGGCGCACTCGGTCGCGCAGGGCGTGCTCTCGGCGCTCAGCACGGGTGCGAGGTTCGCGATCCGGTTCAGCCACAGGAGGTCCTCGACAAGGCGGGCGAGGGCGGCCGTTGCCCCGGCCGTGCCGCTGGGTCGCTGCGTCATCGCCACCAGCCGGTCGCGTGCGGCGAGCGCGGCTTCGCGCGACGCCGCCGCCGCGCGCTCGCCCGCCGACTCATCACGGCTCGAGCGCGCCTGCACGAGGTCAGCGAGGCGTGACGCAGCGCGGCCGGCCCCCTGAAGCACCGCGTTCCTCGGCCGCGACGGCCAGAGCAGCAGCGTCGCGGAGACGCCCAGCAGCCCCGCCAGCCCCCAGCCGGCGAGTCTCATCGGTATCCCCTGCGCCGAGGACGGGACCATCACCGCCAGCACGAACGTGAGCAGCGTCGCGGAGCTCGCGGCGGCGACGTAGTCGTTCAGGACGCCCGCGAACAGGACTGCGAACGCGACGAGCGCCATCGCGAGGGCCGCGAGCCAGGTCGAATGCGAGCACAGGGTGCCGAACGAGATCAGCACCGCGCCCGCGAGGAGCAGGATCACGTAGGCGCGCAGCCGCTCGGCCGGGGTGCCGCCGAAGTCAACGAACACGAGCAGCGCCATCGCGCCGAACGCAGCGAACAGCGCCATCTGCTTGTCGTCGACCACCAGCAGCGAGAGCGCGAACGCCGTCGGCATGACGATCGCCGCGCGAACAGCGCTCTTCAGGACGAACCTGCCTGGGTCAGCGGCGCCCACGATGGCGATGATATGCGCCGTTCGCGTGGCTGTTTGCGAGCCGCCGCAGGCGCCCTGGCGAAAATTTCCGCCAGGCACTTAAGGAAACAGGTTTGGTACCTAAACTTTCGGTACCGAATGAGTACTTCCACGCAAGTGCAGCAGGCGTCCGACGCGGGCGCGAGCGATCGGATCGAGGCGCACGTCTGGCGGATAGCGGGCGTGGTGATCCTCGGCATGGTGATGTCGATCCTCGACACGACGATCGTCAACGTCGCGCTGAGCACCCTCGGGCACGACCTGCACAGCACGATCTCCCAGATCCAGTGGGTCGTGACGGGCTACCTGCTGTCTCTCGCCGCGGTCATCCCCGTCACGGGGTGGGCGTCCCGCAGGTTCGGCGCCAAGCGCGTCTACATGACCTCGCTGGTGCTGTTCACCGCCGGCTCGGCGCTGTGCGCGGTGGCGGCCTCCGTCACGAGCCTGGTGTTCTTCCGTGTGCTCCAGGGTGCCGGCGGCGGCATGATCATGCCGGTCGGGCAGCTGATCATGGCCCAGGTGGCAGGGCCCAAGCGCATGGGCCGCGTGATGGGGATCGTCTCGATGCCCGCGATGCTCGCGCCGATCCTCGGCCCGGTCGTCGGCGGGATCATCCTGCAGAACCTCCACTGGTCCTGGATCTTCCTGGTCAACGTGCCGATCGGGTTCATCGCGTTCTTCCTCGGCTGGCGCGTGATCCCGCACACCGAGTCCGGGGACGCGGGCCGCTTCGACACGCTCGGCCTGGTGCTGATGTCGACCGCCTCGAGCTCGCTGGTGTACGGCCTGAGCCAGGCGGGCACGCACTCATCGCTGTCGGCGCCGCTGGTCGTGTGGCCCACCCTCGCGGGCCTGGCGCTCGGCGGCGCGTTCGTCATGCACGCGCTGCGCGTCGAGCGGCCGCTGCTGGACGTGCGCCTGTATTCCAAACGCATCTTCGGCGCGGCGTCGCTGACGACGTTCGCCCTCGGTGCCGCGCTGTTCGGAGCGATGATCCTCGTGCCGCTCTACTACCAGGAGGTCCGCCACGAGAGCGTGATCGTGACGGGTCTGCTGACCGGGCCGCAGGGGCTCGGGATGCTGTTCGTGATGCCGATCGCCGGGAGGCTCAGCGCCCGTGTCGGCAGCGGCAGGCTCGCGTTCATCGGCGTCCTGATCCTGTGCCTGTCGACGATCCCGCTGACGTTCATAGGCCTGAACACGTCGATCGTGATGATCTCCCTCGTGCTCGTCGTGCGCGGCGTCGGCATCGGCTTCTCCTTCGTGCCGGCGATGAGCGCGGCGTTCGCGTCGCTGAAACCCGAGCAGCTCTCCGACGCCACCCCGCAGCTGAACGTGCTGCAGCGGATCGGCGGCGCGATCGGCACCGCCGTCCTGGCGGTGGTGCTCCAGCGCGCCGCGGGCAGCTCGCCGACCCCGAGCGATCTCGCGGGCGCGTTCGACGCCGCCTACTGGTGGTCGTTCGGGATCGCCGCGCTCGCGCTCATCCCGTGCGTGGTGCTGATGCGGGCCGAGACCCCGAAGGCGCACAGCGAGGCCGCGGCCGCGGCCGCCGCGGAGCCGATCGGGGCATAGGGGGAGCGATGTCGCTGCCGGCCGCCGTCCAGAGCCCGGAGCCCGAGGAGCGCGAGGCCGACGTGCAGGAGCTGAGGCTGGCGTTCAGGCGTGTGTTCAGGTCGATGAACCGGCTGCGCGGCCGCGACACGCACCTCGGTGCGGGCGAGCTCAGCACCGCGCAGGTGGAGCTGCTCAGCGAGCTCTACGAGCGCGGCGAGCTGCCCGCCGGGGAGCTCGCAGCCGCCGCGAGGCTCACGCCCGGAACGGTCACGCAGATGCTCGAGCACCTCGCCGCGTGCGGGCATGTGGAGCGCGACCGCTCAGAGCTCGACCGCCGCGTGGTCGTCTCCCGTCTCACGCCCCAGGGAAGGCGCAAGATCCAGGCCAAGCGCAGGGCCTGGCAGGCGAGCTGGGAGCAGGCGCTCGCGGACGTCGACGATGCGGACCTGCGCGCCGCCGCACGGGTGCTCGGCCGGCTCGGAGACATGGTCGAGGCGCTCGCCCCGCCGGCATGCGCAAAGCCGCCCCAGAGCCCGTCCGAGAGCGTCCAATGAGGTGTTCGACGGCGCAATTTCCTCTGCTATAGTCGGCGGAGCGCCGCGGGTGGGCGCAGCGTATGTGCATGCCTCCCGTGGAGTTCGCAATCAAGATGGAGACCTCGAGCAGATAACGACGCGAACCGGTCACATACAGACCAGCAGCGCGCGTGGGCCCGAGGGCCCAATTTTTTTGCCCGCACATCCGCCCGCAGACGAAACTGGATCCCGATAGATGCCACGCAAGTTCACACTCCACAACACCCGGAACATCGGGATCATGGCTCACATCGACGCCGGTAAGACGACGACGACCGAGCGCATCCTCTACTACACGGGCCGCACCTACAAGATCGGCGAGGTCCACGAGGGCGCCGCGGTGATGGACTGGATGGAACAGGAGCAGGAGCGCGGGATCACGATCACCTCCGCCGCCACGACCGCGGAGTGGAAGGGCTACCGGATCAACATCATCGACACGCCCGGCCACGTCGACTTCACCGTCGAGGTGGAGCGCTCCCTGCGCGTCCTCGACGGCGCGATCGCGCTGTTCGACTCCGTCGCCGGCGTCGAGCCGCAGTCCGAGACCGTGTGGCGCCAGGCCGACAAGTACCACGTGCCCCGCATCGCGTACATCAACAAGATGGACCGCATCGGCGCGGACTTCGACAAAGGCGTTCAGACGATGATCGACCGTCTCGGCGCACACCCGGTGCCGATCCAGCTGCCGATCGGGGCCGAGGGCGACTTCCTCGGCGTCGTCGACCTGGTCGCGATGAAAGCGATCATCTACAAGGACGACATGGGCAAGGAACAGGAAGAGGTCGACATCCCGGAGAACCTCCAGGAAGCCGCCGCCGCCGCCCGCGAGCACCTGCTCGAGGAGGTCTCCCACTACGACGACGTGCTGCTCGAGCTGATCCTCGAGGAGGCGGACGTTCCCGAGGAGACGCTCAAGGCCGCGATCCGCAAGGCCACCCTCTCCAGCCAGCTGACCCCCGTCCTGTGCGGCTCATCCTTCAAGAACAAGGGTGTGCAGCCATTGCTCGACGCGGTCATCGACTACCTGCCCTCGCCGCTGGACGTGCCCGCCGTAGGCGGCACCGAACTGATCAGAGGCGAGGAGGAGGCGCGCGACGTCGTGCGCCACGCCGACGACTCGGAGCCGTTTGCGGCCCTCGCCTTCAAGATCGCAGCCGACCCCTACGTCGGCAAGCTCACATACTTCCGGGTCTACTCCGGGCGCCTTGAGGCGGGCGCGAAGGTCCTGAACGTCAGCACCGGCCGCACGGAGCGCATCGGGCGCATCCTGATGATGCACGCCAACGAGCGCGAGGAGGTCTCCGAGGTCTACGCGGGCGACATCGCCGCGGCCGTCGGCATCAAGCAGGTAATAACCGGCGACACCCTCTCGGACCCCGACCACCCGGTCCACCTCGAGAACATCGTGTTCCCCGAGCCCGTGATCAAGGTCGCCGTCGAGCCCAAGACGAAGGCCGACCAGGAGAAGATGTCGATCGCTCTCGGCCGCCTCGCCGAGGAGGACCCCACATTCCAGGTCCGCACGAACGAGGAGACCGGCCAGACGGAGATATCCGGAATGGGCGAGCTCCACCTCGAGGTCCTCGTCGACCGCATGCGGCGCGAGTTCGGCGTCGAGGCGAACGTCGGGCGCCCGCAGGTCTCCTACCGCGAGACGGTCCGCGCCCACGTCGAGAAGATCGAGGGCAAGTTCGTCCGCCAGACCGGTGGCTCGGGACAGTTCGGCGTCGTCTACATCGACCTCGAGCCCGCCCCCGGCGACGGCTTCGAGTTCATCAACAAGATCAAGGGTGGGTCCGTGCCCTCCGAATACATCCCCGCCGTCAAGAAGGGGATCGAAGAGGCGCTCGAGAACGGCGTCAAGGCCGGCTACCCGATGGTCGACGTGAAGGTCACGCTCGTGGACGGCAAGTACCACGACGTCGACTCCTCCGAGATCGCCTTCAAGGTCGCCGGCTCGCTCGCCTTCAAAGAGGCGGCCAAACGCGCCAAGCCCGTCCTGCTCGAGCCGATCTTCGCGGTCGAGGTCGTCACCCCCGAGGACTTCCTGGGCGACGTGATCGGCGACCTGAGCCGCCGCCGCGGCCGGGTGGAAGGCCAGGAGCGCCGCGGCAACGCACTCGCGGTCACGGCCAGGGTGCCGCTCAGCGAGATGTTCGGCTACGCGACGGATCTGCGTTCCAACACGCAGGGACGCGCGACCTACACGATGCAGTTTGAGGCCTACGAGGAGGTCCCCCCCAACATCGGCGAGAAGATCGTCGAACAGAGGACAGGGGAGCCGGTCCCGGCCTAGAGTCAGCGCCCCCGGGCCGCCTCGGCGACCCGGCCGGCGAGAGCGCAGCAAGCACCAGCAGTCAGAGAAACCCGCAGTTAGATAGATTTCTGAGGTTCGCCCTCATAGGGGCGGGCATACAAGTCGATACAGGAGCGAGCAAAAAGTGGCGAAGGAGAAGTTCGAGCGCGACAAGCCGCACGTCAACGTCGGGACCATCGGTCACATCGACCATGGCAAGACGACGCTGACCGCTGCCATCACCACGGTGCTGGCTGAGCATGGGGGCGCAGAGGCCCGCAGCTTCGAGGAGATCGACAACGCGCCCGAGGAGAAGGAACGCGGAATCACGATCGCCACGTCCCACGTCGAGTACCAGACCGACAAGCGCCACTACGCGCACGTCGACTGCCCCGGCCACGCCGACTACGTGAAGAACATGATCACGGGCGCCGCCCAGATGGACGGCGCGATCCTCGTGGTCTCGGCGGCCGACGGCCCGATGCCGCAGACGCGCGAGCACATCCTGCTCGCCCGCCAGGTCGGCGTGCCCTACATCGTCGTGTTCCTCAACAAGGCCGACATGGTCGACGACGAGGAGCTCCTCGAACTCGTCGAGGTAGAGGTGCGCGAGCTGCTCTCCGAGTACGACTTCCCCGGAGACGACATCCCCTTCATCACCGGCTCGGCGCTGAAGGCGCTCGAGGGCGATGAGGCCTACAAGCAGAAGATCCTCGACCTCGCAGAGGCGCTGGACTCCTACATCCCGGAGCCGGTGCGCGAGCTCGACAAGCCGTTCCTGATGCCGGTCGAGGATGTCTTCTCGATCACCGGCCGAGGCACGGTGGCCACCGGCCGCGTCGAGCAGGGGATCGTCAACACCGGCGACACCGTTGAGATCGTCGGCGTGCACGACACCACCTCGACCGTCGTCACCGGCGTCGAGATGTTCCGCAAGATCCTCGACCAGGGCCAGGCCGGCGACAACGTCGGCTGCCTGCTCCGAGGCACCAAGCGCGAGGAGATCGAGCGCGGGCAGGTTCTCTGCAAGCCGGGTTCGATCACGCCTCACACGAAGTACAAGGCTGAGGTCTACGTCCTGAAGAAGGAGGAGGGCGGGCGCCACACCCCGTTCTTCACCGGCTACAGGCCGCAGTTCTACTTCCGGACCACCGACGTGACCGGCGTGGCGAAGCTGCCCGACGGTGTCGAGATGGTCATGCCGGGCGACAACGTCCAGATGGAGATCGAGCTGATCCAGCCGATCGCGATGGACCAGGGACTGCGCTTCGCCATCCGAGAGGGCGGCCGCACGGTCGGCTCGGGAGTGGTCACGGAGATTATCGAGTAGCACCCGCGCGTCCAGCCGCAGACCAACGGGGCCGACGCGCACATTGGCAGTCCGATACGACTAAGACGCCCCCGCCGCACCTGAGCGGGGAGCATGGAGCGGATTCTGACGTCCGGAATCCGCTCTTTCGCTCGCCGCCCTCAGGTTCAGGGGCACAGGCGAGATGGATCGACGCCGCACTGTGGCGTTCCGCTCGCAGCAGCAATGCAGGACCGACAGTCAAACACGAGATCCAGACAGAAGCGCGAGAGCTAGAGAGACTTCCCATGGCAGCCGCCAACCAGAACAAGATCCGAATCCGCCTGAAGGCGTACGACACGTCCGCGATCGAGTCGGCGGCGAAGGAGATCGTCGAGACCGCGACGCGCACCGGCGCGAGCGTCTCGGGCCCGTGCCGCTGCCGACCGAGAAGAACGTCTACTGCGTGATCCGCTCGCCGTTCAAGGACAAGGACTCGCGTGAGCACTTCGAGATCCGCACCCACAAGCGTCTGATCGACATCCACCAGCCGACGCCCAAGACGGTCGACTCGCTGCAGCGCCTGGACCACCTTCCCGCCGGCGTCGACATCGAGATCCGTCTGGCCACCTGAGGCCGGACACAACTTCACAGAGAGACGACACAGCCCCACCATGCCATCCATCCTCGCCAAGAAGCTCGGAATGACACAGGTCTTCCAGGACGACGGGAGCGTCGCGCGCGTCACCGTGCTCGAGGCCGGCCCGTGCCCCGTGACGGCGGTCCGCACCCCCGAGCGCGACGGCTACCAGGCCGTGCAGCTCGCGTTCGGCCTGAGCAAGGAGAAGCACATCACCCGTCCCGAGCTCGGCCACCTGAAGAAGGCCGACGCGCCGCCGATGCGCACGCTCGTCGAGTTCCGCGAGGAGGGCGAGGGCCTGTCGCTCGGCGACTCCGTGACCGTCGACTCCTTCGAGGTCGGCACGCACGTGAAGATCGCGGGCACCACGAAGGGCAAGGGCTTTCAGGGAACGATCAAGCGCCACAACTTCGCGAGCGGCCCCAAGTCCCACGGATCGCACAACGTGCGCGCGCCCGGTCTCGATCGGCGCGTCCGCCACGCCCTCGCGCGTGATGAAGGGCATCCGCGGACCCGGCCAGATGGGCAACAAGCGGGCGACCCAAAAGGGCCTTCGCATCGTCGCCGTCGACGCCGAGCAGAACCTGCTGCTCGTGCGCGGCTCCGTTCCCGGCCCCTCAGGGGCGATCGTGGAGGTGCGCTCCGATGGCTGACGCACCCGTCCTCGGAGCGGCCAAGAAGGTCAAGCTCGACGAGTCGGCGTTCGGCGCCAGCTTCTCGGGTCCGCTCGTCCACCAGAGCGTGCGCGCCGAGCAGGCCGCCCGCCGCCGCGGCACCGCCGCCACCAAGACGCGCGGGATGGTCTCCGGAGGCGGAGCCAAGCCCTGGCGCCAGAAGGGCACCGGCCGCGCCCGCGCGGGCTCCAACCGCTCGCCGATCTGGACCGGCGGGGGCACCGTCTTCGGCCCCCAGCCACGCTCCTACACCTTCAAGGTCAACCGCAAGGAGCAGCGCGCCGCGTTCCGTGCCGCGCTCTCGCTGCACGCCCAGCGCGAGTCGATCGCGATCCTCGACGCGTCCGCTTTCACCGCGCCCAAGACCAGCCAGGCGCTCGACCTGCTCGAGGACTGGGGCCAGCCGCGTCCCGACGCTCGTGGTCCTCGCGCCCGAGGAGCCTCGCGCCGCGCTTTCGTTCCGCAACCTCGCACGCGTCGCCGTGCTCACCGCCGAGAACGTCGGCGTCGACAGAGCTGCTCGCCGCCGCGTCGATCCTCGTATCCGAGCCGGCGCTCGAGGCCCTGCAGGCCCGCACCGGACCGCCGCGCTCAGGGGAGGGCAAGGACTGATGGAGCCCACACAGGTGATCATCCGGCCCGTCGTCTCCGAGAAGACCTACGTGCTCTCGGCGGCCGACCGCTACACGTTCAGGGTCCACGCCGGACGCGCACAAGACGCAGATCCGCCAGGCGGTCGAGGAGCTCTTCGACGTCCACGTCGTCGGCGTGCGCACGATGAGCGTGAAGTCCAAGCCCAAGCGCCGCGGCATCTCGCAAGGGACGCACGCGCAACTGGAAGAAGGCGATCGTCCAGGTGCAGCCCGGCGAGAGCATCCCGATATTCCAGGGCCTCGCGGCCCTCGAGGGATAGGAGCCGGCATGCCGATTCGCAAGCCAAGCCGACGAGCCCCGGGATGCAGGTTCGTCTCCTACCCGGACTTCGCGGAGGTCACGAAGTCAAAGCCCGAGAAGACCCTCGATCGAAGGACTAAGAAGAGCGGCGGCCGCAACGCGCTCGGCCGCAAGACCGCCCGCCACCGCGGCGGCGGCGCCAAGCGCGCCTACCGGCGGATCGACTTCAAGCGCCGCAAGGACGGCGTGCCCGCCAAGGTCGCCGCGATCGAGTACGACCCCAACCGCTCGGCATACATCGCGCTGCTGCACTACGTCGACGGCGAGAAGCGCTACATCCTGGCCCCGCAGCGTCTCACGGTCGGCATGATGGTCGCCTCCGGTGACGGCGCCGACATCGCGGTCGGCAACTGCATGGAGCTCGCGCGCATGCCAGTCGGCACGGTCGTCCACAACATCGAGCTGCAGCCCGGCCGCGGCGGCCAGATGGCGCGCTCGGCAGGCGCCTCCGCGCAGCTGATGGCGAAGGACGGCGACATGGCGACGCTGCGCCTGCCCTCCGGCGAGATGCGGATGGTCCGCGCCGAGTGCCGCGCCACCGTCGGCATGATCGGCAACGCCGAGCACCAGAACGTGAAGGTCGGCAAGGCCGGCCGCAAGCGCCACATGGGCGTGCGCCCGCAGACGCGCGGCGTGGCGATGAACCCCGTCGACCACCCGCACGGCGGAGGCGAGGGCTCGACCACCGCAGGCCGGCACCCCGTCACGCCGTGGGGTGTGCCGACGCTCGGTTACCGCACGCGCAAACGCAACAAGACCTCCAGCCGATACATCGTGCGCGGCCGCCGCCGCGGGAAGGGCAAGCAGCGATGAGCCGCTCCAGCAAGAAGGGCCCCTGGGTTGAAGAGCGGCTCATGTCGCGCATCGAAGCCCTCAACGCCGAGAACAACAAAAAAATGCTCCGGACCTGGTCGCGGGCATCGACGATCTTCCCGGAGATGGTCGGCCACACGATCGCGGTGCACGACGGCAAGAAGCACGTCCCGGTGTTCGTCAGCGAGCCGATGGTCGGCCACAAGCTGGGCGAGTTCGCGCCGACCCGCACCTTCCGCGGTCACGCGGGCTCAGGGAAGGTCCGATGAGCCCCGACGAGAAAAGAGCCCGAGAACGACGAGCCGCAGGCCGAGCAGCGCGCCGCAGGAGAGCGCCGAGGCCACGGACGCTGTCGCGAAGGCCGACGCCGAGGGCGAGAGCAAGACACCCGCAAAAAGGAAAGCCAGGGCCAAAAAAGCCCCGGCCGAGAAGGCTGAGAAGGACGACCAGCCCGCCGCGGAGAAAAAGGCCGCTGCCGAGAGAAACCCGCTGCCGCGAAAAAAGCGCCCGCGAAAAAAGCCGCTGCGAAAGAGGCCGCCGAGAAGAGCGAGAGCAAACCCGCCAAACGCTCCGGCAAAGCCCCCGCCAAACCCCCGTCGCCGTGTCGTGCGCGCCCACGCTCGGTACGTGCGCACCTCCGCGCGCAAGGCACGCATGGTCTGCCGGCACCTGCCGGGCAAGTCCGTGCAGGAGGCACGCGCTATCCTCGCCTTCACGCCTCGTGAGGTGGCGGGCGCCTGGAGCAAGCTGCTCGAGTCGGCCGTGGCGAATGCCGAGAGCAACCATGAGCTGCTCGAGGACGATCTGATCGTCCGTGAGGCATTCGCAGACGAAGGGCCCACGATCAAGCGCTTCCGGCCCCGTGCAATGGGCCGGGCCGCTCCGATCCGCAAGCGCACGAGTCACCTGACGATCACGCTCACCCCGCGCCCAGAGCCCGGGACCAAAAAGAATCACGGCTGAGAGACGAGAGAATGGGACAGAAGGTTCATCCAGAGGCAATGCGCGTGGGTTACATCCACGACTGGAAGTCGAACTGGTTCAACGAGCGCCATTTCGCCGAGTACCTCGCCGAGGACGTGCGCGTCCGCGAGCACATCATCGGCAAGCTCGCGCACGCCGGGCTCTCGGACATCACGATCCGCAAGGACGCCAACGAGCTCGAGGTCAACATCCACACCGCGAGGCCCGGGATCGTCATCGGCAAGTCCGGGACGGAAGTCGACGCGCTGCGCCGCGACCTTCACCGCATCACCGGCAAGCAGATAAAGGTGAACATCCTCGAGATCAAGCGCCCCGAGCTCGACGCCAAGCTCGTCGCGCAGTCGATCGCCGAGCAGCTCCAGAACAGGGTCGCCTTCCGCCGCGCCATGAAGCGTGCGCTCACGAGCGCCATGCGCTCGGGCGCGAAGGGCGTGAAGGTCCAGGTCGCCGGGCGGCTCGGAGGCGCCGAGATGGCCCGCACCGAAAGCTACTCCGACGGCCGCGTGCCGCTGCACACGATGCGCGCAGACATCGACTACGGCTTCTACGAGGCCCGCACCACGTTCGGGCGCATCGGCGTGAAGTGCTGGGTCAACAAGGGCGAAATCATGCCCGAGGGCTACACCGGCGCCGACCTGACCGACATGACCGCACCCGCACCGCCGAGCAACGACCGCGACAGCCGCGGTGGACGCGACGGGCGCGAGGGACGCGGCCGCGGCAGGGGCGGACCGGGCGGCAACGGCCGTGGCGGCGGGCCCGGCGGAGGGCGCGGACGCGGCCCCGGCGGACCGGGCGGACCGGGCGGAGGACGCGGAGGCTCACGCGGAGGCGGACCCGGCGGCGGCGGACGTTCGCGTCCCGGCGGCGGCGGAGCGCCCGGCGGGGGAGGCCGGTAGATGCTCTCCCCCAAGCGCGTAAAGCACCGCAAGCAGCACCGCGGCCATCGCCGGGGCAACTCGCGCGGGCAGCTGCACGTCCAGTTCGGCGAGTACGGACTGAAGGCCCTCGAGGGCGGTTGGCTCACCAACCGCCAGATCGAGGCTGCCCGTGTCGCGATGACCCGCAAGATCAAGCGTGGCGGCAAGGTCTGGATCAACGTCTTCCCCGACAAGCCCGTGACCAAGAAGCCCGCCGAGACCCGCATGGGTTCCGGAAAGGGCTCGCCCGAAGGCTGGGTCGCGGTCGTCAAGCCCGGACGCGTGATGTTCGAGCTCGCCGGCGTCTCCGAGCCGCTGGCCCGCGAAGCGATCCGGCTCGCCGCGCACAAGCTTCCCGTCAAGTCCAAGTTCGTGCTGCGTGAGGACTGAGGAGACGGCGATGAAGGCAACCGAGATAAGAGACCTCGAGGACAGCGAGCTCGCCAAGCGCGTGGCGGAGCTGCGCAAAGAGCTGTTCGGCCTGCGCTTCTCCAACGCAACCGGCGAACTGGACGACACGGCGGGCCTCGGCCGCGCCAAGCGCGACCTCGCCAGGGCGCTGACGGTCGCGAACGAGCGCCGCTCGGCACAGGGCAACTGAGGATTCACAGACTAAGGCGAATGGAACGACATGGCTGACGAGACAGAGAACGAGACCCCACAGGACCAGCAGGAGCCCGCCGCCGCGGAGCAGGCCCCAGAGCCCGCCGCCGAGGAGCAGGCGCCCGAGCCCGTGGCCGAGGCCGAGGCCGAGGCAGCCGGCGAGGAGGAGGCCGCCGAGGCCGAGGCCGCCGAGGAGGCGCCGCACGCCGCCGCCGAGCCCGAGGAGCAGCTGCCGCCGAAGGAGCGCCGGCGCAAGGCGCGCTCGACGCACACCGAGGCCCGCCCCTCCCGCACCCCCGAGGAGCGCCACGCCGAACGGGTCGCCGAGCGCCGCCAGAAGGCCGTCAGCCGCCGCGCGCGCAGGCTCAGCGAACGCGCGAAAGCAGCCGAGCGCCGCGCATCCGCGCCTGCCGCCGAGCCGCTCCCGCCCGTGCACGCAGCCGTCGAGGGAACCCGCCGCGTGAGACAGGGCGTCGTCGTCTCCGACAAGGCTGAAAAGACGATCACGGTCCGGATCGACGTGGCACGCCGCCACCGCCGCTACGAGAAGATCGTCCGCAGCTCCAGCACGGTGCATGCCCACGACGAGAACAACGACGCCAACGAGGGCGACGTCGTGCGCGTCATCGAGAGCCGTCCGCTCTCGCGCACCAAGCGCTGGGCGCTCGTCGACGTGGTGGAGAGGGCGCGATGATCCAGAACGAGACACGACTGCGGGTCGCCGACAACTCCGGCGCACGCGAGATCCTCTGCATACGCGTCAAGGGCGGATCCAAGCGCCGCTACGCATACGTCGGCGACGTGATCACCGCGACCGTCAAGCAGGCCAACCCGCAGGGCGCCGTCAAAAAGGGCGAGGTCGTCACAGCGGTCGTCGTGCGCACCAAGAAGCCGATCGGGCGCGAGGACGGCACATACATCGCCTTCGACGAGAACGCGGCGGTGATCATCGACGACCAGAACAACCCGCGCGGCACGCGCGTGTTCGGGCCCGTCGCGCGAGAACTGCGCGACCGCAACTTCATGAAGATCGTCTCGCTCGCACCCGAGGTCCTGTGATGGCCCGCTCCCAGTCAGCCCGCACGGCACGCAAGAAGGCGCCGAGCATGAAGATCCGCTCCGGCGACAGGGTCGAGGTGATCTCCGGCAAGGACCGCGGCAAGACCGGCCGCGTGCTCCGCGTCGACCCCGCCAAGCAGCGCGTCTACGTCGAGCACCTGAACATGATCAAGCGCCACACCCGCCCGCAGCAGGTCGCCGGCGCCCAGAGCGAACAGCAGCTCGGCGGCGTGATCGAGCGCGAGGGGCCGATCCACGTCTCGAACGTGATGCTGCTCGACGCGAAGGGCCAGCGCACCCGCGTCGGGATCCTGCGCGAGGACGGCCAGCGCGTGCGGGTCGCCAAGAGCAACGGCGCGAGACTGGACTGATCCGATGAGCTCAACTGAGACAGCACCGCCAGCCCGCCTGAAGGAGCGCTACCTGAAGGAGATCCGCCCCGAGCTGATCTCCCGCTTCGGCTACTCCTCGGTCATGCAGGCCCCGAAGGTCGAGAAGGTCACGCTCAACATGGGTGTCGGCCTCGCCAAGCAGGACTCCAAAGTCCTGAAGGCCGCGACGGACCAGCTCGCGCAGATCGCCGGCCAGCAGCCGAACGTCCGCCGCGCCCGCAAGTCCATCGCCGCGTTCAAACTGCGCGAGGGCATGCCCGTCGGTGTGACCGTCACGCTCCGCGCCGAGCGCGCCTACGAGTTCCTGGACCGGCTGATCTCGATCGCGATCCCGAGGATCCGCGACTTCCGCGGGCTGAACTCGCGGTCCTTCGACGGCCGCGGGAACTACTCGATGGGCGTCAAGGAGCAGATCATCTTCCCCGAGATCGACTACGACGCGATCGACACGGTGCGCGGCCTCGACATCACGATCACGACGAGCGCCCACAGCGACGTCGAGGCGTATGCGCTGCTCGCGGCCTTCGGGATGCCGTTCTCGCCGCAGGGCCGCCCCAAGGGCTATGACCCCGTCGCGGACGCCGCAGCCGAACAGGAGGCGCTGGCAGCCAAAGCGGCGAAGCAGGCACCGCCGGCCACCCCCGCCGAGGCCGCCGCCGAGGAGGCCGTCGCGGAGGCGGTCGCCGACGAGCTCGTGGCCGAGGTGATCGCGGAGGCGGTCGTGGAGGAGGTCGTCGCCGAGGCCGTCGCAGAGGAGCTCACCGAGGAGGTCGCAGCCGAGGAGGCCGTCGAGGAGATCGTCGCCGAGGCGGTCGCGGAGGAGATCCTCGAGGAGGCCGCCGAGGAGGAGCTCGTGCAGGAGATCGTCGCCGAGGAGGTCGCGGAGGAGGCCCTCGAGGAGGCGGTCGCCGAGGCGATCGTGGAGGAGGCGATCGTCGAGGCCGCCGAGCAGCAGGCCGCCGACGAGATCGTCGCCGAGGCGATCGCCGAGGAGGTCATCGAGGAGACCGCCCAGGCGCAGTCCGAGCAGCCCGCCGCCGAGAGCGCGGCGGATGAGACCGAGAAGAACAGCGACGCGCCCGAGGATGACGCGGCGACCACCGAGAAGGAGAGCACCGACTGATGGCCAAGACCTCACAGCGCGTCAAACAGCTTCGCCCCGCCAAGTACAAGACACAGGCCTATACTCGCTGCACCCGCTGCGGCAGGCCTCGCGCGGTCTACAAGAAGTTCGGGGTGTGCCGCATATGCCTGCGCGAGCTCGCCCACAACGGCCAGATCCCCGGGATGACGAAGTCCTCCTGGTAACGGGCCTCACGGAGCAGATACCAACATGTCAATGACCGATCCCATAGCCGACTTCCTCA
Organism: uncultured Solirubrobacteraceae bacterium; assembly: GCA_963740075.1. Classification (GTDB taxonomy): domain Bacteria; phylum Actinomycetota; class Thermoleophilia; order Solirubrobacterales; family Solirubrobacteraceae; genus Palsa-744. The sequence continues at coordinate 478,317 of CAVUCP010000001.1, read as the reverse complement.
CGCGTGTGCGCAACGCGATCCACGCTGCGCACGAGACAGTCGAGGTGCCCGCATCCAAAGTCAAGGCCGAGCTCGCGCGCATCCTCGCCGAGCAGGGCTACATCGACTCCTGGTCGGTCATCCCGGCACCCGACGGCGCCGCGGGCCAGCTGATCCAGATCCGCCTGAAGTACACCGACGACCGCCGCTCGGCGATCTCGGGCCTGCGGCGCGTCTCGCGGCCCGGCCGGCGCACGTACGTCGACGCGAAGCACATCCCGAAGGTGCTCGGAGGCATGGGCACCTCCATCATCTCGACATCGCACGGAGTGATGACCGGCCACGACGCACGCGCAGCGGGTGTCGGCGGCGAGGTCCTCGCTCAGGTCTGGTGAGCTAGAGCCATGTCAAGAATTGGCAGACAGCCGATACCCGTCCCCGCCGGCGTCACCGTCTCGATCGAGCCGGAGAGCGTCCGCGTGAAGGGACCCAAAGGTGAGCTCGCCGAGCGCGTGCACAGGGACATCCAGGTCACCCAGGACGGCGACGTGCTGCTCGTCTCGCGGCCGACCGACCGCGGCGAACACCGCGCCCTGCACGGCCTCACACGCACGCTCGTCGCGAACATGGTGCAGGGCGTCACCGCGGGCTACGAGAAGCGCCTTGAGATCCAGGGCGTCGGCTACCGCGCGCAGCTGAAGGGCAAGAACCTCGAGCTTGCGGTCGGCTACTCCCACCCGGTGCCGATCCCGGCGCCCGACGGAATCGAATTCGAAGTGCCCCAGCCGACCCGCGTCGTCGTCAAGGGCATCTCCAAGCAGCTCGTCGGCGAGACCGCCGCGATCATCCGCAAGCAGCGTCCGCCGGAGCCCTACAAGGGCAAGGGCATCCGCTACGAGGGCGAGTACGTACAGCGAAAGGTCGGTAAGCGCGCATGACGGTCATCACGAAGGAGAAGCGCCGACTCAAGCGCCGCCGCCGCGTCAGGGCGAAGGTGTCCGGCACCGCCCAGCGGCCGAGGATCTCGGTCTTCCGCTCCAACCGCGGCCTGTCCGCCCAGCTCATCGACGACATCGCCGCGAACACCATCGCGGCGGTCAACTGGTATGAGCCGGAGCTGCGCGGGCTCGGGAAAGCAGAGCGCACCACACGCGCCGGCGAGCTGCTGGCCGAGCGCGCGAAGGCCGCCGGGATCACCGAGGCCGTATTCGACCGCGGCGGCTACCGCTACCACGGCCATGTCCAAGCGTTCGCCGAGGCGATCAGAGAGGCCGGGATAACCGTCTAGCGTGCCCACGCGCCCCAGACCGCTACCCTCTTCCAGCCCATGTCCATTTCCATAGACCGCTCAGTGAACCCCGCCGGCCTGGACCTCCAGGAGCGCGTGGTCGAGATCAACCGTGTCGCGAAGGTCGTCAAGGGCGGCCGCCGCTTCTCCTTCACCGCGCTCGTCGTGGTCGGGGACGAACGCGAAGTCGTCGGCGTCGGATACGGCAAGGCCAACGAGGTCCCGCTCGCGATCCAGAAGGGCGTCGAGCGCGCGAAGAAGGATCTCTTCCGGGTGCCCAAGCACGGCAGCACGATCACCCACCAGACGACCGGCATCTTCGGAGCCGGCCGCGTCCTTCTGAAGCCCGCATCGCCGGGTACCGGCGTGATCGCCGGCGGCGGCGTGCGCGCGGTGCTCGAGCTCGCGGGGATCCACGACATCCTCTCCAAGAGCCTCGGAACACAGAACCCGATCAACCTCGTCAAGGCGACCGTTGCCGGCCTGCGCGGCCTGCGCACGCCCGAGGAGGTCGCCAAGCTCCGCGGCCTGAGCATCAACCAGGTTCTCGGCCTCGGCGGCGCGCCCGCCGCACCCGAGGGCGAGCACATCCCCGCCGAGCCGGCCGCGGTCGCAGCCGAGGGGGCCTCAGCCTGATGGCCGAGGTCACCGTCACCCAGCGGCGCTCGAGCAACGGCGCCAACCAGAAACAGCTCGACACGCTTCGCTCGCTCGGCCTGCGCCGCATCGGCCACACCGTCCAGGTCAACGACACCGACCAGTCGCGCGGCATGCTGCACGCCGTCCGCCACCTCGTCGAGGTCGAGGAGCCCTCATGAGTCCCGCCGGCAAGGAGAAGGACGAGCAGACCCAGGAGCGCATCGGGCTGCACAACCTCGCACCCGCCCCCGGCAGCCGCCGTCCGCGCAAGCGGATCGGCCGCGGCGAAGGCTCGGGCACCGGCAAGACCTCCGGCCGCGGCCAGAAGGGCGCGGGCTCACGCTCTGGCTCCAAGCGCCGCGCGGCGTTCGAAGGTGGCCAGATGCCGATCCACATGCGGATGCGAAAGCTGCGCGGGCCGCACATGAAGAAGTCGATGCCGTTCGAGCCCTTCCGCACGCACACCCAGCCCGTGAACATCGCGTCGCTCGAGCAGCGCTTCGACGCCGGCACCGAGGTGACGATCGAGCTGATGAAGGCGAACGGCCTCGCCACCCGCAGGGACGTGCCCGTGAAGGTCCTCGCCAAGGGCGAGCTCAGCAAGGCGCTGACCGTTCACGCCCACGCGTTCAGCGCGAGCGCGCGTGAGCAGATCGAGGCGGCCGGCGGCACCTGCACCATCGTCGAGGGCTAGAGAGCCCCGGCCGTGAGACCGGCAGCGCCCGCGAGCGCATCCATTAGAATCGACTGCTCCGCCGGCGCCCGAACAGCCCGTCCGCTCCCGGCGCCCTAACGACATGCTCTCGACGATCCTGAACGCCTTCCAGGTTGCGGACATCCGCAAGAAGATCTTCTTCACGGCGGGGATGCTCCTGATCTACCGCTTCGGCTCGCACGTGCCGGTGCCGGGCGTGAACCTCACGGCGGTCAACAGCCTGCAGAAACAGTTCGGCGGCGCGGGGATCCTCAGCTACCTGAACCTGTTCTCCGGCGGGAGCCTGGCCAAACTCGCGATCTTCGCGCTGGGCATCATGCCCTACATCACCTCGTCGATCATCCTGCAGCTGCTGCAGGTCGCCGTGCCGTCGCTCGAGAAGCTCTCGAAGGAAGGCGAGGTCGGGCAGGCGCGCATCACCCAGTACACGCGCTACCTGACCGTCGGCCTCGCGTTCGCGCAGTCCGTCGGCTACGTCTTCCTGTTCCACTCGCTGCAGGCGAAAGCGGGCGAATCGGTCGTCACCCACTTCGACCCGCCGCATGTCTTCCTGATCGTCGTATGCCTGACGGCGGGCTGCGTGCTGCTGATGTGGATCGGCGAGCTCATCACCCAGCGCGGCATCGGCAACGGCATCTCGCTGCTGATCTTCGCGTCGATCGTCTCGCGCATCCCGAGCGCGATCCAGACATGGTGGACCAGCCAGGACCAGGTCTTCAAGGTGATGGCGCCGTTCCTCGTGCTCGTCATCGTCGCGGCGATCGTGTTCGTCCAGGAAGGCCAGCGCCGCATCCCGGTGCAGTACGCCAAGCGCGTGATCGGCCGGCGCATGTCCGAGGGCGGGCAGACGTACCTTCCGCTGCGCGTGAACATGGCGGGGGTCATCCCCGTGATCTTCGCCGCGAGCATCATGGCGTTCCCGCCCACCGTCGGGCAGCTCGTCAAAACGCACTGGGGCCAGTCGCTGTCGGACTTCTTCACGCCGAACGGCTGGCACTACGTCCTGGGCGAGTCGATCTTCATCATCATCTTCACGTACTTCTACACGGCGGTCACGTTCAACCCCGTCGACCAGGCCGAGAACCTGAAGAAGTACGGAGGGTTCATCCCCGGCGTCAGGCCCGGGCGCCCGACGGCCGAATTCCTTGACCGCATCCTGGCGCGGCTGACGTTCCCCGGAGCCCTGTTCCTGGCGGCTGTGGCGGCGCTGCCGGCGATCCTGTTCGCGCGCACGCACGAGCAGTTCAGCTTCGGCGGGACCTCGATCCTGATCGTCATCGGCGTGGCGCTCGAAACGATGAAGCAGCTCGAGGCCCAGCTGATGATGCGCAGCTACGAGGGCTTCCTCAAGTGATCACTGCGGCTCCCCGCAGGGCCGCAGCGGAAATACCCGCACCCAAACAGGCTCGTTAGCCGTTAGTCTGCGGCGGCTGTGTCTGAGCTCAACCTGATCCTGCTGGGACCGCCCGGCGCCGGCAAGGGAACGCAGGCCGACCGCCTGCGCGACGACTTCGGCGTGCCCCACATCTCCACGGGGGACATCCTGCGCGCGCAGGTGGCCGAGGGCACCGAGCTCGGCCTCACCGCCAAGCGCTACATGGACGCGGGCGAGCTCGTCCCGGACGATGTGATCATCGGGATGATCACCGAGCGTGTCGCCGGCGGAGATGCCCGCGACGGCTTCCTGCTCGACGGCTTCCCGCGCAACCGCGAGCAGGCCGACGCGCTCGCCAGGGCCCTCGGGGGCCTGGAACGCCACCTCACGGCCGCCCTGCTGATCGACGTGCCCGACGACGAACTCGTGAAGCGCCTCGCGGGCCGGCGGGTGTGCGTGAAGAACCCGGGGCACATCTACCACGTCGACTTCGACCCGCCCAAGCACGAGGGCGTCTGCGACCAGGACGGAGCGCGGCTGATCCAGCGCGACGACGACAAGGAGGAGACGATCAGGCGCCGGCTGCAGGTCTACCACTCGCAGACCGAGCCTCTGATCGACTACTACGAAGAGGCCGGCCTGCTGCGACGGTTCGACGGCTGCCGCAACCCCGACGAGGTGCACGCGCACGTGCGCGCCACCGTCGCGACGCTCCGCCTGGAGGAGACGCTGTAGCCGCGGCAGCTAAGCTGCCGTGGTGATCATCAGGAAGTCCCCCGAGGAGATCGAGAAGATGGCGGCCTCCGGCCTCATCCTCGCCGCCACCCTCGACCTCATGCAGAGCAGCATCCGCGCGGGTGTCAGCACCGCCGAGCTCGACCAGATCGCAGAGCGCTACATCCGCTCGCAGGGCGCCGAGCCGACGTTCAAGGGCTACCGCGGCTTCCCCGGCTCGATCTGCGCCTCCCCGAACGAGATGATCGTGCACGGGATCCCCGGCAAATACAGGCTGAAGAACGCCGACATCATCTCCATCGACGTCGGCGTGACGCTCGACGGCTGGGTCGCCGACGCCGCACGCACCTTCCCCGTCGGCGAGATCGACGCGGAGGCCGAGAACCTGCTCGCCGCCACGCAGCAGGCGCTGCACACCGGCATCGAGCAGTGCGTCGCGGGGAACCGCATGGGGGACCTCGGGAGCGCCATACAGCACGTCTGCGAGGACGCCGGCCTGTCGGTGGTGCGCTCGCTGATCGGCCACGGCGTCGGGCGCAGCATGCACGAGGACCCGCAGGTGCCCAACTACGGCAAGCCGGGCAAGGGCCCGCAGCTGGAGGAGGGGATGGTCATCGCGGTCGAGCCGATGACCACCACGGGCCGCCAGGCGGTGCGGATGGGCTCGGACGGCTGGGCGATCTTCTCGCAGGACGGCTCGCGCGCCGCCCATTTCGAGTTCACCGTCGCGATAACGTCGCAGGGCCCGCGTATCCTCACCCCGTGGCACCTGGCGCCCGAGCAGCGCGCGGGCGCCCTCGAGCCGGGCATCGCCGGCTCCGGTTGAGGCCGCACACGCCCAGACGCGGGAGCCTGGCCGAACTTGCTACCATCTGGAGTCCTGCCTGAGCGCCAGGGGTTTCGCCTGCGCAATGGCATGTCCTCGACCCGGTAGCGGCGGCCGCAACGGCAGCCAGAGCCGAGTCGCCGGAACACAGCCGCCGAAAGGGATCATGAAGGTAAGACCGTCGGTCAAGCCGATGTGCGAGAAGTGCAAGATCATCCGTCGCCACGGCGTCGTGCTGGTCATTTGCCAGAACAAGCGCCACAAGCAGCGTCAGGGGTGATCCGGTAGGTGGCACGAATCGCTGGAGTCAACCTGCCGCTGAACAAGCGTTCTGAAATCGGCCTCACGTACATCTACGGCGTCGGCCGCTCGACGTCGGCCAAGCTTCTCTCGGAGGTCGGCATCGACCCCGACACGTACATCCGCGACCTCACCGAGGACGAGGTCACCAAGCTGCGCGACGCGATCGACGACGGCCTGACCGTCGAGGGCGATCTGCGGCGCGAGCGCTCACAGGACATCAAGCGCCTGCAGGAGATCGGCTGCTACCGGGGCCTTCGCCACCGTCGCGGCCTGCCCGTGCGCGGCCAGAAGACCAAGACCAACGCGCGCACCCGCAAGGGACCCAAGCGCATGCAGGTCGCGGGCAAGAAGAAAGCGGGTAAGAAGTAGTGCCCCCAGCACCCAAACGCGCCCGCGGGCGCCGCAAGCCGAAAAAGAACATCCCCGTCGGCCAGGCGCACATCAAGACCTCTTTCAACAACACGATCGTCTCGCTGACCGACGTCCACGGCAACGTGATCGCGTGGGAGTCAGCCGGCGGCGCGGGCTTCAAGGGCTCGCGCAAGTCGACGCCGTTCGCGGCGCAGGTGACCGCCGACGCCGCGGCCCGCAAGGGCCTCGAGCAGGGACTCTCGAAGGTCGAGGTCTTCGTAAAGGGCCCCGGCTCCGGCCGCGAGACGGCGATCCGCTCGCTCCAGGCCGCGGGCCTCGAGGTCACCGGCGTCAAGGACGTCACACCGCAGGCCCACAACGGCTGCCGCCCACGCAAGCGGCGGAGGGTGTAAGAGATGGCAAGGGACACAGGCCCGCAGTGCAAGCAGTGCCGCCGGGAGGGCCAGAAGCTCTTCCTCAAGGGCGAGCGCTGCCTCACAGACAAGTGCGGCGTCGAGCGCCGCTCCTACCCGCCGGGCGAGCACGGCCGCGGGCGGATGAAACAGAGCGAGTACCGGGTGCAGCTGCGCGAGAAGCAGAAGGCGCGCCGCTACTACGGCGTTCTCGAGCGCCAGTTTCACGGCTACTACGTCAAGGCTTCCAGCCAGCCCGGCATCACCGGCGAGAACCTGCTCGCGCTGCTCGAGTGCCGCCTGGACAACGTCCTGGTGCGCCTCGGCTTCGCGGCATCCCGCCGGCAGTCGCGCCAGCTCATCCGTCATGGGCACTGGCTGGTCAACGGCCGCCGGGTGGACATCCCGAGCTACCAGGTGCGCCCCGGTGACGTGATCAGCATCAAGTCCGAGACCCCGGCAACACAGGTGGTCAGGGACGCGACTGAGCTCACCGGACAGATTCCCGCGTGGCTGCAGGCCGATCACGAGTCGCTCTCGGCCAAGGTGCTGCGCAAGCCGGAGCGGCGCGAGGTGGCCGCACCGGTGCAGGAGCAGCTCATCGTCGAGCTGTACTCGAAGTAGTAGGGCACATGCCCGCCCCGGCGCCCGAACGGGCGCCCGGGCTCCAGAGCCGGCGTCCGTGCGACGCCGGTGCGACACCAAAACGACGTTAGGACTCTCATGCTCGACTTCCAAATCCCCCGGATCACCAGCGAGTCGGTGGAGCAGAACCGCGGCACGTTCACGATCGAGCCCCTCGATCGCGGCTTCGGCTACACCTTCGGCAACTCGCTGCGGCGCGTATTGCTCTCCTCCCTCTCAGGCGCTGCAGTGACCAGCGTCCGCATCGAGGGCGTCGCGCACGAGTTCTCGACGATCGGCGGCGTCAAGGAGGACGTGACCGACATCGTGCTCAACCTCAAGGGTGTCGTGTGCCGCATGCACTCCGACGCGAGCGAGGTCGAGGCGCCGCTCGTCGTGACGGGTCCCGGTGACATCACGGCGAAGGACATCGACCTCCCCGCCGGAGTGGAGATCCTCAACCCCGATCTGCACATCGCGACGCTCGAGAAGAAGACCAAGCTCGAGCTCTACATGACGATCGGCCGCGGCCGTGGCTACCGTCCCGCTGAGGAGAACAAGTCCGCTGACCAGCCGATCGGCGTGATCCCGATCGACTCGATCTTCTCGCCCGTTCGGCGTGTCGCCTACGCCGTCGAGCAGGCGCGCGTCGGCCAGAAGACGGACTTCGACAAGCTCACGCTCGACATCGAGACCGACGGGTCGATCGACCCGCAGGCGGCGCTGCGCGAGGCCGCCGAGCTGCTGATCTCACAGCTGGCGATCTTCACCGACGCCGACCGCATCCAGGAGCTGCGCGCCGTACCCGGCGGCCAGCTCGACGGGCACGGTCTCGCGGTCGGCGCCGGCCCCCAGGCAGCGCTGCAGGGCGAGGAGTACGGGATCCTGATCGAGGAGCTCGAGCTCGGCGTGCGCTCGTACAACTGTCTCAAGCGCGCCGGCATCCAGACCGTCGGCGACCTGATCTCCAAGTCGGAGGCGGAGCTGAACGCGATCCCGAACTTCGGCAAAAAGTCGATCGACGAGGTCATCGAAACGCTCCACGCCAGGGGCCTGAACCTCCGCGCGGACTGATCCTCGGCCGGGCATGGGCGACGCGCCGTCCGGGCGCGCGTCCCGCCCTGCTGCCGCCGGGCCGCCAGCCAACTACACTCCACGGGACCATGCGACACAAGAAGACACGCAACAAGCTCAGCCGCGACTCCGCTCACCGCAAGTCACTGCTCATGAACCTGAGCAAGGAGATCATCGAGCACGAGCGGATCAAGACGACCGAAGCCAAGGCGAAGGCCGTCAAGCCGGAGATCGAGAAACTCATCACGCTCGCCAAGCGCGGCGACCTGCACGCACGCCGCCAGGCGCTCTCGACCCTCTCCCAGGACAAGTTCGCGGTGCACAAGCTCTTCACCGAGGTGGGACCCCGCTACGCGGAGCGCCCCGGCGGCTACACCCGCATCCTCAAGCTCGGGCCGAGGCGCAGCGACTCGACCGAGATGGTCTTCATCGAGCTCGTCTAGCCGGACCCGCGCACACGGTGCGCGCATGAAGAGCAAGCTGACGATCGAATACGACGGCGCCGCTTTCGCGGGCTGGGCCCGCCAGCCCGACAAGCGCACGGTGCAGGGCGAGCTCGAACGCGCGCTGCACACGATCCTCGGGGACAGGACCGAGGACGGCACGCCGCTGCGGGTCACCGTCGCGGGGCGCACCGATGCGGGCGTGCACGCCCGCGGGCAGGTCGCGAGCTACCCGCACGAGGCCCTGGACCCCCTGCGGCTCAACAAGCTGCTGCCGCCCGACATCGCGGTGCTCTCGTGCGAGCCCGCCGAGGAGTCCTTCGACGCGCGGCGCGACGCGAGCTCGAGGACCTACTGCTACCGGGTGCTCGCGCGCCGGACGCGCAGCGTCTTCGAGCGCGACCGCGCCTTCTGGTGGCCCGGAGCCCTCGACCGCTCGATGCTCGACCGCTGCGCGGCACAGGTCCTCGGCCGTCACGACTTCACCGCGTTCACGCCCAGCGAGACCGAACACACCTGGTTTCGATGCGAGGTGACGCGCTCGCGGTGGCTCGCCGACGGCGACGTCCTCGAGTACTGGATCGAGGCGGACATGTTCCTGCGCCACATGGTCAGGGTGCTCGTCGGCACGATGCTCGACACCTGCGCCGGCCTTGAGAGCTTCGAGCAGTTCACGCAGCTGCTGCAGGGCCGTCCGAGGTCCCTGGCGGGCCGCACGGCCCCCGCGCACGCCCTCTCTCTGGTCTCGGTCGCGTACGTGTCCTCGTAGGCGCACAGAGCCGCCCGCAGGCCTCTCGGGGGGCCCTCGAGGCATCACGGGGCGCTCACCTGGGGACCGCGGCGCCCCCTATGCTGGATGGAGCGCATGCTGAACGTGCTCCTCACCAACGACGACGGGATCGAAGCGGAGGGCCTGCTGGCGCTCCGCCGCGCCCTGGCCGGCCTCGACGGGCTGCGCCTGTGCGTCATCGCCCCGGACGGAAACCGCTCCGCGATGGCGCGCTCGATAACGACGCGCAGGCCGCTGTGGGTCACCGAGTACCCGTTTGCGGACGGGTCCGTCGGCTACGCCACCGACGGCACGCCCGTGGACTGTGTGCGGCTCGCGAGCCTCGGGACCGTGCAGGACTTCACCCCCGACCTGATCCTCGCGGGCATTAACCACGGGGCGAACCTCGGCGACGACATCACCTATTCCGGCACCGTCGCGGCCGCACTCGAGGGGATCGTGCTCGGGCTGCCGGCGATCGCCGTCTCCCAGCAGTCAGGCGCGGGAGCCCTGGACTACCGCTTCGACGGCGGATTCGGCTTTGACGTCGCCGCGTCCTTCGTCGCCCGCATGATCGCCCGCATCGAGGATGTGCCGCTGCCCGCAGGGACCCTTCTGAACATCAACGTGCCCGCCGGGGAGCCCAGCGGTGTGGAGGTTGCGACCCTCGGCAAGCGGATCTACCGGGACGAGCTGAAGCTCGACAGCGAGGAGGAGGGGCGCCGGCGCTACTGGATCTACGGCACCGACCCCGGCTTCGAGGACGAGCCCGGCACCGACCTCGCCGCCGTCGCCGCCGGCCGCATCTCCGTGACGCCGCTGCACTTCGACCTGACCGACCGTCCGAGCCTGCAGGCGCTGCGGCGCTATGACCTGGAGGACCTACTCGCACCGGTCGCGCGCGACACGGCGCCGTGAGCGAGGCGCCGCCGCAGCTCGCCGCACGCGTGAGCGAGCTGCGCGAGCAGCTCGAACACCACGCGCAACGCTACTACGTACTGGACGACCCGGAGATCGGCGACGACGCCTACGACGCGCTCCTGGACGAGCTGCGGGGCATCGAGGCCGAGCACCCCGAGCTGCGCTCGCCGGACTCGCCCACACAGAGGGTGGGAGGGGAGCCCGTCGGGCGCCTCGAGAAGGTGGAGCACCTCGAGCCGATGCTATCCCTCGGGAACGTGCGCTCGGAGCAGGAGCTGCGCGCGTGGGTCGAGCGGATGCGCACCCACCTGGCTCGCGAGGGGATCTCCGATCCCGCTTTCACGTTCGTCGTCGAGCCGAAGATCGACGGCCTGGCGATGAGCCTGCTCTACCGCGACGGTGTCCTCGAGCGCGGCGCGACGCGCGGGAACGGGGAGATCGGAGAGGACGTGACCCACAACCTGCGCACCATCGGGGCTGTTCCGCTGCGCGTGCACGACGCGCCGCCGCTGCTCGAGGTCCGCGGCGAGGTCTACATGTCCCTGCACGACTTCACCGCGCTGAACGAGCGCCGGGCCGAAGCCGGCGAATCGACGTTCATGAACCCGCGGAACTCGGCCGCCGGGACGATCCGCCAGCTCGACCCGGCGGACGCCGCGAAGAGGCCGCTGTCGATCTGGTGCTACCAGGTCGGTGTCACCGAGGGGCTCTCGTTCGAGCGCCACTCGCAGGCGCTCCAGTGGCTGCGCGAGCACGGCTTCCGCGTGAACCGCGGGATCAGGCTGATCGACGACGAGGACGAGGTCATCAGGCAGTGCCTGGACTGGGAGCGGCGCAGGGGAGAGCTCGACTTCGAGATCGACGGTGTCGTGGTCAAGGTCGACGACCTCGAGCTTCAGCGCAGGCTCGGATCGGTCGGCAGGGACCCGCGATGGGCGGTCGCGTGGAAGTTCCCGCCCACGACCGCCGTCACCCGCCTTGAGAAGGTGATGTGGAACGTCGGGAAGTTCGGGGACCTGCGCCCCTATGCGGTCCTTGACCCGGTCGCCGTGGCGGGCGTGCGGATCGGCATGGCGACGCTCCACAACGAGCAGGACATCGTGCGCAAGGACCTGCGGCCCGGTGAGGACGTGATCGTCGTGCGGGCCGGCGACGTCATCCCGCAGGTCGTCTCGCCCGCGCCCCACGTCGCCGAGCGCCCTGACCGCCCGCCGCTGCCCACGCCCCCGGAGCGCTGCCCGTTCTGCGACACGCCGACCGTCAAACCCGCGGAGGGCGTCTACACCAAGTGCCCGAACCCGGAGTGCCCGGGCCGCGCCTGGCAGCTGCTGCGGCATTTCGTCTCGCGCGGCGCCATGGACATCGACGGCCTCGGCGAGAAGCAGGTCGCGAACCTGCTCGAGCGCGGCCTCGTGCGCACCGCCGGGGACTTCTACCGCCTCACGCAGGAGCAGCTGCTCGAGCTCGAGGGCTACGGCGAGGTGTCCGCCGCCAAGACGCTCGCGGCGATCGAGCAGTCCAAGCAGCGTCCCTTCGCCAGGGTGCTGTTCGCGCTCGGCATCGAGGAGGTGGGCGAGGTCACGGGCCGAAACCTCGCGCAGGCGATGCGCGACATCGACGCGCTGCTCGCCGCGTCCCCCGAGGAGCTCGCGCAGGTCGCCGGCATAGGCGAGAAGATGGCGCACTCGATACGCGCGCAGCTCGACGAGGAGCGCATGCGCGCCCTCATCGGGGATCTCCGCGCTCTCGGCCTGCAGTTCAGCGAGAAGGGCCCGGCTCCCTCGCAGGGGCCGCTCGCGGGCAAGACGCTGGTGCTGACCGGGACCCTGCCGGACTGGTCGCGCGAGCACGCCACCGAACGGATCATGGCGGCCGGCGGCCGCGTCACCGGATCGGTGTCCGGCAAGACGGACTTCCTCGTCGCCGGCGAGAGCGCCGGATCAAAGCTCGCGAAGGCGGAGCGGCTCGGCGTGGCCGTGCTCGACGAAGCGGGCCTCAGAGAGCTCCTGGGCGAGTAGCGCAGGCTGCTAGCGCCGGTGGGCGGCGGCGGCGAGCTCTTCGGTCGTCGAGACCTTCGAGCCGGCGATCTCGATCGCGATCTCATCCTGCACGGTGTGGGCCGTTTCGAGGTTGATCCCGTCGGTGAAGACGGCGAAGACGATCGTGTGCCCGTCCGCGGACTGGCAGTAGCCGGCGAGGTTCGACACCCCGGTGAGCGTCCCCGTCTTGCCCTGGCAGTGGCCTTCGGCGGCTGTGTGGCGCATCCTCAGTTCGAGCGTTCCGCTGCGGCCCGCCACCGCCATCTCGCCTCGCAGCGAGGGGCCGAGCGAGGTGTGGGCCAGGGCGATGAGGAGCGTCGCGACCTGCAGCGGGGAGGTTTTGTCGGCCGGGGAGAGGCCGGAGCCATCGACCACACGGGGGTGGATCCCGAACAGCGAGGCGATCGTCCTCGCGACGACCGCGGCGCCCTGCGCCGTCGTCCCGCTGCCCGTGACGTGCCTGCCGATGTCCTTGACGAGCGTCTCTGCGAAGAAGTTGTCGGACGGCGGCAGCATCAGGCCGACGAGCTGGCTGATCGTGGGGGACGCCACCGAGGCGAGGAGCGTGGCGGCGGGGGGCGTGGGAGCGGCCCCGATCGGGCCGTGGATGGAGACACCGTCGGCGTGGAGCGTTGCGTAGAGCCGGCGCGCCGCGAACGCCGCGGGGGCGTGAGCGCCGTGTTCGGTTCCTTCTTCGCCGCGGTTGAAGGCGAGGCCGCTGAGGTTCCCTTCCAGGAACGGGTCGAATTCGTAGTTGCTGGACGGCTCGCCGCGCAGCGAGTCAAGGAAGGACTCGTCGCCGTCGATGGAGCCCGTGACCCTGTGGATACCGTCAACCTTGACCAGGTCGTATGCGAGCGTCGAGACGCTCGCCCCCTCGCCGCCGTAGTGGGCGCGGATGAACGCCGTGCTCCCGAACGTGGGGTCGCCCCCGCCGCGCAGGTAGAGGTTGCCTTCCCAGACACCGCCGGGGGCGAGATGCCCGGTGCCGAGGACGCTTGTGCTCAGCGTCGTCGACGGGCCGAGCAGCTCGAGCGCCGTCGTGGCGGTGTAGAGCTTCTCCACCGAGGCGGGGGGTCTGAGCGCGCTCGCGCGGTCGGAGAACAGCACCTGGCCCGTCGAGAGGTCGTAGGCGTACGCGCCGTCGTGCGGCCCGGCATAGGAGATCTGCCCCGCGATGGCGCTCTGTAGAGCCGTCAGGGGGGTGTTCGCGGCCGCTGCGGGAGTGGCCACGGCACCGATCAGTAGGAACCCGCACGCGATAGAGCGGACCTTGGCGATGAAGGTATGGGGCACGCGGCCATAGAATGTTGACTAATGGGCAAGGTTGTCAAGTTGGAACCTGGCGCTAAAGCGAACTCCAACGGGCGCAGGACGGCGCCGCGGGGTGTGGGTAGACCCGCGTCGGTCGATCGTCGGCGCCGGCCCCGGCGCGACAAGACGGCCCTGGTTCTCGGCGGCGGGGGCTTCACCGGCGGCGTCTACGAGATAGGCGCGCTGCGCGCACTGGACCTCCTGGCGGTCAACAGCACCGTCACCAACTTCGATGTCTACGTCGGCACCTCGGCGGGCGCCTTCATCGCGGCGATGACCGCGAACGGGGTGACCCCGGAGGAGATGATGCGCGTCGTCACCAACCAGGGCAAGCCGCCGTTCAAGGACGTCCACCTCGGTGACCTGCTGCGCCCGAACCTGCTGGAGTTCGCCCGCAAGGGAGCGATGCTGCCGCTGCTCGCGCTCTCGCAGGTGCGCTCGCTTCTCGCCCAGCCCGGAGGGATCTCGCTGATGGACATCGCGATGGGTCTCGCCGAGGGGCTGCCGTCGGGGCTGTACACGGGCGCCGGGATCGAGAGCTACCTGAGCGAGGTGTTGAGCGAACCGGGCCGCACCAACAGCTTCGGAGAGCTCGACTGCGAGCTGTATCTGACCGCCACCGACCTCGACACCTGCGAGCGTGTCGTCTTCGGCGTCGACGGGGCCGACGACGTCCCGATCTCCACCGCGGTGCGGGCCTCCGGGGCCCTGCCGATGGTCTACTCGCCGGTCAGGGTGAAGGACCGCGAGCTGATCGACGGCGGGATCGTCTCCACCACGAACCTGGACATCGCGGTCCAGGCCGGCGCGAAGCTGGTCGTCGTGATCAACCCGATCGTGCCGTTCATCAACGACTTCTCGGCGACCGTCAGCACGCTGCGCGGCAAGCGCGCAAGGCGCGTCTCGGACATGGGCTTCGCCCAGATCGGATACCAGACCTTCAAGCTGGTGGCCCACCAGCGCCTGCATGAACTCAAGAAGGGCTGGGAGGCGCGCTACCCCGGTGTCGACATCGTCCTGATCGAGCCCGAGCCGACGGACGAACTCATGTTCCAGACGTCGATGATGAGCTTCACCTCGCGGGTGGAGATCGCCCGCCACGGGTTCGAGTCCGTGACCAAGCGGCTGGCGGACGAAATCGACCGCTACCAGTCTGTGGCTGAGAGCCACGGGATCGACATCTCGGTCAAGCGCGTGCGCAAGGTGGTCGAGCACTTCGACCAGCAGCACGAGTCCAACAGCGCGTGGCGCAAGATCCTCGAGGGCACCACCGGGGCGCTGCTGCGCCAGGCCGGATCCGCCGGCTGAGGCCCGCTAGGTCTCTTTGTCGATCGCGGCGAGCAGCCGCTGGGTGGCCTGATCGGAGTGGATCGCGATGCGCGCGCGGCCGGGCTCGCCGAGCGCGTCGCCGGGCGCGATGAGGATCCCCGACCCCTCGAGCCTGGAGGAGAGCTCGCCGGCCGACAGCGACGGGTGCGCCGCCCACACGAAGTTCGCCTGACTGTCGGCGACCTCGAATCCGCGTTCGCGCAGGCCGGCGATCAGCACCGGACGCTCGCGGCAGACGTCCTTCACGCGATTCTCGAGCAGCTCGCTGCAGGTGCGCAGCGCCTCGAGCGCCCCGGCCTGGGAGACCTCGGAAACTCCGAGGTCCGGGTCGAGCTCGGCGAGCAGCGCCTCCGACCCCGGTCCGCCGATGGCGTAGCCGATGCGCAGGCCCGCCAGGCCCCATGCCTTCGAGAACGTGCGGAACACGAGCAGCCGCGGGCTCTTCGCCAGCAGGTCCAGCGAGGCGCGCGTCGGCTGTGCGTCCGCGAACTCGACGAGCGCCTCGTCGAGCAGCACCGCGACACCGTCGGGAATGCCCGCTAGCAGGCGCTCTATCTCCCCGGCCGGGATCAGCTCGCCCGTCGGATCGTTCGGGTTGGCGATCGCGATCGCCCGCACAGCCGGGTCCTGGGCGGCGGCGAGGAGCTCGTCGACCCCTCCGCTGACACGCACCGCCTGTCCGTGGGCGCGGCGCGCCATCAGCGGATACAGGGGATACGAGGGCCACAGCGTGAGCAGCTGCTGGCCCGGCTCGATCAGGGCCCGCGTGGCGGAGCTCAGCAGCTCCGCTGCTCCGTTGCCGAGGATCAGCCGGCCAGGCTCGACCCCGTGACGCTCGGCCAGCATGTTGCGAAGGTCCTGGCCCGCGACGTTGGGGTAGCGGTGCATGCCCCGCCTGGCGACGAACGTGACGGCGTTGACGATTCGCGGGTGCGGGAGCTCGGGCCAGGTCGTCTGTGACAGGTCGAGCGTCTCGACGCGGGTGAGCGCTTTGCGTTTGCGCTCCGCTGCTTCCTCGCGCAGACCCTTGTTGACGTCCTCCTCGGACATCCCTTCGAACTGGCGGTAGTAGTCGAGCAGACCCACGGTATGGCTGTTCTAGCAGTGAACTGCGGTGCCGGGCGAGAGTCCGCGCGCGCGGCGCGGTCCCCTCATTTTGCTCCGTTGCCCGAGACCGTGACGGACCCCGGCCCGTGGATCACTATGAACCAGAAGGCGAAGAGGACGGCGCAGATCGCGGCGGTGGTCCCGAAGATCCGCCCGAGCGCGCCGGTCCGCTGGTCGTGGCCGGCGGCGCGCCTGACGAGGATCCACGCGTTGTCCAGGCGCTTGAGGATCATCAGCGCGCCGAACAGGAGCCCGCCGAGGGCTATGAAGGCCGAGAGGATGCCCAGGCTGACGCTGTTCGTCAGGTACTCGGCCTGGGACCCGACCCACAGGCACGCGACCGGTATCGGCCCCCAGCAGAGCAGGCTGACGACGACCATGGCCGCGAACAGGAACCCCGCGAGGGACCCGTCGACGTGCTGGCGGGTCTCGCTTCCCCGCTCGGGCGGGGTCGCGTAGTGGGTCGGCGCCGTGCCCGGGCGACGGCCGACGAACAGCCCGCCCGTATCTGAAGGGTCGCTCCTCATCCAACCATGTTCGCAGCTGGACGGGCCGGGCCGCGTCAGCCCGTGTAGAGCTCGTCGAACAGCTGCGCGTACTTCTCGTTCACGACGTTGCGCTTGACCTTCAGGGTCGGGGTGAGCTCACCCGTCGCCTGCGTCAGGTCATGGTCGAGGATCGCGAACCTCTTGACCTGCTCGACCTGTGCGTATTTGGCGTTCGCGCGGTCGACCTCGGCCTGGATCAGGGCGTGCACCTGCGGGTCGCGCGAGAGCGACTGGATGTCCTCGGGCAGCCCGTGCTCGCGGGCGAAGATCGGGATCTCCTCCTCGTCGAGCGTGACCAGCACGACAGGGTAGGGCCGGCGGTCCCCGTACATCACGGCCTGGGAGATCCAGCGGCACTGCTTCAGGTCGTTCTCGATGTTCGCCGGGGTCAGGTTCTTGCCGCCCGCGGTGATGATGATGTCCTTCTTGCGGCCCGTGATCGAGAGGTAGCCATCCTGGTCGAGCGAGCCGAGGTCGCCGGTGTGAAGCCATCCGTCCTCGATGTCTCCGAACGACGTCGGGGCATGGTTGTGGTAGCCCTCGAAGATGTTCGCGCCCTTGATCAGGATCTCGCCGTCGTCGGCGATCCGGATCTGCACCCCGGGCAGCGCCCGCCCGACGGTGCCGAACCTGAAGTCGCTGTCGGTCGAGAACGTGGCCGCTGTCGCGGTCTCCGTCATCCCGTAGCCCTCGAGCACGACGATGCCGCACGCGTAGAAGAATTCGAGGATCTCTGTCGCGATCGGGGCCGCGCCGCTGGTCGCGCGCTTGCAGCGGCCGCCGAAGATCGCACGGACGTTCTTGAACATCTCCTCGTCCGCCTTCTCGAACGGCACCCGCAGCTCATCGGGGATCTCCTGTCCGCGCGCCATCATCGTGCGGACCTTGAAGCCGAGCGCGATCGCGGCGTCGGCCTGACGGCGCTCCTCCTCGGGTTTGGCGTCGATCGCGCCGCGGGCGAGCGTGTAGATCTTCTCGAACACGCGGGGGACCGACGGCAGGTACGTCGGTTTGACCTCCATCAGCTCGGGGACGATCTGCTTGGTGTCGCCGCCGTAGTAGGCGATGGTCCCGCCGAGATGGATCGAGAGCAGCTGGATCAGGAGCGCGTATGCGTGGGCGAGCGGGAGATACAGGTAGATCGTCTCGCCCGTCTCGAGCTCGGCGGCGTCGTTGACCATGTCCACGACCGCGCGGTAGTTGCCGTGGCTGAGCACGCAGCCCTTCGGCGGGCCCGTGGTGCCCGAGGTGTAGATGAACGTGAACGGGTCCTCGAGGGTGACGGCGTCCCGCCGGGCGGCGAGCTCCTGGGGGTCGCGGCCGCGGCCGCGCTCACGGACCTCGTCGAGCGTGATCGCGCCGAGCGCGCGTGCGCTCTCGCTGCCGGCGTCGGCGGAGTCGATCACGATCACCGTGCGCAGCGAGGGAACGCGCTCGCGGATCTCGACGATCTTCGCGAGCTGCTCCTCGTCCTCGCACACGATCGCGATCGCGCTGGAGTCCGAGATCACCCACTCGCACTCCTCCGGCGAGTTCGTCGGGTAGATGGGCACGACGACGGCGCCGGCGGAGGACGCGGCCATGTCCGCGTAGGTCCAGTCGGGGCGGGTGTTCGCAAGGATGCAGATGCGCTCCCCGGGCTCGATCCCGATGTCGATCAGCCCGAGGCCGATCTCCTGGACTGTGTCCGCGAGCTGCGAGTAGCTGACGTCATGCCACTCGCCGTCCTGCTTGAAGCGGATCGCGGGGGCGTCGCCGAACTGGGACGCCGAGTGCACGATCATGTCGGCGATCGTCTTCGACGCCGTGGCCGTGGCCTCCATCAGTACTCCCTCCTCGAGGATCAAACAGCAGCTAGCGTCGTGATCTTAGTCTCTGGGCGCCGGCTTGTGCAGCAAATCACACGCTGTTGGACACGTCGATGAAGACGTGCTCGACAGCGAAGCGCTCGGCGAGATGCTCGCCGAGCGCCCTGATGCCGAGCGTCTCCGTCGCGTGGTGCCCACCGGCGATCAGATGAAGGCTGGCCTCGCGGGCGTCGGCGGGGGAGCGCTCGGAGACCTCGCCGGTGAGGAGCGCGTCAGCGCCGGCCTGCCTCGCCTGCCCCAGGTAGTCGGCGCCGGCGCCGGAGACGACCGCGAGGCGCGCGACGCGCTCGGGGCCGGCGCCATAGAGCTGGGGCTCGCGCGCGGTGATGTCCGCGACCCGCTCCAGCAGGTCCTCGAGCGCGAGACCGTCGCCGGGCAGCCGGGCGATGAATCCGATCGGCTCGCCGCGGTGCGGTGCGAACGGCTGCAGGTCCGTCCCGGAGAGCGCCCTGGCCAGCAGCGCGTTGTTGCCGATCTCGGGGTGGGCGTCGAGCGGAAGGTGCTCCGCGGCCAGCGCGATCCCGTTCTCGAACAGGATCCGAAGGCGCCTGGCGAGGGTCTCGTCGATCGCCCTGACGCCGTCGCCCCAGAAGAGCCCGTGGTGCACGAGGAGCAGGTCGGCGCGCTCGGCGACGGCGCGCTCGAACAGGTCGATGTTCGCCGAGACGCCCGTCGCGATCCGCTGGATGCTCGCCGGGCCGGGCACCTGCAGGCCGTTCACGCAGTAGTCCTGGAACCGGGCGGGCTGGAGCAGCCGCTCGAGCTCGGAGAGGATCTCCTTCAGATCGGCGGGCATGGGGCGAAGATAACGCCCACGGATGTGTGGGATACTCCCGGTGCGTCGGGGCGTGGCGCAGCCTGGTAGCGCGCACCGTTCGGGTCGGTGAGGTCCCGAGTTCGAATCTCGGCGCCCCGATATAGAAAACCCCTGCTAACACGGGGGTTTTCTGCGTTTCCGGCGCACTGGATGTCCCGCGGGGGCTCTGCCGCGTGGCGCAACCGCCGGCGCAGCGTCGCCGAACGACAGGCCTCGGCGAGTGAGCAGCCGCGTCGTGCACGACGATGCGAAAGCGGCCATGCGCTGCGACACGACCGATCCCGGGGCCGCCGAGAAGGTGGGCGGTTGCTGCTCGAGCTGCCGCGGCGTCGAGCTCGACATCGATGCCTCGCTGCTGCCGGCCACGCTCTGGCAGTTCTCGACGCGGCTGGCGGCATCGACGTGCTGCAGGATGCTCCGGGTGCGGTCCCGTTCGATGAGCTCCGTGCGCGCGCTCGTCCTCGCGCTGGGGACCCGTAGCATCCCTGTCGCGGGACGCGACGACCTGATTCGAATGAAGCGAGCCGCGGGCCGCCCGATCGACCTTGAAGACATCGCTGCGCTGACTGAGCCCGAACATCGCGACGGCGGGGTGCGGCGCACAGGCGCCTGCTCCCAGGGCGCCTAGCTGCTGGACTCGACCAGCGCGTCGCCGTCGGGCGAGCGCAGGTAGAGCACGAACCTCTGGACGCGCCTGCGGCTGACGAGCCCGGCGTCGTGCAGGATCGCGAGGTGCTGGGAGACACCGCCGTGGGATACGCCGAGGACTCCAGCGAGCTCGGTCGTCGACCGCGGGCTGTCGAGCGCGAGCAGGAGCGCGGCACGGCTGCGGCCGAGCAGCCGGGCGAGTGCGTCCGGCGGCGAGGCGTGCTCGGGGCTCCAGAGCATGCCGACGCCGCGAGCCGGGTAGATCAGCGTCGGCTGCCACGGCGCGGCGGTGACGACCATGATCTTCGGCCACGCGAACGCGCTGGGAACGAGCAGCAGGCCGCGCTCGTCGAGGATCAGCTCGACGTCGTGGCACTGGTCGATCTGCAGGACTCCGTCGTCCCACTGCACGGACGGATCGATGTCGGCGAACAGCTCGCGTGTGCCGCCGTCCGCCATCTGCCGTGCGCGGTAGAGGATGTCGTGCTCGAGCAGCGAGCGGATGCGCGGCCAGTGCCCTGCGAGCGAACGCTCCCAGTAGCTCAGCATGAGATCGGACAGGGCGGTGATCGCGCCCCGCGGGTCCTGCACGAACGGATACAGCGCCGCCGGCATCGCGTGGTCCTGGTAGGCGCGCCGCACCTCGGCGCGGATCTGATCCTCTGGCGTCGCGACCATCAGAGCGAGCTCGTCCTCGAACTCGGCGAGCGGGCCGCTCGGGGGAGGATTGATGAAATCCGGGTTGTAGATCTTCGAGCTCTTCAGGGCACGCAGCGGCGAGAGATCGAGATCTCCGGTCAGCCTCTGCGCGTGGGCGACCCACGGGAGATGCACGGCCTGGCGTGCAGGGTCTTCGAGCGTGCTGACGCTCGCGGTGCTCTCCAGCATCGGTGAGATCGCGAATCGGACGCGCGTCAGCGCCTCGGTGTCGAAGCGGGCGAAGATCACTGCGCAAGCTCAGCAGGTTCAGCGTTGCCACATGGAGTCATTTAGCTCCATCTAAATGTCTTAGCAGCCTTCGGGGGCTGGGCGATGCTGGTTGCATGTTCTCCAGTCCCCACATTGCAGCCCAGCTCGCCGGCGAGCGCCATCGCGATCTGCTCCGCGCGGGCGAATCAGCGCGCGCCGCGAGGGCGGCGTCGAGTGCGAATCAGCTCGCGCCGGCGGCGCCCGACGGCATCGCCGCACAGGCCCACCTCGACGCCCGCCCGGCGAAGGCACAGGTGAGCCCGCGTCCACGTCTGCACGCCGCGCGCATCCGCGTGCCGCGGCGCATCAGGCGGGGGAGGGCCCGCAGCGGCGCGAGACTCGACGCCTGAGGCGCGCCGGCTGCTGCTGGCTGTAGCCTGCAGCGTGTGAGCTGGGAGGGCCTGCTGGCGCGTCTTGAGGGTGAGCTGGTCGCGCTCGAGCCGCTCGAGCCGCGGCACGAGAGGGGTATGCGCGCCGCCTGCGAACATCCCGAGATCTGGACGTGGACGACTCCGGTCGGCGAGAGCAGCGCGTTCTTCGAGTCGTGGTTCGCGGCGAGCGTCGCCGAGAACGCCGCCGGCCGCGAGGGCGTCTTCGCCACGGTCGAGCGCGCCAGCGGCGAGGTGATCGGAAGCACGCGATATCTGAACCTGCGCCCGGAGCACCGCGGGCTCGAGATCGGCGCCACATGGCTGCGGCCGCAGGACTGGGGAAGCGGGGCGAACATCGAGGCCAAGTCGCTGATGCTCGAGCACGCGTTCGAGGCCCTCGGGTGCATGCGCGTCGAGTTCAAGACGGACTCCCGCAACGAGCGCTCCCGCTCGGCGCTCGCGGCGCTGCCCGCACAGTTCGAGGGGATCCTGCGCGAGCACATGATCGTGCGGGGGGTGGGGGTGCGGGATTCCGCGTACTACAGCGTCATCGAGCCGGAGTGGCCGCAGGTCCGCGAGAACCTGGCTCGGCGGCTGCGCGCAGCCCGCTCGCGGCGGCGGACGGCCTGAGCCTGGCGGGCAAACGTGTTTCCATCCTGTTTTTAAGGTGCGCGCAGGGCCCAAATAGGCCCGCAATTTGCGATGGTCGGCGCCCGATCTGCCTTGCATCTCGCGCAGACTGGGCTGCATGGACATCGAGACCGTCGAGCAGATCGAGGCGGCGCTGCGCCGCGAGTGCCCGCACGAGAGGTGCATCGGCCGTGAAGCCCTCGTCGACGCCGCCAAGCGGATCATCCCGCCGACCGCCGACTGGATCGTCAAGACCGACGGCGAGCTCGTCCAGCTCTACGCCCTCAGCGAGGGCACCCTTCACAGGCTCTCGGCCCCGTGTCATGAGGCGGCCGCCGAGGACGCCGAGCAGCCACAGCGCGCGATATGCGAGTACAGGGTGATCGCGCGGCTGACAGGGGATGAGGTGTTCACCTGCGAGGTCGAGCGGACCGAGCCGCAGGGGGACGCGCCGGCAGAGACGCGCACGACGTGGACGTTCGCTCTGGAGATCCCGGTCATCGAGTACGACTCGAGCTCCTATGCAGGGCACTCGGAGAGGTTCGCGCTCGCCCTCGTCGAGGCGATCCTCGCCGCGCCGATCCTGATCTGACGCGCCGGCCGGCGGGCTGCGTGCTCAGCCCGCGACGGTGAAGCTGATGTAGCGGCTCACGCCGGGGCGTTTGTGGGACCTGGCGCTCACGATCAGCGTGTGGCGGCCGGGGCCGAGCCTTACGTGCGAGGAGATGTGCCCCCGGAAGACGATGTGGTTGCTTCCCCGGTAGCCGAGGAAGGACAGCGCGCCGACCGTCACGGCGCGCAGGCACGGGCGGTGGCCGCGGTTGTGCGAGCTCGGCGCCTTGCAGCTGTGTCCGACCAGGCGGCCGGAGGCGGGTCGGGTGAACGTGAAGGTGACGGTGGCCGCCTCGTTCAGGGTGAACGAGAAGATCGTGCCGACGGGCGTGCGGCGGCTCATGTGCGCGAGCCCGTTGCCCTCGGCCCATACCCCCGCGGACTGGGCGAGATGGCTGATGACCGGCTCGGGCCACGGCGCGGGCGGCACGGGCAGCGGGCTGATCGAGACAGCGGAGCCGGTCTGGGTGGCCTGGCCGCGAGGGCCGTGCGCGGTCACGCGGCAGGCAACCTGCTGGCCCGCATCGGCGGTGACGAGGAGATACGTCGTGCTGTTCTGCCCGGCGAGCAGCACCCCGTCGCGCAGCCATTCGTAGGAGTAGCTGAGCGGGCCGTCACCGCCCCAGGTGCCGGTGCCGCACGTCAGTGTCTGCCCGACTTCTGGGGTGCCGGCCACGGTGGGAGGCTCTCCCGCTGTCACCGGCTGGGCCTGGAAGGCGCCGATGTCGCAGCCGCCCGCGGGCCTCGGCAGTTCGCGCGCGTCCTGCGTGAGCGCCGCGCCGCCCCGGCTCGGGTCGGTGCACTGGCCGCCCGCGCCGAGTGCGGGGCTGGCGGGGAGCAGGCCGATGGTCCGCACGGGCCCGCCGTTCGACGCGAGAGGCTCCAGCAGCGCGGCAGCGATGACGTCGTGGTCGGCGGCTGAGAATCCGCACTGCGCCTGTGCGTCGTCCTCGAGGTTGTGACCCCCGTCGACGAGCGTCTTCGGGGCGAGCAGACAGTTGCCGAGTTCCACGCCGCCGCCCGATGCGATGACGGTGTCCTGTACGGTCGTTTCGCCGGCTGAGAGGTCGAGGTTCCCGCCGCGGCTGCTGATCGCGCTGACAGCCGAGTTGCCGGACACCGTCGTGCTCGCTATCGCGCCCCCGCCGGCGCCTTCGCTGAACTCCAGGGCGCCGCCGGACGCCGCACCCTGCGTGCCCTGCACCCCGTTTCCGGTTCCTTCTCCGCCGAGGCCGCCGCGGGCGGTGTCGCCGGTGAGCGTGTCGTTGACGAGCGTGACGGTACCCGAGACGCTCGCGATCGCGCCCGCCTGTGCCGTCCCGCCGATCCCGCCGTGGATCGAGCTCGTCCCGCCGGTGCCGCCCGTCGCCTGGTCCCCGCTGAGCGTCGAGCCGGTGATCGTCACGGCGGCGCCCTGGTTGTAGATCGCGCCGCCGGACGCAGAGCCCCCCGTTTCAGGTTTTTCCCCTTCGCTGCCGGTGCCGCCGACCGCCTGGTCGTTGCTGAGCCATGAGCGGCTGATGGTGAGCAGGCCCGCGTTGAAGATCGCGCCTCCACGCGCGATCTGGCCCGCGGCTGCATGGCTCTCCCCGGACCCCGTCAGCTCGTCGCCGGTGAGGACGAGGGTGCCGTCGTTGTACACGAGGCCACCTTCGATCTGGCTCTTCCAGACGGCTTCGCCGGTCAGGTAGTTGTCCGTGAGCTTGGTGTTGCTGACCGTCACCGTCCCGGACGGCGGGATGCGGACGATCGCGCCTTCCCCCTTCGTCCGCTCGATCACGGCATGTCCGGCGCTCGGCCCGGTGATGCTGACCTCGCTCGTGATTTCGAGCGGTTCTTCGGTGATTCCGTAGTCGCCCGCCCGCAGCGCGATATTCGAGGGCGACGGCGAAGCATCCGCTTCCACCACCGCCTGCCTCAGGGTTGGGCAGGTCAGGTTCGGCGCGACACCCGTGCAGGGCTTGCTGGTCGCCGCGTCTTCCCCTGGAGCGACGGTGTAGGTGTTGCCGGCGGCCAGCGCCGGCGCGGCTCCGAGAGCCAGCGCCGCCAGCAGCACAGCGGGGCACACTGGAGCGACCTTGCGCACCACGTGATGATCGCATAGCGTCCGACGCCGGCGAGCCGGTTGCGATAGGGCCGCGCGGGCGGCAGGCAGGCCCGCTGAATGTGTGCTGGCTTCCAGGATTGCGATGACCTGCGCTCGGCCCTTGAAAGGGGCCAGGTGGCCTCCGGGGTTTCCGGATACCGGATCTGCCCGGGCTCCTGGATCCCGGAGTACATGTCTCGGAGGCCGGCAAGCGCGGCTCCTTGATGCCCGGCACGTATGTCTGCGGGTGCGTCCTGAGCATCTCGTACAGCGGGGTGGTTCCGGTCTTGGGCGACCCCACGATGAAGAAGTCGGGCATGCGCCCACGGGAGTCGGCAGAAACGGGGGTGAGCCTCCAGGGTTGCCATGCCCGTAGGCCGGCGACGCAGAACCGATGCGGTGCAGGGGCGGCACGCGGGTCGCAGGAGGGACCCGGCGGACGAAGGAAGCGGTGACTCGCCGGCCCCGTCGGCGCGTACGCTCGAACGCCGCGAGACGGGAGGGTTAACAGTTACGTCTCCGGGGCCGCGCCCCGACGCCGCTAGCCTGTCCAACCGTGCCCGTAACCAGAGATGACATACGCAACGTCGCGATCGTCGCCCACGTCGACCACGGCAAGACGACGCTCGTCGACGCGATGCTGTGGCAGTCCGGAGCGTTCCGTGAAGGTCAGGATGTCGCGACCAGGGTCATGGACTCGATGGATCTCGAGCGCGAGAAGGGGATCACGATCCTCGCGAAGAACACGTCCCTGCGCTACAAGGGCGTCAAGCTCAACATCATCGACACGCCCGGCCACGCCGACTTCGGCGGCGAGGTGGAGCGCGGCCTGACGATGGTCGACGGCGTGCTGCTCCTCGTGGACGCCTCAGAGGGTCCGCTGCCGCAGACGAGGTTCGTGCTGAGAAAGGCGCTCGAGGCCAAGCTCCCGGTGATCCTCGTGATCAACAAGGTCGACAGACCCGATGCTCGCGTCGCGGAGGTCGTCGACGAGGTCTACGAGCTGTTCCTGGACCTCGATGCTGACGAGCACCAGATCGAGTTCCCAATCGTTTACTGCAACGCCAAGAAGGGCATCGCGTCGCTCAGCTACGACCCGGACAGCGAAATCCAGGAGCGTGACCTGTCGCCGCTGCTCGACCTCCTGCTCGAGCGCATACCCGCGCCCACATACGACCCTGATCACCCTCTTCAGGCGCTCGTGACGAACCTCGACGCTTCGCCGTACGTCGGGCGGCTCGCCATCTGCCGTGTGTGGAACGGGACGATCCGCAAGGGTGAGCAGATCGCCTGGTGTCGCGCGGACGGGTCGGTCCAGCGCGCACAGGTCGCCGAGCTCTATGTCACCGACGCGCTGCACCGCGTTGACGCCCCCGAGGCCGGGCCGGGAGAAATCATCGCGGTCGCAGGGATCTCCGACGTCACGATCGGCGAGACGCTCGCGGACCTGCAGGACCCGCGCGCGCTCCCGGTCATCACGGTCGACGAGCCCGCGATGTCGATCACGCTCGGCGTGAACACCTCTCCGCTCGCCGGCAAAGACGGCGACAAGCTCACGGCCCGCCAGATCGAGGCGCGCCTGGCGCAGGAGCTCGTCGGGAACGTGTCGCTGCGCGTGCGCGAGACCGAGCGGCCGGACACCTACGAGGTGCAGGGCAGGGGGGAGCTGCAGCTCGCGATCCTCGTCGAGATGATGCGCCGCGAGGGATTCGAGATGACCGTCGGCCAGCCGCACGTGGTCGAGCGCGAGATCGACGGCAAGCGCAACGAGCCCGTCGAGCGACTCTCGGTCGACGTGCCCGAGGAGCACGTGGGGACCGTCACACAGCTGCTCGCGGCTCGCAAAGGCCGCATGGAGCACATGACCAACCACGGCACCGGCTGGGTGCGGATGGAGTACCTGGTGCCGGCCCGCGGGCTGATCGGCTTTCGCACCGAGTTTCTGACCGAGACACGGGGCACGGGGATCATGCACCACGTGTTCGACCGCTGGGAGCCGTGGGCGGGCGAGCTGCTGACCCGGACCAACGGGGCTCTGGTGTCCGACCGCAGGGGCGATACCGTCAGCTACTCGCTGATGACGCTCCAGGAACGCGGGACCCTCTTCGTGGGGCCGGGCGAGGAGGTCTACGAGGGGATGATCATCGGCGAGAACGCCCGCTCTGAGGACCTCGATGTGAACCCGGTGAAGGAGAAGCACCTGACGAACATGCGCTCGTCGACCTCGGACGTCCTGGTCAGGCTCGACGCGCACCGCAAGCTGACGCTCGACGAGGCGCTGGAGTGGGTCCGCGAGGATGAGGCAGTCGAGGCGACGCCCGTCTCGGTAAGGATGCGCAAGGTGAACCTGTCGAAGGTCGAGCGACTGAAGGCGGTCCGCAGCGCCCGCAAGTGAGAGGCGCGGCGCCCGGCATCGACCTCCCGGCCCATCCTCTCGCAAACGCTCTGGGGTGTCCGCGAGGATCGCAGCGCTGGGCTGCGGATCGGGCTCGCGGGCGCTCTGGGTCTCGAGACCTGGCCGGCTGCCGGGCGCGTGTTGATGGCTCGCTCCCTGGTGGGAGTGGCCGGGGACGATCGCGCTCGCGGCGCACCGCGGAGCCGGTGAATGTAGGGTACCGGCCATGAACCGACAGAAAGCCGCCTTCCCACGCCTCCTGCTCGCCGCGATCGCCGTCCTGGCCGCCGTAGCCCTCATGGCTCCCGCCATCGCCTCCGCCGAAGAAGTCGCCGCGCCGACGGCAACGATCCACTACACGAAGGAGACGCAACAGGCCTACGAACACCAGCTGGACTCGGGTGAAATCGAGGCTGCGACCTTCAACAAGAGGATCCGTTCGTTGCACATCAAGACCAAGAACGGCGAGTACTTCCTCTACCACTATCCGGCTCACGACGAGCCCAAGCTCGCCTCGCAGCTCGAACACAAGGGCATAGCGATCACTGTTCTGAAAAAAAGCGAAGCGGAAAAAGAAGCCAAATCGGGAACGGTGCACCACAAACTGCGCTACATCGCGGGTGGTGTCCTGATCGTGATCATCATCATTGTCGTGGGTGTGCTCTTCTGGGACCGCAAACGCAAAATGGCCGCCGAATAGCCTCATCCGCGCGCTCGGCCGCGAGCGGTGGACGTCTGTGAGATTCGCGTGCGGCTGACGCCGCGCGCGAGCTCCAACCAGGTCGCGGGGGAGCGCGAGGGCGTCGTTCTGGTGAGGGTGACCGCGCCGCCGGTGGACGGCAGGGCGAACAAGGCCCTGTGTTCGCTGATCGCCTCCCGTGCCCGCGTTGGCATCCGCAGCGTGAGCGTGATCCGTGGCGCCGGCGCGCGAGAGAAGCTCGTGCGCGTCGAGGGGATCGACAGCGCGGGTCTGCGCGCCGCGCTCGGGCTCGAGGCCTGACCCGCCGCGCAGGTGTGCATCGCTCCACGCGCCTAAGAACAAGACTCAGTCTCATGATATGTTGGTGCCCGTGGACACGGTCGACGGGCGGATTCCCGGAGAGCCCGCTCTCGAGCTGCAGGGCGCGAGCGTCCGGGTCGGCGGCCGCACCATCTGGAGCGACGTGTCGATGCGGACGGACGCCGGCGAGTTCGTCGCCCTGCTCGGCGCGAACGGCTCGGGCAAGTCGACGCTCCTGAAGGTCGTGCTCGGTGCGCTCGAGCTCGCGGGGGGGAGCGCCAGGGTGCTGGGCCTCGAGCCCGGGCAGGCCAACGCCGAGATCGGCTACCTGCCCCAGCGCCACGCCTTCGACCGCGGCACCCGCGTGCGCGGCCGTGACATCGTGCGCCTGGGCCTGGACGGGGACCGCTGGGGGCTGCCGCTGCCAGCGTGGTCGCGCGCGCAAGGGGAGAAGCGGGCACGCGAGCGCGTGTCGGAGGCGATCGAAATGGTGGACGGCGGCGCCTACGCCGACCGTGCGATCGGGGAGTGCTCCGGTGGGGAGCAGCAGCGCCTGCTGATCGCACAGGCGCTCGTACGCCGTCCCCGCCTGTTCCTGCTCGACGAGCCGCTCGACAGCCTCGACCTTCCCAACCAGGCGTCCGTCGCGGCGCTCGTGGCCGACATCTGCAGGAGCGCCGGGGTGGCGGTGCTCCTCGTCGCCCACGACGTGAACCCTCTGCTGCCCTACCTCGACAGGGTCGTGTATCTCGCCGCCGGCCGGGCCGTCGAGGGACCGGTCTCGCAGGTGATAACGACCGAGACGCTCAGCGGGCTCTACGGCGTGCCCGTCGAGGTCCTCACGGCATCCGACGGGCGGCTGGTCGTCGTCGGCCAGCCTGAGCCTCCCGCGCACCACCACGACAGGCATGAGCACTCCCACGAGGGGGCGCACGCCCATGCCGGCTGAAGCCGCCCGCCCCGCATCTGAGCTGGAACCCGGTGAGCGACGTCAGCCAGATCCTCGAATACCACTTCATGGTCAACGCGATGCTCGCGAGCGGGATCGTCGCGGTGATGGCGGGGCTGATCGGCTGGATGATGGTCGTGCGCCGCCAGACGTTCGCCGGGCACACGCTCGCGATGATGGCGTTCCCCGGGGCGGCGGCCGCGGCGCTCCTGGCGGTGCCGGCGGCGTGGGGCTACTTCGCGTTCTGCGGAGGCGGAGCGCTCGCGATCGGCCGTTTCGCGCATGGAGAGCAGCGCTCGTGGAGACAGGAGTCCGCGAGCATCGGCGCGGTGCAGGCGGCTGCGCTCGCCGCCGGCTTCCTGTTCGTCAGCCTCTACGGCGGAGTGCTCGGCGACCTGGAGACGCTCCTGTTCGGCAGCATCCTGGGCATCTCGGACCGGCAGGTGCTCGTGCTGGCGCTCCTCGCGGTCGTCGTGATCGCGCTGCTCGCCGGGATGGCCCGCCCGCTTCTGTTCTCATCCGTGGACCCTCAGGTCGCCGGCGCGCGCGGTGTGCCCGTCGGGCGCATCGCCCTCGCATTCCTGCTCCTGCTCGGAGCCGCCGTCGCAGCCACGAGCCAGGTGACCGGGCCGCTTCTCGTGTTCGCGCTGCTCGTGATGCCCGCGGCCACCGCGCAGGCGATCACGCCACGGCCGGCGCTCAGCCTGGCCCTGACCGTGCTGCTGGCCCTCGGAGTGGCCTGGCTCGGCGTCGGGATCTCCTACTTCTCGCCGTATCCCGCGAGCTTCTTCATCGCGACCGTCGCGTTCGCCATCTACGTGCTGGTGCGCGTGCCCGCCGCGCTGACGGGCCGGCGTGTCCGCGGGCCGTCAGGGCACCCGGGCGAGCCGGCTCCGACGGGGGTGATCGCCTGATGTTCGCGCAGGAATTCATGCGCAACGCGCTGCATCGCCGGGACGGCCGTCGCGCTCACGTGCGGAGTCTGCGGCTGGTTCGTCGTCCTGCGCGGACAGGTCTTCGCCGGCGACGCGCTCAGCCATGTCGCGATCCCCGGGGCGCTCGCGGCCGCCGCGGCGGGGATAGACGAGCGTGTGGGCCTGTTCGTGGCGACCGTCGCGGTGGGGGCAGGAATCGGTCTCCTCGGCGCCGGCGCCGTCACAGGGCGCGCCGGCAGGGCCGCCGTCTCGCTGCCCGCCGACGACACCGCGATCGGGATCATCTTCACGTTCATCCTCGGGCTCGGGGTCTTCTTTCTGACGAGGTACGGGATGGGACCCGGCGCGAGCAGCGGGATACTTGCCTCGCGAACGCTCTTCGGCTCGATCTTCGGGCTCGGCGCGGGCGAAGCACGCCTCGCGGCGATCCTCGCGCTCGCCGTCCTCGCGGTGCTGCTCGCGATCGCGCGCCCGCTGCTGTTCGTGTCCGTCTCGCCCGATGTCGCGGCCGCACGGGGCGTCCCCGCCCGGCTGCTCGGCGTCGGCTTCCTCGCGCTCCTCGGGGTCGTTGCGGCAGAGGCGACGCAGGCAGTCGGCGCGCTGCTGCTGCTCGGTCTTCTGGCAGCGCCCGCCGCGGCCGCCCATCGTCTGGCGCGAGGCCCGTATCTGGGGATGGCGCTCGCGGGTGCGCTCGCGCTCGCGGCGATGTGGGGAGGGCTCGCCGCTCGCCTACACGATCCCGGCGCTGCCGCCGAGTACCGCGGTCATCGCGATCGCGGTCGGCATCTACTATCTCGCTAGCGTGGTCGCGTGAGCACCTCACCCTGGATCGAGCACGCGCGAGGCCGCGCTGGCGCAGGCCGGGCGCAAGCGTGGCGGCGCCAGGCAGGCGATGCTCGAGCTGCTCGGAGGCGAGCGCTGCGCGCTCACGGCCGTGGAGATCGAGGAGCGCCCTCGCGCAGTCCCACTCGCGGCAGGTGAGCCGCGCGAGCATCTACCGCATCCTCGAGGACCTCGAGGGCCTCGGCCTCGTCCACCGGGTGGAGACCGGGCAGGCGATGGTCCGCTACGAGCGGACGCCGGACCCGGAGCACCACCACCATCACCTGGTCTGCGACACATGCGGTGTGGTGATGCCGTTCTCCGACCCGGCCCTGGAGCGGGCGATCACGAACCTGAGCCGGCGGGTTCCGCTTCGGGTCTCAGAGCACGAGATCGTGATTCGCGGAGCCTGCCGGGACTGCTCGGATGGTGAGGCGGACGACCGTGAAGATACGCGGCCACGCACCCCAGCGTGAAGACCGCGACCACGAACAGCACCGGCCCCGAGTCCTCGCACGAGCGCGCCCACCACACCGGCGGTGAGCGACCCCGCGAACGCGGCCGCCCACGCTGCGTCGCCGCCGACCGGCGCGAGCAGCCGCTCGCGCGTCACGACGCCGGCGCCCGCAGCGGCGAGGGCGCCCGCGAGCGCGAGCGGCATCGCCCCGTGGCCGACCTCGCGGCCGGCCGCTCGTAGCGGCGCACGAGCAGGTCCCTGATCTCCCCGGCCGAGTGGGCGTCAAGCACGCTGCCGGTGTAGTGGCCGGTGCCGTGCGCGGTGAGCATGTCGAGGGCGGCGAGCGCCGCCAGGCCGGCGATCGGGCTGGCGATCACCATCAGCAGGCCCCTGCGGGTGCGCCTGCGCGGGGAGCAGTAGCACGCCTGCGACGGCGAACGCCACGCACACGAGGATGACGCCGCCGACCGCCGGCGCCGATCCGCGCCGAGCCCTCGACGGCTGCGAGCACCGCGCCCGCACCCGAGCATCCACAGCGCGGCGCGCCGGCCGCGGACCGACGGATACAGCGCGCCCGCGACGGCGGCGAAGACGAGCACCGCGAGCGCCGACTTGAGCTCGTTGCCGATGCCGTAGAAGCGTGCGCCGAGGAACGGGTTCGGGCCCAGCAGTGAGCGCATCAGCAGCTGCGAGCCGGCGAGCGCGTCGAGGACGATCGCGAGCACCGCCGCGCCGGCCGGAGCGATCGCGCCGCGCGGCCATGCGACGAGGTGGTCGCTCGCCGCCCCGAGTGCCAGGGACAGGACCGCTATCAGCGCATACTCCGCGGCCGCCGAGGGCTCCAGCGCCGCCGCAGCCATTGCGGCGACGGGTGCCCACAGCACCCCCAGGCCGCCGGCGCGCAGCGCGCGAGACCTCGCGGTGGGCCTGCGCACACACGCGAGCAGGATCAGGAGCCAGCCGGCGAGCAGGAACGCCAGCGCCGGGAGGCGGCGCGCGCCGACCACCCGCAGTCGCTTCATCGTGTTCGCCAGGGCGCCGAGCGACGGCCCCGAGGATGCCGTGATGACCCTGCCGGTCATCGCGTCGGGCTCCGGGCCCGCGCGCAGATGGGCGAGGATCGTCGGCGCTAGGTCCACCGAGGTGACCAGGCCCGCCTGCGTCGTGCTCGGAGAGCTGAGGCGCAGCCCGGAGCCGCCGTCCAGGCCGGCCGCGGATATCCACAGCAGGGTGCCGTCATCTCCCGCGCCGACGCGCTGCACCACGAGCAGCAGCTCGCCCGCCGGGCGCTCGTCGGCGAGCGTCTGCAGCGCCCCGGCTCCCGCCGGCCCGGACGGCAGGTCCGCGACGACGAGCCCGTGCGTCCGGGCGAGGGCGGCGATGCGCCCGGCGAGCGTGGCCGCTCCCGCGAGCGACACGGCCGCGACCCTGCCGCCCCTGCCCGCGGCAGCCGGAGCATCCGGGGATGGCCCCGAGGAGGCGTAGGCCGCCCCGCCGGGTATCGAGGACGCGAGCAGTCCGGGCTCCAGCTGCGCGGGTGCCCGTGCGGCGCGCTCGAGGGCAGCCCCCCATCCGCCGATGGCGCCGGCGGCGCCGAGCGTCAGCGCGGGAGGCCGCGGCTGCGGATACGCGGAGGTCGCGATGCGGGCCCCCTGGGTGATGTCCAGCAGCAGCTGGGACTGCGAGTAGGAGCCCTGCGCGGCGGACATGATCCCCACGGACATGCCGCGGGTGCCCGCCATCTCGTGCTCTCCGACGGGGGCGAACAGCAGTACCGCCGACGGTCGCTGCGCCGCGGCCGCAGCGGCTCCGGGCGCGGCGAGGCCGAGCGCGGCCGCACCCAGCAGGCCTGCGGCCAGCCGGCGAGCCGCTGTGCTCAGACGTCCGCCCCCGTGGCCGCGACCTCGCAGTCGGGAACCCCGGACATCCCGCCGCCTCGCGGGGTGCCGTGGCCGCTGCCGGCGTGGATCTCGTGAGGGGGCGTGCCGCCCTCGATGTTCAGCTCCGGCAGGATCCTGTCGAGCCACGACGGGATCCACCAGGTGCGCGCGCCCAGCAGGTGCAGGGTTGCGGGCAGCAGCATGCAGCGGATCACCAGGGCGTCCAGGAATACGGCGCTGGAGAGGGCGAGCCCGAACTCCTTGATGACCCTGTCTTCGCCGAGCATGAACGAGAGGAACACGAGCACCATGATCGTCGCGGCAGCGCTGACGACCCGGCCCGTGAGCGCCAGGCCCTCCGCCACGGCCCTCGAGTTATCGCGCGTGTGCACCCACCGTTCGTGGATGCGCGAGACCAGGAACACCTCGTAGTCCATCGACAGGCCGAACACGATCGCGAACAGCATCACCGGGATGAAGGACTCCATCGGTCCCGGCTGCACACCCATCAGTCTGTCCAGCCAGCCCCACTGGAAGATCGCGACGACCACGCCGAGCGACGCGCCGATGCTCAGGAGGTTCATGGCCGCGGCCTGCAGCGGGATCAGCAGCGAGCGGAACACGACCATCAGCAGCAGGGCGGAGAGGAGCACGACGACCCCGATGAACAGCGGCAGCTTTTCGCCGAGCGTGTTCGCGAAGTCCACCGACCCGGCCGTCACGCCCCCCACATAGACGGTGATCCCCGAGCGCGCCTCCAGCGCGGGGATCACGTCGCCGCGCAGATCGCTGACGAGCTGGCTGGTCGCGTAGGCCTGGGGGGAGGAGGTGGGGTAGGCGGTGATCGTCGCCACCGTGCCGGCGGGGTTCACGCGTGCCGGCGCCACCGACGCGACACCCTTCTCGGAGGCGACCGCGTCACGCAGCTGCGTGAGCGCCGCCGCGCGCGCCGTCGCCGAGGCGGTGGCCGGCAGCTTCGCGACCACCGTCAGCGGGCCGTTGAAGCCCTGGCCGAAGCCTTCCGCCAGCAGCCTGTATGCGCGGTAGGTGGTCTGGCCCGTCGGGTCGCTGGAGGCGTCGCTGGACCCCAGTCGCAGCGCGATCGCGGGCGCGGCGATCAGCAGCATCGCGAGCGCGGAGGCCGCGGCGATCGACCGCGGCGCGCCTGTGCACGAACGCGCTCCAGCGCACCCATGAGGCGTCGCCCGCCATCGCCGCTTCCTCGGCGGGGCTGGCGGTGTGCTCGCCCGGCGGTAGATCGCTCGGGGCGGCCTCGCTCCCGCGGGCGCGCCTGCCGCCCGCGGCGACACGGTCCCCGGCGATCGTGAGCAGCGCCGGCAGGAGCGTCAGCGACGCGAGCATCACGAGCAGCACGCCGATCGACGCGGAGATCGCCACGCCGTAGAGGAAGCTGACGCCGAGCAGCATCATCCCGAGCAGCGCGATCACCACGGTGCAGCCCGCGAACAGGACGGCGCGTCCGGCGGTGTCGATCGCTCGCACGACCGACTCGCGCGAGTTGCGGTACGTGGGTCCCGGTGTGGCGTACGCCTCCCGGAAGCGGGTGAGGATGAACAGCGCATAGTCGATCCCGACGCCGAGCCCGATCATCGCCGCGAGCTCCGTGGAGAAGTTCGGTGTTTCCACCACGTGGGTGAAGAGGGCGATCACGCCCAGCCCCGTTCCCAGTCCGAACAGCGCGGTCACGATCGGCAGGCCCATCGCCACGACCGAGCCGAATGTGAGCAGCAGGACGACGATGGCGGCGAGCAGCCCGACGGCCGTCGAGAGTCCGAAGCCGGTCTTCTGGGCGGACTCGATGGCCTGTCCGCCGAGGTCGACCTGCAGACCGGGCTCGCCGGCGCTGCGTGCCACCTTGACGACGCGTTCGGGGGCGTCGTTGGGCAGCAGGTTCGCTTTCTCGTCGAAGACGACGGTCGCGAACGCGATCTTCCCGTCGGGCGAGATCGACTTGCCGGAGCCGCTCGAATAAGGGCTCACGACCGCTGCGACATGGGGCAGGGCCGCGACCTTCGCGAACATCGCACTCATCCGCGCGCGGACCGCGGGGTCGCGCACGGTGCCCGAACTCACCTTGAAGACGATCTGATCACGGTCGCCGGCCTGGACGGGGAAGCTGTGCTGCAGCAGGTCGGCGGCGCGCTGCGCATCGGAGTTGGGAAGCGTGAAGTTATTCGAGTAGTCGGTGCCGGCCGAGTGGGCGAGCGCGTTGACGGCGACGAGCAGCAGGACCCAACCGAGCACCACGTACTTGCGGTGCGTCGTGGACCAGCGAGCGAGCTTGAGCATGCAGGAGGTACTCCGGGGATTTGGGGGCGTGCGGGGAGGTTCGGGCGGGGGACGCCCCCCTCAAGGGTAGTACCAGAGGCCCGCGGACACGCCGCCAGAGCCCTGCTGGCTCCCCGCGCGCGGGCCGTCAGTTCACGCTTGGGTCCAGCGGCATCCGGGCGAGAAGGGCGTAGCTGCCGCCCTTGCGCTCGAGCACAGCGCCCCACAGCTCCTCGGGGTCGTCGCTGAAGATCTCGTGAGCGAGAGCTATCTCGGTGATCCAGTCGCCCCGCTCGATCTCCGCGTCGAGCTGCCCCTCGCCCCAGCCTGCGTGGCCGGCGAATATCCGCCTGCGCGAGGTGGCCGTTTGGATGTCCTGGACATCCGAGTCCGGTGACGGGAAGCCGATCGAGTCGACCACGAGCAGGCCCGCGTCGGACGGGTCTATGTAGTCACCGAGGAAGATGATCGAGCTCGGCTGCACGGGACCGCCGATGAACACGGGCTCGAGCGCGTCGGCGGACTCCTCCAGCGACGGCACGGCCTCGCCCACGCTCGCGCCGGAGGGCCTGTTCAGGACGACGCCCATGGCGCCGTCATCGCCATGCACGGCGATAAGCACGACGGTCCGCGAGAAGTTCGGGTCGATCAGCGTCGGTGAGGCGAGCAGAAACTGCCCGGCGAGCGATTTCGCCATGCCCACGAGGCTAGCGGTCAGAGCGCCCGCGGGTCGGCCCGGCGTCAGCCATCAGCCGGCGGAGAAGATGTCCATCGTGCCGGTCAGGCTGTGGTCGTTCGCGTTGCCCTCGGGCTCCACGACGTGCCCGTCGACCACGATCGGGCTGTTCCAGTGCCCCGGCCGGCCCGCGAGCCTGGCGATCGGCCGTGACGATGAGGGACGGTAGACGTAGATCCCGCCCGCCGACGGGTCATAGACGTAGAGCAGGCCGCCGACCATCACCGGGCTCGTGCCGGCCGTGGTGTTCTGCCATGCGCGGTAGAGCAGCCCGTCTCGCATGACGTACGCGGCCGTCCCGCTTTCGTCGGCGACGAACACCGTCGTCATGCCGCTCCTGCGCCACACGGCGGGCGCCGTGAACAGCTGCGCGCCGCCGGGCACCGACAGCCGCTGAAGTTCGCCGCCGAGCCGCTCCGGGCCTCCCGGCGCATGGCCATCCAGGCGCGCCAGGTCGAGCACGCGCATGACGCCGTCCTTGCCGGCCACGACGGCGCGGCCGTCGCCGAGCAGGGCCGGGGCACTCGAGCCGAGGTCCGTGTCGGTCGAGTTGAGCTGCGCCTGGTTGGCCGGGGTGAACGCCTGGCGCAGCGCCAGGCCCGGAAGCGTCAGCTCGAGGACGCTGTCGCCGAAGTCGGTGGTCCCGTTCCACGGAGCGTTGCCCGTGTCGATGAGGATCCGGGCTCCGCCCGGCTCGACAACCGCGCCGGCGCGCGAGAGGATCGCCGAATCGCTCGCCGAGCAGGTGCTCGGCACCTGCAGCTCGCGTCGCTCGGCGCACAGCGTGTTGAAGATGGAGGCGCTCTGGCCGCTGCGGCGGTTGATCAGGACGACATGCCCCTGGTAGGGGGGAATGTCGCCGATGTAGCCCCCGGTCGCCGCGATCAGCCACGGCCCGGCGATGTTGAGCGCCGCCGCGATCTTCTCGTGTGTCGCGTCGCGCGTTATCGAAACGGGCCAGGAGCCGGTGCGCAGTTCTGCGCCGCTGGAGAGGCTCAGCTTGTGGATGAGGCCGTTCGGGGAGGCGGTGTAGATGAAGTCGCCGTCGGGGTCGGCGATCGGGCTCGCCGTCGTGATCTGGGCGGAGCCCGCCCAGCCACGGATCCCGGCGGGGGTGAACGTCCAGAGCGTCCTGCCGCTGTCGGCGTCGACCGCGACGGTCCTCCCATAGGTGGTCGTCACGACGATCGTGTTGTGCGGTGCGCCGTCGACGATCGCCCCGTGGAGGTAGATCGGGGATGAGTCGACGGTGCCGGGAAGCGAGATCGTCGTGCGCCGCAGGTGTCCCACGTTCGCGCCGGTGATGTCACTCGAGAGTTCGCTGACGTCGCTCCGCTGCGCGTCCAGGCCGAACTCGGGCCATTCCCTGAGCACGGCGTGCGCGGATGCCGCCGCGGGTATCGCGGTGCTCGCGGTGGTGGGGGTCGGCGTCTGAGCGTGCGCTCCTCCGCAGGCCGCGAGCACGCACGCGGCCGCGAGCACGCCTAGCCGCAGTGTGGGGCGGGAACGCATCTGAGGCGTTCTAGCGCATGTCGGCTGCGGGGCACCCGCATCGCGGTCGCGGTGGACGATATTCTGGTGCGCGGGCCCCGCCCCGTGGGCCGTCCCGGGCGAGCAGGAGGAGCGAAATGGCCAAGAAACCGCAGGTCGGAGAGCAGGCACCGGACTTCGAGCTGCCCGGCACCGACGGACCGTTCAGGCTCTCCGAGCATCGCGGTGAGCGCGTCGTGCTGCTCTTCTACCCCGGCGACAACACGCCGGTCTGCACCAAACAGTTCTGCTCCTACCGCGACCGTGCAGAGGACTTCTCGGGCCTCGGCGCGACCGTCGTCGGGATCTCCGGGCAGGACCTCGATTCGCATGAGGCGTTCGTCGCAAAGCACTCGCTCAACGTGCCGTTGCTCGCGGACGTCGACAAGGCCGTGGCGCGCAAATACGACGCCGTGAACGCGCTCGGGGTCAAGCGGGCGGTGATCGTGATCGACGAGCAGGGCATCGTCAGGCACCGTCACGACCACAGGCTCGGCCTGGACTTCCAGTCCGTCGACGAGCTCAAGGGCGTCCTCGACGCGCTGCCCGCGGCCGCCTGAGGAGCTCAGGCGCCGATGCGTCCCGCGCCGGCCTCGTTCTCCTCGAGGCTCCGCTCGGCCCGCGCCGCGTACATCGCCGCGAGCTCCAGCTGAAGGTTGCGCGGCTCCTCGCCGGGGCCGGGCGAGAGCCGGTGCCATATCCCCTCGCCGTCCAGTTCCCATGAGCTCTGGTTGTCCGCGAACGCCCGCTCGAGGGTGTCCAGGAGCTCGGCCTGGAGCTCCTCGTCGTCGACGGGGACGGCGAGCTCGACGCGATGGTCGAGGTTGCGCGGCATGAGGTCCGCGGAGGCGATGTAGACCTTGCGCCGGCCGCTGCGCTCGAACGCGTAGACGCGCGAGTGCTCGAGCAGCCGGCCGACGATCGAGACGACGCGGATGTTCTCCGAGATCCCCGGCAGACCGGGCCTCAGGCAGCAGATCCCGCGCACGTTCAGCCGGATCTGGACACCCGCCTGCGACGCCGCATACAGGGCACGGATGCAGCGGCCGTCCACGAGCGAGTTCATCTTCATGGAGATGCGCACGGGCTCGCCCTCGGCGTGCGCGGCGACCGTCCGTTCGATCTCGCTGATGATCCCGTCCCTCAGGAGGTCGGGCGCCATCAGGACTTTCCTGTAGTTCTGGGGGCGCCCGTAGCCGGTGAGGTAGTTGAACATGTCCGCGACGTCGGCGCCGATTTCCTCGTCGGTGGTGAAGAGACCGAAGTCGGTGTAGAGCCGGGCGGTGTTGGAGTGGTAGTTGCCGGTCCCGATGTGCACGTAGTTGCGCACGCCCTCACCCTCTCGTCGCACCACCAGCACGCACTTGGCGTGGGTCTTCAGGGCCGGCTGGCCGTACACGACGTGGACACCAGCCTCCTCCAGCGCCTTCGCCCACTGGATGTTCATGCGCTCGTCGAAGCGGGCCTTGAGCTCAACGAGCGCCACGGCCTGCTTGCCCCGCTCGGTCGCGTCGATCAGCCCAGGCACGAGCGGGGAGTCGTCGCTCGTGCGGTAGACGGTCTGCTTTATCGCCAGCACGTTGGGGTCGGCCACCGCCTGCTCCACGAAGCGCTCGACCGAGTTGGCGAAGCTTATGTAGGGGTGGTGCACGAGCAGGTCGCCTTCGCGCATCGCGGCGAGCACGTCGGGCCGCTCTCCCTCGTGGCGGGCGAGGCGGGGGTGTGTGATGCCGACGATCGGCTCCTGGCGCAGCTCGTTGTGTCCGGGGAGGCCGACGATGTGCCACAGGGCACCCATGTCGAGCATGCCGTCCACCGGGTAGACCTCGTTGTCCGGCACGCCCAGGAGGTTCGTGAGCGCGTCGCGCAGCTGCTCGGAGCAGCGCGCTCCGACCTCGAGGCGGACCACCTCGCCGAAACGGCGCCGGCGAAGCTCGTCCTCGACCGCCTGCAGCAGGTCGGCGGCGTCGTCGGAAACCTCGAGGTCCGCGTCGCGCGTGACACGGAAGACGTCGCAGTCGGCGATTTCCATGCCGGGGAACAGCGCGTGCAGGTGGTTCGCGATCACGTTCTCCAGCGGCACGAGCAGCACCTGGCCGGCTGCGGGCCCCTTCAGCGCGACGAAGCGGGGGAGGATCTCCGTCGGCACCTTCACGCGCGCGAAGACCGTCTGGTCGGTGATGGGGTCGCGCACGAGGACGGCGAGGCTGAGCGAGAGGTTGGATATGTAGGGGAACGGCCGTCCGGGGGCCACCGCGAGCGGTGTGAGCGCCGGGAATATCGCCCGCTGGAAATGCCTCGCGAGCTCCGCACGGCGCTGGGAGTCCAGGTCGCCCACGGCCACGATGTTGATGTCGTGCTCGCCCAGCGCGGGCCGAAGCTGCCCTTCGAAGCAGTCGGTCAGCCGCTTGCCCTGGTCAAGGACGCGCTCACGGATCCGCGCGATCGTCTCGGTTGGTACCAGCCCGTCCTGGCCGGGTTGCTCGACGCCCGCGTCGATCTGGTCCTGCAGGCCCGCGACGCGCACCATGTAGAACTCGTCGAGGTTCGTGGTGTAGATCGCGCAGAACTTGACGCGCTCGAGCAGCGGCAGGCTCTCGTCCTCTGCGAGCTGCAGGACACGGTCGTTGAACTCCAGCCACGAGAGCTCGCGGTTGAAGTAGAGGGACGGATCCTCGGTGCTCTCGGGCATCGGGGGCTCTCCGCGGGGTTGCTCGACTTTCACGTCCATTGAAGAGTCAAAGCTACACCCTGCGCGGCCGGCCGGCGGCCCAGCGGCCGCGGGACGCTAGGCTCTGGGACGATCGGATGGCGCGCCAACTCTGGTTACTTCGTCATGCAGAGGCAGTGCCGCATGGCTCAGCGGAGGACGGAGCACGCCAGCTGACCGAGCGCGGCGAGGAGCAGTCAAGGGTCGCGGGCATCGCAATCGCACGGATGGAGGCCGCATTCGAGGCGGTGCTCTTCAGCCCGAAGGTGCGCGCGCGGCGAACCGCCGAGATCGCGTCGGAGGCCTGGAGCGCTCAGCAGCGTGAGCTCCTGGCGGTGCATCCGCCGCTCGCGGGCGGCTTCACCGCCCATCAGGCGCTGCGGCTTCTCAGGGCTCTGAGCGCGGACGCGAGGCTGTTGCTCGTGGGGCACGAGCCGGATCTCTCGCGCGTCGCCGGCGAATTGACCGGCGGAAGGGTGGACGTGAAGAAGGGCGGGCTGGTGGTGGTGCGGCTAGAGGGCGCCGGCGGAGAACTCGCTGTCCTCCTGCGCCCCCGCGAGCTCGCGCTCATCGCCGGTGTCCCACCCGGCGGGGAGTGACGAGGGCACATCGCTCGGGTCCACGACCTCGAGCGATTCGGCGGCGAAGCGGTAGCCGATGCCGAAGTGCGTGTGGATGTAGCGCCAGGAGGGCGAGGCCTTCTCGAGCTTCTGGCGCAGCTTGCGCACGAAGACGTCCACCGAGCGGTCGCCGCGGACCATCGTGTAACCCCACAGGCGGGAGTAGATCTCCTCGCGCTCGAGGACACGGCCCTCGGCGCTGGCGAGGAGCTCGATCAGCTCGAACTCGCGGCGCGTGAGGTCGACGCTCTGGCCTGTGACGAATGCCTGGAACCGGTCGGAGCGGATCTCGACCTCGCCCGCGGTGATGGGGGCGGCCTCGGTGCGGG
This sequence comes from uncultured Solirubrobacteraceae bacterium, assembly GCA_963740075.1. Lineage (GTDB taxonomy): Bacteria > Actinomycetota > Thermoleophilia > Solirubrobacterales > Solirubrobacteraceae > Palsa-744. Next base: position 436,872 of record CAVUCP010000001.1, on the reverse strand, counting down.
TCGCGCTGCGCCTGCGGCGGCGCACGACGCTCTGAACGCGGGCGATGACTTCCTCGGGGTGGCAGGGCTTGGTGATCCAGTCGTCGGCGCCGAGCCTCAGGCCGCGAACACGCTGGGCGACCGTGGAGGGCCCCGTGCAGACCACGATGCCGAGCTCGGGGAGCGCCTCGCAGAGACGCTCGAGCCACGTCCAGGCCTGGGGCCCGAGGACCGCGAGGTCGACCACGAGGGCGCTCAGGCGCATCGACACCACGGCGTCGGTCGGGACGGGGCTCGCGAGAACGCGATGTTCCCAGCCGATCCTGTCCAGGCGCTTGGACAGGACCTGGATGAAGCCGCTGTCGCGATCGAGTACGGCGATCCGCAGGGCCGCAGAGGAAGACGTCGGTGTGTCGGGCCGGGCCTCCGAGACTTCCGGGCCGCCGACGCTCAGGCTCTCCGTCATTGCGGACGATTGTAAGGGACGCCGGCGGGGCCGTACAGGGTTGCGAGGTTTTGTAACACCATGTTCACAACGTGAATTGTGCGGATCGGTGCTAGCGCGCCGGCCGCTCAGCCCGGAAGCGCGCCCCGTCCCGTTCCGCGCGAGGAGTCGGAGAACTCCCGGAACAGGCCCGTGGCGACGAACGCGACCTGCTCTCCGATGTCGACCGCGTTGTCCCCGATCCGCTCCAGCGCGCGGGCGACGAGGGTCATGTGCATCGCCCACTCGCGGGTGTCGGGATCGTCGCCGATTTCGATCGCCAGGCGGAATATGTCGCGGTTGAGACGGTTGATCTCGCGGTCCTGGCGTACGAGGTCCTCGGCGAGCGCGCTGTCGCGTGCTGCGAAGGCAGCCTTGCTCTGCAGGACCTCCGAACGCGCGAACGCGCCCATCTTCAGGAGTGCTTCGAGCAGTTCGGCATGGACGGGCGGCTCATAGCCGGAGAGCGGGATCATCTTCGCGATGTTCACGCACTGGTCGCCCATGCGCTCGATGTGCTTGATCGTGTGGAGCAGGGCTGCCACGAGCCGCAGGTCTCCGGCCACCGGTGCCTGCAGGGCGAGCAGCGAGAGGATCCCCTGGTTGACCTCGAGGAAGCGCCCGTCGATCAGGTCGTCGTCCGCGATCACCATCTGGGCGAGCTCCACATCCTGGTGCTGGAGCGCCTCCATCGCCCGGTCGAGCTGCTGGATGATCAGGTCCAGGCCCCCCAGAGCGTGCGCTTCGAGCTCGCGGAGCTGGGACTGGAAGTGCGCGCGGCCCTGTGAGTGCCCGGCGTGAAGCGGGTCCACGGCGGGCACATCCGCGTGCGGCCCGTGCGCGCTAGCCGAACTTTCCGGTGACATATTCCTCGGTTCTGGGGTCGCTTGGCTTTGTGAAGACGTCGTTCGTGGCGCCGACCTCGACGAGTTCGCCGTCGAGCATGAAGGCGGTGCGGTCGGCGACCCGCGCCGCCTGCTGCATGTTGTGCGTGACGATCACGATCGTCACGGAGTCCTTCAGCTCGCTGATGAGCTCCTCGATCTTCAGTGTCGCGATCGGGTCAAGTGCCGAGCAGGGCTCGTCCATGAGGATCACCTCGGGATCGACCGCGAGCGAGCGGGCGATGCAGAGCCGCTGCTGCTGGCCGCCGGACAGTCCCGCTCCTGGCTCGTCAAGGCGTCCGGAGACCTCATTCCAGAGTCCGGCGCCGCGCAGCGCCTGCTCGACCCTCGGGCGCAGGTCTCCGCGTCTGCGTCCTGTCAGCCGAAGGCCGGCGGCGACATTGTCGTAGATCGACATCGTCGGAAACGGGTTGGGCTTCTGGAAGACCATGCCGATCGCCCTGCGGACTGCGACCACGTCGACCGAGGGGTCGTACACGTCGAGGTCCTCGAGCATCACGCGCCCCTCTGCGCGAGCGCCGGGGATCTCCTCGTGCATCCTGTTGATGCAGCGGACCATCGTCGACTTGCCGCACCCGGAGGGCCCGATGATCGCCGTCACCTCGTTGGGTTTGAACTCGAGGTCGATGCCCTTGACCTGTTCGGCGCTTCCGTAGAAGGCGCGAAGCCCCTCGAGCGTCACCCTGAAGCCCTTTTTCGGCGCCCGGCTCCTCGCTTCGATCGGCTGCGAGTCCGAGGTCGGCGTGGCAGGAGCCGGCGCCTGCTCCGGTGCCGGGGCTCCCTTCGGGTTGCCGGCGTTCTCGGGAGGAACGCCCGGATCCACGTCACCCACGTTCTCGGTCTTCCGTGAGGTACTCATGCAAGGCGGCTCCTTCGTGCTGCGAGGCGAGCAATCAGGTTGAGCAAGAGGATCATGACAACAAGTGTCAGCGCTGCACCCCAAGCGCGCTGTTCGACTGACGGCGTGGGTGATGTCACGTCCGAGTAGATCTGGACGGGAAGCGAGTTCATGAACTGGCTGAGGTTGAAGTTCGTCTTCAGCGTGGCTCCCGCCGTGAACAGCAGCGGTGCCGTCTCGCCGGCGGCCCTGGCGACCGCGAGCAGCACTCCGGTGACCATGCCGGGCAGGGCCGTCGGCACGACGATCCTGAAGATCACCTTCCATCTCGGCGCCCCGAGTGCCAGGGCCGCCTCGCGCAGGCCGCCCGGGACCAGTAACAGCACCACCTCGGCTGAGCGGATCACGACCGGGAGCATCAGCAGGGTCAGTGCCAGCGAGCCCTTGTAGCCGGCGTAGGAGCTGCCGGTGCCGACGATAAGCACTATGTAGATGAATAGGCCGAACACGATCGAGGGGACGCCGGTGAGAACGTCGACGAAGAAGCGGACGGTCTGCGCGAACCAGCTGTTCTTGCCGTACTCCACGAGCCAGATCGCGACGCCTATCCCGAGCGGCACCGAGATCACGGAGGCGACAGCGACGATCTCGATCGTGCCCAGCAGGGCGCTCTTGATTCCGCCGATGCTCGCTGTCTTGAAGAACGTGTTGCCGGTCGGGTCGGTCGTGAAGAAGCTCGTGCTCCACGAACTCAGGCCCTTCTTGAGCAGGTAGTAGACGATCAGCAGCAGCGGCACCAAGGCGATCACCGTGCAGATCTGGATCGCGGTGCGCGCAATCACATTCTTGCGCCGTCGGCCGGGGCTCACGGCGAATCGTGCGAGCCTGTCTGTGCCTGTGGTAGGCGTGCTCATGCGCCCGTCGCCACGTCGGCGAGCCTGTTCGCCTCGCTGCTGGCGTCTCTCGGCGGTCCGGTGTCGGTTGCGCGGGCGGCTCGGATGACAAAGCCCCGCGCAATTCCGTTGACCACCAGCGTCAGCACAAACAGGACCAGACCCGCGGCGAACAGAGCATTCCGGTGCAGACCCTGCGCCTCGCCGAACTCGTTCGCGATCGCCGCGGCGAGGCTGTAGCCCTGCTGGAAGAGGTGGTGGCTGAGCTGAGGCGCGTCGCCGATCAGGATCGTCACGGCGATCGTCTCGCCGATAGCGCGGCCGAGGCCGAGCATCGCTCCGCCGACGATTCCCGAGCGGCAGTAGGGAAGCACCGCGATGCGGATCATCTCCCAGCGAGTTGCGCCCAGCGCCAGTGCCGCCTCCTTGTGATCGGCAGGGACCGTCGTCATGACCTCGCGGCTGATCGCGGCGACGATCGGCAGGATCATGATCGCGAGGACCAGGCCGGTGACGAAGTAGTTGGGGATCGTAACCAGGCCGCCGCCGATGAAGGGGATGAACGAGAGCCGGTCAGCCACCCACTGCTCGGCGCCCTGGAGATGCGGTGCGAGGAAGAAGATGCCCCAAAGGCCGTACACGACCGAGGGCACCGCAGCCAGCAGGTCGACGAGCATCGTCAGCGCCCCGCGCAGCGGGAGCGGACACATCTCGGTCGCGTAGATCGCCCCGGCGACCGCGACCGGCACCCCGATCAGGAGGGCGATCACTGAGGTGATCAGCGTCCCGATCAACAGCGGAAGGGCTCCGAATTTTTCGGCGCCGACGTTCCAGTCCTTGCCGAACGTGAAGCCGAGGATGCCTTCCTTTTCGAACGCCGGCGCTGCTTCGCCGACGAGCCGGATGAAGAAGTACACGATCAGGACGAGGATCAGGGCCGCCAGGATCGTCAGCCCGTACTTCAGCGCCCTATCTGGGATACGCGCCAGCGGCGAGCGCTCAAGTGGCAAGCGCTCGCCGCTGGGAATCGATGATGTTCCCACGAGACCCTGTCTACCGGATCAGGGCTTCGCGTGCGTTCATCAGCCGCTGATCGCCGCGCCGTTGCACTGAAGGCCGGCGGCCGCTTCCTTGGACTTCGCCAGGATCGAGGTCGGCAGAGCTGCGTAGTCGGCCTGCGAGAGGATCGACTGCCCGGCTCCCAGCCCGTAGTCCAGGAACTTGACGACGCCCTTCGCCGCCGCTTCCCCGCCGGGGATCCCGGCCTTGCAGAGGTCCTTGTTCACGACGATGAACGTCTGCGAGGCGATGGGGTAGGCGGTGGCGTTCGGGGAGTTGATGACTTTGATCCCGAGATTCGCTGGAATCGTCACGCCTTCCCCTGCCGCGCTCGTCGACGCAAGGCTGGGTTCGACGTAGCTGCCGGACTTGTTCTTCACCGACGCATACGTGAATTTGTGCGTCAGCGCATATGCCTGCTCCACATAGCCGACCGCGCCCACGGTCTGCTGGATCGCGCCCGCGACGCCTGCGTTGCCCTTCGCGCCCGTGCCGGTGGGCCACTGCACGTCCTTGCCTTCGCCGACCTTGCTCTTGAATTCGGGGTCGGTCTCCGCGAGGAAGCTCGTGAAGCCGGACGTCGTTCCCGAGGAGTCGGAGCGGTGGATCACCGTGATGGCGGTGCTCGGGAGTTTGACCCCCGGGTTCAGCGCCGTCAGTTCCGGGTCGTTCCACGTCTTGATCTTGCCCAGATAGATGTTGGCGATCGTCGTGCCGTCGAGCTTCAGGCCCGACGCCACGCCGGGAAGGTTGTACGAAACCGTGATCGCGCCGAGGAACATCGGAATCTGCACCGCCGGGCTTCCGTTCTTGGCGATCGATTCTTCATCGGCTGGTTTCATCGGCGGGTCGCTGGCACCAAAGTCGACGGTTTTGCTCTCAACCGCGGTGAGCCCAGCGCCGGAACCCACGGCTTGGTAGTTGACGGTAAGGCCCGAGAGACCCGATGCCCACTGCTCGTACACAGGTGCGGCGAACGTCGAGCCGGCACCCGAGATCGTTGCCGATCCGCCGCTGGACGTAGTCGTACTGGAGCTGGTGGAACTGCTCGAGCTGCCGCATGCGGCGAGGCCGATTGCGAGCAGCGCAACACACGCGATGCCGCCGATTTTCGTCTTGATCACTGCGTCTCCTCTGCTGGTTTTCGTTGGCAGGCGAGCCGCGAGGCTCCAACCTGAGCTACGTTCCGGATTGCAGTGTCTTCAGCTCTCGATAGACTCCATGTGAAGATGTTGTGAAGGCTGGGGCTGAAATCTGTACCCGAAGCGCGGGTGTGTGTGGATGAACTGACGGTCGGGAAGCGCCGCCTCGAGCTTGCCCCGGAGCTTGCTCACGTAAACGTCGACGGAGCGATCACCGGCGCGAAGAGGGCTCCCCCAGACGGAGCGGTACAGCTCCTCGCGGGTCACGATCGCGCCGACGTGCCGTACCATCGCAACGAGCAGCTCGAACTCCCTCACCGAGAGCGTCAGTGCTCGCCCAGACGCGAGTACGAGGCCCTCGTCCGTGTGTATCTCGAGTTCTCCGGCGTAGAGGACGTTTGACGCCTGCGTCTCATGGCTCTCAGATTGGGCCTCCACGACTATAAAGCCTGGCATCGGGAACATGGGCCGGGAGTTGCAAAGTCGTGATCGAGTCGTGAAGAATCCGTGAAGACCGGGCGTGCCGAGAGCCCTGCCCATATTCTCCGCATGATGCTTTTCCGCTCACGCGCCAACGACCCGGCACTGATGGAACTGGTCGAGGAGGCCGGACGCAACGTACAGCGCTGCGGACTGCTTCTGCACGACCTGCTGGTCGAGTATCCGGAGCGCGTGGCGCTCGCGCAGGACCTGAAGGTGTGCGAGCAGGAAGGGCGACCGCATCACCCACGACATCATCCACCGCCTGGCGGGTCGTGGCCGGGTGCACGCGCCATTTGACGCCGGCGACGGCTATGCCCTAGCGACCGCGCTTGATGACATCGTCGACTACGCCGAGCAGGTGGGAGCGCAGCTCGGCCTCTACAGCGTCGAAGCATCCATGGAGCAGGCTGTCGAGTTCAGCGAGGTGCTCGTGGGCGCCGGCGAGCAGATAGCCCAGGCGCTCAGGTGCCTACGAACCTCAACCGACATGGGTCCGCACCTCGTCGAGATCCATCGTCTCGAGAACGAGGGCGACCGCATCCAGCGCGACGGGGTGGCATCGCTGTTCGCCGGCGGCATCGACCCGATGGTCGTGATCCGCTGGAAGGACATCTTCGAGTCGCTCGAGGGCGCCGTGGACTCGTGTGAGACCGTGGCGCACATACTCGAGGGCATCACGCTCAAGCAGCGCCGGCGACGCTGAACCGCTCCCGGGCGGGCGGTTCATTCGATCGTGCTCGGCGAGACGGCGAAAACCGTGTGGGCGCCCCTCGGGCTGCCTATGAGATACAGCTGAAAGTGCGTCGAGGCATGGGCTCCAGCCTCGGGAATAACCGCCCGCCCCGCCGCGACGACACGCCCCGCCCTCCTCGCCACCGCAGTGACGACGACCTGCTGCTGCGTGGTTCCCGAGCGATTCACGACGTCCCCTTCGCTGCTCGCGCCTCCCGGCGTTTCTTCGGTCTGGTGGGCACCTTCCAGGACGACCTCAGGAATGCTGCCGGTGACCGCTGCACCTTCGCCGATCCTAGCGCTCACGCTCGCGGGGACTCCGGCGCCCTGGACCTGGTCGTCGATCCAGGTGAGCTGCGAGTGCGCCGGAATGAGCGCCGCGGAGACGAGCGTCGTGGCAGTGCCCGGCACGTCGTTCTTGTAGAGAATCGAGCCGCGCTGCGCTCTTGACGGTGATGGATACGGGCACGTCCGACAGCGACGTGCCAGAGTGGTTGCGGAGCGTGAGGATCGCAGCGTCGCCTTCGGTGCTTTGGACCACGGCGGTCGACGTGACGGTCACCCGCCTGCTCAGCGTGGTCACGGCGAGCAGGCGGGCGGCCTGCTCACGACGCGCCGCCTCTTCACGATGCTGCTGCTTGGCTGCTGCTTCGAGCTTCGCGCTCTTTTCCGCCGTCGTCTCGCAGCCCCCGAGCGCGAGCGCCGCAAGCAGCAGCGCCAATCGCTTCACCCGAAGGCTCCGCTGATGTAGTCCCGGGTGCGCTCGTGCTGCGGCCGGTCGAACACCTGCTCGCTGGTTCCGTACTCGATCAGCTCGCCGAGGTGCATGAACGCGACGTTGTCGGCCACGCGGAATGCCTGCTGCAGGTTGTGGGTCACGATGACCACGCCGACGCTCTCGCGCAACTCGACGACGAGCTCCTCGATCTTGGCTGTGGAGATCGGGTCGAGCGCGGAGCACGGCTCGTCCAGCAGCAGCACCTCAGGTTCGGCTGCCAGGGCGCGGGCGATGCACAGCCGCTGCTGCTGGCCTCCCGACAGGCGCAGGGCCGAACGATCGAGGTCGTCCGCGACCTCGTCATAGAGACCTGCACGGCGCAGCGCCTCGTTGACGGCCTCCTCGATGGCGGGGCTGCGCCTGCGTCTGCGCCTCCCCTGTCCAGGCCGCTCGGCAAGGGCGTATGCGACGTTGTCGAAGATCGTCATCGGGAAGGGGTTCGGCTGCTGGAAGACCATCGTCACGCGCTGGCGCAGCTCGTTGACCTCGAGGTCGTGGATCTCCTGGCCATCCAGCGTGATGCGGCCGCTGCGCGCGGCTCCCGCGGTCACCTCCGTGAGCCGATTGAGGGCCCGCAGCAGCGTCGTCTTGCCGGAGCCGGAGGCTCCAATAAGCGCGAGCACCTCGCCCTGACGGACCGGCACGCTGACGTCGCGGACGACCCAGTTGTCGCCGTATGCGAGCCACAGTGACTCGACGCTCATCCGCTCGCGCACCATTGCCGCCGCCGGTCGCTTGGTGCGGGAGCGGGGAGCCGCCTGGGCAGCCGCGCCGTTCGTGGGCGGCTTGGCCCGGGCGACGTGCGGTTCGCGGTCGACCGCGATACGCCGCACTGGCGGCGGTATCAGTGGCTCGGGCGCCATCGCATCCACCGAGTCATACGCGAGCCGCCACGTGAACCTGTGCGCTCGTGGCTGAGAGCCGTCACGACAGCGTTTAGCACGAGGACGATCATCAGGAGCACGAAGGCTGCCGCGTAGGCCTTCTGCGGTGCGTTCCCTTCGCCCGCCGGGGAGTTGCTGTACACGTAGCTCGTCAACGTGGAGCCTATCCCGCGCAGGGTGCCGAGGACGGGAACGCTGCCGGTGGCCTGGTTGCGCAGCGAGGCGCCGAGCAGGATCGTGATGATCGCCGTGTCGCCGATGATCCGGCCCATCCCGAGCACGACACCGCTCGCGATATTGGGCCTGATGGACGGGAGCAGCACGCGGCGGATCGTGGTCGCGCGCGTCTTACCCAGTGCGTATGAGGCCTCCCGCGTGCGCTGGGGCAGCTGCGTCAATCCCTCCCGTGTGGCTGCGACGATGAGCGGCAGTGCGAGCAGGGCGAGAATGATGCCGGCCACGAAGAATGACTGTCCCGTGACAGAGCCGTCGCTGGCGCGCTCGGACAGGAAGCCGAAGAAGCTGCGCGCGAACAGCAGCAAGCCGAATATGGCGAGCACGACGCTCGGGACGCCCGCGATCGTTTCGACGGCTGACTCGACGGCCCGGGCAAGCCACGACGGGCGGCCGTACTCGGTCAGCCACACCGCGATCGCAACACCGGCCGGGGCAGCGATCAAGGTCCCGATCGCAGTCACGATGAGCGTCCCGACGATGGGATCGAAGAACCCGCCAGCTTCGCTCTGGTGAAGCGACGGGGACGGGGATTCGAACAGGAGGCTGACGCTCAGATAAGAGATGCCCTTGACGAACATGAACAGGACTATTGCCGCTGTAATCAGGCACAGGGCGATGCCTGTCGCCCAGCACATCCCGTACCAGAACCGGTCCGCGAGCGGCCAAGCCGAGATCCGCTCGCGCGGTGGATGGACCCGCGTTGGCGCCCCGGCGACCGGGCTCGTTGCGAGCGACTCCGAAGCCATCACACACCGATCCCGTAGCGCTTGAGGGGCTGCTTGACGGCCCAGCCGGCGAAAGACAGGAAGGCGGCGGAGAGCAGCAGGACTGCCGCGATGGCGTAGATCGTGTGGGCTACGGGGCCTGTCGACTGACCGCCGAATTCCTGGATGATCGTCGCCGCGAGGGGCTGCACGGGCTCGAACAGGAATGTGATCCCGTCGAGGGGGTTGGCGTCGAACGGCCTTCCGCCCGCGACCATCGCGAGCATGATCGCCTCGCCGAGCGCGCGTGCTGTCGCGAGAACCGCGGCCGCCGCGATTGCCGGCCGTGCTGTGCGGACCGAAACGCGCCAGATGGTGCGCCAGCGGTTCACGCCGAGGGCCGCCGACCCCTCGCGCCAGGAAACGGGGACCGATTCCATCGCGCTCGCGGTGAGCGCGACCATTATCGGCAGGATCATTACCGTGAGGATCAGCGTGGCCGTCATCACATCAGCGCCATTGAGCTGGACTACGTATGCGACGGAGTCCTTGCGGGCGTTGCTGATGAGGTGTGCGTTGACCCATGGCGCGATCGCGAGGATTCCGATGAGCCCGTACACGACCGACGGAACGCCGGCGAGCAGGCGGACGACCGGATCTAGGACCCTTCGCACCTCACGCGGGGCGAACTCCGTGAGGAAGATCGCGGCGAGCGTCGATACGACGAGTGCGATGGCCACGGAGCAGACCGTCGTGAGCAGCGTTCCCCAGATGAGAGGCCACGCCCGGAAGTAGAGAAGCGAGTGTCCGGGTTCCGCGACCCCCGACTGCATCGCACGGAACTGGGTCACCACGTCGCCACCGGATCCGAACCAGCTCAGGCCATTGGCCGAAAAGGACGGCCAGGCATTGTCCACGACCGTGACGACCATGAGCCCGATCAGTACAAGCACGCCAACGGCGAGCGCGCCGAGCATATACTCGGCGCGCTTGTCGTTACGTACGGCGGTCTGCAGACGCGTTTTTGAGGCGCTGCGGGCCACGTGCTAGTGGATCGCGATCCAGCTGGAGTTGATGATCGCTTTGGTCGTCGCGTTGCCGCTGGTCACCCAAGCCAGGAACTTCACAGCAGCGGCACTCGGGTGGGTGGTCGTGACCATCCAGAAGTTACGCACGCCCTGGTACTGCCCGGAGCGCGCATTGCGCAGGTTGCACGGGATCCCCTGGTAGCCGACCGCGTTTACACCTGCGGTGTAGGCGAACGACACGAAACCGATCGCCTGTTTGTCGCTCCCGACGGCGGTCTGCTCAAGTCCGTTGGAGGACTCGGCGGTGGCGCTCGATGCGATCTTCAGCGTTTCTCCGAGGAAGATGTGCTGGAAGGCATCCTGCGTTCCGGATGCGCCGTCACGGTCGAAGAGGTCGATCGGGCCGCTGATCCTCGACCCAGGGACTTCGCTCCAGTCGCGAATCCCGCCGGTGAAGATCCCTTCCACGGTTTCCTGGGAAAGGTTCGACAGCGGGTTGGCTCGGTTGGTGACGATGCACACACCGTCGCGCGCGATCTTGGTCCAGCGCAAACGCGGGTCGCCTTCTTCGGGGTCGCGGGAGGAGTCGCCGATGTCGAACCGGCCCTGGAATGCACCAGCGATGCCGATGTCAGATTGGCCACCCTCGACCTCGGGCGCCTGAATCTTCGGGTAGGCCTTGTGGTACGCACTCGCCAGTTTCTGAGTGAGCGGAAGGACAGAGGTCGAGCCGCCGATGATCAGACGCCGAGCTGTCGCGGTCGCCGGGACGGCAAGGAGGAGTGCAACGGCTATCGAGATGAAGACGGTGCGGTGCGCGCGCACGGGGCGTGCTCCTTTGCGTTCGAGAGTTGGGGTGGCTTGAGCGGTTGCGCTCGTTGGCGAGAACAGCTCAGACCACTAATAGGTGCGGTCTGCGGCGTTGAATCTCGACCGCGGTGAGGATGGCGGTCGCACCATCCCTCGATGTTTCCTTTTTGTGAACGCCGGTATAGCGGCCGACGAGGCTGATGTTTCTTTTTTGTGAATGGCCAAGCGCCGCGGAGAGCGCAGATGTTGAGTATTTGTGAACGCCCGTGGGTCGCGATCGGCACAGCCGCAAGCCCATGCGCTTCCCATGTGTCGTTCTTGTGAACGCCATTGCTTTTCCGCGGCTCCCGTGTGAGCCTTGCGTCGTCCGTGGTCCCGCGAGTGCGGTCATGCTGTACCTGCAACTAGCCGCGAACTCATGTGTCACAGTCTGCGGCCGTGTGATCGCTGCAGTGTGCGCGGGGGCGTCTCGATCGCCCAAGTTTCGACCACTCAACGCCGAACCGTCAGGACAAAGACCCAAGTGGCAAGCACCCCAACACCCGAGAACGACAGCCGGCCCAGCGGTGCCGCGAGACCGCCCGCCGGCAAGCCGACCGTAAAATCCGGCCTGGCCCGCCGGCGCAACCCTGTGCTCGTCGCCGTTGGCGAGTTTGGGTCCACCGCTCGCAGGGTGGCATTCAGGGATCCGCTCTCGCTCTTTCTGCTGATCGCATCGATCGCGCTAGCCATCACGTTCGCGACGCTGCTCGGCTCAATCCAGCCGAGCAGCTCGGGCCAGGAGGTGCCGATCAGCACCGTGCAGAGTCTCGCCAAGCACAAACAGGTCGCCGCCGCGGTGCTGCTCGACCACGACAACCGCGTCGAGCTCACGACCACCACCGCCACGCCGCACGTGACGGCCGCGGGCGTCGTCGAAGCCGTCGAAAGCGCTGAAGCGAGCGGCAAAGGCCTGAAGAAAGAAACCTCTCCTGGTGCCGGCGTAGCCCAAAAGCTGTGGGCCGCGTACCCGGCCTCGGGCGCCCAGACCCAGCAGCTCCTGCGCGAACTCGGGGTCTCGGGGGCGATCGTCTCGGTTGACCAGCAGTCGGGCAAGGAGGCGAAGACGATCGTCGTCCAGTTCCTGATCCCGATCCTGCTCCTCGTATGCCTGTTCTCTCTGTTCATGCGCGCAGGCACCGAGGGCGCCGCCGGCGGGATCGCGGGTTTCTCCGAGTTCACCGGCAAGGGCAAGAAGAAGGGCAAGGGAAGCCTCGACAAAGTCACGTTCGCGGACGTCGCCGGTGCGGGCGAGGCGGTGGCCGAGCTCCGCGAGATCCGTGACTACCTCGCCGATCCGAGCAAGTACCTCGCGGTCGGAGCGGCAGCGCCCAAGGGAGTCCTTCTCGTGGGACCTCCAGGCACGGGCAAGACGCTGCTTGCGAAGGCTGTGGCCGGCGAAGCGGATGCGGCGTTCTTCTCGCTCTCCGGCTCCGACTTCGTCGAGTCGCTCGTCGGCGTCGGCGCTGCAAGGGTTCGCGACCTGTTCCGCAAGGCTCGCAAAGTGTCGCCTGCGATCATCTTCATCGACGAGCTCGACGCCGCAGGCCGCAAGCGCGGGGCCGGCATCGGACAGGGCAACGACGAGCGCGAGCAGACGCTCAACCAGATACTTGTCGAGATGGATGGTTTCGGCGGCGACGGCGGCCTCGTCGTCATGGGTGCGACCAACCGGCCCGACATCCTCGACCCCGCGCTGCTGCGCCCGGGACGCTTTGACAGGCAGGTCGTCGTCGACGTGCCAGACGTACACGGCCGACTCGAGATTCTGCGCCTTCACGGTGACAAGCGGCCGATGGCGCCGGATGCTTCGCTTGAGGAGGTGGCGCGCCAGACGCCGGGGTTCAGCGGCGCCGAGCTCGGGAACGTGATTAACGAGGCCGCTCTGCTAAGCGTGCGCGACGGTCGCGGAATGATCGACCAGGCAACACTTGAGGAGGCGATCGACCGCGTCGTTGCGGGACCCGCCAAGAGGCACATTCTCACCGAGCAAGAGCGCTGGCTCATCTCGATACATGAGGCGTCGCATGCGGTGGTGGCCGATGCGCTCGGACATACGACGTCCACGCGAAAGCTCTCAATCGTCGCGCGCGGCAGACAGCTCGGAACCGCAGCCCACATGCTCACCGACCGCGACCAGACGATCATGACGAAGTCGGACTTGCAGAGCCAGCTGATTGTCATCACCGCAGGACTCGCCGGCGAGCAGATCGCCTTCGGACACCTGTCCACGAGCGTCAACGACGATCTTCATGCCGCGACGACGCTCGCTCGGTCAATGGTCACCTCGTTCGGCATGTCCGATGCCCTCGGTCTCGTCACGATCGGCGAGAAGGGAGGCGAGGTATTCCTCGGCGCCTCCCTGCAGGACATGGGATCTGTCGGGCCCGAGACGCTCAACATCATCGACAGCGAGGTCGAGCGGCTAGTCGGCGACGCCGCGGCGCGCGCGTCCGCGGTCCTTGAGCGCAACTGGAACACCGTGGAGGAGACGGCTACGGCTCTCCTCGAGCAGGAGACGCTCTCGGGAGTCGCACTCGACGCCGTGCTCTCGACCGTCCGCGAGACCACTCTCGAGGAGCTGATGGACTTCCGTCGCGGCTCGCCCGGACGCGGCGCGGACCAGACGACATGAGAGCGCGTGTCCCCTCACCCGCGATGGTCATCGCACTGATTGCTCTCGCGTGTTCCACGACAGGAATCGCCTCCGCGGCATCGCATGCGGTGATCAGTGCCATCGACGGTCACGTGATCAGCAGCAAGCCGCACGCAGGCGGTTTGCTGCTGCTCGGCTCGAACCGGAAATTCCCGGCGTCGGCCATCCCGACGGTCGCGGACGCCTCGAAGATCGATGGGCACACCGCTGAAGAACTCGCGGGGACGTGTCCGCCCGCAACCGTCGACCTCGGCACCTGGTGCCTGGACTCCGCGCCTTATCCGCTCACGAAGGCAGATGCGGGCAAGAACAACTTCATCTGGGCCGCCAAAGCATGTGAGGCTGAAGGCGGCTGGTTGCCGACCGCGGCGCAGCTTCTTGGTGCTGCCGCGAGAGTCAAGCTCGAGTCGACGATCCACGACTCCAAACTGACTGCGACGATCAACCAGGATCCCAGCCGCGGGCTCAAAGACGAACGGGAGATGAGCTCGACGCTGGTCACGACCGAAGCGGGGTCGGCCGCGGCGGGCTCGGAGGGCGTCAGCGAAGGCGCAACCGGAGACCCACGTCAGGGCCAGGCGAACCCAATCCCACTCGCCGCCAACCCGCTCCCCGAATCGCTTCAGTACGTAACCGTCTACAGCGACGGCACCAAGGGTGGATTCGCTGGCTCCGAGCCCGTCATCGACGCGGAGAACTTCCGCTGCGCGTTCAATCCGACACCCGGTGCCCTTAACAAACCGGAATCTTGAACCCCGTGTCGGAACTGGGAGGGCCGCCCTGTGACCTTTCGGTGAAGCGTATACCCGGACCGGCGCACGCCCTGCAAGCTCGCCCTAGCTTGAGCTCTCGATGATCGAAGTGCCCGTCCCGATCAGTCCAGTCGTCAGGTGGTGCTGCCGCGCCGTGCTTCTCGCGTTCACCGCGTTCGCGCTGCTGGTCATGCACGCGGGCGACGCCACGGCCATCATCCTGCCGGCCCAGACGATCGATGGGCCGAGTCCCGAAATAGTCGGCTTCGGCGGGGTCGCCATGGCTGAAGACGGAACCGGGGGGCTTGTCTATCTCAAGAAGGTCGACGGCGTTCCGCATGTGTTCGTCTCGCGCTATGTGGGAGGCCACTGGCTCACACCGATCCAGGCCGACCGCGGGCAGCCCTACGCGGCGAGCTGGCCCCGGATCGGTGCCTCCGACGGCGGGCAGCTGCTCGTCGTGTGGGCGACACCGTTCGCGACGGAAAAAGAAGAAGCGGTCGAACGGCCGGTGGACGAGCTGCTCAGCTCCACCCTCGGGCCCGGTTCATCGGAATTCGGACCGGTGTCGATCGTGGACCCCGATATCGGGGACGGCACCGGCACCAGCCCCGATCTCGCGATGAGCACGACGGGTCACGCCGACGTGGTCTACCGCGTGGTTGAGAACAACGGCGAAGTGCCAGCACTGCGGCCGGGTGACGTGGGCGAGCAGGTACGTGTGGCGCATTACGAGGGAGAGCACTGGCTCACTCTCGGCGAGATCAACCGGAACCCCGGCATATCCATGCGGCCACCCACACAGGCCAACGCGCCGGCAATCGCGATCGGCCCGACTGGCAACGCCGTCGTCGTCTGGCAGGAGCCGGAAATCACCGGCCAGGCTCGCATCTGGGCGCGGCGCATCTTCGGCGGGAGTCTCGACTACGTGCTTCCCGTCAGCGCGCTGAGCATCGGAGGAGCACCCATCCCGCAGGATGCGGACGCGCCCAGTGTCGCGTTGTCAAGGCTTGGGCAGGCGGAGGTCGCGTACCGGCAGGTCGCCGGTCCTGGCTCGCCTCTCCCCGGGCCGCGCATCTTCATAAACACCCTCCCGGACGGGGAAAACGAAAAGGAAAGCGGGGCTGAGTTCCTCGGCGCGAAGATTGCGGATTCGTCGGTGGCAGGAGGAGCATCGGCAAGGATCGGGCCTCCCAGCATCGACATCGATGAACAGCGAGAAATGCGACTGCTCTACGACAGCAACGGTTCCCCGCGCGTGGTTCACGGCACCGACAAAGGAGTCCTGGACACGCTCGCGCTCGGGCCGTCCGTGGCGGGTTCAGAAGCCCCGTCCGCGAGCGTGATGAACCCGGCGGGAGGGGGCGTGTCGGCGTGGGTGAGCACTCGCGGCACGGTGCCTGCTGTCGCGGTCCGGGAGGACTTTCCGGACGGGGCGGTGCAGACCGCGCTCGTCGGAGGAGGCGCGGGAGGGCCGATCGGTGAACTGGCGGTTGGACGTTCGGGTCTCGGCGACGGGCTGATCGCATTCCAGCAGGGGGCGCTGGGCGACGCCGCGATCGTCGCCGCGCAAACGACAGCGCCGCCCGCGGAACTGATCCCCACCGCGCCGAAAGGATGGATCAAACCCTCTCAGGCACAGGTGAACTGGGAACCGGCGTACAGCGCCGACGGGCCGCTGCGCTACAAGGTCGTCCTCGACGGTCGTGCGCTGGCCACTCCCGAAGGAGCCCTGTCGTACACGATCAACCCGCACCGGTTGAGCTCGGGGGTGCACCGGCTGCAGCTCCTGGCCACCGACATCTACGGCCAGTCCACCCTCAGCGCGCCGTCCACACTTTCCATCGATGCGACCCCTCCCGCGGTTCGGATCGCGCGCACCGGGTCGAGCGTCAAGGTGGTGGTCAGCGACGCGTACTCCGGCATCGACGCGCAGGGGGTCAGCATCAACTTCGGCGACGGCGCCCGAGCGCAGGATCACACGCACTTCAAGCACCGGTATGCGCACGCGGGCGTCTATCTCGTCGTGGTGAGCACACGCGATAACCTCGGCAACGCCGGTGTCGTGCGAGAACTGGTACGGGTGTCGTGAGACGCGTCGCCATAGCCCTCGTGTGCCTCGTGCTCCCCTGGCTGCTTGCGTCGGTGCCCGCGGGTGCCGACGTATACGGGCCCATCGAACTGGTGTCCTCCGGAACTCCGCCGGGCGGCGTGCGCGAGCAGGCAGACACGGCGAGCTACCCGGCCATGGCCGGCGACGGGCGATACGTCGCCTTCGTCGGATCGTTCTCCGGCAGGCAGGGGATATGGCGCCGGGACCTCACGACCGGCGTGGTCGAAGAGGTTGCGGCAGGCGTCGCGACGATGCCTTCGATCAGCTCCGATGGCCGGTACGTGAGCTTCACCACCACCGAACGGCTGGTGCCGGCTGAGGACCGGAACAACTCGCCCGACGTGTATGTGCGAGACATGCAGATACCTTGCACCGGCGAAGACGGCTCATGCCAGGCATGCGCCGAAACCGCCGAAGCCGGCGAATGCCCGTTCAAGCTCGTCTCGGCCGTGAACGGGACGAACGAGGGGACCGCATACCGGTACACGGGCCCTAAGGAAATCTACTCGCCCGAACAGGAAGAACGGGACTTCGGCGCGCTCGCGCAGGGTCGCTCCGCGATCAGCGCCGACGGGCGTTACGTCGCTTTCGTCACAACCGCCGAATCTGAACTGCTCGGCGGCCCGACACCGCCGCTCGAGGTGTTCGTCCGCGACCTGCATACCAAAGAAACCAAACTCGTCAGCGCCGAATACGAACCGGCGGCCGGCCGGCCTGCCAACGGCGAAGACATACCGGTGCCGTCCGCGTCCGGTGGTGGCGAGGTTTTTGGCGCTGTCTTCCCCGGCGGCGCCGAAACACCGATATTCGGTGACCCGTGGGTCGGCGCATCGATCAGCGCCGACGGCTCGACGGTCGCGTGGATGGGCCAGCAGATCGGAAAGCAGGCGAGGCTGCTCACCGGCGAACAGAACTCGCAGCCGGCCTCCGACCCCCAGCTCGCAGAACCGCTGTGGCGCCGGATCTCCGAAGGGCCAGCAGCGCCAACCCGCCGCATCACAGGCGGATCGGACCCCTCGAGCCCCGGCTGTGAGGCAAGCGGTGAGCGGGTTTTGCCGCAGAATCCGTCACCGCTCGACCCGTGCGCCGGACCATTCGAATTTTACAACGAACCACCGGGCTCAGGACTCTGGAAGGGCACCCAGGAGAACTTCGTCCCCCAGCTGAGCGGGGACGGCACGACGGTTGCGTTCATCACCGGTGCGCGTGAACTGGCGGCGGGCGAACGACAGTTCCCCGACGCGGAATCGACCGACGACCTCTACCTCGCCAACATGGCGAGCGGTCTCACGCGCGTGCAGTCGCTGCAGCGCCTGACCGAGATCGGCGGAGGCGGCGGTAGCCAGGAACTCATAGAAAAGGCTGGCCCTGTAGTCGATGTCGCGCTCTCACCCGACGGCAGCCAGCTCGCGTTCACGACGCAGAGGACGATCTTCCCGCTCGGATCGCCTTCATTGGTGAGCGCTGAGGCCGCAGAACCCGGAATGCTCGAACTGTTCGGCGTCGACCTGCTGGACGACACGCTCACGCGTGTCACCCACGGCTTCGAAGGAGACGAACAGCGCAGCGAACAGACACACCGTCCCACCCTGCCTGGTACCGACCCCTACTCGCAGTCGGACGGGGCCCTCTCGCCGTCCTTCTCGGAAGACGGCAACGCGATCAGCTTCGCATCGACGGCCGACAACCTCGCGTACGGAGATGGCAACGGAGCGTCTGACGCCTTCGTCGTGCATCGCGAGAACTTCGCGCCCCAGACCGTGGTGCAGTACATATCTCCGGCCCCCGCGAACCCCGTCGTGCAGCCCGACTGGCAACTGACGGCCACTGCGTCCCCCAACGCTGATGGCAGCGTGCAGGTGTACGCCGAGGTACCCGGCGCGGGCACGCTCGCCGTCGCCGCGAGCGCGAAGGTCCTCGTCCAGGCCAGCGCCGGCACGTCCCGGCACACCGCTCACCGAGCCTCACGCAAGGTCACCGCCAAGCTCGCCACCCGCGTGATCGCGTCCGCCAAGGCGTCTTCGCAGGAAAGCTCGGAAGGTCTACTGCCACTCAAGCTGACCCTAGCCCCGAGCTTCCGCTCGCTGTCGAGCCGGAAGGGCGGCATCTCGGCCACGCTGCGCCTAACGTTCAGCGCACCGGGTGAGCCGGTCCTGCGCGCGAACCTCGTGGTCAACTTCACGCGGACGCTCCGCCGAGCGGTCAAGAAGGCGGTGCGTCGATCCAGCAGGCGGGCGGGAGCGCGCAGCTCCCGGAAGGGCGTGCGCTGATGAGAGGGGCGAGGTTCATGATCTCGACGCTGGCATCGGCGGCCGTGCTGCTAGGCGCCGTCACGCTCTGCTCAAGCGCCGGGGCGCAGGGGCTCGAAGACGTCGGCGGCGCATCGTGGCGCATCGAACAACCGAGCCCGCCAGCGCCGCCAGCCGGTGTCCCGGAAGCACCGGCCCCCGTTGGTCTCGGGAAAGTAGGCGATATCGAGTTCTACCCGGGGATGCCCAACCGGGGCGTCCTGATCACGGCGGGCAACGAACCCACAATCCCCGCCGGTGTATGGGAGTACAACGGGGTGGCATGGCACGAGCTCTCGAAGGTCTGCGGCGCAACCGACGGGCGCATAGCGTGGGCCGGTCCTGAAGAATTCTGGACGATCTCCGACGGGCGCGCCGGCCAGGCGATCATCGAAGGCGACAAGGCGCCGCCCTTGGAAGACGACACGCTGTGCCGCTTCACCAACGCCCACCACAAAGGCGAACCGCTCGAAGTCGTCGAATCGTTCGCGTTCCCCGCGTTCCAGGCCGACTCCTACCAGCCCATGAACGCCGCCGCTTGCCTCGGTCCCGACGACTGCTGGTTCGCCGGCAACGCCCTCCCGTCCGACAGCATTGAAGCGGGCTCCTTCCATCTGCACTGGAACGGGCAAACGCTGACCGAGGAACCGTATCCAGGTGAAGGCCACGCCGTCGAGGACGTGCAGCCATTCGAAGGGCGCCTCTACGAGAGCGTCCGGCTCGGCGAACTCGACCGCGTCGAAGACCCAACACCCGAACCGCCCGTGATCCACGTGATCAACCCCGCAGGCGTCACGCCCGTGTTCGAACCCGTTCGAGAACTGCCGCTGTATGAAGACGGTGAGTTCCCCGCCGCACTCGGCTTCCTGCACCTCTCGGCCGGAGAAGAAATCCTATGGGCGGCGGCAGGTCCCCAGCACACGCCGGCCGGTTCGAACCCGGCTCAGGTGACTGTCGCGCGAGACTCCGGCGGGGCATGGGCGCAGGTGCTGGGGCCGAGGACAGTGGGACAGCCTTTCGCGGGCGAAGTTCCGACATCGATCGCGGCGGAACCGCAGACGAGCAGCGCGTGGCTGTCCCTCGACACCACCGAAGACGCAGAAAGCCCCTCGGCAACGTCCTACGCCAAAGTCGCCCGTATCTCCGCCGAAGGGGCGCTCCCGAGCGAAGACGAGCAGAACCTGCCGAGCGAACCGGGAGCGGGGCCCAAGGGCGCCGCGACGAAGATCACGTGCCCCGCGATCCACGACTGCTGGCTGGTGACGACGCAGGGATGGTTATTTCACCTGTCCACGGAATCCGAAGCGCACATCGCCCAGGACACCGACCCTGCGTTCGACACGCTCATCACCGAACGGCCGAAAGACCTCGGGCTCCCGCAGACACCCCCTGACACGCTGCCGGTTGACGACTCCGGGCTGCTCGGGGAACTCACTACGACTCCGCCGGTTGTGGAAAAGACCAAACCGCCCGTCTACCACGTCACGCTTCCCCTGATCTCAAAGGTGCACACGCGACTGGTTCACGGCACCACTCTGGAACTTCGGTTCCATCTCGCGGTGAAGGCGCGAATTCAGCTCGAGGGCAAGCGCGGCAACCACGTCGTCGCGTCAACCGCGATGCGCACCTTCAAGCCCGGCAATAGAAGCCTGCTCCTGCAACTGAATCGCCGGCTGTGGCCGACGAAGCTCGCACTGAAGACCCACGCTCTGGCACCGTTGCCCACGATCACCGAGCGCGAACCCGAAGGCGACACCATCACCACCGCGTCGCTGCGCTCCCCCTTCGCCACAGGCTCTGCGCGGACAGGTGCCCGGCGTTGACGACCCTGGTCAAGATTCGCGGCGCGCTTCACGGGCGCCGGCCGCACGTTGGCGTGGTGGCGCTCGCTGCGCTCGCGCTTGCGCTCTTCGCCCTGCTCTCCGGTCCCGGCGTCGCCCCTCGCGCGGCCGGGGCCAGTGCGGCAGGCGGGCTGGTTGCCCAAACCGACGCAGCCGTTCCCGCCCGTGACGTGACGATGCTCGGTTCCTCGCCTCTGGAGGCGCCGGACGAGACGTGGGGCATCGGATTCGAGGGCTCGGACGCGGCACCCAAATGGACGATCGTCCGCTACGCCTCAGGCGCTGGCTGGTCGCAGGCACCGGCGGTCGAGAATGGCGCCGGTAAACCACTCGCAAGCTTCGCCCCGGGGAGCAGCGAGCTAGCCGGCTCGATCGCACCGGACGGGAGCGGTGCCCTCCTCGGGAGCGTGCCGGGGGCAATCGAACCGCGGGAGCTCCTGCTCGTACGCAACCCCGGGCAGCCGTTCAGGGAAACGAGCATCAGCCCGCCGCTGGAAAAAGGTGAGCGACTGTTCAACGGGCACCGCGCCCCGATGGTGGCGGCCCTCTCCGAAGGGGGAGGGGTGGGCGGCGCTCTCGTGGTGCCCATCTCTACAGAACAGGAGGCGTCCGAGGAACGGGTCCTGCACTGGGACGGGACAGCATGGTCCTCCGAGCCGATCGAAATTCCGCCGTCCAGCAGGCAGGAAGGGGGCTTCCGCGTACTCGCAATCGGGGCAAGTTCGCCCGGCAACGCCTGGCTGCTCGCGCAGCTCTCCTCCCAGTCGGACTCTGTCGCACTGTTTCGCAGGCAGAGCAACGGCGCGGGAGCGACATGGCAGCCCGTCGCGCCGGCTCCCGGAGAAGCGGCTGGAGCACCCCTGACGGCCCCGGTCGCCGGTGCGGGCAACGCGCCGTTCACCGTGGAACACACGGGCGCGCCGCCCTCCAGCCAGGCGCAGCTTCTGACGGTGACCGACCAGGGGGTCTGGGTGGACGGACTGGTGGCGAACAGCTCGACCCACCTGACGATGTACTTCCAGCCCGCGCCGGAAGGCGTCGACAGCGGCGAAGTTCTCGCGAGCTGGTGCGAGACCGGTGAATACACATGCACATACCAGCTACCTGAATCCCTGCCGAACGGTCCGTCGCGGAGCTTCGCCTGGTCAACCTCGGGGTCGAGGTTCGGCGAACGCGTCATAACCGGACTCAGCGAAGGGGTCAGCCTGCGGCTACAGGGGAGCTCTTTCACGCGGGTGCTGGCCCTCGGCGGCTCCGAACCGCCAAACGACGTCGGGGGTACACGCGGGGCCGCATTCGCGTCAGGCGACGAGGGCTGGCTGGGAAGCGAACGGCTGCCGGTCCACATCACGCTGGCCTCCAACGAACAGCCGAACCTCCTGCAGTCCTATCCTGTGCCGTTCCGCCGGCCCGTGCTCGCGATCGCCCCGCAGCCGGGCGTTGAAGTGGGTTCGCTTTCGAGCGAGGCACTCGCCGTGGGGGAAGAAGGCGAGGTTGCCCGCTTTGAGCCCGGAGCAGGGTGGCAGCCCGAAAGCCTGCTGAACAGTGCCGGAGGACGTGAGACGCCGCAGCTGCGGGCCGTGGCATGGCCCACATCGAACCGTGCTTACGCCGTCGGAACCGAAGGCCAGATGTGGCTGTGGCGCGGAGAGACGGGCCTGTGGGAACGCGACCCCGCTACGCCGCTGAACTTCCGCGAAGACATGCTCGGAATCGCCTTCGACCCCGAACAGCCAAGCATCGGCTACGCGGTCGGCCAGGGCGGAACGCTCCTGCGGTTCGGCAAGACCTGGACGCAGGAACCGGTATGCCAAGCCGGTGAATCGGGGCGCTGTATCCCCGCTGAACTCGCGCACGCAAGCTTCACATCGGTCGCGTTCGCCGGGTCGGAGGCGATCGTCGCATACCGGGTGCCACACCTGTCTCTCACCGAGAGCTCGTCCGAGCTGCACTACACCGGTGGCCTGCTTGTCAATGAAGGAACCGGCTGGCACGAAGATGCCTCGGCTGCCGCAGCGCTGGCCACAGAAGCCGAAGATATCCCGTGGGCAGTTGGAGCGCTCCCGGACGGCGGCGCCGCGTTCTCTGCCGAGAGCGGCGCTGGGGTACCGAGGGTCTTCGAGCGAAGCTCCGCAGGTGCAGCGTGGGAAGCGACGACCCAGCCCTACCCCGGAACGCACGCGCCCGGCTCGCTCGCCCTGTTCAGGGAAGGCGGCAGCCTACGGGTCGTGGGAGCCGGCGGGGTGCCCGATACCACCATCATCGACGCCCAGACCCCGCCGCCGGCAGGATCGCCGCCCGTCCTGATCAAGGGCTATCCGCTCGCGAGCACCGGCGGAGACGTGTTCCGTCAGAGCGCAAACGGCTGGAGCGACGAGCAGAACGACCACAACGAAGTCGAAGCACCCCCCGGCAGCTACGCGCGCTACGACACCGTCTACAAACCGGACCCCATCTGGGCGGTGCTCGTCGACCCCACCGGAGCCGCAGGTTGGGCTGTGGGTGGTTCCGTCGAAGACCTCAGCACCTCCGACACGGCCGACATCGCGCGGTATCCCGCAGAAGCGGGAACCCCGGCGGGCGAGACGACCGCCCCGATTTTGGGAGGGGCAGGGGAGGCGACGTTCGCCATCGGTGGCGGCGCGCAGTGCGCTGCGCCGTGCGCGGACCGCGCGCTCGCAGGAATCGGCCCCGACGTATATCTGTCCTCAGCGCTCCAGCGCGCCGGAGCCGTGCAGGGCCTGCGCGCCTTCGTGTACACGGGGCCGCGGGTCACGACGGGTCTGACCGAAGGCGCCGCCTCCCTGACCGTGCCCTACGCGCGTGAGGAGGAACGGTATGCGTCGCTGCTCGCGGGTGGAACGAATCCGGCGTTCGCCGCGGCGTCGCCCACCGATCGCCCTGGCGCCAACGAGTGCTACTTCACCGGTGCCTTCTCCGCCTTCGCGAGGCCGTTCGGGACGCTCACGCAGCCGGGCATCGAGCCCACGGAATCCCCGCCCGAAGAAGAAGCGCGGAAGGCGGGCTGCGCCTCGGGCCAGGCGGCCTACTACGCGTTCGACTCCAGCAACAGCGAAGGCAAGGAATCCGTGCGCGTGATCATGCTCGACAACAGCACCCAGATCGGCGGAGCCCAGCTCGAGTGGCTCGAACGCCAGCTCCGCGGCGCCGCGTCCCTCAAGCATCCGGCGATCGTCGTCGGAAGCGCGGATCTCCCCGCCGAGATCGAACGCCACGAACCGGGTGCCGCGGAAGTGGCCCGTGTGCTCATCCAAGACGGCGCGTCCGCGTACTTCTTCGACGCGCCCGAACAGAACGTCGAGCTCCAGCTGAAGGTCGGCACCGAAGCGATACCAGCGTTCGGCTCGGGCACCCTCGGCTACGTCAGCGCCGTGGACGCAGAACGGCAGAAGGACTTCCTGGGCACGAGCGGCTTCCTGCTCGCCCGCGTCGAAGTCGCTGCCCGCAAGAGCAACAACGTCGCTCCCGTCACGGCTCCCCTGATCCCGGACATCGGCGAACTCTCGATGGAAGCCGTCGAAGGCACGCTGCTGCGCCGCAGCGAGGCAGCCCTCTTCCAGGGCCTCGCGCGGCGTCCTCGCGCGGGCGGCGTGGCCAGCGGAAAAAGCACCGAGAACGAATCGGACGCGTACGCTCAGATACCGGACAACTGCGTCGGTGAAGCGTGCGCCCGAGGGATATTCCCGGAATACACGTTCAGCTCGTCGAACCCGAAGGTCGGCACGTTCGTCGAGCCGAACCTGAACTCCGCAGAACGCAACGCCGTTCTCCTGAACTCGAAGGAACAGCCGATACCTGACGCGCACTCCGGGCTGTTGTGTGCCTTCAACGCGGGCACCACGACCGTGACGATCTCCTCAGGAGGCCTGTCCGCCTCGCTGCCCGTCACCGTCGAGGCGGGGAGCGTGCGCCGGCCGTGCGGTACGACGCCGCTTGAAAGCACGCGACCCAAGCAGCCGTCGGTCAGTGCGCCCGCGCAGCCTCCGGCCGCCGGCACCAGCTCGCCCGCGCCCGCGACGGCGCCGCCGCCGCTACCTGCGCCGCCCACGCTGGTGGCCGCTCTGCACGCCCCAGCGCCGGCCGTGCACGTCTCTCAGCCGCCATCGTTCTTCGTGCCGCCCGCACCCGCCTATCTCGTGCCCGCGTTCCTGCCCCCGCCGCTTCCTGCCCCAGCCAACCCGACACCTCCGAGTGGCACGTCCGCGGTGACGTCGCCGGTCGAGGCTGCCCAGAAGGAAGAAGAGCACGAGGAAGCGACCGAGTCCGTGAGCAACCAGGCGGCTGCCTACAGCCCTTCGGAACACGAGCCCTCGCCCGTCTACCTGCTCGGCATTGTCCTCCTGGCCGCGTTCGCGGGCGCTTCCGTGGGCCGCCGGCGTCGTGGCCGGCGCGACGTAAGAGTGGCGCCCGCCACGATCACGAGCTCAAGGATGCAGCGGCGCTGGGGCGATGGTCGCAGGCGAGGCCTCTAGTGTCGCCCGTTCACAATCCAGCAACATGCGCCGGTGCCCGTACCGGCAATCATGCAGCAACCGGGGAAAGAAGGGGAGGCCCGTGTCATCAACGCCTCCGTTACTCCTCGGATCCTGGGCCAATGAGGGCCCCCACGTTCGAGATCGGAGTCTGATGTCCCACGCGCACCGCAACCGCAGGAGATCGCTGTTCCTCGTAGGGCTTCTTCTGAGCCTGATCTTTGGGATAACCGGCGTCGCGCATGCGAGCTTCGGTGAGATCACGCGTTTCGGTGGGCCGACCGAACTCACGAACCTGGGCCTTCAGCACGTCATCGGGGTTGACAGCGCCCACAACGAAGTCTTCGTTCTCGAAGAATCGAAGGAACCGAAGGAAAACGCCAAAGAAGAAGAGACGCGCTTCCTGCGTCTGCAGGAGTTCAGCTCCACTGGATCCCTAATCGCGAAGTCTGCCGTAATCGAATACAAGTCACCGCCCTCGAGCGTCAACGAATCGGAAACGGACTCGATTGAGGGAATTGCGATTGACCCGGTGCACGAACGGCTGTACTTCCTGCTCAGCGAGGCGCAGCAGGAAGAACTCCCGGACGAAGAATCGCCGGTGGCGGCGCAACTGTACGCGTACTCGACAAAACCGAACGGCACGACGCTCGAACCCGCGGCAGGCACCGCGGAAGGCGTGCTCGCGGGCGCGAGCGTTCTCGGCGCCCAGTCCGCCACCAAGGGGGCGCCGCTGCTGAATCCGGCTGGAATCGCGGCGGACCCGGGCACGGGCGAAGTCATCCTGCTCGGGCACATCGACGAAAAGGGCGAACCGTCCGACGAACTCGAAAACGCAACCGATCACTTCGTCCTGCGGCGGATCAAGGCCAACGGCACTGCCGGCGAACAGTACGTCGACACGACTAACTTCCTCAAGACATCGGAATTCGAAGCGTTCCCGGACTCGCCGGTCGTGACCGGCTCGGGCGCATCTGAGCACGTGGACGTCAACTGGGAAGGCGTCGTGCAGATTCCCTCCGAATTTGCGAAAGCAACAGCGGACAAAACCCCGCCAAAATTTCTTGCGCCGGAAAGCCACGCGGAAAAGCACGTCCAGCAAAGCGCTCAGAACGAATTCGGCGGCGCCCTCGCGGCGTCGGGAGAAAAACTGTATGGACAGGCTGGCATAGAGAACAGCGAAGGGGCCAAAACGGAATCGAAGTTCGGCATCCTGCTGCGCGAAGCTAGTACCGGCTCAGAGACAGGATGGACCGGCGGGGCCACACTCACACGCGGAACAGGAAAAGAATTCAAGTGCGTCCTCGAGCCGGGCGTCGCTGAGATGCCGATCCAGATGGCGGCAGGCTCGGGCGACGATGTCTACGTCCTCGCTCCCGAATACCTGAATGAACCCAGGTCGGGGAGCTTCCCGACCAAAGACGCCATTATCGAGCTCGGCCCCGGAGGAACCGGGTGCCCAAGCGACTCGGCGGGGAACATCCAGCTGGAAGTCGCGAAAACAATCGTTCCGGAAGGTCAGACGATTCCTTCAAATACGAAGGCGAACCTGTCCTCAGTGATCAAACAGGCGGATGCGCTTTCCGTGACGTGGGAATTCGAAGACGAAGCGACCAAAACGGTCACCAAACAGGAAGTGACATCCGAACAGTTCCAGATCTCCGAACTGAAGGAACACCAGTTCACCGAACCTGGGAACTACAAGATCACCGAGCGCATCAAGACCGATGATCTCGCGGAGGCCGAACTTCCCGCCATCACTCGCGCCGTCGACGTGACATCGGCGACCGAAAAGCTGGAAGTCGGGACACAGCCGAAAAGTGCCAGCGTAAAGGCGGGTCAGACCGCCACGTTCACGGCGACCTCTGTTGGAAAACCGCCCGCGGAAACTATCCAGTGGTTCGTGTCGACGGACGGCGGCAAAGACTTCACCGAATCCAAAGAAACGGGCGCCAAAACTGACACCCTGTCGGTCAAAAGCACGACGAGGGCCGAGAGCGGCAATGAGTACTACGTCGAGTTCAAGAACAAAACGGCAGAAGCGACGAGCACCACCGCCACGCTCACGGTCACCGCGGAAGCGCCGACCATCACCGAACAGCCGGCTGCGAGGACCGTCGTTGAAGGCGAAAACGCAAGCTTCACGGCTTCGGCGAGCGGCGCACCGTCGCCTGCTGTCCAGTGGGAAGTCTCCACCGACGGTGGGGCGGCATGGAGTCCGGTCTCCGGCGCCACGGCGACGACAGTGACGATCCCGGCGACCACCGTCGGGGAGAATGGCTACCAGTATCGCGCCGTCTTTACCAACGAAGTCCAGAGCACGTTCAGCAACACGGCGACGCTGGTCGTGAATGCCCCCGTGGTCACGCCGGCTCCGACCACGACCACCGAAACGGCAACAAAACCGCCGCCGCCGATTGTCGTGCCACCGAAGGCGACCGTTGCTGCGGGCAAGTACGTAGTGAGTACTGCGGGGGCGGTGCCCGTGAAGGTGAGCTGTCCGGCAGGTGCGACGACGTGCTCCGGCACCGTCACGTTCCGTACCGTCAAGGCGATCAGCGTGCGCGTACACGGGAAAAACAAGAAGGAGGTCCTGACGCTCACGGCGGGCACCTTCACGCTCGACGGCGGTGCCAGCAAGACGATCACGCTGCACCTCTCGTCTACGGCCCGCAGTCTGCTCTCAGGGGCTCACGGCGTCCTGCAAATCCGCGCAACCGTCTCGGCGCACGACCCGGCCGGGGAAAAGGACACGGTTGAAAAGGTCCTCACGCTGGACCTCGCCAAGCACAAACACTGACCGAGAATCGGCAGCACGCCGTCCGCTACGCGGTGCCCGGATTCCGGAGCACCGCGTGGCCCCTCGCGCGTCTTGGGGTAACACGTCCGTAACATTTGGCCGTGACCTCGGCGTAACCGCTTTGTTACAGCCTGATAACGCGGGCGAAGATGACGGCTGAGAGCATTGTCGGCGAGGGCGAATGCTCTCTCAAAGAGCAACGGAAACTGCTAACACGGAGGTAGTCAACCAATGACCGGACTTTCAGCCCGGCGACTCCTGGCTGGTTGCGCGCTAAGCGCCGCGTCGTTTGCGGCATTTCTCGCACCCGGTGCCGCCACGGCAAGCGCAGCTTGCACCGTGACGGGCATCAAGGGCCAGGGCTCGACACTGCAGGAAATCGCGCAGCACAGCTACTTCATCCCCGGATACAACGCCAAAAAGACGGCGGAGTGCGGCGAAGTTACCGAATACAAGGGCACCGGCAGTGGCGCGGGCCTTGAAGCGTTCGGCAACAACAAACACGCTGCGGAATACAACACGTGGACCTACGTCGGCACGGACCAGCCGCCGAACCCCACCCAGAAAGAAGCTATCGAACTCGCAGCGGGCGGGCAGAAACTGCTGTCCATCCCGACTCTGCAGGCAGCCACGGCGATCATCGTCAACCTGCCCGCAGGATGCACGTCGGCGTCAAGCAAAAACTCAAAAGCCAAAACGAGGCTGATGCTCGACAACACGACGCTGGAAGGCATCTTCTCCAGGAAAATCACCAAGTGGAACCAGATCACCGACGATGGTGACCAGCTTCTGCCTGCCGGCTGTGCAGGCGAATCGGAAATCACCCGCGTCGTCCGCAAGGAAGGCTCCGGTACGACCGCGATCACGAAGAAGTACCTCTACCAGATCAACCAGGGCGCGGTCGACGGGACCGAAAACTGGAACGAACTGGCGGAAAAGAACAAAAACCTCAGCTGGCCTGAAGAAGGCACCGACCTGGTTCGCGGCGAAGGCAGCGGCGGCGTCGTCAACACCGTCTACAGCACGGCCGGCTCGATCGGCTACGTGAACCTCGCGAACGCCAAGAGCAAATTCTACGGCGAAGGCGGCAAAACGTTCTGGGCATTCCTTCAGAACACCGGCCTGGCCAACACGAAAGAGAAGTACGCCAACCCCGAAACGAAGGGCACGGAAACCAAAACCGGCCTTTCGAACTGCAACAAAACCCTCTACGTGAACGGCGTGGGAGCATCATTCCCGCCCGAAAACACGGGCGAAGCATGGAACGAAGTCTCGGCGGCGACCAAACAGAAAGAGTACCCGCTCTGCGGCTTCACCTATGACCTCGCGTTCGAAGGCGAACCTGCCGGTACCGCGGCATGGCCCCTGATCCCGGCGCTCGTCGCCCCGACAGAAGGCCAGATCGTTGCTGACAAGCACTACTTCGAATACATGGTGAGCAAGAAAGAAGGGCAGAAGCTGCTGTCGAAAGAAACCGACTACCTCGGACTTCCGACCAACTCGAACCCGCTCCTGAACGTCGACCTGATCGCCGAAAAGGGCGCAAAATCGATCTAAGGCGGTAAAGAGCAGAGCAGCAACAAGGACGAAGGCGTCGCTGCCCACAGCGGTAGCGACGCCTGAGAGCGACAGGACGTCGCATCGGCCGGGAGGCGCCGTGAGGCGTCGCCCGGCCGATCTCGTTAATGGGAGGACACGGCACCGCCACGCGCACCGGCGGCTGACCGAACGGGCGCGCAGCCCGCGTTCAGTGCCCGGCGACGTGCCGCGGCCGGCGTGCGTGCCGGCCGCGAGGCTCACGCGTCCCCGACTTCGAGGCGCGCTTCACGCGCGGCATCTCGACATCGTCGGCGCGCGAGGTGGGGGACGCCAACCGGGCCGACACGGCCTCGTCGCTTCTGGCATCGGCGCGGGAGGCAGCCATGCACATCAGGATGACCATCGCGGCCACCGCGAGCCAAGCTATGAGAAGCAACAGGACCAGCAGCACACCGGCCTCCACGACGTCGTCGCCGAATCTCGTGTTCTTTCGCACAACCGACGATAATCCTGCATCCGGACGGCCACCGAGAAACGTTCCGCACTTTGCGGGTGGCGACGGGCCAGGATGCGGCTCTTAGAGAGCCGGACTGATCCCGAGCGCATCCTCGCGGTCGCACCTTGCTTAAACCAACACCCGGTCCTATGATCGGCAGGGAATTGAGGGAGATCACGGGATCTCGACATCTGTTCGGGTCGGCGTGGTCAAGATGGGGCAGGTGTGGCAGGCAAGGAGGCGGGAGGCTTCATGAGCGTCGAGACCGGAAGCGGAACAGATCAGGGTGTTCCGTGGGGAGGCGTTGAGGCAAGACGGGGAGCAGCGGCGGGCTCGCTCAAGCGAGGCCTGTTCGCGTCGTCGTTTTCTGACGTCAGGGGACCCGCGGCCTGCACGCGCAGGGACGCGCTGTTCCGCCGCACGCTGATCGCGGCCGACATCGTCGCGATCTGCACCGCCTTCGCCCTGACCATCGCCGTGAGCAGCCGGGGCCTTACACCGACGTGGGCCGCGCTCGGCGCGGTGCCGATCCTCGTCGTCTGCGCGAAGCTCACCGGCCTCTACGACCGCGATGAGACGCTGCTGCGCAAGACGACGCTGGACGAGGCGCCGAAGCTGCTCCAGCTGGCGACGTTCGGTGCGCTGGTCGCGTGGCTCGTGGGGCGCCTCGTCGTGCATCCCCAGCTCGACCGCCGTGACGTGATGTTCCTGTGGGTGGTGCTCGCCGCACTCCTGCTGATCGGCCGCACCGTGGGCCGGGCGCTGGCACTGCGGGCCGCGCCCACCGAGCGGTGCCTGTTCATCGGCGACGAGCTCTCCGCCGAGACGATCCGCTCGAAGCTCACCGGCCACGGCGGCGTCAAGGCGCAGGTCGTCGCGCATCTCGATCTCGACAAGGTCGCGCCGTGGTCCACCGAGGCGTTCTCCGAACCCCGCCTGGTCGAGATACGCGAGCTCGCACAGAGCCTCGACGTGCACCGCGCGATCATCGCCCCGCGCAGCGCCGATGCCGGCGAGATGCTCAACCTGGTGCGCACGCTGAAGGCGGTCGGGGTCAGGGTCAGCGTCCTGCCGCGACTGCTGGAGGTCGTGGGCTCCTCCGTCGAGTTCGACGACCTTCACGGCGTCACGGTCATGGGCGTCCGGCGCTTTGACCTCACCCGCTCCTCCGCCGCGTTCAAACGCGCGTTCGATCTCCTCGGAGCCTCACTCGGGCTGCTAGCGGTCTCGCCCCTGATGATCATCATCGCGATCGCGATCAAGATCGACAGCCGCGGGCCCGTCTTCTTCAAGCAGATGCGCGTCGGGCGCTACGGCACCCGCTTCGAGATGATCAAGTTCCGCACGATGGTCCCCAACGCCGAGGAGATGAAGGACTCGCTGCGGCACCGCAACGAGGCGAAGGACGGGCTGTTCAAGATCGCCGAGGACCCCCGCATCACCCGCGTGGGCCGCCTGCTGCGAAAGAGCGCACTCGACGAGCTTCCCCAGCTGCTGAACATCGTGCGTGGCGAGATGAGCCTCGTCGGCCCGCGCCCGCTCGTCGTCGACGAGGACCAGCGCGTCGAGGGCTGGCACCGCAGGCGCCTCGAGCTGACCCCCGGCATGACGGGTCCGTGGCAGATCCTCGGACCCTCGCGGGTCCCGCTCAAGGAGATGGTCGCGATCGACTACCTGTATGTGGCCAACTGGTCGCTCTGGACCGACATCAAGATCCTGCTGCGCACCGTCCCCCACGTGCTCGCTCGCCGCGGCCTGTAGCCACAGCCAGACGCGTCTCGCTCGAGCGCACCCTCACCCGATGCACGCGGATCGGCATGGACGCCCTGGAGGCGGCGGCCATCGCCTCGTCAGCGCGGGCGGCCATCGTGCAGATCGCGAGAATAATTATCGAGATCGACAGCCACGCTGCTGGGATGAGGATGAGGAGCATGTTCTCTCCAGGGGTAGGGTCGGCGTTGCTGCTCCCATCGGCATCCCGCCGGAAAGCTTGAACGCGGCCCGCCCGCAGCTGGCCACATGTCCACCATGGCCCATGCGCCGCCCGCCGGGGCCCCGATATCATCGGGCCCGCAGGCGGGAGCCTCTCACCGCAGCCGCTTCGGGCTGTGCGCCGGAACCCCGCACCCGCTGAAGACCGGCTCCCCGCTCAAGTGCTCTACGTCGCCACCGTCCACTACAGGTCCCCGAAGTGGATCGAGGTGCAGACCCGTTACCTGCGCGAGAACCTCTCGGTGCCCTACCAGGTGTGGTCCTCGCTCGAGGGCATCGACCCCTCGTACGCCCGCTACTTCGACAGGATCATCGACCAGCGGGGCTCCCACGCCGGAAAGCTCAACCATCTCGCGTCGGAGATCGCCCACGAGGCCTCCCGCGATGACCTGCTGATGTTCCTCGACGGCGACGCCTTCCCGATCGCAGACCCCATGGGGCTGGTGGACGACGCCCTCTCCAGGGCTCCGCTGGTGGCGGTGCGCAGGGCGGAGAACGTGGAAGAGCCCCAGCCGCACCCGTGCTTCTGCGTCACGAGCGTTGGGACGTGGCTCGATCTTCCCGGGGACTGGACCGCAGGGCCCGTATGGCCGGGCGCAAAGGGCCGCCCGACGACGGACGTGGGCGGCAACCTCATGCGCAGGCTGGAACTGACGAACACACCCTGGGTTCAGGTGCTCAGATCGAACCGGCGCAACCTCGACCCGCTCTGGTTCGCCGTCTACGGAGGCGTGATCTACCACCACGGAGCCGGGTTTCGCATGGGCGAGCTCAGCCCGGTGGACCGCGCCGGCGCACCCGAGCCGCTGCCCCTGATGGGCGTGCCCGTGGTCGGCAAAGGCGTGCGGCTGCTCAACAGCCGGCGCTGGAAAGCATGGGAAGAGGGGGTCGAACGCTCCCACCTCGAGCTCTCCAACCGCGTCTACGAGAGGATCAGGGCCGGCGGGACAGACTGGCTGGCGGACCTCACGTAGCCGAGGGCCGGGCCGCCCTCTCCACGCCGGAGGCCGCAAGGTCGATCAGAGCGGACGAGATCTCCTGGCAGACCACGTCCGCCGCGAACAGCCGCTCGGCCTCTGC
Organism: uncultured Solirubrobacteraceae bacterium; assembly: GCA_963740075.1. Lineage (GTDB taxonomy): Bacteria > Actinomycetota > Thermoleophilia > Solirubrobacterales > Solirubrobacteraceae > Palsa-744. The sequence goes on along the minus strand of CAVUCP010000001.1, from coordinate 403,827 downwards.
GCGTGCCCTGGAAGACGTCCCGGACGGGTCGTGCCGAACGCGGGCGATCATGTCCGTGATCGCACGGGCCATGGCGCCGACATCTCCAGGGGGGACCGCCGCGGCAACGGACCTGTCAACACCCTCTACCGCCCCGACCTCGGTCGTCGCGACGACCGGCACACCCGAGGCGAGCGCCTCGGCGACGGTGAGCGCGAACGGCTCGTAATGGCTGGCCTGCAGAAGGACATCGCTCCCGTCGATCTCGCGCGGGACCTCCGACGCGGGCACGGGCCCCACGTATTCGGCGGTCTCCGGCGGCAGGTCGCCGAGCAGGCCGGTGTAGTCCGAGGACAGGCTCGGGCCGCCCACGATGCGGATCTTCACGGGTGTCCCCTGGTCGCGAAGCAGCCGCGCCACCGCGACGACGTCCTCGAGCCCCTTGCGGGCTGCGATGCGTCCGAGCACGAGCACGCACGGAGGATCCGAGAGCGGCTTCGGGCTAGCCTCAAAGCGCGCGATCCGGACCGGGTTCGGCACGACCGCCGTGGACCGTGCCGGGAAACGGTAGTCGCGGACCATGTGGTCGCGGAAGACGCTGCTGATGCAGATCAGCAGCGAGGCATCGTGGATCCGCAGGCGCTGCACGGCCGCCCGCACGGCCATGATCGCGGCGATCGTGGCGAACCGCGCACGGGACTGGAAGCGCAGCGCGAGACCGCGCTCGGCGATCAGCGAGCGCAGCTCGCCCGCCGCATGGGTCTCAGGGTGGATGACCAGCGGGACGGTGTGCAGCATGCGCCTGGGAACCGCGAGACCCTCGGTGGTCGAGAACTGGTAGATCAGGTCGTACGGGTCGCGCTCGTGCCCGGAGACGATCTGCCTGCGAAGGCGGACGGTGGCCAGGCCGCGGACGACGAGCCCGCTCACGAAGGCCATGATGCGCGTGCGGCTGTACCAGGTGTCCCAGTTCCAGTTCGCGGTGCCCCAGTTGAAGCTGATCCGCTCGTTGCCCTGAAGGCGCTCGGGGATCGGCTGTCCAGAGGAAGGGAAGAAGCAGTCGATCCGGTGGCCGAGTGCCGTCAGCCCCTCGAGCAGGTCGCACGCGACGCCGGGCACGCCGCCGTCAGCGCTCGGGGCTGGACCGAGCCACGCTATGTGCAGCGACCTGGTCGGCATCGGCGGACCCTACAGCACGACTATCGGATCGAACGCGGCACCGCGTCCGAGCGCAGGATCTCCCGCACCTGCGCCGAGAGTCGCCTCTGGAATGCGCTCACCGAGAAGCGCTCGGCGTTGGCGACGGCGCGCTCGCTGTGGAAGTCGAGATCGTCCAGGTGCTGCACGGCGAGCGCGAACGCGTCGACATCGTCGAGCTTCACCAGTATCCCGGTCTCGCCGTTGATGACGGTCTCCTGTGCGCCCCCGGCGTCCGCCGCTATGACGGGCCTGCCGGCGGCCTGCGCCTCCACGGCGGTGATCCCGAACTCCTCGCGGCTCGGCACGATCACCGCGCGCGCCGTGCCGTAGAGCTCCACGAGCTCCTCGTCGCTGGCGCGCCCGAGGAACTCCGCCTCGGGGTATGACGCGCTGAGAGCCTTGTGCTCGGGGCCGCTGCCGACGATGCGGATCGGCGTGTGGGTGCGGCGTGCCGCCTCCAGCGCGACATGCACGCGCTTGTGGCGAACGAGCTCGGACGACCAGGAGCAGGTGCTCTCCGGGCTCTCGGGGGCTGAAACGCTGGGTTTCGACGGGAGGATGCACGATCGGAGCGTCGCGACCGTAGAACTGCCTGATCCGCTCTCGTGTGAGCACCGAGTTGGCTATATAGAGATCCACGGCCGAACTTGCCTTGAGATCCCACCTGCGCATCTTGCGCAGGTGCGCGCGCAGTGCTCTGCGCAGCGGCGCGGGCGTCTCCCGGATCGCGCGCTCCTGCTCATACCAGGCGTAGCGGAACGGCGTGTGGGAATAGCAGACGTGAACGGTTCCGGGGCGCACATGGATGCCGTGTGCGAACGCGCTGCTGCTGCTGACGAGCACATCGCTCTCCGGCGCCGTCATCCGCGATGCTGCGATCGGATACATCGGCAGCAGCCGCCGGAAGCCGGACTGGCCGATGCCCAGGCGCTGCAGCGCGGAGGTCGTTATCGACCGGCCGGCGAAGCGTCCGCCGGTGCTCTTCTCGTCGTAGAGCAGCGTGAGGATCGGGGCATCGGCATACAGCTCGGCGATCGCGGCGAACGTCCGCTCCGCGCCGCGCATGACCAGCAGGTAGTCGTGCGCAATCGACACGCTCGCGTCGTGTGTCGCCGGCGGCGCATCCGTCGTTCGGTTTGGGTCTGCCATGCGTGCTCGGGCTGTTCTGGATCGGATCCGAGAGCCCTGCGCATCAGGAGGACGCGCGCGGTCTCCGCGCAAGCGTACCCGCATCGCGTGCGGCGCCCGATGGTCCGCTGTGCGCCGGGGGCGCCCGCACCCGTTGTGTATCTTTCGGGCATGACGGACACCATGCTCCGGGCTTTCGGCTGGAGCCCCCTTCTGATCAATGGTGATCCGTGTGTGCTGGACCGGTGGCTGTGGCTCAGGCGCCATCTGCGCGTCGGGAGGGTCAGGACCTTCGACGCCGGATGCGGAAACGGCGCGTTCAGCATCTATGCAGCTCGCGAGGGCAACGACGTGGTTGCGGCGTCCTTCTCGCCGCGCGAGCAGGAGGATGCGCGCAGGCGCGCCGGGGTCGTCGGGATCATGACCATCGATTTCCGTCAGCTCGACCTGCGGGAGATCGAGGAGCACCGCGCGTCACTGGGCACCTTCGAACAGATCATCTGCTTCGAGACGATCGAGCACATCCTCGACGACGAGGGACTCGTCCGGTCGCTGGTGCAGATGCTCGCGCCCGGCGGGCAGCTGCTCCTCACGGTTCCCTTTGACGGGCACCATCCGCTGCTGTCAGAGGATCCCGACCCCAGCCCGGTCGAGGACGGCTTCCACGTGCGCTACGGCTACTCGCAGGAGCGCCTGCGGGAGATAGCCGAGAACGCGGGCCTGCGGGTGACGGACGAGGCGTTCGTCAGCGGTGTCGTCTCCCAGAAGCTCACGAATCTCATGCGCGGCCTGATACCCCGGATCGGGCTGCCGGCGGCGTGGGCGATTATGCTGCCGCTTCGAGCGCTCGTGGTCCTCGACCGGCCACTGACCCGGCTCATGCGCTACCCCCATCTGAGCGCGGCGCTCGCAGCGGTCAAGCCGGCCTAGAGACGGGGCGGGGATGCGCATACTGATCACCGTCCCGTGGGCGAGGCGTCTCGGCGGCGCCGAGGCGATGCTGCAGGGCATCCTCGACGGCGCGGCCGAGGGTCCGCACGAACTCGAGGTCGTCTTCTTCGAGCACGGGCCGTGGGCGGATGAGCTCGCGGCCGCCGGGCTGAGGGTTTGGGTCATGCCGGCCGGTCGCCTGCGCCAACCACACATCTACGTTGCGACGGTCCTCAGGCTCGCGCGTCTCATGCGCAGCCGCAGACCCGATTTGATCCTGAACTGGTCCGCCAAGACACAGCTCTACGGCTCGCCGGCGGCGATCCTCGCCGGCATGGCCGACCGCGTCATCTGGTGGCAGCAGGGGATCGCCAAGCGCGACTGGCTGGACGGCGCCGCGACCCTGCTCCCCACGCTGGCGGTGGGCTGCTATTCAGGGGTGGTGGCCGAGAAACAGGCCCGGCTGCTGCCGCACCGGCGTGTCTTCGTGGTCAACGCCGGCTCGCCGGTTCCGGACCCGCATGTCGAGCCGGCCGGCATCGAGCTCCCCGCGGACATTCCGATCGTCGGGCTGGTCGGGCGCCTTCAGCCGTGGAAGCGCCAGGACCAGCTCCTGCGCGCCCACGCGATCCTGCGCGCGCGCGGAGTGCCGATGCACCTGGTGATAGTCGGCGGCGACTCCTACGAGCTCTCACCCGAGTACGCGGCATCGCTCGGCGTGCTCGCCCAGGAGCTCGGCATCGCAGACGAGGTCACGATGACCGGCGAAGTGCCGGACGCCGGGCCCTACATCCAGCGCATGGACGTGCTGGTGAACGCCTCGGATGCCGAGCCCTTCGGGATCGTCATCCTCGAGGGGATGGCCCGCGGGGTCGCCGTGGTCGCGGTCGACTCCGGAGGTCCATCCGAGATCATCCAGAGCGGCATCACCGGAGTGCTCGCGAGCAGCAACAGCCCGGAGGCTCTCGCCGACGCGCTGCAGGTGCTGCTCAGGTCCCCCGAGCTGCGGGCCAGCGTCGCGCAGGCCGGCAGGGAGCGCTATCTGGAGCAGTTCACCACCGCGGCGCTGCGGGAGCGGTTCTTCGCCGAGATCGAGGCGCTCGCAGCCGACCTCGAGGCGCGGCGCTAGTCCCGGGATGCGGCGATGAGCACCGAGACGGACGTCAGCCTCGGATAGCGCCGGTGCAGGGAGGGGGGCCAGACGCGCCCGCCGGTCAGCGAGATCACGTCCGCGCCGAGGTAGACCGGCGCCTCGACGCGCAGTCCCTCCTCGGAGAGCACGCGCGCGGTCACGTGCGGCAGGGCGGGGGAGACATGCGGATCGTAGCCCGGCCGAAAGGACGTGAGGTTCCCCCGCACCGCGAGCTCGAGGCGGTTGCGAAGCGTCGAGATGTTCGGCGTCGAGACGACCATCCGTCCGCCCGGCGCGAGCAGCCGAGCTGCTTTGCGCAGGTCGGTCCACGGCGCCTCGAGGTGCTCGATGACCTCCACGAGCAGTACACGGTCGGCCTGCGGCAGATCCTGCGCGTCCTCCGCGCCGACCTCGTGGAAGTCGACGTCCGGCCGCAGGTCCTCGTCCAGCCAGTCGATCGGGTCGAGCCCGTGCAGCTCGGCCGGCTGCCACTCATCGCGGATCCTGCGCAGGAGATCGCCGCGGCCACAGCCGATGTCCAGCCAGCGCAGGCCGCGCTCGGGTTCGGCGGCGCGCAGCGCCCCCTCGACGATTTCGTCCATCGAGGAGCCGCCCGATGCCAGCTGGTCGGAGTACTCGCGCATGGCGGTTGATCCTAGAGAAGCGCGGGCCCGATGGCATCCGGTGGTGGGACGTCCGCCCGCGGGCTCGCGGCGGGCACCCCCGCTCTCGGATAACGTGGCCGCTTCCCAGGGTGGGCAGCCGTGCCGGGCACCCACTCCGATCGCGAGACCCTGAAGGACATGCAAACTGCCTCCGGCCCGACCGACGTGACGATCGTCGCCCATGACATAGGGGCAGTCGGAGGCATGGAGCGCGTCCTCGCCGAGCTCCTGATGGGGCTGCGCGCGAAAGGTCATTGCGTCACGGTCATAGCGCGCACGTGCGTGCTGCCCGAAGGGTCCGGGGTCGAGTTTCACCGGGTGCGCGCTCCCGGCCGCCCGTTCGCGCTCGCCTATCCGTGGTTTCTGGTCGCAGGGTCGATCGCCGTGCGCCGCCGACGTCGCGGCGTGGTCCAGGCGACAGGCGCGATAGTGCTGAACAGGGTCGACGTGGTGGCGGTGCACTACCTGCATCAGGTCGGCCCTGTCAACCCCAGCAGGGAAACGGGTCTTTTCCGCCTCAACGCGGCACTCGCGGGGCTCATGAAGCGTCTCGGCGAGAGGGTCTGCCTGAGGATCAACCGGCCCGCGGCGGTCCTCTGCGTCTCAGACGGAGTCGCCGAGGAGGTGCGCGCCAGCTTCCCCTCGCTCGCAGACCGCGTGCTCACGATCCACAACGGGGTGGATACGGGGTCCTTCGCGCCGGGCAGGGACAGTGAGCGGGCGCGAGCAGAGCGCCAGAGGATCGGAGCCGGCGAACAGGACCTGATCGCCGCGTTCGTCGGCAGCGAGTGGGAGCGCAAGGGGCTCGAGCCCGCGATACGCGCTATCGCCCTCACTGACCGCTGGTCCCTCGCGGTCGCCGGCTCCGGTGACCTCGCCCGCTACCGGGCGCTCGCAGATTCGCTGGGGGTCGGCGAGCGGGTCCACTGGCTGGGCGTCCGTTCGGACATCCCGCTCGTCTACCAGCTCGCCGACGCGTTCATCCTGCCGTCCAGCTACGAGACCTTCTCGCTGGTCACGTTCGAGGCGGCCGCCAGCGGGCTGCCGATCCTGGCCGCGCCCGTCAGCGGTGTGCGCGAGCTGATCAAGGACGGGCGCAACGGCTACCTGATCACCCGTGACCCCGAGATGATCGCCGAGCGCCTGCGCCGCCTGGGCGGAGATCCGGAGCTGCGCGCGAAGCTCGGCGACGCCGCACGCGAGTCGGCGCTCCAGTTCAGCTGGGCGCGCATGGTCGCCGAGCACGAACAGCTCTACGAGCGGCTCGCCGCACGCTAGCCCCGCGCCAGCGCCCCGAGCAGCAGACGCTCCAGGGCGTCGGTTGCGGCCGGGACCGTGAACAGCCGCTCCACGGCCCCGCCTCCGTCCCGCGCCAGGCGCTCGCGCAGCGCAGGATCATCCCGCAGCCTCTGCAGCTGCTCCGCGAGCGCATGAGCGTCCCCCTCCGGGAAGCACAGGCCGCCCCCGGTGAGGCCGATGAGCCACGGGATCTCGCCCGAGTCCGATCCGACGACCGGGACCCCGCACGAGAGCGCCTCGACTATCACCCTGCCGAACTGCTCCTTCCAGGTCGCGGTCGTATGGGACGGGAGCACCAGGACGTCGAGCTGCGCGTAGGCGCCGGCCATCTCCTCGTGGTGCAGCCCGCGGAGGACCCTCACGCTCGAGCCGGGGATGGGCTGCCCCTGCAGGCTCGAGCGCATCTCTCCGTCGCCGAGCATCAGCAGCTCGACGGGCGCGCGGAGCTCCCGCACGGCGGCAAGCAGGTCCGCCAGGCCCTTCTCCTGGACAAGCCGTCCGGCGTACCCGACGGTGAACGGGCGCGCCGGGTGCGGCTCGGGCTCGGCATCCCAGAGCGGAACGGCGGGAGGCGCGAGGCCGACCTCGCCCCTGGCGCCCCATCGCCGGGCGAGCTCCGCGGCGGAATCCGAGCGCGCGGCGACGAAGGACGCCCGGGCGAGCACCCGGCTGCGCAGGGCGCGAACCGGGCGCGGGAAGTCGCGGTCGATGTTCTCGTAGCTCTGCACGCCGAATGGGACCTTCGCCGCGACGAGCGCGCGGCTCCACTGGACAGCTGCGAGGGCGAACGCCTCAGCCTCGAGAAACGCGACGTCCGGGCGCAGCATGCGGCACAGCGCCCCGCAGCGGGTGAGGTAGACGTGGCGCTGAGGCTCACCCGCGAAGAGCACCGGCGTCGGGCGCAGGCAGGACTCGAGACCAGGCAGAGCAGCGGGGATGACCGGACCCTCGGAGTACGAATGCCGCCAGCGGCTCGGCAGGACGAGGGTGAGCTCCCAGCCGCGTCGCGCGAGCTCGCGGTAGACCTCCTGGTTGACGCTGATAACGGCCGGGTGGCTGACCACGAGCAGCCGCCGTCCCACGCTTGAGGTCTCGCCGCTATCCTGGGTCGCGTCGGCTGGCCTCAGGGGGGGAGCGGACATGGCGACATCGTTGCATCTGGCCTTGCGTGCCGCCGTCTCAGGGGCTGTACCCTGTGGTGGGGGAAAACTATCTTGGCTAGCTGCGGCCACGGACGAGCCCGAAGAGACCGAGACCGATGAACGAGAACGCCAGCAACGGCAATACAGCCGGGAGTGCCTTTGCGCCCATCTGGAGACGCAAGTGGCTGATACTCGCGGTCGCGGTCGTGGTCGCCGTCGCCACATACGAGTACTACAAGCACGTGCCGGCCGTGTACTCCGCCGCGACGCAGCTGTATCTCGGCGGGACCTCCGAACCGCAGGCCGGGACCGGTAGTGGTAGCGGAAGCTCCAAAGGCCTGAGCGCACGCACGCTCGCCGATCAGGTCGGTCTGATCAACTCCGCCGTCATAGGGGGTCCCGTCCGCAAACGCCTGAAAGCGGAAGGCAAGACGGCTGCCGCACGCGGGAAAGCCAAAGCCGGTGCTGCCGCCAGCAGCGACTTCATCAGCATCTCCACCGAAGCGCACACGCCCAAGGCAGCGAGGGACCTCGCAGATGGATATGCGGCGGAGTACATCAAACGCCAGCGCACCAATTACGTGCGAAGCATCACGAAACAGATCACCACGTCGCGTGAGCAGCTTCGCAGGATCGAAGCCCCGGTCGCCCCCAAGGGGGGCAAAGGAAAAGGCAAAGGCGGCACGACCACGACCAGCGCGTCGTCCACGATCCAGGCGGCGAACCTGCAGAGCAAAATCAGCGTGCTCGAATCCGAGCTCTCGACGTTCGCAGGTGTGCAGCAGGTGCATCCGGCGATCTCCGCACCCGTCCCGGTCGAACCTGCGCCGAAACAGAACGCGATATTCGGCTTCGTGCTCGGACTGATACTGGCCGCCATCGCAGCATTCCTGTTCGGGCGCGTCGACCGCAGGCTGAGGACGCTCGAGGACGTCGAGAGCACGTTCGGAACACGGATCCTTGCGGCTCTGCCCGAGGTGAAGGCGCCCGTCCTGCGGCCCGATGGGCGCCGCTACCCCGCCAAATCCCTGCTGGAGCCACTCAGGCGACTGCAGACGACGCTCGCGATGGAGGATTTCGCCGGAGCGGGAGCGGACCACAGGCCGAGGACGATCCTTTTCGTCAGCGCCGACGCGGGCGACGGCCGCTCGTCGCTGATCGCGAACCTCGCACGGGTGCAGAGCGAGGGCGGGGACCGAGTGGCGGTGGTGGAGGCGGACTTCCGGCGCCCGACGCTGGCCGCCCTGCTCGGGGCCGACGGCGAGTACGGGCTCGCGGACGTCCTCACGGGGCGCGTCAAGCTGGACGAGGCGATACGTCCCGTCAAACTCGAGGCGGCGCCGATGCAGGAAGCCGGCTCGCCGCTGGCCACGCAGGCAGCACCGTCGATCGACGGTCACGTGGGCTCGGTGTCGCTGATCGCCGGAGGCGGAGTCGCCGCGAACCCGCCGGCCCTGATCGGCAGCGGCGCCATGCGGGAGCTGCTCGTCGCGCTGGCGTCCGATTACGACGTGGTCCTCGTGGATGCCCCGCCTCCGCTGGAAGTGAGCGACGCGATGCCGCTGATGCGACTCGTGGACGGAATCATCCTCATAGCCCGTCTCGGCCACACCCGTGAGGCATCCGCCTACCGGCTCACCCAGCTCATGCAGCGCACCACGACGGCGCCCCTGCTCGGCGCCGTCGGAAACTGCGTGTCGCGTCGGGATATCAACCGTTATGGCTTCTCGTATGCACCGGTGAAGCAGTCACGCCGGGGCCTGCTGCGGCGATGAGCAGCGCAGACGCGCGCCTCCCGAACGAGCTGAGGGGTGTTCATCCGCTCGTGCAGAGCCGCCGGTTGAAGGAGCGCGCCCTGCTGGCGGCGAGCGTCGTGCTGCCGCTCGTGCTCGCGCTGGCCGTGGCAGTCGAGGTCAAGAAGCCGAGCATCGTCCTGGTGGTGGGGGTGCTCGCCGCCGCGGTCAGCATCGTCGCCCTGGTTGTGAGCACCCGCTACGAGATCTCGGTGGTCGTGGTGATCCTCTACCTCGGGCTGCTCGAGGGCTACGCGAAGCTCGGGACGGGATCGCACCAGGCCGCTGCGGCGCTGCGAGACGTGCTGATCGTCGCGATATGCCTCGGGGCGGGCGCCCGGATCCTCTCGAGCCGAGAGAAGATCAGGTTTCCCCCCTGACGGGTTGGGTGATGGCCTGGATCGGCGTGGTCGCGGTGGAGGCGTTCAACCCGAAAACGGGGAGCTTCCTGCATGTCATCGGCGGCTACAGCCAGCAACTCGAGTGGGTGCCGTTCTTCTTCTTCGCCTACGCGTTGATCCGCACAAGGACGCGGTTTCGGGCTCTGATCCTCGTCATGGGGGTGGTCGCGCTCGCAAACGGCGCCGTCAGCGCCTACCAGTACCGCCTGAGCCCGCATGCGCTCGCGGCCTGGGGACCCGGATACAGGGAACTCGTACTCGGCGTGGGCGAAGAAGGCCAGAAGGGCGGCCTCGCCGCCCGCACCTTCTCCAGCGAAGGCGAAGCGAGGGTCCGTCCGCCCGCCCTCGGCACGGACGCCGGCTTCGGAGGCGGAGTGGGAGGCATCGCGCTTCCCGCCACTCTCGCGCTACTGGCGACCGGTACGCTGCGGCGACGATGGCCCGTGATCTTTCTCTCGCTCGGCGCCATCCTGGGCATAGTCACCGGCCTCGGACGATTGCAGGTCGTCGGCTCCGTGCTCGCTGTGATGGCTTTCATAGCGCTCTCGTTCAGCGCAGGCAGACGCGTCACCCGTCCGCTGGCGGCGATCTTCCTGATCATCGTGCTCACCGTCCCTGTGATAGCGGTCCTCGTCGCGGTCGAGGGCGGCGGCGGCTTCTCGCGATACACCAGTATCGAGCCGGAAAACGCGGTGGGGTCGAAGGACAAAAAGACCGGCTCGCTGGAGCACATTCCGGCGGCCATCGCCGAGGTCCCGTTCGGTGAGGGACTCGGCACCGTGGGCGCGGTAGCCGGACTCGGAGGCAAGACCAGCCACAGCACCGTCGAAGGGAAAGGGCTGAGCGCCGAGACCGAGTACAACTTCATCGTCGACGAAGTCGGCCTGCCGGGGCTCGTGGTGTGGGTGGCATTCACGATCAGGCTGCTGGTCCTCGGGGTGAAATCCCTCAGACGCGTCCCGGACCTCGAGATACGCATATACATGGCCGCGCTGTTCGCGTCGTTCATCGCCCTCACGATCGAGGGCTTCTCCGGCCCCACCACGACCAGTGCGGCGCTCGGGCCGTTCTTCTTCATGTTCGCGGGACTCAGTTCGTATTGGTTCCTCGGCCCAGGGCGAGACGTCCCCAGAGATATGTCCTTCGGGGCCCCCACGAGTACTCCGGCGGCGGTGGCCGCATGAACTCGCAGGCATGGGAGGAACGCGACCTCTCCACGACGCGGGCGCGGCTGGATGCGCTCTTGGGTGATCGCCGCGGGACGATCATCATTCTCGTGTGCTGCTCGGTCGTCTCGGGGATCGCGGAAGCGGCGATCCTCGCGCTCCTGGCGGAGATCGTGACAAGTACGGTCAAAGGCGGCGGATCCAAGAACCCGTTGCTCGGGGCCGTTCACATCAGCGGCTCGATGTCGACGCTCTTCGCGATCGCCGGGGGGCTGGCGGTGTTCCGCGTCGTGATCCAGGTACCGATGGCCTACCTTCCCTCGCGCATAGCGTCCAGCGTGCAGGCCCGGCTGCGCCTCGAGGTCTTCAGGGCGTTCACCCTCGCCTCATGGGAGGTCAAGTCGAGCGAGCGCGAAGGTCATCTGCAGGAGCAGATGACCAGCCAGGTCCTCCAGGCGACCGGCGGAGCGCTGCAGGCGACCTCGCTCGTGATCTCGGGGGTCTCGTTTGTCGTGCTGATGACCTTCGCCGTTGTGCTCAACATCACTGCAGCACTGCTGATCCTGGTGGCCGCAGTCGTGCTGTTCGGGTTGCTCCGCCCTCTCAACACGCTGGGTGCACGCAAGGCGTCGGAACTGTCGCAAACGCAGATTGGGTATGCGGCGAGCATCAACGAGGCGAGCCGTCTGGCAGAAGAGACGGAGGTGTTCGGCGTCTCCGACAGGCAGCAGGACCGGGTCGCTGGTTTCATCAAGAAAGCCCAACATCTCTTCTTCCGGGTACAGATCATCGCGCGACTCGCACCCAGCCTCTACCAGAGCGCGATCTACCTCATACTGATCGCGGGTCTGGCCGGGGTGTACGCGAACGGCGCCACGCGCTTCGCCTCGCTCGGCGCGGTGATCCTGCTGATAGTGCGAGCCGGGACCTACGGCCAGGCGATCCAGGGGTCCTACCAGGGCCTGCGGCAGTCGCTGCCGTTCATCGAGGGCCTGCAGACCGTCCAGCGCAGGTACGCCAACAGCCACCGCCCGGACGGCGACGTGCCGCTGCCGTCGGTTCAGACGCTGGCGTTCGATTCCCTGTCATTCGCCTACAAGAAGGACCGTCCCGTCCTGAAGGACATCACGTTCGAGGTATCCGACGGCGAATCGATAGGCGTCGTCGGCCCCTCCGGTGCCGGCAAGTCCACGCTCGTGCAGATCCTGCTCCAGCTCAGAGACCCCGACTCGGGCCATTACCTCGTCAACGGGATGGACGCATCTGAATACAGGCCGCAGGACTGGTCCAGGTGCGTCGCGTATGTTCCCCAGCAGCCCCGGCTGCTGCACGCGTCGGTCACGGACAACATCCGCTACTACCGCGACCTGGACCACGACGCCATCGAACGAGCCGCGCGGCTCGCGCGGATCCACGACGACATCACGGGATGGCGCGAAGGCTATGACACCCTTGTGGGCCCGCGCGCCGACGCTGTCTCCGGCGGACAGCAGCAGCGCATCTGCCTTGCGCGCGCGCTGGCAGCCAAACCCCAGGTGCTGGTGCTCGACGAGCCCACGAGCGCCCTGGACCCGCATTCGGAGAACCTGATCCAGGAGTCCCTCACGGGTCTCAGGCACGAACTCACGCTGTTCATCATCGCCCACCGCATGTCGACGCTGGACATATGCGACCGTGTGATGGTGATCCAGGACGGCTACCTGTCAGCGTTCGACACGACCGACTCGCTGCGCGTGAACAACTCCTACTACCGGCTGGCCTCGACGCTCGCCGCCGGAGGCGCCCTGCCGTGAGCGGGAAGCAATCGTGAGCGGGAAGCAGTCCTCAACCGGCGCGCCCGTGGTCGCCTCGGCTCACGCAGACTCGCGCGCGAACCGGATGCCCGACTTCTTCCTGGTTGGCCAGCCCAAGAGCGGGACGACAGCCCTGTACGAGATGCTCAGGCGCCATCCCGCGCATCTTCATGCCGGAGAACAAGGAGCCGTGGTTCCTGGCACCGGAGCTGCTCGACCGCGCCCCGCCGCGCCCCCAGGGAACACCGAGGACGCTCAGCGAGTACCTCGCACTGTTCAGCGACGCGGATCCCGGACAGCTCACGGGGGAGGCGACCGCCATGTACCTGTGGTCGCCGACGGCCGCCGAACGGATAGCACAGGAGCGGCCCGACGCGCGAATCATCGCGATACTGCGTGAGCCGGCGAGCCTGCTGCGATCGCTGCACCTGCAGTGGGTCAAGAGCTACGTGGAGACCGAGACCGATCTGCGCCGCGCCCTCGAGCTCGAGCCCGCGCGGCGCCAGGGCCGGGAGATCCCGCGGTACACGTACTGGCCCCAGGGGCTTCTCTACTCCGACCACGTCCGCTACGTGGAGCAGCTTCGCCGCTACCACCGGGTGTTCCCGCCGGAGCAGATCCTCACGCTCATCTACGACGACTTCCGCGCGGACAACGAGTCCGTGGTGCGACGGGTGCTCTCCTTCCTCGACGTCGACGGGAACGTGCAGATCGAGCCGCTCCAGGCGAATCCCACGGTTGCGGTTCGCTCCGGCCGACTCCATGAGCTGGTGCACGCGGTCTCGGTCGGACGGGGTCCCATATCCCGCGCGATCAAGGAGGCGATCAAGGCGGTCACCCCACGCGCGGCGCGACGCGACGCGCTACACGCGGTCAACAGCAGCGTCCTCTACGGTGGCAAGCCACCCGACGACGATGAGCTGATGCTCGAGCTGCGCAGGCGCTACCGCAGCGAGGTCGCCGCGCTCAGCGAGTACATCGACCGGGATCTGCTGGCGCTGTGGGGATATGACGAGCTCGGCTGAGCAGAGGCCGGCGGCCGGCAGCGGACGGGTTCCGGACTTCTTCATCGTCGGCCATGCCAAGAGCGGCACCACGGCTCTCTACGAGATGCTGAGGGGCCATCCCCAGATCTACATGCCCGAGGCGAAGGAGCCATGGTTCTTCTCGACCGACATGCGCCCGCGCTTCAAGCACCCGATGGCGGGCGCCGAGCCCGAGTCGCTCGAAGAATACGTCGAGCTGTTCGCGGGGGCGCAGCCGGGCCAGATGGTCGGTGAGGCATCCACGTCCTACCTGTGGTCGCATACGGCGGCCGCCGGCATCGCCGCCGTCGCCCCGCGCGCGAGATGCATAGCGATCCTGCGTGAGCCCGCCAGCTTCCTGCGGTCTCTGCACCTGCAGCTCCTGCAGACGCATGTCGAGTCCAAGCGTGACCTGCGCGACGCGATCGCACTCGAGGAGGACAGGCGCCGCGGCAGGCACGTTCCGCGCCGTTCGCACAGGCCCCAGCTTCTCCAGTACACCGATCATGTGCGCTACGTCCAGCAGCTCCGCCGCTACGAGGCGCTGTTCCCGCCGGAGCAGCTGAAGGTCCTGATCTACGACGACTTCAGGAGCGAGAACGAGGCGACCGTCCGGTCGGTGCTGCGCTTCCTGGAGGTGGACGACAGCCATCCGATCGAGGTTCGTGACGCCAACCCGACGATCCTGATGCGCTCCCAGAGCATGGACGAAATGGTCCACGCGGTCTCGGTGGGACGGGGCCCGGTCCCGAGGGCTGCGAAGAGCGCCATCAAGACCCTCACACCACACGGTTCCCGCCGGCGCCTGCTTCAGCTCGCTCAGCGGCGTGTGGTCCACGGGAGCGCGCCGCCCGCGGACGAGGAGCTGATGCGCGAGCTGCGCCTGCGCTTCAGGGGCGAGGTCGAGGCGCTCAGCGAACACCTCGATCGCGACCTCGTGACACTCTGGGGATACGACGATCTCGACTGAGGGCGCGGGTCCCGGCGGGCGTCAGCCGCCCACCCGGCCGATGCTAGAATCCCGCACTCTGAAAGGCATGCAGACGCGCGCTTCAAGACATCAACTCGCGCGTGAGCTCGCAGCGCCGGCCGGCAGCGGACGGTGCGCCAGGGCCGCCCGCCGGTGAGCATGGCGGACCGGCCAGACAGCCCTGCCCACGACCAGCGTCAGCAGGTCCCCGACTTCTACATCGTCGGGCACGCCAAGTGCGGCACCACGGCCCTCTACGAGATGCTCAGGCAGCATCCGCAGATATACATGCCCGACTACGCGTTCGGCGCCGGCAAGGAGCCGTGGTTCTTCTCGCGCGATAACCCCCAGCCACAGAGGACCCCCGAGCGCTCCGTCGCGTTCACGGGCAGGCGAACGATGAGCCTGGAGGAATACCTCTCGCTGTTCGAGCAGGCGCAGCCCGGGCAGCGCGTCGGTGAGGCCTCGACGTCCTACCTGTGGTCCCCGACCGCCGCGGCCCGCATCGCCGAGCTCAGGCCCGATGCCAGCATCATCGCGATCCTGCGCGAGCCGGCGAGCTTTCTGCGATCCCTGCACCTGCAGCTCCTGCAGAACAAAAACGAGGTCGAGACGGATTTCCGCACGGCGCTGACGCTCGACGGGCCACGGCGCGAAGGCCGCATGATCCCGCACGAGATGTACTGGCCTGCGGCCCTGATCTACTCCGACCGGGTCCGCTACGTGGAGCAGCTGCGCCGCTACGAGCAGGCCTTCGGCCGTGACAGGATGCTCGTCCTGATCTACGACGATCTTCGCAGCGACAACGTGGCGACGGTTCGGCGTGTCCTGCGGTTCCTCGACGTCGATGACAGCGTGTCGCTTCAGGCCGAATGGGTCAACCCCTCCGGTCTGCGCCGCCGCGATCCGGTGGCGATGCTCACCAAAAAAGTGCGGGACGGCCGTGAGCCCGGCTTCGCGACGGTGCGCCGCATGCTGGACGCGGTGGCGACCGACCGGGTGCGCGAGTCGGTCATGCCCGCGACTGCGCAGGAAGCTGCTGTGGGAGGACGCCCCGCCGCCCGACGAGGAGCTGATGAGGGAGATCCGGGAGCGCTACAAGGGCGAGGTGCAAGCCGCGAGCGAATACCTCGGCCGCGACCTCGTGAGCCTGTGGGGCTATGACAAGCTCGGGTGAGCCGGTGCTCGCCGGTGAGCGGCTGGCGGCGTGAGCGCAGAGCGCGGTGACCGCGACCCCCTGGCGCAGCTGCGTGCTCAATCAGCTCGCCTGCAGGAGGAGGCGCTGCCCTCCGGCGGGGTGGTGGTCTCCTGCCCTGCCCCGTATGGCACCGGCGGCCTGGGACGCCACCTTGAAGAGATCGTTCTCGCGCTCGAGCGCCGAGGCGAGCCCGGAACGCACCTGTGCACGTCGAACATGCAGCCCGAGCACGGAACGCTCGCACGCCTTCGCCCGACGGCACTCGCCGCACCGCTCATGCGCCTCTCGCCCGCCGGGCGGATCTGGCTGGGGAGCCTGCGTTTCGACGGCCGCGCCGCACGCGCCCTGGCAGCCGGCGAGAAGCCCGACCACCTGATCGCGTTCAACGGGACGGCGCTGGACCAGTTCTCCGTCGCGCGCCGCATGGGCACCCGCTCGCTGTCGCTGATGTCGGCGAACTCGCACATGCGACGGGTCATCCGCCAGCACCAGATGGCCCACCGCCAGTATCCGATCGAACGACCGTGGTCGAAATGGCTGCTCGGCCGCAACGTCCGCGAGTACCACGAGGCGGACCAGATCTACGTCGCCTCGCGCTACGTCTGGGAATCCTTCAACGAGGAGGGCTTCACCGACGAACGCCTCGCGTTCTTCCCGCTCACAGCCCACCCGCGCTACGAAGAAGCCAGACGGCGCGAACCGCCGAGCTCGAGCACGTTCAACATCCTCTACGTCGGGAGCCTCGTCGTCCACAAGGGGGTCCCGCTGCTCGTCGACGCCTTCCGGCGGCTGAAGCACGAGGACATGCGTCTGACCCTGGTCGGCGGCTGGAAAACGGCGGGCATGCGCCGCTTCATCGAGAGCTCCTGCGCTCAGGACCCGCGGATCACCGTCACCCACGGGGACCCGCTGGAGCACTACCTGGATGCGAGCCTGTGCGTGCATCCCTCCTACGAGGACGGCTTCGCGTACGCCGCCGCCGAGGCTCTGGCATGTGGGGTGCCGGTCCTCGTCAGCCAGGACACCGGCGCGAAGGACCTCGTGGATCCGGGTGTCACCGGCGAAATCCTCCCCACAGGCGATGTCGATGCGCTCGCGAGCGCGATGGACGACTGCTACAGGGGCCTGATGCTCGGTGGCTAGCCCGCAGCGTGACCAGCCCGGCGGGCCCGAGATCGCTGTCGTGGGCGTCTCCGTTCGGGACACCTGTGGCGTGCACGATCACGCTGACCTGCTCGCGGCGGAGCTGACGCGCGATGGCATCGAGTGCTCGAGCCACTGGCTCGTTCGCAGAGAGCGCTCTCTCTCCGGTTCATACGGTGAGATGAGGAGCTGGCTGCGAGGCCTCGAGGGGGAGCTAGAGAGTGAGCGGCCTCGAGCGATCGTGTTGCACTACTCGGTGTTCTCGTACTCCTATCGCGGCGCACCGGTCCTCGTCCCGCCGCTCGTCAGGATGCTCCGCAGGCTGCGGATACCAGTCATCGGTGTGCTGCACGAGTTCGCCTACCCCTGGGGTCTCGGCGGCCTGCGCGGGCTGGTATGGGCGCTGACGCAGCGCGCGGTCCTCGCGGACCTCCTCGGGGCATGCTCTGCGCTCATCGTCACCACCGACTGGCGGGCGCGCTGGATCGGCTCGCGTCGTCTGCTGCCACACCGGCCGGTGCTCGTGGCGCCCGTGTTCTCGAACCTTCCATCTCCAGCGCCCGGCGTCTCCCCGGATGGGACGGAGACCGTGGTCGGCCTGTTCGGCTACTCCTACCAGGGCGCCGCCGTATCGCTGGTCCTCGACGCGATCAGCGGCCTGCGGGGCAACGGGCGGCAGGTGCGACTGCGGCTGCTGGGCGCACCCGGCGAGGATTCCGAGGCGGGCAGGGCCTGGGTCGCCGGGACGGCAGAGCGCTCCATGCAGGATGCGTTGTCGTTCACCGGGCGGCTTACGGCGCAGGATCTATCGGACGCGATCGCCCGCTGCGACGTGCTGCTTTTCGTCGATGTGGACGGGCCCTCGCCGCGCAAGGGCACACTCGCGGGGTCGCTCGCCTCCGGCAGGCCGGTGATCGCCATCGACGGCCGCCACACCTGGAGGGCGCTCGTCAGCGCGGGCGCCGCGCGTGTCGTGGCTCCCGAAGCCGACGCCCTTGCCGGGGCGATCGACTCGCTGCTCGTGGATCGCGCGGGTCTGGACGCGTTGGGCGCGCGCGGTAGCGCGTTCGCCGCGAGCGAGATGGGCGTGGCGAGGACCGCCGAGGCCGTGAGGGAGTTGCTCACAGCCCGGGATTAGCGTCGCGCCGCCTCCCACAGGGCCTGTGCCCGTGAGTAGACGTCGATCAGCCGCTCGACATGCAGGTCGGCTGTGAACCGCTGCTCGACGAAGTGCTTGCCGGCCTGCCCCATCTCCCGCTGCCGGGCGGTGTCCGCGAGCATCTCATCGAGTGCCTGTGCGAGCCGGGCGGGGTCGCCCGGCGGCACTGCCAGGCCGCCGACACCATCCTGGAGCCAGTCCGGCACGCCCCCTGTCGCGCTCGCCACCACAGGACGGCCGGCGGCCAGCGCCTCTATGCCGACAAGCCCGAACGGCTCGGGCCACAGGGATGGAACGACGACCACCGACGCTTCCGCGAGCTCCGCCGCCAGCTCGCCGCCGTCCAGCCATCCCGTGAAGCGAATCCTGTCGCTCAGCCCGAGGCTGTCCGCGAGCGCGCGCAGCGCCTCGATCTCGCGTCCGTCGCCGCACAGCACGAACTCGCCGTCCACATCGCGGGCTGCCCGGATGAGGATCCCAACGCCCTTCGAGCGCACCATCCGGCCCGCGAACACCACACGCCGGCGACCCTCGTGTCCCGAACCCTCGCGGGCGGGCATCGTCGGGAAATAGGGGACCACCGCCCGATCGCCGATTCCATTGGCCCGCAGATGGCGATCGACGGCCGTCGAATAGGAGACCGCGAAGTCCGAGCGTCGAAGGGCAGCGAGGCCGCGGCTCGCATTCCTGTACTTGGCGGGCAGGGTTTTCGGGTAGCGCGTATGGCCGCACCGCGCCAGGTTCGGGATGCAGCCGGGCCCATGCGCCCGGTTGCACTCCTGGCCGGGCTTGAAATAGTGAACGCCGGACGTGCACGCCGTGTAGCCGTGCGCGCTCAGCACCGACGGCGAGGTCCCCCTCAGATCATCGAGAAGGTCGAGGTTTTCAACCTGGTGGAGGTGAATGACGTCGGGGGAGCCCCACACCCGGTCACCGAGTCGCTCCTCCACCGACACGTTCGCGTTCATGAGGTTGCGTCTCTCGATGACCTGGACCCCCGGAATCGTGTCCTGAGGCTCGACACGTGCCGCGATCACGGACACCGTCAGGCCGTGCTGTGCGAGTGCCCGCGCGGAGCAGTTCACATGCGCTGCCACGCCGCCGTCCCTCGTCAACCGCGGCGTGATCATAAGAACCGATTTGGTCGTCATGGGCGTGGCGGCATCGTCAGATCGCAGCGCCGCGCCCGCTGCGTCGAGGCGGTCCGACGGTCACGGACTGCGAGAGGGCGATGATAGCCTACGGTGCTCAATGGCCGAGCCAATCGCCCCACCCAGTGGGTCATCCAACGGCGCCGGTCGCACGCCTCGGCCGAAGGTCATCTATGTGATGGGCGCCGGCCGGAGCGGAAGCACGATCCTCGGCGTCACACTCGGCAACTGCGACGGAGTGTTCTTCGCGGGCGAGCTCGACGCCTGGCTGGCGCGGTCGGGTGAACCACAGGTGCAGGACGCCGACAGGCTACGGTTCTGGGAGACCGTGCGCAATCGGGTCACAGGTGCAGCCGAGCTCTACGGCAACCGCGCGCAGCGCACGATCGAGCGATCGCTGTCGCTCTTCCGCGTGCGGCTCTGGCGCGAAAGACGGAGTCTCAGCGGCCCATACAGGCGTGTCTCGGAAAGCCTGTACGAGGCCGTGGCGGCCGTCTCCGGTGCCGCGGCGGTGGTCGACTCCTCGCACTATCCGCTGCGGGCCCGCGAGATGCAACGGCTCACGGGTGTGGACCTGTACCTCATCTACCTGGTGAGGGACCCGCAGAGTGTCGTGGCATCGTTCAACCGCAAGGATGTGGCGCAGTACTCAAAGTCCACACTTACCACCAACGTGTACCTGTGGCTCACCTCGCTGCTGTCCGTGATGGTGTTTCTCTCACACCCGCGCGAGCGGCGCCTGTTTGTGAGATATGAGGACTTCATCGCCGATCCTCAGGCCGTGGTCGGCGCGATAGTGGGGCTCGCGGGCCTTCACCCGCCCGCCCCGGACCTCAGCGCGATGCGTACCGGCCTCGCCTTCCAGGGCAACCGGGTGATCCGTACGCCTGTGATCGCGCTCGAGCGGGAGCCCGTCCGGCCCGGACCGAGATCACGGGTCACCGCAGCGCTGCAACGGCCCTGCTCCGCGGTCATCGAGCGCCTTACGCCGGCAGCCGGCGAGCCGGGCCGGAGGAGCCACGCGCATGCGGCCGGTCGCTAGGGTCGCCGGGGGCCTGTCGAGGCGTCTCGGCCGGCCTGAACTGCTCGCGCTCGTCGACCCCGGGGCGCGCCAGGCCCAGCGCGAGGAGATCGGGATCAGCGCGATCATCGCAAGCTGCCTGCGCTCGACCGGCACGTACGTGGACGTCGGTGCCAACCGCGGTCAGGTTCTCCGCGACGCCGTGCGCGTCGCCCCGGAGGCGCGCCACGTGGCGTTCGAGCCGATCCCCGAGCTCGCGGGCCAGATCGCGCGCGACTTCCCGTCCGTCGAGTGCCGTGTAAAGGCGGTGGGCGCGAGGGCGGAAATGACTGAGTTCTGTCACTTTCGGCGGCTCGACGGCTGGAGCGGGCTGAGGCGCCGCCCTGAGATCAGCGACGATGCCGGCGAGCCCGAATTCATCACCGTCGAGGTCTCGACGCTAGACCACGAGATGCAGGGCCTGACGCCGACCGTTCTCAAGATCGACGTGGAGGGCGCCGAGGTGGATGTGCTCACCGGCGGACGCGAGTTGATAGCGGCGGCTCGACCACTGATCATCTTCGAGCACGTCTACGAGGCCTCGGCCCTCTACGGTGCTCAGCGCGGAGCGCCGTGGGACCTCCTCACCGAGCAGGGTTACCAGATCTTCTCTGTCACAGGCGAGGGACCATTCACCCGTCAGGCGTTCACCGATCCGGGAGGAATAGTGAACTGGCTCGCGGCACCCGGCGCTTAGCCGCGGCCGATCAACGTTCGGGTTCTTCGTTTTCGGCGCGTTCCTTGCGTTCCTGAGCTTCGCTCTTCTTGGCAGCGGACTCTTCAGCGGCTTCTTCACCTGCGAACTTCTTGCGGGCGGCCTGTTCCGCGGCCGTTTCCGAGCTCTTGCCTTTGCCTTTTCCTTTGCCTCTTTTCCCTTGCCTTTGCCTTTGTCTTTTCCCTTGCCCTTGCCTTTTCCCTTGCCCTTGCCTTTTCCTTTGGCTTCGCTCTGCGAGGACTGTTCTTCGGCGAGGCGCGCCGCTTCCTGGCGCTTCTTGAATTCGGCTTCCGAGGCAGCTTCATGCGCCTTCGCTTCGGCGGCGAGCTTCTTGGTTTCGGCTTCTTCTTCGGCGGCGAGCGGCGTCGCGCTCGCGGACGGTTCCGCTCCTTCACCCTTCGAGGTCCCGCCGCTGCCACCGCAGCCCGCGAGTGCGCCCGCGAGCGCGAGCGCGAGGAGCATCAACATGAGCAGCCGCAGGCGTCGCGGCCGGCTGGGGGCGCGGTCCCTCATGGTTCCATTGTAGGCGTCCTCGTGCGGCGGCAGGCCGGTTCTCCCGGCCGTCCGTTGATCATCCGGACGGGGCTGGGGTCGTGGTGGTGCTCGGCACGGTCGACGTGCCGCTCTGGGTCTCCTTGAGACGTTTCTTCTTTTCCGCTTCTTCACGCTTCTTCGCGGCGGCCAGCTTGGCTGCTTCCTCTCGCCGCTTGGCCTGTGCTTCGGCTTCCTTCTGCTTCAGCTTGGCTTCGGCTTCGGCTTCGCGCTTCTTCACCGCTGCCTTCGCGGCTTCTTCGCGCTTCTTCGCGCGAGCGTTCGCCTGCTGTTCGCGCTTCTTGGAGTTTTCTTCCGCGGCCTGTTCTTTCTTCTTGGATTCGATCGCCGAGAGCAGTTCCCGGTCGTGCGCGATTTCGCCGGCTTCTTCCCGCTTGGCCGCGGCTTCTTCAGCCCGTTCGGCCGCTTCTTCGCTGGCGTGCCCGGACGCGCCGGCGCTTCCCGAGCCTGACGTCCCGCAGCCCGCCAGCAGCACGGCGGCGAGCAGGCATGCGAGGATCGTGGAGAGGGGAACGCGGAATCTCATCTGTACTGGATAGTCAGGAGCCGAGGGTAGTCGGTGGCGGCAATTTCGAACTCTGCCGTGCCGCCATGACGGCTGATCAGACGCGCGGGCGCCGGCCGATCCTGGAGTGGGTCAAATGCGGCGACCGACGGAGAGGCTCCCGATTCCGGGAGGTGGGCGAGTGTGATGCGAAATCGCTCGTCGGGTAGGTCAAAGCGCGTGTCGTGGTCTGCGGTCTCTCCTGGTCTGTAGAGGGTGAGCATATCTCTCGTCATGACGTATATCGCCACGACGAAACGCGTGGGGGAGCTCTGGTAGGGAAAGACCGCGAGCGCGTCCCGGTCATGGAGGGAGGGGTGGGCGGCGGTGCCGTCGCCGCTGAACTGCGCATGGTCGCCGCTCTGGGTGATCGACAGGAGCGAGAGCCGGGCCCGGTCGGCTCCGGGACCTGGACCGCCCAGTGTCGCGACCGTCTCCCTGATGGCGCTCAGGGCCTGCCCCGCGGCCGCCAGGCCGGGGTAGCGCGCCGGGTCGCGGCGCAGGTCCGCCCAGAACTGCGGGCCGATCAGCCCCGACGAGCCCGGGTGCCGCGCGGCGAAGTAGATACGGCTCGCTCCAGCGCTGACGATCGCGACGAGGCTCCGCAGCAGCGCCTTCGCCTGAAAGTGCTCCCGGTCGGCTTGGGTGAGCCGCACCGACGGCAGGGGTGTCTGGCCGTCGGGACCGACGGGGTAGCCCGACGGAGCGAAGTCGTACTGGGTAACCCACTTCTGCAGGGGTCCGCCTCCGGCGGGGCCGACATACCTGCCGTGTTCGAGCCGCCCGATTCTCGTTGTCAGCGGCGCGATGTCCCGAACCAACGTGTCGGTGGAGGTCGCGAGCAGCGAGTACTCGGGCAGGAGCGCCCTGAAGGACGGGATGAAACGGGGGACCGGGGTTCGCCTGCCTCGCGTGTCTCGCCGGCCGAGCGCGTTGATCGGTATCGGCCCGGCCACATAGGAGGCCGGGAAGACGCGTGGTTCGGAGTCCGGGTCCTTGCTCAGTGCCGTCAGGCCCACGGGCGAGTGCACGCCGCTCACGAGAGGCGTCCGGCTGGCGAACCCGTCGCTCACGCCCACGTCCGCTGAGAGACCGCTCTGGGGGCTGCGGATGAAGGCGACCGTGGAGTCGAGCACCGCCGTGCCGGCGGCGCCGCCGGGGGCGCGCACGGACGCAGCCGCTCCTCTGCGCGTGCGTTCGGCGGGGTCCAGGAACCGGGTGTTCGATGACACGCCGTTCCAGACCTCGACGTCGAAGCCCGAGGATCCCATGATGCTGCTGGCCTGCGAGGTCACGGTGGCGACGTAGGAGAGCCAGCCGGCGAGGGTTTCCCGGAACACAGGGCCGGGAGCGCCATTTGCGAGGGTGGGGGACCCGAACGGCGCGTACCGGAGTCGCATCGCGGGGCGGGATCCGGCCGCGAGAGCCGAAGGGAGCGAACTCGAGAGAGTCGCGATGCCGCCCGGCGAGACGGAGGTGATGATCGCCCCGGCGCCGCTGCGGCTCATGCCCAGCGCTGTCCTGCCGGGCGCCACCGATCTGGCGCTCGCGGGGGAGAGGCGCACCGTCAGCGCCCCGGCCGGCGCCGGGTCTGCCAGCGTGAGGGTCACAGCCGTCCACGGGCAGGGCGCTGCGCCGCCGTCGGAGAGGACGATCAGCGGACGCAGGCCGTATCGGCGCAGCGCATGCAGGATCGTGATCACGTTCGCGGGGTCTCTGAACCGCTGCGGGTGGCGGTAGGAGAGGGCGCTCCAGTCGACCTCGATGCGCGCGAGCGTGAAACCTGCTTCGTGCAGGACCCTCGCCGTCGCGTCGGCCTGCGCCGCCCCTACGTCGAAGTCGGCCCCGAGGGCCTGCGGCAGCCTCGACGCAGCCCACGTGTCGAGATAGGCGCGCCACGGCTGAAGCCAGAACGAGACGGTCCCGTAGGGCACATCGAGCAGGTACCTGGGGTCGATCGGGTCGCATGCCACGCCGCACGCGGGCAGGGCATGTTCGCCGCTCGCGCCGCGACCGGCGAGGACCCGAGGCGAGTGGGTGGGCGGTATCAGCAGGAACAGCGCCACAGCGCACACGAGCACCGCGGCGATCGCCGACACGTAGGACGTGGGCAGTTCACGAAGTCCGCCGTGGTGCGCACGCGGTGCCGGGACGCGGCCTGGCCCCGGCGCCGCCTGATGTTCATCGGCGGAACCGGGAGCCATCCGGCGATTGTAGGCTCGGCCCGGGTGCTCAGGCGCCGCTGTATTCGATGCTCAGGAGCCGCGGGTAGTCGGTCGCCGCGAATTCGAACACCGCTGTTTCGCCCGACCTCGAGAGGAGCCGCGCCGGCGTGCTGGTGTTCCGCAGCGGGTCGTAGGCGCTGACGGTCGGCGGCGTTTCGGTTTCAGGGAGGTTCCCGAGGGTGATGCGGAAGTTCTCACTGGGCAGGTCAAAGCGCGTGACGTCGCTCGGCGAGGCGCCCGGTTCGTAGAGCGTCATCAGGTCGGTCGTCATCACGTAGACGGGGATCACGAAGTGCGTGGGGGACGACTGGAACGGCAGCACGGCGAGCACGTCGCGGTCGTAGAGGTTGGGGTGCTCTTCGGTCCCGTCGCCCGTGAAGATGGCGTGGTTGCCTTCCTGCGTGATCGACAGGAGTTTGAGCTGCCTCGCTTCACCGGAGGGGCCGGGGCCTTCGAAGCGGGCGAGCATGTTGTGGAAGCCTTCCATGATTTCGCCGCCCGCCTTACGTCCGGGGTACGTGCCGGGGTTCGATTCAAGGTCGGCCCAGAAGGTGCTGCCGACCAGGCTGAACGGGCCCGTGCCGCCGGTGCCGAAGAAGTACTCGCGGCCGATCCCCTTGTTGATCATCGCGACCAGGCTCCTGAGCAGCGCCTTCGCGTGGAAGTGGACCTTGTCGGCGGGGCTCATCACGCTCGCGGGGCCTTCTGCCGGCGTGACGCCGTCAGGGCCGACGACCGTCGCGTGGCCCTCGCCGAGGTTGTACTCGGTGACCCACTTCTGCACCGGCGCTCCCCCGACGGGCCCGACGCTGCGGCCGTGCGGGAATTTGTAGACGTCGGTCGTCATCGGGGCGACGTCGCGGACCAGCGTCTCGGTCGCGAGGTCGCTCAGCATGAACTCGGGGAACACCGTCTGATAGCTCGGGGTGAAGAGCGGCGCGAAGGCTCCCTTCAGGGTGTCGCGTCGACCCTGGGCGTTGAGGGGCACGATGGCGTTTTCGTGGTATGCGGCGGGGTAGACGCGTCCGCCGACGTACGGAGCCTTGCTCAGGGCGGTCAGCCCGACCGGCGCGTCCGCGCCCGACGGGAAGGGCGTCTCGCTCGCGAAGCCGTCGCTGATCCCGACTTCGGGGGAGAACCCGTTCGCGGGGTTGCGGAGGTAGTCGACCGTTTCCTTGAGGATCGCCCTCATGACCGCTTTTTTGACCAGGTGGCTTTTCGGGATGGATTTCACGTCCATGGACTGCGCCTGGTTGGCTTCTTCGCCTTCGACGCCGGCGTTTTCGTTTTCGTTTTCGGTTTCGGGGGCGTCTTCGGCTTCCATCGGTTCAGCCGCTTCTGAGCCGTAGTCCGCTTCGGACCCGGGCTGGAAGTTGATTTCGTCTTCTTCGGCGACCTTTTCGGCCGGCGCCGCGCTTTCGGGTTCCGCCTGCTGCTCCGCTGCCTGCCTCTGAGCATGCGCCTGCGAGCGCGCTTCGTCTCGGGAACCGACTTTTTCATAGTTTTCGAGGTCGAGGAACTTGGAGCCGAACGTGATCTCGTTCCAGACCTCGATGTCGAAGTTGCCGGGGCCGACGATGGCCGCCGCAGCCCTGCTGACAGCTCCCACGTAGTCCACCCAGCCGGACATCGTTTCCTGGAACTGTGGGTTCGGTTCGCCGTTCGCCAGCGTCGGCGAGGTGAACGGGCTGTATAGGAGCGTCGTGCCGCCGTGCTTGCCCGCGGGCAGCGCGTTCGGCAGCGGTTTGATCAGCGTCGCCACGCCGGTGGGGCTGACGGATGTGATCAAGATGTCGGGGTACCCTCCGAAGGCGAGTGTGTTGAAGCCGGTCTTGTCGGGGATCACCAGGCTCGCGCTGGCGGGGGAGAGCTGTACGGTGCGGGCGCCGGCCGGGGCTTCTTCGGTCGTTTCAAGCACGACGTGCTTCCACGGCGCGGGGTTGTCGGTGTAGGACTGCAGGACGATGAGCGGCCGGAGTCCGTGCTTGTGCAGCGCGGTGAGTCGTTCGTCGAGGGACTGCAGGCGGCCCGGGTTGAGCTGGTTCGGGTTTTCGTAGGAGATCGAGGACCAGTCGACCGCGATGCGGGCCAGCTTGAAACCGCTTTCCTGCAGGAGCTGGGCTGCAGGTTCGACGAACTTGATGTTGACGTTGAAGTTGATGCCGGTGCCGTCCAGCAGCCGTGAGGAGGACCAGGTGTCCATGTAGGCGCGCCAGGGCTGCAGCCAGAAGGATGTGGTGCCAAAGGGGGCGTCCGTCAGGAAGCGCGGGTCGATCGGGTCGGTGACGGTTTCGCCGCTGTCTCCGGGGAGCGGCGCCTTGGACCTCGGTTCCGTGCCGGTCTTTTCGCGTGTCGGCTTCGCCGGCGCCTGGGTTTCAGGCGCAAGGACGCCGCCCCCTATCGGGGTGGCTTCCAGCTTGCCGGAGCCGTTCGCGCGCTTCGGCGCAAGACGCCTGCGTGCTTTCGTGCTCGCGCACCTGGTGGCCGCCTTCGCGCGGGACGTCTTCTTCGCCTTCGCGTGCTTGGCCGGCCGCGCGGTGGTGCAGAGCGTGCGCGAGGTGCTCTTGTGATGCAAGGAGGATCGCGCGGAGGCGAGTGCCGGCGCGAGGGCGGTGCTGAGCGCGAGCACCGCGCATGCGAGAGCCAGGCAGAATGGCAGGCGACGGAGGTAATACATGGCGGTCCTGACGTCGAGGGGAGTCGAGGGGGGCGATCCCCGGCTGTTTGCTGCTTCGCACTTCCGATCGACGCCGCGCAGAGCCCCCTTGACGGCCCTAAGCCCCATTGGACGTTTGATCCATACCGGTCTCGGCCGCGTGAAACTACGGTCTGCCGACGTGTTCGGCACCCGCATTCCGGACGCGTTGCCTGCGCACGCCGCGGCACACCGTCATCTATGTTTGGCGCATGTCCACACCCCCGGTGCTCGACCGCCCCGGCGGCCGGTTGCCGCGGCTGCTCGTGATCACGCCAGACTTCCCGCCCGCGAGAGGAGGGATCCAGGTGCTTACGCACCGTCTGGCGACGGGCATGACCGGCTTCGAGCGCCGGGTGCTCACGTTCGACGCCCCCGGCGCGCGGGAGTTCGACGCCGCCGGCGAGCTGAGCATCCGGCGGGTCCGCGCCGACCCGCGGCTGGGAGCGGCGCGCAACGCGATCCTGAACGCAGCGGCCGTCGAGGAGGCGATTCGCTTTCGCCCCGACATGGTGCTGTGCGCGCACATCGTCCTCGCGCCGGCCGCCGCACTGATCAGGCGGGCCCTGGGGTGCGCCAGCGCGCAGTACCTGTACGCGAAGGAGATCGGAAACCGGCCGCGCCTTGCCGCGTTCGCCGTACGCCGCGCCGACGTCGCGATAGGGCTCAGCGGCTACACGGTGGACCTGGTGGCTCGCACCGGCTTGCCGCGGGCCTCGGTTCTCGTGATCCCGCCGGGCGTCGACCTCCCAGCCGATCCGAGCCCGCTCCCGTGCGCGCACCCCACGTTCGTGACGGTCGCCCGCCTGCAGGACCGTTACAAGGGCCACGACGTGCTCATGCGCTCGATGCCGCTGATCCGAGAGCGCGTTCCGCGGGTGCGCTGGGTGATCGTCGGCGACGGGCCGCTGCGCGGCGAGCTTGAGCAGATGGCCCTGTCGCTGGGTGTGAGCGACGCAGTGACGTTCACGGGGCCCGCGAGCGACGTGGAGCGCGATGAATGGCTCCGCAGGGCAACGCTGCTCGCGATGCCCAGCCGTCTGCCGGGGGGAGATCTCGCGGGCGAGGGCTACGGCATCGTCTACCTCGAGGCTGGAGCGTTCGGAAAGCCCGTGGTGGCCGCCAACGTCGCCGGTGCGCTGGACGCCGTCGTCGACGGCGAGACAGGGCTGCTGGTGGACCCGACCGACCCCGTGGCAGTGGCGGGGGCGATCTCCGAGCTGCTGCTCGACGGGGATCTGGCGGCACGACTCGGACGGGCGGGCGCCGCGCGCGCCCGAACCCTGTCATGGCCGCGGATATCCGGGCGCGTGCAGGACCTGCTGCTCGAGCGGCTGAAGCGTGGGGCCACCGCGTGAGGGTGCTGTTCGTCAACCACACGGGGGAGGTCAGCGGCGGAGAGCGCTCGCTGCTCAGTCTGCTCGGGGCCCTTCCCCCGGAGGTGGAGCCCCTGCTGGCGAGTCCGGGCGGGGCGCTCGAGATCGCAGCGTCCGCGATGGGGATACCGACCACGAGGATCACGGGCACAACCGGCAGCCTGAGGCTGCACCCACTCCACACGCCGGTGGCGCTCGCGCAGATGAGCATCGCAGCAGCCCAGCTGCGCCGCGCTGCCCGCGCCCACGGCTCCCAGGTGATCCACGCCAACTCGATCCGGGCGGGCATCGTCCTCTCCCTCGGGCGCCCGCGCGGCGTCGTGGCCGTCACGCACGTGCGCGACTGTCTGCCGCCGGGTATCGCCTCGACGGCCACGCTGCGGCTGATCGCGGCGCGCTCGAGCGTCATCCTGGCCAACTCGCAGTACACCGCCGACGCGGTGGCGCGTGTCGCCCCGGGTGCACGGCTGCGCGTCGTCCACAACCCGGTCGACCTCGACGTCTGGGATCCGGGGCTGATCGACCGTGAGCGCTCGCGGGCGGCTCTGGGGCGGGCAGGAGAACGAGCCGTGCTGCTCGGGGTGCTCGCGCAGCTGAGCCCGTGGAAGGGCCAGGCCGTCGCGGTGGAGGCGCTCGGGGTCCTGCGCGAATGGGGCGTCGACGCGCACCTGTTGCTGATCGGATCGGCGAAGTTCGTCGCCCGCGCAACGCGCTTTGACAACGAGGCGTACGTCAGGACGCTGCGCGAGCGCATCGAGCAGCTCGGGATAGAGGACCGCGTCTCATGGATGGGCGAGAGACAGGACGCTCCGGAGCTCGTCCGGGCGCTCGACATGCTCCTGCTCCCTTCGCGCGAGGAGCCGTTCGGACGAGCCCTGATCGAGGCGATGGCGCTCGGTGTTCCGGTCCTGGCCACATCGGTCGGTGGTCCGCGCGAGATCATCCAGGACGGCGTCCAGGGCCGGCTGCTCGCGCCGGAGGACCCGCGCGCCTGGGCAGAGGCGGTCCGGGACATCGCCGCGGACCCGGAGCTCGCGGCGAGGATGGGAGCGGCGGGCCGCGCCAGGGTCGAGGAGGCCTTCAGCGCCGGGCGCCACTGTGAACAGGTGATCTCGGTCTACGAGCGGGAGCTCGAGCGCCTGGCCGCTTGACAACAGGCACCTGGCGCATAAAGTTCACACGAGCCGTTGGGTTCAGCCCTAACGTGCCCACGGAGCACGGATGCACGCCACCTACCACCTCACACACCTGCAGACCCTGGAGTCCGAGGCCATCCATGTGATGCGCGAGGTCGCCGCGGAATTCGAGCGCCCGGTCCTGCTCTTCAGCGGCGGCAAGGACTCGATCGTCCTGCTGCGCCTCGCGGAGAAGGCATTCCGGCCGGCTCCGCTGCCCTTCCCGGTGATGCACGTGGACACCGGGCACAACTTCCCTGAGGCGATCGAGTTCCGCGACAGGCGCGCCGATGAACTCGGTGTGAAGCTGATCGTCGCGTCGGTCGAGGAGTCGATACGCAGTGGACGCGTGGTCGAGCAGAGCGGTCCGCGCGCCTCGCGCAACTCGCTCCAGACCGTGACCCTCCTGGACGCGATCTCCGAGCACGGCTTCGACGCCGCGTTCGGTGGGGCGCGCAGGGACGAGGAGCGGGCACGCGCCAAGGAGCGGATCCTCTCCTTCCGCGACGAGTTCGGGCAGTGGGAGCCCCAGCACCAGCGCCCTGAGCTGTGGAGCCTCTACAACGGGCGCCTGCGCAGGGGCGAGCACGCTCGGGTGTTCCCGATCTCCAACTGGACCGAGCTCGATGTCTGGCAGTACATCGCCGAGGAGCAGCTCGAGGTGCCGTCGATCTATTTCGCCCACGAGCGCGAGGTCTTCGCGCGCGACGGCATGCTCTACGCGGTCAGCCCGTTCATCGAGCTGATGGACGGCGAGGTGCCGTTCATGGCGACGCGTGCGCTACCGGACGGTCGGCGACATGAGCTGCACCGGGGCGGTCGAGTCGAGTGCTGCGACGCTGGAGGAGGTCGTCACCGAGATCGCCGCCACCGAGGTGACCGAGCGCGGACAGACGCGCGCCGACGACCAGGTCACGGAGGCAGCGATGGAGGACCGCAAGCGACAGGGCTACTTCTGATGGACACATCGCGTTCCAGCGCACACGTGGTCACGAACGGCGACGGCCACGGCGGCGACGCGGGCACCAGTGCCGCGGGGGAGGGGGCCACGGAGGCATTCCGGCGCCTGACCGAGCGTCCCGCCGACCTGCTGCGCTTCGCGACCGCCGGCTCCGTCGACGACGGCAAGAGCACGCTCATCGGCCGGCTGCTCTACGACTCCAAGCAGGTCCTCGCCGACCAGCTCGAGCACGTCGAGCAGGCCAGCGAGCGGATGGGCCACGACTTCCTGGACCTCTCGCTGCTGACCGACGGCCTGCGCGCCGAGCGCGAGCAGGGGATCACGATCGACGTCGCATACCGCTACTTCGCGACCGCCCAGCGCCGCTTCATCATCGCCGACACGCCCGGCCACGAGCAGTACACGCGCAACATGGTCACGGGCGCCTCGACCGCGGACCTCGCGATCGTCCTGATCGACGCGCGCAAGGGCGTCGTCGCGCAGTCCAAGCGCCACGCGTTCATCAGCTCGCTGCTCGGCATCCCGCACATCGTCGTCTGCGTCAACAAGATGGACCTCGTCGACTTCGACGAGGACGTCTTCGACGCGATCGTCGAGGAGTTCGACAGCTTCGCGGCGCGGCTCGAGATGCCCGACGTCACCTTCATCCCGATCTCCGCGCTGCTCGGCGACAACGTCGTCGAGCGCTCCGAGGCGATGCCCTGGTACCAGGGTCCGCCGCTGCTCTACCACCTCGAGCACGTCCACATCGCCTCGGACCGCAACCTGATCGACGTCCGCTTCCCGGTCCAGTGGGTGATCCGGCCGCCGGCGTCGGCCGTCGCTGACTACCGCGCCTACGCGCGGCGCAGGTCGCGGGCGGCGTGCTGCGCCCCGGCGACGACGTCGTCGTCCTGCCCGGCGGGCAGCACACGACGATCGAGGCGATCGACACCTTCGACGGCGAGGTCGCAGGAGGCGTTCCCGCCGATGTCGGTCGCGCTGCGGCTCGCCGACGACATCGACGTCAGCCGCGGCAGCATGATCGTGCGCACACAGAACCAGCCGACGGTCGCGAACGGCTTCGAGTGCCTGCGTCTGCTGGATGTCCGAGCATCCGCTGAGCCCGCGCGCGGCGCTACCTGGTCAAGCACACGACGCGCACGGTGAGGGTCGGCGCGGATCGACGTCCGCTACCGGATCGACGTCGAGATCGCTGCACCGCGACGGAGGGCCTGACCCCTCCAGCTCAACGACCTCGGCCGCGTGCACCTGCAGCTCAGCGCGCCGCTGGTGTTCGACTCCTACCGGCGCAACCGGGTCACCGGCAGCCTGATCGTGATCGACGAGGCGACCAACGAAACGGTCGCCGCGGCGTGATCCTCGACACCGAGGTCGAGGAGCCCGCCGCAGGAGCAGACCGAGCGCAGCCCGAACGTCCGCTGGCAGGGCTCGAGGATGACGCGCGAGCAGCGCTGGGAGTCGCTCGGCCACGGCGGCGCCACGCTCTGGTTCACCGGGCCTGCCCGGGGCGGGCAAGTCGACGGTCGCCGCCGCGGTCGAGGAGCGCCTGATAGCGATCGGCCGCCCGGCCTTCCTGCTCGACGGCGACAACCTGCGCCATGGCCTGAACGGCGACCTCGGCTTCGATGAAACGGCGCGCAGCGAGAACGTGCGCCGCACCGCGCACGTCGCCCGGCTGCTCGCCGAGTCCGGAACGATCGCGCTCGTGAGCCTCGTCAGCCCGTACGCGGCCGACCGCCAAGCCGCCGGCGCGCTGCACGCAAAGGACGACCTGGAGTTCATCGAGATCTTCGTCGACGCGCCGCTCGAGCTCTGCGAGCAGCGCGACCCGAAGGGTCTGTACGCACGCGCACGAGCCGGTGAGCTGGAGAGCATGACCGGCGTCGGCGCACCGTATGAGCCGCCGTCCTCCCCCGACCTGGTGCTCGGCAGCAGCGCCGAAACCATCGAGGAGGAGGTCGAGCGCGTCATGGCGCTGCTCGTCGAACGCGGCCTGGTCGCGCAAGCCGGCACGCAGTAGGCCGCCGGCGGACGCCGACGGCCCTCAGGACCCTATTTCTTCTTCTTCTTGGTCTTCGACTTGGTGGCGTGCAGGACGATGGTCTGGCTGTAGCCGGATGAGTAGGCCCCGGTCTTGATCCTCACGTAGGCACGGTAGGTCCCGCCGGTGATGATCGACGTGATGATGCTGAACCGCGCTGAGCCTTTGCTGCCTTTCTTGGTGACGGTCGAGAACTGGCTCTCGTACTTGGTGGTCGCTTCCCGCTTGCGGGTCGGCCGCGCTGCCTTGAGCACCTCGAAGTTGACGGAAGCGCCCACCGCCGATGGCGTGACGGTCCCGTAGAGGCGCACCAGGCCTGTCGAACTCTTCTTGATGTGGAGGAACACGCGCAGGGTGGCGCGGACCGTGATGGTGGGGCTGCGCAGCGGGTGGTGGGCCTCGACGGTCGTGACGCGGAACTCGGTGCTCCTGCTCAGGTTGGAGACCCGGAACGAGAAACGTCCCGCGGAGTTCGTGACCGCCGGCGCCCCGATCGTCGTGAAGGCTTCCGTATACGGGTACGGACTGGCCTGCAGCACGACGGCCCGGCCGGCCGCGTCGAAGCCTTTGATCGCCCCGCTCAGGATGAACGTCGAGCCGACGGGCTCGTGCAGGGACTTGGGCATTTCGATCTTGGCCTTGCCCTTGGTTTTGAACGAATGGTCTTTGCCCGTGAGCACCACGCCGGTGCTCGTCACGCCAACGACGCGGTAGTGGTAGCTACCGCCGATGGCGAGACCGGAGATGACCTGGGAGACCTTCACCTTCGTCGTCTGGCTGCCCACCAGCGTGAGCGGGGTCTGCAGGCCGTATGCCGTGGTCGCGCCGTACTGGAACTGGTAGCTGGTCGGGACGCCGGCCGGGCTGACGGTCGCCGTGAGATCGGCGGAGTTGCCGCTGACATGCTGGGCGCTGCCCGTCGCGACGTGCGGCTTGCCTTTGCTCTTCGTCGCGGCGGTGACGGCGGTCGAGGCGACGGAGCCTGCTGGGAGGACGGCGGCGATGGTCACACTCGCGAGGATGGCTGCACACGCGATGATTCTGCTGCCGGTGTTGCTGGTACCCATCTGGGGGTTCCCTCCCTGTGATAGCTGATCTGTTCGTTCGCCGGCCCGGCGGCCGCACGCATGCCGCGTCCCGCACCGGCTCAACCCTAGAACCCGGTTCCGCACGCTTCGTTGCGGTCCTCGCGCCCATTATTTCCCGCTTATCTTCGCCGCGCGCCCGCGGAAATGCGGGCGGATCGTTGCACGCGCGTCGGCATCGCCGGGACCGCACGCAAGGGCCGTTCCCGCTATTTGCGTAACCCTGATCAGGTTTGCCTCGCGATGCCAAAGATAGTTGATAGGATCAGTGAGGAAACTAATCGCGGAACGGAGCACGAATGATCTTCCTGTGTATAGCTGCGTTGTGGATTCTCGGACTGGCGAGCGTCGCCGGCCTGTGCATCGCGGCCAGCCGCGGCGACAGCATCCAGGCGCGCACGGAGCCGAGCGTGGACGAGATCTCCGTCGCGGCGCCGTTCGCACGCCAGCGTGCGAACGCGGGCGAGCGCGATCCGCAGCTCGGCCGTGCGGGCCGTGCAGCGGCATGAACGCGTTCCGCACCGCGTAGTCCCGTCCCGCTCCCAGCCTTCACAAAATCATCACGCGGGTCCTGTTCGTTGCGTCCACCCTATGCATCGGGGCTCCGCATCCACCCCATCCGCGGGCCACGCGAGTATCTTGGCTGCGTGAGCTGCGGTGAAAGCGGCCAACCATCGTGTCCACCGAGTCGATAACAAGCACCCCACAGGTCGCCGGGCCACGCCCGGTGTGCTCTAGCTGCGGCGCCCCGATTGCCGAGGACCAGCGCTACTGCCTGGAGTGCGGCGAGAGGCAGATGCCGCGCAGCAGCTTCCTGCTCGCAGGCCCGCAGGCAGCAAGCGCTCCGGCTGCGTCCGCCCCGTCGGCGCCCCCGGGCTCGCCGAAGGGCAGCGACGAGGATTCCGCGAGCCGCAGGTCTGCCACGCTGACCGGGCTCGCCGGGATCGGTCTGCTGCTCCTCGCGATGGGTGTCGGCGTTCTGATCGGAAGGGCCGGCAACTCGAAGGGCGGCACATCCGCGCCGCAGGTGATCACCGTCGGCTCCGTCGGCGGGAGCGCAGCCGCGACCAGCTCCGCCACCGAAGCCACGTTCACATCGGACTGGCCGGCGGGCACGACCGGGTACACCGTGCAGCTGCAGAACCTCCCGAGCAGCTCGTCGGTAGCCGCGGTCGAGGCGGCGAAGAGCGCCGCGAGCGGGAAGGGGGCCAGCGCCGTCGGCGCTCTGAAGGCCGAAGAATTCAGCAGCCTGACCTCCAGTGGCTTCGTCATCTATTCAGGCGACTACAAGAAGAAGTCCGAAGCGGAAAAGGCGAAGGCCGGCCTGACCGCGTCGTTCCCCGCGGCGAAGGTCATTGAAGTCTCGAACAAGAGCGGGGGTTCAGAACCGGCCGCCGAAACCAAAACGGGCTCCGGCAAGGGGGTCGGAGAAAGCCTGAACAACCCGGCGCCGGCGTCGACCCTGAAAAGCCTGAAGGGCGCCAAGGGCAAAAGCTACGAGGAAAAGTCCAAGAACCTCCCCGACGTCATCGAAACAGGCTGAGCTGATGGGCATCCTGGACAGCAACGGCCGCGGCGGCGGGCCCCAGGAGCCGCCGGCGACCCCGCCAACCCCCGCGCCGCGGGCGACCGAGACCGCGCCGGCGCCGACCGCCGCCGGGCAGATCGCCGCGAGGTCGGACCTGCAGCGCCGCCGTGACACGCTCGCCGAACAGGTGACCGAACTGCACTGGGACCTCGGCGGGCTCACGTATGAGATGGCGATCCGCGACCACTTCCGCCTGGACGTGCTGGTGCGGCGCGCCGCCGTCCTGCAGGAACGCGACGCGGAACTGGCCGAGGTCGAGCGCCTGCTGAAGATGGAGCAGGACGGCGTCGTGGGCACCTGCCCGCAATGCTCGGCGCCGCACAGCCGCG
Organism: uncultured Solirubrobacteraceae bacterium; assembly: GCA_963740075.1. Lineage (GTDB taxonomy): Bacteria > Actinomycetota > Thermoleophilia > Solirubrobacterales > Solirubrobacteraceae > Palsa-744. The sequence continues at coordinate 368,204 of CAVUCP010000001.1, read as the reverse complement.
GAGCTCTCTTCTGCTGGCAGTGCGGAGCCCAGCTGATGGAGCGCCTGCCGAGTTCCGCGGCGACGCACGACCCGAGCGCCCAGGTGATGGACGGCCTGCTCGAGCCGTATCCCGCCCAGGCCGCCGACCAGACGTTCGGCAAGGCCCCGCAGTAGGAGGCGGCTGATGAGCCCGGAGCCGGTTCAGCGGTGCGCCGACTGCGGATCGCAGCTGGCCCCGGGTCAGCGCTACTGCCTCGCGTGCGGAGCCCGGAGTGGCGCCCGCAGCCCACAGCTGCAGGACCTCATCGTGCGCGCGCGGAACGGCTCCGGCGGGCCGCCCGACGAGCAGCTGCCGTCCCCTGCGCCCGCGCCGCAGGAGGCGACGCAGCGGCGACTGAGGATGCCGGTCGTGCCGATCCCCTCACCGGGCATATGTGCACTGGCCGTGCTCACCTTCCTCGGCTTCGGGGTGCTCATGGGGAGCGCGGCCCGCTCGAGCGTCCAGGATGCGCTCGCCGCCTCGACCCGCTCGCACGAGAAGCTCCTCGTCGCGTCCGCGCCCGCAGCGGCGAAACCCTCGCCCTCAACCGAAGCTCCCGCCCCCGGCGAACAGGCACCCTCGAGCGAACCGGAAGCAACGCCTGTCGCGCCGGCCACCACGAGCTCCACGCCGGCCGTCAAGACGACCACCGCCTCCACTGAAGGCGAATCCGAAAGCTCGGGGGGGGAATCGTCGGAAAAGACGTCCACGGCCGGCAACCCCCTCACCAAGCTGCCTGCGTTCAGGCATGTCTTCGTCGTGATGCTCTCCGACCAGCCCTATTCCGCCGTGTTCGGGCCCGCCTCCCAGGCGCCATACCTGTCCAAGACACTCGAGAAGCAGGGTGAGCTCCTGCCCCACTACGACGCCGTCGCACACGAAGAGCTCGCCAACGGGGTCGCTCTGATCAGCGGGCAGGGCCCCACCACCGAAAACGCCGCCAACTGTCCCACCTACACGGAAATCGCCCCCACGGGCACGGGAGAACTCGAACAGGTCCTCGGGTCGGGCTGCGTCTACCCGCAGTCAACCAAGACCCTTCCGGGCCAGCTCACCGCGAGGAATCTGACATGGCGCGCGTACGTGCAGGGGATGGACGAAACGGGGTCCGCGTCCGCGGGCTGCGCACACCCCGCCCTCGGCCAGAGCGACCCGACGTCGGGCGCGAGCCCCGGCACCGGTACCTACTCGACGTTCCGCAACCCGTTCATGTACTTCCACTCGATCACGTCCTCCTCCTCGTGCGCCTCGGACGACGTGGGTTTCGACCATCTCTCCCAGGACCTCGCGTCGGCGAGCAAGACGCCGAACCTCTCCTACGTGGTCCCGGACCGGTGCCACGACGGTAACCCGACGCCGTGCGCCCCCGGGGCGCCCGCCGGCCTCGCGGCCAGCGAAACGTTCCTGAGGGACACGGTCAAGGAGATCACCTCCTCAAAGGCCTACAAGGAAAACGGCCTGCTGGTGATCACTGTCGACGAGGCGCCCGCCACCGGCGAATTCGCCGACTCGAGCTCCTGCTGCGGCCAGCCGCACTTCCCCAACCTGCAGTCAACGACCCTGCGCCCGAAGGGCGGCGGAGAGGTCGGGGCTCTCCTTCTCTCGCCATATGTGAAGGGCGCGACCAGCAGCGCGGAACCGTACAACCACTTCTCGCTGCTCCGCACCATCGAGGACATCTTCGGCCTGAGTCACCTCGGCTACGCCGGAATCCCGCAGGTCAAGCCCCTGGAACCGGCCCTCTTCGTCGAAAAGGGCTGACGGCGCCGCGCGGGCGCCGTCAACGTTCCGCGAGATCCTGGTAGGTGACGGCCGTGCGCCCGGCCGCGCATCGCTCCAGCACGCGCTCCAGCGCCATCATGTGACGTGGGTGCTCGAGGTCCGACGGGTGCACGTCCAGGCGCAGCGCCATCTTCGGGACCAGCGCGCACGCGCGGATGACGCCGGGCGCGAGGAGCCGGCCGAACGAGGTTGAGGGCGTGAGGCTCCACGCGGGCGCGAGCGGCTCGCGGCCCCTGTCGCCGGTGGGGGAGGAGCGGACCCGAAGGAGCTCCGCCCACCAGCGAAAGCGCCGGCTGAGTGTCTCCCGCAGAGCCGGCGTGTAGGCGTATGAGGGAGCCACGAAGCCGTCGGGTTCGATCCCGGCGAGCTTCATGACGCGCCATCCGGCGTGGACGGCGCGCTGGGTCTCCTGAAGGCCCAGGCCGAGGAACTCGCCGCCGCGGTGACCCTGCGAACGGGCGAACAGCCGCCGCGCCGAGATGTGCCCATGCCCGTGGCCGTGGCGGAACCCGTGCTGGGCGATCACGTCGCCCTCCCGGCGGCGCTCGCCGAGCCAGGCCACCATCTCCGGCGAGCGCTCGCCCACCGGGTGCATGTCCCTTGCGGGGATCACCAGCAGGGTGACGCGATCGATCTCGTGATCCGCCAGCCAGTCGCGGATCAGGGCGCAGCGCTCGAACGTCGCGGGCTCGATGCCGTGGATCGCCACGGCGATCGTGCGCCGGCGCTCGCACACGCCCGCCTGCAGGGGCACGGGCGAGAGATGACCCCCGGCGGGGACCGACGGGCCGGGCAGGAGCCGCAGGCGAGCGGCGCCCAGCCCTCGACTGTTCCCGTCAGGCGGCACGGCCGCTCAGATCCGAGGCCGGCTGCCCGTGGCCGGAGAGAACCCTCTGGTATCCGACTCCGAGACGCTCGAGCGTCAACTCCCACGTTCTCGCGCGCGCGCAGCGAAGCGCAGAGCCGGCGATGCGCTCACGCAGGATGGGAGAGCTGACAACCTCGAGCAGGCTGTCAGCGAGCGCGCCCGTCTCGGCCGGAGCCAGCAGGCCGCTCACGCGATCCTCGATCAGCGAAAGCGGGCCTCCCTGTGCGACGGCCACCACCGGAAGTCCGCTCGCCTGTGCCTCGAGGATCACCTGACCGAACGTGTCGGTCTCGCTCGGGAAGAGGAGCACGTCGGCGCTCGCGTAGGTGCGGGCGAGCTCCCGTCCCTCGAGCCATCCCAGGAACGTGGCCGCACGGCCGAGCCGCTCACGCAGGATGTCCTCCTCCGGGCCGCCCCCGGCGAGGACCAGGTGAAGGCGGGGCTCGCGCTCGCGCGCCCTGAGGAAGGACTCCGCAAGCAACTCGACGCCCTTCTCGTTGCTGATGCGCCCTGAGTACAGGACGCTGATCTCCCCCGGCAGAGCGCCGGCGTCGCGGAGCGACGGGTCAAAGCGCGAGGTGTCCACGCCGCGGTCCCAGCGCTGAACCCGATCGTCGCAGACGCCGATAGCGGCGAGTGCAGCGTCGCTGGCGGGGCTGGGGGAGAGGACGACCTCGCACGCGCCGTAGAAGGCAGCGACGGCGAGCGTCATCGCGTCGGCGAGCCGTTGCTCGCCGGAGCGCACACCCGCGTACGCGGTGAGCTCGGTGTGGTAGCTGCCGATCAGCGGCAGCCCGAGCGCGCGGGCGAGCAGCGCGCCCGATATTCCAGCCGGGCCGGGGGTGCAGACGTGGACGGCGTCGAATCCTCCGTCGGCCAGGGCCTGCACCGCCACCGGCAGGCTCGGCACGCCGATCCGCAGCCCCGGATAGAACGGCACGTCGATCTCGGCGACGGAGGGCAGCCGCCGGTCGACCGCCGGGTCGGTGCCGAGCACCTCGATCTCAAAGCCGGGTACGCCGCGCTCGCGGATCTCGACGATCGTGCGCGCCACGCCGTGGGTCGAGCCGATCCCGTCTGCGAGGATCGCAACCCGCGGGGTGTCGCCCTCCGCCCTGCGCCCGCCGCGCCCCGTACCGTCCGGGATGTCCGCAAGCTTCGCCTTCTCGCGGGCGAGGAAGGCTGTGGCGGGCGCATAGGGGATCGCCGCGACGCATGCCTGGACGAGCCCCTGCGCGGCGCCGGCCAGCTCGCCCGAGGAGCTCGCGGCCCCGACCGCCGTCTCGACGGCAGCCCGCAGCCGGCGCTCGTGGGCACGGCACGCACGGCGGTAAAGGGCGGAGTGGCTGAAGTCGTCCTGCTGCATCAGGTCGATCAACGCGCGCCCGTCGAGATGGTCGAGTTCCACCGCGCTCAGCCAGGCGCTCAGCAGGCAGCGCGCGTCCTGCACCGTCACCTCGCCGCCGGCGTTCCCCTCGCGGGCGTCGGCCTCGCGCAGGAGCCGGCTCACCATCCGCATGATCCGGGCGGGATCGATCTGCGAGGGCTGCGAGCCCGGCTCGTGCAGGCCGAGCGCACGAACACTGAGGGCTATCGCGGCATGCGCCCACTTGGCGGCGCTGCCCTGGGCGCCGTGCGCCGACACGCGGCCGGCGCGCATGTGGTCGAGGAACTCGCGCGGGCTGGACGCCGCCGGCGCCTCCGTGAACGTGCGCCCGATGTCCACCCCGGCATGGTCGTCGCTGCCGCCGATGCCCACCCCGTCGCGCGTCGCGACATACGTCGCCGCGGGACGGTTGAGCTCCGCAGCCCGAGCGCCGTTGCGTGTCTCCCAGACACCGAAGAGCTCCGCCAGGCGCCGGCGGTGGCGCGGCGTCAGAGGAGCGGCGACCGTGTAGTAGGGGTGTGCGAGGGCGCACGCGATGTCGCGCTCGTGCATGTACGCCGCGCACAGCTCGACGTCACTGCGGTGGGCCTGCAGCCAGTCGTGGTCTTCGGGGCTGATGCCGTAGCAGAGCACGTGCACCGCCTGAGGCTCGCCCCGGAAGCTCGCCGTCAGCTCCTCGGAGATGAAGACGTCCGGCCGGTCGGCGATCTGCATCACGCCGGCGATCGTGTCGTGGTCGGTGATCGTCACGAAGTCCATGCCGCGGCGCCTGGCGAGCTCGTAGACCTCGTCCGGGCCGGTCGCGCACTCGGGCAGGCCAACCGAGCGCTGGACCCCGAGACGTGACTCCTGCGAGGCACTGGAGTGGCAGTGCATGTCCACCCGCACGACCTCACCCGGCGTCCGCTGCTCCTGACCGTTCATATCAAACAGAATTCCCTGCAAAGTGCGGACTTTTGTGACGATGGCGCAACCATCGTGTGAAGTCCCCGTGAACTCGCGCCCCGCGAGTCGTCGCCGGGGGTCTCAGTGCACGATCGGGGCGCCGACCACGCTCGCGAGCGCGCCGGCACAGGCACACCCGACGAGCGTGGCGAGCACGCCCCTTCGAGCCACGAGAAGCGAGAGCGCCGCCGCGCCGAGCAGCACGTACTGCCAGCTCTCGGAGATCGCCGACGCCAGCGGGATCGCCGAACCCGACGATCGCCCCCGCCGCGGCGGGGGCGGCGCCGGCGAGGAACGCGCGGACAGCGCTGTTGGAGAGCAGGCGCTCGAAGCGCTCGCCGCCGAGCAGGACGAACGAGAACGACGGCGCGAACGCGATCGCGGAGGCGAGCAGCGCGTCGCCGACCCCGCCCGCCGCATAGCCCACCGCCGCAACCGTCTGTGTCACCGGACCCGGCGTCAGCTGTCCAAGGGCGACGGCGTTCAGGAACTGGGCGTGGGTCATCCAGTGGTAGGTGCTGACGGCGTCCGCCTGCATCAGCGGCACGATCACGAAGCCTCCGCCGAACGCGAGAGCACCGACCTTCAGCGCCGTCCACGCGAGCGCCGCGGTGCCGCCGGGGTCTGCGAGCGCCGCCGCGAGCGCCGGCATCAGGCCCCGCTCGCGCGCGAGTGCGTGCAGCGACCAGCCGCCGGCGGGCGCCAGCGACGCGAGCCCGGGTCTTGAGCCACCGCGCTCTGCCGCGAGCTCGACCGCGCCGCGCCGAGCAGCACGAGCACCAGCCAGGCACCGAGCGTTGCGGCGGCCACGGCGCCGATGCGAGGCATAGACGGCGACCCTGACGCGCCGCGGCCGCCGCGGCCGCATGCCAGATCGGTGCTGCCAGGTCGGTGCCCGCGCGGACCGCGACGGCGGCGACCGCCGCACCCGCGCCCATCGCCGGCCCCGCGCAGCCAGTCGGGAGGCGACCCCGAGAGGAACAGGGCTGACAGCGCGATGATCGCCGCCAGCCCCGGGCAGATGAAGCACAGGCCTCCGATCAGCGCTCCGCGCGTCCCGCGCAGACGCCACGCGCAGTAGATCGCCAGCTGCGTCGACGCCGGGCCCGGAAGCAGGTTCGTGGCGGCGAGCGCATGCTCGAACTGCTCGCGCGTCAACCACCGCCTGTCCGCTCGACGCACAGATCGCGCAGCAATGCCATGTGCGCCGGCGGCCCTCCGAAGCCGATGCAGCCGATCCGGCCCCACTCCCGGAGGATCGTCAGCAGCGACGGAGGCTCAATCTCGGCTCTGCCCTGCATATGCCGGGCAGAGTACGCGCAGCGCCAGCGAAATCCTTGCTGTCGCCGGCGTGCACCCGATCTCCTACCTCCAGGCCATCATCCTCGGCCTCACCCAGGGAATCGCCGAGCTGTTTCCGATCTCCAGCCTCGGCCACAGCGTCCTGCTTCCCCGGCTGTTCGGCTGGGACATCCACCAGTACGACAAATACTTCCTGACGTTCCTGATCGCGACGCACCTCGCGACGGCGATAGTGCTGCTGCTGTTCTTCCTGAAGGACTGGATCGAAATCATCAAGGGGATCTTCCGGTCACTGCGGATGCGCGAGATCCGCCAGGACGACAGCTACGCGCGCCTCGGCTGGCTGCTGATCGCGGCGACGATCCCCGTCGGGGTGATCGGCCTCCTGCTCCAGGAACCGCTGCGCAAACTCTTCGCGTCCGCGCAGATCGCAGCCGTGTTCCTGATTGTCAACGGGATCGTGCTGCTGCTCGCCGAGCGGCTCAGGCGCCGCGCCCCCGCGCGAGGGCGACTACAGCGGTGACGTCGACGCGCGGCTCTCGGGCCTCACCTGGCGCCAGGCGATATCAGTCGGAACCTCGCAGGTGTTCGCCCTGATCCCAGGGATATCGCGCTCCGGTGTCACGATGTCCGGCGGTCTCGTGGTGGGGCTCTCAAACGACGACTCGGCGCGCTTCGCGTTCCTGCTCGCGACCCCGGTCATCTTCGCCGCGGCGCTCCTGAAGCTGCCGGAACTGTTCGGGTCGGCGGGCGACGGGGTGCGCGGCCCCGCGCTGGTCGCCGCCCTCGTGCCGCTGCCACCACATTCCTGGCTGTGAAGTTCCTGATGCGCTTCTTCCAGAGCAACCGCCTGACGCCGTTCGGCATCTACTGCATCGCCGTCGGCCTGCTCTCCACCGTCGTCTTCGCGGTCGGCGGGTAGAGCGGCCTCAGGAGGCCGCCGTCTCGTCGCCGCGTGCCCGCGGGACCGGTCGCGAACCACGCGAACGCGAAGCACGCGAGTGCGACCACAAGCGCGGCGATACCGTGCTTGGTGTGGTGGTGCCCGGCTTCCGGGCTGCTCGCCGACACATGGCCGGGGAAGAACGACGGGAGCGAGTGCTCGGGGGTCACGAAGTAGACGATCGCGATCACGATCAGCACGACACCGAGCACGACCGCGGGAACGGCGAGTTTTCGCATGTTGGTGCTCATCGGGGCGGAATGCTAGAGCAGGTTTGCGCCCACGTCGCTGCCCGCGGCGCCTTGCGGGCATCATAGGAGCACCTTGCCGATGCCGCGAACCCCACAGAAATCTTCGACACCCAGAGCCACGCGTGGCGGGAGGTCGGGCTGCTCAGGCAGATGAGCCCGGCCGTCGTCAAACGCGCGCGGGTCGAGGCGCTGTTCCTGATCCCCCTGTTCGTGGGGGTGGTGATCTTCTACCACCACCGCGTCGAGCCTGATCGGGGCGGCGGGCCCGAAGCCCCCCGAGAGCAACGAACTTCCCCCAGGGCTCGAAGCTCCCGTCACGATCGCGACCGTCCTGATCCTCGTGATCCTCGGATGGGCGATCGCGCGCGACGTCGGACGCGGCCTCGGCCCCGCCCTGTTCCGTCGCATGGATCCCGCGACGGCGGGGACCGTCGGCTTCCTGATCCGCCTGGCCACCGTCGCCGTCGCCCTGCTCGTCGCCCTTAGGTGGCCGGCATCGAACCGCAGACCCTCGCCCTCGGCGGCGCCTTCACGGCCGTGATCTTCGGCCTCGCGGCCCAGCAGACGCTCGGCAACCTGATCGCGGGCATGGTCCTGCTCAGCGCGCGACCCTTCCGTGTCGGCGAGCGCGTCCGGCTGCAGGGCGGCCGGCTCGCCGGGCAGATCGAGGGGACCGTCAGCTCGCTCGGCCTGCTCTACACGACGTTCGCGACCGGCGACGACTCGATCATGGTTCCCAACAGCGTCGTGCTGAACGTCGCGATCCTGCCGCTGCGGGAGCCCGAGGCCGTGAACCTGCGTGCCCGGCTGCGCGCCGGCATGACACCCGGGGACCTGCAGGAGGTGCTCGAGAAGTCGCTCGAGACGCCGCTGCGCGATGCGCCGCGCATCACGCTGGAGGAGCTCGACGGCGACGAGGTCGTCGTGCGCATCTCCGCGACGCCGCGGGTCGCCGCGCAGGGCCGTCAGCTCGCCAGCGAGCTGCTGGCGGTGGTTGCGCGCGAGACGCGGTCGGCGAGCGCACACGCCGTAGCGGAGGAAGAGGTGCGAGCCGGCGCGCACGACGCCGCGCAGCTCGAGGTCCGCAGGCGGCTCGAGCTCTGCGCCGGCGAGGATCCGCAGTCCGTGACCGGCGGCCGGCTCGCCGCCGGCGGCCACGGGCGCGAGCGAGAGCAGGAGCTCGTCGAGGATGCCGTCGGCGAACAGCCGCCGCGCGAGATGCGGGCCTCCCTCGCACAGAACGGTGTGGACGGAGAAGCGCTCGCGCACGACTCGCGAGAGCGCGGGCGAGGTCGACGCCGTCGACGCCTGGCTCCCGGACGTACGTCCACGTGGGCGGCGACCGGCGGCAGGCTCTCGGCAGAGGAGGTAAGCATCGCAACCCGCGCCTCGGGATCCGCGAGCAGCGGCACCGACGCGTCGAGGTCAAGGCGCCCGGAGACGACGCACGCCAGAGGCTCCTGCGTGAGCCCGCGCTCGACACGCAGCTCCCTGTCGCTCGCCTGGCGGATGATCCTGCCGTAGCGCTCGGCGCGCACGGTCCCCGCGCCCACGAGCACCGCGTCGACCGCAAGGCGCAGCGCGTGGAAGAGCTCGCGGTCGGGCTGGCTGCTGATCGGCCCGGAACGGCCCTGCAGACTCGCTCGGCCGTCGATCGTGCTGACCATGTTCAGGATCACGCGCACGCGTCCCTGCGCGAGCGCCGGGCGCTCCCAGAACCCCATCTCCCTTACGTGCTCGGCGGCGCTCAGACGCCCGCCGGGTGGCATCAGACGGTCGAAGATCTCAGGCTCCGCGCCGGACCGCGAGGGAGCATCGGTGCTCGACGTGCTCATCACGACACCCTAACCGCGGCCTGGCACATGCGTCCATGCCCCACGAAAAGGACAACAAGTCGACAACACTACGGCGCGATGACGTGCTACGGTCGTGTGGAATGGCCGGCACCTAAGACCGGCGAAAGAAGTGCAAGCGCTCGCAGGTCGAAGCTTTGAGAAGCATCCTCCGCGTAGCAGCACGCACATACCGTGGAGGAGTTCAGCACATGCCTACAGGCACCGTAAAGTGGTTCAGCGACGACAAGGGGTTCGGTTTCATCACCCCCGACGACGGCGACAAGGACCTGTTCGTCCATCACACCGGGATCAACGGCGAGGGTTACCGCTCGCTGCAGGAGGGCGCAAAGGTCTCCTATGACCCGGAGCAGGGCGACAAGGGCCCCAAGGCCGTCAACGTCCAGACCATCTAGGCGGAGCGCATAGACGCGCTTTACGGGGGCCCGCTTCGGCGGGCCCTCTGCTTTGCTGGCGGCTATTGTGGCGGCGCTGCGCATGTCGAGTGACGCCACGACGATCCCGATCCGCCACAGCCCCGAGGACAGCCGCAGGGGCAGCCTCGGACGCGTGTTCACGCGCCTGCGCGCGGACACCCGCGCCGAAAGGCTCATCGGTGCGGTAAGCCTCGTCTCGATCGTCGCTGTCAGCCTGCTGCTGGTCGTCATCACAGCCGACCGTCCCAGCGGGCTCGCGCCGACGACCCACACGGGTTTCTTCCCGAACTGGATGGCCGGGCCGCTCGGCGGCCTGTGGCCGGGCCTGACGAGCAACGGGACCACGCTGCGCTGGCTGTTCACGATCGCGCTGCTGGTCATGTATCTCGCGTATGTGCTGGTCCTCAGCAGCGCACCTTCCCTGTCGGCGCGCTGGGTGATCGGCGCGATCCTGGCGGTGCACGTGGTGTACCTGCGTGGCGCCGCCGATGGCGCTCACCGACGTCTTCAACTACATCAACTACGGGCGCATGGAGATCGTGCACCACCTGAACCCGTATACGACGACGCCGATCAGCGAGCCCCACGACGACCCGGCGTTCGCGCTGAGCAACTGGCACCAGCTCCTCAGCCCGTACGGGCCGACGTTCACGCTCATCACGTTCGCTGTCGTGCCGCTCGGCGTGGCAGGCTCGTTCTGGGCGCTCAAGGCGCTGTTCATGCTCGACGAGCCTCGCGATCATCTTCCTGGTCTGGAAGTGCGCGGTGCGGCTCGGGCGCGACCCGGTGCGCGCCATCGCGCTCGTAGGGCTGAACCCGATCGTGCTCGTCTGGGGGCTCGGCGGCGTGCACAACGACTTCCTGATGGTGCTCTTCCTGGTGCTCGGCTACTACCTGCTGCTGCGCGACCCGGACCTGCTGCCGCTGATCGGCTCCTCGCGGGCGGACCGCGCAGACGCGTCCCCGGCCGCGGATGGCGGCGCACCCGCCGTGTCAGCCGGCGGGGCGGGGCTGCTCTCTCGCGCACGCGGGCTGCTGCTGCCGCTCTCCGCGGTACAGCTGGGCGCGGGAGCGGCATTCGCGGTCGGAACATCGATCAAGGCCTCTGGGGGCATCGTGATCCCCGTGGTGCTCGCAGCGCTGCTGCGCAGGCCGCGGGCGCTCGTTCAGGTGCTGATCGGGATGATCGTCGCGAGCATGCTCCTCGCGGCAGCGAGCCTGAGCGCGTTCGGCCTGCACATACCCGACCTGAGCACGCAGAGCGTCCTGGTCACAGCCGAGAGCATGCCGAACCTGATCGGGCTCGCGATCGGCGTGGGAGGGGAGAGCGCGGGGGTGCGCCTGTTCGTCGAGGCCGCCCTGCTCAGCTCGCTGATAGCGGGCTGCTGGTACTCCTGGCGCCGGCGCGACGCGATCACCCCCGCCGGCTGGGTGAACGTGGCGCTGATCCTCACCCTCAGCTGGGTGCTCCCGTGGTACGTGCTGTGGATCCTCCCGCTGGCCGCGATGTCGGCCTCGCGCAGACTCCGGGTCGCCGCGGTTCTCGTCGGCCTGTTCCTGGTGATCACGTGGGCGCCCGCGTCGGGGCTCCTCTGGAGCGGGATCGGGTTCAACCCTGAGAAGACGCCCCTGGGGAGGACACAGGAGCGCCACATACGCGAACTGCTGCACTGAGCGGAGCCCGCCTCACGCGCGAGCGCCGCGAGCGGCAGTACCCCCAGGTGGCCGACTATCGAGGTGTGAGGATCTCGCGGTCGTGCTCGCGGGAGCCCCGCACCCTCAGTCGCCGTCGGCGGGCGGGCGGCGGCGCTCGACCTTGCGCCGCGAAGCGCGTTGCTTCTCCTTCAGCCGCCGGGCTCTGGAGGCAGCGGACGGGCGCGTCGGGCGTCTCGTCCGCGGCACCGCGAGCGCGCCCTGCAGACGGCGTGCGAGACGCTCGAGGGCGAGAGCGCGATTGCGTGTCTGCGACCGCTCGTCCTGTGCGACCGCGACCACGCGCGGCCCCGAGCGTGCGAGCAGACGCGCGCGCTGGGCATCCGTGAGCGAAGCCGAGGCCTCGACGTCGAAGATCGCTTCCACGCGGGATGCGGTCACGTTCGCGTGCTGGCCCCCCGGTCCGGACGAGCGGCTGGTGCGCAGCGTGACCTCCGAGAGGGGGATCGAGAGCTCGCCGCTCACGCGAAGTGCCCCCGGACGGCCCTCAGGCTCGGCCAAGTCCGGCTCTCACGTCGAGCCTGCGGATGACCCGTGCGTCGCCCGGACCCTGTCCTGCTCGCCCTCGGGCATCCGCCCGTCCCGGCCCACATACCCATCCTTGCCGCCCGCGATCAGGTAGATGGCGTCCTCCCGGCCGGCGTTGCGGACCTTGCGCGGTGTCGCCGCATCGACGCGCGCCATGCCGCCCGCCTCCAGGATGACCTTCGCGCCGTCTCCGAACTCCATCTCGATCGTCCCGCGGTGGACGAAGTAGAGCTCCTCCTGGCTCTCGTGGTAGTGAAACCCCGTTTCGACCCCGGGGGGAGCACCAGTGCGTTGACGCCGAACGCGCTCACGCCGAGCCCCTTGCGCACCTTGCGGAATCCGGGGCCGTCGCCGAGGTCGTCCAGGGTGCCGGTCGCGTAGCCCTCGCCGACGTTGATCTTCGGGTAGTCCTCGGATGGGTTCATCGGAGCCTCCTAGTGGTCTGCGACGTAGCCGCCGTCGGGCGAGAGCGGCCTTTCCTCCTGTGCCCAGCGGACCAGCCCGCCGGCCATCGAGTGAGCGTTGACGCCGGCGGCGCGCAGCGCCTGGGCGGCCATCGTCGAGCGTCCACCCACCCGGCAGTAGAAGACGATCCGGCGCGAAGGGTCCAGACTCGACGCGCGGGCGGGCAGCTGGGCGAGCTCAATATGGCTCGAGCCGGCGATGTGACCCGCCTCCCGCTCGGCGGGCTCGCGAACGTCCACGAGCTGCAGGGACGGGTCCTGCGCGAGCCACAGCGCGACCGTGGCGGGCTCCACATCGATGTCCTCGTGCTCGTCGGCGGCGCTCATGCGCCAGAGCCTACCGGCGCGCGCAGGACATCAGCGCGGGACTTCTCGCGCATCACTAGGATCAACTGCAATGGAGGTCCTCGGCGACATCTACACGATCCCCCAGGAGAACCTGGATTTCTGCGAGACGATCGGCCAGATAGCACGCGAGAAGATCGCGCCACGCTCGGCCGAGATCGACGAGCGCGCCGAGTATCCGTGGGATGTTCGCAGGCTTCTCGCCGAGCAGGACATCCTCGGCCTGCCGTTCCCCGCCGAGTACGGCGGCACGGGAACGGGGACGCTGATGCTCAACATGGCGGTCGAGGAGATCGCGAAGGTCGACGCCGCGTGCGCGCTCATCCTGATGGTCCAGGAGCTCGGAACGCTTCCGATCCAGCTGTTCGGCAGCGACGAGCTCAAGCAGCGCTTCCTGCCCCGCTGCGCCACCGGCGAGTGGTCCCCGGCGTTCGCGCTCTCCGAGCCGGAGGCCGGATCGGACCCCGCGGGGATGAAGACCAGTGCCGTGCTCGACGGCGACGAGTGGGTCATCAACGGCACGAAGAACTGGATCACCAACCTCGGGGTCGCGGACTTCTACATCTGCTTCGCCGTCAGCGACCGGGAGAGCCGGCGCCTGACCGCCTTCGTCGTGGAGTCCGATCGTCCCGGCTTCAGCGTCGGCAAGCTCGAGCACAAGCTCGGCATCCGGGCGTCACCCACGGGCCAGCCGATCTTCGACGACGTCCGTGTGCCGAAGGAGAACGTGATCGGCGAGGTCGGCAAGGGTCTGTCGGTGGCTCTCGGCACCCTCGAGCGCACCCGCCTCGGGGCGGCGGCGCAGGCGGTGGGCATCGCCCAGGGCGCAACCGACTACGCGGTCGCGTACGCGCGCGAGCGCAGGCAGTTCGGCAAGGCGATCAACGAGTTCCAGGCGATCCAGTTCAAGCTCGCGGACATGGAAATCCAGACGGCCGCGGCACGCGAGCTCCTCTACAAGGCGTGCGCGATGGCCGACCAGCACCATCCACAGCGGGCGAAGTACTCGTCGATGGCGAAGGTGTTCGCGTCCGACACGGCGATGGACGTCACCGTCGAGGCGATACAGGTGCTCGGCGGCTACGGCTACGTCAAGGAGTATCCGGTCGAGCGGATGATGCGGGACGCCAAGATCACTCAGATCTACGAGGGCACCAACGAGATCCAGCGTCTCGTGATCGCCCGCACCCTCAAATAGGAGCAGACGGTGGACGGCCCCTCCTCAGGCGCATCGGCTCATCTGAGGAAGGTTGGCTTCGCGGCTCTGATCGCGATGTCCATCGGCCTCGTCGTGCTCGTGCTCGCACAGGGCTTCAGCTCGATCGGCATGGTGCACGCGCTCGAGGACGTCGCGCTCGGCGTGATCCTCGCGGCCGCGCTGCTCGGCAGCATGGCGTTCATCGCGGTCCGGATGGCCGGATGGCGCGACCCGGAGTCCGACGCTGAGTTCGACGAGATCGTCCGCAACTCGGAGCGTCTGGCGCTCCATGGGCTCGCCGCCACGCCCCACGAAAGCGTGTTCCTGGAGCTCGACCCGCTGGACGACGACGATTTCGAGGAGCTCGTGCGGGACGCCCTCGACGACCTGCCGGACCTTCTGCACAACGCTCTGCGACACGTGGCGGTGGTGATCTCCGACGGCGGACGGCGCGCCGGCGCGTACGGGCTCTACCAGGGTGACGGCGCGACACGGGACAACACCCACGACCGCATCGTCATCTTCCGCGACACCCTCCGCAGGGACTTCGGGCACGACGCCGACCTCCTGCGCGACCAGGTCACGCGCACGGTCCGCCATGAGCTCGCACACCATGTCGGATTCGACGAGATGGGCGTCAGCCGCCTGGACCTGTAGGCGTCCGGCAGGGCCCCGTGCCCCGCTATGATTCGCCGGCATGGAAGACCCGGGCGGGAAGCCGATCTCCAGCGAGGGCGGGTCGCGCCCCGCGGCCGGTGAGACCGCGCCGGCCCAGGCGGGCAGGCTGCCGGACTTCTACATCGTCGGCCACCAGAAGTGCGGCACGAGCGCCCTCTACGCGATGCTGCGAGGGCATCCTGAAATCTTCATTCCCCGCGTGAAGGAGCTGCGCTACTTCGCGTCGGACATGCGGGCTGCAAGCGGGACACCGCCGCGTGGGCGCCCGCGCACGCTCGAGGACTACACGGCGTGGTTCGAGGACGCCGAGCCCGGCCAGCGGATCGGAGATGCATCGCCGCAGTACCTGAGCTCGCGCGTCGCGGCAGCTGCGATCGCGGACGTCAGGCCCGACGCGAAGATCATCGCGATCCTGCGTGAGCCCGCGAGCTTCATCCGCTCGTTCCACCTGCAGATGCTCTCCAGCGGGATCGAGTCCGAGCGCAGCCTGCGCAAGGCGCTCGCCCTCGAGCCGGCCCGGCGCGAAGGCAGGGACCTCCCGCGTGACACGCGCCACCCGGGCGCGCTGATGTACTCCCGCCACGTGCACTACGTGCAGCAGCTCGAACGCTACTACGACGTCTTCCCGGCGGAGAACATCCTCGTCCTCATCTACGACGACTTCCGTGCCAACAACGACGCCGAAGTTCGCAGGGTGCTGCGTTTCCTCGGGGTCGACGATTCCGCTCCGATCGAGCAGGTGAGCACGGCACCGAGCAAAGCCGTGCGCGCGCCGTTGCTTCAGAAGCTGGCCAACGAGGCGCGGATGGCCCGGCTCAAGCGGCCGAAGGCCGGTCCTCTCGGGCGAACCGTCAACGCCCTGACGCCGGATGTGCTGCGCTCGGACGCCATCCGCGCGCACTGGAGGAGGATCGTCTACTCCGAGCCGCCGCCGGCGGATGAGGACGTGATGCGCGAGATGCGGCGCCGTTTCAAGCCCGAGGTTCTCGCCGCCAGCGAGTACCTCGACCGTGACCTCGTGACCCTGTGGGGTTATGACCAGATAGCTTGAGTGCCGCGGGCCGCGTCCTCGCGCCCCGGATCGGCGCGAAGAGGCGACCTGCGGCGCACGCCTCGGGTGCTCACCACGAGCGCCGGATCCCGCCGCAATGCACCCCGGATCTATAGTCACCGGGCCAACCACCAAGGAGAAGGCAGATGCCCGAAGCAGTCATTGTTGACGCAATCCGCACACCGATCGGCCGTGCCGTCAAGGGTTCGCTGCGGTCGGTACGCGCGGACGACCTCGCGGCGATACCGCTCCGGGCGATCGTCGAGCGCAACCCCGCACTCGACCCATCCACGATCGTCGACGTGCTGATGGGCTGCGGCTTCTGCGAGGGCGAGTCGGGCTACAACATCGGGCGCATCGCGGTGCTGCTGTCCGGGATCGACTTCCACGTCCCCGCCTGCACCGTCAACCGCTTCTGTGCGTCCTCGCTGCAGAGCACCCGCATGGCATTCCACGCCATCCGGGCGGGGGAGGGCGACACCTACATCGCCGCGGGCGTCGAGGCCGTCAGCCGTGTCGGTCAGGGTGCGCAGTTCGAGTTCAACCACCAGGTCGACGGCTCGCCCGGATCCCTGTTCGACGTGTACATACCGATGGGCATGACCGCCGAGAACGTGGCGAGCGAGTGCAACGTCAGCCGTGAGGCGCAGGACGAGTGGGCCGCCATCTCGCAGGCCCGCGCGGTCGCCGCCGTCGAGTCCGGCCACTTCGACAAGGAGATCATCCCGGTCCATATCCCCGAGCACAAGGAGACCGACCGCGACGGCAACGAGGTGCACGTGCCGGCGACCGTGGTCACCCACGACGACGGCCCGCGGCCCGGCACCACCGTCGAGAAGCTCGCCGCGCTCAAGCCCGCGTTCAAAGAGGACGGCACTGTGACGGCGGGCAACGCCTGCCCGCTCAACGACGGAGCGGCCGCGCTTCTGCTGATGAGCGACGAGCGGGCGTCCGAGCTCGGGATGAAGCCGCGCGCGCGCATCATCGCCTCCACGGTGTCGGCGATCCGCCCCGAGGTGATGGGCCTCGGTCCGGTGCCGGCGATACAGCAGCTGCTCGCCGACACGGGAATGACGATGAGCGACATCGACGTCGTCGAGATCAACGAGGCCTTCGCGGCCCAGATCGTCCCATGCAAAGAGCAGCTGGACATCCCGGACGAGAAGCTCAACCCGTTCGGGGGCGCGATCGCCCTCGGCCACCCGTTCGGCATGACCGGGGCTCGCATCATGACGACGCTGATCAACGACCTCGAGACGCTCGACGGCACCTACGGGATCGAGTCGATGTGCGTCGCCGGCGGCATGGGCATGGCGATGCTCGTCGAACGGCTCGGCTGAGGGACAGGCTCCGCCCGCGGGCCCGCTGCACCGAGCGGCGCCCTGCGGGCACCGGGCGGGACCCGCTCAGCGGGGAGGCATCCGCAGCGCGCCGTCGAGACGGATCGTCTCGCCGTTGAGCATGCGGTTCTCGACGATGTGGCAGGCCAGCTGGGCATACTCGGAGGGCAGTCCGAGCCGCGGCGGGTATGGGACCCCGGCGCCGAGCTTCTCCCGCGCCTCCTGCGGCAGCGCCGCCAGCAGCGGCGTGTCGAACAGGCCCGGCGCGATCGTGTTGACCCTGATCCCGTACTGGGCGAGGTCGCGCGCCGCCGGCAGGGTCATCCCCACGACTCCGCCCTTCGACGCCGAGTAGGCGATCTGGCCGATCTGGCCGTCGAAGGCGGCGATGGACGCCGTGTTCACGCACACGCCCCGCTCGCCGTCCTCGAGCGGCTCCGTCTCCAGCATCGCGGTCGCGGCGAGGCGCATCACGTTGAACGTCCCGATCAGGTTGATCGCGATGATCGTCTCGAACGCCTGAAGAGAATGCGGGCCCTTCGAACCGGTGACCTTCTGTGCCCAGCCCGTGCCCGCGCAGCACACCGCGATGCGCAGCGGGCCTGCGGCGCCAGCGCTCCGGACGGCATCCAGCACCTGGCTCTCCTCGCGCACGTCGCAGGCGGCGAAGGCGATGCCGAGCTCCTGTGCCAGAGCGGCCCCGGCGTCCGCGTTCACGTCTGCGATCGTGACTGCGGCGCCCCGTGCGTGCAGCTCCCGGGCCGTC
Source organism: uncultured Solirubrobacteraceae bacterium (assembly GCA_963740075.1). Classification (GTDB taxonomy): domain Bacteria; phylum Actinomycetota; class Thermoleophilia; order Solirubrobacterales; family Solirubrobacteraceae; genus Palsa-744. Next base: position 350,353 of record CAVUCP010000001.1, on the reverse strand, counting down.
GCCTCGCCAAGCCCCGAAGCCCCTCCCGCAACCAGTGCCGCCGCGCCGTCGATCCTCACGCGGGCAAGGCTACCGCTGCGCGGGCTTTGACAGCGTCAACGCGAACTGCTCGTCGGGGTCGGTGAGCCAGCTCACGAGCTCGAGCCCGGCCGCAGCGAGGTCCCCGCGCACGCGCTCGGGCGTGAACTTCGCGCTGATCTCGGTGCGCAGTTCCTCGCCCGCGTCGAAATGCACGGGCAGGTCGAGCGCGCGGATCGTCGCGGAGACCTCGCGGCGGGCACGCAGTCGCATCTCGATCCACTCGTTCTCGCGGTCGAACAACGCGACGTGGTCGAAGTCGTCGGGGTCGAAGTCGGCCTGCAGCTCGCGGTTGAGGACGTGCAGCACGTTGCGGTTGAACGCCGCGGTCACGCCCTGCGAATCGTCGTAGGCGGCCTCGAGGACGCCGGCGTCCTTCACGAGGTCGGTCCCCATCAGAAGATGGTCGTCGGGCCCGAGGAGCCGTGAGATACCGCGCAGGAACCTGCGGCGGCTGCCGGGAGGGAAGTTGCCGATCGTGCCCCCGAGGAAGGCGATGATCCGCGGGCCCACGGCCGGGGGGATGCGCTCGAGGTGGCGCTCGAAGTCGCCGATCACGCCATGCACGCGCAGCCCGGGATACTCGCCGGTCAGCTGCTGGGCGCATTCGCGCACCATGCTCTCGGTGACGTCCACGGGCACATAGCGCTCGAGCATGCCCGCCTGCTGCATGGCGTCGAGCAGCACGCGGGTCTTCGCCGCCGTCCCGGACCCGAGCTCCACCAGCTCGACTGCGCCGGTGATCTGTGCGAGCTCCGCGGCGCGGCCGACGAGGATCGCCCGCTCCGCGCGCGTCGGGTAGTACTCCGGCAGCTCGCAGATGCGGTCGAACAGCTCGGCGCCGCGGGCGTCATAGAAGTGCTTGGGGGGGAGCTCCTTGAACGGCCGGGTGAGGCCGTCCAGCACATCGTCGGCGAGTGAGCGCTCGCCCGACTCATGCAGGTGCGAGTCGATCTGGATCATCGCCCCGTCGGCCGGGTGCAGGGGGGTGAGCGACATCAGAGCCCCCTCGCCAGACGCACACCCGCGAATATCTGCCGCCGCTCGGGGAGATCCCAGTTGCGGAACGTCAGGGACGCCACACGCGGGTGCGTCGCCCACGAGGAGCCGCGCAGGACCCGGTAGTGCTCGCCGAAGAAGACCTCGGAGTACTCGCGGTAGGGATACGCGGCGAAGCCGGGGTATCCATCGAAGTGCGAGGAGGTCCACTCCCACACCTGCCCGCGACCGGCGATCGCCTCACCGCCAGCATCGGCCTGCTCCCAGGTTGCCGCCCGCTCCCACTCATGCTCGGTGGGTAGCCGCGCGTCGTGCGCGCGGGCGAAGGCGTCGGCCTCGAACCAGGAGACGTGGCAGGCGGGTGCCTGCGCCGCTCCCGCGGCGATCGCCGGATGATGGGTGATGTCGTACTCCTGCTTCCAGGCCCATCCCTCGTCCGACCACCACTCGCGCCTCTCGTAGCCTCCGCCCTCGCTGAAGCGCATCCAGCTGGCGTTGGTCACGGGAACGCGGGCGATCTGGAAGCCGTCCACGCCGACGGTGTGGCGAGGGCGCTCGTTGTCGTAGGCGAAACCGCCCGCGACGGCGCCCATCTCGAAGGAGCCTGCGGGGATGCTCAGCCATCCGTCCGGCGACCCGCAGGCGGCCAGGGCCGGCTCGCCCTCGGGGAGCAGACCCGCGATGTCCATCGTCTGGCGCATCGTCTCGCAGTGCTGCAGCTCGTGCCGGAGCACCATCTCGAACAGCACACCGTCACCGATCCCCTGCATCTCGGCGACCTGCGCGGTCCGCTCGCGCACCCTGGCGAGATACGCGGCGGCATCGCGGGGGCCGAGCGTCTCGACGTCGCCGCGCACCGCGCGAGGCGTCTCGAAAGCGTCGTAGACATCCGCGAGGTCCGGCTCGAGCAGCTGCATGCCGCCGACCCTGTGGGCGAGCCAGAGGTCCTCGTATGCCGCTATGTGGCCGAGATCCCAGACCAGCGGGCTCATGATCGGGCTGTGGACGCGCTCGAGCTCGGCGTCGCTGAGTCCCGCGATGAGCGCAAGAGTCCCCTCGCGAGCGGCATCCATCGAGTGGAGCATCTGCTCGGCGTCGGGGGAGAGGGATTGGGTCTTCACCGCGCGGGCTGACATGGATGCCTGTGGGTCCTCACTCTAGTGGGAAGTTCTTCCCCGAATCCATTTTCTTTAACCGCGGCGCACGCGGCGGGCAGCGCGGACGGTCCTCAGTCGTCGTTCCAGCGCGCGAGGATGGGCTGAGCGTGTTCGGCGCCGAGCACGCAGATCGCGCCGGTCTGAAGGCCCAGACTGCCGCCGTGCTCGGGTCCGAGGGCGATCCAGCGGGCGCCGAGCACACGCAGCATGTGGCCGTGGGAGAACACGGCGGCTGTTCGGCCGTGTGCGCGCAGCTCTGTGATGACGCGGTCTGCGCGCTCACCCACGTCGCCGGCGCGCTCCCCGCCGGGACATCCGTCCCGCCACAGGTTCCATCCCGGCCTGTCCTTCTGGATCTCGGCGCTCGTCAGGCCCTCGTAGTCGCCGTAGTCCCACTCGTGCAGGTCGGCGCGCTCACGCGCGACGTCGCCCAGACCGCACAGCTCGCATGTTTCGCGTGCGCGCATCGACGGGCTGACGAGCACGAGATCGAAGTGCCTGCCCTGCAGCCGGCCGGCCAGCATGGCGGCGACCTCGCGGCCGTGCTCGGTGAGGGGAATGTCCGTCAGCCCCGTGTGCCGGCCGTTCAGGCTCCACTCGGTCTCGGCGTGGCGGACCAGCACGACCTCCGCGTCGCTCACGGGCGCCCACCCGGCAGCGCCCCGTCATCGACGATCACGCTCAGGCGCTCGCGCCTGAGCAGGCTCGCCGGCACATGCTCGGTCGGCTCCGCGAGCATCGCGCTCACCGCGTCTGCCTTGCTCGCCCCGGTCGCCAGTAGAAGGCAGTTCCTGGCGGCACGAAGGACGGGCAGGCTGAGGGTCAGCCGCTCCGGCGGCGGCTTCGGCGAGTCGCTGATCGCGATGCAGGACGGCGGATCAACGGCGCGCAGCACCTCCGAGCCCGGGAACAGCGAGGCGACATGCCCGTCCGGACCGATCCCGAGCACGATCACGTCCATGACGGGCTGGGAGGTTCCGGCGTCGGCCGGCAGGTGGGCGGCGAGCTCGAGCGCGTATCGGTGGGCTCCCTGCGCCGGCTCGAGCTCTCCCTCCATGCGGTGCACCTGGCCGGGCGGGACATGCGCAGCCTCCAGCAGGCTCTCCGCGGCCAGCCTGTAGTTGCTCTCGGGATCATCCGGGCCCACGCAGCGCTCGTCGGCGAACCAGACGTCGACCGCGTTCCAGTCGACGTCCTGTCCAGCCAGGAGCTCGTAGGTCAGTTTCGGGGTGGTGCCTCCGCTGAGCGCAAGATGGGCGTGTCCGCGCTCCTCGTACGCGCTGCGCAGCGAGAGTGCGATCTGCGACGCGGCGCGTTCGGCAACCACCGCGGGGTCAGCGCATGTCGTCAGGCGTGTCACGCCGCCATGGCGCGCGCAGCGCCCAGCGCCGGCACGTAGGTCGGGTCGCGCAGCAGCGCCTGGCGGATGCCCTCGCCGAGCACCCCGGTCTCTCCTCGGGAGGCGCCGGGGATCGTCCACTGGTGTTCGGCGCCGTCCGGCTCGCGCGAGATCGCGCGCAGGCCGCCCGCGCCGCGGTCCAGGCTCAGGCTCCGCCCGGAGGCGGTCTGGATCGTGACGCCCTCAAGGCCGCGCACCTGCAGCTCGGGCGCGCGTCGCAGGCACAGGCGAACCTCCCTGGTGTCATCGCGCGCGATGCCGCTCAACGAGTTGTTTTCCGCGACGAGCGCATCCGTCTGCCAGCCCAGGCGCGAGGCCAGCCACCCGGCGTACAGCATCGCGCTGACCTGGGACGCGGGGTGATGGCGGATCTCCACGGACGTGATCGACCTCAGATCGGGGCGACGTGCCGGGGGGTCGAAGCTGGAGGCAACCCGCTCGCGCCACGGGGTGGAGCGCAGCCAGGCGAGGTCCACGACGTATGCCTGGTCCTTCAGCGACCATGCGCGCTGCAGCGCATCCGCCGCGACGGGCTCATCGACCGAGTCCACCAGCACCGCCTGTGAGAGCGAGAGCAGCTCGCCCACTATGTCCTGGTGGCCGTGGGGCGACCAGAGCAGGGTCGGCAGGTCGGTGACCATCAGGGGGTCGGCGATCGTGACGAGGTCGTCGAGGTGCTTCTCGCCGAGTTCCACGACCACCGTTTCGCGCAGCAGCGCAAGCTCCCCCGGAGCCGCGTCGTGCTCGGTTGAGATCGTCACGCGCGCGTCCAGGCGCTCGCGGCCGCTCTCGTATGCGAGCACGAGCATGCGCGAAGCGTGGTAGCGCCCCACGCCCCGCAGCCGGTTGGCGATTTCGCCCGTCCATTCACGGTCGACGAAGGCGATCATGTTCAGCACGCGCGCGGGCACCAGGCTCTCGTCCTGTGCGTGCACCTCCACCAGCAGCTGACGCAGCGCCGCTTCGATCGCGTCCGGAGTCGTGCCCTGCTCGCTCCAGACGACGTCGGTCACGCCCATCAGATCGCGCGCCAGTGGTCGCCCTCCCGGAGCAGGCCCTCGGCCTCCTTCGGTCCCTGCGAGCCGGCGACGTATGTGGGCAACGGTCCCGGCTCTGCAGTCCACGCGCTCACGATCGGGTCGCAGATTCGCCACTGCGCCTCGACCTCGTCGTTACGGGTGAAGAGCGTCGCGTCGCCGCGCATCGCGTCGGTGATCAGCCGCTCGTATGCCTCAGGGGACTGGGAGAGGAACGCGGTCCCGTAGAGGAACTCCATGTTCACGGGCCGGATGATCATCCGGGTGCCTGGGATCTTCGCCCCGAGGCGGAGCGAGACGCCCTCGTTGGGCTGGAGCGTCAGAACCAGCTGGTTCGGCTGGACGCCCAGCGAGCCCTCCTGGCTGAAGGCGAGGTGGGGGACCGGCTTGAGCGTCACGGCGATCTCCGTGACCTTGCGCGCCAGACGCTTGCCGGTGCGCAGGTAGAAGGGGACGCCTGCCCAGCGCCAGTTGTCGACTTCCAGGCGCAGCGCCGCGTAGGTCTCGGTGTTGGAGTCCTCGGGCACACCCTCCTCTTCCAGGTAGCCGATCACGTCATCGCCTCCGGCCTGGCCCGCCGCGTACTGCGCGCGCACCGCCATCTCCGCGATGTCCTGCGCGGCGGGCTCGGGGATCGCCTGCAGGACCTTGACCTTCTCGTTGCGGACCTCTTCGGATGTGAAGCTGACGGGAGGCTCCATCGCGACATGGCACAGGAGCTGCAGCATGTGGTTCTGGATCAGGTCCCGGAGCGCGCCGGCACTGTCGTAGTAGTCGGCTCGCGAGCCGATGCCGAGGTCCTCCGAGGCCGTTATCTGAACGCTGTCGATGAAGTTCCGGTTCCAGAGCGGCTCGAACATGCCGTTCGCGAAGCGGAAGGCCATCATGTTCTGGACCGTCTCCTTGCCCAGGTAATGGTCGATGCGGAAGACCTGGCTCTCGTCGAACTTCGCGAGCACCCTGCGGTTGAGCTCCCGTGCCTCCTCGAGCGTCGTCCCGAACGGCTTCTCGATGATCAGGCGCACCTCACCGCCCTTGTGGTGGTTGAGGTCCGAGGTGCCGAGGCAGTCGACGATCACAGGGAAGAAGCTCGGTGCCGTGGACAGGTAGAACGCCCGGTTCAGCGGCTCGCCGGCCTCCTGCTCGAAGCCGTCGAGCACCGACGAGAGCTCGCCGTATACCGACTCGTCGTCGAACGTACCGGGCACATACTTCACGTTGCTGAGCAGTCCCTCGAGGACGGCCTCGTCCGGTTTCCGGCGCGAGAACCGGCGGATCGCCGCCTCGCATTCCTCGCGGTACTCCTCGTGCTCTTTCGTTTTGCGCGAGACACCCACCAGATGGAAGCGCTCGGGCAGCGCGCCGTCATGGGCGAGGTTGTAGAGCGCCGGCAGGAGTTTGCGCTTCGCCAGGTCGCCCGTGGCACCGAAGATGACGAGCGTGGTGGGCGCGACCGGCAGCCGCTCCAGCCCCGCCGTGAGCGGGTTCTCGACCTCGTCCAGGCCCCGCTGTGCGGCGGTGGCCGCCATATTCAGCGTCCTCCGCGGGCACCGGCCGCGGCCTTGCGCCCGCCGGTTCTCGATTTCGGCTTCGGCTGCGCGGCAGGCGCCGCCGGAGCGCTCTTGACCGCATGGCCGCCGAACTGGTTGCGCAGCGCGGCGAGCACGCGGTCTGCAAAATCGCCGTTGCCGCGGGACCGCAGGCGCTCGTAGAGCGAGGCTGTTATGACCGGTGTCGGGACGTCGTGTGCGGTCGCGTCCTCGATCGTCCAGCGGCCCTCGCCGGAGTCCTCGGTGTAGCCCTCGATCGTCTCGAGGTCGTTGCCGTCGGCCTCGAACGCGCGTGCTGCGAGTTCGCACAGCCACGAGCGCACGACCGAGCCCTGGCCCCAGAGATGCGCGATCTTGGCGTTGTCGAGCTCGTACTCGGACTTGTCGAACACGTCAAAGCCCTCGGCGTATGCCTGCATCAGCCCATACTCGACGCCGTTGTGGACCATCTTCACGTAGTGTCCTGCGCCGGAGGGTCCGAACCGGAGCCAGCCGCGGGGCCCGATCGCCGAGCGGCTCGCGTCGTTCGTCTCCGGCGCGAGCACATCGAGGATCGGCGCCAGCTGCTTGACCGCAGCCTGCGGGCCGCCGACCATCATGCAGTAGCCGACCTCGAGGCCCCACACGCCACCGGAGGTGCCGACGTCGATGTAGTCGATGCCGCTCGGCTTGAGCGCCTTCGAGCGGAGCTTGTCGTCCGTCCACTTGGAGTTCCCCCCGTCGACGATGATGTCGCCACGGTCCAGGAGCTTGGCCAGCTTGTCGACGGTTTCCTGCGTGGGCTTGCCGGCCGGCACCATGATCCAGACGATCCGCGGCGCCCGCAGCTTCTTCACCAGGTCGGCCAGCGACTTCGCTCCCACCGCTCCCTTCTTGACCGCCTGCGCGACGGCCTTCTCGTCGAAGTCGAACGCCACGACCTCGTGGTCGGAGTCCCGACGAATCCGGTGGACCATGTTGCCGCCCATCTTGCCCAGCCCGACGAAGCCAATCTGAGTCACGTCTGCTCCTTGATCATCGCGGTCAGGGCGCGCAGCGCGCCCACGGGGTCATCGCCCTGCAGCCGCACGTGCTCCGCCGGCAGGCCGAGCTCGCGCAGCGTGTCAAGATCGCCGATCGCCTGGGCCCGCTTCAGTGTCGCGAAGGTGTACCGGGCGCCCGGTATCGCGATGTCCGCGGGACCGTCGGCGATGAGCTGAAGGAAACGCCCCGTCCTCGGCCCGCCCTTGTGGAACTGTCCGGTCGAGTGCAGGAACCGCGGCCCGTAGCCGAAGGTCGTCGTGGCGTGTGTGGCGGCGCGGACGGCCTCGCGAAGCCCGGCGGCGGCCATTTCGAAGCCGTCCGACGGCTCGCAGTAGGCCATGATCGCGACGTACGACGGAGGCGAGGCTCCGAGCAGGAGAGCGCGGACCTCGTCATCGCCTGCGCTCGCGGGTTCCGGTAGCTCACCCGTCTTCTCGTAGTCGCCGAGAACGTGTGCGGTTGCATCCTTCGCCTGCTGAACGTTGGGCTGGTCGAACGGGTTTATCTGCAGCCCCCACCCGGCGACCGCGACCGCGATCTCGGCGAGCAGGAACACGCGACCGAGGTCCGCGGGGCCGTGCGTCGGGATCGTGATCACCGGATGTCCCGCCACCGCCAGGCGCGACACCCGCTCGTCGGTCTCGGGGTCGGGTGCGTCGAGATCGGGCAGGTAGGCGAACACGCGGTCCTCGCCGTACACCCCCGGCTCGCCGAGCGGCTCATCGGCGACCGGGAGGATCCCCCTGCCGTGCTTGCCGGTCGACTCCGCCACCAGCTGCTCGAGCCAGAGGCCCAGACCCGGCAGGCTCTCGGCGATCACGAACGTCAGCTTGTCGCGCCCCGCCGCCGCGAGGGCGCTCAGGCCGGCACCGAGTATCACCGGCGCCGGGAGCTCCTCGCGCGTGCTCGAGGTGCCGTCCTCGCCGAGCTCCTGGAGCGAGGTCTCCCACGCCCCAGCCGAGCCCTCGAGCAGCCCGCGCACGTCGACGCCGATCAGCGCGGCCGGCACGATCCCGAAGGGCGACAGGGCGCTGTAGCGGCCTCCGATGTTCGGGTCACCGAGGAATGTGTGGCGGAAGCCGTGCTCCTGTGCGAGTTTCGCCAGGCCCGAGCCGGGGTCGGTGATCGCTGCGAAGTGCGACCCGTCGCCGACCAGCGACCAGAAGTGCGCGAACAGGGAGAGGGGCTCGATCGTGCCGCCCGACTTCGAGGAGACGATGAAGAGCGTGCGCGCGAGGTCGACGGCGCCCTGCACCGACGCGATCGTCGCCGCGTCCGTCGAGTCAAGGACGTGGAGCGTGGGGTGGCCCGCGCTGTGTCCGAAGGAGCGGCGCAGGACCTCCGGCGCGAGCGAGGAGCCTCCCATGCCGAGAAGCACCACATGCGTGAATCCGTCCGCCCGCACCTGCGCCGCGAACTGCTCGACGTCCTCGATGTCTCCCAGCATGCGCTCGGCGATGGTCAGCCAGCCGAGCCGGTTGTCGACCTCGGGAACCTCGGGCGCGCCCCACAGGCTCCCGTCGCCGGCGCGCAGCCTGTCGGCCACGGATTCTGCAGCGGCGGCGTTCACGCGGTCGGCGATCGGCGCGCTCAGTGCCGGGGGAATTCGCGCTGTGACCGTCGTCGGCGCATCGCTCATGGCACGATCGTAGTGGCCTTTCCACCCGTATAGTTCCCGGCACTCGATTGCAGACGCATCGGCGGCCCGGAACGTGGCCGAGGAACGGGCTGCGGAGGACGCAACGTGAACACATCACCGACTCAGCAGCCACCCGATCGCAACCTCGCGCTCGAGCTCGTCCGCGTCACGGAGGCCGCCGCTCTGGCGGCGGCTCCGCTCGTCGGGCGCGGCGACAAGGAGGCCGCCGACCAGGCGGCGGTCGACGGCATGCGCTACATGCTCTCGTCGATCGCCATGGACGGCATAGTCGTCATCGGCGAGGGGGAGAAGGACGAGGCGCCGATGCTCTACAACGGCGAGCAGATCGGCGACGGCACGCCGCCGCAGGTCGATATCGCCGTCGATCCGCTTGAGGGCACGACGCTCGCCGCACACGGGATGCCGAGCGCGCTCGCCGTCATCGCGCTCTCCGCGCGCGGGACGATGTTCGATCCCGGTCCGTGCGTGTACATGGAGAAGATGGCCGGGGCACCCGAGATCGCGGACCTGCTGGACCTCGACCGGCCGCTCGGCGAGACCGTCAAGCTCGTCGCCGAGCTCGCAAGAACCGTCCCGTCAGCGATGTGATGGTGGTCGTCCTCGACCGCCCGCGCCACACCGAGGGCATCGCTGCGATCCGCGCGGCCGGCGCGCGTGTGCGGCTGATCGCTCACGGCGATGTGTCCGCCGCCCTGCTCGCCGTCACCGAGCGTTCCCCGGTCGACCTGCTGTGGGGCATCGGCGGCACGCCTGAGGGCGTGATCTCGGCCGCTGCCGTCAAGTGCCTCGGCGGCCAGCTGCTCGGCCGGCTTTGGCCACGCGACGACAGCGAGCGCGAGGCCGCCGTGAACGCCGGCTACGACCTCGACCGGGTCCTGACGCGGGACGACCTCGTCAGCGGCGACGACGTCTTCTTCTCCGCCACGGGCATCACCGACGGCGACGTCCTGCAGGGCGTGCGCTACCCGAGCGTCGGCGGAGCGACGACCGAGTCCCTCGTGACCCGCTCGCGCTCGGGCACGATCCGGCGCATCAAGGCCACACACGACCGCGCGAAGCTGCGTGCCGTCGGCGGCGACCGATACGACGCTCGGAGCCCCGGCGGGGGCGCGTAGATGCCACTGCACACACCGCGGACCAGGCGCGCGCCCTCGCTGCAGGCATGACGCCGGAACGTCTCTGGCGACTCTCGGCTGCGCTGCGCAGGCGCGGATATCGCCGGCTTGCGCTGCTCGTCAAGAAACTGAACTCGGTCATCTACCACAACTCGCTGGCGCCGGGTGCGACGTTCAGCCCCGACGTCAGGTTCGGTCACCACGGTTTCGGCACCGTCGTGCACAGCAACGTCGTGATCGGCAAACGCGTGATGATCTGGCAGAACGTCACGATCGCGGTGCGCGCCCCGACAGGGTCACCGAACAAGATCGTGATCGAGGATGACGTCGGGATCGGCGCGAACTCGGTCGTGATCGCTCCCACGGGCCGCAGCATCAGGATCGGCCGCGGAGCACGGATCGGGGCCGGGGCCGTCGTCGCGAGCGACGTCCCCGCCGGGGCCACCGTCATCAGTGCCCCTCCACGGATCCTGCTCGCCGAGGACCGCCCTGATCGGCCTGCCGTCGAGGACGACGGCGCCCACGGCTAGGCCGCCAGCCGCCCGACCCGCGATTCGGCGAGGTCGAGCCTGGCGAGCGACCGCAGGAATCCGTACGTGACGATCACGTGGATCCGCGATTGTGTCGCGTTGTAGACGCGCAGGCTCACCGCGGAGGCGATCGAGGGGTAGAAGTTCGCCACCTCCACCTCGACATGGAGACGGACTCGGCCGGGCTCCTCTGTCGAGCTGCGGCGGACCTCGATCTGCAGGTATCCGCGTCCGTCGCGTCCGCGTCGGGACACGAGCACGCCGCGCGCGATCCGCCATCGCACAAGCCCATGGCCGGCGTCGAGCTCGTATTCGGGTGCCTGGAAGGTGAGCAGGCGAAACGGCTCGGTGAGGAGCACCACCGAGCGGCCATGCTCGCTGTAGCGCACCTGGATGAGCCCGAGCGTGACCCTCGTCAAAAAGCGCCAGTACGTCCGTGCCAGGCGCTCCATGTGCATCGGGGTCCATATCTGCGCCAGAGCCTGCTCGTCGATCACCAGGTCGGCCGTCTGGATCGAGCAGACCGCCCCGGTGTCGGGGTCGACCGAGGTGGAGTCCTTCAGATTCTGGATGGTCGCCCGCTCCGCGCCCGCAGCACGTCTGCGGCGCTCGCGCACCAGGAGCACCCCTCCGCCGGCCGCGATCAGCGCGGCCAGGACCGCCGGGGTGCTCCTGCCCGGCCTGTTCGCTCTGCGGCTACTCACAGCCACCGCAGGCTATCCATCATCTGCGGCGGGCGGTCGCGTCCCCGCCTACTGCTATTCAACGTGTGTGCACGATGAGCGCCCCGTCACCATCCCCGCCAGCGTGCGGCCGGTCCCCGGACTTCCGGTCGATGATCTCCTCGCGAGCTCGCACGAGCTCGCGAGGCAGTGGGCGCTGGCGCTCATCGCCCAGCTGCCGCTCGAGCGAATAGACGAGGTGCCGCTCGACGATCTCGCGCGCGGCGCGCCGGCGCTGTGCGCGCAGACGCTTCGTGCTCTCACGAGCGACGCCGATCTCAGCCGGCTGACCGGCGAGTCCACGGACACCCGAGGCGGCCCGGCTCCGGCGCTGGAGCTGGCCCGGATCTCGGGGGCCGACGGCCCCGCTGGGGTGACGCGGGCCGTCGAGGCCCTCCGCGGCGTCCTCTGGGGAGCCCTCACGATCGAGATGGCCGGCGCACACGGGCGCGATCTCGCGGACACATGCGATCGCCTCGCCCACGTCTGCTCGTGCGCGCTTGAGGCCGTGCTCCGGTCACGGACGCGGCCGGCGGCTGCCTCCGGGGACCCCGCCTCCGGGCCCGCCGCCGTCGAGGACACCCGCGGGGAGACCCGCGTGGTGAGCACCCCGCTGGCCGGGGGTGTCCAGATCATCGACGAGCACTCCGAGGAGCGCGCCGCAGAGGTCCCGGTCGCCCCTCCCGGCGGCTCGGGAGAGGACGGGCTCGAGATCGAGATCCGCGACCAGCGCAGCCGGCCCGGACCGTCGGCCTGGATCGACACGATCGCCCGAAGGCTAGAGGTGTTCAGCCGCGACAGCAGGCCGTTCTCGGTCCTGCTCGTCGAGCCGATGGACCCGGCGGTCCTGCGCGGGTCGCAGGAGCCCGGCGCCGCGGCGGAGCTCTGCGACGAGCTCGAGACGGCGCTCGCGGGAGAGCTCTCGGCTGCGGGGCAGCCGCACTGGGCGACCCGTGTGCTCACGCGCGAGTCGCCGGGCAGGTGGTGGGTTCTGAGCGCCGAGCCGGACCGTGCGGGAGCCGATGCGCTCGCAGCACGGCTCGAGCGCGCGGCGTGCGAGGTCCTGGACGGCCGCGGGCGGCCGCTGCAGGTTGCGGTGGGCACCGCGGTGTGCCCGGACGACGGGTGTGAGCCGCCAGCGCTCGCCGCACACGCGGACATCGGCCTGTTTGCAGCCCGCTCCTCGGCGCGAGCAGCGGGACGACGCGCCGCCGCGACCGTCGATGACATCGGCTGAGCAGGGCGCGCACGGCACCCCGGTCTCTCAGCCCGCGAGTGCCCCGCCGTCGAGGGAGGACGTGCTCGAGGCGGGCGGGAGGCCGAGCGCTGGTGTGTTGCGGGCGGCGCCCACGACACGGGTGTCGATCCTCACGGTTTCGCTGATCCCGAGTGCCTGAGCCGCACCGGACGTCAGGTCCCAGTCCGCGCCGATGCCGCTGTAGGGGCCACGATCGAGAACGGGCACCGTCAGGGAATGACCCCTGTAGGTGACCTTGACGAGCGTCCCGCAGGGCAGGGTCCGGTTTGCGACGCCGATCACTTCCGGCGTCAGCGTCTGTCCGCAGGCGGTCTCGTTGCCGTAGAAGCCGGGGCCGAACCACGTCGCGATCCCGCTCGGGTGCACCTTCCTGGCGAGAGCGGCGTTGACGTGTGTGGCGGGTGCTCCCGCGCCGCCGGTCGACGCCGCGGCCGCCAGCGACGGCGCGGCGGCCGAGACACAGGCCGTCACGGCAAGCAGGCCGAGCAGGCGCATAGCAATAGCTGTCTTTAGTGCTGTTCGCATCGGTTTAGCGCCTACGGGGTGAGCTGACGGGCTCGCGCGGCACGTGAGTGCGGCGCTACGGCCCTGCTGGGCCGATTCGCCCCGGCGGATCGGAGTCGATCCGCATTGGGTCCCCCGCCTGGTTGACCGTGGTCAAGCAGTTCGGCGTGCGCAGCAGTATACAGGCGGCGCTCAGGAACGCGGCAGGAGCGACAGGGCGTCACGCATCAGCCGCTCGCCGGCCGAAAACCCGGCCTTCGTCAGCTCGCCGACGATCTCGGCGGCCGATGTCAGCAGCTCTGCGCCGCCCGGAGGCCGCACGGGTCCGCGCGCACGGTCGCTCTCGCTCTCAAAACCCTGTCTCGGGACGGGCGCCGGCGGCACCTTGGCGCTGGTCCGCCGGCGTGCGCCAGCCTGCGCACGCGTTTTCTTCGGAGCCGCTCCCGCACTCGCCTGAGGACCGCGGCCGGTGCTGCCGCGCGGAACGCGTGTCGGTGCGGGCGCGCGCGCCGCCGGCTTGCGGGCGGCGGGGGTCTTGGGTTTCGCGGGAGCCTCGGTCTTCGCGGTAGGCGCGTCCGTCTGCCCGGCCCGGCGAGCCGCGGCCCGCCTGGGGCTCGAGCGTTGGGGGCGCGTGCGCGGAAGCTGCGAGAGCACGCCGGTCTCGGCGGCCGCCGCGGTGGTTCCCCCGTTGCTCTCCGCCGCCCCCGCGGGGTCGGCCCCCTTGTCGCTCTCGGCGCTCACCTGCACATCATTGCTTAAGCCGGACCGTCAAGCACACCCCCGATCGCTCCGATATGAAAGATGACGCGTTAACATGCGAGCCAGGACAATTCTGGCCTGGGATGTAACGTCGGCGGGGCTACGGCCGTATCTCCCGCGGAGGGATTCCTCCCAGCCGCCGGGCATGGGGCCATGCGGCCACGTTCCGAATTTCGATCGACGGAAGAAATGGACCACGAATGTCAGTAGTCGAGCTTCAGGAGCTGGATGAGGTCAAGGGCCTGCTCGCCAAGGGGCAGCAGGTGGGTGTCCTCTCCTTTGCGGAGATAACGAAGGCGATGTCGGAGCTCGATCTGGACGAGTCCGACGTCGAAGAGCTGCACGGATTCCTTGAGCGCTCGGAGATCGAGCTCGTCGAGGACATCGATCCGGCCATCGCTGCGTCCGCGCAACTGGAGCGCGCCCCGGACAAACGCGGCCGGCGCAAAGCGAAAACGGCGCTGGACCTCAAGCCCGACATGACGACTGACTCGCTGCAGCTGTTCCTGAAGGACATCGGCAAGGTGCGGCTGCTGACCGCGCAGGAGGAGGTGGACCTCGCCAAGCGCATCGAGCGCGGAGATCTCGACGCCAAGCAGAAGATGGTCGAGTCGAACCTGCGCCTCGTCGTCTCGATCGCCAAGAACTACCGCAACCAGGGCCTGCCGTTCCTGGACCTCATCCAGGAGGGCACCCTCGGCCTGGTCCGCGCGGCGGAGAAGTTCGACTACCGCAAGGGATTCAAGTTCTCGACGTACGCCACATGGTGGATCCGGCAGGCGATCGCCCGCGCGCTCGCCGACAAGGCCCGGACCATACGCATCCCCGTGCACGTCGTGGAGAAGCTCAACAAGATCGGCCGCGCCGAGCGCAAGCTCGTCACCGAGCTCGGCCGCGAGCCCACCGCGGACGAGATCGCTGAGGTCACCGGCATCGACCCCGAGGAGGTCGACTCGATCAAGCGCTCCGCCCAGGCCCCCGTGTCGCTTGAGAAGCCCGTCGGGGACGAGGAGGAGTCCGAGTTCGGCCAGTTCATCGCCGACGAGCGGGCCGAGTCCCCCTACGAGCGTGCCGCGGAGATCCTCACGAAGGAGGCGCTGCGCGAGGCGCTGGAGAACCTCTCCTATCGCGAACGCCGCGTGCTCGAGCTGCGCTACGGGCTGGGCGGCGAGCACCCCCGGACGCTGGACGAGGTCGGGCGAACGTTCAACGTCACGCGCGAGCGGATCCGCCAGATCGAGAACCAGTCCCTGAAGAAGCTCCAGAGCCTCGCAGAGGCCCAGAAGCTCCGCGACGTAGCCTGAGCGCGCGCGGCTGCTTCGTCGGCGCGGGACCCCGGCGCTAAAGGCGCCGGGCCCGAATGCCGACAAGCAGGACATGTTCGATGTTCTCGCAGCCCTCAGGGAGCTGGTCGACAAGGGCGGCTCGGATCTGCACCTGAAGGTCGGCTCTGCTCCCATCTTCCGCGTCAACGGCGAGCTGACGCTCGAGGCGGGTGCCGGCACGCTCTCCGCCGAGGAGACCGAGGCGGCGATGCGCCAGCTGCTCGACGACCCGGCGAAGCTCGAAGAGTTCGCGATGGAGCACGAGGTCGACTTCTCCTACGAAATCGAGAATGTCGCGCGCTACAGGATCAACGCCTTCCAGCAGCGCGGTGTCATCTCGCTCGTCTGCCGCGCGATCCCCCATCGCATCAGTTCGATCGAAGAGCTCTCCCTCCCCGAGGTGGTGCGCGAACTCGCAGAGGAGGAGCGCGGGATCGTGCTTCTGACCGGTACGACCGGCTCGGGTAAGTCGACGACGCTCGCCGCGATGATCGACCACATGAACCACACGATGAGCAAGCACATCGTGACGATCGAGGACCCGATCGAGTTCGTGCACTCCGACAAACGCTCAGCCATCAACCAGCGCGAAGTCGGCATGGACACCGCCTCCTTCAAGCGCGCCCTGCGCCGCGTTCTGCGCCAGGACCCGGACGTGATCCTCGTGGGGGAGATGCGGGACGAGGAGACGGTTCAGACGGCGCTGTCAGCCGCCGAGACCGGGCACCTCGTGCTCTCGACGATCCACACGGTCGACGCGACCGAGTCGATCAACCGCATGCTCGACTTCTTCCCGCCCCACCAGCACGGGCAGGCCCGCAGCATGATCGCGGGCACCGTCCGCGGGGTCATCTCCCAGCGCCTGGTGCCGGGAGCGGACGGCGGAAGGGTGGCCGTGTGCGAGATCCTCAGGATGACCGGGCGGGTCAGGGACATGATCATGGACCCCTCGCAGACAGGCAAGCTGGTCGAGGTGATCACCTCTGGCGCCTACTACGGGATGCAGACATTCGACCAGGCGCTCTACGGCCACGTCAAGGCCGGCCGTGTGACCTTCGAGGACGCGATGCACGTCGCGACGAGCCCTCACGACTTCAAGCTCCTGATGCAGTCCGAAGGCCGGATCGGAACCACGATGGACGACGTCGCGGCCGCCGAGTCCAAGCGCGAGAACGCTTCGCTCAACGCCGCCTAGACGTACGACCTCAGCATCTGCTGCTCGCCAGGGGCTGTGACGATCGATCGTGCGTGTGCCTGGAAGGTCGCGATTCCATCCGGTTACGCCTGGTTGATAACGCACTCCAGCCAGTAGCATCTGCCGGCACTGCCGTCGGCCCGCGGCTGATCCGCGTGCCGCGACATCGTCGCCGCAGGGAGCAGCGCCATCATGCATGTTGATCCTTACATCGTTCTAGGAAGCGCCATCGTTGGGTTTCTGGTCGGCATGACCGGCGCCGGTGGAGGGGCCCTCATGACGCCGATGTTGATCCTGCTGTTCGGCGTCACGCCGTCCGCCGCAATATCGAGCGACCTGGTCGCAGCCGTCGTGATGCGTCCGGTCGGAGCCGCAGTTCACCTGCGCAAAGGCACCGTCAACAGGAGCCTCGTCGGGTGGATGGTGCTCGGCTCGGTGCCGATGGCGTTCGCCGGGGCATATCTGTTGCACGTCATCGGCCACTCGAAATCGGCTCAGCAGAAAATCGAGGTAATACTTGGCGTCGCGCTCCTCGTCGGGGCTGCAGCGATGGTGTTGCGCTACGCACTGGACCGACGCACCGGAGCACGGCGCACCGGCGAGGTTCACGAATTGGCTGTGAGGCCAATACCCACGGTCGCGATCGGGATGCTCGGCGGGACCGTGGTTGGCATGACCTCGGTGGGCTCAGGGTCTCTGATGATCGTCATGCTCCTGTTCCTCTACCCGTTGCTCGGGGCCAACCAGCTCGTCGGTACCGACCTCACCCAGGCGGTCCCGCTCACCATCGCCGCCGCCCTCGGCGCCCTGGCGTTTGGTCACGTCGAGTTTGGTGTCACCATCTCGTTGATCATCGGCAGTGTCCCCGCCGTCTTCGTGGGTTCGCTGTTCTCCTCGAGCGCCCCAGACCACTACATCAGGCCGGCGATCACATTCGTGATCGCCGCGTCCGGACTGAAGTACGTCGGGCTCGGCACGACCGCACTCGGTTGGACACTCTGCGCCATCCTTTTCGCCGCGGCCGCCGTATGGCTTACATATGTCCGCCCCAACCAGAACGCAGCCGCACCCGAAGATCCGGATCTCACACCCGTAGACCCCACAATCGAGCCGGTGCGCGTCGACTGACCTGCGTATGGCACGCACGGGCGACCGCGACGTTTCAGCTTGAGTGGGTCAGCCGCGCAGGCCGACGATCACGGTCGTGCGTCTGCCACAGTCGCCGGCTTCACAGCCACGAGCGTTGGTGCGACCCCCGCAGCGTCAAGGGCTGTGCGCTCGTCCGCTCGCGCAGGGACTCATGTGCGCGAGCCGACTTAGACACGCCCCGCGCGGGCAGGGCGAGACTGCTGCCAGTTGAGGACCGGCACTGTCGTGAGCAACCGCGGCGCTCAGGCGCGGAAGGGTGCCGGTTCGTTCAGCAGCGTCAGCAGCGCCGTCGGACGGACGTGTCGGCTGTTCCACGGTGTCGTCAAGACAGGGCTACTCCTCTCAGATCGCTCGAGCGTCCGTGTGGCGACGCGCGCCAGTTGGCCGCATGGCTCTACCCCAACAGCCGCTCTCGCGCCAGCCATCGCCGGTGGGTCGCATCGCGGTGGGCGGCATCGAGCATGCCGAGGGCCGTCCTGAGTTCGTGAGCGACCGTGGCTCAGCTGGGGTAGGCCTCTGGGAACATCGCTCGTTCGTCGTCCGGATCGAGATCGCCGTAGCTCGCCTCGTGT
Source organism: uncultured Solirubrobacteraceae bacterium (assembly GCA_963740075.1). GTDB lineage: Bacteria > Actinomycetota > Thermoleophilia > Solirubrobacterales > Solirubrobacteraceae > Palsa-744. Next base: position 332,321 of record CAVUCP010000001.1, on the reverse strand, counting down.
GCGTCGACGGCTGTTCCCGGGAGCCGAGCCGAGTAGATCGAGCGTGCGTTGAGGAGCCTGGATACCACCGTCGCCTCCGCGACCGCCAGAAGCATCGGCACCATCAGCCCGTCAACGTGGTGCGTCAACTCGAGCAGCAGCACGACCGCCGTTAGGGGTGCCTGCATGCACGCGGCGAGGACGGCCGCCCCGCCGATCACCGCGTAGCTTCCGAGCGGCGTACCCGGCCAGATTTGAAGCCACGCGTCGCCGAGTACCCCGCCGAGCACGACGCCGAAGGTCAGTGTCGGAGTGAACAGGCCCCCAGGAGCGCCGCTGCCCAGGCACGCTGCTGTGGCAAGCGGCTTCAGCACGATAAGAACCGCCATCACTCCAACTGCCAGGCGTCCCACCAGTGCCAGTTGAACGACGCCTTTGCCGTTTCCCAGCACCTGCGGGTAGGCGATAGCGACGACTCCGAGTGCAGTGAACACCAGGATGGGGGCTCCGACCTTGAGCCATCCGGTAGGGCGAAGCGCGTGCGAGCGGGCGATGAGGCGGATGTAGGCGACAGAGGCGAGGCCCGCGATCGGGCCCACCACCAGAGCCCAGGCGATCTGAGAGCCGTGAACACTGTATTCAGGAACGATGTACGTCGCTCGAGACGGGAGCGCTATCCAGGCGACCGCGGTCGCCGTCAGGGTGGTCGCGAGCGCCGGCAGTACGAGCGGCAGGCTGATGGTGCCCAGGAGGACCTCGAGCGCGAACAGTGCTCCGCCCAGGGGCACGTTGTAGACCGCCGCCATCCCCGCGCCCGCCCCCGACGCAACGAGCAGTCGCCTCTGCCAGACCGGTAGCCCTGCCCACTCACTCAGCGCGCTTGCGACCGACGCACCGACCTGCTGTGGGGCGCCCTCCCGTCCCAGGGATGCCCCGAGTCCCACGATCACGATCGACTCGATGGCGCGCGCGAAACTGCCCACGAGCGGCAGCCGCCCGGCACGCAGCCAGAGCGCCTCTGAGACCTCGCCTCCGCCGAGCCGCGCGAGCGCGACAGCGCAAACTCCAGCGATCACACCGCCTACTGCCAGCACGATCACCCTGCGAGCATGCGTGGCTCGTTCGGTGGCTTCGAGGAAGTGGCCCGTCTCGTAAGACCACGCGTGGTATTGGACGGCGTGCAGTAGTTCGATGAGAGCTGCTCCGCCAATACCTGCGGCGACGCCGATGAGCACGACCAGCATCCAGAAGCGCGGCGTGTAGTTGGCCACGATCCCGCGACCTGGAACGTTCGGCTGAGACGATCCTGACGCCATCCTGCGCAGTCTGACGGGCCGGGCGGGAGGCAGGCTCAGACGGCCCCTCCTGTAACGACGTCTAGCGCCCCGAGGATCACGCCGATGCAAAGGGCGGCGACAAGAGCCACCCGCACGGTCTGCCTAAAAGGCGCGGCTAAGCCTAAGCGCCTGATCCGGGCGCTCTGGACCCACAGCAGCATGCTGAGAACGCCAAAGTAGATGCCAACTATGAGATCGCCTCGATCCCAGTGACCGGCAGCGGCGAGAACTCCGGCACCGACGGCGGCCACAAGCGCGACACCCGCGGTGCCCTCCCAGTCCCGCGCCCTCGCGTCACGTCGCGATTCGGTGCCGGGGGGCGATGAGTGCTTCACCCTCGACACGATACGCGCGTGCCCGCACGGTCCGGGTCTTACATCTGGACGCTGGCTCCGGCGAGTGTGGCGCCCACGACGCCGATCGCCACGAGCACCACGATCAGCGCGAACCCACGACCGAGCGCTTGCGTTGAGATGCGGGCCGCGCCTGCGTAGGCGCTGGCCATAGCCGCGCCGACCATCTCGATGCTCACCGGTACGTCGAGGCTGTTTCCGACCGTCAGGTGGGAGGCCAGGCCACAGACCGAGACGATGGCGACGATGACGATCGAGGTTCCCATGGCCTCGCGCATCCCAAAGCCCAAACCGATCGCCAATGTCGGGACGACTATGAAGCCGCCGCCGACGCCGACCAGGCCCGTGCGCGGGCCGACCCCCAGCCCGATCGGGAGCAACAGGCTCGCACGAGCCGGCGGGCATCCGCTGCCCTGCACCATCGCGGAGCCGGCATGGTCGGCATCGTCATCCCGCCATGCCCGGCGCCTGCTGGAGCGTCGTCGGCGTTTCCACATCGACTATTTCGGGCTGTCGCCGTGGTGGCTGCGGCGGATGATCCCGATCATCTTGAGGTTGATCGCGGCGAACCGCCACAGTTGCCACGGGATGAACGTGCGCGTGAAAACGGTGAACCGGGTGGGCTTGGTGGCGTAGCTGGCGTGCTCGGTTTCCATATCTACTCCGGGATCCGGCGCCAGCCGGGGCGAAGGCGCGCCTTGTAGAGGAACAGGTGGTGCAGGAGGATCTTGATCCAATGACCCGCGAGCCCGATCTCGCCGAACGTGCGATCCGCGTCGCGGCCGTATTCGGGATACCGCTCAAAGTCGGGGACGATCGGGAAGACCGTCATCGACGCAGCGGTCCCAGTGAACGGGTTGGCTCCGGCGGAGGCCACGCACGCGGCGCCCATCTCTGCCATCGAGGCGGTGTGGGTCGGCGTGTCGGCTCCGCGGATCATGTCGACGACGCTGCTCGCGACGGCCTTGCCGATCATCGCGGACGGCATGCCGGTGCGGGGCGGAGCGGGTGCGATCACCGTGCCGTTCGGGCTCTTACGAGGAACCGAGATCGGGTGGGGCGGCGCGAAGGCTATGCCCGCCGCGAAGATGTTCCTGTAGTCAGGGGACTGGTAGGTGCGGGGCCAGTCCGCTGCCTTCCAGTCCTCGTAGGCCTTGGGCGCGTAGTCGGCGTCGACCCGCATGAAATCGTTCGGCATGAAGAGGCGGTCGGTGATCTCGGCGCCCTCGCGATCGAAGGCCTTCAGTCCGACGCCCGAGAAGGGTGGTAGCAGCATCGCGAAGTCGAATGCCTGCTCTGCCTCCTTGCCGTCGAGCGTCTCGTAGAGGACGCGCTCGGGCTCGACCTTCTGCACATGGGCTCGTGTGATCCAGTCGATCCCGCGCTCGGCGAACAGCGAGGCGTTGAAGATGCTGCTCGGAGTGATGTAGCCGCCGCGCTTCAGATGCATGCCGCCCATGCCGAAGTCGCCGAGCTCGTACTCGTTGGTGATCCAGGTGATCTCTGCTTTGTCGCGAACGCCGCGGTTTCGCAGCTCGAACTCCAGGTTGACGATGTACTCGAATGCCGCGCCCTCACACGTGCATGTGCCGTGGCCCACGCCGACCAGGAAGCGCCGGCGCTCGCCTTTGCGCATCCGCTCGACCTCCTCGGCAAGCGCGGCTGCGGCCTGCGCTGCATGACCGGGGAGGCACACCGAGAGGCTGTGGCCGCCATCCGGGCCAAGACCTTCGGTCTTGTCGAAGCGCAGCGCTGGGCCCGTGGCGTTGATCAGGAAGTCGTATGGCACCCGCGTGATCGAGCCGTCAGCCGCCTCCGCGGTGACGTAGGCGTTCCCATCCTCGAGGTCGCCCTCGGGATGGATCTCGCGCGCCGATGCGAGAACAAACTCGATCCCGGCCCGTTCGTAAATGGGGGCCAGGGGGAAGGTCACCTGCGCCGGCCTCATCAGGCCAACCCCGACCCAGATGTTCGAGGGCACCCAGTTGTAGTCCGGCCGCGGCGAGACCACGGTGACCGTGTCGCCGCGGCCGAGCCAGCTGCGCGCGAACGCCGCCGCCGTGTGACCGGAGATTCCAGCGCCTAGTACAACGACGCGGCTCACGCTGGCACCGGGAAGCTCACCGCGGGGGAGCGCACCGAGACAGCTCGCCCTATCCCAGAAATACCCGTTTGTAGTTGTTTAGTGGTGGACATGGGTCCAGGCTAGGTCCGGGAGAGGGCCCGGTCATGCGTGGAAACTACGAGGCGGCCTCAGGCGTTCTACTGTGCTTCGCAGCCCGAACCGAACCTGCCCCACCAGCGCCGCCTGCGATCACGGCGCCTCCTCACGGTCGCGGGCGAACTCGGCGATCTCGGCCGCGGTGGGGAACGCGCAGCGTCGGCTTCGCGGCGCAGTGCCGCGAGAGCGCCGCCGCTCCGTATGCAGCTTCATCCGGCGCCCCAGGTCCTGCGCCTCGCACCGCCGCCGTCCACTTCAGTTGGTAAAGTAAAGGCTGAAATGGCCGACGAGACGTGTCCCGTATGCATGACCGCGCAGATAGTGTGCGGTAAGTGGACGCTGCTGCTCATCCGCGATCTCTCCGAGGGCCATTCCCGATTCTGTGAGCTCGAACGCTCGCTCGCGGGCATCAGCCCGCGGACCCTCTCGCTGCGCCTGCGGGCGCTCGAGGAGGAGGGGATCGTCGAGCGCCACACCTTCCCCGAGGTTCCGCCGCGCGTGGAGTACGCGCTGACCGAGAAGGGGCGCGCGCTCCTGCCGATCATCGAGGACATGCGCTCCTACGGCGAAGACTGGCTTGCGCAGGACTGCGCCGAGCAGCCCGCCGGTCCGGCACTCGCCGTAGCCTGAGCCCGGCGGCGCTCTGCAAGACCCGGTGCGCCGGGCAGGAGGTGCAGTCCGGGTCGCGAACTCAGCGCACCATGCGCTCGATCGCACTCCAGACCGCTCTCACCGATTTCACCGAGGCCGCCGCCGGACATCTGCAGGCTGAGATAACGGCCGGCGCCGAGGTCCCGTTCGAGCTCGAGCAGCAGGCCGGCAGGCGCGGGTCCGCAGGCCCCTCGCTGTACTGCTACCGGCCGCTCACCTCGGACTTCATCCTTGCCCGCGAGGCATCCCTGCAACGGATGCCCAGCCACGAGCAGGCGGCTCGGCTGCTGGCAGGCTTCGACGGTCTCGACAGCTATGTGGCAGGTGCCGGCCGTCTCGCGCGCCTGGGTGCGGTGCGGGCAGCCCTGTGTGTGCTGCTCTGCGACGTGTTCGCCGAGCAGACGGACTTCCAGCTTCGCCCCGAGCGACTGCGCGATGCCCTCGAGCGCCTGGACCAGGCGGCGCACGCCGGCGGCGGGGACCTCACGCTCGTAGCCACCCTGCACGGCCTGACGATCACCTCACCCGAGCTTGCGCTCACTAAGGGGCTGACGATCGCCCAGCCGCAGGCGCTGGCCGGGCTGCCGCCGGCACTCCTGGCGCCGGGCGACGATCACGGCGAGCATCTCGTGGTGGTCCTCAGCGCGGGTGATGAGGAGCCCGCCCGCGCCGTCGCGCGCGGCCGCGAGGTCCTCACGGACCTGCTCCGGGCACTGCGGCTGTTCGGTGACGGGCGCGTCACGCTCGGGGCGCTCGCCTACTCGCGTGTGGGCGCCGGGGCGTGGAGTCCCGTGGCGCTGGGAGCGGGAGGCCGTCCCCACGGCATGCTCGTCGTGACCGCTGAGCAGGAGGACGAGCTGCGCGCGTTCTGCAACCTGGTCTCCCGGCGCGCCCCGCACCGAAACGAGGTCGCCTGGGCGCTGCGGCGATTCGAGCTCGGCTGCGAGCGCGAGAGCTTCCAGGAGGCGCTGAGCGACCATCTCCTCGCGCTGCGGGCGCTGCTGGAGCCCGAGGGCCCTTCGAGCGGGCTGCTGGCCGGGCGCCTGGCGGCTCTGTGCGCGACACCCGAGAGCAGGCCGGCGCTGACCGCCCGTGCGATCGAGGCTCTCGCGCTCGAGCGCGCGATCATCGCGGGCAGCTCCGACGAGCATTCCGGCGCGCGTGCTCTGACCGAGAACATCGCCGATCACCTGCGAGCGCTGCTGCGCGACGTCATCTGCGGACATCTGGACCCCGACCTCATCTCTCTCGCCGACGAGATCCTGCTCGAGGACGACGAGATCGAGGAGGAGCACGGCGTCGAGGAGCCGGAGCGGACCCGCGCGGCCGCTCCGTTCCCGGCTTCAGCACCCGCCTACTCAGGCGAAGAGATATTCGGAGATCCTGGCGAGGCCCAGGAGATCCTGGACATCTTCATCTAGCACCGGCACCTGCACGGGGGAGGGCTGGCTCAGCTCTCGCGAGAGGCGCGCGACGCTGTCGCGGTCACGGCCGGCCAGCACATCGAAGTCGGCCAGGTTGCGGGCAACGCGACCGGCGAGCTCATCTCCCAGCTTTCCGCTGAGGAGCCCAGCGACCTCCGCGACCGAGCGCCCGCCCAGGCTGTCGCCGTGGACGCGGTTGAAGATCAGCTCTCCGCGCCCCATGCCGGCGGACGCGAGCCGCTCGGCGAGGAAGCGCGCCTCCCCGACGGGCTCCGGCTCCGGCGAGGTGACGATCAGGAACGCAGTCTGCGGGTCGCGCAGCAGTTCCGAGACCCCGCGGGTGCGTTCCCCAAAGCCGTCAAGGACCCCCGACATCGTGCGGAAGAACGTCGAGAGGTCCCCGAGCATGTCCACACCGGTGACACGGGCGAAGATGGAGAAGACGAGCGCCGTGCCGCGGCCGAACAGCCGCGCCGTGAGCCCGCCGGGCGCTAGAAACACCTGGAGCGCCCTGCCTTCCAGGAACCCCAGCAGGCGCCCCGGCGCCTCCAGGAAGTCGAGCGCGTTGCGCGAGGGCGGCGTGTCGAGCACGATCACGTCGAAGTCATGCTCCTCGTGGAGCTCGTACAGCTTTGCGATGGCGCTCAGCTCATGGGAGCCCGCGACGGCGGTGGAGAGCTCCCGGTAGACGGGGTTCTCGAGGATCTCCCCGTAGCGCCTGCTCATCCGGTGCGAGGCGCTCGATGATCTCGTCGAAGGTTCGCTTGGCGTCCAGCATCATCGCCCAGAGCTCACCGTCGATGCGCACGGACCCGCCGGGATCGATCCTGCGCGGCTCGCCGGAGAGCTCGCTGAGACCGAGCGCGGACGCGAGCCGCTTCGCGGGGTCGATCGTTACGACCGCCACCTTGCGCCCTTCGCATGGCCATGCCGAGCGCGAGCGCCGCCGAGGTGGTCGTCTTGCCGACACCTCCGGCACCGACGCAGATGATCACCCGCTTTGGGCGCAGGCGTGCCCGCAGCCCCTGCTCATCGGTGGCGACCATGCCGAGATCGTAGTTCCCGTGCAGGAATCAGCACTGGCCATGCGAATACCCACCGGACGGCTTTCCCGCAACTCGAGCATCGGAGCAACCGTGCAAGGCAAGGCCAAGGTGATCGCGTTCGCCAACCAGAAGGGCGGCGTGGCAAAGACGACAACGACACTGAACCTGGCAGCCGCGTTCGCCGAGGAGGGCCACCGCGTTCTCTGCGTGGACATGGATCCGCAGGGCAACCTGACGATGTCCCAGGGCATCGACCCGGACACGCTGGAGAAATCGATGTACGACGTGCTCGTGCACAAGATCTCGATCCGCGAGGTGATCCGCAGCGCGAGATCGACGTCGCCTGCGCATCGATCGACCTCGCGGGAGCCGAGATCGCGATGTCGACGATGATCGGGCGGGAGCGCTCGCTGCAGAAGGCGTTCGAACCGATCCTCGACGACTACGACTTCATCTGCATCGACACGCCGCCGAGCCTCGGGCTCCTCACGATCAACGCTCTCACGGCGGCCGACAAGGTGATCGTCCCCGTGCAATGCGAGTATCTATCGATGCGTGGTCTGATCCAGCTTCAGAACACGCTCGCGATGATCCGCGAGAACCTCAATCCCGACGTCGACATCGAGGGGATCCTCCCGACGCTCGTCGACTCGCGCACGATCCACGCGAAGGAGGCGATCGAGATCCTCGAGGAAAACTTCGGGGACAGGGTGTTCGCATCCCGGATCCGCAAGACCGTCCGCTTCGCCGAGGCACCGGTGAAGGGGATGTCGGTGCTGAAGTACGAGCCCGACGGTGTCGCTGCCCAGTCCTACCGGCAACTCGCGCAGGAGGTTCTCAACCATGGCCAACGCTAACCGCGCGAGCATGCGGGAAGGTCCTCTCGCCGCACTGTTCCGCCGCACGGAGGAGGGGGCCGAGGCGAACGCCCCCGCGCCCGCCGCCCCAGAGCCCCAGGCCCCGCCGGCGCCGGAGCCCGTGCACCCCCGCGAGAGCGGCCTGCCTCACCCCGCGCTCGGCGCGTCCCCCGCGCCCGTGACCGAGCAGACACGCATCCCCACCCCGCAGGAGCGCCTGCGGCACGCCTTCTCCTCGGACATCCCCGAGAACATGATGGATCGCCCCGCCACCCATGCGGGCCGCTCCGGCGAGTACACGCGTGAGGAGCCGCTCGGCTGGAGCACCCCCGTCGCGGGCCAGCCGGTCATTCGCGTCGTGGGCGTGGGCGGCGGTGGCGTGAACGCCGTCAACAGGATGGTCGAGGCCGAGGTCGAGGGCATCGAGTTCCTCGCGATCAACACCGACCTGCAGTCGCTCCAGCAGTCCACCGCCGACCTCACGCTGCACATCGGCGAGGAGCTGACCCGCGGGCGCGGGTCGGGTTCGGACGCCAACATCGGGCGCCAGGCCGCGATGGAGGACTACGACCGCATCAAGTCCCTCCTGAAGGGGTCGGACATGATCTTCATCACAGCCGGGTCCGGAGGGGGGACGGGGACGGGCGCAGCGCCGGTCATCGCCCGCATCTGCCGCGAGCTCGGCGCGCTCACCGTCGCGATCGTCACCAAGCCATTCGGCTTCGAGGGAACACGCCGCTCCGAGCAGGCCGAGCGCGGTGTCGCGGCGCTCGCGGAAGAGGTCGACACGTTGATCGTGGTCCCGAACAACAGGCTGCTGAGCGTGCTCGACAAGCAGACCGCGATGGTCGAGGCGTTCCGTGTCGCCGACGACGTCCTGCGCCAGGGCGTCCAGGGAATCTCCGATCTCGTCACGCTCCCGGGCCTCGATCAACCTCGACTTCGCGGACGTGCGGACGATCATGAGCGAGGCGGGGAGCGCGCTCCTGGGCATCGGCATGGGCGTGGGTGAGAACCGCGCGACGGAGGCCGCCGAACAGGCTGTCTCCTCGCCGCTGCTCGAAACGTCGATGGAGGGCGCGCGTTCGATACTGCTCTCGATCACGGGAGGAACGAACCTCTCGCTCTGGGAGGTCAACGAGGCCGCCAAGTCGGTCTCCCAGGCCGCGCACCCCGACGCCAACATCATCTTCGGCGCGATGGTCGACGAGAAGCTCGACGACCAGGTCTGGGTCACCGTGGTAGCCACCGGATACGGAGACGAGGGCCGGCGCAAGAGCCTGCGCCGCCTGAAAGAGCCGGCCACCGGCGAGGTGACCGCGGCGCGGACGTCCCCCGCGCGGCCCCGTCGCGAGACCGCGTCGCGGCGACGAGCTCGAGATCCCCGAGTTCATCCCGGGCATCTGAGCGAGCGGGCCGGCGTCGCCCGCCCGGGCGCTGTGCTATCGCTCTGACATGGCCGGTTCCGGGAAGGGCGTGGTCGCCGCAGGCCACCCGCTGACAGCACGGGCGGGTGCCGACGTGCTTCGAGACGGCGGTAACGCCGTGGATGCCGCCGTCGCCGCGATGGCGATGTCGTTCGCGTGCGAGCCGCTGCTCACAGGCCTCGGCGCCGGGGGCTACATGCTGGTCGCGGGAGCGGACGCGGAGCCGGTGCTGCTCGACTTCTTCGCCGCGGCCCCATCTCGCGCCGGTGACGGGACGGAGGCTGAGCTCAGCGGGGTGGAGGTCTCCTTCGGGGACGCGACGCAGATCTTCCACTGCGGCCCAGCGTCATGCGCGGTCTACGGGGTGCCCGCCGGCGTGGCGGAGGCCGTGAGACGGTGGTGCACCGTGCCGCTGGGCGAGCTGGCCGAGCCCGCGGCGCGCCGCGCCGAGGAGGGCGTCGTCCTCAACGCCGGACAGGCATACGTCGCAAAGATCCTCGCAGGACTGCTGACCTCGACCCCCGAGTGCGCCGCGATCTGGGCCCCGAACGGGGAGATCCTGCACGAGGGCCAGACGCTCGTGAACCCCGAACTCGGCCATGCGCTCCGGCGCCTGGCGGCCGAGGGGCCCGCCCCCTTCTACACAGGCGACATAGCCGCCGCGGTCTGCCGCTGGCTCGCGGACATCGGCGGGTCGATCACACCGGCCGACCTCGCGGGCTACAGCGCGATCGAGCGCCGTCCCGTCAGCATGCCCTACCGCGACAGGATGATCCTCACCAACCCGCCGCCGTCGGCGGGAGGCACGCTGCTCGCCTACGCGCTCGCGCTCCTGGACCGGGGTCCCGCACCGCCGACCCTCGCGCACACCGTGAGCGCGATGGCCGCCGCGCAGGGGGAGCGCACCCCCGAGTTCGTCGACGGTCTCGCACAGGAGGGGTTCGCCGAGGCCTTCCTCGCCTCGAGGCTCGGCTCCACGACGCACATCTCCGTGCTCGACTCCCGCGGCACCGCGTGCAGCGTGACATGCACCAACGGCGAGGGGTCGGCGGTGGTCGTCCCCGGCACGGGGCTGCACCTGAACAACATGATGGGCGAGCAGGACCTCAACCCGCTCGGCTTTCACATGCACCCGCCGGGCCTGCGCCTGCCGAGCATGATGGCGCCGACGGTCGTCACACGGGACGGCGAGGTCGAGCTTGTGCTCGGCAGCGCGGGCTCGAACCGGATCCGTTCCGCGATCCTGCAGACGATCGTCGCCGTCGTCGACCACGGGGCTGGAGCCCAGCGAGGCCGTCGACTCGCCGCGTGTGCACCTCGAGGATGACATCGTGTTCGCCGAGCCCGGAGTGGACCTGCACGCACTCGGCGACCGCCGGGTCGTTCGGTTCGGCGCGCGTAACCTGTTCTTCGGCGGCGTGCAGGCGGTTCTGAGCCGAAGCGGCCAGATCGAGGGGGCCGGGGACCCCCGGCGCGGCGGAGTGGCGGTCACGGCGTGAGGCGGCTCGGTGCAGGGCTGCTCGCGCTGGCGCTCGTGCTGCTGTGCGCGGCCTGCGGCGAAGTCAAACCCGGCGACCTGTTCATCCTCACCAGGACCGACCCTGCCACCCATGCGCATCTGACGCTGCTGATCAACGAAGAGGGCGGTGTCCAGTGCAACGGCGGCCCGGAACTGAAACTGACCGATCAGAACCTCGTACTCGCCAGAGGCGTGGAGGAAGAACTCCATGAAACGTCCGCGGCCCACACCGTGCTGCCCCCGAAGCCGGGCTCGGTGTATACGTACTCCTACCGGGACGAAGCGGGGACGATCACCTTCTCGGACAACTCCGCGGGCAAGTCGAAGGCGCTCCAGCAGCTGCAGCTGCTGGTTCTCCAGACGGCGCAGCAGTTGTGCGGGATCTCCAACTAGCCGGCCCGTGACCTCACGCGACTGCGCTCAGCCGAAGCGGACCTTGCCGTTGGAGCGCGCACGCGCCTGCGCTCGCTCGATCAGGTCCAGGCGTTCGATCGCCGCGCGGAGAAGACCGGCGAGCAGGCCGAGCCGCTCATCCTCCGAGCGCAGCTCGAGCAGCCGCTGCTTGGCCTCGAGGTCGAACTCCACGGTGCCCGCCATGTCGTAGGAGTCGAGCTCCGCCAGCTCAGCGTCCTGCAGCTCGCGGTCCGTCGCGGCCATCACGAGGTCGCGGTAGAGCTCCCGCGCCTGCGCACCCGCGTCCGGCCCGGACGAGCCCTCGATGTCATCCAGGAACCGCACGACGCCCGCCGGATAGGGCAGGTCGTCCTGGCGCTCGAGCATGTGGAACGGGCGCGTGCCGCGAACCACGATGTTCATCCGCCCGTCCGGCAGCCGCTCGACCACACGCTCGATCTCGCAGGCGCAGCCGACCTCCTCGAGCTCCTCATCGGAGAGCCAGAGGATCCCGAACTCCCGCGTCGGCGAGCCCGGCTCGACGTCCAGACAGTGCTCGATCATGCTGCGGTAGCGGTCCTCGAAGATGTGCAGCGGAACGCTCTCCGTCGGCAGCACGACGATCCCGAGCGGGAACAGCGGGAAGTCGCGTTGCTCAGAGAGAGGCATGGGGTGAGTCTAGGCCAGTGCTCTCGCGGTCACCGGCCGATCGGCCGTATGCCAGCCGCTAGCCTATGGCCGGTGAAATCGGAGGAGCAGCCAGAGCCTGCCACGGAGGGCCGCTTCCCGGACTTCTACATCGTCGGACACCACAAGAGCGGCACCACGGCTCTGTACGAGATGCTCCGGCGCCACCCGGAGATCTTCATGCCGGACCTGAAGGAGCCGCGGTATCTCGCGAGCGACATGCGCTCGCGCTTTCGCTACGAGCGCGAGGCGCCGCATCCGCAGACACTCGAGGAATACCTCGCGCTGTTCGAGCCGGCCGACCCGTCCCAGCGGGTGGGCGAGGCATCAGCCACCTACCTGTGGTCGCGCACCGCCTCGGCAAACATCGCCGAGGCGCGGCCTGACGCGCGGATGATCGCGATCCTGCGCGAGCCCGCCAGCTTCCTGCGCTCGCTGCACCTCACGTTCCTGCGCGGCGAGGTCGAGTCGGTGAAAGACCTGAGGAAGGCGATGTCCCTGGAATCCGCACGCGCACAGGGCAGACGGATTCCGCGCCGCTCGCACCTGCCGCAGCTGCTGCAGTACTCCGAGCACGTGGCCTACGTCGAGCAGCTCGAGCGCTATCGCCGGCATTTCCCGGCGGACCAGATGCTGGTGCTCATCTACGACGACTTCCGAGCCGACAACGAGGCCGCCGTCAGGAGCGTCCTGGACTTCCTCGATGTTCGCGCCGACCATGCCGTGGACGTCGTGGACGCCAATGTGACCACGCGCGTCGTTCGCTCGCAGCAGCTGGACAACATCGTCCGCTCCGCATCGCTCGGGCGCGGGCCGCTGACACGCTCAGCCAAGGCCGCCGCGAAGGCCATGAGCAGCCAGCGGATGCGCCACGGCGCGATCTCGGCCGTCAGGCGCCGGGCCGTGGTGGGCGATGTGCCGCCGGAGGACAAGCGACTAACCGCCGAACTCCGCAGCCGCTTCAAGCCCGAGGTCGTCGCTCTCAGCGAGTACCTGGACCGGGATCTGGTCAGCCTCTGGGGCTATGACCGGGTCGACTGAGCGCCCCACGGCGCACACGCCCGGCCACTAGGCTTCCCCGCCGTGCTCTACATCGCCACCGTCCACTATCGCTCGCCGCGCTGGATCGAGATCCAGAGCCGCTACCTGCGCGAGCACATACCTGTGCCCTTCCAGGTGTGGACATCGCTCGAGGGGATCGACGAGTCCTACGCGGTGCACTTCGACCGCGTCCTGGAACAGGGCGGCCGTCATTCGGACAAGCTGAACCATCTGGCGATCGAGATCGCCGGCGAGGCGCAGGAGACGGACCTGCTGATGTTCCTCGACGGCGACGCCTTCCCGATCGCAGATCCGATGCCCAAGATCGAGAGCTCGCTATCGCAGGCCAGCCTCCTCGCGGTGCGCAGGGCGGAGAACCTGAGCGACCAGCAGCCGCACCCATGTTTCTGCGTGACGACGGTCGGCGCATGGCACAACCTTCCCGGCGACTGGTCCGCCGGCTACAGGTGGCCGGACGGGCGCGGCAGACACGTCAGCGACGTCGGCGGGAACCTGCTGCGCGAGCTCGAGATCACCGACACGCCGTGGGTGCAGCTGCTCCGCTCGAACCGGCGCAACCTCGATCCGCTGTTCTTCGCCGTCTACGGGGACATCGTCTACCACCACGGGGCGGGCTTCCGGGGCGGCGAATTCACGCGCGCCCACTACGCGCTCGCCCCCAAGGCCGCCCCACTGCCCACGCAGCCGCTGCTGCGCCACGCCGCCCGCCGCGCCAACCGCCTCAGGCGCATGGCGTGGGAACGACGCACCCGCCGCGAGCAGGCGCTCCAGTCAGAGCAGCTGATCGCGAGGATCCAGGGCGGCGGGACGGACTGGCTGAAGGAGCTCGTCTAGCCCCGTCTTCAGCCCGCCTTGCGGGCCGAGAGCAGCAGGTTGTAGAAGATCGCCGCCGGCAGCCGCGACTCGAGCAGCCCCTGGTCGACGTGCTGAAGCATGAGATAGCCACGGTATGCGTACTGGCGCCACGCCCAGGGGATGTCGTGCGGGTCTGCGGTCGCCTCCAGGGTCCGGTTCGTCCACCCGAACCAGTTGGCGAGCAGCTCCTCGCCGGTGACCCTGACGTCGGTGAAGCCGGCACCGGATGCCGCGGCCTCCAGTTCGCCGGGCGCGAAGGCGTGCACGTCCACGATCCTCTCGAGCGACTCCTCCTCCTCGTCGCCGTCGCCCTGCGCGGCGCCGCGGACACGGACAGCGCGGCGCCACAGCGGCGCGATCGCGCCCGCCAGGCGCTTCGGGTAGCCGGCCAGACGGTCGCCGTAGCGCGAGGGCTCCCCGGCGAACAGGACCGTCCCTCCGGGGGCCAGCACGCGTTTGAACTCGGCGAACGCCCGCGGCAGGTCCGGTATGTGGTGCAGGATCGCGTGGCCGAACACCAGGTCGAAGCTCTCATCATCGAAGGGCAGCCGCTCGGCGTCCGCAGGCCGGGTGAGCACCTCGAGGCCCAGCCTCTCGGCATTCTCGGAAAGCGTGCTGAGCATCCCTGGCGAGATGTCGCTGCACGTCGCCTGGCCGATCAACCCGGCGCGCATCAGGTTCAGCGTGAAATAGCCGGTGCCCGCCCCGATCTCGAGAGCGCGCTCGTAGCGCCCCGGCTGCCGGCCGAGCGCCTTGCGGACCTTCGAGCTGACCTGGCCGGCACCGACCTCGCCGAAGTCGATGCCCCACTTGGAGTCGTAGTGGCCCGCCGCGACGTCGTGGTAGCGCGTGTTCGCGTCGCGGATCTGCTCGTGCGGATAACGTGGGGGCCACGGGGCGCACCATATACTCGCGCGCCGTGCCAGCGCCCCGCACCCCGCGGGCAACCGACCAGAGCCATTGACAGAGACCCTCTACGTCCAACGTGACCAGCCCGACGGCGTGCCGCCGCTCGAGCTGACGGGCGAGCGCACGCTCCCGGACGTCCCGCAGGAGAACTACTGGTACCGCCGGCACCTGGTGGTCTACGACTGGATCGCCGAGCGCGTGCGCGGCGAGCGCGTCATCGACATGGCATGCGGCGAGGGATACGGATCGAACGTGCTGGCGGCATCCGCCGCCTCGGTCGTCGGCGTCGACGCCAACCCCCAGGCCCACGATCACGCACGGCTGCGCTACCGGCGGGAGAACCTGACGTTCGCACGCGAGCTGGTCGACTCCTACTCGGAGCCCGCAGACGCGGTCGTGTTCCTGCAGACGGTCGAGCACCTCGAGGACCCCGCGGCGGTGCTCGCGCACTTCCGTTCGCTGGTGGGGGAGAACGGCACCGTGTACGTGTCGACCCCGAACGTCCTCACCCTCGCTCCGAAGGGCCAGCCGCGGTCGGGAAACCCGTGGCATGTGCACGAGTATCGCCGCGCCGAGTTCGAGCAGCTGTGCCGCACGGAGTTCTCGCACGTGCAGATGTTCGGCCTCTTTCACGCCGGCAAGCTGCGCGCTCACGAGCTCGCGCTCCGCGCCGGATGGGACCGTGTGCACGCACTGCTTCACGTGACCGGCCCGTTCTACGACCGCTTCACTCCCGCGATCGGCGTCCAGGACTTCGCGCTGCGCCCCGACGGCACGGCGAACCTCGAGCGCGCGCTGGACTTCCTGGCGGTGTGCCGCCCGTGAGCTCGCGGCGCGCGGGCGGCGCGCTGTCGATCGTCCTGCACACCCACATGCCATACGTCGAGGGCTACGGGACCTGGCCGTTCGGCGAGGAGTGGCTGTGGGAGGCGATGGCGGGCTGCTACGTGCCGCTGCTGGACCTGCTGGACGAGGGTGCACCGCTGACGCTGTCGCTGACGCCCGTGCTCTGCGACCAGCTGGAGGCACCCGCGATCACCGAGCGCTTCGAGCGCTTCATCGGTGAGGTGCGCAGCGAGACCCATCTGCGCGACGCCGCCGGTCTGCGCGCCGTCGGGCAGGAGGCGCTCGCGACCGAGATCGACCGCTCCTGGGGTGACTACGAACACGCGCTGGCGAGCCTGCGCGCCCGCGGGGGCGACCTGCTCGCCTGCTTCGCGCCCCACGCGCGGTGGACGTCCTCGGCGACGCACGCGATCCTGCCGCTGCTCGCGACCGACGCGGGCGTCAGGCTGCAGGTGCAGACGGGGGTCGACTCTCATCGCAGGCGCTTTCGCGGACACTGGGCCGGCGGGTTCTGGCTCCCCGAGTGCGCCTACGCGCCGTGGCTCGAGCGGGCGCTCGAGGACGCCGGCGTGAGCGCGGTGTGCGTGGAGCTCACCGACCGCCTGGGACTGGGCGCCGACGAGCACCTGCGTCCGCTGGCCACAGGGTCCGGTGTCCTGCTCGTGCCGATCGACCGCAGCACGATCTCACTCGTATGGAGCGATGGCGGCTACCCGGCTGCGGGCGCATACCGCGACTACCACCACCACACCGTTCACCAGCACAAGCCGTGGAACAACAACGGCGAAGCCTACGACCGCGCCGCGGCGCTGGAGCTCGCGCGCACGCACGCCGCGGACTTCGTCTCGCGCACGATCATGCGGCTGCACACGGCGCGAGAGCGTGGTGTCGACGGCCCGCTCGTCGTGTGTGCACTGGACACCGAGCTGCTCGGACACTGGTGGTATGAGGGAATCGACTGGCTGCGTGCCGTCGTGCAGGAGTGCGGCGCCCAGGGCCTCGAGCTGCTCCCGCTCGACGAGGCGCTCGCACAGACAGAGCCCGTCGACATGAGCTCCCCCTCGGCCGGGCAGGCCCTGCTTCGCCATGAGCAATGGGCACCGAGCAGCTGGGGACGCGGCGGGGGACTCGCGACGTGGTCAGAGCCG
Organism: uncultured Solirubrobacteraceae bacterium; assembly: GCA_963740075.1. Taxonomy (GTDB): domain Bacteria; phylum Actinomycetota; class Thermoleophilia; order Solirubrobacterales; family Solirubrobacteraceae; genus Palsa-744. The sequence continues at coordinate 315,607 of CAVUCP010000001.1, read as the reverse complement.
CCCGTCGCGGACATGGCGTTCGCGGCACGCGCCGCCGAACTTCGCCTGCTGGGCGCGCGCGAGCGCGCAGGGGCCGGCGCCGTCCGTGAGCTGCTGGCCCTGCAGTCGAGCGACTGGGCGTTCCTGGTCTCCGAGGCGCTCGCGCCGCCCTACGGGCGTGAGCGCTTCGACGGGCATCTCGAGGGCCTGCGCCGTGCCCTGGCGGACGCCCGCGACGGCGACCCCCCGGCCGGCCCCCGCAACATCGCGGTGGATGCCCGGCCCGGGACCCTGCTGGCACCGCTCTGACGCGCCGGCGCGGCCGCGGTCAGTTCCAGCGCATCCAGCGCGGAGCCTCGCGCATCCTCAGCACCCGCGCCGGCACCCCGCCCACCACCGCATTCTCCGGGACGGACCTGGTGACCACCGAGCTGGTCCCGATCACGCTGTTGTCGCCCACCTCGACGCCGCGCAGGATGCACGCGCCATAGCCGATCCAGACGTTGTGCCCCACGCGCACGTCACGCTTGTAGATGCCCTGCAGGCGTATCGGGCGCTCGACCTCGGTGACGCCATGATCGAAGTCGATCAGCATGACGCGGTCGGCGATGATGCACTCGCGACCGATCGAGACGTGCTGGAACGCGGAGATCGTGCACTCCTGGCCGATCACGGTCTTCGCCCCGATCTCGACCTCCCCCTCGTGTGCGCGGATCTTGCAGCCGTGGCCGATCCACGCCCACCGGCCGATCCGCAGTGTCGCGTGCGGGCCGATCTCGAGCGTCACCCCGGGGCAGATGAAGCAGATCCCGTCCGTCTGAAGCCTCCGGCCGAAGCGGATCTTCAGGCGCGCCCAGCGCACGAGCAGCAACAGGTAGTTGACGCTGAGCATGCGGTTCTCGCGCATGAAGCGAAGCAGCGCGAGCGGTCCGCCGCGCAGTGGCCGCGGCGCGCGCCTGACGGCGGCCGCGAACTCATCCGGGGCGGGCTCGGAACTGGCGTCGGTGAGAATCTCCATCGGTCAGCAATCGTAAGGGACCGCCCGGTCCAGGCGGCCCTGCGATGATGCGCGCTCGATGACCGAGCCAACTCTCGCCCAGCGTCTTCTAGACGGCGACCGTCGCGCGCTCGCGCGCGCGATCACGCTCGTCGAGGACGACCGCCCCGAGGGATGGGAGCTCGTGAAGGAGGTCTATCCGTACACCGGCAAGGCGGAGGTCGTCGGGTTCACCGGGCCGCCGGGTGTTGGAAAGTCGACGCTCATCGGTGCGCTCACCGCCGCCAGGCGCAGCGCCGGGCGGACGGTCGGTGTGCTGTCGATAGACCCGTCCTCTCCGTTCACGCACGGCGCGCTGCTGGGTGACCGCATCCGGCTGTCCGAGCATTTCCTTGACAGGGGCGTGTTCATACGGTCGATGGCCAACAGGGGCGCGCTCGGAGGCCTATCCGAGGCCGCGCTGCAGGCGGCGCTGCTTCTCGATGCCGCCGGACGCCAGGATGTGTTCGTGGAGACGGTCGGCGTCGGGCAGGCCGAGATCGACATCATCGACCACGCCGACACGATCGTCCTCGTGCTCATGCCGGGATCCGGCGACTCGATACAGGCCCTGAAGGCGGGCGTTATGGAGATCCCGGACGTGATCGTCATCAACAAGGCCGACCATCCCCTCACCGACACGATGGTGCGCGAGATCCGCGGGGTGCTCTCACTCGCCAACCTCGACCGCACCCCCGAGCAGGTGAAGGCGAGCTGGAGGGTCCCGATCATCAGGACGGAGGCCAACCGCGGGCTCGGGATCGACGAGCTGGTGCAGAGCCTTCAGGAGCACCGCGAGCACATCGTCTCCGCCGGTCAGCTGGCCGACAGGCGCCGGCGCAACCTGCACAACGAGGTGCTCGCGATCGCGACGGCACGCATGCGCAGGCGCCTGGAGGAGGAGCTCGGCGAGGACCCCGAGTTCCAGCATCTGATCGAGGAGGTCGTGCAGCGGCGGCTGGATCCGGCGAGCGCGGCCGCAACCCTGCTCGAGCGCGCAGCCGCGCCCGATCGCTAGCCTGGAGACCCGGATGACGCAGAAGGACACGCTCGACTTCATCGTCATCGGCGCCCAGAAGTCGGGCACGACCTCGCTGTTCCAGTATCTGCGCCACCATCCGGAAATCGCGCTGCCCGCCGGCAAGGAGCTCCCGTACTTCAGTCACGAGGCGATGTACACGCGCGGTTGGGACGCGTACATCCAGGCGGTGATCCGCGACGGTTTCGAGGGCGCCGCCGACGCCACGCGGATGTGGGGCACCGTGACACCCCAGTACATGATGGGCGGGGTGGAGGGGCTGGGCGGCAAGCGCCCCGAGCCGCCCTATGACGCGCGCACCGTGCCCGCGCGGATCCGCGAGCGGCTGCCGGATGTCCGGCTCATCGCGATCCTGCGCGACCCGGTGGCGCGCGCGGTCTCACACCACCGCATGCTCGTCTCCAGGGGGCAGGACCGCAGGTCCTTCGATGAGGCGATGAAGGAGATGCTGACGCCTGAGGCGCTGCGCTCCGCGCGCGCGGAGCCCGCGGACGCGACCGGGCGCGTGGTGATGGGGGAGTACGGGCGGCTGCTCGAGGGCTACTTCGAGATGTTCCCCCGCGAGCAGATCCTGGTGGTCTTCACGCAGGAGCTCGAAGACGCCGCAGCGCAGCTCCTTCACCGGATACACGAGTTCATCGGGGTGCGCGCCGACTTCGAGCCGGAGAACATCGGCGCCAGGTACCACGTCGGCGCGGCAGCCGGCCGCGGGTTCTCGTGGGCGAGCCCGTCGACATGGCTGACCCCGTCATCCCCGGTGAGCCCTCAGGGCCTGCAGCGCGCGCTACGGCGCAACCGCGCCTCACGGGCCCTGTGGCATGCCCTGCCGATCGCCCAGCAGCGCCGGCTCCGGCGCCCCTACGAACGCGTCGCCGGCCGCGTCCACATGCGCAACTGGCGAGCGAGCCCCAACGAGGTAAGCGCGAACACGCCGCCCACCCCCGCCACGCTCCAGCGCCTGCGGGAGCACTACGAGCCGGACGGCCGCAGGCTCGCCGAGATGATCGGGGAGCCGCTGCCGTGGCTGAGCGACCCGAGCTGACGGCTAGGCGCCGAGTGCCCGCGCGATAACCATCTGCTGGATCTCGTCGGTGCCCTCGCCGATCGTGAGGATCTTCGCGTCGCGGTAGAAGCGGCAGACCGGGTACTCCTCGATGAAGCCGTAGCCGCCGTGTATCTGCACGGCCTCCTCGGCGCAGCGGACCGCGAGCCTCCCGGTCTTGAGCTTGGCCTGGGCGGCCGTGAGCGTGAAGTTGCGGCCAGCGTCCTTCTCCAGCGCCGCCTTGTGCACCAGCAGCCGCGCCGCGGCGATCTCGGTGGCCATGTCCGCGAGCTTGCCCTGGATCGCCTGGAAGCGCGAGATCGGCTGCCCGAACGCCCTGCGCTCCTTCGCGTATGCGAGGGCCTGGTCCAGCGCGCCCTGGGCGAGCCCGACGCCCATCGCGGCGACCCCGATGCGGCCGATGTCCAGGATGTGCAGGAACTGCTTGAAGCCCGCGCCGCGCGGGCCGAGCAGGTTCTCCTGCGGCACCCTGCAGTCGCTGAAGGTGAGCGGGCGCGTGTCCGACGCGTTCCAGCCCATCTTCCGGTACGGCTCGCCCTGCTCGTAACCAGGAGTGCCGTTCGCGACGATGATGTTGGATATCTCGCGTGCGCCGCCGTCCTGCTCGCCGGTGACGGCAGTGATGCAGACGACGCCCGAGATGTCGGTGCCGGCGTTGGTGATGAACTGCTTGGCGCCGTCGATGACCCACTCGCCGTCCCTCAGGGCGGCGCGTGTTCGCGTATTGCCGGCGTCGGACCCTGCGTCGGGCTCGGTCAGGCCGAAGGCGCCGAGGACCTCGCCGGAGCACAGGCGCGGAAGCCACTCCTGCTTCTGCTCCTCGCTGCCGAAGAGGTAGATCGGCTGCGTGCCGAGCGAGGTGTGGGCGCACAGGGTGATCGCCACGGACGAGTCCACGCGTGTGAGCTCCTCGACGGTCAGCGCGTAAGCGAGCGTGTCACCGCCGCCGCCCCCGTACTCCTGCGGGAACGGGATCCCCATCAGGTTCAGCGCCCCGAGCTTGCGCACGATGTCGTACGGAAAGCTCTTCGTGCGGTCAAGCTCCTCCGCGACGGGGGCGACCTCGCCTTCGGCGAAATCCCTGACGGTTCGCCGGATCAGCTCGTGTTCGTCGGAGAGGTCGAAGTTCATCGCGCTGGCATTCTCACAGGTTGGCGTGATCTAGCATTGCCGCGAGTGAACCGCCGGCGCCTGATCATCGATGTGCTCAGGTCCGGGCGGACCATCCACTACGGCCCACATCGCTCCCAGCGCGCCGACCTGCACCTGCCGCCGGGCCCCGGTCCGCACCCGGTGATGGTCGTGATCCACGGCGGCGCGTGGGCGAACCGCTACGGGCGGATCGTGATGCGCCCGCTGGCAGCAGACCTGGTTCGCCGCGGGTGGGCCGCCTGGAACATCGAGTACAGGCGCCTCGGCGGCGGGGGCGGCTGGCCGGAGACCTTTGACGACGTCGCCGCGGCGATCGATCATCTCCCGCGGGTGCGCGCGCCGCTCGACCTGGGACGGGTGTCGGTCCTCGGGCACTCCGCCGGCGGGCACCTCGCACTGTGGGCGGCCTCGCGCGAGCGGCTCCCGGCCGGCGCGCCCGCGGGCGCCGTCACGATCCCGCTCCGCCGCGCGATCGCCCAGGCGGGCGTCTGCGATCTCGCAGGTGCCTACCGGCTGTGGCACGGAGGCGCGGCGCATGCGCTGATGGGGGGCTCCCCCGAGCAGGTGCCCGAGCGATACGCGGCCGGGGACCCGATCGCGCTGGTGCCGGCCCCGGCGCCTGTCCTGCTGGTGCACGGCACGAGCGACGAGATCGTCTCGGTCCAGATCAGCCGCAGCTACGAGCGCGCCGCTGCAGCCGCGGGAGGCGAGGTGGAGCTGGTCGAGATCCCTGGGCGCGACGGACGCCATCGCGCGCATGTCGATCCGCGCGGCGCCGCATGGGCGGCGCTCACAGCCCGGCTGCCACCGCCCGCGCGTCAGGCGCAGTAGGACCTGGCGAGCTCCACGAGCAGACGGACCCCGTAGCCCGACGCGCCCTTGCCGACGTAGGGCCGCCCGAGGTCCCACGCCGATCCGGCGATGTCGAGGTGCGCCCATGGGGTGTCCCCGACGAATTCGGCGAGGAAGCTGGCGCCCATGATGGTCCCGGCCTTGCGCGCTTCGGGCGCGTTGTCCAGGTCTGCGTACTTGCCCTTGATCATCTCGGTGTACTCCTCGTGGAGCGGCAGGCGCCAGACGATCTCCCCCGATCTCACGCCTGCATCCGAGACCCGCGCGGCGAGCTCGTCGTCGTTGCTGAGCAGGCCCGCGTATGTAGACCCGAGGGCGACGATGACGGCGCCCGTGAGCGTCGCGAGGTCGACGAGCCTCTCGGCGCCCTGGGCGATCGCGTGGCACAGGCAGTCGGCGAGCACCAGCCGCCCCTCGGCATCGGTGTTGTTGACCTCGATGGTCCTGCCGTTGGACGCGGTCACGATGTCGCCCGGCTTGATCGAGCGGCCGCTCGGCAGGTTCTCGGTCGCGCCGATCACGGCGACGACGCTGACCGGGAGCTCCAGGCGCGCGATCGCAGACATCGCCTCGAGGACGGCAGCGCCACCGGACATGTCGAACTTCATCTCCGCCATTTTCGCTCCGGGCTTCAGCGAGATGCCGCCGCTGTCGAAGGTCACGGCCTTGCCCACGAAACCCAGCTTCGGGCCGCTCGCGCCCGCGCCCTCGTAGGCGACCGTGATCAGCGCAGGCTCCTGATCAGAGCCCTGCGCGACCGCGGCGAACGCGCCCATCCCCGCCGCGAGGAGCGCCTCGGTGCCCTGAACGCTCACCGACAATGCGGGTATCTCCCGGCCGAGCTCCTGCGCGTACCTGCCGAGCTCGGCGGGAGTCAGGTCGTTGCCGGGACGGTTCTGAAGGTCCCGCGCGCGGTTGGCGGCCTCGCCCACGATCTGCGCCTCGGCGACGGCTCTCTCATGGCCCTGAGCGCCCGCGATGACGAGCGCCCGCAGGTGCTTGGGCGGGGAGTCGGGCTTCTCCGCGGCGGACTCGGCCGAGCGGTGCAGATCGAAGCGGTAGTCCCCGAGCATCGTGCCCTGCACGAGCCCGGCGGCGATATCTCCGCCGCATCCGGGCGGCAGCTCCCAGCAGAGCGTGCGGGCCGACGTTTCACGGGCACGGGCCCCGGCTGCTGCTGCGATGACCCTCGCGCGCTCGGGATCGAACTGCTCGGCCGGGCCGAGACCCACGATGAGCCAGCGGCGCCCATCGGCGTGTGCGAGGCCCAGCGAGCCGCGCGAGCGCCGCGCCTCGCCGCTGGAGAGAAGCTCGGAGACCTCGGCGGGGGCACCCGCGGGGGCACCCTGTCCCTCGAAGATCCCGATCGCGATCGTGTCCGCGCCGCTCTGCGCCGCGGGCTGCCCTGTACAGGAGACTTCCATGCCGGCGCACAATATCCCCCGCGGGCGCGCGGCGGGTGTCCACTACCATTGCTGATCTTCCGTCACTGAGCGACAAAAACAGGAGAAGCCTGCTCCCATGCCAAAGACAGTGATCCTCGCCGCAGCGCGCACCCCCATCGGCAAGATGGGCGGCGGACTCTCGACGCTGGACGCGACCGAGCTCGGCGGTGTCGCGATCAACGCGGCGCTCGAGCGAGCCGACGTCGACCCTGCGCAGGTCGAGCACGTCGTGGTCGGGCAGGTGCTTCAGGCCGGGCAGGGCCAGATCCCCTCGCGCCAGGCGCAGATCAAGGCAGGGATCCCGAAGGACGTCTCCTCGGAGACCATCAACAAGGTCTGCGCATCCGGCCTGCGGGCGAGCGTGATGCTGGATCAGGCGATCCGGGCAGGCGACCTGGATGTCGGCGTCGGCGCCGGCATGGAGTCGATGTCGATGGCTCCGTACATGCTCCCGAACGCACGTTTCGGGTACCGCATGGGGGACGCGAAGATGCTCGACGCGATGGTCCACGACGGATTGACGAACCCGTTCTCCGGCAAGCAGATGTTCGTCGAGGCGACCGAGGTCGGGGACGAGCTCGAGATCACGCGCGCGGACCTCGACCGCTGGGCGCTTCGCTCGCACGAGCTCGCCCTGAAGGCGACGGACGAGGGCAGGCTCGCAGACGAGATCGTGGCCGTGACCGTGCCGGGCCGCAAGGGCGACACGGTCGTCGAGGTGGATGAGGGACCCCGCCGCGACACGTCGCTGGAGCGACTCGCAGCCCTTCCGGGACTCGTTTCGAAGGAGGGCTCGCACACCGCGGGGAACTCTCCGGGCGTCAACGACGGGGGCGGTGCCCTCGTCCTGGCCTCTGACGAGTGGGCGGCCAAGAACGGCAAGGAGGCCCTCGCGGAGATCGTGGCGCACGCGCAGAGCGCGAACGACTACGCGTATCTGGCGACGACGCCTGCCGCTGCCGCCAGGAAGGCACTCGAGAAGGCGGGGCTGCAGCCGGGCGAGATCGACCTCTGGGAGATCAACGAGGCCTTCGCGTCCGTGACGCTGAACTCGATTCGGATGCTCGGGATCGACGAGGACCGCGTGAACGTCAACGGCGGCGCGGTAGCGCTCGGTCATCCCCTCGGCGCATCAGGGGCCCGCATCCTCGGGAGCCTCGTGCACGAGCTTCGCCGTCGCGGAGGCGGCTACGGCTGCGCGGCGATCTGCTCGGGCGGCGGGCAGGGCGACGCGGTGATCCTCAAGGTCTAGTGGCCGGCTCGAACAGCGCAGAACAGGAGTCGAGCCCGCCGGTGCGCCGGGGAGCGGCCTTCTTCGATCTGGACAAGACGCTGATGGCCGGCTCATCCGGCGTGTTCTTCGCGCGGGCCGCCTACGAGACAGGGATGATCTCGCGCTCGCGACTGGCCCGCGACATCTATGAAAACGTCCGCTTCCGCCTGCTCGGCTCCACGGACGACCGCGCCGACGACGTGCGCAGGCGGGTCGGGGAGATGATCGCGGGTGTGCGCGTGCGCGACCTGCAGCGGATGTCCCCGCGGGTTCTCTCGGGTGTGCTTCCCCGGCTCTATCCGCAGATGCTCGAGCGAGCCTACGCGCATCAGGATGCCGGGCTGCCGGTCTACATCCTCACCGCCGCATCACAGGAGATGGCGGACCTGCTCGCTCACGTGCTGGTGTTCGACGGCGGGCTGGGGTCGCGTTCGGAGATCGTCGACGGGCGCTACACAGGGCGGCCCGCGGGGCCGTTCAACTACCGCGAGGGGAAGGTCATCTCGATGCAGGAGGTCGCAGAGCGCGAGGGGATCGACCTGCAGGCCTCCTACGCGTACTCCGATTCGGAGTCCGACCTGCCGATGCTCAGGGCCACCGGCAACGCGGTCGTCGTGAACCCCGACGCGATGCTGCGCCGGATCGCGGCGCAGGAAGGCTGGGAGGTGGTCGAGCTCGACCGGCTCGGCAGGCGCCTGAAGCTCGCCGCAGCGGTCGGGGCCGGCACGGCCGTCGCCTCCGCGGGGCGGATGGTCCTGCGCCGCTCGGCCGCGAGCGCGTAATGTATTGCCCGCCCGCCCGCCCGACGGGCGGAGCCGGGCGCCCGTGCGGGCGCCGTCCGGCGCATGAGCGCCTAGCCCGGCCGGTCCGCGCCCGCGATCCGGAAAATTCGACACCGACCCCCCTCACGAACCCATGTCCACAGCCCAGCAGGCCAACCAGCGCAAGATCCGAGTAGTCGTCGCCAAGCCGGGCCTGGACGGGCACGACCGCGGCGCCAAGATCATCGCCCGCGCACTGCGCGACGCCGGGATGGAGGTGATCTACACGGGGCTGCACCAGACCCCCGAACAGATCGTCGAGACGGTGATCCAGGAGGATGCGGACGCCGTCGGCCTCTCGATCCTCTCGGGTGCGCACATGACCCTTGTCCCGCGCGTCGTCGAGCTCCTGCGCGAGCAGGACATCGATGACGTCGTGATCACGGTCGGAGGGACGATCCCGGCCGAGGACATCCCCGAGCTCAAGAGCCTGGGGGTCGCGGAGGTCTTCACACCCGGGGCGCCGACGCAGGCGATCGTCGATTTCATCCGTGACGCCTGCCGCACCCGCGCCTGATTGACTCGTCAGTCAACTGCTCGAAGCGGTAGGATCGCAGCCAACTGAAACCCAAGGAGTTGCCTGAGAAATGAAGATATGCGTCCTGGTGAAGGAGGTTCCAGACGCCGCCGTCGAGAAGCGGATCGACCCATCGACGGGGCGGATGGACCGAAGCGGAGAGAAGAACCTCAACCCGTATGACACGCACGCCATCGAGGCTGCGATGCAGATCAAGGAGGGCGGAGAGGTGCCCGTCGAGGAGATCGTCGCGGTGACGATGGGCCCCGAGAGCGCCGTCCGCGCCCTTCACAAGGCCGTCTCGCTCGGTGCCGACCGGTCGGTGCACCTCAGCGACCCGGCTGTCGCCGGCTCCGATGTGGCCGCCACCGGCTATGCGCTCGCGACGACACTCAAGCGCGAGAACCCCGACCTCGTGCTCCTCGGCCAGCAGTCCGATGACGGCGAGTGCTACACGATCGGCGCAGTCGTGGCCGAGCACCTGGGCATGCCGTCGCTGACCCAGGTAATCAAGATGGACGTCGACGCCGAGGCCCTGCGCTGCGAGCGCCAGGCCGAGTACGGCTACGACACGGTGGCGATCAAGCTTCCGGCCGTCATCTCGGTCGGCGACGCGATCAACGAGCCACGCTACCCCTCGCTGAAGGCGATCATGGGCGCCAAGAAGAAGCCCCTGGAGACCGTCACAGCGGCGGACGTGAGCATCGACCCGGCGAAGGTCGGGGGCGATAACTCTGCAGCGCAATGGGTCGCCGCGAAGGCTCCGCCGGCCAAGGCCGCCGGCGAGATCATCGAGGACGAGGACACCGGCGAGACGGTCGAGAAGATCGTCGCCTGGCTCGACGAGCGCAAGCTCATCTAAGGAGAAGCTGACTGAAATGGCGAACATCCTGGTTTACGCGCTGCACTACGACGGCGCGATCAACAAGAACTCACTCGGTGCCGTATCCGAGGGCGCGAAGCTCGCCGCCGAGCTCGGCGGCGAGGCCCACGCGATCCTGCTGGGCGAGAACGTCCCGCAGGAGCTGGCGGCGTCGCTCGGCAAATACGGCGCAAAGAAGGTGCTCGTGGCCGACGGCCCCGAGGGCCTCGCGCAGCCGCTCGTCGACGCGATGGCGAAGGCGATCACCGACGGCGGATACTCATACGCGCTGTTCGGCGGAGGCCTTCTCGGCTTCGAGATCGGGGCGGGTCTCGCGGCGCGTCTCGGCGCGGGCGTGGCGATGGAGGTCACCAATGTGCGCGCGGAGGGCGGCGAGCTGATCGCAGAGCGCCCGATCCTCGGCGACTCGGCGATCTCCGAGATCCGCTACCGCTCGCCTGTCGGGATCATCATCGGACGCCTGAACGCGTTCGAGATCAAGGACGCCGGCGGCGCCGACGCCCCGGTCGAGCAGCTCAGCTTCGAGCTGAGCCCGCAGGCGCAGCAGGCGACGATGGTCACCCGCGGTGAGCAGCGCGGAGCCGACGTCGACATCGAGGGTGCGGACATCCTTGTCGCCGGAGGCCGGGGGCTCGGCAACGCCGAGGGCTTCGAGCTGTGCGAACAGCTCGCATCCGCATTCGGCGGGAACAGCGCCGTCGCCGCAACACGCGCGGTCGTCGACGCCGGCTGGTACCCGTACGCCGCGCAGATCGGCCAGACCGGCAAGACGGTCTCGCCGAAGCTCTACCTGGCGGCCGGCATCTCGGGCGCGATCCAGCACAAGGTCGGGATGCAGAGCCTCGGAGAACATCGTCGCGATCAACAAGGACGCGAACGCTCCGATCTTCGAGTTCTCCGACCTCGGTGTCGTGGGGGACCTGAACAAGATCCTCCCGAAGCTCACCGAGGCTGTGAAGGCCAAGAAGGGCGGCTGAGATGGCGGTCCGCGCCAACGGCTCAACAACGGGACGGTCGTACGCCTGCGGCCTTCCCACCGCCGGTCGATTCCCGCGCGGAGTTCATCAAGCGCGGACTCGACGACGAGGACGAGCTGATCGAGGTGGGCGTCGCGATCGTCGGCGGGGGCACCGCCGGCCTGGCGTGCGCCAACCGCCTGCTGCAGCTGCTGGCAGACGACCCTGAGACGCTCGAGCGCCTCGGGGAGGTCCCCGTCGCCGTCATCGAGAAGGCCAAGACATGCGGCGGCCACAACCTCTCCGGCGCCGTGATGAGGCCCGGACCGCTCCAGGAGCTGTTCCCCGAGATGACACGCGAGGACTGGCGCAAGGAGGGCTTCGCCTACGGCGAGGTCCACAAGGAGGCGGTCTACATGATCCCCAGCGCCAAGACCAAGCTGCGCATCCCGACGCCGCCGCCGTTCAAGAACCACGGCAACGAGGTGATCTCGGTCTCGGCCCTCGCGCGCTACCAGCAGCGCCAGGCCGAGGAGGCGGGCGCGTACATCCTCACCGAGACGGCGGCCACGCAGCTGATCGTCGAGGACGGGCGCGTAGCCGGCGTGCGCTCCGGGGACAAGGGCCGCGGCAAGGACGGCGAGCCACTCTCGAACTTCGAGCCCGGAACCGACATCAAGGCGCAGGCCACCGTGCTCGCCGAGGGATGCTGGGGCCACCTGACCGGCGCCGCGATCCAGGAGTTCGGTCTCGGCGAGGGCCGCGAGCCCGCTGTCTGGGAGCTCGGCGTGAAGGAGGTCTGGAAGGTCCCCAAGCCCCTCGACCGGCTGATCCACACGATCGGACCGTGGCCGCTGAAGATCTCAGCCAAATACGGCCAGATCGGCGGCACCTGGATCTACCCGATGAAGGACGAGAAGACCGGCGATGACCTCGTCAGCATCGGCTTCGTCGTGGACCTCGAGTACGCGGACGCCACCACCTCGGCGCACGACCTGCTCCAGCAGTTCAAGACGCACCCGCTCGTCAAGGGGATCCTCGAGGGCGGGGAACGCGTCGCATGGGGTGCGAAGGCGCTCCCGGCGGGCGGATACTGGTCGATGCCGAAACTCTCGATGCCCGGAGCAGTGCTCGTCGGCGACGCCGGCGGGATGGTCGACACGGTGGCCCTGAAGGGCGTGCACCACTGCATCATGTCCGGCAAGCTGGCTGCCGAGTCGATCTACGCCGCGCTCGTTCGCGGCGAGAGCTCACTCGAGTCATACGAGCAGGCGATCGAGGACTCCGCCGTGGGCAAAGAGCTCTACGAGGTGCGCAACACGCGCCAGCCGTTCCAGCACGGGTTCCTGAAGGGCGGTCCGATGGTCAACCTCATGATCGCGACCAAAGGCCACTTCCCCGCAGGCCGCTGGTCCTGGCACCGCAACGACGCCAAGCAGATGTTCATCGGCGACACGAAGGACTCCTACCCCAAGCCGGACGGCAAGTACACGTTCGACAAGCTCTCCTCCGTGTTCATCACGGGCAACGCGACCCGCGACGACGCGCCGAACCACATCCGCGTCCAGAAACACGTTCCGAGGGAGATAGCCGAGACCTGGCGCTGGATGTGCCCGGCAGGGGTCTATGAGATCCCCGACGACGCACCGGAGACGGGCGACGTGGACGTGATCGTGAACTACACGAACTGCGTGCAGTGCGGAGCCATCACGGCGAAGGGCGGACAGGCTGACCACGCCGGAGGGCGGCGACGGGCCTCTGTACCAGGTCACCTGAGTCCGGCGGGCCGAGATCCGGGTTGCATCGCTCACCGTGGGCGAAACCTGCGCCGATTGCATGTGTTAGGTGAGGTGATGAGGCAAACAGCGCGCGGCAAGGACAGGCCAGCAGGCGGATGGCGGTGGGCGCTCCCCGTGGCGATCGCATGCGTCCTCGCGTGCGCCGCCCCCGCGGGGGCTTCGGCCCTGCAGGCGCCCGTACTCGGCGGCTTCGCCCAGTCCGCCCCGGTCACCGCGACCCCGACAGGCGCCGAGGCCTCGGTCCACCCGGCCACTTCGGCCGTGCTCGAAGAGTGCGTGACGGCCGGCTCGGCCGCCGAACGCTCCGCGACGTTCGCAGGCGAAATGGCGTCCCTCGCCGGGCGCGGCGCGGATGCAGATCCGCATCGACGTGCTCGAGCGCCTGCCCGGCGAAACACGCTTCCACTCGGTCACGGGCCCCGGCGTCGGGGTCTGGCTCGGCTCCTCGCCCGGAGTCAAGGCCTACAGGTACCTGCGCCAGGTGACGAACCTCTCGGCGCCCGCCTCCTACCGCGGCGGCGTGCACTTCCGTTGGCTGAACGCGAAGGGGCGCGTCCTGCGCTCTGAGGAACTGCTCACGCCGGCCTGCCAGCAGCCGTTGAACCCGGCCTCCGCGAAGAGCCCGAAGGGCTCGACCGGCTCCTGAACCGGGTTGCGGCGAAGGTGCTGCCCGCACGAGTCAGGCGGCCCGCTAGAATCATCGGACGATGAAGGAGAAGATCCACCCCAAATATGTGACGTCGCACGTCAGCTGCACGTGCGGCAACGAGTTCACCACCCGGGCGACCAGGGATGAGCTGCACGTCGAGGTCTGCTCCAACTGCCACCCGTTCTACACGGGACGGCAGAAGCTGATGGACACCGGCGGACGTGTCGAGCGCTTCCAGCGCCGCGTCGCCAAGGGGCGCCTGCACGCGGCCCAGACCCGGTCCCCTCAGTAGAGCGATGGCTGCTGGACCGGCCGCCCCGGCGTCCGGCCAGGACGCGGCCGCGAAGCTGACGGACGTCGACGTCATCGTCGACGGCGACGGCGAGCTCGAGGCGCAGCGCGACGCGCCGGTGGGCGGCCAGGCCGTCCTGGAGGGCGTGATGATGCGCGGCGTCTCCCACTGGGCGGTCGCCGTTCGCAAGCCGACAGCCGAGCAGCTCGAGCACGAGCGCTCTCCCGAGGAAGCGGCGCTCGGCGACATCGCCGTCAGCGTCTTTCCGCTGGACTCCGCGATGCGCCGTCATCGCCTTCTGCGCCTGCCGATCGTCCGCGGTGTCGTCGCTCTCGGAGGCTCGATGGGCATCGGGTTCCGCGCACTCGAGATATCCGCCAACGCGCAGCTCCCGGAGGATGAGCAGCCCGTGGCTCCCGCCTCGGGTGAGGAGGAGGGGGAGGGGGCCGGCGAGATCCCGCGGGCCGTCTGGATCGGGACCGTCGTGCTCGCGCTCGCGCTCGCGATCGTCCTGTTCTTCCTGATCCCGGTGGGCCTGACCAGCCTGATCAAGGGCCAGCTCAGCGACTCCTCGGTGCTGTTCTGGGTGGTCGAGGGGCTCATCCGCACAGGCATCTTCCTGGGGTACATGGTGCTGCTCTCCCGCCTGCGTGACCTGCGGCGCGTGTTCGAGTACCACGGCGCGGAGCACAAGACGATCTCGTGCTTCGAGGCGGGCCTGCCGCTCACGCCGGTCAACGCGCAGCGCTTCTCGCGCCTGCACCCCCGCTGCGGCACGAGCTTCCTGCTGATAGTCATGATCGTCGCCATCTTCGTGTTCGCGCCCATAGGGCTCCCGGCCTGGTACTGGCTCGTGATCACACGGATCCTCGGCGTGCCGCTGATAGCCGGCATCTCCTTCGAGCTGATCAAGTTCGCCGGCCGCAACCGCAGCCGGCGCTGGGTGCGCGCGCTGATGTGGCCCGGCCTGAAGCTGCAGCTCCTGACGACACGCGAGCCCGATCTCGACCAGCTCGCGGTCGCGATCGCCTCGCTGCAGGCGGTCCTCGAGCTCGAGACGCCGGGCGAGCTGTCCGCGGCCGACCTGCTGGGCGTCGAGGTCGTCGCCTGACCTGCGCCGCAGGGCCTGAGGTCACCGGCGCCTAGACTGGCCCGGTGATCGAAGAGCTCGTCAAGCAGATCGAAGCGCGCTTCGCCGAGCTCGGCGGGCAGATGACGGACCCCGAGGTCATCTCCGACCGCGAGCGATACGCGCAGGCCGGTCGCGAATACAGCCAGATCGAGCCGGCGGCAAAGCTGGCCGCCCAGTGGCGTCGCGCGAAGGATGACGCGACCGGGGCCGAGGAACTCCTCGCGGAGATGGGCGAGGACGCGGAGCTGCGCGAGGACCTCGAGGCGGCGCGAACCCGGATCGAGGAGCTCGAGGAGGAGATACGCCTGGCGATGGTCGAGCGCGACCCCAACGACGAGAAGAGCGTGATCGTCGAAATCCAGGGCGGAGCCGGAGGCGAGGAGGCCGGGCTCTGGGCCGGAGACCTCTACAGGATGCTCACCAGGTACGCCGAGAGCCGTGGATGGCAGGCCGAGCCGATCGAGGTCTCCGATGGCAAGTACACGTTCGCCGTCAAGGGCGACGGTGCGTACTCGGTATTCAAGTTCGAGGGCGGAACCCACCGCGTGCAGCGTGTTCCGGCGACCGAGTCCCAGGGCAGGATCCACACCTCGACCGCCACGGTGGCTGTGCTGCCCGAGGCCGAAGACGTGGACGTGCAGATCGAGCCCGGCGACCTGCAGATAGACGTCTACCGCTCCTCCGGGCCCGGCGGGCAGTCCGTCAACACGACGGACTCGGCCGTCAGGGTGACCCACAAGCCGACCGGGATCGTGGTCTCCATGCAGGACGAGAAGTCCCAGCTGCAGAACCGCGAGAAGGCGCTGCGGGTGCTGCGTGCCCGCCTGTTCGAGCGTGCGCTCGCCGAGCAGCAGGCCGAGCTGGCAGCCGACCGGCGCTCGCAGGTCGGCACGGGCGACCGCGCCGAGAAGATCCGCACCTACAACTACGGAGAGCGGCGGGTTACCGACCACCGCATCAAGTTCACGGTCCACAACCTCGACCAGGTCCTCGAAGGGTCGCTCGACGAGCTCACCGCGGCGCTGCAGGCCGACGAGAAGCGCAGGCGCCTGGAGGCCCAGGCGGGAGCCTGAAAGCAATGGCGCGGCAAGGCGGGCACAGCGTCGCGGACGCGCTCGACGGAGCGAGCACCGCGATCCGCGCCGCGGGATGCCAAACCCCGCGCCTGGACGCCGAAGTCCTGCTCGCGCATGTCCTCGGCGTCGGACGCGAGCGCCTGATCACCGAACGCGACCTGCAGGTGCAGGGCCCTCAGGTGCGCGCGATGCAGGACGCGGTCCGCCGGCGTGCCGTCGGCCGCGAGCCCGTCGCGTACATCACCGGCAGCCGAGGCTTTCGCAACCTGCAGATCTCGGTCGACGCGCGCGCCCTGATTCCCCGGCCCGAGAGCGAGCTGCTGGTCGAAAGCGCGCTCGGGCTGCCCGAGGGAGCGCGCGTGCTCGACCTCTGCACCGGCAGCGGAGCCGTGGCCCTCGCGCTCAAGGACGAGCGGCCGGACCTGCATGTCCAGGGGAGCGACATCAGCGGCGCGGCGCTCGCGCTGGCGCGCGAGAACGCGCTGCGCCTGGGCCTGGACGTCGGCTGGGTCCAGGCCGACCTGCTGGACGGCATCCCTGACGACTTCGACGCGGTGCTCGCCAACCCGCCCTATGTCGCCGACTCCGAGCGCCCGGACCTCGCGCCGGAGATCCTGCGCCACGAGCCCGCGCAGGCGCTCTTCGCCGGGCCGGACGGCATGTCGGTAATCGCGCCGCTGATATCCCAGCTCGCCGGGCGCCTACGTCCGCGGCTGATAGCGATCGAGCTCGGCGCAGGCCAGGGCGAGCGGGCGTGCGAGCTCGCGCGAACGGCGGGTCTCGGGGGGGTGCGCCTGCTGCGCGACCTCGCCGGGATCGAGCGGGTCCTGGTGGCCGAGCGCGGCGCGCCGTGAGCGCTGCCCTCACAGCAGCGGATGCCAGCGCGCTCGAACGGTGCGTGGCCGGCGGCGGGGTCGCGGTGTTCCCTAGCGACACCGTGTACGGGCTGTGCTGCGACCCGCGTGACGCGGACGCGGCCGCGCGGCTCTACGCCCTGAAGGGCAGGGCGCCCGAGAAGCCCGCAGCGGTGATGTTCTTCAGGACTAGCGTGCTGCTCAGCGAGGTGACGGACATACAGCCCGCGGAGCTCCTGGCGCTCGACGCGCTGCTCCCTGGCCCGGTGACGATCCTGCTGGCGAACCGGGCGGGCCTGTTCGCTCCCGCCTGCGGCCCAGAGCCGGGCACGATCGGGTTGCGCGTGCCGCTGCTGCGAGCGCCGCTGGCGGCGCTCGCAGCCCTCGAGGTGCCAGTCATGCAGTCCAGCGCGAACCTCTCCGGCGGCCCGGACCCCAGGTCGCTCGACGAGGTCCCGCCCGAGATCCTCGGCGCCGCGGACCTCGTGCTCGACGGCGGCGAGCTGCCCGGGACGCCCTCGACGGTCATCGACCTGCGTGCGCTGCAGAGCGAGGGCAGGTGGGATGTGCTCAGGCAGGGAGCGCTGTCACGCGCCGCTCTCGAGACGGTGCTCGGGCAGGCCCTGCACGCCCGTTGATCGGTCGCACCCGTCGCCCCCCGCCCTGCTAGCCTCGTGAGCGCTGCCGCGACTGGCGCCCATGGGTGGAATCGACCACCGGGAAACGGTCAGCCGAACCGCCGCGCGCCTGGGCACAAGTGTTCCTCACCCTGCCAAGGAGAGCGACGTGACCGAGCTAAGCCCTGACTACTTCAACCGTCCGCTCAGCGAGGTGGACCCTGAGATAGCGGAGGTCCTACGCGGAGAGCTCGAGCGAGAGCAGCAGACGCTCGAGATGATCGCGTCTGAGAACTTCGTGCCCCGATCTGTGCTCGAATGCCAGGGCTCGGTCCTGACGAACAAGTACGCGGAGGGCTATCCGGGGCGCCGCTACTACGGCGGCTGCGAGTGGGTCGACATCTCAGAGCAGCTCGCGATCGATCGCGCCAAGGCGCTGTTCGGAGCCGAGCACGCGAACGTGCAGCCGCATTCGGGCTCGCAGGCCAACGCGGCCGTCTACCACGCCCTGCTCACGCCCGGGGACACGATCATGGGGCTCTCCCTGGCGCACGGGGGGCACCTCTCGCACGGCATGAAGCTCAACGTCTCGGGTCGCCTCTACGACATCGCGCCATACGAGGTGGACCGCGAGAGCAGCCTCATCGACATGGACGAGGTCGCGAGGATCGCCCGCGAGCGCCGGCCGAAGATGATCCTCGCGGGGTGGTCCGCCTACCCGCGTGTGCTCGACTTCGCCCGCTTCCGAGAGATAGCCGACGAGGTCGGAGCGCTGCTGATGGTCGACATGGCCCATTTCGCAGGGCTCGTCGCGGCGGGCCTGCATCCGAACCCTGTCGAGTTCGGCGCCGACGTGGTGACCACCACGACCCACAAGACGCTCGGGGGCCCCCGGGCCGGCATCATCCTGTGCCAGGAGCGCTACGCCAAGAAGATCGACTCCGCCGTCTTCCCGGGCCAGCAGGGAGGTCCGCTCGAGCACGTGATCGCCGCGAAGGCCGTCGCGCTGAAGATCGCAGCAAGCGAGCTGTTCATCGAGCGCCAGAACCGCACCGTCGAGGGTGCCAGGGCGCTCGCGAGGGAGCTGATGGCCGCCGGTCACGGCGTGGACGTGCTGACCGGTGGCACGGACGTGCACCTGACGCTGGTCGACCTGCGCAGGGCGGAGCCCGAGCTGACCGGCAAACAGGCCGAGGACCGGCTGCACGAGATCCAGATCACCGTCAACCGCAACGCGGTCCCGTTCGATCCGCGGCCGCCGATGGAGGCATCGGGGCTGCGCATCGGCACGCCCGCACTTGCCACCCGCGGTCTGCAGATCGACGACTTCACCGAGGTCGGCAGTATCCTCGCAACCGCGCTGACACCCGAATTCCAGGCGCGCTCGGTCGAGCTCGCGGAGCGCGTCGGGGCGATCGCGGAGCGCTATCCGCTGTACGAGGGACTCGCAGCCACGGCGCCTGCCTAGCGGGCGTCGAGAGCGCCCGCGCACGTCTGCGGCGCTCTCGACCTCCGTGCCTGCGATGCTGTCGCGAGTCGATGGCGCATCCGAACGAGCTCGACGCGGTATACGCACTTCTCGTCGCCGCGGCCGTGACGGCGATACTGACGCCTCTCACAATGCGCCTGGCGAGGCGCATCGGGGCGATCGATGAGCCGCGGGCACGCGGGCTCTCGGTCCGCCCGACCCCGCTGCTGGGCGGCCTCGCGATCTTCGGGGGCGTGCTCGTCTCGACACTCATCTGGCTCCCCGCCGGCTACCACGAATCGCCGCACCTCTGGCAGGGCGTGCTCCTCGGCTGCGCCGTGATCACCCTGGTCGGTGCGATCGACGACCGCTACGACATCCACCCGGCCGTCAAGTTCGTCGGCCAGGTGCTCGCGGCGGTCATCGTCGTCCACTTCGGCGTCGCTGTGAAGTCGATCACGCTGCCGTTCGTCGGGCAGTTGGCGTTCCCGAACGCGGGTGCCACCAACGCCGGCCCGCTGCTGACGGTGCTCGGACTGGTGGTGATGATGAACGTCGTGAACTTCTCCGACGGCGTCGACGGCCTCGCCGCGGGCGTCTGCGCCATCATCGCCGGCGCGATGGCCATCATCGCCTTCGACCTGGGCCGCCAGCCCCCTGGCGTCCTCGCCGCGCTCACGGCCGGGGCGGCACTCGGCTTCCTGATCTTCAACTTCCCGCCGGCCTCGAGCTTCATGGGCGACAGCGGCGCGAACCTCCTGGGCCTGCTGATGGGCGTGATCGCCGTCGAGGCAGCGGTGAAGACCGCCGCCGTCGTCTCCTTCGTGCTGCCGCTCATACTCCTCGCGGTGCCCTTCCTGGACACCACGTTCGTGGTGCTCAAGCGGCTGAAGTACCGTCAGCCCATCTACAGGCCCGACAGCGAGCACTTCCACCACCGAATGGCGAGGATCGGCTTCAGCAACAGGCGCACGATCGCGTACCTGTACACGTGGACACTGATGCTCGCGGGCCTCGCGCTCGCACTGCGCTTCGTCCCCTACAGCGACCACAAAGGCCACCTGCACCTCGGCTGGACGATCGTGATGATCGTGCTCGCCCTCATCGTCGTCGCGGCGAGCATCTACCTCGTGTACGTGCTGGAGATCCTGAAGTTCAGGCGCCTTGACTCGATCCGTCTGCGCCGAATGAGGCCCGACGCCTCACCAGCGGAGATCGAGGTCGATGTCTCGAAGGATCTGGAAACTGGTGAGTTCCAGGCGGTGTCGGGCGGCGGGAACCCTTAGACCCTTGTAGCTGTGCTGCTTCGGGATCGTCGGGCTCAGCACCGGTTCGGCGAACGGGAGGTGGATCAGCACCGCCCACGCGCAGAAGACGAGCGTCGCCGCACGCAGGCGCCGATCTCCGCACACGGCGGCGAGCGGAAGCAGCCACAGCGTGTACCAGGGCAGAAGCCAGGCCGTCGTGAGCAGCAGCGCGATCGTCGCCCAGCCCGCCCACACGCGCCAGTCGGCGCCGCGGGCAGTGCGCCACAGCGAGAACACGAACGCGACCAGGAACGCAAGGATGAACAGGTGCCGCCACCATGTCGGTGTGCCGCTCAGGCCCAGCAGCCTGGCGCTCTCCGCCGGGATGCTGTGTGTGGCGACGAGCTGCTGCTGTTCGCTCACGGCGTCCAGGAACCCGAGCGCGTGACCGCCGAAACCGATCACCCCGATCGCGGCGAGTGCCGCGAGCATCGCCGCTGCAGCCACCGCGGCGCGGATGCGCTCGCGCCTGTCGCGCACCCCGAGCAGCATGAACGGGAGCACCAGCCCGGCGGTGATCTTCACTCCGACGCCGGCCGCAAGCGAGGCGGCGGCGGCGCGCGGGCGTTCGCCGGCTCCCGCGGTCATGGCGAGCGCCAGCGCCATCAGGAGCATCACGATCGTGTCGTTGTGCGCGCCGCCGACCGCGAGCACCAGCAGGACGGGATTCAAGCCGACGAACGCCGCGGCCCAGCGCGCACTGTGCCCGAGGCGGCCGGCCGCGCGGGCGATGAGGGCGATCGCCGCGAGGCTCGCGAGCCCCGTCACGGCTTTCAGGACCCAGAGGCCGCCGGCGGGGCCCAGCGGCGCGGTCGCGTAGCTGGCGATGGTGAACAGCGGCCCGTATGGCGAGTGCAGGAAGGGCCATCCGATGAACTGGTAGACGGGGTCGAGCGCCGCTTCCGCAGGGATCCGGGTGTACGGATCGAGGCCGTGCAGCGCACCCATCCGCGCGAACGCCAGGTAGCCGAAGACATCCTGTGAGATGAGCGGCGGCCCGAGGATCAGGATCACGTGGGCGATGACGATCGTCGCGGCCAGCAGGCGCCAGGCGATGCTCCTGGCGGCAAGCAGCACGAGCAGGTAGCCGGCGCATCCGACCAGGGTGAGCGTCTGGAAGCTCGAACCCGAGATCGAGAGGCTGAAGCTGCTCAGCGGACCGGCCAGCCACGACGGCCAGCCTCCGACCCTGGCCGGGACGTAGACGTTCGGCGCCCCCGCCGCACCCGCGGCGATCCCGAAGGTGCTCACGAGCACCGCGATCAGCCCGGCGGCGCCCAGCACCCGGATCAGCCACACGGGTGCGCTCGCGCCCGCCCGGGTGGGCGCCCCGGCGGCCAACGGCGGCGCAGGGGTTGGGGTCGCAGCCTGCATCTGAGTGCATTCTTACCGCTGGGTTGGATGCGAGCGTCCCGCAGGCCCGGTATCCTGTAGACGCAGCTGCGTGAGCAGGCCGATGTCTGCTGCGTATGCGAGGCTGCGCAGGGCCGCGATCTGCGGCCCCACCATCTGATGCCACGCCGTCAACGCAAACGCAACCCGCGCCGGGCTCCCGGGCCGAGCCGTGTCCTCATTCTCTCCGCCGATGTCGGAGAGGGGCACGCGTCGGCAGCGCGCGCCCTGGCGGAGCAGATCGAGAACTCGCCGCAGCCCGCCGAGGTCACGGTCATCGACGGCCTCGCGGCGATGGGCCCGCTCCTGCGCCCCGTCGTCGAGGACGGCTATCGCGTCCAGCTTCGCTTCTTCCCCTGGACATACACGGTGATCTACTGGCTGCTGGAGCATGTCCTGCCGATCCGCATGGTCGCCCGGCGCACGCTCTGCCTGCTCGGCTCGCGGCCGCTGTCGCGCATCATCGATGAACATGAACCGGATGTGATCGTCTCCACATACCCCGCCGTGACGGTCGTGCTGGCGAGATTGCGGCTCACCGGCGAGGTGAGCTGTCCCACTGTCGCGACGATCACCGACCTGACGGGACTCTTCTTCTGGGCGCAGCCGGGAATCGACATGCATCTCGTGATGTACGGCGAGTCCATGTCGCTCGTCGAGCGGATCGCGGGGGAGGGCAGCGTCCAGCTGGTCCGCCCGCTGATATCCGCCGAGTTCCTGCAGCCCCGCAGCCCGGTCGAGGCGCGTCGCGCGCTAGAGCTGCCCGAGCACGGGCGGATGGTCGTCGTCTCCGGCGGCGGCTGGGGCGTGGGCGACATCGCCGGCGCGGTCGCCGAGTTCACGAAGGTCAGCGAGGTCACGAGCATCGTGTGCCTCGCCGGCCGCAACGAGCAGCTGGCGGAGAAGCTCCGCGGAGAGTTCGCCGCCGAACCGAGGGTGCACGTTCTCGGCTTCACCGACCGGATGCCGGAGGTGCTCGCCGCCGCCGACGTCCTCGTGCACTCGACGGGCGGAGTCACGTGCCTGGAGGCCAGAGCCGCGGGCACGCCGGTGGTCTCCTACGGCCTGCCGATCGGGCACGCCCGGCTCAACACGCGCGCGATGGCGGACCTCGCGTTGCTGCGCCTGGCCAACGACACCGATGAGCTTCGCGACCACGTCCGTGCCAGCTTCTGCAGCGAGGACGGGGCCGAAGCCTCAACCGATGGTATGCGCGTGAGCGACCTCGGCCCCGCGGCCGTCGACGTCGTGCTCGACCCGCCGCGCCGCGTCCGGCCGATCCCGGCATGGCGCCTTCGTGCGGTCGCCCTCGCGGGACAGGCTGCGCTGCTCCTCGCCGTCGGCTCCTGGATCATGTCCACCGACGAGGTGGAGGCGCTCGCGGCGAAGGTGCTGCACGTTCAGTCGCTCACACACGTCGCGACCTCCGCGCCCGATGTCGGCGTGATCGTGCAGACGCCGGCGGGCGATGTCCCGAAGGTTGCCCGCGAGCTCGCGAACGCCGGGATACATGTCTCCTTCGCGGACGGCGGCGTCATCCCCTCACGGGCGGAGATCGCGGCTGTGACTGCGGCCGGCGACGAAATCCTGCCCGAGGTCCCCGGCTCGGCGCTCCTGCGCTGGGTGCGCACGCGATCCGTGCTGCACGCCCAGGCCCGCGCGCTGGGCCTGAAGCACCGCTACTACTACCTGCAGCCCCCAGGAGGCCTCTCGGTCGGCCAGCTCGTGCTCGGTCGCACGGAGGGAGCCACGCCGGTGCGGGGCGCACTGCACATCAGCGCCACATCCGCCGTGCCTCAGCGCCGCATGCGCGCCGGCGACGTGCTCGTCGTCGGGCTCGGCGGCTCCGCCTCGTCAGTCGCCGGGTTCGAGCGGATCGTCGGCTGGCTCGGGTCCGGCGGGCTCTCCGCCGAGACGCTCCGCTCGCTCACCGGCTGATCTTCCATCAGCGCGAGCAGCAGCGGCGAGCGTGCGAGCGCGCCCGCGCCGCAGACCGTGATTAGCAGGGAGACGATCAATGGCACGCCCCCGAGCGGGGTCGCGCTCAGCTCCTCTCCCAGGACGGCCAGCGCCAGCACCACCGGGACCACCGTCTGGGTCACGAAGACGACGGGTGCGACCTGGATCGCGGGCCGCGACTGCAGGGCGCTCATCTCGCTGAGGATGCCGACGCCGGAAGCCGCCGCGGTCGAGATGCCCCACGCGAGCGCGGCGAGCACGTGGCCGCTGGCGAGATCGTCCGATGCGAGCTTCGTCGCCACTCCCGCCCAGCCACCCGCGAGCCCGGCTCCGAGCATCGTCACCTCCGGGTGCGGGCGACCGATGGCGCGAAGGAAGTAGGGCATGAGGCTCGCCAACCCCAGGCCGACCAGAACCAGCGTGATCGTCAGCGGTTCCACGCCGGTGCCCGTGCTGCGAGGCGGGGCGAAGAGCGCCGCGCCCATGACGCCGACGATGATCGCGCCCATCGCGATGTGCTCGTAGCGGCCGGCGTGCTCGTTGAGCATCCGCTCGGCCAGGAACATCAGCACGAGCAGGCCGAACGCGAGGGCGGGCTGGACTACGACCAGCGGGGCGAGCATCAGCGCCACCACCTGCAGCGGCCAGCCGAGGATCGAGAGCCCGGTCCCGGTGAGCCAGCGCGCGCGGCGGAGCAGCCCCGTCATCAGCGCCAGCCGCAGGTGGTCTTCGGCGGGGGACTCCTTCGCATCCATCGCCTGGAGGGCGACCCCTAGGCTGTAGAGGCTGGAAGCCCCTATAGCCGCCATGATTCCGAGCACCAGTTCGAGCATGTCCAACGACGATCATCGCATCCGAGCCACCCCTATCGCCGGCGTGCTGGCCGCGGCGGCAGCCGCCGCCTACGCTTTTCCCGCGCTCACCGGCGCCTGGCCGGCGCTGAGGGGCCCCCTGGGCGTGGAGGACACCACCGAGAGCGGACGCGGCTACGCGCTCACGTTCGACGACGGGCCTCACCCCCAGGGCACGCCCGCGGTGCTCGAGATCCTCGCCGGGCACCGGGTGCGCTCGACCTTCTTCCTCGTCGGCGAGCAGGTCCGCAGAGACCCGGCGCTGGCACGCGAGGTCGCCGACGCGGGACACCAGATCGCCCTCCACTGCGACCGCCACCGCAACCTGCTGCGTCTGACGCCGTGGCAGGTCCGCGAGGACCTCGCGCGCGCCGTCGACTCGATCCAGGCTGCGACGGGCCGCGCACCGGAGCTCTACAGGCCCCCATACGGGATCCTGAACGCTGCGGCCCTGCGGATCGCGCAACGCCGCGGCTACAGGACGCTGCTCTGGAGCCACTGGGGGAGGGACTGGGAGGCGAAGGCGACGGCCGAGTCGATCACGCGCCTGGTGACGGGGGGCACGGTCGAGGGGTCGGTGCTCCTGCTGCACGATGCCGACGACTACTCGGCGCCGGGGTCCTGGAGGCGCACCGCCCAGGCCCTGCCGCGCGTCCTGGAGAGCATGGCCGAGCGGGGGCTCACTCCCACGATGCCCTAGCGGCCTGGGCCGCGGATAACATCGGAGACTTGTCCACGGCTGTCAGGATCGATCAGAGCGCCGCCGCCGCGTCCGTGCTGGCTCCGGCGCGAGCCGTCCCACGTACGCGCTGGTGGGTCGAGGCCGCGGCGATCGTCTGGCTGCTGTGGGTGTACGACGCGATCACCAATCTCGCGCCGCTCC
This sequence comes from uncultured Solirubrobacteraceae bacterium, assembly GCA_963740075.1. Classification (GTDB taxonomy): domain Bacteria; phylum Actinomycetota; class Thermoleophilia; order Solirubrobacterales; family Solirubrobacteraceae; genus Palsa-744. Next base: position 290,312 of record CAVUCP010000001.1, on the reverse strand, counting down.
GGGTGCATCTCGCCCTGGTTCACGGCCAGGACATCCTGAACCTCGAGCAGTCCCTGCACATCGCGCCCGAGCGGGCACTCGACACGTGGCTCGCCGGGCACCAGACGCTCGGGCTCATCCTCTCCGACTACTACGACAACGCGCACTTCATCGTCACCCTCGGCGTGCTGGCATGGCTGTGGTGGCGCAGGCCGGACATCTACCGGCCGCTGCGCACCGCGCTCGTGCTCGCGAACGTGATCGCGTTCGCGGTGTTCTGGCGGTTCCCGGTGGCTCCGCCGCGGATGCTCGCGGGGTTCACCGACGTCGTCGCCGCCACACACGCGATCGGCTCCTGGCACACCGGCTCGCTCTCCTCGCACGCAAACGAGTTCGCGGCGATGCCCTCGCTGCACATAGCGTGGGCCGTCTGGTGCACGGTGTCGCTGTGGGCGATCTCAAAACGGGCTCTGGTGAGGATCGCGGCGGTGATCTATCCGTTCATCACCGCGTTCGCGGTTCTCGCCACCGGCAACCACTTCGTGCTGGACATGCTCGGCGGGCTCCTCACGATCGTCCTCGCGCTTCTCATCTCACGGCTGATCTACCGTCCCGCGCGCGGCTCATGGCAGGCCCCGATGGCGCTCGCGGCCTCTGCGGAGAAACCCGGTTAGGCTGCGTACCGCATGTCACAAACTTGTTACGAAGTCCGGGACCGGGTAGACTAGCCGCGTCGTCGTGGTCCGTTGAGGGACGCCCAGACGGCTCCGCCGCGATTCTGCGCGGAAATCTCCCCATCTGTAGGGTGGCCCTGTGCAACTCCCGGATTTCGACGCGAACGACGAACCAACGCGCCTGCCCGGCATCTCGGCCGGAGGGTCGTCTGAGCCGGCCGGCCCAGGCAGGCCCGCGAGCCGCCGCGGGCGGCGTCTGAAGCGCTCCCAGCGCGCCGTCGCAAGGACGCGGGGCCGTCGCGCCCTCCCGTGGCTGCCGCCGGTCCGCGAGTGCCGCGACCGGACCGTCTGCGCCGCCGCTGGACGGGTCTGCATGGCCGGGACACCTGCTCGCCGGCGCAGCCTCTGGGCACTCAGGCACGGCAGGCCCCCCGGATCAGCAAGCTGACGTGATCGCACTTCGCTACCTCGACGTGTGCCTGGTGCTCGCGACGGCCCCCTTCGTGCTGATCGCGGGTCTCCCGGTCGGCGGCTACCTGATCGGCGCGGCCGCCTGGATACTCACGAGGGCCAGCACCGAGCTCATGCACGCGGGCGCACGGCGAACCGGGGACCCGAAGGTCAAAGCGGGCCTGCACGTCGCCGGCATGATGAGCAGGATCTGGCTCGTGGCGCTCGCGATCATCCTGGCTCGCTTCGCGCTCGGCAAGGACGACGCGATCATGGCCGCCGCCCTGGACCTCGCGGCGTTCACCGTCTACTTCCTGATGTCCTTCGTGACCCGCGAGGGCCCGCTGCAGGGCGCCGGCGGGGCGCACGGGAAGCCGAGCACATCATGAGCGCAGTCGCCTCCAAGAGCCCCGCGCTGACGCCCGAGGACCCGGGCAAGCCTGAGAGCACGGGTGCCGTCAAAACGACGCTGCTGATCCTCGGCGGCGTCTGGATCGGCGGGATCGTGCTGCTCGGCCTGATCTACGGCTTCAGCGGGACCCGGAACAACAGCTTCGAACCGCAGAACGAGTTCAAACTCAGCCAGTGGGTCAACCTCGGTGTCTTCTCGGTCAACAAGGCCGTCCTGTATCTCATCCTCGCGTCGCTGGCGACCTGCATCAGCATGATCTACGTCGCGCGTCGCATGCAGGCGCGCCCCAACAAGGTCCAGACGGCGGTCGAGGCGCTCTACGAACTGATGCACGACAACATCGCCGGCGGGAACCTCGACAGGAAGATGACGGCTCGCTGGTTCCCGTTCATCGGGACGCTGTTCCTGTTCATCATGTTCTCGAACCTGATCGGCTACATCCCGCTGCCGACCAACACCGAGCACTACATCCACGTCTTCGGCTTCTCGTTCCCGGCGTTCTCGCTCTATGCGGCAACGGCGAACCTCTCGATCCCACTCGTGCTCGCCCTGATGGTGTTCATCTCGTACACCTACGAAGGCGTCAGGGCCAAGGGGCCGATCGGCTACCTGAAGGGCCTCGTGCCCGGAGGCGTCACCGGCGCGATGGCCGTCTTCATCTTCTTCCTGGAGGTCCTTTCGAACGTGATGCGGCTGATGTCGCTCTCGATTCGTCTGTTCGCGAACATCCTCGCCGGCCACCTGATCATCCTGTTCATGGCGGGAGCACTCGCCGTGATCCTCGGCACCGCCTGGCTGGGCTGGTTCACGATCCCGTTCGGCATCCTGCTGTTCGCGTTCGAGGTCGGTCTTGTCGCCGCCCTGCAGGCATTCATCTTTGCCACCCTCACAGCTATCTACCTCGGCGGCGCGGTCGCCGAAGATCACTAAAAGGAGCCAATCGCCGTGCATATCCCCTTCCTCTTTGTCCTAGCCGCAACGGAATCGGGCGAATTCATCGCCAAGGCCGGGAAGTCCATCGGCCTCGGAGTCGGTGGAGGCCTCGGAGCCGTCGGCGCCGGCGTCGGCATCGGCATCATCTTCGGTAAGGCGATCGAGGCGATCACACGCCAGCCGGAGATGCGCGACGAGATCACCCAGCTGCAGTGGCTGGGCTTCGCGCTAACCGAGGCATGCTTCTTCTACGGGCTCGTGGCCGGGCTGCTCGCCGCGTTCATCGTCTGACGCCATGATCGCCTCGCTCGCACAAATCACAGCCGTGGCATCCAGCGGCGGTTTCCTGATCGAACCGGGGATCGGCCTCATGGTGTGGACGCTCGTCGTGTTCGGGGCGACCATGTTCCTGCTCTCCAAGCTCGCGTTCCCGCGCATAAGCGCAGCTCTCGGCAAACGTCAGAAAGCGATCGAAGACTCGATCGACACAGCCGAGCGCACCCGCCAGGAGGCGGACCAGATCCTCGCCGAATACCGCGAGCGCCTGAAGGAGGCGCGCGTGCAGTCCGAGGAGATCGTGCAGCGTGCCCGCCAGAGCGCGGAGTCCCACGAAAGTGAGGCCCGCGACCGTGGTCAGGAGCTGCTCGCCGAGGCGGCCAAGCGCGCCGAGCGCGACATCGAGGCGGCCAGCGAGCGTGCCCTGCAGGACATTCGGCGCGAGGTCGCCGACCTGACGATCCTCGCGACCGAGAAGGTGACCCGCAAGTCGCTCGACGACGACGACCAGCGGCGCCTGGTGGAGCAGGCGCTCGGGGAACTCGACTTCTCGAGCCTGTCCAAGGGAGCCCGGAGCAACTGATGGAGGAGCTCGCCCAGGTATACGGACGCTCGCTGTTCGAGGTCGCGCGCGAGCACGGGCGCTTGGACGAGCTGCGCGAGCAGCTCGGCCAGTTCGCGGACGCGCTGGATCAGAAACGCGAGCTCGCCGTGTTCTTCTTCTCGCCGTACTTCTCGAGCGCCGAGAAGCAGCAGGCCCTCACCGGGCTGCTCGACGGGGCGGACGAGATCCTCCTGAACTTCCTGTCCGTGCTGATCGAAAACCACCGCATGCCCGTCATCTTCCGCATCCGCCAGGAGTACGAGCGCCTGTGGGATGAGGAGAACAGGACGCTGCCCGTCGAGATCACGAGCGCGATCGCGCTCGACGAGCAGACCACCGCGAGCCTGGGCCGCACCATCGGCGAGAGCGCCGGGCGCAAGGTCACACTCGCGGCGCGCGTCGACCCCGACATTCTCGGCGGCATCATCGTACGGGTCGGTAACTCGATCCTCGATGCCTCTATTCGCAACCGACTGGAGCAGCTGCGCAGGCACGTTGCCCAAGGAGCCTCTTAGGAAAACGACATGCAGATCAATCCCGACGAGATCACAAGCATCCTGAAGAGCCGCATCGAGGGCCTCGACAGCGGAACCGCCGAACTGACCGAGGTCGGCACCGTCCTCTCGGTCGCCGACGGCATCGCGCGCCTGCACGGCCTTGAGAACTGCATGTCGTTCGAGATGCTCGAGCTTCCCCACGGGGTCACCGGGCTCGCGCTGAACCTCGAGTCCGACAACGTCGGAGCTGTGCTGTTCGGCGAGTGGGAGCAGATCTCCGAGGGGGACACGGTCCGGCGCACCGGCTCGCTGCTCGAGATCCCCGTCGGCGAGCAGATGCTCGGACGGATAGTCGACCCGCTCGGCCGCCCGCTCGACGGCAAAGGCCCGATCAACGTCGATCAGACGCGCCCCGCCGAGTTCAAGGCGCCGGGCGTCGTGCAGCGCCAGCCGGTCAAGCAGCCCATGCAGACCGGCCTGAAGGCGATCGACGCGATGATCCCGATCGGCCGCGGCCAGCGAGAGCTGATCATCGGCGACCGCCAGACGGGCAAGACGGCGATCGCCATCGACACGATCATCAACAACAAGGACACCGGCGTGGTGTCGGTGTACGTCGCCATCGGCCAGCGCATGTCGACCGTCGTGGCGCTCGCCCAGACACTCGACGAACACGGCGCGCTGGAGAAGACGATCATCGTCGCTGCGCCCGCGGATGAGGCCGCGCCGATCAAGTTCATGGCGCCCTACGCGGGCTGCGCGATGGCCGAGCACTTCCTCTACAACGGACAGCACGCGCTGTGTGTCTACGACGACCTCACCAAGCACGCATACGCCTACCGCCAGATGTCGCTGCTGCTGCGCCGCCCGCCGGGCCGCGAGGCATACCCCGGAGACGTCTTCTACCTGCACTCCCGCCTGCTCGAGCGTGCGGTGAAGCTCAACGACGAGCTGGGCGGCGGGTCCCTGACGGCGCTCCCGATCATCGAGACCCAGGCCGGCGACGTGTCGGCGTACATCCCGACGAACGTGATCTCGATCACCGACGGGCAGATCTTCCTGGAGTCCAAACTCTTCAACTCCGGGGTGCGCCCCGCGATCAACGTCGGCATCTCCGTCTCGCGCGTGGGAGGCAACGCCCAGATCGGCCCGATGAAGAAGGTCGCGGGTCGGATCAAGCTCGAGCTCTCCCAGTACCGCGACCTCGAGGCCTTCGCCCAGTTCGGCTCGGACCTCGACGCCGACACCCAGCGGACGCTCGCACGCGGTGAGCGGCTCGTCTCCACTCTCAACCAGCACGAGCGCGAGCCGCTCGCGGTGGAGGACCAGACCGTGCAGATCTACGCAGCCACCAACGGCTTCCTGGACCGCCTGAACGTCGAGCGTGTCCCCGAGTTCCTGCTCGGCCTGACCGAACGCCTGCACTCCCAGCACCAGGATCTGCGCGAGAAGATCAACGGCGGGGACTGGTCGGAGGGGACGCAGAAGGAGGTCCAGGAGACCGTCGAGGCGTTCGCGAGCGACTTCGGCTACGACCTCGACGAGGAGGGCCAGCCCCTCGAGGAGGAGCGGGTGGCCTAGCGCCGCCGGTAAACGACATGGCCTCTCAGCGAGACGTCAAGAACAAGATCGCCTCTGTGAAGAACATCCAGAAGATCACGCGGGCGATGGAGATGGTGGCCGCAGCGCGCCTGCGCCGTGCCGAGCAGCGGATCGACGCGCTGCGCCCGTACGCGGACGCCGTCGGGCGGATGACGCGCCAGGCCGCCCAGGCCGCCGGCGCCGAGGCCGCCAGGCTGCCGCTGCTCACCCCGCACGAGAGCGAGCAGAACGTCGCCCTGCTGCTCGTGACCGGCGACCGCGGTCTCGCGGGCGGGTTCAACTCGCAGATCATCCGCGCCGGCGTGCGCCTGTCGGCCGAGCTCTCCGACGAGGGCCGCACCAGTGCCTGGTATGCGACGGGCCGCCGCGGCGTCTCCTCGATCGCGTTCCGCGGCCACGAGCTCAGCGGAACCTACACCGGCTTCGCCGACAAACCCGCCTACGCAGACGCGAGGACGATCGCCGACGACCTGATCCAGGCATATGTCGGTGGACGCGTGGACCGTGTCGAGATGGTCTACAACTCGTATATCTCTCCGCTCACCCAGCAGGTCACAAATCAGCGTCTGCTCCCGCTGTCGCACGAGGCGATAGCAGGAGAGGACGCGCCGCGGGATCAGGAAGGTCCCAGGCCGCTGGTCGACTACGAGCCTGACCCCGAAGAGATCCTCAAGCGCCTCGTGCCGGACTACATCGAGATATCGATCTACCGGGCGCTTGTCGAGTCAGCCGCGGGTTTCTTCGGAGCCCAGATGACCGCGATGCGAAGCGCGTCGGAGAACGCCGGCGAACTCATAACCGATTACACGCTGCAGATGAACCGTGCCCGACAGGCCGAGATCACCCAGGAGATCATGGAGGTCGTCGCCGGCGCAGAGGGGCTCAGCTAGGCGGCCCCGGGCCGTCTTTCCCCGTCAACGATCTCAAAGAAAGAGGAGAACCAAACACAATGGACGCCACCACCGCCACCGAGCCGAACGGCTCGCCCCAGCCTGCCGCGGGCGGCGAGAGCCCGCGCAACACCGGGCGGATCGAGGAGATCCAGGGCGTCGTGATCGACGTGGTCTTCCCCGACCGCCTGCCCGAGATCAACCACGCGATCACGATCGCTCGGCCGAAGGCTGCGGCCGAGGAGGAGGCGGAGGGCATCAGCGCATCCGCCGGTGAGGGCGTGCTCGTGTGCGAGGTCCAGCAGCACCTCGGCGACGACCGCGTCCGCGCGGTCGCGATGGACACCACCGACGGCCTCGCGCGAGGCGCCGAGGTGATCGACACCGGCGCGCCGATCACCGTCCCGGTGGGCGAGGCGACGCTCGGGAGGATCTTCAACGTCCTCGGCGAGCTGATCGACCTCGGCGAGCCTCTGCCGCAGGGCGTCGAGCGCCGCGGCATCCACCAGGAGGCGCCGCTGGCGAAGGATCTCACGCCGACAGCTGAGATGTTCGAGACCGGCATCAAGGTCATCGACCTGCTCGCCCCGTACGCGAAGGGCGGCAAGGTCGGCCTGTTCGGCGGTGCCGGGGTGGGCAAGACAGTGCTCATCCAGGAGCTCATCCACAACCTCGCGAAGGAGCACGGCGGCCTCTCGGCGTTCTGCGGCGTCGGCGAGCGCTCGCGAGAGGGCAACGACCTCTGGCTCGAGATGAAGGAGTCCGGCGTCCTGGACAAGACGATGCTCGTCTTCGGTCAGATGAACGAGCCCCCCGGGGCACGTATGCGGGTCGCGCTGTCGGGTCTGACGATGGCCGAATACTTCCGCGACCAGGGCCAGGACGTGCTGCTGTTCATCGACAACATCTTCCGCTTCGTCCAGGCGGGCTCCGAGGTCTCGGCGCTGCTTGGACGCATGCCCTCGCAGGTCGGCTACCAGCCGACGCTCGAGACCGAGATGGGGCAGCTCCAGGAGCGGATCACATCCACCAACCGCGGCTCGGTCACCTCGATCCAGGCGATCTACGTCCCGGCGGACGACTACACCGACCCCGCTCCGGCATCCGTGTTCGCCCACCTGAACGCGACCACGGCGCTCTCGCGTGCGATCTCCGAAAAAGGGATCTACCCGGCCGTCGACCCGCTCGACTCCACATCGACGATCCTCAAGGCGGACATCGTCGGCGAGGACCACTTCCGCGTCGCGAACCGCGTCAAGGAGATCCTGCAGCGCTACAAGGAGCTCCAGGACATCATCGCGATCCTCGGGATCGACGAGCTCTCCGACGAGGACAAGCTCATCGTGCAGCGCGCCCGCAAGATCGAGCGTTTCCTCTCCCAGCCGTTCTTCGTCGCCGAAGAGTTCACGGGCACCCCCGGCGCCTACGTCCCGATCAACGAGACTATCCGCGGCTTCGAGGAGATAATCGACGGCAAGCACGACGAGGTCCCCGAGAGCGCGTTCTTCCTGAAGGGAACGATCGACGAGGTCGTCGAGGCGGGCAAGAAATGAGCCACGCGACGATCGCGGGCGGTGAGCGCTGATGGCGCGCACCAAGTTCCCGGTCGAGGTGCTCACGCCCGAGGGCGAGGTGTTCTCCGACGAGATCGAGATGATCTCGACCAGGACCTCCGTCGGCTCCATCGGGATCCTCGCCGGCCACGAGCCGGTGCTCGCGATGCTCGAACCGACGGAGCTGCGCCTGTACCGCTCGGAGTCGGATGTCGTGCGCTTCGCGCAGGCCGAGGGGTACATGCAGTTCGCAGAGAACCACGCCCTGGTGCTCGTCGAGGAGGCGCTGTCCCCTGAGGCGGTCGACCGTGACGCGCTGGCGCAGCGCCTGTCCGACTCCAGAGCCGATGCCGAGTCCGCCGAGGACGGCTCGGAGGAGAAGGCGCGGGCGCTGCGGGACATCCGCCGCTACGAGGCGTTCCTGTCGGTCGCAGGGTAGGGGCCGTGCGAACCCGCCCGCCGCAGGCGGCCGGCCCGGCGCGGGCTGCCGCGACCGTTCCGCGCTCCACCCAATAGCCTTCGCTGACCCATGAGCGAGACACGTCAGCCAATCGGAGTCATCGGCACCGGATACGTCGGCCTTGTCACGGCCGCCGGGTTCGCCGAGCTCGGCAGCGACGTCTGGTGCGTCGACATAGACGCGGAGAAGGTCGAGCGCCTTCGCCGCGGAGAGGTCCCGATCTACGAGCCCGGACTCGAGGAGCTGCTGAAGCGAAACGCCTCGCGCCTTCATTTCTCGACAGAGGTCACCGACGCCCTGGCCAACGCGCGTCTGCTGTTCGTCGCTGTCGGCACGCCGCCGACCTACTCCGGCGACGCCGACCTGTCGGCCGTGCACGCGGTCGTCGCGGAGATCCCCGCGTCACGGGAGCATGCGCTGGTGATGAAGTCGACCGTCCCCTGCGGCACGGGTGCGTCGCTGATGAGGGTCTTCGGGGAGCAGGGCAAGGACGCGCTGGGATACATCTCGTGCCCGGAGTTCCTGAAGGAGGGATCGGCCGTCAAGGACTTCCTGCACCCGGACAGGGTCGTGATCGGCGAGGACGGCGGCTGGGCCGGCGACGCGGTGGCAGAGCTGTACGCGCCGCTCGACGCCCCGCTCGTGCGCACCGACATCGCGAGCGCGGAGATGGTCAAGCTCGCGTCCAACGCGTTCCTCGCGACGAAGATCTCGTTCATCAACGAGATCGCGAACGTCTGCGAGGAGACCGGCGCCGACGTGGTCGAGGTGGCAAGGGGAATGGGCCTGGACGAGCGGATCGGCTCGAAGTTCCTGCAGGCCGGCATCGGTTTCGGCGGCAGCTGCTTCCCGAAGGACGTCGACGCGCTGAAGCAGCTCGCCGGGAACTCCGGCTACCACTTCCAGCTGCTCAACGCCGTTATCGAGGTCAACGACCTGCAGAAGCGCCGCGTCATAGGCAAGCTCCAGCGGCATCTCGGCGGCCTGGCGGGCAGGCGCATCGCGCTGCTCGGCCTCGCCTTCAAGCCGAACACCGACGACATGCGCGAGGCATCCTCGCTGGTCCTCTCCGCACGGCTGCAGGCAGACGGGGCGCATGTCGTGGCATACGACCCCGTGGCCGAGGAGCAGGCGCGCCGGATGGTCGTGGGGATCGAGTTCGCGGACTCCCCGCTGCAGGCCGTTGAGGGCGTCGACGCCGCCGTGCTGGTCACCGAGTGGAAGGAGCTCGTCGAGCTCGACTGGCGGGAGGTGTCGAAGGCGATGTCCGGGGACCTGCTGATAGACGGGCGCAACGCGCTGGAGCCCGAGGCGGTGCGTGCCGCGGGCCTCACGTATGAGGGCATCGGGAGGCGGTGAGCCAATTCAGGCGGTGATTCTGGTCGGGGGGCAGGGGACACGTCTGCGCCCGCTCACCTCCACGGTTCCCAAGCCGGTCGTGCAGCTCGTGGACCGGCCGTTCATCTCGTTCATGCTCGAGTGGCTGCGGGGTCATGGCATCGACGACGTGGTGATGTCATGCGGGTTCCTCGCCGACGGCGTGCGCAGCGTGCTCGGCGACGGCTCGGACCTCGGGATCAGGCTGCGCTTCGTGGAGGAGCCCGAGCCGCGCGGCACGGCGGGAGCGGTCAAGCTCGCCGAGCCGATGCTCGACGAGCGCTTCCTGATGCTCAACGGCGACGTCCTGACAGACATCGACCTGACCGCCCAGATCGCCCAGCACGAGAGCACGCGGCGCGCGTGCCACACTCGCCCTCGTGCCGGTGCCCGACCCCTCGGCGTATGGGCTCGTGATCCTCGACGAGCAGCGGGCCGTGAGCGAGTTCGTGGAGAAGCCGACGTCCGACCGCGGCGGCGCCAACCTGATCAGCGCCGGCGCCTACGTGCTCGAGCGCGAGATCCTCGACCTCGTCCCGCCCGGCCGCAACGTGTCGATCGAGCGCGAGATATGGCCGCTGCTCGTCGGAGACGGGCTGTACGGCTTTCCGAGCGACCGCTACTGGATGGACATCGGCACGCCCGACCGCTACCTGCAGGGCACGTTCGACATCATCGAGGGCAACGTGCGCTCGGCCGTGCGCGAGCGCCTCGGATCCGACTGGCTCGCCGTGGACGATCAGGCCATCGTGCAGGGCAGGACGATCCCTCCCGCCGTCATCGGGCCGCGCAGCACCGTCGCGGCGGGCGCGCGGGTGGGCAGCCTGGTGGTCCTCGGCGCGGATGTCTCGATCGGCACGGGCACCGTCGTGGAGCGCTCGGTGCTGCTCGACGGGGTGCGCGTCGGGCAGGGCTGCGAGCTGAGAGACTGCATCATCGCGCCCGGCTGCACGATCGGCGAGAACACCAGATCAGCGGCGGAGCGATGCTGGGCGAGGGTGTCACGGTCGGGGCGGGCAACGTGATAACCCGCGGGGCGCGTATCTTCCCAGGGGTCACTCTGCCCGACGGGGCGATCGAGTTCTAGGACGGCGCCGCCCAACGGCCCTGTCCCGCGCAGACCCAACAAACCCACGGCCACCGGAAACCGGAACACAGGAGACGACCAGATGAGCGAAGGCGGCGCCACAGCGACACCCACGGCGGGAGAGCTCTCGCGTGCCGCGATCGCCCGCGTCGACCCCTCCGGACAGCTCGGCGACGTGCTCGCGCTCCCGGAACACCTCCGCGACGCCCTGTGGCGCGTGGAGTCCGCGATCATGGAGGACTCCGACTCGCCGGCCGGGCTGGTCGTGGCCGGCATGGGAGGATCGGCGATCGGCGGCGCCCTGGCCAGCGCGGCGCTCGGCGACCAGCTCACGCGGCCGATCTTCGTGACCCGCGCCTACGGGCTTCCGACCTGGACGACCCCCGACACGATGGTCCTGTGCGCCAGCTACTCCGGTAACACCGAGGAGACCCTCGCCTGCTTCGAGTCCGCCGGCGCGCTCGGCGCGAGCCGCATCGCGGTGACCACCGGCGGCCGGCTCGCCGACATGGCACGCGAGGAAGGTGTGCCCGTGATCCCGGTGCCCGGCGGCTTTCAGCCGCGCGCCGCGGTCGCGTACATGATCGTCGCGGCGCTCGAGGTGGCGGCCCTGTGCGGCGCCGGCCCGAGGCTGACCTCGGAGATCGACGTCGCGGCCTCGCACACCGAGCAGCTCGTGGCCGAGTGGGGACCGGATGCGCCGGAGGGCTCGCTCGCGAAGGAACTCGCGCGCGGCCTGCTCGGGACGATCCCCGTGATCGCCGGCGCAGGGCTCACCAACCCGATCGCCTATCGCTGGAAGACGCAGATCAACGAGAACTCCAAGCAGCCGGCGTTCTGGAACGAACTGCCCGAGCTCGACCACAACGAGATCGCAGGGTGGGAGGGAGCGGGCGACCTCGGCCGCTTCTCGGCCATCTTCCTCGACGACTCCGACGCCCATCCGAGGGTCAAGGACCGCATGGACATCACCGAGCGGGTCATAGCCGGCAGCGCAGCGGCGAGCTTCAGGATCGAGACGAGGGGCCAGAGCGCGATCGAGCGCGTGATATCCCTGGTACTGCTCGGAGACCTCGCCTCGATCTACCTGGCGGCCCTACGCGGCGTCGACCCTGGTCCCGTGAAGGCGATCGACGAGCTCAAGACCGCGCTGGACGCCCTCTGATCTGACACCTTTACCATGGAGAGAACATGAATCCCACAGCCACACTCACCGACGTCGACTTCAAGGTCGCCGACCTGTCCCTCGCCGCCTTCGGGCGCGAGGAGATCACGCTCGCCGAGCATGAGATGCCGGGCCTGATGGCGATCCGCCGCGAGTACGCGGACGCGCAGCCGCTGAAGGGCGCACGCATCACCGGGTCCCTTCACATGACCATCCAGACGGCGGTGCTGATCGAGACGCTGACCGCTCTCGGAGCCGACGTCCGCTGGTGCAGCTGCAACATCTTCTCCACCCAGGACCACGCCGCGGCCGCTGTCGCCGTCGGTCCCGACGGAACCCCCGAGGACCCGCGCGGGATCCCCGTGTACGCCTGGAAGGGCGAGAGCCTGGAGGAGTACTGGTGGTGCACCGAGCAGGTGCTGCGCTGGCCCGACGGCGGCCCGAACATGATCCTCGACGACGGCGGCGACGCAACACTGCTCGTGCACAAGGGCACCGAGTACGAGGCGGCGGGCGCGGTACCCGACCCCGCCGGAGCCGACTCGGAGGAGTTCCGCGTCATCCTCGAGCGTGCTGACCCGCTCGCTCGGCGAGGACCCGCAGCGCTGGACACGGATCGGCCAGGGGATCAAAGGGGTCACCGAGGAGACCACGACCGGAGTGCACCGCCTGTACGAGATGGTCGAGGCCGGCGAGCTGCTGTTCCCCGCCATCAACGTCAACGACTCCGTGACGAAGTCCAAGTTCGACAACCTCTACGGCTGCCGGCACTCCCTGATCGACGGCATCAACCGCGCGACGGACGTGATGATCGGCGGCAAGGTCGCCGTCATATGCGGCTTCGGCGACGTCGGCAAGGGATGCGCCGAATCGCTCCGCGGACAGGGCGCCCGCGTCGTCGTGACCGAGATCGACCCGATCTGCGCGCTGCAGGCCGCGATGCAGGGGTATGAGGTCCGCACGCTCGCCGAAATGATCCCGACCGCCGACATCTTCATCACGGCGACCGGCAACAAGGACATCATCACGGCGGCCGACATGCAGCGGATGAAGCACCAGGCCGTCGTGGGCAACATCGGGCACTTCGACAACGAGATCGACGTCGCGGGCCTCACCGCGATTCCCGGTGTCGAGCGTGTCACGATCAAGCCCCAGGTCGACAAGTGGGTGTTCGCCGACGGCCACGCGATCATCCTGCTGTCCGAGGGCCGGCTGCTCAACCTCGGCAACGCGACAGGTCACCCCAGCTTCGTGATGAGCAACTCGTTCTCCAACCAGACGATCGCCCAGATCGAGCTCTTCACCAAGAACGACGAGTACGAGAAGAAGGTGTACGTGCTGCCCAAGCACCTCGACGAGAAGGTCGCACGGCTCCACCTCGACGCGCTCGGCGTCAAGCTCACCAGCCTCACGCCGGAGCAGGCCGCGTACATCGGCGTGCCCGTCGAGGGCCCCTACAAGCCCGACCACTACCGCTACTAGGAACCAGGGCTCCCCCCTCGCGATGAGAGCGATGGTCCTCGCAGCGGGGCTGGGCACGCGCCTGCGTCCGCTGACGTACGAGATCACCAAGCCGATGGTGCCGGTCCTCGACAGGCCTGTGATGGAGCACATCCTGGACCTGCTGGACAGGCACGGAGTCGACGAGGTGATCGCGAACCTGCACTACTTCCCTGACTCGATCCGGGAGTATTTCGGGGACCGCATCGAGTACCGGTTCGAGGAGGAGCTCCTCGGCACCGCCGGAGGGGTTCGCGCCTGCGCGAGCTTCTTCGGCGATGAGCCGTTCCTGGTGATCTCCGGCGACGCTCTCACAGATATCGACCTGACGGCGCTCCTCGAGCGCCACCGTTCCAGCGGCGGGATAGCGACCCTCGCCGTCAAGCAGGTCCCCGACACGAGCGAGTACGGCGTGGTGCTGCACGACCGCGACGGGCGGATCACCGGATTCCAGGAGAAGCCCAGGCGCGAGGAGGCACTGTCGAGCCTGGGCAACTGCGGGATCTACGTCTTCGACCCGAAGATCTTCGACTACTTCCCAGAGCGCCCGTTCGTCGACTGGGCGCAGGATGTATTCCCGGTCCTGCTCGAGGGCGAGATCCCGTTCCACATCCACGAGGTGCGCGAGTACTGGAACGACGTCGGATCGCTCAGCGAGCTCAGGCAGGGCACGTTCGACGCCCTGCGAGGCGAGCTGCACCTCCAGGTCGAGGGCCAGGAGGTGCGAAACGGCGTCGTGGTGGCAGGCGACTCCCCGATCGGCGAGGACGTGAGCACCGAAGGTCCCGTCTGGATCGGCGACAGCGTCACGATCGGATCGGGCGTGCGGCTCACCGGGCCGATAGTGATCGGCGACGGAGCGAGCATCGGCGACGGCGCGCAGCTCCGCGGCAGCATCCTGTTCCCCGGCACCGAGGTCGCTCCCGAGGCGATCCTGATCGGGGCGATCGCCGGCCACGGCGGGATCCTCGCGAGCATGCGCTCGCACCGCCGCTGACCAGGACCGGGCGGCTCAGGCGGCCGGTTCGAAGCGCTCGCGCCGCTGCTGCGCGCGCTCTGACTCGGTGAGTGCGCGCATGAACAGCCACACGAGCGCCACGCCCATCACGATCGACTGCTCGACGGCCATGACCAGGCCCGCGATCGCCTGATCGGAGAGCGCCGATATGCCCCACACGCGGGCGTGGTGGGCGTAGTAGGGGTACAGCGCGACCGGCGCGAACGCGAGCCCCATGCCGAGGGCCCCGACGAACACCTTCGTCGTGCCCATGTAGACCACCGGCCCCAGTCCCTGCAGGCGCTGGCGCGCCCGGATCGGCGACAGCAGGTGCCACCAGTAGAGCGAGCCGGCAACCAGGAACGTCGTGTGCTCAAGGACATGCACCAGGGGATGGGTGACGGCGAGGTCGTAGGCGGACGGGATGTGCCATGCCCAGATCACGGCGATGTACAGGAACGCCGCGAACGCGGGGTGCCCGAACGGCCCGGCACGGCGCTCGAGGTCGTGGATGACCCTGGTGACCGGGCGCAGGATGACCTTCGTGAAACCGAGGATCGCCAGGATCGGGCTGATGTCCAGCAGCAGGATGTGCTGGATCATGTGCATGAAGAAGAGCTGGTCCGCCAGCGAGTCGATCGGGGAGATGAGCGCGATCAGCGAGGCGAGGATCGACCCCAGGAAGCAGCACAGCCTCCACACGGGGGCCTCCCGTGTGCGGCGCGGCGAGGGGCCCGTGCGCACGTGCCACCAGCGTTTGCAGTACGCCGTGCCGACGAGACCGGCGCCGATCAGAACGCCCGGGCTGAACGTCCACGAGATGTTTGGGCTCATCCGACAGTGATTCTGCCACTCGCGGTCGCACATGCAGCCGTTGGCTGCTCGGCGGCGACGGCGCGCGCGTCCGGCGCGAGACTGCCGCCGATCCGCAGAGCACCTACGGGAAAGCCCGCACGCCATGCGTCGAGAGCCCGTTTACAACCGCCGCCCTTGCGCGTAGCATCGGGCTAAAGCCAACTCGAAGTTCAGGAAGGGAGCCTACGATGCAGATCGACATCAAGGGTCGCAACGTCCCGGTCACGGACGAGATTCGAGTTCACGCAGAGCGCCGTCTGGCCAAGGTCGCACGCCAGGTCTCGGATCTGGCCCGGCTGGAGATAGAGCTCTTCAAGGAGCCGAACCCGCGGGTCGCCGACTGTCATGTCGCAGAGGGCACCCTCTATCTGAAGGGAGTCACCCTGCGCGCACAGGACGCCTCGCCCGAGCTCCATCACTCCCTGAACCTCGTCGTCGATGAGCTCGCGCGCCAGGTCAAGCGCCACCGCGACAAACTGCGCCACCGCCGCGAGGCCCACGCCATGGCGGCCCGGCTGGCCCACGAAGAGGCGGCGACCGCCGCGATCCAGCCCTCCATCTGAGCGCGAAACGGCCCTGCGCGATCGGCGCAGGGCCGGCGCGCCGCGCGCGGACAGGGTTTCGGTAACGGGTTGTTCGCCGCCGCGGCAGCGGCGGAAGCTATTCTTGGACCATGGCCTCACTGCTTGATCGCGCGCTGAATGTCGGCGAGTCGAAGAAGTTCAAGAACTATCAGCGCCGTGTGGCGCTGATCGGCGCCTTCGAGGGCGAGCTCGAACACGATTCCGACGCCGAGCTGCGCGAGCGGATGGGCGAGCTGCGCACGCGCGCCGCGGCAGGAGAGTCGCTCGACGACCTGCTCCCGGAGTGCTTTGCGATCGTCCGCGAGACCGGCAAGCGCACGATGGGAATGCGCCACTTCGACGTCCAGCTGATCGGCGGCATGGCGCTGCACGACGGGCAGATCGCCGAGATGAAGACCGGTGAGGGCAAGACGCTCACCGCCACCCTCGCGGTCGTCCTGAACTCGCTGGCCGTGCGCGAGGCGAACCCCGAGCTCCCGGACGAGCCCCCCGCCCGCAGGGGCGTGCACGTGGTGACCGTCAACGACTATCTCGCCCGCCGCGACGCCGAATGGATGAGCCCGATCTACCAGGCCCTCGGCGTGACGGTCGGCGTGCTCCAGAACCAGCAGTCCTACGACGAAAAGCAGCAGGCCTACGCCTGCGACGTCGTCTACGGCACCAACTCCGAGTTCGGGTTCGACTACCTGCGCGACAACATGGCCAAGGACCTCGGCGAGAAGGTGCAGCGCGGGCACTACTTCGCCGTCGTCGACGAGGTCGACAATATCCTCATCGACGAGGCCCGCACCCCGCTGATCATCTCCGGCGCCCCGGAACAGGCCGCCGACCTGTACGTCAAGTTCGCAAGGCTCGCCCCGCGCCTGACCGCCGGGGAGACCCCCGAAGGCATGGACCCCCGCAGCAAGAAGCAGTTCCTCGCGGACTTCGACTACGAGATCGACGAGAAGCACAAGACCGCTCGATCACCGAGCAGGGCGTCGCCAAGGCCGAGAAATTCCTCGGTATCGACCACCTCTACCGGGCCGAGAACGGCCACCTCGTCAACCACCTGATCCAGTCGCTGCGCGCAGAGTCGCTCTTCAAGCGCGACGTCGACTACGCCGTGATCGACGGCGAGGTCGCGATCATCGACGAGTTCACCGGCCGCATCCTGGAGGGCAGGCGCTGGTCGGAGGGCCTTCACCAGGCGATCGAGGCGAAGGAGGGCGTGCCGATCCAGGAGGAGAACCAGACCCTGGCGACGATCACCTACCAGAACTACTTCCGCCTCTACGAGAAGCTCTCGGGGATGACCGGAACGGCCCTCACGGAGGCCACCGA
Source organism: uncultured Solirubrobacteraceae bacterium (assembly GCA_963740075.1). Lineage (GTDB taxonomy): Bacteria > Actinomycetota > Thermoleophilia > Solirubrobacterales > Solirubrobacteraceae > Palsa-744. Next base: position 273,094 of record CAVUCP010000001.1, on the reverse strand, counting down.
GTTCCTGAAGATCTACGAGCTCCCCGTCGTTCAGATCCCGACGAACCAGCCGATGGTCCGCGACGATCGCAACGATCAGGTCTACAAGACCAAGGAGGGCAAGTGGAGCGCGGTCGTGAGGGAGATCGCGGCCCGCAACCAGGCGGGTCAGCCGGTGCTCGTCGGAACGATCTCCGTCGAGGTGTCCGAGCTGCTCGGCGAGCGCCTCGCCAAGCGCGGGCATCGCGCACACCGTCCTGAACGCCAAGCCCGAGCACGCAGCCCGCGAGGCGGACATCGTGGCGGAGGCCGGGCAGCCGGGCGCCGTGACGATCGCGACCAACATGGCGGGGCGCGGGGTCGACATCAAGCTCGGCGGCAACCCCGAGCATCTCGCCCGCCAGCAGCTCGCGCGCGAAGACGTCAGCCCCGACGAGGACCCCGAGGAGTTCGAGCGGCGCCTTCAGGCGATCATTCCCGAGCTCGATCAGAAGGTCGCGGAGAACCGCGAGCTCGTGATGGCCGCCGGCGGGCTGTTCATCTGCGGCACCGAGCGACACGAGTCACGGCGCATCGACAACCAGCTGCGCGGCCGCGCGGGCCGCCAGGGCGACCCCGGCGAGTCGCGCTTCTTCCTCTCGGCCGAGGACGACCTCGTTCGCCTCTTCGCGGGTGACCGGATCTACAAGATCCTGGACCGCCTCGGCGGCGTCGACGAGGAGGGCAACGAGGAACCGATCGAGGCGGGGATGCTCTCCAAACAGATCGAGAAAGCCCAGAAGAAGGTCGAGGAGCAGAACTTCCTGATCCGCAAACGCGTGCTCGAGTACGACGACGTGATGAACGAGCAGCGCCGCGTGATCTACGCCTACCGCGACGAGGTGCTCGAGGGCAAGAGCATCGGCGAGGAGGCCCGCCAGGAGGTCGCGAACGTCATCGACCGAACCGTCGAGCAGTACACCGAGGGCGACTTCATCGAGGACTGGGACCTCGGCGGCCTGTCGACGGCACTCGACCAGTTCTTCCCGGTCGACCTCGGCCCCGAGGGCCTCGCGCGGGAGAACGTCGACCGCCAGCGGCTCAGCGAAGACATCGTCGAGATGGCGCTGGAGCGCTACAACGAGCGCGAGGCAGGCCCTCGGCGAGGAGCTGATGGGAGCGCTCGAGCGCTTCCTGCTCCTTCAGATCATCGACGAACGCTGGCGCGAGCACCTGTTCGACATGGACTATCTGCGCGAGGGGATCCACCTTCGCGGCTTCGCCCAGATCGATCCGCTCGTCGCCTACAAGAACGAGGCCTTCACGCTCTTCGGCGATCTCATGAACAGTGTCTGGGCGGACTTCGCCCGCATGATCTTCAACGTGCAGGTCAACGTCGAGGGCGAGAACGGGCAGGCATCTCAGGTTCCGTGCGTTCGCGGCGTCGGGAAGCTCGACGCGCGCCGGGCGCGTGTCCTACTCGGGCGGCCAGAGCGCCGCCGGCACCGGCGCCATAGCGGCCGCCGCGGCCGCCGCAGGGATACCCGCGGCGGGCGCTCAGGCGTACCCCGGCGAAATGGAGGAACCTCAGCCGGTGCCCGTCGTCGAGCAGCGGGTCGTCGACGAGGAGCACCAGGTGGGCCGCAACGACCCGTGCTGGTGCGGGAGCGGCAAGAAGTACAAGAAGTGCCACGGCGCCTGAACGCCCGAGGCTAGAGGCCCGGCAGCCCCCACGGAGCGTCGATCGCGATGCGCCAGCCGCCGTCCTCGCCCCGCTCGTAGGCCACCACCGAATCCGAGCTCTGCGAGAAGCCGTCGGGTGACGTGATCGTGAGCGTTCCGCTCGCAAGCGCGACCCCCGCGCTGGCGTGCATGCTCGCGACCTCGATGCGGATCTTCACGCCGCTCCCGATCAGCGCCTGCAACGCCCCGCGCACGGCGCCCAAACCCTCGATCGGCTCGCCCGAGGCGCTGACCATGACCGCGTCGGGGCTCCACAGATCGACGGCCGCGTCGAGGTCGCCGCGGTTGACGGCATCCGCGAAGGCCGCAGGGAGCTCGCTGGGGGACCTCGCAGGCACGAGCGGACAGTAGAGGATCACCGCTCCGCCGCGGCGGAGCTCGCACGGCGCGCCGGCGTGCTGGTGATAGCGTGCCCCCAATGGCCACTCCCACGACGAGCGATTCGACACCTCAGCGCCTGGCCGCCATCCGTGAGCAGATGAGCCTGCTCTCGGACTATCTTTGACCCGGCTGGGCTGTCGGAGCGTGTGGCGGCGCTCGAGGTCGAGATGGGCGAGCAGGGCTTCTGGGACGACTCCGAGCGAGCGGCGTCCGTCTCCGCGGAGCACGCGCGGGCGTCAAGGCGCCTGGAGATGTTCACTGGGCTGCAGGGCGACGTGGAGGACCTCGACGGGCTGGCGGAGATGGCCGAGGAGGACGCCTCCCTGCAGGGCGAGGTGGACGAGCAGATCTCATCGGTGGAGGAGCGCCTTGCAACACTCGAGGAGCAGCGGCTGTTCTCCGGACGCTACGACTCCGGTGACGCCCTTGTGACGGTGAACGCGGGCGCCGGAGGGACCGACGCCCAGGACTGGGCGGAGATGGTGCTGCGGATGCTCATGAGATGGGCGGAGCGGCGCGACTTTCAGTTCGAGCTGCTCGAGGTGAGCCCAGGCGAGGAAGCGGGCATCAAGTCCGCGACGTTCCGGGCATCCGGCGAGAACGCATACGGCCTCTTCGGAGCCGAGAGGGGCGTCCACCGGCTCGTCAGGCTCTCGCCCTTCGACTCGGCGCACAGGCGCCAGACGAGCTTCGCTGGGGTCGAGGTCGCGCCGGTCGTCTCGGACACCGGCGAGATCGAGATCAACGAGGACGACCTTCAGGTCGACACCTACAGGGCATCCGGCGCCGGCGGCCAGCACGTCAACAAGACCGATTCGGCGGTGCGCATCACCCACCGCCCCTCCGGCATCGTCGTGCAGTGCCAGAACGAGCGCTCCCAGTCCTCCAACCGCGCGACCGCGATGGCGATGCTCCGCGCCAAGCTCCTCGAGCGCAAGGAGCGCGAACGCCAGGAGGAGATCGCTCGCGAGAAGGGGGAGGCGCAGGACGTCAACTTCGGCTCGCAGATCCGTTCGTACGTGCTGCACCCGTACACGATGGTCAAGGACCACCGCACCGGTCATGAGATGGGCGACGTGCAGCGGGTGCTCGATGGAGACCTCGACGGGTTCGTGCGCGCGCAGCTCCTGAGCAGCGCCTCGCAGGAGGTCTAGCGTGCCGGAGGATCTGCAGGCGCTCGTCGCGCGAGCCCTCGCCGAGGACGTCGGCAGCGGCGACGTCACCACGCTCGCGACCGTCCCTCGGGACGCACGCGCGGTGGCGATGATCACCCAGAAGGCACCAGGCGTCATCTATGGCCTGCGCGCGGCGGAGCTCGCGTTCGAGCAGCTCGACCCGCAGGCAGCCTCGACGCGTCTTACGCAGGAGGGCCGCTGGCGCGAGGACGGGGGCCCGGTGATGGAGATAAGGGGAACGGCGAGGGCGCTCCTAACCGGGGAGCGAACGGCGCTGAACTTCCTCGCTCACCTCTCGGGCGTGGCGACGATGGCTGCCCGCGCCGCGCAGGCCGTGCAGGGCACCGGCGCGCGGGTCCTTGACACGCGCAAGACGACGCCGGGCCTGCGTGCGCTGGAGAAGGCCGCGGTCGCCGCGGGCGGCGCCTTCAACCACAGGGCGGGGCTCTACGACGCGATCCTGATCAAGGAGAACCACATCGCGGCGGCGGGCGGGATAGCCGCAGCGGTCGAGCGTGCGCGCGGCGGCGCACCGGAGCTCGCCGGGACGCTCGAGGTCGAGGTTCGCGACGCTCAGGAGATAGAACAGGCGCTCGCGGCAGGAGCTCCCAGGCTGCTCCTGGACAACATGGACCTCGAGCAGCTGAAGGCCGCGGTGAGCCAGGTCGCGGGCCGGGCGGAGCTCGAGGCGAGCGGCGGCGTGAGCCTCCAGAGCCTCGGGGATGTCGCGCGCACAGGGGTAGAATGGATCTCGATGGGCGCCCTGACACATTCGGCGCCGGCACTCGACCTTTCCCTCACACTGGAGGCTCCGCGATGAACCTGCCGATGGCCCCCACGCGGGCTCAGGACGCGTCGCTCACCCCGGAACAGATCCACGATCTCTCCCGCGAGGTCCGTGAGCTCGCCGCTCTTCGCGGCGCCGTGATCCTCGCCCACAACTATCAGGTGCCGGAGATCCAGGATGTCGCGGACTACGTCGGCGACTCGCTCGGCCTCTCGCGCCAGGCAGCCGACACGGACGCCGAGATGATCGCGTTCTGCGGCGTGCACTTCATGGCGGAGACCGCGTCGATCCTCTCACCGGAGAAGACGGTGCTGATCCCCGACCTCGACGCCGGATGTTCGCTCGCGGCCTCGATAGACGCCGAGCAGCTCGCAACCTGGCGCGAGCGCTACCCCGCTGGCGTCGTCGTGATGTACGTGAACACGACCGCAGAGGTCAAGGCGCTGACCGACTACTGCTGCACGTCGGCGAACGCGGTCGAGGTCGTTCGCCACATCTACGAGACACACGGCCCCGACACAGAGATCCTCTTCGGCCCCGACATGTGGCTCGGCGCCTACGTCGAGAAGGAACTGGGCAGACGCATGCACGTGTGGGACGGCGAGTGCCACGTGCACGCCGGGATCCGCCCGCAGGACATCACCGCCACGCGCGCGGAGCACCCCGGCGCGGATTTCCTGATCCACCCCGAGTGCGGATGCTCCACCAGCGTCATGGAGTACGTGGCCTCCGGCGACATCTCCTCGCAGGGCGTGCACATGCTCTCAACGGGCGGGATGCTCAGATATGCGCGCGAGGCCGAGAAGTCCGGCGGGGGCACCGGCGCCCGGCGCGAGGCCGTCGTGGCGACCGAGACCGGCATGCTCTACCCGCTGCGCATGGCGGCCCCGGACGTGGACTTCATCCCCGCGAACCCCGAGGCGTCGTGCATGTTCATGAAGATGATCACGCTCCCCAAGCTGCGTGATGCGCTGCGCGACGAGAAGTACGAGGTCCGGGTCGACCCCGGGACGGCGGAGCGGGCGCGGGTGCCGATCGACCGCATGGTCGCCATCGGCTGAGCCGTGCGCCGCGTGCACCCGGCGTCGCCGTGTCGATCCGGCCCGGTTCCGTTCGTCTAAGCACAAACGACGACCACCGGGGAGGACACATGCAGTTCATGCTCCAGATATACGCTCCGCAGACGGGGGAGTGGGACGGGCTCTCCGAGCCCGAGAAAGACGCCGTGACGCAGGAGTACCTTGCGATCAGCGGCGAGCCGGGCGTGCTCGCAGGCGCCCAGCTGCATCCCGTGGAGACGGCCACGACGGTGCGCGTGAAGGACGGGCGAGCGCTCACCACCGACGGCCCGTTCGCGGAGACGAAGGAGGCCCTGGGCGGCTACTACCTGCTCGAGGCCCCCGACCTCGATGTAGCGATCGCGCTGGCGGCACGGATCCCGGCGGCCAGGCTCGGCGGGGCCGTCGAGGTGCGTCCGGTGGTGGAGCGCTGATCGAGCAGGTCTTCCGTGAGCAGTGGGGGCGTGTGCTCGCGGCCCTGATCGGCATCCTCGGCGACTTCGACCGCGCCGAGGATGCCGCCCAGGAGGCGTTCGTCACCGCCGCGGAGCGATGGCCGCGCGAGGGCGTGCCCTCGAGCCCCGGGGCGTGGCTCGTGACGACCGGGAGAAACCGGGCGATCGACAGGATCCGCCGCGAACGCACCCACGAGTCAAAGCTCGCGCTGCTCGCGCGTGAGACACCCGCATATCAGGAGATGGACGCGGTGCCGAACTCGTCGTTCCCGGATGAACGCCTGGAGCTCATCTTCACCTGCTGTCACCCCGCGCTGTCGATCGAGGCGCAGGTGGCGCTGACCCTGCGGACGCTGGGCGGTATGCAGACATCGGAGATAGCGCGCGGCTTCCTGGTCCCGGAGGCGACGATGGCGCAGCGGCTCGTTCGGGCGAAGCGCAAGATCAGGGACGCCGGCATCCCGTTCCAGATCCCGCCGGCTGACGTGCTCGCGGACCGGCTTGCCGCCGCGCTGGCCGTCGTGTATCTCATCTTCAACGCGGGCTACGACGGCCGCAGCGACCTGGCATCAGAGGCGATCAGGCTCGGGACGGCGCTCACGGAGCTGATGCCCGACGAGGCTGAGGTTCACGGCCTGCTCGCGCTGATGCTGCTGCACGACTCGCGGGCGTCCGCGCGCTTCGCGGCGGGGGAGATCGTCCTGCTCGAGGACCAGGACCGCACGCTGTGGGATCAGGGCAGGATCCACGCCGGGCGCGCGGAGCTCGCGAGGGCGCGATCACTGGACCCGGGCGGGCCGTACACCCTGCAGGCGTCGATCGCGGCTCTGCACACCTGCGAGAGGACAGACTGGACGGCCGTCGTGGCGCTCTACGACGACCTGCTGGAGCGAACGGGCTCGGCGGTGGTCGAGCTCAACCGCGCCGTTGCGATCGGGCAGGCGCACGGCCCCCAGGCCGGGCTCGACGCCGCCGCGGACATCGAGCTGCCCGGCTACCACTACCTCCACGCGGCGCGCGCGGACTTCCTGCGACGGCTCGAGCGCCCGCTGCAGGCGCGCCGCGAATACGAGCTGGCTCTGGCGCTCGCGCTCGCCCCGGCCGAGCGCTCGTTTCTCGAGCGCCGCCTCGCCGAGCTCTAGAACTCGTCGGCCGAGTGCGGGCCGACACACGCAACCGCAAGGTTCTCCGTGATCCCCGCGGCGATCTCGCGCACCTCGTCGAACGTGACGCCGTCCAGCGCCGCGATCGACGCGTCCGGGTCGATGTCCTGTCCGAACACGATCCGCTGGCCGGCACCGTGGCGCGCGACGACGCCGGAGTTCTCGAACCCGAGCACGAGCCGGCCCGCTCCATAGGCCCGCGCACGCGCGACCTCCTCCTCGGTCGGGCCGTCCCGGCGCAGCTCGTCGACTATCTCGCGCATGCGCGTGTAGGCCTCGACGCACTTCGCCGACTCAAGGCCGGAGCCGAGCTGCAGGATCGGGACGTCGGCGAAGGCATGGTCGATCGCGTAGACCGAATAGCAGAGACCCCGCTTCTCGCGGATCTCCTCGAACAGGCGCGATCCCATCGAGCCTCCGAGCAGCGTCGAGTAGATGGACAGCGCGGCGCGCTGGCGCAGGTCGCCCACCTCGACGTCGGGGCGGTAGATCATCCGCAGGTGAGACTGGTTGGTGTCGCGCTCCTCGACGAGCGTCTGCGGCGCGAACTCGCCGGCCGGGACATACGGGCCCGGCTCGGCGAGCGCGGGAAAGCGCCCGAAGTACTCGTGCAGCTTCTCCTCGGAGGGGAGATGCTCGATGTTCCCCGCCAGGAAAGCTCCGCCGCTGGCGCCCGCCCAGCGGCGCTCGCGGAAGGCGATGATCCCCTCGCGTGTGAAGCTGCGCAGGTTCTCCTCCGGGCCGAGCACCGTGCGCCCGAGCGGATGGTCACCGAACGCGGCCCTGTCGATCAGGTACTCGGCGACCATCGAGGGCTGGTCGAACGCGCGGTTGATCTCCTGGATCACGACGCCGCGCTCGCGGTCGAGCTCCTCGGCGTCAAGGCGCGGCCTTCCGACGAAGTCGGTGAGCAGGTCGATGGCCTCCGGTGCGCTCTCGGCCCGGACCGTGATGTGGAAGGCGACCATGTCATGGCTCGTGAACGCGTTCAGGACGCCCCCGAGCCGCTCGGCGGTCTCGTTCACATCCTTATAGGTCGGGTAGCTCTTGCCACCCTTGAACACGAGATGCTCGAGGAAGTGGGCCATCCCGTTCTCCTGGGGGCTCTCGTTGCGCGCCCCGGCGTCAAACGCAACGAGGATCGTCAGCGCTCTCGTGCCCGGTAGCGAGATCAGGTTGATCGGCAGCCCGTTGGAGGGCACGGTGGTGGTTTTCACGTCTCCCATGCGCTCACCCTAGAGGGTCCGGGAGACACTCTCCGGCGCCTGGGCGCTACGTGCTCCACTACCCTTGTCCGGCATATATGCACAAGCCCAGCCGACACCCCGTCACATTGATCCTCGCGTTGATGCTCCCCGTGCTGCTCGTGGTCGGACTATGGCTCGGAGGCCATCCGGAAGACATGCCCGGCTTCCTGCGCAGCACCTTCGTCGCGGATCAGAAGACGCGTGTCGTGGACGAAGCGATCGAGCGAATCGCCAGCGACTACTACCGCCAGATCCCGACCAGCCGACTATCGGACGCGTCGATATCCGGGGTCGTGGCGAGCCTGCACGATCGCTTCTCGCATTACCTCGACGCGAGCGAATTCGGGGAATTCGTATCGCCGCCGCACTTCACTGGGATCGGGGTGGCGGTCGACCCGAACCACGGCGGGCTTCTGATCGCGAAGGTGTTCGACTCAAGCCCGGCTGAGCGCGCCGGCCTCAAACCGGGAGAAAGGATCATCGCCGTCAACGGGCACAGCCTGAACGGTGTCCCCGACGAAAGCGCGATCACCATGATCAAGGGCCTGCCGGGCACCGACGTCACCCTGACGATCGAAGGACCGTCAGCTCACGGCAGGCACGGCGCGACACGCACCGTCAAGATAACCCGCGCCGTCGTCTCAGAGCCGGTTGTGGCGTCCGAGATGCGTGAGGTGCACGGCGTCAAGATCGGGGTGGTCGCGCTCGCGACCTTCAGTCCCGGAGCACACGCCGAAGTCAGGGAAGCGGTCGAAAAGCTGCTTCGTGAAGGTGCGAAGGGGATCGTTTTCGATCTCCGCAGCAACGGCGGCGGCCTGGTCGAGGAGGCACAGCTGATCGCGAGCATCTTCATCCCGAGCGGCGTGATCGTCAGCACCCGTGGGCGCACGCAGCCAAGCCAGACCCTGTACGCGACCGGCGACGCGATCTCCCCGTCGATACCGGTCGCGGTGCTCGTCGATTCCGACACCGCGTCGGCCTCGGAGATCGTCACCGCCGCCCTCCAGGATCACCGCCGGGCCACGGTCGTCGGCACGCACACCTTCGGAAAGGGGGTCTTCCAGGAGGAGGAGCCGCTCTCCAACGGCGGGGCGCTCGACATCACCGTCGGCGAGTACTTCACCCCGAACGGGCGCAACCTCGGGGGCGGAGGGGTCAAACAGGGTGCGGGCGTGATCCCCGAAGTGCTCGTGCCGCACGGCGTCGACACCGAACACGGCCTGCAGGTCGCGCTCGCCACGGTCGCCGCAAAAGTCAAGTGAGCAACGGGCCGGCGCCCGCCGGTGCCCTCGTGGCCGTCCTCGAGCGCAAAGGACGCTTCCTGACCGCCGAGCCGCTCTTTCCACGCAGGGACGACGCGGCGCCGGGAACGCGCGCCGGCCGCGGCCCCGCCCGCATGGTCGTCGGTGCAGCCGGGGGAACCTCGCGTGGGGGCCCGAGGGCGCGCGCCGGCGACCTGGTGCTCGTGCAGAGGGCCCGCCGTGGCACGGGAGCCAGCGTCGTGCGTGTCATCGGCCGCCCGGACGTCGCCCGCGACATGATCGAGGCGATGCTGCTCGACCGCGGGATGAGCCGCGGCTTCGCAGGCGAGGTGGAGCGCGAGGCCGGCGCGGCGGCCCGCGAGGCGGAGCGCTCGGACGGCCGCCGGCGCGACCTCACGGGATTGCCGACCTTCACCATCGACCCTGCGAGCGCCCGCGACTACGACGACGCCGTCTCCGCAGAGCAGCTCCCGGACGGGCTCACGCGCATCTGGGTGCACATCGCGGATGTGGCAGCACACGTCCAGCCGGGGTCGCCCCTGGACGTCGAGGCGCGCCGGCGCGCGACGAGCGTCTACGTCCCCGGCACGGTCGAGCCGATGCTCCCGCACGCGCTCTCGAGCGACGCATGCTCGCTGCTGCCGGGCTCGGACCGGCGCGCGGTCACCGTCGAGCTCGAGCTGGACGGCGCGGATGTCAGGCGTGCTTCGTTCTACCGCTCCCTGATCCGCTCGGATCAGCGCCTGGACTACGAGCACGTCCAGCGCATCTTCGACGGCGAGGAGCGTGCACAGGAACCGTGGGGGGAGCCGCTGAGGGTCGCCCGCAGCGTGGCATCCGCGCTCGCCGACGTGCGCGAGCACAGCGGTGCGCTGGTGCTCGACTCCGAGGAGCCCGAGTTCACGTTCGACGAGCACGGGAACGTGAGCGACATCCGCGGGCGCTCCCAGAGCGAGTCCCACCGGGTCATAGAGCATCTGATGATCTGCGCTAACGAGGCGGTGGCCTCACTGCTGGCCCAGCGTGGAGTGCCCTGCCTGTACAGGGTGCACGAACGGCCCGACCCCGAACGGATAGCCCGCCTGGCGGACCAGCTCGCGACGTTGCAGGTGCCGACGCCGCCCGTGCCCGACCCGATGTCGCCGACCCAGGCCGCGGATCTGGTCGGAGCGATCTCGCGAACCGTCGACGCGCACGTGCGGCGCACCGGCAGCGGACGCCTCGCGTTCACCTCGCTGGTGCTTCGCTCACTCAAGCAGGCGTACTACTCGCCCCGCAACATCGGTCACGCAGGACTGCACTCCTCCGCCTACTGTCATTTCACCTCCCCGATCCGTCGCTACCCGGACCTCCTGTGCCACCGCGCCCTGCTCTCTGCGGTCGGCGGCGGCGAGCGTGAGCCCGCCGCCGGCGAACTCGCCGAGCTCGGAGCCTGGACCTCCGAACGCGAGCGCGAGGCGATGAGGATCGAGCGCGACGGCGATGACGTCGCACGATGCTTCGCTCTCGAACAGGTGCTCTTCGAGAGCGGAACCGAGCAGGTCTTCGACGGTGAGATAACCGGTCTGATCTCCGCCGGCGCGTTCGTCGCGTTCAGCACCGGCGAGCAGGCGCAGGGCGCCGGCGATCCGGCGTTCGAGGGGATGCTGCCGGTGCGTCTGCTCCGCGCCCCCGCGACGGGCTCCTCGCGCCCGCAGCGCGGGCGCAGCGCCTCCGAGCAGCAGGACCAGCGCGAGTGGTGGGAGCTGAACGAGCAGGCCACGATCCTTCGCGGGGAGCGCACCGGCGCGTCGCTGCGTCTGGGTGACCCGGTCAAGGTGCGCGTAGCCAGGGTCGACAGCGTGCGCGGCCGGGTGGACCTGACCGCGGCAGGCTAGGCTCGGCAGATGGCAAAGGGCAAGGGAAAGCGCAAGATCGGAGCGGGTGACGTCGCGTCAAACCGCTACGCGTCGCACCGCTATGAGCTGATCGAGCGCCTCGAGTGCGGCGTCGTGCTCGAGGGCACCGAGGTCAAGGCGCTGCGCACCTCCGGCGCGCAGCTGAAGGACGGGTACGCCGCCGTGCACGACGGCGAGATGTGGCTGCACTCGGTGCACATTCCTCCCTACGGCCCGGCCTCCCGCGAAAACCATGACCCGGAGCGCACACGCAAGCTCCTGCTTCACCGCCGGGAGCTGGACAGGATCTCCGCGCGGGCCAAGGAACGCGGCCTCACGCTCGTCCCCACCCGCATCTACTTCTCCGGGGCGAACGCGAAGGTCGAGATCGCGCTCGCACGGGGCAAGGACCTCTACGACAAGCGGCAGAGCATCCGGGAGCGGGAGACCAAGCGGGACATGGAACGCGCCGTGCGCGAGGCGAGGCGGTAGACGCCCGCCGCTTGGCGCGGACGGACTTCGTTGCTACTGTTGCATGCAGGAGGCGCGCGAATGGGGCGCGCACCGGCCGGCTGGCCCGCGAGCGGGCTCCAACGCCGGCCAGGATCTCAGCGTGGGTGCGCGTCTCGCCGGTGTATGGATCGCGACGCGTACGACCAGTCAGCGACCGCCGAGGTGGACCGGGCGGTCATGCATGCCCTTGCGGGCCCGCAGGCAACACCCCTATGGGCGCTGATGGACCGCGCTCCGGTGGGCGTGTTCGTCCTGGACTCGGGCGGCGAGTGCACATACGTCAACGAGCGCGCGAGCGAACTCGCCGGACTCGCGGCGGAGCAGTGCCTCGGCGAAGGGATCGCAAGCGCGCTGCACCCCGACGACGTGGTCCGTGTCAGGAGCGCATGGCACGCGGCCGCGGAGCGTGCGGAGGGCTGGAGCACGGCGTTCCGATTTCAGGACCCTCACGGCTCGGTCAGGTGGGTCGACGGCGCGGGATCGGCGATCCACGACGCAGACGGGCGCCTCGCTGGCTGGCTGACGATCGCCGTCGACCTGACCGAGATCCGCCGGACACAGCAGCGCCTGGAGAACGAGCGCGGCGAGCGGGCAGCGCTGCTCGTACGGATGCTGCATGCGGCAGAGCACGAGCGGATGCTGATGGCGATAGAGCTGCACGACGGGCCGATCCAGCACCTCGCGTCCTTCGGCTACACGCTCGACAGGGTCTCCCGCCGGCTGATCGCGGGCGAGGTGGAGAAGGGGATCGAGCTCCTGCACGGCGTCCGCGGCGACCTCACGCGGGAGGTGGAAACACTTCGGCGAATGATGGCCGAACTTCGCCCGCCCGTGCTCGACGAGCGGGGTCTGGAGGCAGCGCTGCGCGAGTACTCGGCAGACTTCGAAGAGCGAACCAGGATCAGGTGCACGTTCCTCGGCAGCCTCGGGCCGCTCCGGTTCGACGCCGACGCCGAGACGGTCCTGTACCGCGTCACCCAGGAGGCACTCGGGAACGTCCACAAGCACGCCGAGGCGAAGGCCGTTCGCATCGAGCTCGGCGAGCGCCAGGGCCTGGTCGCACTCGCCATCTCCGACGACGGCGTCGGCTTTGACGCCGTCACACCCGGCGGCGACGCGCCCGAGGACCACTACGGCCTGCTGAGCCTGCACGAGCGTGTCGACGGCGTGGGTGGCCATGCGCGCGTCCTTTCCAATTCGCGCTTCGGCACCCGCGTCGAGGTCACCGTGCCTCAGGGGAGGGAGATCTCGCCGGCGCCGGTGCTGCGCCCTGGCCCCGACGAGGACGCCGCCGAGGACCAGTCGGCGGGCGCGCCCACGATCCCGCCGCGGGTCGTCGTGGTCGACGACCAGGAGGCGGTCCGCCGGGTGCTCGTGGCCCTCCTGCAGGACGACGGCTTCGATGTCGTCGCGGAGGGAGCCGACGGAGCGCAGGCCATCCGCCTCGTCGATGAGCTGGGACCGGAGCTCGTGCTGATGGACATCAGGATGCCCGTCATGAGCGGCCGGCTCGCGGCCGCGAAGATAGCCGAGCGGCGGCCGCAGACGCGCGTCGTGCTGCTCTCCGGCTCCGATGACCCGGAGACGCTCATGCCGTCTCCGGACGACGGGGTGTTCGACATGGTCCCGAAGAGCGGAGACGCCGGCCGCCTGTGCCAGACGCTGCGTCGCGCCCTGAAGGACGGTCGCGCAGGAGGGCCTCCGTGAGCACCAGCAGCCATAGGACACCCGTGCGGGTCCTCGTCGCCGACGATGACCCGGCGCTGCTCGACTCGATCGCGAGCCTGCTCGAGGATGAGAGCTCGTTCGAACTCGTCGGGACCGCCGCAGACGCCGAGGAGGCGATCGCGCTCGCACTGAGGCTTCGACCGGACGTTGCGCTGATCGACGTGCGAATGCCCGCCGGGGGAGGCCCGCGCGCCACGACCGAGATAATCGCCGGTGCGCCCGAGACGGCCGTGATCGCGCTGTCGGCGGACGGCGACCGCGACAGCGTTCTGCGCATGATCGCCGCGGGGTCCAGCGGTTACATCCTGAAGGGAGGCTCGGCGCGGGAGATTCTCGAGGCGCTCGAGCGTGCGGCCCACCGCGAATCCCTCCTGTCGGGCGGCGTCACGGGCCACGTGCTGACGAGACTCAGCAGCCAACTGCGCGGGGACGAGCAGGAGTCAGCACGCCGCAGCGAGCAGGAAGTCCGCGTGAGGGCAGCGCTCGAGGACGGCGGCATCGAGATGGTCTTCCAGCCGGTCGTGCGCCTGGCCGACGGCAAACAGGTCGGCCACGAGGCGCTCGCGCGCTTCACCCCGGAACCCCGGCGTCCCCCGAACCTCTGGTTCGCCGATGCTCAGGAGGTGGGCATGCGCGCCGAGCTCGAAGTCTCCGCCATCGAGCGCGCCCTGTCGCACATGGACCGAGTCCCCTCCGGCGGCTGGCTCTCACTGAACGCGTCCCCTGACCTCGTGACCTCCGGCCTGCTCGACGACGCGCTCGGCGACGTAGACGCCACCCGCGTGGTCCTCGAGGTGACCGAGGACGCTCCGATCGACGACTACGACCGCTTTGCCGCAGGCCTGCTCGGGTTGCGCTCGCGCGGGCTCAGGCTCGCCGTCGACGACGCGGGCGCAGGTTTCGCGAGCCTTCGCCACATCCTCCGGCTCGCCCCGGACATCATCAAGATCGACCGCACCCTGATCGACGACGTCGACTCGAGCCGCGCGAGCAGGGCGATGGCGGCCGCGTTCGTGAGCTTCGCAGGCGAGGTTGACACCACCGTTCTCGCGGAGGGGATCGAGCGTCCCCTTCAGCTCGAGACGCTGCTGGACCTCGGGGTCACCCTCGGTCAGGGCTACCGGATCGGGCGCCCTGGCCCTCTGGCCTGACCGTCAGACAGGCCAGGACGTGTTTGTGCATCGGCGATCGCGTTATAGTCGCGTGCAGGAGGGGAACCGTCTCGGGGAGTGTGTCCCATGAGCAGGTTCGCTGCATTGTTGGAGTCTGCGCCGGACGCGATCGTGCTGGTGGATCGCGGCGGCATCATCCGGCTCGTCAACCGCCGCACCGAGGATCTGTTCGGCTACCAGCGAAGCGAGCTGCTGGGGGAGACGGTCGAGAGGCTCGTCCCGGCGCGTCTTCGCACGCGCCACCTCATGCACCGCTCGGCCTACGCCGGCGACCCGCAGATGCGCGAGATGGGTGCGGACCTCGAGCTGTACGCGCGCCGGAAGGACGGCTCGGAGTTCCCTGTCGAGATCAGCCTCAGCCCGATCGAGGACGAGCGCGGCCCCCAGGTGATCACGATCATCCGCGACGTCACCGAGCGCCGCCGGGCGGAGGCCCGCTTCCGCGTGCTGCTCGAATCCGCGCCGGACGCGATCCTGCTCGTGGACGCGAGCGGCCACATCGATCTCGCGAACCGGCGCGCCGGCGAGCTGTTCGGCTATGCCCACAGCGAGCTGCTTGGAAGCCCGGTTGAGTCTCTGATGCCCGAGCGCTTCGCGCACACACACCTCGAGCACCGGGCGGGGTACGCAGCCGACCCGCGGACGCGCGAGATGGGCGCCGACCTCGACCTCTACGGGCGCCGGCGGGATGGGACGGAGTTCCCCGTGGAGATACAGCTCAGCCCCATGAGCGACGCGGCGGAGCAGCTGACGGTGACCATCGTCAGAGACGTGAGCGCCAGGAGGGTCGCCGAGCGCGAACGCCTGGACCTCGCTCGCGAACAGGCGGCGCGTGCGGAGGCAGAGCTGGCCAGCGAGCGCCTGTCGGGGATCCTCGCGGAGATCGACGTGATCGTGTGGGAGGCGGACATCGACCGGTGCAGGTTCACGTTCGTGAGCCAGAGGGCACAGGACATGCTCGGCTACCCGGCCTCCCGCTGGACCGAGGAGGAGCACTTCTGGAGGGCGATGGTCGAGCCGCAGGATCTCGCCCAGGCCGAGGCCGAGTTCCGTCAGGCGATCGAGCTCGGCGAGAACCCGGAGTAC
This sequence comes from uncultured Solirubrobacteraceae bacterium, assembly GCA_963740075.1. Classification (GTDB taxonomy): domain Bacteria; phylum Actinomycetota; class Thermoleophilia; order Solirubrobacterales; family Solirubrobacteraceae; genus Palsa-744. The sequence goes on along the minus strand of CAVUCP010000001.1, from coordinate 257,489 downwards.
GAATACCGCGCGAAACGATCGAACGGGGAGGTGGTCTGGCTGCGCGACCACGTACGGGTGGTGCCCGGCACCGACGGCGAGATGCGCCTCAGCGGCGTCACCGGCGACGTCACACGGCGCCGGGACCTCGAAGGGCGCCTGCTCCAGTCGCAGAAGATGGACGCCGTCGGGCAGCTCGCCGGCGGCGTCGCGCACGATTTCAACAACCTCCTCGTGGTCATCAGCGGCTACGCGGAGATCCTGCTCGGACGCGTCACCGAGGAGACCTCGCTCGAGCAGCTCCGGGAGATAGCTTCCGCTGCCGACCGGGCGGGGAACCTCATCGCACAGCTGCTCGCGTTCGCCCGCCGCGCTCCGAGCGTCGCACGGCACGTCGACCTGAACGCCCTCATCAACGGCCTGCAGCCGATGCTCAGACGTCTCATCGAGGGCGACATCAGGCTCAGCCTCGATCTCGCGCCCTCCGTGCCGGACGTCAACGCGGATCCCGGCCAGCTCGAGCAGGTGATCGTCAACCTCGTCATCAACGCACGCGACGCCATGCCGCTCGGCGGCGAGGTGAGAATCATGACCGCATGCTCCGACCTCGGCGCCGAGGAAGCGCAGTCGCTGGGGCTGGCGGGCGGCACCTACGTGGTCCTGGACGTGGCGGACGACGGCAGCGGAATGACACAGGAGACGAAGGAACACATCTTCGAGCCGTTCTTCACGACCAAGGCGACCGGCAAGGGAACGGGCCTCGGCCTCGCGACCGTCTACGGCATCGTCGAGCAGGCAGGCGGCAGCATCGCGCTCGACACCGCCGTCGGCCGCGGCACGTCGATCGCGGTGTACCTGCCGCGCGCGACCTCCACGGCGGCCGCCGCGGGGGAGCCCGCGCAGGACATCGGGCCGCTCGTGCTGGTGGTGGAGGACGAGACGGCCGTCCGGCATCTGATCCGCAGCATCCTCGAGGACAACGGCTACCGCATCCTTGAGGCGGGGAACGGTCGCGAGGCGCTCGCGTCACTGCAGGACGGGAGCAGGCCCGACCTCGTACTGACGGATGTCGTGATGCCCGATGTGACAGGCCCGGAGCTGGTGAGCCGCCTGTCGGAGCTCCGGGACGACATCCCCGTGCTCTTCATGTCGGGATATGCAGACAGTCAGCTGCTCAGCCGAGGGGTCTCAGAAGAGGCGGTGAGCGTGCTGCGCAAGCCGTTCACCTCGCATGAGCTCACGCGCATGGTGGGCGAGGCGCTCTCACCGCCGGGTGCGTCGCGGCCGAGGCTTCCCGGTTAGATCGAGCGGAAGCTGTGGCCGCCCGAGCTGAGAACGTGCGCCTGCTCCATGCCGAGGACCAGGACGATGATGAGGCCGACGTACACAGCGCCGACGAGAACACGGTTGCGGGGCGAAACGCGGTAGTAGGCGGCCTGCTCCAGCGAGCGGGTGCCGCGCTGCTGCCAGCGCCTCCAGGTCTCCATCGCGCCGAACAGGATGATGATGAGCAGGATCGGATTGGGGAAGAGGAACATCAGCCCGACCATCGCGCCGAGTCCGATGAACCACATCCAGGGAGCCATCGCTGCCATCGCGCGTCCGCCGTCGAGGGGAACCACCGGCATCAGGTTGAAGAGGTTCAGGAAGAAGCCTATGTACGCGAGCGCGCGCAGCAGGTCGCTGTTCAGCAGTTCGGCCGCCACCAGGCACGCGGCCGAGCCGAGCGTGCCGAGGATCGGTCCTGCCAGACCCACGCGGGCCTCCGCGAGCGCGTTCTCGCCGAGCGACTTCGCGGCGATCACGGCTCCGAGGAACGGGACGAACATCGGGGCGCTCGCGCTGATTCCCTCGCGGCGCAGCTGGAAGACGTGTCCCATCTCGTGGATGAACAGCAGGATCACGAAGCCGACCGCGAACTGCCAGCCCCAAAGCAGGGAATACGCCGCCACGGAGACAAGTGCCGTGCCGGAGGTAGTCAGCAGCTTGAGGTTCGGCAGCAGGAGAAGGCCTGCCTTGATCGCAGCAAAGAACTTCGCGACAAGCGCGATGATCCCGGCGAATGCGCCCCTGATCCGACCCCGGATGGTGCGTCTGCCTTCGTCGCCGCCCGGCACGCGCGGCTGTGAGGGTCGCTCGCCGAACGGGTTATCGACGACGACCGGCAGCGCCGCAGCCGCGGGCTGAGCCGCCGGTGGACCGCCGACCGCGCTCGGGCCGGCCTGCAGGGTGGGGTACTGGGGAGCCTCCATGACTCCATTGTGGCAGCAGCGATAAGCGCCCGCTAACGGGGGGCCGAAATACATGCCGGCGCCCGCGCGCGCGTTTTTTGCGCAAGATGCGAGATCAGCGTGCGCGGGCATCTTGCGCGCCGTGAGCGCTCTGGTTACTTTGCGTGCAGACGCGGAACCGAGCCGCGAAGAGCGAGGCCACCGAGGTGTGAGGCCGCGCCACCCAGCCGGAAGGGCCCCCGGGTCCTGCCGGAGGGGTTCCTCAGGCGGCTTGGGACCGCGTCTCTTTCGTTAACGCGTCCAAGCGCGGGCGCATGCCGCGGCTACACTTGTCGGGTAACACTCACGGGGACGACAGGCTTCGACGTGGCCGGTTCGTGTGGGTGGTCGCGAGTCGAGGTCCCGGGCGGCCTCGTAAAACACCCGGGAAAAAAATAAGTGCGGACTCACACGAGTACGCCCTCGCCGCTTAGTCAATAGCTAAGCCGTGAGGTCTCGGGCCCCGCTCGCCTGCGGCGGGGAGATCCGGGATCAGAAAGCAGGCTCACCCGGTGCGGTCCGCCTTCGCCAATCCGGGGAATCTCAAGGAGGCTGGTCCCCCTCAACCCGGCCGGCGTGGCTAGCGGGGGACGAGATCAGAGCGCCGGCTACGCTCGTAGAAGCCATTCATACGCGGTTGCGGACGTGGGTTCGATTCCCACCGTCTCCACTTAGTATCGATTATGACAAGGTGTCCGGAAGGGGCCGCAGCGCATCCTGGCGGCGGCCCCGGCAGGACGTTTGCGACATGGGCGTCGTGCCGATCATCGCGGCGAGCGCCGACACGGCGTCAGCGATCAGCGCGCTCCCCGGCATGGAGGATCCGCTGCAGCGCCAATCGCCTGCTCAAACGCCCAGGCCTTACTTCGCTTCCACTCCAGTTCACCGCAGCCGAGCTGTTCACGAAAGACGGCCCGCACGTCGCTCTCGGGCAGATGCCACGCGACGATCACGTCAAGTTCCAGGAATCAGATCACCACGAGTAATCGCGTCGGGCTGCTCGCGCGGGAGCACACGAAACTCTCGCCACAGATCACGCAGCCGAGGCACGTCGAGGAGCTGCTAGCTGTGGCGCGGGCACGTCTCTCCCCAGTCATCGTGTGCGCCGAGTTCGCCTCTAGGCTCCCGCCGCCGAACGAGCGGCCGCGTGTGTCGACGTTGCGCAGCACTATCGTATTACATGATAACCTGAATGTATGACAATGGTTAGCTTCAGGGTGAAGGACGAGGAGGCGGCGGCGCTTCAGCAATGGGCGAAAGCCTTGGGCGTCGACCGCTCAGAGCTCCTCCGCGACGCGGTCCACCGTCACCTGGCCGCTCTGAGCAGTGAGAACGACATCGAGGCATGGCAGCGCCAGCCGCTCAGTGCCGCCGAGGGATCGCTCTCGTCCATCGCCGACTGGGGGCCCGACGAGGATTGGTCGGAGTGGGGCCGATGAAGCGAGGCGAGGTCTGGTTCGCGGCGACGCCTCGTGGGGACCGTCCCGTTCTCGTGCTCACACGCGATCCGGTCGCCGGTCGGATTGGCTCAGTGGTCGTGGCGGCGCTCACGCGAACCCATCGTGGGTTGGTCTCGGAGCTAGAGCTGAACCCTGCCGACGATGGCGTTCCGACGGCTTGTGTTGTCAACTTCGACAACCTTCACACGCTCCCGCGCGACGCGTTTCGCCGCAGGGTGACGGGGCTGTCGGCCGTTCGGATGGCGCAGGCTTGCCGGACGATACGCGACGCCGTCGGCTGCTGAGCTTGAAGACGCACTCGTGAGATGGCACGAAGCGTCCGGGACATCCTCGATCACGCCGATGAGCTGGCCAGCCGCTTTGAGAACTAAGAGCCGGCAGCCGACCGACGAGCGCGACCCACAGGTCTCCACCGGAGATGCGGTCTGCTGTTTAGCCGGCGTGCGGCTTGTGGCGTTTGCCGCGGATACGACTGCGGGCCACCTGGAGGGATTCGATGTCGATTTCATCCTGAGGGCGTCCCGCTTCGCGCTTCATTTCGATCAGGTCCTCGAGGGATGCGACGCGCACGGCATTACCTTCGAGATCCACGATGTCGGCGCGGCGCCGCAGCGCGGCATATCCGGGCGAGCCGGGTGGATCCGCGAGGAGGTCGAGATCTCCATCTCGCGTCGTGAGCGTGAGCATCTGTGCGCGTCGCAGTCTGCGTGCGTCGGGCGTGAACGGCACATCGTCCTCGACGGCGCGGAGTCTCGCATCGAGTGCGAGCAGCAGGGTGCCAAGCCTTTCGAGGTTCGCGGTGTCGGTGGCGTAACTGATGTCGAGATCGCGTGTGAAGCGCGGGCTGGCTTGGAGCACGACGGCAACGCCACCGATGACCACGAAATCGACCCCGGCACTTGAAAGTGCGCCTACCAGCGAGGCGGGGCGGAAGTCAGGCCAGTTCGCCACGGTGCATCTCGCCAGCGGCTGCGAGCCTGCGGGCCTGCTCATACATTGCTTCCAGGCCGCTCAGTCGTTCCGCTGGCCCCAGTTCGAGCTGCTGGCGGATGAGGCTTTCATCGACCTTTGCTCGTCGCGGGCGTGCCGTGATCACCAGCTCAAAGCCTGCTGCTCGCAGGGCGCGATCCAGCGTGGCGACGCGCGGGTTCGCATCCGCTCGCTCAAGCTGAGCCACGCCTGCCTGGCTGATCGCGAGCCGCTTTGCGAGATCGGCCTGAGTCAGTCCCGCGCGCCGTCGAGCATCCGCCAGCAGCTTGCCAGGGAGCGGCGCGGAGCCTCGGGCTGCGGTCGGATCTGGAACAGGTACGTCCATCTAGGCGATTATAGCTAACAACTTATATTCGACAGTACGCTACGCAGCGCCGTTGGCTACTGGTCCGAGGGCCAAATGCTCGCGGCGGGTTCGCACACGCAACCATGCGAGCCCGCATTCCAGAGCCATTTTGGGCCAGGATTTCGCACCCGGCGAACCCGCCGTCTCCACTCTTGATCGACAGGGGCGAAGCAGTACGAATTTCGCACCCTGATGCGGGATCCCGGGCCCGTGAGGGGGCGAAAGGGTCCGAAGGAAAACCGTGAATTTGCGGAATCGCCGGCTCCCGTTCCGCCGAGTGGCCGCACGTCGCGGCGGGCTCGCCGCCGCGGTCGGTGGCGAGCCCGGCCCCTCCGGCGCCGAGGTATTCAGCCAGGGCGTCGAGGGCGACGTGCTGACAACTGCCTAGAGGACTTCCGCGGCCGGGGTGAGCTCACCCGCCGCCGGGTCCAATGCCCACTCCAGCGCGAAGTCGGCCACGGCTTCCCAGCCGGGCTCTCCGCAGGTGAAGTGATCTCGGCCGGGGAACACGACGTGAGCGCTGATCGCCTCGGAATGCTTGGCGTTCTTGCGATAGTTGTGCTCCTGGGTGACCGGCGGCAGGATGTGGTCTGAGCCGCCGGAAATGAACAGCAGTGGCGCGCGGTCGTCGTTGGCAAAGTTGTAGGTCGTCGTCGCCTTGGGCGTCAGTCCGGCAAGGGCGCCCTGGAACAGGATCCGCGCGGGCGTCGGGGCCGCGTAGCGCTCGTAGGCCGCGTCAGACGCCTCGCGGTCGAGAGTGTTGGTGAACGCGTAGTGGAACTGGTCGCTGGTGAGCGGGACCGCGCGACGGACGTTGGCTGGGTTGTCGAGCACCGGGATCGTGGAGCGGACCTCTGAGAACGGCAGCACGTTGATCCCCTTGACCGGCGCGCCGTCGATCGACACCCCGGCACAGCCATAGCCCTCGCCGATGAGCAGCTGCGCGAACGTGCCCCCGAAGGAATGACCCATGATCACGGGTGGGCTGGGGAGCCCATCGATCAGCTCGGCGAGCGAGTCCATCACCTCGCGCACCCCGACCGCGGCGATCGCCTCGGGATTGGACCTCAGCGCGGCCAGCCCCTCCTCTCCTTGTCCGATGCCTGGATACCCGGGTGTCAGCACTTTGAAGCCGCGCGCTCGATAACGGGCCTCCCAGTGCTCCCACGCCAGTGGTGTCATCCATAGGCCGTGGATCAGCACGATTGTGTCCGGCGTGTTCTCGCTCAACGTCTCACCTCCGAGTTGTGGTCTGGTTCGTGCAAGCATCTCGCATCAGGCCATCTCTGCCTATGGCCTGCGGACCAAATTGCGTAGCCCGATAGTGGGCTGGGACCCAGAAACGCCCGTGGTGGCGAAACAGCGCCCTCAGACGTCCGGGTGTCATCGCCGCACCCGGGACTCGACAGGCTGGTCGGCCAGCCCGAAGCCGATCTTCACGAGGTGGTCATCGCCACGATTGCAGCTGATGCAGGTCCTCGCGGCCCAGCGCGGTCAATCTGGACCCTCGTCCGCCTCGGCTGACGAAGTGATGGAGCGCCGGCCCGAGTCCGGCATCTCGCTACCTCAAGATGCCTGATGGGCTCCGGGCCGGTCGTCACGTCCGCCGAGCCTAGGTGGGGCCACATCGGCCTGACACCACCTTCCCGCATTCCAGGGCCTCATCCGGCGTTGGGTTTCGCACTTGACTGCACTCGAGTCACCGCGAATCGGGAAGTTGGCGCCCTCCCGGGCTGTGCCCACGGGTTCGAACACGTGCTCTGCGACCAGGCGCGTTCCAATATCGCCGATGCCCCGTGGACCGTGGGGTCCCTGATAGTTGGGACCAGAAAACCGCGTGTCGGACATGGCGCCCCCGTGCGCTCATGGGCTCGCAAGCCGAGAGCGAGGGCGTCTATCGCACCCGAATGGATCCGTGCTGCATCATCCGTGCCGGCGCAGGCGCCGCAGATTGGCCCGTATCCGCCAGTAGCGGGTAGCCCATCGCCAGGCCGCAGTTGAGCGCATGCCCGCGATCTGCTCCTCCAACTCGCTGATTCGCTGCTCGCCCGGAGAGGCCGGTGTCGGGCGGTGCGGTGTCACACGCTCAACTGGTGTCTCGCGCAGCCGCCGAGTCACGTCGCTCTCCGAGGCGGGCTTGTGAAGGCGTTCCGCGTCGTCTAGGAAGGACTCGACGTCCGCCATGAACGAGCTGCGGAGCGTCCAAATCTCATCGTCCTCCCACTCCCACCAAGAGAGCGCGAGAAGCCGAGTCCGTATGTCGGGCTCAAACCGAAAGCGAATGATCTGTGCCGGGTTACCGGCGACCACCGCGTACGCAGGCACTGACTTGCTTACGACGGTTCCTGCGCCGACCACGGCGCCATCGCCCACGACCACCCCCGAGAGGATTGTCGCGCCAAGGCCGATCTACACGTCGTTCCCGATCGCCGTCGTTCCCTTGTCAACCGCATCCACGGCGTTTCCTCCCGCCGGATCGAACAGAAGTGCGTTCAGGGGAAAGGTGGTGGCTCGAGACATAACATGCTCGCTGCCGGCGAGGATTCGCACGTCGGGTCCGATGCTGCAAAAAGCTCCCACCTCGATACGGGCCCCCTGAGTGAAGACCCAAAACGTCCCGTCCCGGTGGCCATACGTGTGGCGGCCGACGCTCACTCCGGGCGGCAGAGCGGCTCCTGCTTGGGCCTGCGGGTCGGCGGTCATGGCGATAACAGAATGTCAGAAGCGCCGTATTGGGCTGAAAGTTTGGGTCGACAGGCACGGCGCCGGGCGGTCCGAGGTCGGCCTCACTAGACTTCGCCTCATGGAGGCAGGTTCCGGGCCGGCACGGGACAGCGCCGTAAGCCAGCCGGCCCCCGTTTACGACGCCGACAACCTTGTCGTCCGTAACAAGTCCGTGGATTTTCTCGACGATCCCCGGTTCAAGCGGGCATATCGCAGGGGTATGGACTCGGGGCACCACATCGTGCGTCCCCGAGGCTCGAGTGAGGACATCCACATCGAGTGGCGCATCCACGTCCTGCTCTGGGCCGCCTCTCACGCGTCGCATCTGACAGGCGACTTCGTTGAGTGCGGAGTAAACACAGGGATCTTCTCCCTGGCGATATGCGATTACTTGAACTTCAACGCCACGGGCAAGTCGTTCTGGCTGTTTGACACCTTCCAGGGAATCCCGGAGGACCAGGTCAGCGACCAGGAGCGCGCGATCGGAAGACTCAACGAGAATCGCGCTTGGTACAGCGACTGTTTCGAGATCGCAAGCGAGAACTTCGCTCCCTTTCCCCGTGTCAAGCTCGTGCGTGGGAAGGTCCCCGACACGCTGTCGAGCGCGCCCATAGACAGCGTCGCCTATCTCTCGTTGGACATGAACATTGTCGAGCCGGAGCTAGCGGCGCTGGAGTACTTCTGGGACAAGCTGACACCGGGTGCACCGGTCGTTCTGGATGACTATGGATGGGCTGACCACCGCCCGCAGAAGGAAGCGATTGATCTGTTCGCCGGACGGCGCGGCGTCGAGATCCTCACGCTCCCGACCGGACAAGGACTGCTTCTGCGGCCGCCGTACCTGCCTGTTCCGGGGACTACGAGAAAGCGCCTCCTTTCGAGGTTCCGAAGAGCCAACCGTTGAGGCTGAGCCGGTTTCGCCTCACCTTCCCGCCATCACGCGCAGGGTGGGCTTATCGGGAGCGCCGGCTCGCTCCGGGCCACTCGCCTTCCGGTCGCTGTGTGCGGCAGGGCGGACCGCAGTCCGCTCAGCACGACCCCGCGCTCCCGCACTGCAGAGCCAAACGCGGCCAGGGTTTCGCATGCGTCGGCGGATCGCGAGGCAGACCCCGGGTGGCTCGCCTACCATCGGAGTGTGAGCATCCAGACATTGCCCGGAGGGGTGGTACACGACCTGCCAGCAGACATGCTCAAGGCGCTGCTCGCCAGCACCACCGCGCTCGATGCCTGGAACGACATCACCCCCCTGGCCCGCAACGAGTTCATCTGCTGGGTTGACGATGCCAAGCAGGACAGCACCCGGGAGCGCCGCATCCGGCGCACACGGGAAGAGCTGGAGGAAGGCAAGCGCCGACCCTGCTGCTGGCCCGGGTGCAAACACCGCGAGCGCACAGGCAGGTAGCGTCTGCCGCTCACGCGCTGCGCCGCTGTTCGGACCGAGCGTTGACGCTCCACTGTCACGTCACGTCGCGTCGCGTCGGTGCGCTGCGGTGCGCGGCCAAGCTTGGACCCGTGACGAGGACCTGGTCCCGGTGTCCGCTGCGGCTCACTCCGCTCGGTCGAGCTTGTGCGGCAAGCCGAGCTCCCGCATCCGGGAGGCCAGTGGCGGTTTCACTTCAGCTTGACGGTGACGGTGCGTGTCGTCGACTGGCTCACACCCGCCGAGTTCTTCGCGACGATCGTCTCGGTGACCTTGAGGCTGTGTTTTCCGCGCAGCAGCTTGCGTCCCTCGCTGGTCAGGGTCAGCTTGAGTGCGGCCGTCTTACCGGCCGGAACCGTCGTGGCTCCCTTGCCGATGACCACCGGGGCGTGTTTCTTGTGCGATGCCGTCTCAGCAAAGGGCACCGTGAGCGTCTGGGTCGTGGTCGCAGTCGGCGGGTTGCGCGCCGCTCCAACGGTCAACGGAGCGCCGACGCTGTTCGTGGCCAGCGTTCCACCGCCGAGCTTCAGCCCTTCGTCGGGCGGGCCGGGGACAGCGGCGGGGGCAGGGGCCGGCGCGGGGGCCGGGGCGGGCGTCGACACGCCCGTTGTGAGTGTGAACCTGGCCATCAGTTCATAGCCCGCAGGGTCGGTCGGCTCCTGATAATCGCTGTCGAGCGCCGTTGGGGCCGGGAAGTACGCTTTGTCGGCGTCCTCGTCTCCGACCGTGACGTTGCCTGTGTAGCGGAGGGGCAGTGAGGCGGTCGGGCTCAGCACCGAGATCGCAAGGCCGTCGTAGGAGGCGGTCTTTCCATCTTCGAAGATCGGTGTGGGGGTGCTTGACACGGCGAGGTCGAGAGGTATCGTCGTTTCCTGGTTGGCGGGCACGGTGAACACTGGGCTGATCTCCGTGATCTGGCAGCAGTCGTAGCTGGTGATGCCTGGCTGCGAAGAGCCGATGAGGGTTCCGGTCAGCACGACCGCCTCCATCGGGCCCGGGTCCGCCATCGCCGGAAGGGTCACGGCCGTGACGGTGCCCGAGCCCCCCGTCGCTTCGGGGAACGGAACCCCGTCCCCGCCGCTGGGGCCTCGCCAGTTCCACAGACAGGTTTCAGCCCCGTGAAAGTAGGGGGGCGCTCCGTACTCGCAGTCGAGCCCGGATGTCACGGCTGCTGCCGGGTTTCCCCCGAACGTTGTCGTTTCGGCCGCCGCGTTGGCAGCCCCGACGCCGATCGCGAAGAGGAGCGCGGCCGACGCGGCAACGCCGAACCGGTGGCGAAGCCTGACCGGGCCCTGTACGCGACCAGCTTCCCGCGATGTGAGGACTGCTACCAAAGCTCGCATCTACAACCGCCCCTGTTGCGCATCGTTTAGCCGACTGGCTTGACCGCGCAGATTATTCTCTCAGGGGCGGCGGCACCGGCCGGCGGCTCGCTGATCCCGGCGAGGCTCGTGAGGCTCCGTGGACGGTGCTGTGCGCGGAGAGCGATCAAACCTCCGTACTGGGACCTCGATCATGGATCTTGCGGCGGCGCCCCGTCCGCGCGTCCACCGATCGCGTTGAAGAACCCGTCGCGCATGCGCTGGCCCCGTGAGTCGGGCGGGAACCGGGCCTGTGCGCGGGCTGCCTTCTCCTCGGAATATCGCCGGCGCGCCCACGGTGATCCGGGCCTCCCGAGACGCAGGGCGCCCCAGAGACCCAGGAAGGGGATGAAGACCGAAGCGACACCCAGGCCGATCCGTCCCTTCAGGAAGGTGATGATCGACAGCACGAGTGCCTGTGCGACCACGACGGCGCCGACCCCGATCGACTCGTTTCCTTCGAGCCCGAAGGGCTTGCTGCCGAGGACGACGAGCGCCATGAACACGATCACCAGGACAACCGCGTCCAGCGACGATCGCCCCTCCTCGCTCCAGTACACGTCGCTCAGGTGGATCCAGAGGGCGAACTCGTCGAACGTCAGTCCCGCTCCTATGCCGAATACGACCGCCGCGATCTGGTACCACGGCGCGACCGGCGAGCTGAACGCGAAGCCGGCGAAGCCGCTGATGAGCATCAGCGAGATTCCCCACACGAGGTGGTGCAGGTGCAGACCCGAGCCGGTCTCGACATTGCCGGGCCACCACGAGACCTGAGCGCGGATCATGCGGGCGCTCGTCCGGATGAACAGGAATGACAGCAGGAACCCGAGGAGCACGAGGAACGCGGCGCTGCGTCCAGGGTCGAAGGACCCGTTGAACAGATGCACGGAGACTGATGCGAGGAAGGGCACGCTCACGTGGCGCCCGATCCTAACCTCCGGCTGCTCGTGCGACCCAGGCCGCCGGCGTGGTGTCGCCGAGCAGCCGTTGCCTTCGGCTTTATACCTAGCTCCCGTTAGACTTCGCCGGCATGGGAACCGATGGGCTGCTCGCGCCTGAGGTCTCTGACGTCTCCAAGACAGTGCCTCGGGATACGGGATCCGGCGGACATGGTCCGGGCCGGCCCGCGGATGCCCCGCCGGTGACCGGCAGAGCACCGCGGGGGTTCTGGAGGCGCTCGCCCTCGCGGGCCGCCGGCGCGGTCCTGCTCATCGGCCTGGTCGTGACGGCGGCGCTGGCGCTCACGTGCCTGCGTCTGTATGAAGCGAACGAGAAACGCCTGCTCGACCTGCGCGTCCGCCAGCTCGGCCTGGTCCTCACGGCGGCGGTGCCCTCGATCCAGACGCCGCTCGCGTCGGCGGCTGAGCTAGCCGACGCCACCAGTGGCAGCGTTCAGAAGTTCCGCGCCATCATGGCGCCCTATGTCGGGCCGGGCCGCCAGTACGCGTCCGCGTCGCTCTGGCCGCTCGGCACGAGGACCCCGCGGCCCAGCGTCGTCCTGGGTTCGGCGCCCGAGCTCGCCTCGCGTCCCGCGCAGGCACGCGTGTTCTTCGCGCACGCACCGAGGACCCCGCAGATGAGCGTGATCGGGATCCTGAACTCCGCCGCGCCCACCGTCGGCTACGAGTTCAACTCGCCCATCTCAAGGCGCGGTTTCGCTGCCTACGCCGAGAGCCCGCTTCAGAAGGACCGGAGGTCGAAGAAAGAAAGCGACAGCGCCTTCTCGGACCTGAACTACGTGGTCTACCTCGGCCGCTCGCGCGGTCAGAGCAACCTGCTCGTGACGAACCTGCAGCATCTGCCGGTCAGCGGCAGGCAGGCATCGGACGTCGTCCCGTTCGGCGACACGGTGCTCACACTGGTGGTGACGCCCAACGGCTCACTCGGAGGGAACTTCTTCCAGAGCCTGCCGTGGATCATCGCGGTCGGCGGGGTCCTGATATCGATCGCGGCCGCGCTCGTCACCGACCGGCTCGCCCGAGGCAGGATCCGTGCGGAGCGGCTCGCGGTCGCCCTGGACCATGTTGCCAGCGAGAACCGGGAGATGTACTCCGAACAGCGGACCATCGCCCAGACGCTTCAGCATGCGCTGCTGCCTGACTCCCTTCCGCGCATCGAGGGCCTCGACGTCGGCGCCAGGTACGTCCCGGCGGCGTCGGGCATCGACGTCGGCGGCGACTGGTACGACGTCGTCGCCAGGGGCGGCGGCAAGACGCTGCTCGTGATCGGGGACGTGTCCGGCCATGGGCTGCCCGCAGCGACGACGATGGCGGCGATCCGGCACGCGACCCTCGCGTACGCGGCCTCCGACGCCGGTCCGGCGGCCATCCTCTCCAGGCTCTCCGACTACGTCAACGGTGCGCCCCACGAGCACTTCGCGACGGTGCTGTGCATCCTGGTGGATGTGAACGCGCATCGTCTGACGGCGGCGAGCGCGGGACACCTGCCGCCGCTGCTGGTGGACGGCGGGGACGCCCGGTTCCTGGACCTGCACCCGAACCCCCCCATCGGCGTGCCCCACGTCGGGGAGTTCGAGGAGATTGACGTGGAGGTGCACGGCGGCGCGACGCTGCTCGCCTTCACCGATGGCCTGGTGGAGCGGCGCGGTGAGGTGATCGACGTGGGACTGGCGAGGCTGAGGTCCGCCGCGATCGAGGTGGATCTGGCTCTGGAGGACCTCCTGACACGCCTTGCGAGTCAGCTTGCACCGGTGCGCCACCACGACGACACGGCAATAATGGGCGTCCGGTGGCGAACATAGAGCGGGAGATCATGGCTGAGGTGAGCATCGACACGGGCATGGATGCAACCGGTGCGTCGCTCGTGACCGTGCGGGGAGAACTGGACATCTCGAACGTCGAGAGCCTGAGTGCGGCACTGGAGCCGGTCCTCGCGGAGGATCCACAGGGGCTCGTCTTCGATCTCAGCGGACTCGAGTTCATGGACAGCGCCGGGATCGCGGTCATGGTCTTCGCCGCGTCGCAGGTGCCGCGGGTGTCGCTGCGGCAACCTTCCACGACCGTGCGGCGCGTCATCGAGGTGAGCGGGCTGAGTCACGTGTTGCCGGTGGAGTCATGAGCAGCACCCGTGTGTTTCGCTGCCGGCCGGAGTCCGTGCGCGATGCGCGGCTCTTCGTCAGAGACAGCCTCTCCGATCAGGCCGTCGAAACCGTCGAAGCCGCTGAGCTCATGACATCGGAGCTGGTGACGAACTCCATCCGTCATGCCTGTACCGACGTCGAGGTGACGATCTCGCTGGACGGTGTGATCAGGGTGGAGGTGAGCGACAGCGGTGGCGGCCGGCCGGTGCTGCGCTCGCCGACCGCGTCCGAACCGTCGGGCCGGGGACTGCGGATCGTCGAGGGCATGTCGGACGAGTGGGGCGTGATCGGAGGCAGCCGCGGCAAGTCGGTCTGGTTCACGCTCCCATCGGAGCGGGACGCTCACGCTGACGAGCCGCGGGAGGGCGCAGGTGCGCAGCACGCGGGCTCGGCTCGGAGAACAGCGCGCCCGGCAGGCACGCGTTCACGGACTCCGAGGAGCCGTGACACGCGGGGGCCTTCGGGTCTTACTCGCCCGCGCTGAGAGACCCTCGAGGAGGCCGGCGTGTGGGCGCCGCTGTGGGGCCGATCAGCGCCGGGCCGGCGAGCAGACCCGCGAGACGCCGCTGCGGCCCGTTGCCCGCGGCCGTGCGTGCGCGTCGTGCGCTCCCGTGCGGGCCTCCCTCATCCATGATCGTCTCCAGGCATCGCTCTCCTGCGCCCCATGTGGGGGTGGACGACGGAAGTGCGCGTGCAGCCTCACGCGTGCGCCCGGTCGGCGCCCGCGGCGAAACCCGTCATTGCGCGCTGAAGCTCGTGGCTGGTTATTACGCGATCGATCAGGCCGTACTCCAGCGCCTGCTCGGCGGTGAAGAAGCGGTCTCGTTCCATGTCCCGGTGGACCCGCTCGACGCTCTGGCCGGTGTGACGCGCATAGATCGCATCGACATGGCCGCGCAGGTCGAGGATCTCCCGCGCGTGGATCTCGATGTCGGCGGACTGTCCCTCGATAGCCGCCCGACGGCTGGTGGATGAGGATGCGGCTGTTCGGGAGCGCCAGGCGCTTGCCGGGCGCGCCGCCGGCGAGCAGCAGCGAGCCCATGCTCATGGCCACGCCGAAGCAGATCGTCTGCACGTCCGGCTTGATGAACTGCATGGTGTCGTAGATCGCGAGCCCTGAGTAGACGACGCCGCCGGGGGAGTTGATGTAGATCGAGATGTCCTTGTCGGGGTCCTCGCTCTCGAGGTGCAGGAGCTGGGCGACGACGAGGTTCGCGACCTGGTCGTCGATGGGGGTGCCGACGAACACGATCCGCTCGTTCAGCAGGCGGGAGTAGATGTCGAACGAGCGCTCCCCGCGCGAGCTCTGCTCGACGACCATCGGTATGAGTGGCATCGCTATCCTTTCGACAACGGGTTGGTTGTCAACGACAATAGCAACCATCTGGTTGTCAAAGGAGGATCGATGCCGGTACGAAGCGAGATCGAGGTGGAGGCATCCCCGGAGGAGGTCTGGGATGCGCTCGTCGACGAGGACCGGCGAGTGCAGTGGCTGGGCGAGGAGGGCAGGGACGTGGAAATCGAGGAGGTCTGCGCCCCCAACCGGCTGGTCTGGTGGTGGTCGCAGGACGACCGCGGGTCCACCCGAGTTGAGATCTCGGTCGACGCCGTGGCGCGCGGCACGCGGATCGTCGTGAGCGAGAGCGTCCCGTCGTTCCCGCTGCCGTCGCTGGCGGCGTGCGTGGCAGCGGTGCTCGCTTGAGCGATGACGTGGGGCCCGTATTCGCGGCGCTGTCGGATCCGACACGCCGGTGGATGCTCGACGCCCTGATGCTCGAGGGCAGCACGAGCGTTCCCGAGCTGAGCTCCCGCCTGCCCATCACCCGCCAGGCCGTCGCCAAGCACATCGCCGTGCTCGATCACGCGGGGCTGCTGGAGCGCGCCCCCGCGAGCGGGAGGGAGGTGCGTTACCGGCTGCGTTCGGGCGCCGTGGAGCCCGCGGCCGCGTGGATGCGCCACGCGCAGGAGCGCTGGGATACGCGGCTGGGGAGATTGAAGGATCAGGTTGAGCGGGAACGGGCCGGCGAGGTCGCCTACAGTACGGACCCGCTGGCGAGCGACCACGAGGAGACGGCATGACCGAACCGGCAACCTATGAGCTCACGGACAGGATCGCGACGATCACGATCGACGACGGGAAGGTCAACGCCTTCTCGATAACGATGCTGCAGGCTCTCCACCGCGCCCTCGACCAGGCCGAGAGCGACGGTGCCGTCGTGGTCCTCAAGGGTCGCGACGGATGCTTCTCTGCGGGGTTCGACCTGAAGGTCTTCGCGGGAGAACCCGAGCGGGTGCTGGAGATGCTCACGCTCGGAGCGACGCTGGCCGAGCGGCTGCTCAGCTTTCCGACACCGGTCGTCGTCGCGTGCACAGGCCACGCGATCGCCGCAGGGAGCTTCCTGCCCCTGGCGGCGGACGCCCGCATCGGGGCGGACGGGCCATTTCAGATCGGCCTCAGCGAGGTCAGGATAGGCATGACCGTGCCGTGGTTCGCGATCGAGCTCGCTCGGGCGCGCCTGCACCCCGCCCACTACGATCGCGCCGTCATCTGCGCCGCCATGTACAGCCCGCGGGAGGCGGTGACCGCGGGCTTCCTCGACGAGGTCGTGGCTGCGGAGAACCTGCACGGCGCAGCGATGGCGGCCGCCGGTGCGCTCGCCGAGCTCGATCCCGGCGCCCACGCCGCCACCAAGCTGCGCGCGCGCGCCGACGTGCTCGCGGTGCTGCGCTCGGCTATCGAGACGGAGCTGGTGGCGGAGAACTTCCCGGCCGCCGGCTCCCAGGGCTGAGAGGGCGCACGCCCGACGGCCGCGGCGCAGGCCGCTACCCGCCGGCGCCGCCCTCGAGCATTCCCTCGGGCGGCCCGACCGTCGAGGCCTCCGGCCCGAAGCGCTCCACGTAGGCCTGAAAGAGCGACGGCCACGATGCCCCCGTGTCGTCGGCGCCGAGGTGGACGGCGAGAGCGTCCAGGCATTCGTGCCACCCGGCGGCGCCGAGTGAGGCCCTGCCGAGCTCCTCGAGCGTGTCGGTCAGCGTCAGCTGGCTGCCCCCGTCGACGCCGCGCAGCTCAAGACGCAGGGCGTCGGTGCCCCAGCGCAGCTCCATCAGAGACATCGGCTCGAAGGTGAGCATCTCGCCCGTGAAAGGGGGTGCCTGCTGCTGCGGGAACGCGAACGTGAGGGGGGCACCCGGCGCTCGCTCGCCCTCGATCGTCGTGGGGAACCAGGCGGCGAGCTGGGACGGCTCGGTGATCGCGCGCCAGACGGACTCGGGCGAGTCGCCGAACGTCCTTGTGAAGGCGAGTCGCCAGCGGCCGTCCGCTGCCTGCTCGAGTCTTCCGTACATCTCTCGGGCGAAGATCGCGCAATCTGCCCGGCCTGTCAAGTGGCATCGCGGGTGCCGGCAACCGGCCCGCACTCCCCGCGCGAGGGCTATCGTGGGCCCGTGGCGGCAATCGTCAATCGATCGCGAAGCGCGGGGGCGTCGCGGCCGTGATCGGCACGCCGTCCGGTGCTGCACGGCGACCGTCCGAGCGCGTCACAGTGGCCCTCCGTGCCGGCTGATCTGGACCGTTCGATCCCGCCGCGCCGACGGTGGTCAATGCTGCTGCCCCGTGTGCTGATGCTCGTGTGCGTCGTGCTGCTCGGCGCCGCCGTGGCGGCGTCCGCGGCGCCGGCGGCCGGCACAAGTGAGAGCTCTCCATCTCCGTCCGCCGCGGTGATCGTCCACCGCGTTCCGTTCGGGCTCTCGATCGAGTACCCGCTGCTTGAGAGGGCGCTCGGGCCGGGCCCCTGCCCGGACGAGGCGCTCGTGAGCGCCCTTCAGGAACTCGGATCTCCGCCCCTGCGGGTGGGGGGAGACACGCAGGACCTCGCCGGTCCCACGACCGCTTACCACTATCCCATTGCGCCGTCGTTCTTCACGACGCTCGGCTGTCTGGCGCGCGAGAGCGGGTCGCAGGTCACGGTCGGTCTGAACCTCGGTGACGGAACGCTCAACGATGCCCGCACGATGGTCGCCGAGGCGCAGGCGAACATCCCGGCGTCGCAGCTCAGCTTCTCGCTCGGTAACGAGCCCGACCTGTACACGGTCAGCCATCCGCTGTGGAGCGAACCGGGATTCGTCGTCCCGGCATTTCGGGGTCCCTCCTGGACGGTCTCGGCATACGCCCGCCAGTGGACGAGGTGGCGCGCGATGCTCGGGCCCATCCGCGTGGAAGGCCCGGATCTCGCCACGGGCCGCTGGGCTGCACAGGTGGGCCGGATGCTCCGGGCAGACCCGCCCTACCAGATGAACGCGCACCTCTACCCGACGGTCGCCAGCGGACCCGACGCGTCGGCCACAGCGCAGCGTCTGCTCTCCCGCTTCTCGGACCTCGAACAGATCAACCAGCTCGGCTGGCTGCTCGGCGCCGCGCGCGCGGCGCGCCGGCCCGCGGTCATCTCCGAGAGCAACAGCGCGTCGCGCGGGGGCAAGCCCGGCCTCTCGGACTCGCCGGTCGCCAGCGTCTGGGCGGTCCGATTCGTCCTCGACGCCCTCCTGCACGGCTACCAGCAGGTCTATTTCCACTCGGCGGGCGTGAGCTACGACCCGTTCGTCTTCAACCCCGACGGATCACTCACCGCCCGGCCGCTCGCCAGCGCGCTGTCGTTCCTGCACCGGTGGGTCCCGGTCGGGAGCCGGTTGAGGGCCGTCGCGGGCGCACGAGACCTGTTCGCCGTCACCGTCGAAGGCGCAGCCGGCTCGAGCATGATCCTGACATCGTTCGCCCCTGCGGCGATCTCTGTCCCGGTGACGATCGGGACGCACGTGGGTGCGCTCAGCCTCGACACCCTCACGAGCACGAGCGCGCTCGCGCTCCCCACCGTGCTCCCGCTCGCCGCGCGCCGGGTCCGGGTGTGGGTCCCCCCCGACACGGTCGTGGCGGTCAGGACCTCGTGAGCTCCGAGGGGACGTGCGTTAGGGTCGGGCGGTGGAGATCGGCGATCGCAACGCACTACTCGTGATCGACGTTCAGCGGGGCTTTGAGGACCCGATGTTCGGTCCTCGCGACAGGCCCGAGGCTGAGGCCAACGTCGCCCGCCTCATCGACGCGTGGCGTCTGAGACGTGCGCCTGTGGTGTTCGTCCGCCACGACTGGCCGGACTCGCCGCTGGCCGCCGGCACAGACGGGTTCGAGTTCAAGGATGTCCTCAGCGGAGAGCCGGACCTGCTCATCACCAAGAGCGCGCACTCCGCCTTCCACGGCGACAGGGACCTCGACGCGTGGCTCCGCGAGCGGGACATCGACGCCGTCACGATCTGCGGGATCCAGACGAACGTATGCTGCGAGACGACCGCGCGGCTCGCGTGCGACCTCGGCTATGAGGTCGGGTTCGTGATCGACGCGACCCACACCTTCGACGCCCACGGCCCCGATGGGGTCAAGGTGACAGCCGCCGAGCTGGCGCGTGCGAGCGCTGCGAGCCTGCACGAGGAGTTTGCGCAGGTGCTCAGCACCGATGCCGCGATCGGCGGTTAGGGCGCGGGCAGCGGCGGAACTGGCGTCGGCTCGGATCAGGCGACCGGCACCGGGTCGGCCTCGGTGGCGTCCCTGGGCACCATCTGCACGAAGTCGCCGAACTGCTCGGGCTCCTCGAGCCGGCACGACCACACCAGCCGCCCGTTCCAGACCGTCATGTCCGGGCAGCCGTCGCACATGTTCTGGCTCCCGTCCGGATAGATATCGGCGGGCTGGATGATCATCACCGACTGGAAGTGGAGCTTCTCCGCGAGCCGGCCCGGCCTCAATGCGCCCGCCGTCAGCCAGCGCCGCGCGACGGTGCGCAGCTTCGGGTCGATCGCCGAGAGGAGCAGGGTGGCCTTGCCCCGCGCGAGCATGTCCGGTGCGGTGTACGCCAGATAGCGGCCGGTCACCAGGTGGTGAAAGCTCTGTGCGAGCTCCATCGTGCGGGGTCCCACGTATCCGTAGATCCGCTGCTTCGTCCCGATTCGGCCGCTCAGCAGCCACTTGAAGGTGTCGAGCTGCTCGGTGCCGTTGAGGTAGGCGGCGGGGGCGAAGTCCGGGAAGCGCTTGCGGATCTCCGCGACGATGTCGGTCGACTGGATCTCATGCGGAGCCTGATCGTCGGTCGAGTACGGGACCGCCGAGAAATCGACCTGCCTGCCCTTGACGAAATGGTCGAACTCGCCGCCTACGACACCCGCCCGGAACGCTATGAACACGATCGTGTTGACGATGTCGATGTTGCGCTGAGCCCACTCGAGGAGGTCCGGCACGAAGCGCAGCGTGTCCTCGTAGACCGTGGCGTTGAACGAACATCCCATGCCCCCGGCGGACGCGACCATCTCTGCGTACTGCTGGCGCAGCTCGCAGAGCTCGATCTCGTTCTTGTCCTTCCAGCGCGGCCGGCCCTGCTTGGAGTCGATGTGGAAGGTGAACCCGAACACGCCTGCGTCCTTGAGCTCGAGCAGCAGATCCTCGGTGAGCGCCAGGCCGTTGGTGTTGATGATCGGCTTCAGGCCATCGCCGGCGACCATGCGCACGATCTCGACGATCTCCGGGTGCACGAGCGGATCGCCGCCCGCGATCGACACCCCGTCGACGGTGCGGTAGCGCTCGAATACATCCAGGTCCGCGCGCACCTCCGCGAGCGTCTTGTGACCGCGCGGATCGTTTTCGCGGTAGCAGCCCAGGCACGCGAGGTTGCACTTCTTCGTCGGCTCAAGCCAGGCGATCGCGTTGTCCGTGAGTGACCACGGCAGGCGGTAGAGCTGGCGGTGATCCAGAGTTGCGCTCACGCTTGTCTCCTGGTGTTAGGGTGCCCTAATTAGGGCACCCTAACATCTCCCTGTGCGGAACTTCCCACGGGCCGCGGGACATGACGGCGCCGCGGGCTCCATACAGCCGTGGCCCTGTCGAGGGCCGCGGGGTCCTAGGCATTAGCATGCGCGCAACCGCGGCGATAGGAGACGACATGGCTTTGAGTGCGAGCACCAACAGGGCGGTCGCCAACGGGATCGAGGATCTCAGGGCGCTTACCGATCAGGTGGTGGGTCCCAGCGAGTGGCGCGAGGTGACCCAGGAGATGATCGACCAGTTCGCCGCACTGTCGGGTGACGACCAGTGGATCCACGTCGACGCCGACAGGGCGAAGAGGGAGAGCCCTTACGGCACCACGATCGCCCACGGCAATCTCACGCTCTCGCTGATCGACGGCATGCGCCGGGACCTGAACGACTGGACCGGCTTCACGCTCGGTGTGAACTACGGCTGGAACAAGGTCCGTTTCCCTGCGCCCGTCCCGGTCGGTTCGCGGCTGCGCTGCTTCGCTCAGATAGTCGAGGTATCCGAGGTCGGGGGTGGCTGGTTTCAGGTCGTGACCCGCTTCACTGTCGAGGCTCAGGGAAGCGAGAAGCCGGTCTGCGTCGCCGATAGCGTGGGGCGGCTGCTCGTCGCCGGCTGAGCCGACCCGTTCCGGTTCACTTCACCGCGGCTCACAGAGGTGGGTCGGGCTCCCCACTGTTGTGCCTGCACGGGTTCATGGATACCTGGAGGACCTGGCAGCTGATCCTGGGAGAGCTCGAGCGGGCGCACGACGTTCTCGCTCCCACGCTGCCCGGGCACGCCGGGGGGCCCCCGCTGAAGGGCGGGCTCAGCAGATCCGGCCTCGTCGATGCGCTCGAGTCGATGATGGACGACGCGGGAGTCCAGAGCGCGCACATAGCCGGAAACTCGCTCGGCGGATTCCTCGCTCTGGCGCTTGCCGCGCGCGGACGCGCGAGATCTGTTGTCGCGTTCGCCCCCGCCGGAGGGTGGGCGGCCGGTGACGAGTCGCTCGAGCGCACGCTGGCGCTCCAGCGGAGCATGCACGAGGAGCTCAGGTCGATAGCTCCGCACGCATCCGCACTGCTGGCGTCGAGCACCGGCAGGCGCCGGGCCACCGCCACGATCACGGAGAACTTCGAACACATACCGCCGCAGCTGCTCGAGCACCTCATGCTCGGCGTGGCGGTGTGTGACGTGGAGCCGTTCATCGAGCTCGCCCACCGCGAGGGCTTCGCCCTGGACGCACAGGCGATCGACTGCCCGGTGAGGATCGTGTGGGGGACCGCCGACCGGCTGCTCCCGTGGCCGTCGTGCGCGATCCGCTACCGGGAGCAGCTGTTGCCACACGCGGACTGGGTCGAGCTCGACGGTGTCGGGCACTGCCCCCAGCTCGACGTCCCGGCCGTCGCCGCGCACCTGATCACGGGCTTCACGGGCGCTCGTGCAGAGCCCGCTGTGCGCTGAAGTGGTAGAAGACCTCGCGTGAGCGAGACGGCGGGGGAACTGTGAGCCGGCGGACGATCCCCTGCGCCCAGGGGGACGTGCCCGCCTACCTTGCGGCTCCGCGCGGCGAGGGCCCCTGGCCGGCCGTCGTGGTGATCCACGACGTCCTCGGGATGAGCCACGACGTTGAGCGCCAGGCCGACTGGCTCGCACGCGAGGGGTATCTCGCTGCAGCGCCCGACCTCTTCCACTGGGGCAGGAAGATGACCTGCCTGCGTTCGATCATGCGCGACGTCAACAGACGCAGGGGCCGGGCGTTCGAGGAAATCGATGCCGTCCGCGCATGGCTTTCCGAGCAGCAGGCCTGCACGGGACAGGTGGGGGTGATCGGGTTCTGTCTGGGAGGAGGGTTCGCGCTGCTGCTCGCGCCGGGCCACGGATACGCAGCCTCCAGCGTCAACTACGGGACGGTCCCCAAGGATGCACGGAGCCTTCTGGCGGGCGCATGTCCGCTCGTCGGTAGCTTCGGGGGCCGGGACCGCACCCTTCGCGGTGCGGCGGGGCGGCTCGAGGGTGCGCTCACCGCCAACCATGTCGCCCACGACGTCAGGGAGTACCCGGACGCCGGGCATTCGTTCATGAACGATCACGATCCCGCCGACACCCCGGCACTGTTCGTGCTGATGCGCAATCTGATCGGCGGCGGATATGCGCCCGGGCCGGCCGAGGACTCCCGGCGCAGGATCGTGTCGTTCTTCGACACCCACCTGAAGCGCTAGGCGACGTCCGCCGGGCGCTCCCCGTCACGCAACACCCGCCCATACGGAAGAATGGCCGCGTGGATGACTACCGGGCGATCAACAGGGCCAACTGGGACGAGCGTGCCCCCGCGCACGCCGCGTCACCTGACTATGCATTCGAGCGGTTCATCGAGGACGGCGGGTATCTCAGCACCGTCGTGCGCTTCGACCTCCCTCTCCTCGGAGACATCAGCGGGCTGCGCGGCGTGCACCTGCAGTGCCACATAGGTACCGACACGATCTCCCTCGCGCGGCTGGGCGCCGACATGGTCGGGCTCGACTTCTCGCCCGTCTCGCTCGAGCAGGCCCGCCGGCTCGCCGCGGCCGCTGCACCGGACGTGAGGTTCGTGCAGGCCGAGGTCTACGACGCCGTCGACGCACTTGGAGGCGAGAGCTTCGATCTCGTGTTCACGGGCATCGGGGCGCTCTGCTGGCTTCCCGACGTCGACAGGTGGGCCTCGGTCGTGGCCGGGCTGCTCGCGCCGGGCGGTCGTCTCTTCATACGCGAGGGGCACCCGATGTTCTGGACTCTCGAGGAGTCCCGGCCCGACAGCCTGCTGGCCGTCGAGTACCCGTACTTCGAGCGGGAGGAGCCGATCGTCTCCAGCGACGCGGGGACATACGTGCAGACCGGCGAGAGCTTCCTGCAGAACACCACCCATTCCTGGAACCACGGCCTCGGGGAGCTCATCACCGCGCTGCTCGATCACGGCATGCGGATCACGGGACTTGTCGAGCACGACAGCGTGCCCTGGGAAGGGCTGCCCGGACAGATGGAGAAGGTCGGCCTCGAAGAGTTCCGCATAGCCGACAGGCCCTGGAGGGTGGCCCACAGCTACACGCTGCAGGCCGTGCGCGAGCGCTGACGGGCGCCGTGCAGCCGGACACGACGCGCCGCTGGCCCTCGTCCCGGCGTCCAGCCCGAGCCACACCATTTGGGACCGCTGTCCAGTGTGCGCAGGGATGGTTCGCGCCACCATTGCCGTCATGGACCAACCACCATCACGATCACGCTTTCTGCTCGTCCAGGATCCTCGCTCGGTCTCCTCCGGCGAGGGGCGCCCGAAGGTTCGGCGCTACAGCCTCGCGCGGCTTGCGCTCGGCGCCCCGGCGAGCCGCTCGGGCGGGCACATCGCGGGCGCGCCCGACCGCTGACTTCGCCATCGACAATCTCTGACACAGGGAGAGGGATTGAAATGAACCAGCACGCAATGAAGGTCGAGCGCCGGATCAAACTTTGGATCGCCCAGCAGGAGGCACTCGTCACCAGGCGCCCGGAGCGGACGCCGGCCGTGCGTCTCCCGCCCGCGACGAACATTCCGCCCCGCGCGCGCTGAGGCCCGCCGGCGCACGCCGGCATTATCGTTGGGGAGGTGGCCGGCGAGCTCGACATCCATTGGGCGAGCGGACGGGGCGACCTCGACGGCGCTATCGCGGTCCGCGAGCAGGTGTTCTGCGTCGAGCAGGGCGTCCCCGTGGAGGAGGAGATCGACGGCCGCGATGAGCAGGCGATGCATCTGGTCGCTGTCGAGGACGGCCGTGTGGTCGCGACGCTGAGACTGCTGCTCGAAGGACAGAACGCCAAGATCGGCCGGGTCGCCGTCAGGCGCGAGCAGCGCAGACGCGGGATCGCGCGGCGGATGCTGGACCTCGCCGTCGAGGCCGCGCGCGCACACGGCTGCGAGCGCGCATCCCTCGCCTCCCAGCTCTACGCAACAGGCCTCTACGAGCAGGCGGGGTTCGCCGTGGACTCCGCGCCGTTCGAGGATGCCGGACTACCGCACGTATGGATGCGCAGGGCCCTCTAGGCCGGGCTTGCCCTAGCCGTCCTCCTCGGACCGCCAGCGACGGTACAGCGCGGTGAACTCCTCGCGCATCTGCGGCGTGAGATCCTCGGGCGCAAGGCGGCCGGTGAGCGCGATCGTCGCACGCATCTGGTGCGAGGTACTCGGTGCAGTGCTCGCAGCCGGCGAGATGCGCTCAAAGCGCCGGCGCTCCGAGCGCGCCAGCGCGCCCTCGAGGTAATCGCTCACCAGCTCCACGACCTGCCTGGCAGACGAGCTCATCCCTTCGCCAGAACACGCTCACACCGCCCCGAACTCGGTCTTCGAGGGCCTGGCGCAGCTCGCTGCGGCCGCGGTGCAGCAGCACGCGCTGGTTTCCCTCGCTGATCTCCAGCACGCTCGCAGACCTCCCGCTGCTGAGACCCTCGACGTCCCGCAGCAGGACCACCTCGCGCTGGCGCGGCGGAGAGGTCTGCGAGCGCCGAGTGGATCGGCCGACCATCCGCGTCGGCGACCATGCGGTCCTCGCTGTCCTCGATCCAGTGCTGACGGGCGGGGACATCCACGCGCCGGACACGTCAAAGCGCGAACGTCGACGGCGGGGCCGGCGTCGCCGACGGCGATGCTCCGATGCTCACGCACGCCGGTGCTCCTCGCCCGGTTGACGAGGATCGCAAGCAGCCAGGTCCTGAAGGAGGAGCGCCCGGCGAAACCGTCGAGCCCACGCAGGACGGCCAGCCAGGTCTCCTGCACGACCTCCTCGGCGACGGCTCGCTGGCGACGATACGGCCGGCGACCCGCACCATCGACGTCGTGGTGTCGCTCGACCAGCGCGACGAACGCCTCGCTCCTCGCCGGCGCGCAGCCGCGCCAGCAGCTCGGTCCGTCGTCGCTGTGGCACGCCTGCGCGGCGGCCGGAGAGGGGTCAGCGTCCGATCAGCAGTCAAGCTGATCCGCAGAGCTGGGCGGTCGCAGGGGTTGTCACGGGTCGGATCGGTTCTCATTGTCTTCTCGTGCAGGCTGCGGCGCCCCGGTACGAGCGCCGCAGCCGCTTGCGATGACCTGACTCTAGGAGGCGACGATCCCCTCGCCGCCCACGGCGCCGGGAACGGCGACCTTTCCGACCTCGCTAGCGCAGCCGTGCGGGCTGGACCCGGAACTCGTGGACCGTGCCCCGCTTGCCGCCCTGGACGTAGAGGAAGCGGCCGTCGCCGAGCCGATGCGCCGTCCACGGTGCCCCCGTCAGCGTGGCCTGTGTCGCCGAGCAGTCGACAGAGCTGCCCGCCGGCGCCCCCGGCGAAGCCGCTGAGCGTCCCGCTCCCGGCGTTGGAGGTGTAGAAGTACGGGCCGGCGCCGCCACCCAGCACGTGGCGGCCTGTTTGGTTTCCGACCGGTCCAGCTGCGGTGAGGTGCCGTCCTGTGGAGCTGGAAGCTCGCGAGCGACGCCGGCAGCCTCGGCGACCAGCAGATGCCCGCCGGGTCGAAGGTCGACCGCGAACGGCACGGTGCCGGGCTCCGGATTCACGACCGGTGTCGCCGACAGGCCATCGAAGAAGCGAGGCGTGAACACCTCGATGTCGCTTCCCGTCGGCCTTCGTCGTGACGATCAGCTTCGATCCGCTCGGCGAGAACGCGACCTGGCCGGGTGTGCTGACGAACTGTGTTTCTTCACCGCGTGCGCCCGTCGGCAGACCGAGCGCGCGGTTCCTGCTCGGGATCGCGAAGAGGTGCTGGTCGAGAACGAAATAGCCCTGGACCGACCCGCCGCTCTCGGCGTTGAGACGTAGACGAGCCCGTTTGCGAGGCGATGCTCACCGGGAACTGCCCGCCCGAGCCGATCACCTGGCGCAGCGCGAGACGGTCGCCGAAGACGGCGAACACCGAGATCGGTGTTGCTGCCGGCGTTCACGGCCAGCAGGAGGCCGTCCGCGCTGTCGTAGACGAGCGCGCCCTGCGAGGCGGTGTGGTCGACGACCGAGCCGGTGAGCTGGCCGCCGTCGCCGCCGGTGTGCATACGTCGCCGGCCTGTGTCAGCGTTCCTTGCTCGACGCGGCCGTACGCGACGATCTGGTTGCCGGCGAGGCTGTCGTTCTGGACGAACACTGCATGATCTGGACCAGCCGCGAAAGCTGGGGCGGCGCCGATGCATGCTGCGAGGAATCCGGCCGCGGCGAGCGCCGCTGCACCGGAGCGAGTGAATCGTTTCATGTTCTCTCTCCAGGGTTGGGATGGACCTGCGACCTACAGTCCTCCCAGCACCTGCTCCGTTACAGCGGGCCGCCCGGCTAGGGCCGGACCCATGCTCAGCGCACGAAGCCGACCCTCGAGACCTGGATGAATATGGGATCGTCGGTGAGCGGGTCTGTCACGCTCACCCAGCCCGAGGGCGCGATGATCGCGCCGCTGCCGAGGCGCAGCCCGTCCCTCGCGTTGACGATCCGGGCGAGGATCTCGTCCGCGTCCTCAGCTGCCTCCACTTCAAGACCGTCCAGCAGGATTCGCGCCATCTGTTCTCCTTCCCCGGTGCAGGCCGCCCTGCGCTTGCATGCACCGCCTTGATGAAGGACCGCAACCTACATGTCCTGCCCGGCTCCGGTAATTCCGAAATGTGAACTGGCAGACGCGGCTGCAGGCGCAGCGCGGCGCACAGGACGCGCGCCGGGGCGGTCATGGCTCCTCAGGACGGCTCGGCCACCGCGACCGTGGTGCGGGCGTTGGAGCGGATCGCGGCCGCCACCGCAGCCGGGTCGTCGCAGAACGGCACGTGGCCCGCCCCGAGCGCCGCGTGCGTCGCCCAGGGCAGCATCGCGCGGGCGCGCGGCGCCTGCAGCCGGTAGGGGAGCAGCCGGTCGCGCACGCCCCAGGCGATCGTGACCGGTGTGCTCCGCAGTGCCTCGGGTGCGCCGAAGCGGTACTCGTCGAATGCCGCGAGTGCACCCGCGAGCGCGGGCGAGGCCCACGCGTCGCGGAGCGTCGCGACGGCCTCCTCGGCAGGGAGCCGCGCGGGATAGCCGTAGAGCTGGGAGAAGAGGGCGATACGCCCGCTCCTGCGCCGCGCGAGAGCTTCCAGTGCAGGTCGCGCCGCCGCCGGCACGCCCGCGAGTGCACCCAGCGACGCCTGCGTGTAGCGAAGCTCGGCTGTGTTCCAGAAGCCGGCCGGTGAGAACGCGGTGGCCGAGCTGATCGCCCGTCTGCGCGCGAGCTCCAGCGTGATCGCCCCGCCCATCGAGTTGCCGGCGACGTGCGGGCGCTGGACGCCGAGCTCGGCGAAGAACCACTCGAATGCGTCCACGTATGCCGGGATCGACGGCGTGATCCCGGATGGCAGCGGCTCCGAGCGTCCGAACCCGGGGGAGTCGCATGCGATCACGTCGAAGTCGGCCGCGAGCAGGTCGATGACCGGCCTCCATGCCTGCCAGTGGTGACCCACACCGTGCAGCAGCACGAGCTCCGGGCCCTGGCCCTGCCGGTGGTAGTTGATCGACCTGCTCACGCGCGCTCGCGGATCAGGTCCGACGCACGCTCGGCGATCATGATCGTGGGTGCGTTGGTGTTGCCGCCTGTGATCGTCGGCATGATCGACGCGTCGACGACGCGCAGGCCGTCGATGCCATGCACGCGCAGGCGGGAGTCCACGACCGCCAGCTCGTGCTCGTCGCTCATGCGGGCGGTGCCGACGGGGTGGTAGATGAGCATCATGCGCCGGCGCAGGTCGGCTTCGAGGTCCTCGCGGGTCGATGCCTGTGGCCCCGGGCGCAGCTCCTTGATGGTGATCTCACGCAGAGGGCTGTGGTGGGCGATCTCGCGGCCGAGCTGCATACCGGCGATCATCGACTCGAGGTCCTCCGGCTCGGAGAGGGAGTTGGTGATGATCCGGGGCTTGGCGGTGGGATCCGATGAGCGCAGCCACACCTGTCCTCGCGCCTTCGGAGAGACGAGCACGGGGGCTATCACCATGCAGTGCCCGTCGTACGTCTCGGCGCCGTGGTCTTCGAAGTACGCCGCGCCCATGTGGAACTGGATGTCGGCCGCCGGCAGGCCGCCACGCGTGCGTGTGAACGCCACCACCTCGGCGACCGTCGACGTGAGCGGCCCCGACCGGCGCAGCAGCCACTCCGCCAGGGGCCTCGGCTTGTCCGCTCCGTAGAGTGTGTTCTGGTCAGAGACCTCCCACATCATCGTCACGAACGGGTGGTCCTGCAGGTTGCGCCCGACCCCGGGCAGGTCGTGGCGCGCCTGAACGCCGACTGCCGCAAGCTCGTCCGCGGGGCCTATGCCCGAAAGCAGCAACAGCTGCGGTGAGCCGATCGCGCCGGCCGAGAGGAGCACCTCGCGCTCGGCGCGGATCACCTCCGTCGATCCTCGGCCCCTGCGCACACGAACGCCGACGGCGCGCTCACCCTCGAGCTCGATGGCGAGGACGCTCACGTTCGTGCGCACATGCAGGTTCGGCCGCGTCATAGCGGGGCGCAGGTACGCGTCCGCCGCGCTGAAGCGCGCACCGTTGCTCTGCGTCACCTGAAACATCGACGCGCCGTCCTGCTCGGGCCCGTTGTAGTCGGCGATCAGGGGTATCCCCGCCGCCTCGCTCGCGGCCAGCAGGCCCCTGACCAG
Organism: uncultured Solirubrobacteraceae bacterium; assembly: GCA_963740075.1. Taxonomy (GTDB): domain Bacteria; phylum Actinomycetota; class Thermoleophilia; order Solirubrobacterales; family Solirubrobacteraceae; genus Palsa-744. Next base: position 228,369 of record CAVUCP010000001.1, on the reverse strand, counting down.
CGGTCGCGGCGAGCGCTGCTCGCTGACACGCAGCGGACCGCCGACGCCGTGGAACTCGGACGCGCCTCGAACGTTGTCCTCCGAGCGGATGAAGTACGGCAGGACGTCCGCGTATCCCCATCCCGGCGCACCCTGCGCCTCCCAGCCGTCGTAGTCCAGCGGCCTGCCCCTGACATAGAGCATCGCGTTCATCGAGCTCGACCCCCCGAGCATCTTGCCGCGCGGTACGTACAGCGAGCGCTCGTCGACATGTGGTTCGGGCTCGGTGGCGAAGTCCCAGTCCAGCTTGGTGTGGAACTGCTGCGGGAACGCGGCGGGGATCTTCACCTTCGCCGAGCGGTCCCTGCCGCCGGCCTCGATCAGCATCACGCTCACCGACGGGTCCTCCGACAGCCGGTTGGCGAGTACGCACCCGGCCGAGCCCGCTCCCACGATTACGTAGTCGTACATTCTCGCGCCACCTCGTCCTTCCCCTATGAGCTCGCCGCGGGTTCGCGGTCCGCGAGTGCCGTGAACAGGTAGTCCTCCGGTGCCAGCTGAGCGGTCCGCTGCAGATACTCGCGCATGTAGCCCGGCCAGTTCGCGACGATCCTGCCGTTCTCGTCCTGGTACCAGGAGTCGCACTCCGTCCACGCCGTCCCGGCGAAACGCGCCTGCAGAGCCCGATCCTCGGCCGCCTCGACCTCGCGGCGAATGTCGATCGCTGCGGCGTCCCTGCTCAGGAGCTGTTCCGCGGCCTGGCGGATGTAGGACGCCTGCGCCTCGAGGTAGACGATGATCGAGCCGCCCGAGGTGTTCGTGTTCGGCCCGTACATCACGAACATGTTGGGGAAGCCCGGAGCGCACATCCCGAGGTAGGCGTGCGCCCCCGCAGCCCACTGCTCGCGCAGCGTGACGCCCCCGACCCCGGTGATCTCCATCGGGAACATGAAGTCGTTCGTCCTGAACCCGGTGGCCCATATGAGGCAATCCACCTCGTGCACCCGCCCGTCGGCGCTCACCGGCCCCTGCGGCGCGATGCGCGTGATCGGGTCGGTGACGAGCTCGACGTTCGCGCGCTGCAACGCCGGCAGGAAGGAGGAGCTGAAGATGATCCTCTTGCAGCCGAACTGGTAGTCGGGCCACACGCGGCTTCGAACGTCGGGGTCCTTCAGCTGCGAGCGCATGAAGGCTGCGGAGCGGGCGGCCATCACGCGTCCCAGGGTGCGCGGGTTGCGGATCGTCAGGGTCAGGCTCTCCGTGTATTGGAAGACGAAGCGGCGGCGCATCTCCTGCAGCCAGGGAAGACGGGCTATCGCGGAGCGCAGGAGCGCCGGGTACGGGCGGTTCTTGCGCGGAAGGAACCAGTTGCCTGTCCGCTGGAACACGGTCAGGCGCGAGACATCGCGAGCTATCTCCGGGATGAACTGCACCGCGCTCGCGCCGGTGCCCACGACGGCGACGCGCCGTCCCGCGAGATCGTAGTCATGGTCCCATTCGGCGGAGTGGAAGCTGTGCCCGGCGAAGCTGTCGGCACCCTCGAGCGAGGGCACAGCAGGCTGGTCGAGCTGGCCCGTGGCGATGATCAGGATGTCGGCCTCGTGGCTGTCGCCGCCGTCGGTGTGCACGCTCCAGCTGCTGCTCGTCTCATCCCAGGCGCATGAGGTGACGGTGGTATTCGCGGTGATCAGCGCGTCGACGGCGTGCTCACGCGCCACCTCTTGCAGGTAGGCGAGGATCTCAGGCTGGGTGGAGCACAGGCGCGACCAGTACAGGCGCTTGTCGAACGAGTACGAGTAGAGGTGGCTGGGGACGTCGCATGCCGCACCCGGATACGTGTTGTAGAGCCATGTGCCTCCCAGGCCAGGACCCTTCTCCAGTATCCGCACGTCGGTGATCCCGTGCCGGCGCAGTTCTATGGCCGCTGCGATCCCGCCGAATCCCGCACCGACGATCAGCGCCCTCAGGCGCCTGCCCTGCGACGGGTTCATGCCGGCGGTCGTGGTGGACATGCTGCTCTGCTCCCTCTCCGGTGCCTCTGCTTCGGGAGCCAACCCTAATCGCTGGGGCCGGCGCCTGCCAGCGGTCCTCTCCCCGCCTGCGGGCCGAGCGTCGCGGCGAGCCAGTCGATGGCGGCCGGCAGCTGCGCCGGGTCCACGTGGTGGCCCGCCGCCGACTCGTGGTACTCAACCTGCAGGCCGGCCTCGGTGAGCTGGCGGGAGGCGCTGCGGCCGAAGCTGACGTCGATCACGCCGTCCGCGCGGCCGTGTGCGATGAAGGCCCGCAGGCCCGTGCGTGAGGCGAACTCCGGTGACCATCCCTCCACCTGGGGGATGAATCCCGACAGGGCGAGGATCCCAGCCGGCGGCGGGCGCTCGCCGTCGAGCGAGAGCGCGTAGCTCATGACCGCTCCCATCGAGAAGCCGCCCAGCACCGTGCGCTCGGGGCCGATGCCGGTCTGCTCCCAGGCTTCGTCGTGCAACCGAGCCAGGAGTTCCCGCGCTGCGGCGAAGCTGACGGGGTCGGGATATCCGACCCTCGGCACGAGATACCAGTGGTATCCGCTCCAGCCCGGCACCGTCAGTGGTGCTCTCGGGCAGATGATGCTCAGGCGGTGATCGGGGTCGAGCGCGTCGCCGAGGCCGAGCAGGTCGTGCTCGTCTGCGCCGCGGCCGTGGTGCAGCACGAGCAGCCCGCTCGGCCGGCCGCGTGCGGGGCGCTGGACCCGGATCAGCCGCTGCCGGCTCACCGCGCGCTGCCGAGCAGCCGCAGGGCCACGCCTTCGATCGTCTGCTCGCCGTAGGACATCGACGGGTCGCCTTCCGTGAAGACCGCGACCGTGAAGGTCACGCCGCCGCGTTCAAGGCGTGCGACCTCGTTGTAGAGGCCTTCCGAGGGAAGGGCCCCGGTCTTGAAGAAGACCTGCCAGTCCGGTCTGGCAACAGGTGGCACACCCCAGCTCTGTGAGGGCTCGATGCCGGAGAGCAGCCAGCGGACGTAGCCGTAGAACTGCGCCGGGATGAGCCGCGGGAGCTCGTAGAAGAAGCGCGCCTGGTCCTCGGCGGAGGTCTGCGTGTAAGCCCACCAGCCGACCCCCGGCGCGTACGCCGTCATACCCGATTCCCGTGCCACGCGGGCGACGGCGCCCTCGCCGACGGCTGCGTACACCGCCGAGGCCGCTTCGTTGTCGGAGATGTGGATCATCGGGTAGAGCAGGCTGTTGTCGGCTGAGCTCACACCGTGGTGGCGGGCGCTGAGCATCTGCAGATACGCGACGAGCATCATCACCTTCACGACGCTCGCCGTCCGGAACCGCTCGCCGACGCGAAGGCCGCCGAGCTCGCCCGTGTCATCGACGACCGCGAACGACGTGCGTCCGGCGCGCGCCTGCAGGAAGCTGGCTGCCGAGGCGATCGCCGTCTGGGAGGGGAATGGCGGCCTGGGGGTCCCGCGTCCTTCGCCCCCGTACTCCAGCGCGCCCGCCGCCGGTGTCATGCACAGGCACAGCAGCACCGCTGCCAGCAGCGGCCTTGCGATGCGGTCAGGATGCATGATTCAGCCTGAAGTCGTGTTGCGGGCACGACCCGTGGGCAGCTGCCGGCCCCATCGCCGCTTCCCATGCCGGGTTCAGGCATACGCGGAAGCTGAACCTCCGCGAGGGGGGATCGACGATCGCGGACGCGTAGCTCACGCCGGGCGCGAGTTCGCGGCTGGGCGTCACCGCCTGCAGACGGAAGTCCGGCGATCCCCGCTGCGCCATGAACCAGTTCGCGCTCACGGACGCGCCGCCGTCGAACGTCGTGTGCGTGAGCCGGATGCTCAGCCTCACGCGGCCGGGCCCGAGGCTCTGCGAGCGGAGCTTCACGACGGGGTCGACCGTGACGGTGACGGGTGCGCTGGCATCCGCGGGCGAGGACCCCAGCACCACACGCAGCCGGGTATTGCGGTCCGGCATGAGCGGCGCAAATTCGAACCGGCCCGCGGCGCCGACGACTGCGGACGCGATCGTGGTGAACCCCCTGAACGGGTACGGGTTCGCCTGCAGCAGGACGCGTTCGCCTTCGGGCGCCGAACCCACGGCGCCGGTGACCGACACCGCCGAGCCGATCTGGATCTCGCGGGCGCTGACGCCCGCGCTCACAGCGGGAGCGCTCGCGCCGGCCGTCGCCGCGGGCGCCGCCGCGGCGAGCGTGAGCGCGGCCGCGATGAGACACATGGTCCCCGCAGGCCGCGCCCGGCGCGCTCCGGCCCTGACTGTTACGCGTTCTCCTGACGGCTCATGTACGGCGCGAGCTCACGGCGCGCGATCGACATCTTGTGCACCTCGTCGGGGCCGTCGGCCATCCGCAGCGTGCGCAGGTGCGCGTAGGCGGAGGCGAGATGGAAGTCCTGGGAGACACCGCCGCCGCCGTGGACCTGGATCGCCCGGTCGAGGACCCTGACCGCCACGTTCGGGGCGGCCACCTTGATCGCATGGATCTCCATGCGGGCCTGGCGGTTTCCGACGGTGTCCATCATCCACGCGGCCTTCAGCGTGAGCAGCCGCGCCATCTCGATTTCGATCCGTGACTCCGCGATCCAGTCCTGCACGTTCGCGCGCGTCGCGATCGGTTTCCCGAAGGTGGACCGGGAGGCGGCGCGCTCGCACATCGCCTCCATCGCGCGCTCCGCGGCGCCGATCGCCCTCATGCAGTGGTGGATGCGCCCCGGTCCGAGTCTCGCCTGGGCGATCATGAACCCGTCGCCCTCCTCCGCGATCAGGTTGGAAGCGGGAACCCGAACGTCCTTGAAGTCGACTTCCGCATGCCCCTCCTGGCTGACGTAGCCGAACACGGTCAGATTGCGCATGACGGTGACGCCGGGCGTGTCGAGAGGGACGAGGATCATGCTCTGCTGGCGATGCGGGGGGCCGTCGGGCTGGGTCTTGCCCATCACGATCAGGATCCGGCAGTTCGGGTGGTAGGCGCCCGAGGTCCACCACTTGCGGCCGTTCAGCACGTAGTCGTCGCCGTCCCGCTGGATGCTCAACTCGATGTTCGTCGCATCGGAGCTCGCGACCGCGGGCTCGGTCATCCCGAACGCGGAGCGGATCTCACCGTCGAGCAGCGGCAGCAGCCAGCGCTCGCGCTGCTCGGGGGTCGCGAACAGGTGCAGCACCTCCATGTTGCCCGTGTCCGGTGCCGAGCAGTTGCATGCCTCCGAGGCTATGACCGAGCGCCCCATGATCTCGGCGAGCGGCGCATAGTCGCTGTTGGAGAGCCCGGCGCCGAACTCGGCGTCGGGGAGGAAGAGGTTCCAGAGTCCCGCCTCGCGAGCCTTGCTCTTGAGCTCCTCCATCACCTGCGGGTGATGGTGCGGATCGCCGGACTCGGCGATCTGGCGGTCGTACACCTCCTCGGCGGGGTACACGTGATCGTCCATGAAAGCGCCAAGGCGCTCCTTCATCTCGGTGCAGCGCTCACTTGGCTGGAAGTCCATCGGTTCTCCTCGGTCGCGGCAATGGGCTTAGGATCATCGCTCATGAGCCAGGAAGGTGCCTCCTACCGCGCTGCGGGCGTGGACTACGACGCGCTCGACGCGGGCAAGCGCCTGGCGATCGCGAAGGCGCTGTCGACCTCGCAGCTGCTGGCAGGCAGGGGCGGGCGGGCGCTGGACGAGTCCCGCGGCGAGCCCGCGTTCGTGTTCGAGTTCGGCGAGCAGTCCTTCGCCTTCGTCGTCGAGGGTCTCGGAACCAAGTCGATCATCGCCAGACACGTCCTGCAGGAGCAGGGGGAGAACCATTTCGCGGGCGTCGCGTACGACACCGTCGCCGCGATCCTGAACGACCTGTGCTGCGTCGGGGCGCTCCCGCTCGTGGTCAACGCGTACTTCGCGACCGGGGCTTCGGAGTGGTATGCCGACCAGGAGCGCTCGGCGGCGCTGCTCGAGGGCTGGCGCAGCGCATGCGCGGACGCCGGCTGCGTGTGGGGAGGCGGCGAGTCCCCGTCGCTGCCCGGCATGCTCCACGAGCAGGAGATCGAGCTGGCAGGAGCGGCCGTCGGGGCGGTCCCTGCGGGACACGCGCCGATACTCGGCGATCGACTCGGGCCGGGCGACGAGATCGTGCTCGTGGCCTCCAGCGGGCTGCACGCCAACGGCGCATCGCTGGCGCGGCTGATCGCCGGCCGCCTGCCGGACGGCTACGCGGCGAGGCTGCCGAGCGGGACGAGCTTCGGGCGGGCGCTGCTCGCACCGTCGCTTATGTATGTGCCCCTGGTCGCCGAGCTCCTGCGGCTGCAGGTACCGGTGACCTACATCAGCCACGTCACGGGCCACGGCCTTCTGAAGCTGATGCGCCCTCCACGTCCGCTCACCTACCGCATCGAGACGCTCCCGCCCGTCCCGGAGGTGCTCGAGTTCCTCGTGAGCGAGTCCGGGCTGGACAGCGCCGCGGCGTACTCGACCTTCAACATGGGAAGCGGCTACGCGCTGTACTGCCCCGCGGGGCAGGGCGAGAGGATCGTCGCCACGGCGCAGGGGCTCGGGCTCGATGCCGTGTTGGCAGGCAGAGTCGAGGAGGGCCCCCGCCAGGTGATCCTCGAGCCCGTCGGGGTCAGCTTCGACAGCTCGAAGCTGGAGCTTTCGGCGGGCTGAGCCTCACCCTGAGGTCAAGAGTAAGGCTTGGGGCGGGGGCGAGAGTGATGCATCCGGCTTGGCGGGGCGCGTCCGGGCCGGTATTTCCGCCACTGCGCAACCTTCGGCCCACTCGACGGTTTGAGGTTGTACGCGTCGCCCTGGGCGGATAAGGTACCCCCGCAGATCGCCACTGTTCCCCGGCGAACTTGCAGGGGATCTCGATGTCCCGGACCGGTATGGCTCCGGAATTACCCGGATCGAGGCGGATGTCCATCAAACGAGGAGAGATACCGATGCGCAGAGCATCCACCTGTCTTGCCGTACTGGGCCTTGCCCTGCTGGCGCTTCCCGGCGTCGCATCGGCTGCCCCGGAAGTGACCTTCAAAGCGAAGGCCGTGCCGATCCCCGGCTACAAGGAAACGGGAAACCTGCTGAACGCGGGTTCCGCGGTCGAAGCTGAATACACCATCTCCGGCACCGAATACGGCGGATTCCCCGCGCCGCTGATCGGCGTCAACTTCTACCTGCCGAGCGGCGCGAAGATCCACCCGTCCGGTTTCGCGACCTGCGCGACGAACATCATCAGCGTCGAAAAGGAACCGTCGAAATGCCCCTCGGGCTCGAAAGCGGGACCTGCCGGCAAAGTGCTCGGCGTCGTCGCCTTCGGAAGCACCCGTGTTCCCGAGGAAGCGACCGTTGAATCCTTCTACGCCCCCGCCGGCGGCCTGAACTTCTTCACGTTCGGGCACGACCCGGTCGTGCTGGAAATCCCGTCCACCGGGAAGTACACGAGCCTCACGGGCTCCGGCGGCAAAGGCCCCGAGCTCGTGACCCAGATCCCGCTCGTCGAAACGGTTCCGGGTGCCGATGACGCGTCGGTCGAGAAGATCACGGTCATGGTCGGCTCCGCCACGGGCCCGAAGGGCAACCACAGCAAGAAGGACAAGTACTACGGCAGCGTGCCGTCGAAGTGCCCGAAAGGCGGCTTCCCGATCAAGACCGAACTCACGTTCGCTGGTCTCGGCGGCCTCACGCAGACAACGGTCACAAAGGAATACAAGGCGCCGTGCCCCCCTGGCAACAAGAAGGCCAAGTACGTCGCCAACGTGTCGTAAGACTCCATTCAGTAGACGGTTTGCGTCGTTGAGGGCGTAAGCTCCAGTAGGAAGATGGGACGGGCGACTCCACCGGGATGGTGGGGTCGCCCGCGTCGTTGTGAACGGGAGGAAGGATCGGGGTGAGGACGGAGAGAGCGGGGCGCAGCGGATGGGTGGCCGGAGCAGCCGGCGTCCTGGGTGTCGTCGCGCTCGTCGCCGTCGTCCTGCTCGCCCTGTCCGCGGGCGGGCGCAACCACGGCTACACCGTTCGCGCAATCTTCGACGACGCCGCGAACGTGATCTCCGGCGAGGAGGTCAAGATCGACGGCGTCAAGGTCGGCACGGTCGGATCCGTCACCGCGACGCCGCAGGCGAAGGCTGCGGTCGTCCTGAACATCGAAAACCCCGGCTTCCAGAACTTCCGCCAGGACGCCAGCTGCACGATCCGCCCGCAGGCGCTCATCGGCGAGAAGTACGTGGACTGCCTGCCCACACAGCCGCGGGTGGAAGGCACGCCGCTGCCTCCGCCTCTGAACCAGATCCCCAGCGGTCACGAAGGCGAAGGGCAGTACCTGCTGCCCGTCACCCGCACGAGCAGCCCCGTGGACGTCGACCTGCTCGGCGACATCAGCCGGCTGCCCGAACGTCAGCGGCTGACGCTGATCATCAACGAATTCGGGGCGGGACTGGCCGGACGCGGCAGCGACCTGAACGTGGTCATCCGGCGCGCCGACCCGGCGCTGGCGGAACTCGACAAGGTGCTCTCGATCCTCGCGAGCGAGAACCAGGTGCTCAGCAAACTCGCGGTTGACTCCGACCAGGCGCTCGCGCCGCTGGCACGGGTGCGCGGGAACGTCGCGAACTTCATAGTCCAGAGCAACACCGTCGCGCAGGCGAGCGCGGCGCACAGGGGCGCGCTCGCGAGGAACCTCGCGCTCTTCCCGCCATTCTTGAGGCAGCTCACGCCGGCGATGGAACGGCTCGGGAGATTCGCAGACCAGACGACGCCGACGTTCGCGGACCTGCACAAGGCGGCCCCATCGATCAACAAGGCGTTCACGGAACTGCCCGGGTTCTCAAACGCCTCGAGCACCTTCTTCACGAACCTCGGCAAGAACGGGAAGACGACGGGTCCGGCGATCGTCGCAACGCAGCCGCTGCTGAAGGAGCTGGGGTCGCTCGGCACGGCCGCCAACCCGTTCTCCACGAACCTGTCGGCCCTGCTCGAGAGCCTGAAGGGCACCGGCGGCCTCGAGCGCATCCTCGACTTCATCTTCCTGGGGGCCGGCGCATCGAACGGATATGACGCGCTCGGGCATTTCCTGCGCACCGAAGGCGTGGGAAACACGTGCCTGAAATATTTCATCGAACCCACGAACTGCAGCCGCCACCTGTTCAACAAGGGCACCGCTCCGACGACGACCGCGACAGTCGCCGGCGGCAAGGAAGGCATGAGTCTCGTCATGGCCCGCACGCTCGCCGTGGTCGAAGGCGCAACACCCGCGCAGGCAATCGCGAAATATCCCGGTTCGGCCCCGACGGTCGCAGAAATGGAGGGCGCCGGAGCCTCGAGCACGACCACCGCTGCGTCCTCGAGCGCGACCTCCCAGCCCGTCGGGGGATCAACCTCCGGCACCACCTACTATTCGCCGTCCTCCGAAGGCTCCTCCGGCGGCATGCTCCTCAACTACCTGCTCGGGAACTGACGAACGCGATGAGCCACCGGTCACAGATCAGGCGCCTGCTCTTCGCCCCCGCAGCCGTGCTCGCGCTCGGGCTCGCTCCCGCCACCGTGCTCGCATCGGAAGGCGAAACGGGTACCCCGACCACGACCGTTGCGGCGCCCGCTCCCGAAGCTCCCGCAACCGGGACCACGACCCAGCCGCCGGCCGAAGCGACCCCGACCACGACAGAACCGCAGGTCGCCGAACAGCACCCGCAGGGGTCGAGCGCGAACACACCGCCCGCAGGGGCGAACAGGAAGAGCGCCGGCTCGGTCCAGTCCACAGGCGGAACCACCAGCTCCGCCGAACAGGGCTCCGCAGGCCCCGCCGCCGCCGGGCTGGGCGCGATCTCGCCGTCGGCCCTGACGCCCGCGCTGCCCACGCAGCTGCAGACCTCGTTCCTCGGGATACCGGCGTTCTTCATCGAAAGCTTCCAGGTGCCGCCGTTCCTGCTGCCTATCTTCCAGGCGGCCGGCACCGCCTACGGGATCCCGTGGCAGGTCCTCGCGGCGATCAACGAGGTAGAGACCGACTACGGGCGCGACCTCTCGGTCTCCAGCGCGGGTGCAGAGGGCTGGATGCAGTTCCTGCCCTCCGAGTGGGCGCAGTACGGCGTCGACGCGAACGGCGACGGATACAAGGACCCGTACAACCCGGCGGACGCCATCTTCGCCGCCGCCCGCTACCTCAGGGCGGCCGGCGGCAACACGAACATCAGGGCGGCGGTGTACTCCTACAACCACTCGCCCGCGTATGTGGACTCGGTCATGCTGCGCGCCGAGCTGCTCGGCGGCACGCCCTCCGAACTCCTGGGTGCCATCACGGGCATCACCGAGGCGCGCTTCCCCGTACACGCCGAATCCCATTTCAGCGACGGCTTCACGACCGTCGAGCACTCCGGCACCCCGCAGACCCTCGTCGGAACGACCATCTACTCGCAGCCGGGCGCGCCCGTGATCGCGGTTGAGGACGGCGAAATCGTCCAGGTCGGAAGCTCACCGTCCCTCGGGCACTTCATCTCGCTGCGCGACGCTTTCGGGAACACGTACACGTACGCGGAGCTCGGCGACGTCTCCCCGGTGTACCCGGTCCTGCAGCCGCATTCCGACAGCAACGTGAGCCCCCGCATAACGGGCGACCCCTCGCACGAAACCGCGCCGGCGGGACCCGCCAGCGCCGGGGCACAGCCGCGCTCGCCGCTCTCGGAAGCCGGCACCGTCTCAGGGCTGGCGCTCGGAGCGAGCGCGGCACTGGAAGGCGCGGGGGAAAAGGCCGCGACGACCGCGCCCGCGAAGACGGCTCCGAGCCACGGGCAGGATCCGCGAGTGTTCGACGAAGGCTCCGAGACCGTGTACCTGCGTCCGCTCGCGGCAGGGGTCCAGGTCATCGCCGGAACGGTGCTCGGCCACGTGGGATCCGAAGGCACGGACGCCACACACGCACCGATCGCGCCGCACATGCTCTTCCAGATCCGCCCGGCGGGCGCCGGCGCGCCGCTGATCGACCCGAAGCCGATCCTCGACGGCTGGGTCGCGCTCGAGAACACGTCGGTGTTCAGGGCCAGGGGAGAGAACCCGTTCCTGGCGACATCGCCCACGGTCGGACAGGTGCTGCTCGAGTCAAAGCAGCAGCTCGAGCCGCAGGTGCTCCGGGACGGCGCGATCGCGCTGTCGCAGTGCGCGCGCCGGGATATCAGCGCCGGCAAGCTGGACAAGCGGGTCCTGGCAATGCTCGAGTACCTGTCGGTGTCGGGCGTCAGGCCGACCGTGGCCGGCGTGTCCTGCACACCCTCGGAGGGCACCAGCGCAGCGGGTGCCGCCGCTGACGTCCGCGCGGTCGACATCACCGCGGTGGACGGCGTGCCGGTAGCCGGCCACCAGGGTCCGGGAACGCCCGCCGACGGCGCGGTCCGCAAGCTCCTGATGCTCGAGGGGCTCACCCGCCCGCGCCAGATCATCAGCCGGATGAGCTATCCGGGGACGACGATCGCGAAGGACGGCCCGTCCGGCGCGGACGCGATCCGGGTGCTCTACACGGCACCCGCCGGTTCGCTCGCGCGGGTGGCGAGCGCGAGCGGCACCGCGCTCTCGCCCAGCGACTGGACCAGGCTGATCGCGCGTCTGGGCGAAATACCCGACCCTGCGGTCGAGAAGGGTCCGTCCGCGGCAGCGATCCCCGACAGCCGGGGCGGAGAAGGAGCCAACGGTGGCAACGACTAGCCCACCCAGCCCTCCAGCCGCCCCTCAGCCGGGTCCCGACCCCGCGGGCCCGGAGCGTCACGCGGGGTCCTCGCGGGCCGGCGTCACGCGCTGGGTCGCGGTCGGTGCCCTCGGCGTCGTGGTGCTGATCGCCGCGTATCTCGTGTTCGGCAGCAGCAGCGGCGGCACCTACCAGCTGCTGATGGCGAACGCGAGCCAGCTCGTCAGGGGCGACCAGGTCCAGGTCGGCGGCGTCCCCGTCGGGTCGGTAACCGAAATCGTGCTCACGCACAACTACAAAGCCAAGGTCACCATCTCGGTCGAATCCTCGCTGACGCCCCTGCACCAGGGGACGCTCGCAGAAGTCCGCGTCCCCTCGCTGTCGAGCGTCGCCAACCGCTACATCGCCCTGTCCCCCGGACCCAACAACAACCCCGCGCTGCCCGACGGAGCGACCCTCCCGGCGAGCGCCACCAAAGAAGTCACCGACCTCGACCAGCTGTTCAACACGCTGAACCCGAGAACGCTCAAGGGGCTGCAGCAGTTCATCCAGGGCAGCGCCGCGCAATATGTGGGCGCGGGCAAGGCGCTCGGCGAATCCACCGAATACTTCGCGCCGTCGATCTCCGCGACCGGCAACCTCTTCGCCCAGCTCGTCAAGGACCAGCCGACATTCACCAGCTTCCTGGTCGAAACGGCGAAGGCGGTCACGACGATCGCCGCCCGCAAGGAACAGCTCGCGGACCTGATCGAAAACGGGAACACGACCTTCAAGGCGATCGGCTCGCAGCAGGAAGCGCTCGCGCGGGGCCTGAAACAGCTGCCGGTCACCCTGCGACAGGGCAACGCGACGTTCGCCGGCGTACCCGCGACCGTATCCGCGCTCACGCAGCTGATCGAAGCGTCCAAGCCCGGCACCGTGCCGCTGATCACGCTGCTGCAGCACCTGCGCCCGCTCGTCACGACGGCGACCCCGGTGGTTGGCAACTTCAACAGCGCGATCAGCAAGCCCGGCGTCAACAACGACCTGACCGAACTGCTTCGCGCGCTCCCGGCGCTCGCCAAGACGCTGAGCACCGCATCGCCCGCGAGCGTCACCGCGCTCAAGGAATCGGTGCCGATCACGAACTTCTTCGGCCCCTACGCGCCCGACCTGTCCGCGACCCTCAGAACCTTCGGCCAGGCCGCCTCCTACTACGACGCGAACGGCCACTACGCCCGCGTCACCCCGGTCCTCCCGGACTTCAAGCTCGGCTCCTCCGAAAACCTGACGCCGACCAGCGCGTCGGCGGCGCTCGAAGACCTGAAGTCGGGCCAGATCCGGCGCTGCCCCGGAGGCGCGACCCAGCCGGCGGCCGATGGCTCGTCGCCGTTCACGGACAACGAACTGCTCAGCTGCGACCCGCTCGAGACGCCCTGATGGATCGACGCCGAAAAAACTCCCTCGCCGGAAACCCGCTCCTCATCGGCGCGGTCACGACGCTGATCATCGTCGTCGCGGTCTTCCTCGCCTACAACGCGAACAACGGACTGCCGTTCGTCCCGACCTACAACATCGACGTGGAACTCCCTGAGGCATCGGGTCTGATCCCCTCCAACCAGGTACGCATCGCCGGCACCCGCGTCGGGTTGGTCAGCGGACTGACGCCGAAGCAGAACCCGAGGACGGGGAGGGTCACGGCGATCGCCGAACTGAAGCTGGAAAAGAGCGTCGAACCGCTCCCGGCCGACACGAAGGCGGTCGTCCAGTCGGTCTCGACGATCGGGCTGAAGTACCTCGAACTCGAAAAGGGAACCTCGCGCCGGAAGCTCGCAGCGGGCGGGACGATACCCGTCGCGCAGACACGCGAAGCGGTGAGCATCGACGAACTGTTCAACACGTTCGACAAGAACACGCGAACCGCGATCAAGATCAACACGAACAACTTCGGCGACGGCCTCGCGGGCAGGGGCCTGGGCCTGAACAACACGATCGCCGAACTGCGCCCGCTCGTCATCCACGCCGTGCCCGTCCTGCACAACCTCGCGCAGCCGAGCACGGACCTGCGGGGCCTGTTCATAGGGCTCGACAAGGCGTCCTCGCAGGCGGCGCCCGTCGCAGAGACGCAGGCCGCCTACTACGTCGACCTCGACACCTTCTTCACCGCCTTCGCGGGGGTCTCCAAGTACCTGGAAGCGGCCACCGTCGGCGGGCCGCCGGCGCTCGAACAGGCGATCTACTCGCTGCCCCACCAGGCGGAGCTGATCGACAACGCGACGGAATTCATGCGTCTCCTGCGGCCGAGCGCCGCCACCCTTGTCACGGTGGGCCCGCCGCTCGCGCACGCCTTCACCGAAGGCGCGGCGAACCTCGGCAAGGCGACGGAGCTGAACGACACCACCGGCGAAGCCTCGAAGGCGCTCGCCGAATTCGCCCAGAACCCGGTGGTCCAGCTCAGCTTCCAGGACTTCACGCAGACGCTGGAAGCCGGCAACCCGCTGCTCGCCGGGATCGCTCCCGCGCAGGTCAAGTGCAACTACTGGACGCTCGCATTCCGCAATGTCGCGAGCCTGGAGTCCCAGAACATCGGGATCGGCACGCTCGCCCGCGCGAGCTTCCTGCTGACTCCGACGGGACCGAACAACGAGGGCTTCCCGGCGTCCGCGCCCGCGAACGGGCCGTCGACAGAACGAGAAGCGCACGGCAATGTCGTCGACAACAACCACCTGCACGCCAACCCCTACCCGTTCGTGTCCGCCCCCGGCCAGTCGCAGGTGTGCGAAGCCGGCAACGAGGTCTACGAAGTCGGCAAGGTCGTCACGAGCAACGTCTCGAAGGTCACGCCCAACCGCGAATTCACGAGCCGCGAAGAAAACCTCTTCGGCGAACCGTATTCGGCGGCGCAGCTCAAGGCGCTCGGTCTCACGAAGGGCAAGGGATAATGGCCCGCAAACGCCTGTGGCGCAAACACGACGAAATACCGGTCGTCGACCTGCAGAAGTCGAACCCGGTCCGCTACGGCGTCATCGTGATCGTGATCCTCGTGATCGTCGTCTACTTCGGCTTCACGAAGGCCATCCCGTTCAAACACGGCTACCGCCTGAACGCGGTCTTCAACTCGGCGCTGAACATCCACTCCAAGTCGCCGGTGCGGATCGCGGGTGTCGACGTCGGGAAGGTGACCGGCATCCACCGCGAAGGCAGCACCGGCGTCGTCTCGATGGAAATCGAATCGCGCGGCCTACCGCTGCACGAAGACGCGACCCTTAAGATCCGCCCGCGCACATTCCTCGAAGGCAACTGGTTCGTCGAACTGCAGCCCGGAAGCCCGTCGTCCCCGACGATCTCATCGGGGCACACGATCCCGGTGACGCAGACCGCGGACCCCGTCCAGCTCGACCAGGTGCTCAACGCTCTGAACACGGACACCCGCGCGAACCTGCAGACATTCCTGATCGAATACGGGGAAGCGCTCACGCACAAGCCGACGGCCGCCGAGGACGCCGAACAGGAAGCGGAACTGCGCGGGTACACGGCGGCCCAGGCTCTGAACCAGACCTACCACCGCAGCCCTGAAGCACTCAGGGGCAGCGCGATCGTAAACCAGGCGTTGGCGGGCTCCAGCACCAACGACATCTCCAAACTCGTGGCGAGCATCAACAAAGTGACGTCCGCACTGAATGTTCACGAGCAGGACCTGAGCGAACTCATCGTCAACTTCAACACGTTCTTCGCGTCCTTCGCCGCGCAGTCCACGAGCCTGACGCAGACCGTCGCCGAGCTGCCCGGTGCGCTCACCAGCGCCGACCGCGGTCTCGCGGCACTCGAGGCGTCGTTCGGTCCCACGCAGAAGTTCGCGCACGACATCATCCCCGGCGTGAAGCTCACCCCGGCCACCGTCGCGGCCACGCTGCCGTGGATCGCCCAGGTGCAGGCTTCGCTGGCGCCGAACGAGCTCGGCGGCGTCGCGAAGGGGCTCGCTTCCGCCGCACCGTCCCTCGCGCTGCTCGAGGCCGAACAGATACCCGTCTTCCAGCAGACCGAACTCTTCAACAAGTGCCTGACGAACGTGATCTACCCGGCGGGCAACACCAAGATCCAGGACGGCGCCGCCACCACGGGCGTCGAAAACTACAAGGAATTCTGGTACAGCCTCGTCGGTCTCGCCGGCGCCGGTCAGAGCTTCGACGGTAACGGCACCGTGGCGAAGTTCCTCGTGGGTACCAGCGGGCAGACGGTGAAGTCCGGGCCCACGAACATCCTCGGCACGACCCGTCAGGGAGGGGAGCTGCTCGCGCGCTCGCCGCTCACGCCGCTGGGCACGCGCCCCGCCTACCCGTCCGCAAGAGCCGACCTACCAGCCGCTGGTCCCCTGTTACACGCAGAAGGTGCCCAACTTCAACGGCCCGCTGTCGCAGGGCCCGGCCGACGGGACCCCGTGATGGCGACCGAGACGCCGACACCCCAGGGAACGCCGCCACCCGCCCACCACGCCGGGCTCAGCGTCCGTGACCAGATCGAGCGCTACCGCACGGCGTTCATCGCAGTCGTGACGATGGTGGTGATCGCCGCGGTCGTGGGCGGCTACATCCTCGCGCACGAGAACCTCAAGCTTCCCGGCTGGGTGCCGGTCCTCGGGCGCAGCTACTTCACGCTCAAGGCCGACTTCCAGACCGCGCAGGCCGTGACGCCGGGCCAGGGTCAGGCGGTCACGATCGCAGGCGCCAAGATCGGCGAAATCGGAAGCGTGGAACTGAACCAGGGCATCGCCGTCGTGACGATGAAGATCGTCCCCGAGTACGCGCGCATCTACCACAACGCGACACTGCTCCTCAGGCCCAAGACACAGCTACAGGACATCACCGTGGAGGTGAACCCCGGCACGCCGTCGGCGGGCAAGGTCAAGAGCGGGGAAACGATCCCGGTGCAGCAGACCGCGCCGAACGTCGACTTCGACGAATTCCTCGCAGGCCTCGACGCGGACACGCAGGCCTACCTGCAGGAGCTCCTCGCGGGCGCGGGGGAGGGCCTGCGCGGCAACGGCAGGACACTGTCCGCCGTCCTGAAGCGGTTCGACCCGACGGCGCGCCTGACCACCGAAATCACCCGCGAACTGAAACTGCGCCACGAAAACATCGAACGTTCGATCCACAACTTCCGCCTGCTGATGGAAGCCCTCGGCGGAAAGGATCAGCAGCTCGCACAGCTGGTCGACGCGTCCAACGCGGTGTTCGCGACGTTCGCCAAAGAGGACGCCAGCGTCCAGAGCACACTGCAGCTGCTGCCGGGCGCGCTGAAGGCGACGAACTCGGGTCTGAGCAAGATCGCGGTGTCCTCGACGCTCGTCGGGTCGACACTGACCGAGCTCGACCCGTTCGCGAAAGCGCTCGCGCCGGCGCAGGAAGCCACCAAAAAGCTCGCGATCAAGACGACCCCGGTGTTCAAGAACGAAATCCGCCCGTTCGCTCGTGAAATCGAGCCGGTCGTCAATGAAATCGCGCCCTCCACCGCGGAAATCTCAAAGGCCTTCCCGCACCTGGCTACGAGCTTCTCCGTCCTGAACGAATTCTTCAACGAGCTCGCGTACAACCCCGGTGCGAGCAAGGGCGGCTTCCTGTTCTTCCTCGACTGGGCCAACCACAACCTCAACAGCGTCGTCAGCACCGCCGACGCGCACGGCCCGATCGGGCGCAGCCTCATCTACTTCAACTGCAAAATCCTCGGCATCCTGAACGGGGTCAGGGAAATCAACCCGACGGTCAACCTCCTGGTCGGCCTGCTCAGGCCGCCCACGGAAGCCGAATGCAAGAGCGAGGGACTGTCGGCCGGGGCAGCCTCCAACCACGCCCACGCGTCGAGCTCGAAACCGGCGAGCCCGCTCGCGAGCCTCTCCCCGACCCTGCTGGGAACAGTCACTGCGAGCAAGGTCAAGGGGGGCTGAGGTGCAGAAGCGCGCCCCCACGCTCGGCAACATCCTCGTGATCATCCTGTTCGTGCTCAGCTGCTTCGGCCTGCTGATGTTCCTCTGGGGATCCTTCGGCGGCCCGCTGCCGCTGAAGCCGAAGGGCTACAGGATCACCGTGTCCTTCCCGCGGGCCTTCGCGCTCGCTGAACAGTCCGACGTCCGGATAAGCGGCGTCGACGTCGGCCACGTCATCTCGCTGAAGGCCAACCCCGAAGGGCGCACCGAAGCGACGCTCGAAATCGCGAACCAGTACGCGCCGATCAGGGCGAACATGCAGGCGATCCTGAGGATCAAGACGCTGCTCGGCGAGACCTACGTGCAGCTCATCCCCGGCGGCCAGCAGGGACCCTACCTCGCGGACAACGGCCATCTGCCGGACAGTCACGTGCAGCCCTCCGTGACACTCGACGACATCCTCGCGGCGTTCGACCCCAAGACGCGCGCGGCATTCCAGGTCTGGCAGCAGGCGGTGGCGTCCGGCATCAACGGCCGCGGGGAACAGATCAACTCCGCGTTCGCGAGCCTCGAACCGTTCGTCGAACACACCAACCAGCTCGTGAGCCTGCTCGCCACCCAGGAAGGCGCCCTCCACGACCTCGTGCGCAACACAGGCGTCGTGTTCAGCGCGCTGGCGAGCCGCGACAACCAGCTCGAACAGTTCATCGTCAACGGCGAGCGCACATTCCACGCAGCCGCCGAAGGCAGCAAGGGCTTCGCTGAAGCGTTCGAAGCGCTGCCGACGTTCGAGAAGCGCTCGATCGTGGCACTCAAGGAACTCGACAAACTCTCGACCATCGCGAACCCGTACCTCGTGGAATTCCGGCCCGCCGAGCGTGAACTCTCAGCCCTGCTCGAGGCCACCAAGCCGTTCGCCCCGCAGTTCGACCAGTTCCTGACCTCCCTCGGGCCGCTGACCGCAGCGGCGAAGGTCGGTCTGCCGAAGGTGAAGAGCACCCTCGACCTGACCACCCCGGTGCTCGAAAACCTGAGGCCCGTGCTTCACAACCTCGACCCGTTCCTGCAGTACACGAGCGAGTATGTGCCGGAGGTCCAGGCATTCTTCGCGAACCTGACCGCGGCGACGCAGTGGAGCGAAAAGAACGCGAACACCGAAGGGAAAGGGCCGAAGCTCCACAGCCTGCAGACGATGTCCGTCCTGAGCCCGGAGAGCCTCGCGATCTACCCGAGCCGCATCGGGACCGATCGCTCCAACGCGTATCCGCTGCCCGGCGCCTACCGTTCGCTCGCGAGCGGGCTGTCGGTCTTCAGCAGCGCGGCATGCGCGAACTCCGCTCCGTCGGTGAGCGGGCCCGCCACCGAAACCGTGAGCGCCGAAACGATCAAACTCCTGCAGGAATTCAAAGTGGCGAACGTGCCGGAAACCGCCAACGACGTCGGGGCGCCCGGCTGCGTCCAGCAGGGGCCGTTCACGTTCAACGGCAAGAGCAGCCAGTTCCCCCACGTGGTCTACGAAGGAAAATGATGAGCGACGACTACGAGTACCACTCCGACGAGCTCGAACTCTCGGGCAGCCCTGATACGGGCAACTGGTCGATCCGCTGCGTGGACGTGCACAAGCGGCTGGGCGGCGTGCCGGTGCTGAACGGCCTGAACGTGGCGTTCCCCGACGACACGATCACCGTCGTGCTCGGCCCGTCGGGAACGGGCAAGAGCGTGCTCATCAAGCACATGATCGGCCTGATGTTTCCCGACTCGGGCGACATCATCGTGCACGGGCAGTCGGTTCCGAGCCTGACCATGCCCAAGCTGCTCGAACTCAGGCGCAGGATCGGTGTGCTCTTCCAGGACGGCGCCCTGTTCGGTTCGATGTCCGTGTTCGACAATGTCGCGTTCCCGCTTCGCCAGCACACAGACCTCCCCGAGACGGTGATCGCAGAGCGCGTCAACCAGGGCCTGATCGACGTCGGTCTCGGGCACGCCATGGACGACGCGCCGTCGCAGCTCTCGGGGGGGATGCGCAAGCGCGCCGGATTCGCGCGTGCGCTCGTGATGGACCCCGACATCGTCATCTTCGACGAGCCCGACTCCGGACTGGACCCCGTGCGCACCGCGTTGCTGTGCGAGCTCATCCAGGAGATGCACGCCATCCACGGGGGCACCTACATCGTCGTGACCCACGACATCGCCTCAGCTCGCAGGATCGGACAGTACATAGCGCTGCTCTGGCGCGGGCGGATCGTGGAGGCGGGCGACGCGGAGCGGATGTTCACGTCGGAGAACCCGTTCGTGCGCCAGTTCCTGGCTGGAGCAGCGGAGGGGCCGCTCACGATGGATTGACCCCGGGGCGGCCATATGCGAACATACGTTCGTATGGTCGTCTGCGTGTATCTGCCGCGTTTCGAGCTGGTGGTCGCCGCCGGCGGCTCACAGGAGCTGGCTGGACGGGCGCTGGCGGTGGCCCCGCAGATCCGCGCCGACAGCGCGGTTGCCGGCAGGCTGGTGGGCGAGGTCTCCGGAGCCGCGGAGGCACGCGGCGTGAGCAGGGGCATGGCGCTCGGGGAGGCGCTGGCCCGCTGCCCGGACCTGACCCTGGTGCCGGCCGATCCCGTCAGGGTCGCGCAGGCATGGGAGGAGACGCTCTGCGGGCTGGAGTCGATCGGGGCGGCGGTGGAGGGGCCGCGGCCGGGGCTCGCCTATTTCGACGCCGATGGCCTGCGCGGACTGCATGGAACACCGGCGGCGATCATCGCCGCCGCCCGCGGTGCCCTGGGACGGCCAGCCCACATCGGGGCCGGCCCCACCCGCTTCTGCGCGCTGGCGGCAGCGATGGCGGTGCGCTCCCGCAGGCCCCTGATCCTGCAGGAGGGGCAGGAGGCGGGCCGCTGGCTCGCGGGCAGGCCGGTTGAGCTGCTCGGCTTCCGCGAGGAGACCGCGGCGCTCCTCGAGCCGCTGACGCGCCTGGGAGTCCGCACGCTCGGTGAGGTGAGGAGGCTGGGCCGCCCTGCGCTCGCCGATCGCTTCGGAGGGGCCGGGGTGTTCGCGCACACGCTCGCCTGCGCCGGGGACAGCCCGCTGCGCCCTCGCCGCGTGACCGAGCGCCTGCAGGAGACGATGGAGGTCGGCGACGCGAGTTCGGGCACGGCGCTGAGGCGCGTCCTGGGAGTGCTGGTGGGCAGGCTGCTTGCTCGTCCCGAGCGCAGGGGGCGCACACTGCGGGCCGTGTCCCTGTCCGCATCCCTGCTCGCGGGCGGCGGCTGGCGCGAGCGTGTGGTGTTCCGCGAGTCGCTCTCGGATCCGCAACGCATAGGCCTGATGCTGTCCGCGCCCCTGCTGATGCTTCCCGCGCCGGCGGCCGAGCTCACCCTGGAGGTCGAGCGATTCGGTCCCGCCGCGAGCGAGCAGGGCACCCTCGGCGATCAGGATCGCGCCGCCCGGGCGGCACGCCTGGGGGAGGCGATCGCCCAGACGCGGGCCCTGGCGGGGCGCGATGCGGCGCTGCGAGCACTCTGTGTGGACCCTGACTCGAGGGTCCCCGAGCGGCGGGTCGTGCTGGCCCCGGTACCAGGCGAGTGACCGGTCGCGGAATTGACCCGCACACTGAACGAACCCAGGCCTGCGCGTGTGCGCTGGAGCGACGGAGCCCCCGCGGTGGTTGACGGGGAACCGGTCGAGTATCTGCGCGAGTCCTGGCTGGTCGAGGACCGCTGGTGGACCAGCTCGCCCCTGCGCAGGCGCTACTGGGAGATGGTGGGGAGGAGCGGGAGGAACATGGTCGTCTTCCACGACCTGTGCTCGGGCGGCTGGTTCGTCCAGGGCCCGTAGGGGGATGAGCTGATGCCGACACCCCCCTACGTGGAGCTGCACTGCCACTCGGCCTACTCGTTCCTGGACGGTGTCTCCCTGCCGCAGGAGCTCGCGCGCCGCGCGGGCGAGCTCGGCCACGGTGCGCTCGCGCTGACCGACCACAACTCGCTCTCCGGTTCGATGGAGCTCGCGCAGAGCGCATCGGAGAGCGGGATCAGGGCAATCCACGGCGCCGAGATCGATCTCGCCGGGCGGGACGGCGAGCAGGGCAGGCACATCACGCTGCTCGTGAGCGATGAGCGCGGGTGGAGCAACCTGTGCCGCATCATCACCCTCGCGCACGCGCACACCCGCGATGGCTCCGGGCGCCGGGAGCGGGGCGAGCCGTCGATCCCGGCGCAGGCGGTCATCGAGCACGCTCAGGGCCTCGTCTGCCTGACGGGCTGCGCCTCCCGCTCCGTGATCGGCGCGGGGGCCACGGACGAGCCCCTCGCGCGGCGCCTGCTCGACGGCTTCGGCCCTGAGAACCTCTATGTGGAGCTGCAGCGCCCGTTTGCGCGGGGCGACCGGGCCCGCAACCGCGCGCTGCAGGCGTTCGGCAGGCGCCTGGGCCTGAGATGCGTGGCGACCGGCGACGTCCATGCGCACTCCAGGTCCAGGGCCGAGCTGCAGGACGCCTTCGTGGCCATCCGCAACCACTGCACGCTCGACGCGTGCGAGCCGCTGCGCCGCGGCAACCACAGTCATGTGATGAGCACGCCCGAGGCGATGGCCAGCCGCTTTGCCGACCATCCGGATGCGGTCCGCGAGAGCGTGCTGCTGGCCGACCGGCTCAGGTTCGACCTGACCAGGGACCTCGGCTACCGCTACCCCGGCGCCGAGGAGGAGCAGGAGTCATCACGCCGCCTGTATGAGCTGTGCTGGCAGAGGTTCGGCGAGCGCTACGGCCCGGATGCCCCGCCGGCGGTGCGAGCCTCCCAAGCGGAGGCCCACGCACGGCTCGAACAGGAGCTGCGCGTCATCGACAGGCTGCACCTCGCGGGATTCTTCCTCCTGCACCACGACATGCTCGAGCTCGCACGGGAGGTCGCGCTGGAGGTTCGCGGCCCGGGCTCGGTGCGCGCGATGCTCGCTCCGGGGCGCGGACGGGGCTCCTCGGTCTCATCCCTGGTGTGCTATCTGACAGGGCTCTCGCATATCGACCCGATCGCCGGCAGGCTGGCGCTCGGGCGCTTCCTGCACGAGGATCTCAGCGGTCTCCCCGACATCGACCTGGACTTCCCCCGGGATATACGCGAGCGGCTGATACCGCGCGTGCACGAGTGCTACGGGAATGAACGGGCGGCGCTGGTCGCGGCGTTCCCGACCTTCCGGGAGCGGGGGGCGATACGCGAGATCGGCAAGGTGCTGGGTCTGCCCGCGGGGCAGATCGAGCGGCTCGCCCGCGGCGCGGACAGGTATGGGCCGGAGTCCGAGCATGACGTGCACGGGGCGCTCGCCGGGGCTCGGGCGAGGCCGGACGCGATCCCGCAGGGCAGGGATGGCAGGGACAGGTGGGGGTGGCTGGCGCACCTGGTCGAGCAGGCACGGGGGCTCCCACGCCACCTCTCCCAGCACTCCGGCGGGATGATCATTGCGACCAGGCCGCTGATCGACTGCTGCCCGGTGGTGCCCGCGGCGATGCAGGGCCGCCAGATGGTCCAGTGGGATAAGGACTCCTGCGCGGACGCGGGCTTCCTGAAGATCGACCTGCTGGGGCTCGGGATGCTCTCGGCCGTGGAGCGGTGCGTGGTGGAGGTGGAGCGTGTGCGAGGGGAGCGCATCGACCTGTCGCGCATACCGCTGGACGACCCGGACACGTTCAGGGCGATCCGCGCGGCGGACACCGTCGGTGTCTTCCAGATAGAGAGCCGTGCGCAGATGCAGTCGCTTCTGCGAACAAGGCCGATGAATCTGCAGGATCTGACGATCCAGGTCGCGATCATCCGTCCCGGCCCGATCCAGGGCGGGGCGGTCAACCCCTACATCGAGCGGCGCAGGCTGCTGCGCGAAGACCCGGGCTATGAGGTTCCCTACGAGCATCCGACTCTCAGGGAGGTTCTGGGGGAGACGCTCGGGACGATCATCTTTCAGGACCAGGTGATGCAGGTGGCAGAAGCGTTCGCCGGCTTCAGCCCCGGTGAAGCGGACGGCCTGCGCAGGGCGATGAGCCGCAAGCGCTCGCACGAGATGCTCGACCGCCAGCGGGAACGCTTCATCGAGGGGGCGATGTCCCATGCGGATGTCTCCCGCGAGGGCGCGGAACGGGTGTGGGGGATGGTCGAGGGTTTCGCGGGATTCGGATTCCCGAAGTCCCACAGCGCCGCCTTCGGCCTGCTCGCATACCAGTCGACGTGGCTGCGGGTCCACTATGGCCCGGAGTTCCTGTGCGCCCTTCTGAACGAGCAGCCGATGGGCTTCTATGCACCGGACAGCCTGGTGCACGAGGCCGCGCACAGGGGGATCGCCGTCCTTCCGGTTGACGTCAACGCCTCACTCGAGCAGTGCACCGTGCAGGACGGGGGGGTTCGCATGGGGCTGGGCTACGTCAAGGATGTGCTCGCCTGCGAGGTGCGGGAGATAGTGGCCGAGCGCGAGCGGGGCGGCCTGTTCCGGAGCCTGCAGGATCTTGCCGCGCGGGCCGGGGCGGGGAGCAGGACGCTCGAACAGCTGGCGTGGGCTGGAGCATGCGACGGCCTGGCGGGTGGCCTGGATCGCAGGACCGCGCTGTGGCAGCTGGGGGTCGCCAGCCCGGCGCAGAGCACATCGGCAGGGCAGATGACGCAGCTCGCGCTGCCGCTGGACCTGCCGGCTGCGCCGCGGCTGCGCCCGCTCGGCAGATGGCAGCGGCTGATCGCCGACTACTCGACCAGCGGGGTGACGGTCGCTGACCACGCGATGGCGATCCTGCGCCCCCATCTCACGATCCCGATGCTGGCCACGAGCGCGCAGCTGGTGCGCCTGCCCGCCGGAGGGGAGGTGGCGGTGGCGGGGCTCGTGATCGCAAGGCAGCGACCGGGGACCGCGAAGGGCACGATGTTCCTGCTCTTCGAGGACGAGTTCGGGACCGTGAACCTGATCGTTCCGACCGCCGTCTATGAGCGCAACAGGCATCTCGCGCGCGCCGAGCCGCTGCTGCTGGCGAGGGGCCGACTCGAGCGCTCGCAGGAGGAGCCCAACGTGATCCGCTGGGATGCGCGCCGGCGGGGACAGGCGCAGGCGAGCGAGGAGATCCGGCCCGTGATCAGCGTGATCGTGCGCGAGCTCGAGCCGCTGGAGCGCTTTCTCGCCGACGGCGCGCAGGACGAGATGCCCGAGCGGGCCTCCGTACACCGGCTCGCGGCCGGGGCCGAGGAGCATACGGATCTGCGGGGCGAGGAGGTCGGGTCGAGCATGCGCGCCGTCGCGCCGCCGATCCAGAGCTTTGCGATGGGGCGAAGGCGCTGAGATCTCAGCCGGCGGCGAACGACAGCAGCTGGGAGTCGGGGCCGCTCACGAGGACGCCGCCGGAGCCCTCCTCGACGGTTGCGTCCTCGCCCGCCGCTGCCAGGACATCCTGCACGGCGGGCTCTCCCGAGAGCCTGAAGCCGACCCGGCGCAGACCCGGCGCGCTCTCGGGTGCGGGAGCGGCGCCCCGGCTCTCCCAGGAGTTCAGGCCGAGATGGTGGTGGTAGCCGCCCGCGGAGACGAACGCCGCCTGGGCGCCGAGCTCGGCCTGCTCCTCGAAACCGAGCGTGTCGCGGTAGTAGGCGAGCGCGGCGGGAACGTCCGAGACCTTCAGGTGGACATGCCCGATGATGGTCCCCGGGTCGATCTCGGGCGTGGCGTCCGCGGCCTGGCTCAGCAGGTCGTCAAGGTCCAGCGGCGCCGTGAACATCGTGACGCCTGAACCATTTGCCGGCCGCTGCCACTGCTCGCGCGGGCGGTCGACGTATATCTCGATGCCGAGACGGTCGGGGTCCGAGAGATACAGGGCCTCCGAGACGCCGTGGTCCGATGCGCCGTCTATGCGCCACCGCGCGCCGACCAGCCGCCTGACGGTCTGGGCGAGCGCCGCGCGGGAGGGATGCAGCCATGCCACGTGGTAAAGGCCGGTGCTGCGCTGCGGCGGGATCGTGGGGGAGTCGATCCCGGTGAGTGTCAGCGCCGGCCTGCCCGCCGAGGGGCCGAGGACCGCGTGGCGCTCGTCGCGCTCGATCGTCTGCATGCCCATCGCCTGCGTGTAGAAGTCGACGCTGCGCTGCAGGTCGCTGACCGCGAGCTCCACCGAGCCGATCTGGAGTGAGGGATCTATCTGGTTCATTTCAGTTCCTCTGCGTTACGGGCGCTCGGCGGCGCCGCCTGTGTCGGCGACGCCGCCGGGCTGCGCCCGACCTACCTCTAGGCGGCCTTGACCGCCGAGATCTCGAGAAGGATCTTCACCTTCTCGCCCACGACCACGTTGCCGGAGCCGAGAGCCATGTTGAACGTCATGCCGTAGTCGCCGCGGTTGATCTGACCTTTGGCGGACAGGCCGACGCGCTGGTTGCCTTCGGGGTCGGTCTCCGCACCCTCAAGGCTCGCGGAGAGCGTCAGCGGCTTGGTGACGCCGTGGATCGTGAAGTCGCCGGTGACCTCGAAGTCCTCACCGCCGGCGGGCGTGATCGACGTTGACTTGAACGTGATCTCGGGGAACTGCTCGGCGTCGAAGAAGTCGGGGGAGCGCAGGTGCCCGTCCCTTTTCTCCTCGCGCGTGTCGATGCTTGCGACCTTCACCGAGCCGGAGGCGGTTGCGCCGTCAGGGCCGACCTGAAGGCTTCCCTCGAACTCTTTGAAGACGCCCTTCACGGTGGCGATGCCGAGGTGTTTGACGTGGAACTCGACGCTCGAGTGCACCGGGTCGACGTTCCATGTGCCGGTGGGGACCGGGATCTGCGAGGTGGAGGCGGTTGAATCGACTGCTGACATCGGAATGTCCCTTCCTGTTCGGGTGGTCGGTTTGTTTGCGCTAGCAACCACCTTAGCAAACTCCTTGCCAGAGCAACCAAAATTTCCAATGACTACGGGTTTCCCGTCGCCGGGGTCAGCGGGGCGCCACGACGAGCGTCTGAAAGGCGCGGCCGATCGGGCCGTCGCGGTCATGCAGCACGCTCTCCGCTACGCCCATGCCGCCCTCGTGCAGGATCGTGCGGGCATCGAGACCGATCCATTCCCCGCGGGGCAGCCGAGCGAGGTGGAGCGTCAGGTCCGCGTTGATGAACAGGA
Organism: uncultured Solirubrobacteraceae bacterium; assembly: GCA_963740075.1. Lineage (GTDB taxonomy): Bacteria > Actinomycetota > Thermoleophilia > Solirubrobacterales > Solirubrobacteraceae > Palsa-744. The sequence continues at coordinate 201,763 of CAVUCP010000001.1, read as the reverse complement.
ACCGCTCGAATGGGAGCGTCGCGCTCACGCCGTTGCCGAAGTCGGCGACCGCGGCCGCGCGAGCCAGCGGCGAGAGCTCGCGCCCGGGCACCAGTTCCCGTCGGGGGCGCATCCAGCACCTGCACGGGCCGAGGGTGCGGGGGTCGTCGATCCAGCGCATCTGCATCCCGGTCGCCCCGAAACTCGCGTACGCAGGGTCGGCACCGGCCGGTGCCTCGAGGGCGAAGCCCAGCTCGCCCGCGTCCTCGGGACCCGGCATCCGCTCGCCGATCTCTGCCGCCGCCCCGGCGGGAAGGTCGCCGGGCACGGATGCGACCCTCAGCGCGCCCGCGCGGCAGATCAGCCTTCCTTCGCTGCGCATCTCGGCGCCGAGCTCCTGGACGCGGCGTCCCGCGCGCACGACCTCGATCGAGATGTCCAGCGGGGACATCGGGACCGGCCGCAGCAGCTCGAATGTCAGTCTCGCGATGCCCATGCCGGGGTCCGGGTCGTGCGCCTCGAAGGCGTCGGTGATCAGGGCTGCGGGCGCTCCGCCATGCAGCGCCTGCGGATCCCACGGGCCGCGGGCATGTGCGGTGGGCACGAAGCTCGATGCGTCCGTCGTGAAGAGCGTGTCGTCCACAGCTCAGCTCGCGAGGCGGTCGACGAAATCCGAGAGCCGGCCCGGATCCCTCAGCGGCGCGCCGTGCCCGAAGCATGTGAGCCTGGGGCGCAGCTCGGCGAGCCTGCGTGCAGAGCGCCGGTTGCGCGCCGGGTCGGCGGTGAACGCCGTGGGCGGCTCATGCAGCCCGGGGATCCCCGTGAAGACATGGATGTTGTTCAGGACGTCGCCGAGGATGAGCACGCGGTCGCTCTCGCGCCAGAACGCGACGTGGCCCGCCGAGTGCCCGGGCGTCTCGAGCACCGTGAATCCCGCGACCTCTTCTCCCTCGAACAGCGCGCGGGCGACGGGGTGGGGGGGACCGGTCCAGAAGCGCTGCTGCAGGCTGTTCAGGATCCCCGGCGGCTGGGCTGCGGCGACCCCGCCATGGGTCTCCATCGCGGGCACGTCCCCCTCGCCGCACCAGAGCGGCATCCCGAGCTCGGTGCAGATGGCGTGGCTCGAGCCCTGATGATCGGGGTGGGCGTGGGTGAGCGCGTGGGCGGACACCTCTCGTCCCGCGATCTGGCGCATGATCCGTCCCCGCGCGCGGCGGGTGCCGGCGTCGAGCAGCACGTCCCCGAGGAGATAGACGTTGATCGCGTTCGGGGGCGTACCGCTGAGCATGTGCACGCCGTCTGCGAGCTCCCTCATGTCCTCTTGAGCTCCCACGAGAAGCCGCGCACCGCGAGCGTCACGCCGAATATCGCCCATATGACGATCACCGCGAGAGCGTCGAGGTTGTCGCTGAGCGGGACGCCCGTCACCATCGCCCCGGAGAGCCCCTTGATCAGCGGGTAGAGCGGGAGCGCCTCTGCGATCGTGCGCAGGAATTCGGGCGCGGTGCTGGAGTCGAAGACGTAGAAGGAGACGAACACGACCGGCAGGAAGACGGCGTTGACATACGCCGGGGTCGACTCGAAGTTCGGGATCGCGTGCGCGAAGGCGACCCCGAGGGCGGCGAAGCAGATGACGCCCACGAGGACGAAGAGCACGAGTGTGCCCCACTCCGGGGGCCAGTCGATGTTGAAGATCGCCTTGCCCGCGATCACGATGATCACGATCTGCAGCGCCGTGTTGGTCACCGCGTTCGCTGCCACGCCGCCGAAGTAGGAGATCGTCGGCAGAGGTGCGCCGCGGATGCGCTTGAGCACACCGCGCTCACGCAGGTAGACGATGTTGTATGCGAGGGCCGTGAAGGTCGTGGACATCACGCTCATGCCGGCGATCGCGGGAAGCAGCTTGTTCAGGCCGCTCTGGTTGCCGCTGAGGATCGCCCCGCCCCCGGCCAGGAACAGCAGCGGGAGCACGAAGTTGAAGAACGCGGCGCTGGGGTTGCGCCAGAACAGCCGGCGCTCCAGCCGGTACTGGCGCCAGGTGAGGGTCAGCGCTTCAGACATCGGCGGTCAGTTCCAGATAGACGTCCTCGAGTGTGGGGCGCCCGACGGAGATCTCCGAGAGCCTCTCGCCGCGCGCGAGCGCACGGCCGGTGACCTCGTTCAGCAGGCTCGTGGGGTCATCCGTCTCCGTCTCGACGAGCTCCCCGTCGCCCTCGCGGTAGGCCACCCTGTAGCTCGCGCCGCCCACCCCGAGCTCCTGCGGCGGGCCAATCGCTAGCACGCGGCCGTCCTTGACGATCGCGACCCGGTCCGCGAGTGCCTGCGCCTCCTCCAGATAATGGGTGGTCAGCAGGATCGTCTTGCCCAGATCGCGCAGGGAACGGATCGTCTCCCATGCGGCATGCCGGGCCTCCGGGTCGAATCCCGTGGTGGGCTCATCGAGGAAGATCAGCTCCGGGTCGCCGATGAGGGCTAGCGCGAAGTCGAGCCTGCGAAGCTGCCCTCCGGAGAGCTTGCGGGTTCGCACGTCGGCCTTCTCCTGCAGACCCGCCACGTCGAGCACCTCCTGCACGTCGCGCGGGTGCGGGTACAGGCTCGCCCAGTGAGCGAGCGCCTCGCGGGGGGTGATGTGGCTGTAGATGCCGCCGGACTGCAGCACGATGCCGATGCGTCGGCGCAGGTCGATCGAGCGCTGAGCGGGGTCGCGGCCGAGCACCGAGACCTCGCCGCTCGTGCGCTCACGGTAGCCCTCGAGGATCTCGACGGTCGTGGTCTTGCCGGCGCCGTTGGGCCCGAGGAGGCCGAAGACCTCACCGCGCGCCACGGTGATGTCGATCCCCCGCACGACCTCGTAGTCGCCGTAGCGCTTTCGCAGGCCGCTGACGGTGATCGCTGTCCCTGTGTCGCTCACGGGGTGATCATCCCGCAGCGGCGCCCTTCCCGTCCTACCAGTGCACGCCCCTCGTCAGGGTCGCCATCGCGATCTGCTCGAACGAGACATGCTCCTCCTCCGCCGCCTGCTGGCCCTTCGAGGCCGCCGAGTCCGGGAACACCCTGTAGGCCAGGTGCAGGAGCCTGTCAACCATGCTCGGCGAGAGCGAATACGCGACTTCGCCGAACTTGCCGATACGGGTTCCCATCTCCTTCGGCCTGCTGCGCAGCGCCTCGCAGATCATGTCCGCCGCCTCGTCGGGGCTGATCGCCGGGAACGCGTCGTACATCTTCGTCGGGGCGATCATGGGGGTGCGCACAAGGGGCATGTGGATGGTCGTGAACGTGACACCGTCGCCGATCACCTCGGATGCGACGACGCGCGTGAACGCGTCCAGCGCGGCCTTCGACGCCACATACGCCGAAAAGCGCGGGGGATTCGTCTGCACGCCGATCGACGAGATGTTCACGATGTGGCCCGAGCCGCGTTCGCGCATGTGTGGTAGCAGCCCGATGATCAGCTTGACCGCGCCGAAGTAGTTCAGCTGAATCGTGCGTTCGAAGTCATGGAAGCGGTCGTAGCTCAACGCGATCGATCTCCTGATCGAGCGGCCGGCGTTGTTCACGAGCATGTCGATGTTCCGGTGGTCGGCGAGGACACGCTCGAGCAGAGTTTCGATCGACGCGACATCCGACAGGTCCGCCGCGTAGACATAGGCCGTCCCGCCGCCCGCGACGATCTCCGCGCGAACCTCCTCCAGATTGTCGACGTTGCGCGCCACGAGCAGCGGCACGCCACCGGCGGCGGCGATCTTCAACGCGGTCGAGCGCCCGATCCCCGAGGACGCTCCGGTGATGATCACGTGCCTGCCGCTCAGCGCCTCCTTCAGCGTGCGGCCGCGGCGCAGGTCGGGGTCCATCTCGCGCTCCCAGTAGTCCCACAGGCGCGCCGCGTACTCGTTCAGCGGCGGGGGCTGCTCGAGCGGAGAGCCCGCGAGCGCACGGCCGGCCTCGCTCGTGTCAAAGCGCGGAACGAGCTCCATGTGGGCGATGACCTCCTCGGGGATGCCGAGCTCGCGCAGTGCCAGTCCCTTGACCTGGCGAAGCGGCGGAAGGCCGAGCGCGAGCGCGAGCGGCCATCTCGGCAGCGGGTCGGTCAGGCGTTTGTCGAGGCTGACGGCGAAGCGGGGCGCGTGCGCGGCCGCGGCGAGCTCGTTCAGCAGCTCGTCGACGCGCTGCGGGCGCGGGTCGGTGAGATGGAACGCGCGCCCGTCCAGTCCCGGCTCATGTGCGATGTGCTCGAGTGCGCCGGCGACCCAGTCGACCGGGACGACGTTCGTGTACCCGAGGTCAAGGCCGACGAGCGGGACCCACTCGGGCAGCAGGTGGCGCATGCGCTGGATCGCCTTGAAGAAGTAGTAGGGGCCGTCGACCTTTTCCATTTCGCCCGTCTGTGAGTCGCCGACCACGATGCCGGGCCGGTAGACGCGCCAGGGCATGTACGGCTGGTCGCGAACGATCCGCTCGGACTCGAACTTGGTCAGGTGGTAGGGAGAGGGCAGTCGCTGGCCCTCGTCGAACATCTCCTCCGTGAAGACGCCCTTGTAGGTACCGGCGACCGCGATCGACGAGACGTGGTGGAGGTGTTTGGCGTCCACAGCACGCGCGAGTTCGACGGCGTGCGTGGTGCCGCCGACGTTGACGGCCGTGTTGCGCTCCGCCGGTGCGGTCATGTCGTAGACCGCCGCGAGGTGGAAGAAATGGTTGACCTTGCCGCGAAGCTCGGCGACCTGGTCCTTCTCGACGCCCAGAAGCGGACGGCGCAGGTCTCCGATGACGGGCTCGATGCGATCGGCCGCGGACGGTCCGACCGTCACGCTCCACCGCTGCACGAGGTCCTCAAGCCGCGGCCTCGAGCTCTCGCGCACGAGCACGTAGATCTTTCCCTGGCGCTTTTCCAGGAGCCTCTCGACCAGCCGGCTCCCGATGAAGCCCGTTGCCCCCGTCACGAAGTAGGCCATCGAGTGAAGAGACTACCCCAATTGCACGGCCCCCCGCACGCGGCGCGCCGGGATCGCGCACACGCGTCCGGACGCGCTCTGCTAGGCGCCGGCGCCGGCGCCTCCGCGGCCCTCTCCGGCCGCGAACCGTTCGGCTCCGCGCGCGCCATCCTCGAACACATCCGGGCCGGCCGCCGCCTCCAGTGCGAGACCCTGCGCGAGCGGCATGCCGAGTCCCTCGATCGCGGCGCGACGGTCCGCAAGCATCGTGCTCTGCGGGAACGCGGCGAGTCCCTCCGCGAGCGCGAGCGCGCGCTCGAGGTGCTTGGCGGCGGGGACGACCTCCGTCAGCAGCCCCATCGCCAGCGCCTCGCTCGAGTCGACCATCCTCCCCGTCAGGATCAGGTCCAGTGCACGGCCGAGGCCCACCACGCGTGGCAGGCGCTGTGTACCGCCGTCGATGAGCGGCACGCCCCACCTGCGCTCGGGGTAGCCCAGCACCGACGTGTCGGTGGCGATCCTCAGATCGCACCACAGCGCGATCTCCAGACCACCGGCCAGGCAGTAGCCGGAGATCGCTGCGATCGTCGGCTTGGAAGGCGTCAGACGCGTGAATCCCATCGGGCCCTCGGCGCTCATCAGCCGCCCGGCCATGGACCGGGTGGCCTTCAGGTCCGCGCCGGCGCAGAACGCGAGGTCTCCCGCGCCGGTGAGCACGAGAACCCTCGCATCGTCGTCGGCCTCGAAACGCAGGTAGGCGTCATGCAGCAGTTCGGCGGTCGGGCCGTCCACCGCGTTGCGCCGCTCGGCGCGGTTGATTGTGATGAGCGCCGCGGACCCGCGTCGCTCATACAGCACGTCCCGGCTCTCAGCACCCGCACCCTGCGGGCCCGGCTCGCTCATCCGCGCCGGGCGCTACCAGCCGCCGCGCCAGCGGGCGTCGCCGAGGACCGCCTTCTCGCCGGCCTTGCGGGCTTCCTTGCGCTTGTCCAGGCCACGCTGGATCATGCTCATGAAGAAGACGAAGAGGATGAAGAACGCGATCACTATGAAGCCCGCGTAGGTGACGACCCTGTCGTTGGTCGCTCCGTAGAAGCCCCTGCCGTCGTTGTAGGCCTGCGCCGCCGGCGCGAGCACGAGGCACAGGAGAATGGTCAGGGCCGCCAGCCGCCCGATCGGGTTGCGTCTCATACGGCCGTGAATCCTATCTGAGCGGGGCGGCGGCGCGGCAACTGACCCCCGCCGCCCTACCATCAGCAGCCGATGGCCCTTCTGATCGCATCCGACCTGAACAAGGACATGGCGGGCCGGCCGCTGCTGCGCGGCGTCTCGTTCAAGCTCGAGCGCCGCGAACGCATGACGATCGCCGGCCGCAACGGAGCGGGCAAGACGACCCTCCTGAGGATGCTGGCTGGAGAGACCTCGATCGACAAGGGCGAGCTGAGCGTGGCGAAGGGCGTGCGCATCGCCCTGCACGACCAGCGTCCGCCCCGCGAGCGGGGCATGGCGCTGCGCGACTACCTGCTGTCAGGGTGCGCCGAGGAGCTGGCGATCGAGGCGGAGCTCACGGCACTCGAGGCGCAGATGAGCGCAGGCGAGTCCGACGATGCCCTGCTGGGACGGTATGCGAGCGCCCAGGCCCGGCTGGAGGCCCGCGGCGGCTACCTGTGGCGCAACCGCGCGACAGCGATGGCCCACGGCCTCGGGTTCGCCGAGGCGGACCTCGACAGGCCCCTGGACACGTTCTCCGGGGGGCAGCTCACGCGCGCGTCGCTGGCGCGTGCCCTGGCGACGGGCGCCGACGTGCTCCTGCTCGACGAGCCCACCAACCATCTCGACATCGAGTCGCTCGAGTGGCTCGAGCAGACGCTGGTCGACCTCGACGCCGCTGTCGTGCTCGTCGCCCACGACCGGTGGTTCCTCGAGGCCGTCGGAACAGCGGTGCTCGAGCTCGAGGCGGGGCGCTCGCGCTTCTTCTCCGGCACCTGGCACCAGTGGCGCCGCGAGCAGGCGGCGCGCGAGCTCGCGCTCGGCCGCGCGATCGACTCCCAGCGCGCCGAGATCGAGCGGATGGAACGGTTCATCGAGCGCTTCCGCTACAAGGCCACGAAGGCTCGCCAGGCGCAGTCGCGCGTCAAGAAACTCGCGAAGATCGAGCGCATCGAGCGCGATCCGGCTGAGGGCCGGGGCCTGGAGTTCGAGTTCGCCGCCCCCGAACGCTCAGGACGGGTGATCTTCGAGCTCAATGACGCCCGCATCGAGGTCGGCGATGAGCCGCTGGTGCTGCTGAGCGACGCCGAGCTGTGGCTCGAGAGAGGCGAGCACGTGTCTCTCGTGGGCGCCAACGGGACAGGAAAGACGACGCTCATCGAAACGCTCGCGGGTGTGCGCGAGCCAGCCGCCGGGCGGCTGAGCACCGGACACAACGTCAAGGTCGGGTACCTGTCCCAGCACGCCGAGGAGCTCGGCGCCGGAGGCCCCGCGGGCCAGAGCGTGGTGGAGGCCGCACAGCGCGCCACCGGCCTCAGCCCCGGCAAAGCGCGGGCGCTCCTCGGCCGCTTCCTGTTCTCCGGAGAGGATGCCGACAAGCCGCTGAGCGGACTGTCCGGTGGCGAGCGCCGGCGCCTGTCGCTGGCGGTGCTCGTCCAGTCCGGGGCGAACGTGCTGATCCTCGACGAGCCCACGAACCATCTGGACATCGAGAGCCGCGAGGCGCTCGAGGACGCCCTGCGCTCCTTCACGGGCGCGATACTGCTCGTCTCCCACGACCGCGCGCTGCTGGACGCCGTCGGAACACGCACGATCGCGGTCGAGGACCACACGCTCCACAGCTACGTGGGCGGCTGGCCCGAGTACGTGCGCGTCCGGGACGAGCGCCGGGCCGGCGCGACAGGCACGTCCTCCTCGCGTCTGGCTGGCCCGACGTCCGCCGGCTCGCCCCGCGCGGGCGGCAACGGGAACGGCGCCGCCCCCGATGCTGCCGCGAAGGCCCCACCCAAGCCGCGTGCCAAGCCGAAGGGTCCCTCCAAGAACCGCATGAGCGAGGCCCAGAAGGCCGAGCGCGCCGTCGAGGACGCGGAGGCGGCGCTGCGCGACCTCGAAGCCGAGCTCGCGGACCCTGCGGCATGGGCCACCAGGTACGAGTCGGCGAAGTCAGAAGCCCGGCACACCGCCGCGCAGCGCGCGGTCGACGACGCATACGCGCGCCTTGAGGAGCTCGTCGACTGACCTACACTGGCGTCGTGGAACACGCCAAGACAGCGCGCAACATCGCGATCGTCGTCCTGATCGCCGCCGCCGTCTACTTCCTTCCCGCCGGGGGGCGCGCTGCGAGCGCGGTGCAGGCCGCGCTTGGAGCGGGGCTGGGGATCGCGATCGCCTTCCTCGCGGTGCGCGGCTACCGCGAACGGCGGATATCGATCCACAGCCTCGGCGACAGGCACCGGGCGCTGCTCTACGGCGCGATAGCGCTCGCGGTGTTCGAGTGGGTCGCCCGCGCGCGCATGTGGGAGACCGGCATCGGGGAGCTCGCCTGGTTCGTGATGCTGGGCTTCATCGTGTACGCCGCGATGGAGGTCTTCCGCCGCTACCGCGCGTATTGAGCCCCCGGCGGTTGCCTATCCTGCGATGAGATGGCGGTGAGCGAGCGGCAGGGCGAGGGCGAGCGGTCGGGCCTGGCCGAGCAGCGACGCGCGCTCCCCGACCAGCCCGGCGTGTACCTCTTCCGCGACGGTGCGGGCCGCGTGATCTATGTGGGCAAGGCGAAGTCCGTACGCAAGCGCGTCGCCTCGCATTTCTCGAAGGCGCAGGTGCCGAGCAGCCCCGGGCATGCCGAGATGGTGGCCGCCGTCGAGCACATCGAGTGTGTGGTCGTCGCGACCGAGGCGGAGGCGCTGCTCGCCGAGCAGAGCTTCATCAAGCAATACCGCCCGCGCTTCAACATCCGCCTGCGCGACGACAAGTCATACCCCTTCATCGCCATCTCGCTGGACGAGGATTTCCCGCGCGTCTACTTCACCCGCGAGCGTCACCGCCAGGGCAGGGCCTACTTCGGCCCGTACTCCAACGCGAAACGCGTTCGCTCGACCCTCGAGGTGCTGACGAAGGTGTTCATGTACCGCTCGTGCACGGGGCCCGAGCCCGGCAGGCGGAGCGGGAGCCCGTGCCTGGACTACTACATCAAGCGGTGCGCGGCACCCTGTGTCGGATACGTCTCGAAGGAGGAGTACCGGGCGAGCATCGACGGTGTGATCGACTTCCTGTCAGGGCGTTTCCGCTCCATCGAGCGGGACCTGCAGGAGCGGATGAAGGCGGCCGCGGACGCCCAGGAGTTCGAGCAGGCGACGATCGAGCGCAACCGCCTGCAGGCCGTCCGCTCGCTCCTCGAGCGCAGGCGCGTGACAAGCGAGTCGCAGGCGACGTTCGACGCGGTCGCGGTGGCACTCAACGGCACGGACGCGAACGCCCAGGTCTTCCAGGTGCGCGACGGCGTCCTGTCCGACAGGCAGTCGTTCTACCTCGCGAACGAGACCGAGCGCGAGCCCGAGGAGGTCGCCGAGGAGTTCATGCTCCAGTACTACGGAGGGCAGACCTCCATTCCGGCGCTGCTGGTGGTCCAGCGAGCCGTCGAGGATCGCCCGGCGCTCGCCGACGCGCTCTCCGAGCGCCGCGGCGGCCCCGTCGAGCTGCGTGCCGCCGAGCGCGGGGAGAAGCGCCGCGTGCTCGAGCTCGCCGAGCGCAACGCCCTGCTCGCGCTCGACCAGGAGCGGCTGCGCTCGGAGCGCCGGCGTGAGGGCCGCGTGCAGGCGCTCGAGGGTCTCCAGGAGGCACTGGGCCTGGACGCGCCGCCGATAAGGATCGAGTGCTTTGACATATCGAACCTCGGAGGCACCCACACGGTCGCGTCCATGGTGGTGTTCGAGGGCGGAGCCCCGAAGAAATCCGACTACCGTCGCTTCACGATCCGTGCGGCCGCCGGAACGTCGGACGACTACGCGGCGATGGCCGAGGTGCTCTCCCGCAGGTACGCGCAGTGGGAGCGCCAGCTCGACATCTCACCGCATGACCGGGAGTACGACGCGAGCTTCGCGGCGCTGCCGAACCTCGTCGTGATCGACGGTGGCCGCGGACAGCTCTCCGCGGGCCTTGAGCCGCTGGACGGCTTCCGCGACCGCGGCGTGGCGGTGATATCGCTCGCCAAGCGCATCGAGGAGGTGTTCATGCCGGGCCGGCGCACGCCCCTCGTGCTCGACCACCGCACACCCGAGCTGCAGCTGCTGCAGCGCGTGCGCGACGAGGCACACCGCTTCGCGATCACACATCACCGCACGCGCCGCGACAGGGCGATGACCAGCTCCGTGCTGGATGGCCTGCCCGGTGTCGGGCCGGCGCGCAAGCGCGCTCTGCTCGCCCACTTCGGCTCACCGGACGCCGTGCTCGCCGCCTCCAGCGAGGAACTTCAGTCGGTGGCCGGACTCCCCGCGAAGACGGGCAGAGAAGTGCACGCATACCTTCATCGCGCGGGCTGATAACACGATAGGTCCACGGGCGTCCGCGCGGCGCGGCACAATGGCATGGATGGCAGCCTTCGGGACCCCTGGCCCGACGAGCGGCGACGCCGATGACGCAGGCGGGTCGCAGGACGCCCCGCGTCTCGCCGACCTCGTCGTGATCACCGGGTTCTCAGGGGCGGGCAAGTCGACGGCGATGAACGTGTTCGAGGACGCGGGCTACTTCTGCGTCGACAATCTCCCGCCCGAGATGATCCGGTCCCTCGTGGAGCTGTTCGTCCACAAAGGCTCGAAGGTCGAACGCGCCGCGGTCGTCTCGGACGTTCGCGGCGGCGTGTACTTCGAGGCTCTGCGCGAGGTGGTCGAAGAGCTCGACGCCGTCGGGCTCAACCATCACCTGCTCTTCCTGGAGGCGAGCGAGCAGACGCTGGTGACGCGCTACAAGGAGACCCGCCGGCGCCACCCGCTCGCGCCGCAGGGCAGTGTCTCGGCGGGAGTCTCAGCCGAGCGTGAGCTGCTCGAGCCGCTGCGCGCCATCGCCGACCTGGTGATCGACACGACGGGTATGGGCGCGGCGATGCTGCGCGAGAAGATCGCAGAGGAGTTCCTGCCACGCAGCAAGGTCGGCCGGCTGTCGGTGACGTTCATGAGCTTCGGCTTCAAGCACGGCCCGCCACGCGAGGAGGACCTGGCATTCGACGTCCGGTTCCTGGCGAACCCCCACTACGAGGGCGCGCTCAGGGAACTGACAGGGCTCGACCAGCGGGTGGTGGACTACATCGCCGCGGACGGCCGCCTGGATGAGTTCTACGACCGTCTGCACCCGCTCCTGGACTTCCTGCTCCCGCAGTACGTGGACGAGGGGAAGGCTCACATGGTGATCGCGATCGGATGCACCGGAGGACGCCACCGGTCGGTCGCGATAGCAGAGCATCTCGCCGATCGCTACCGCGGCGGCGCGGACATCGACGTGGCCGTCGCACACCGGGATATAGACAAGGCACCGCACGGATCCTGAGCCGCGCCCGCGGTCAGATCGCGGGAAACCACGGAAACCGCGCCCGGGTCCCGCTGATAGCCTCCGGCCCCACGCCGCCGCCGTAAGTGGCCGGTCGGCACCCGTTTCCACCACATAACTTTCGTCAGGAGGCGATCGATGCCCGTACGCGTTGGGATCAACGGATTCGGCCGGATAGGCCGGAACGTGCTCCGCGCCGCCAAGGCCCGCGAGAATGAGCTCGGCGAGCAGATCGAGTGGGTTGCGGTCAACGATCTCACCGAGCCGGCGACGCTCGCCCACCTGCTCAAGTACGACACGATCCTCGGGCCCTACCCGGGCAGCGTCTCCCTTCGGGAGGACGGAGGCCTCGAGGTGGACGGACGCGAGATCAAGGTCCTCGTCGAGACCGACCCGGCCGCGCTGCCGTGGGGCGAGCTCGGGGTCGACGTCGTGATCGAGTCGACAGGGCACTTCACCGCCCGCGACAAGGCCGCCGCCCACCTGACGCAGGGCGCACGCAAGGTCATCATCTCCGCGCCCGCCGTCGAGCCCGACGCCACTGTTGTGCTCGGGGTGAACTTCGAGGACGTCTACGACCGGGCCAAGCACGACGTGATCTCCAACGCCTCGTGCACCACCAACTGCCTCGCCCCTGTCGCGAAGGTCATCAACGACACGGTGGGGATCCGCCACGCGCTGATGACGACGATCCACGCGTACACGGCCGACCAGCGCCTGCAGGACATGCCCCACAAAGACCTGCGCCGCGCACGCGCGGCCGCGGTCAACCTGATCCCCGCCTCGACCGGCGCTGCGAAGGCGATCGGCATCGTCATCCCCGAGCTCCAGGGCAAGCTGCACGGCTTCGCGGTCCGCGCGCCGGTGCCCACGGGCTCGGTCGTGGACCTCACGGTCGAGTGCGACCGCGCCACCACAGTCGAGGAGATCAACGCGGCGCTGAAGGCGGCTTCGGAGACGCCCCCCATGAAGGGGATCATGCAGTACACAGAGGACCCGATCGTCTCGAGCGACATCGTCACCTCGCAGTTCTCCTCGATCGTGGACGGGAAATTGACCTCCGTGATCGATGGCACGATGCTCAAGGTCGTGGCCTGGTACGACAACGAGTGGGGCTACGCGAACCGCCTGGTCGACCTGGTGCTGAGGGTGCTGTGAGAGCGCCCTCTGTTCCAAGCGGGGACAGGCGAGCGAGCATCGTGATGGATCGCGACCAGAATGGAGCAGTCAGGTGAGGAGTATTGAGGATCTGGATGTGCGCGGCAAGCGCGTGCTGGTGCGGGTCGACTTCAACGTGCCGCTGTCGGAGGCCGCCGACGGGACGCAGTCCGTCGCGGACGACACGAGGATCGTGGCGGCGCTCCCCACGATCGAAGAGCTGCGCGCCCGCGGCGCGCGGCTGATCCTCGTCTCCCACCTCGGGCGCCCGAAGGGCGAGCGCGTGCCCGCGCTCTCGATGGCGCCGGTCGCGGCTCGGCTCGCGGCGCTCACGGGCGCCGATGTCAAGCTCGCCCCGGATGTCGTCGGCCCGCACGTCGCGGAGCTCGCGGACACCCTCGCCGACGGGCAGATCCTTCTGCTCGAGAACGTCCGTTTCGAGGCCGGGGAGACAAAGAACGACCCGGATCTCGCGCGTGCGCTCGCGGACCTCGCCGACATCTACGTGAACGACGCGTTCGGGACGGCCCACAGGGCACACGCGAGCACCGCCGGTGTGGCCCACCTGCTTCCGAGCGCCGCGGGCCGGCTGCTCGAACGGGAGGTCAAGACCCTGACCGGCATCCTCGAGAACCCTGCGCATCCGCTGGTGGCGATCGTGGGCGGGGCGAAGGTGCACGACAAGATCGCGGTGATCGACAGGTTCCTGCAGGTCGCCGAGGTCGTGATCATCGGCGGCGCGATGAGCTTCCCGTTCCTGTGTGCACAGGGCCACGCCGTCGGCGCGTCGTTGTGCGACGAGCAGGACACCGAACACGCGCGGCGGGTTCTCGCGCAGGCGACGGGCCAGGGCAGTGCGCGCATCGCTCTCCCGATCGACCTCATCATCGGCGACCGGCTCGCCGCCGACGCGGTGCACAGGGTGCTCGACGGGGTCGAGGTTCCGAAGGGCTGGATGGGGCTCGACATCGGGCCCGCCACCGCGAAGCTCTACGCCGGCGAGATCGCGCGCGCCGCAACGGTCTTCTGGAACGGTCCGATGGGCGCGTTCGAGCTGGAGCCGTTCGCCGCGGGCACGCGAGCCGTCGCACAGGCCGTCGCGGACGCACCCGGCCTAACGGTCGTCGGCGGCGGGGATTCGGCCGCAGCGCTGGCCCAGTTCGGCCTCGAGGACCGCATCGACCACCTCTCCACCGGTGGCGGGGCGACGCTCGAGCTCGTCGAGGGCAAGGAGCTGCCGGGCGTGCAGGCGCTGCAGGGCGCAGGGGCGGGCCTGGCATGAGCCGCACACCGCTGATCGCGGGCAATTGGAAGATGTTCAAGACGGAGGCGCAGTCCGAGGAGTACATCCAGGCGCTGCTGCCTCGCGTATCCGCGGTGGACGGGGTCGACGTCGCGATCTGCGTGCCGTTCACCGACCTGCGGGCGATGGTCGACAGCGCGCGGGGATCGCGGGTAGAGGTGTTCGCGCAGAACATGCACCACGAGGCCGAGGGCGCCTTCACCGGGGAGATCTCTGCGCCGATGCTGAACGAGCTCGACGTGCACGGGGTCGTGCTCGGGCACTCCGAGCGGCGCGCGATGTTCGGGGAGACCGACAGGGCACTGGCGCTGAAGGTCCCGGCAGCCCTGCAGGCGGGCCTCGTGCCGATCCTCTGTGTGGGCGAGACCGAGCAGGAGCGCGACAGCGACGAGACGGACCGCAAGCTGCGCCAGCAGATCAGGGAGGATCTCGCAGGGGTGCCGGCGGAGCGGCTTGCCGAGGTGCTCATCGCATACGAGCCCGTCTGGGCGATAGGCACCGGCCGCGTCGCCACCGGGGAGCAGGCACAGGACGCGATCGCGTTCATCAGGGCGCTCGTCGCCGATCGTGACAAGACCGCAGCGGAGAGCGTGAGGATCCTCTACGGCGGATCGGTGAAGGCCGAGAACGCCGCTGAGCTGATCGCGCTGCCGGACGTCGACGGCGCACTCGTCGGCGGCGCATCGCTGGATGCGGAGTCGTTCGCCAAGATCGTCGCCGCGGCAGCGCCATGAGCATTCCGCCCGGCCCATCCGGGCTGCCCGCGCCATGCGCGTGCCTGATCGTGCTCGACGGCTGGGGTCTGGCGCCGGACGGACCGGGTAACGCGGTCGCGCTCGCCGACACGCCGGTTTTCGACGAGCTCTGGCGGACCTACCCCCACACGACGCTGACGGCATGGGGGCGTGCCGTGGGCCTGCCGGAAGGGCAGATGGGAAACAGCGAGGTCGGCCATCTGAACCTCGGCGCCGGCGCGGTGATACGCCAGGACCTGGTGCGGATCGACGACGCCATAGCCGATCGCTCGCTCACTGAGAACGAGGTCCTTCGCACCGCGTTCCTCGGAGAGGCGGGCTCCACGCCGCCTCCGCGCGTGCATCTCATCGGCCTGGTGTCCGACGGTGGCGTGCACTCATCGATCGAGCATCTGCGCGCGCTCATCGACATGGGCGTCGAGCTCGGCGCCGGAGAACTGGTCGTGCACGCCTTCACCGACGGCAGGGACACGCTGCCGCACGCGGGCGTGGAGTACCTCACCGAGCTCGACACGAACCCCGGAGCGCGGGTCGGCTCGGTCGTCGGCCGCTACTGGGCGATGGACCGCGACCGCCGCTGGGAGCGCGTGCAGCGCGCCTACGACATGCTGGTCCACGGTCGTGCGCCCCACCAGGCCGCCAGCGGGGAGGAGGCCGTGAGGATGGCCTACGAGCGCGGCGAGACGGATGAGTTCATCGAGCCGACGCTGGTAGGAGGCGAGGCCCGCATCCGCCAGGGCGACAGCATCATCGCGTTCAACTTCAGGCCCGACCGCATGCGCGAGATCACGCGCGCGCTCGCGGAGCCCGGGTTCGGCGAGGGCAGCGAGGACCTGCCGGGCTGGGAGGGACGCGGCGACGCCGGGACCTTCACACGCTACGCGACCCTCACCAGCTACGAGGAGGACTGGTCCTACCCCGTGGTGTTCCTGCCGGAGCATCCCGCGACGACGCTCTCAATAGAGCTTGCGAAGGCCGGTGCGTCCCAGCTCCACGTCGCCGAGACGGAGAAGTACCCACACGTGACGTACTTCTTCAACGGCGGCGACGAGGCGCCGCTGAAGGGCGAGCGACGCGAGATGGTGCCCTCGGCGCGCGACGTTCCAACATACGATTTCAAGCCCGAGATGAGCGCTCGTGAGGCAGCAAGCGCTTTCGTGGGAGCCTGGCGCGAGGATGCGCCGCGCTTCGGGATCATCAACTTCGCCAACGCGGACATGGTCGGGCACACAGGGGTCATCCCGGCAGCCGTACGCGCGATCGAAACCGCAGACGAGTGCCTGGGCGAGGTGATCGCCGCGGTCCACGAGCGCGGCGGCGTATGCCTCGTGACGGCCGACCACGGCAACGCGGACCACATGCTCGAGCCGGACGGCAGCCCGAACACTCAGCATTCGATGAACCCGGTGCCCGCGATCCTCACGAGCACCGCAGCCACGCTGCGACAGGACGGCGGGATCCTCGCCGACGTG
This sequence comes from uncultured Solirubrobacteraceae bacterium, assembly GCA_963740075.1. GTDB lineage: Bacteria > Actinomycetota > Thermoleophilia > Solirubrobacterales > Solirubrobacteraceae > Palsa-744. The sequence continues at coordinate 185,637 of CAVUCP010000001.1, read as the reverse complement.
GCACCGACGATGCTCCAGGCGCTGGGCATCGAGCAGCCGGAGCAGATGACAGGACGGTCGCTGATCGAGGGCCGGTAGATTGTCCGGCTGTGACGGCCGGTGTGGCCGCCGACGCGGGAGCAGTGGAGAGGGGCGCACGATGACGCAGGAGCCAACGGACACGGATGTGCAGCGGGGCGGAAGGCTCTCGCGCGCGCTGCTCGCGGCCTTCTGGATCGGCGCCGGTGTGAACCACTTCGTATCGCCGCGGTTCTACGAAGCGATCGTGCCGCCCTCACTCAAGGATCAGTCCAAGCTGGTCGTGCAGGCCAGCGGGGTGGCGGAGATCGCCGGCGGTGTCGGCGTGCTCGTGCCGGGCGTGAGGCGCCTCTCGGGCCTGTGGCTCATCGGCGTGCTCGCGGCGGTGTTCCCGGCCAACATCTACATGGCACGCGAGCCCGAGCAGTTCAAGAAGGTCCCCCGGTGGGCGCTCTACGCCCGCCTGCCGCTCCAGCCGCTCGCGATGTTGTGGGCATGGAAGGCGACCCGGCGATGAAAGCGATCGACCGAGCGCACGCGCTCTGCGGTGCTATGTTCGATTCAGAAGCACGTTAGGACCGGGGACCTAAATGTCAACAGCGACCGCCGTCAAGATCGTCGACTCCGAGCATGAGGCTCACGAGATGGGGGAGTCGCTGACGACGGGCGAGCTGCGAGCGTGGCGCGGCCTGCTTCGCGCGCACGCGTGTCTTGCAAAGCGGCTCGACGCGGAGCTCGAGCGGGCGCACCACCTGCCGATGACCTCCTACGAGGTCCTGCATCATCTGCAGGAGTCCAGCGGCGGGCGCATGCGCATGTGCGACCTCGCCACAGAGGCCCAGCTCTCGCGCAGCGGGCTCACACGTCTCGTGGACCGGCTCGAGCGCGACGGACTGCTCGAGCGCTGCTCATGCTCCCACGACGCACGCGGCGCGTACGCGTGCCTCACGGACACCGGTCGCGAACGCCTTGAAGCTGCGCGGGTCACGCATCTGGCGGTTGTCCGCGAGCAGTTCTTCTCGCACTTCTCCGAGGACGAACTGGCCGCGCTCGCCGAAGTGTGGGAGCGGATCGCTCCCTGCAGCGCCGGCTGAACGCGCGGGCTCTAGCCGGCCTGGATGTCGCTCGTGTCCTCCGGCTCGCGGGACGCCGCGGCTCGCCGGGCCGCCGCATCCCGGTTCGCCCGCTCTCCGGCCTGGCGGCGCCCGCGGCGGTGCATCACGAACGCCCCACCGATCGCGATGACGACCGCCGCGAGGCCGTAGAAGCCGAACGCTTCCACGGCACCACCCGCGGACTGCCCGAGGAAGTACGCGATCAGGCCGATCGCCGTCGCCCACACGATGCCCCCGAGAGCGTTCCAGAGGACGAACGAGCGCCACGGCATCTCCGTCGCGCCCGCGAGCCACGACGCCCAGACCCGCAGCCCCAACACGAACCTCCCGAAGAACACTGCCTTCGGGCCATGTCGTTCGAAGAACGGCTCGCCCATGAGGAGCACCTGCTGTCGCTGCGTGTAGAACCGCCCAGGCCGCTCGAGGATCCAGCGCCCGCCCTTGCGGCCGATCACATAGCCGATGTTGTCGCCGACGATGGCGGCGGCCGCCGCGATCGGTATCACCAGGCCGATCTCCAGCTTGCCGGCGCTCGCGAGCACCCCGGCCGCGATCAGGCCCGTCTCGCCGGGTATGGGCAGGCCGCTCGACTCGCCCATGACGACGAGGAACAGCAGCGGGTAGCCGAAGACTTCGACGAGATGTTCGACGTTCAGTGAAAGAGCAAGGACGCCCATGGCTTCACTTGATGTAGCACTCGGCGCACGGGCGCTCAGGTACGACACGCCGAGCGGGTGCGGAAGAAGGGCCTACTTGGTGTTTTCGGCGACGAGCTGCTTCAGGGCCGAAGATGCCTGCTGAACGTCGGAATAGACGACGTTGCGCAGCACGACCTTCGTCGAGGACGGCGTGCTGACCAGAACCACCGCGATGACGGCGAGCACGACCACCAGCAGGCCCAGGAGTGCGAGCAGCGGCTTGTTCGACCTGCGCCTCGCGGCCGGCGCCGGCGCACGTGGAGCGGGCTTCTGAGCCTCTGGTGCGGGGCCCTGCCTCGGCCGGCGGGGCGCCACGCTCTTGGCGGGCCTGGATGGGCCGGCGGCCTTCCTGCCCGTCGCGAGAACGGTCGTGGCGCTCGTCGCGGGTGCCGTGCGGCCCGGCGCGAGGCGCTCGGCGGGTGCTATCCCGCGGGCTCCGTCGCTGAGGCCGCGCCTCATCTCCCGCGCGCTCGCATAGCGTTCGCGGGGATCCAGCGCGAGCGCCATCGCCACGGCATCGGCGAGCTCGGGGCTGACGGCGGCAACGAGCGTGTCGAGGGTGGGAGGCTCCTCCTGCTGCTGCTTCAGCGCCAGCTCCGTCAGTGACGTCGCCTCATACGGAAGGCGCCCGGAGATGAGCTGGTATGTGACGACCCCCAGCGCGTACAGGTCGGCGCTCGGCCCGGCCTCCTCACCCCGCGCCTGCTCGGGCGCGAGGTAGGCCGCGGTTCCGAGCACCGACCCCACCTGGGTGATGCTCGACTGCTCCGTCGCCTTCGCGATCCCGAAGTCCGCGAGCTTGACCTCGCCTTCGCGGGCGCGCAGCAGGTTTCCGGGCTTGACGTCGCGGTGCACGACTCCATGGCGGTGCGCGTAGTGCAGACCCTCGCACGCCTGTTCGATGATGCGAAGCGCCTCGTCGACCTCGACCCAGCCGTCGTCGCGGAGGATCTCGGCGCAGGAGGACCCTTCGATGTACTCCATCACGATGAAATAGCGCTCGCTGCGCTCGTCACGGCCGGAGTCGAACACCTGGACGATGTTGGGATGGACGAGCCGTGCGGCCGCCTGCGCCTCGCGCTGGAAGCGCGAGACGAACGCAGGGTCGTCGGCGAGATGCTCGGCGAGCAGCTTCACAGCCACCTGGCGCTCGAGCCGCTTGTCGAGCGCGAGGTGGACCGTAGACATGCCGCCGAAGCCGAGCCTCCCCTCGAGGACGTAGCGGCCGGCGATTTCCTCGGTGCTCATTTCCCGCTTTCTGCGCCGCCCGGGCCCACTCCGCCGACGTTGGGCACTTCCGAGCCCCCCGAGCCTTCTTTCGTTTCGCCGGGTGCAGCGGTCCCGCCGCCCGAGCCGGCGGGCGTCGTGGTCGTGATCGTGGGCGTCGTCGTGGGGGTGGTCGTGGTGGGTGTGGTCGTGGTCGTCGTCGGCGTCGTGGTGGTGCTCGTCGGCGTGGTGGTCGTGGTGGTGCTCGTCCGCGTCGTGGTCGGCGTGGTGCCTGTCGTCGCCAGCGGCTGCGCGCACAGCGCGGTCGCGCGGGCGCGGAGGTTGGCGATCCCGTGGCTGAGCGTATTGCGCAGGCCGGAGTCCACGCTGGATGGCAGGGCGCTGAAGTCCAGTTCGGTCTTGGTGAGCGCGGCTTCGGTTGGGCCGCAGTTGCCGTCCCCGTTCTGCGCGGCGAGCGCGACAGCTTCGAAATCGCTCTGGAGCGGCCCGGCGTTCGCGACCGGGATCAGGCTTCCTCCGGAGCTGCCGCACGAGACGAGCAGCGCAGCGGCCAGGCCGGCCCCCGCGGCCGCAGCCAGGCGGGCCGCGAGCTTGCGCCTCCCAAGTCCTGCGCCGATGGTTCTCCCCGCGCTCTTCACCGTCATTGACCGTACTCCAGGCGCTCGGCGAGCGAGTCAGGTAGGTGCGCGGCCCGGATCGCCGCAGCAGCCCCGGCCACGTCGTACGCGGCGCGATGGAAGGAGGCGCTCATGAGATCCGTGTCGAGCAGCAACCAGGATGCGCGCGGGTCTCCGTCCCTGGGCTGCCCCACGCTGCCGGGGTTGACGAGCCATTCGCCGCGGTAGAGGTCGAGCCGCTCGCCGTCGCGTCGCGGTTCGCCGGTCGCGAGCTCGCCCTCGCGGCGAACGAACGAGAGCGCGACATGGGAGTGCCCGATCAGGCAGATGCGTTCCCTCTGCACGTTGAGGCAGAGCTCGGCGAGCAGGGTCGAGAGCACGTACTCCCAGACCGGGTCCCGCGGGGAGGCATGGAAGAGCCCGATCGAGCTCTCCTGCCCCTCCGGGCGCAGCGTCGAGAGGAAGCTGAGGTTCTCGGGGGAGATCACCTCGCGCGTCCACTCCGCCGCGATCCGCGCGCCCTTGGAGAATTCATCCAGCGGGATCTCGCCCGTGACCGCGAGGTCGTGGTTGCCGGCGAGGCACACCGCGACGTGCTCTCGGGCCAGTTCGACGCAGGCGTCCGGCTCGGCGCCGTAGCCGACGAGGTCGCCCAGGCACCACAGCTCGGAGGCCTCACTATCGGCGATGGCCTCGAGCGCGGCCTCGAATGCGTGCCGGTTGGCGTGGATGTCGGATATGACGGCGACCTTCATTGCTGAAGCGTACGAACACCACGGGACCGGTCGAGTTCCACCGGTCGCTGCGGTGCAAGCGCGCGACCATCGTCGCGACGCGGCTCGCGGGCCATTGACCTACTCGGACTCGGAGCCCTCGGACCCGCCGTACTCGGGAAGGTTCTTGATGCCCTCGCGTGTGCGCCACTTGGAGTAGTTGTCCTCCATCGCGTCGATGAGCTCGCGCATGAAGCGGGGGGAGAGGTTGACCCGCGACACGACGACACCCGGCACCTCATCGGACTCGACCTCGTGGTCGACCCGTGCGAAGGTGACGGTGAACTCGTAGTCGGAATGGCTGACGTTCGCAAAGTTCGCGTATACGCCCCCCATGATCTCGGGGGACAGGTGGATGTTTATGTGGCGCTCGGCGCCTGAGTCTTGGTCGGTCACACAGCTAGTATCGCAACCGGTGACCCCGAACCCATGAACCAACCCTCCGGCGACCCCGCAAACGCATCCGCCGCGGCAGCCCCGGACGCGCCGGCACCCCCGCTCGTCGCACTGCGAGCGAGCGTTCTTGAGGCAGCCGCGCAGCTGGCTGCGGCGACGGCGGGAGCGTCGATAACGCTGGAGCGGCCCAAACGCGCAGAGTTCGGGGACTACTCGACGAATGCCGCCCTGATCCTCGCTCCTGGCCTGGGCAGCCCGCCCAGGGACGTCGCCGAGCGCCTCGGCGCCGAGCTGGCGCAGAGGCTGGGGGCGTCGCTCGAGCGGTTCGAGGTCGCCGGGCCGGGGTTCCTGAACCTGTTCCTAAGCGACGCGTGGCTGAGAGGGGCCCTCGCGCAGATGCTGCAGGCCGGCGAGCGCTACGGCTCCGGCGGCGCACAGGTCCGCGAGCGGGTGCTCGTGGAATTCGTCTCGGCGAACCCGACCGGCCCGATGCACGTCGGCCACGCGCGGAATGCGGCGTACGGAGATTCGCTCGCCCGGATGCTCGCATTCCACGGCCACGAGGTCGAGCGCGAGTTCTACGTCAACGATGCCGGCTCGCAGATCCGAAAGCTCGGCGAGTCGATCCGCGCGATCGCCGATGGCCACAGCCCGCCGGACGACGGCTACAGGGGCGGCTACGTCGTCGCCCTCGCCGGTGAGCTGAAGGACATCGACGATGCGGGACCGGACGAGCTCGGAGCGGCCGCCGTGAAGCTGATGGTCGCCGAGATCATGCGCTCGCTCCAGGCGTTCGCGGTCGAGCCCTTCGACCACTGGTCCTACGAGAGCTCTCTGCATGTGGGCGACCCGTCGCCGGTCGCCCACACCCTCGCGCTCCTCGAGCAGCAGGGGCGCACATACACGTCGGACGGTGCGCTCTGGCTGCGCACCACCGAGTTCGGGGACGACAAGGACCGCGTCCTTGTCCGCTCCAGCGGGGAGCACACCTACTTCGCATCCGACATCGCCTACCACCAATACAAGCGCGAGCGCGGCTACGACCGGCAGATCGACATCTGGGGAGCCGACCACCACGGCTACCTGCAGCGCATGCGCGCCGCATATGAGGCGCTCGGCGGGGACCCGGACACGCTGGAGATGCTGATCATGCAGCTCGTTCACCTCATCCGCTCAGGCGAGCGGGCACAGATGTCCAAGCGCGCCGGGGAGTTCGTCACGCTCGACGACCTCGTGGCGGAGATAGGTGTCGACGCCGCCCGGTGGTACCTGCTCGCGCGCTCGCACGACACCACAGTCGACCTCGATCTCGACCTCGCGCGTTCCCAGTCGAGCGAGAACCCCGTCTACTACGTGCAGTACGCGCACGCCAGGATCGCGTCGATGCTCGGCAAGGCCGGTCCTGATGCGGTATCGCGTGCACCCGGCTCGCTAGAGGCCGCCGCGGAGCGATCGCAGGAGGGCCTGCATGGGAGCGAGCGCGCGCTGATCGAGCTGCTGCTCGCGTTTCCGTCGGAGGTGGCGGAGGCCGTCGACAGGCGGGCGCCGCACCGGATCACCGCGTATGCGCTCGAGCTCGCCCAGGGGTTCACGGCCTTCTACCGCGACTGCCGCGTGCTCGGCGCCGAGCCCGCGATCGTCGAGGAGCAGCGCATAGCCCTGTGCCTCGCGAGCATGCGGACGATCGCCTCCTGCCTCGCCCTGCTCGGGATCAGCGCGCCCCAGGAGATGTAGGGCCCCGCCGGGTCAGTCGAAGCGTGCGAGGTCGGACTCGAGCCGTGCAGACTCCTCGGAGCTGATCGGACGGGAGGGCTCCGCAGGGCTCGCGGTCGAGCGCCTGCGCCAGCTGGGCAGCAGGAACGCCAGCAACGCGATGAGGCCGACGACGACCACGACCGGCACCAGATAGGCGGCGAGGTCGAAACCGTGCGTCTGCGGCAGGCCCAGGACGGCCGAGGAGTACTGCACCACGAGGGCGTCCTTGATTTCGGATTCGTCGTGGCCCTCGGCGATGAGCGTACGGATGTATTCCCGCTCGCGGTTCGCCTGCGGGGACTGCGCGACGTTCAGCGGGATTTTGCACGTGACGCACATCACCTGGCGTTCGATCGTCGGCAGCGAGACGCTCGCGGCCTGCGACGCGCCCGCCGTGGCAGCGGCCAGCACGACGCACGCGAGGAATGCGCGGAGCAGGCGTGCCGGGCGGCCTCTCATGTGCTCTCGGCCAGGGCGATCGCGCGCTGCACGAACGGCGCCGCTATCTCGCCCCTGGAGATCTCGACGATGTTCCCCCGGCGGTTGATGATGAAGCTCTCCGGCAGCTGGTCCGTTCCATAGGAGCTCGCGAATGAGCCCCCTCCGTCGCGGAGATTGGGGTAGGTCAGGTGGAATTCCCGCATGAAGCGTTCGGAGTCCGACGTGATGTCCTTGTACGTCACGCCGAGGACCGTGCCGCCGTGCTGCAGGAGCGTCTTCTGTGCGCCCTCGAGCAGGGGAGCCTCGTCCTGGCACGGCGCACACCACGACGCCCAGAAGTTCAGGATCACGACCTTGCCCTTCAGCGCCGCGAGCGATCCCGTGCCCGTCCCGCCGAGCACGGGCAGCGCGCGCGTGGCATCGGGCGCCGGTGGCTGCTCGCCGCGTGCCACCTGCTCATCGAGCGTACGGCTCGCGGCCTGCGTGGAGATGCCGTAGACGAGCAGCCCGATCAGGCACGCGCCCGCGAGCGAGACGAGGATCGGTATCAGGCGACGGCGCACGGTCACCAAGAGTAGAGGGGAGAGGACGCTCTCCGAGCCTCTGGCGCACGCCGGCCGGCCGTTGCTCGCAACCGGCGCCCGGTGCTTAACAGCCCGTTAGTCTCGGTTAAGCCCACGCTCAGCGAGCATTGGTTGACTGGTGCTCCAAGCCGATGAATCGGGGATCAACATGAAGTCGCTCTTGAGCAAGAAGCTTGTCATCGTCGGTGTTTGCGTAGCCGTCCTCGGAGGCGGAGCGGTCGCTGTGGCCGCGACACGCACCTCGCCCTCACCGGGCGTCGGCCGCAAGGCCTACCTCGACGACCTGGCGAAGCGGCTGAACGTCTCCCCCGAAACCCTCTCGGCCGCGGCCATGGCAGCCCGCGACGAACAGATAGAAGCAGCTGTTGCGTCGGGGCGGATCACCGCGGCGCAGGCCGCCGCCCTGAAGAAGCGCGCCGAGCGTCCCGGCAGCGCGGCGCTCCTCGCCGTCGGGGCCGGGGTGCACCCCGCGACCGCCGTCGCCGCGGCGTATCTGGGCATCAAAGCCTCGGCGCTGCGCAGCGACCGCCGCGCGGGCAGGTCCCTGGCGCAGATCGCCTCCTCGACACCCGGGAAGTCCGTCGAAGGGCTCAAGACTGCGCTCGCGTCAGCGGACACCCAGCGGGTCAAGGCCGCCGAGAACGCTGGGGTCATCACCAGCCAGCAGGAGCAGCAGCGCGTGAGCGAGATCCCCGGACGGGTGGAAAGGCAGATCACCCGCACCGCCCGTGCCCGCAGGCGTCCCCGCGCGGCTGCCGGCTCAACCCGCTAGCCCGCAGCGGCTGGAGCGTCGCAGTCGGCCGTAAGGCGATGGGGCCTACACCGGGTGGGTCCGATCCACCCCTTGGCCGGATGGCTAAACCACCCGTTTTGCCTATTGTGGAGAGCGGCCCACGGCACGTACCTTTTGAGGTCAAACTGGTCGCCCGGATAGGCGAGTCCTTCCGCAGTCCTGCTTCAGCGCATGGCTTGAGCAGTGGGCGTCAGGAAACGGCCACTTGGAGGAAGTTATGGAGCGACGTAATCTGTTGGTGGGCCTCACGGTTGTGATCGTCGGCATTTTCGCGATGAGCGGGAGTGCCCTCGCGCACAAGGCTCCCAAGAAGAAGGCAGCAGCGGAAGAATCTGGTGGGTGTGTGGTGGTATCCCTGCCATCGTTCGTCGACCAGGGGGAGTTCTCCACGGCGGGCAGCGTGGGTGACATCATCGAAGTCCACTGCCAGTCGGTCTACGCCGAGCAGTACGTCAAACTGAGCGCCACCGAGCTCTACAACCGGTGCCACTCTCTCGAGTGGGCTCAGATCAGCCAGTACGAACACGAATCGTATTCGGATGGTCCGAGTCTGAGTGACGTCCAGCTCGACGATGCCGGCAATGCGACCGTGGCGTTGATCGCCGGGCCGAGCTGCGCGAGCGGCGAAAGCCTGGTCTCGGCTCACCTGGAAGAGGCACCGTACGAAACGTTCACGACGTCGTACACCGTCCTTGCGCCGCACGCGACGACTCCTGGCGTCGCGGCCATGCCGAGCAGCCAGGTCGAGGATGACATCACGAGCAGCGTGGCGACGATCGTCGAGGTCGAGTTCCCGTCGGTCGACGCTGAGCAGTACGTGAACATCACGGCAGAACAGCTGTACGCAAGGTGCGGCGACGAGCCGCGTCTGCTTTGGGTTACGCCCGGTGACATCGTGGGCGAGCCGTCGCTGAAGCACGCAGACCTCAACGAAATCTTCGGTGAATCAACCGAAGTGCAGCTCGACAACAGCGGTAACGCGTTCGTCGTGCTCGTCGGCAGCTCGTCGTGCGCGAGCGGGTCGAGCCTGATTGAAGCGAGCCTCATCAAAGCGCCGTACACGACATACACGACCGAATTCACGGTCAAGTCGCCTGAAACCCTCGTCGCTGGCTGAGGGCCGACGGTGAAGTGATCCGAAGTCGGATCTGAGTAGCGAAAGGGACCCCGGCGGGCAACAGCCCTCCGGGGTCCCAGTGCGTGTGCGGCTAGTCTGGCGCGGCTCGACAGGCCCAGCGCCCATCGGTTCGGCTGAATCCAGGATCCCGCCGAAGGCCTGGGGCGCTCCACACGCTGAATGCGGGGTCCGCAAACCGTTCGCGCATCAGGGCGGGGGACGCAGGACATTGCGACGCCGGACGCCGGACGCCGGACGCCGGACGGCGTGACTCGTGCGAGATCGTAGGCGTGACCACGGGCTCCACGGTGGCCGGCCCCCGTGGCGGCGACGCTGCCCGGCACCTGGGGGCCGTCTCGGCGAAGTGGCGACCCACGTCGGCGGCCCCTGGGGTCACTGGGGCGAGCGTTCCGGGACCGTCCACCAGCCTTCCGCGGGCGCGACTCCGTCGCGCCCGGTCAGCCTTCGGGCGTCACCCTCACGTCTTTGAAGTTGGTGGGCTCGACGAACACGGTGCCCTTGAAGTAGAAGTGCGCTCCGGATGCGGGTTCGACGAATTCGCCTGTGGACGCCTTGATGAACCTGACTCTGCCGACGAGCACTTCGGGTCGCAGGAATCCCTCGTATTCCGCGTGTTCCCGGGTGTGCAGACAGAATACTTCGAGCCTGGCGCTCCCTACGCTGTCGAAGCCCGTTGACCCAGATGTCGCCCTCGACTTCGCCTTTGCTTTCGTGCCCGATTCCAGGACGGACGGCCAGTTCAGGTCAACGCCTTTGAGTTCAAATCCTTCGCCGTAGAGGCACGGGGTGGGGTATGCCGCGTTGAGGCTGCCCGTGCCCTTCTCGCAGATCACTTCGAATGCTTCCATCGAGCCGGTTCCCGGAAGTGTCGCTTCGGAGGGGTCCTCGATCGACTCCGTGTCTTTTGCGAGGCAGTTGGATACCGGCTTCTCACCGTGGGGTTCGTTTTCGGTGTAGACCGCCAGTTCGCCCTCGCCGCTCAGTGTTTCGGGGGTCATCTGTTCGACCAGGCCGGTGAGCCCGCTGAGGGAAACCCACGAACCGGATTCCTGCAGGTACCAGTGCGGAGGCGCCGCAGCCTGGGTCGTTGGAGCTCCGATCGCGAACGCAGCAGCCAAACCCGCGCCGATCAAGGCCAAACTCCGCGATCTCATCCTCGGTCTCCCCATCCTTGAATTGATGCCAACGTGCATCCTCTCCCTCAGCCCAAATCTACCAGACAGGATCGCCCCCGAGCGCACCTTGCCTGCGCGAGAGAACGACCTTGCAGACACGGCCCATGCTACCTCTGGCGTCCCGCAGGGGAATCGCACGCGGAAGGCAGATCAGGCCTCGGGCGAGCTGGCTAGCCGTTGGCGTCGAGCGGACCGCTCGCCTGCCAGCGCGTAATATGCGGGCTGTGCGGCGGTAGCTCAGTTGGTAGAGCGCAAGCTTCCCAAGCTTGAGGTCGCGGGTTCGACCCCCGTCCGCCGCTTACAGCTTGATCGGCTCTGCGGAGCCGTTTTCGGCGTGGCAACCTGGGCGGCATCGTCGGGCACTGGCGCCTCAGAGTTGGCACCAGTGCCAATAAGGGGCAGGTTCCCGTCCTCCACCAAGGTTGATCGGCGTTGCGCCCAGCTTGAGCGTTGACGGTGGCTCTCCGCGAGGATAGTCTCGAGGGTGCGGGGTTCGGGTACCGTGGCTATCGAAGGAGGAGCTGACGATGCACAGAACGCTCGTTGGACTGGCCCTGACGGTGCTGCTAGCGGCGGGGCTTACGACTACCGCATCGGCAGCACTCAGACTGGTCATCAGGGACCCTGAAGGTGTCGTGGCACCGGGCACGCTGCTCACGGCCACGAGCTCGAACGCCTCATTCAAGGCTGCCACGGGAACCGTCGACTGCGAAAACACCCTCGTCCCCGCAACGCTGAGTAACAACGGAGAAGTCATCGACAAGTCGATCGCCAGCGAAGCCCTCTCCTTCGGCGATTACGAAGGCATCACGGGTGCATGCGCGACCTCGGCCGCGGGGCCCACGGACGTGACGTGGAGCGGGTTCAACTGGACCATCGAATACCGCGCGAGCGGCAAGGTCACCATCACGGGCAGCCTAAAGAAGGTGCTCGCGACGATCACATTTCTCGCTGTTGAACCTCCCCACAACACGATGACGTGGGAAGCGGACAAGAAGCTCGCCGCAACCATCGTCGTTGGAAGCACCGGCCATCCCGCTCCTCTCGAGTTGGCAATGCATGAACAGGGCTTCCGGATCCCGAAGAAGATCTGCGGAATCGAGTGCATCTACCCACGCGAACTCACGCTGAGCGGCTCGTGGACCCTCACGGACGCCAATGGGGCGCTGAGCGCCGAATCCGTGAGATAGCCACTCACGCCGGTGGCGTCCGTGCCGAGAGTCCCGTAGAGCGACGCGCCGCGACCTCCCAGGTCTGGCTGGATGACTTCCAAGCGGCGGACGGGAACAGCGTCCGGGCCGCCGCGGACACCGTGAGTCGTGAGCACCGCAACCGTCGTCAGCTTGGCTATCGGCGCGTGGGGTGCGGGCCTAGCCACGTTCCTAGGCTGCGGGATGTGCGGGCCACCAGTGGCTAACTGGGGCCGAACGGTGCCAAATGGGCCTGAATGTGCCTACTGGTCCGAACCGGAAAGCGCCGATTTCCAGGCGCTTTCCGGCCTACCCCGATCTTCAAAGTCTTGAGGTCGCGGGTTCGACCCCCCGTCCGCCGCTTATTGGAGCCGGGGCCAGATCTGGCTCCAATAGGCGTATTCAACTACCTCGACTCGGGGTGGGCGGCCATCAATCTGCGGTGCCGCTGCGGCACCGCTTCGCTCGAGATCCGGCCGCTCAGCAGGCTCGTGATCGACTCCGATCGCTCCCGATGGTCGCCGCACGACACGGAAGTCGTCATGCAGCGGCGCGCGAATCCAGCCACGGCCTCCGACGACCGACTCCGCGTGCGCTGGCCGCACCTGCGCGAATCAAACGCTCGCGGCCTTTAGGATTTCATAGGCCCTGCGCATCTCGTTGTTCTCGCGACGCAGCTTCTTCGAGCCGGGCGAGCTGGTCCACCAGGCCTTCCACTTCGGGTAAGCAGCCGCCCTTTTGGCCGCTCACCCTATAAGCCGCCGCCGGCTCCGCGAATTGCTGCCCGTCGGCGAGTCGCGGCCAGGGCGTGGCAACTTGGGCTCGCCACCAGGTGGGGCGATCGCTACACACTCCCCACGTGCACCGGTCAATATTCGACGATGTAGCTGATCGTCTGCCCGGGTACTTCACACTCCCATACCTGGGACAAAGCCGACGAACCGTCAGAGCCCTCGGTACCGCAGCGGTACCCGGCCACCTCCAAGCGCTGTTCGCTATAGAAGGGCCCTTCCGGGACCTGCGCGATCAGGCCATCTGCCGCTTCGCAGGAGATGCCGGCGGCCGACAGGTAGCTGACCGTGGCTCCCCCGGAGAGCGACAGGCCAGGGCATTCGACGCTTGTGGGCGCGGGTTCTCGGTCTACGCTCCGGTGACTACACGGATTCGTGTAGTCACCGGGTTTGAAGGTCTCACCGTACTCCGGGAAGTACCACTCAAGAGCGTTGTAGGCGCGTCTGCCACGACAGGCCCCGAGATGGAAGGCCACCACGCGAACCGTCGACGGCCGGTTGCATCCGACGCAGGTGCCTGGCCACACCCAGTCGGATTTTCCGTCGGCCACAGCCAGTCCGGTGCCCCATCCACTCCATTGAAGTTCGGCGACGACGCTCGTCGGGTCGCCACCGAAAGAGATCACACGCGGCCGGACGCGCCCAAAGCCCGGTAGAGCGTGCCAGGTGACCCCCAGTACCGGCGCACTCTGTCGCGCCACGGCCGTGGTGACGGGAAAGAGTGCCACGATGACCAGCGTCACGAAAGCGATTGGAAGCCACATGGATGCTCTCCCAGACCACACTCGGCGCAGGCGGAGCATCTCAGTGGTAATCGGCCGAAAAGTGATCGTGGCCCTTCCACCCTGAGGCGCGGAAGGCGCGGACGAGGACGCTCCAACCTTCGATCAGCGAGCCGTCGGTGGGAACCGAGCCGGCAGGGTGACCCTTCCCGAACAGATACCCGTTGCTGAGCTGCCGAGTCTTTCCGCACGAGACCCCCGTAGCTCGGATCTTGGAAAAGCAGAATGTGATCTCTTCGCTCGGCGAGTACCGTCGGGCAACCGAGAAATTGCCGCAATGTCCCGTGCTGCCGATGGCATTCGGTGCCATCACAGCGAGGATGACACCCGCAAAGATCAGCACGCGGCTCGCGCTTCTCATCCTTCGCATGGGAACACCGCGAGCTGCCATGTCAGAGGAGCGCCCGTCGGGCTCCCGATCGGCGCTCCGTCAGGGAAGCGAAACAACCCCTTCGTGAAAACGCGATACCCGCACTTTGTGATCGGACCGGAGAGGACGATCGTCGTTCGGGCGTAGTGGAATGTTCCATCTCCGCAGTCCGGTTCGCAGTCGTCAAGTCCGTATTCGCCGGACCCGATCGCCGTCCCGGGCAGCCATGACGACCAGGTCACGTTGCGAACGTAGCCAGACCCGTCCCCGGCGAGGTCGAGCTGTCGAGGGCGATACGACGCACTTTCGGCCTGCTGGCCCTGCGGCGCAAACGTTGTGGACGGCGCAGGGATGCAGAAGTCCTTGTCCACACCGAGGCCCGTGCTGCGCGAGGAGTACCAGGTGCACCCCAGAGTCCGGTCGTTTCCGTGGGGCAGGTGGGCATACTGCGTCGGGCCTGCCCCAAAGGTCCTCGAGCAGTTACCTCCGGATAGGTTGCAGTAGACGATGGCGACTGCGCGACGATTGGGCATTGCGCTCGCCGCAAGGGACGGGGTGAGGACCGCAAGCACGGCGAGCAGGACCGTCGCTGACGCCCGGGTGCACCAACCACGCACGGAACACCTGGCCAGAGGGCGCACTTGGGTCGTGTTGGGGCGGCTAATCATCGGTTGTGGGTCCCCACGGCCGAGGCAGACTAGCGCATTCGACCATTTGGTATTTCCCACTGACGTGGCGCGCTGGCAGCGCCGAGACTCGTGACACAACAACGCCTCGAATGAATCCAAACGGAGCAGTCATCCCCTCGGCCCCTTGCGGAAGACGTTGCCACTCGGGTTGAGCGAGTCGTTGCCTGTGTGATCCACCGCCAACCGGCACGTGGTGCTGCTCGACTGAAGTACGCCCGTAGGACCACAATGGTGTGGGCCGCGGGCACCCTGAGGTGCGAAATACAGAGGGCTGTGCTTCAGCGTTTGCGCCGACGAGGTGTGGACGGACGACACCCAAGGGGAGTTCCGCGCTCTGAACCCCACCGGCAAGTTAGGACAGCCGGGTCAGATCAAGGCCTCCAACGATCCCGCGCCGGTTACGTCATGGGCGGGCGTCTACACCAGGACGTGTGACGCCTGGAGAGATCGTCGCACGGTCCCGGCGCCAGATGACAGGGCGTTCACTCCAGAGCCGCGCCGTGAGAGCTTTGCGTGCCCGCGAACCGCCGCCGAAATCGGTGAAAAAGCCGGATGGCCGGTGTACGTAGAAACACCGGTAATCGGCTGAAAATTGCCGAGACGGTCGCTCGCGAGGGTCTCCAGCCACATACACTCCCGGCGGTATTCCTGCCTCTCACGCCCACGGTGAACCGATATCCGGGGCGTCGCTGGCAGGGCGAACGATCGCAATAGGCAACGGCCGAGTCACCAGGAGAAACAATGAGGAGCGAGATCGGCGTGTGCGGGTTCGGCGTGGCTCGAAGGGGGGCCGTCGTGGCCGGGGTGACGGCCCTCGTGATGGGCGCCGCGGCATTCGGGGCTCAGGCATCTTCCGCGAGCACACATCGCTTACCTCTCGAGGTTTCCGCACCCACAGTGGCTTCGCTGCTGACGCGGCCAACATGTGAGCTCGCGAGCGTTCGCTCATCCGCCGCCGGCGTCATCACACTGCTCGTGAAGAAGTGTGGGCCCGGCTCGCTGAGCGTGAAGGCGACACCTGCGTACGCCAGGGAATTCACGCGCCGGCTCGGGACCGCCGCGTCTCTGACCGTCGTCCTCGCGCCCGACGGCGCCGGCAGGGCGCTGCTGCGCAAGAAATCCCATCCTCAGGTGAGGATCCTGCTGGCGTTGACGGTGACCTCAGGGCCGCAGCCCGGTTTCACGGTGACCCACACAAGCAAGGTGAGGATCGGCGTGAACGGTTCACGCCGCGCCGAAGAAAAAGCCGCGGCCGAACAGCAGCGCAAGGAAGAAGCACGAGCGCGACAGGAAGCTCAGGCCGCGAACAAGAAGGCTGAAGAAGAAGCCGCCGCGAGAAGGAAGGCCGAGGAAGAAGCCGCCGCCAACAAGAAGGCTGAAGAAGAAGCCGCTGCGAAGAAGCGGGCCCAGGAAGAAGCCGCTTCGAAGAAGAAGGCCGAAGAACAGGCCGCTGCGGGCAAGAAAGCCGAAGAAGTGACGGCCGACAAGGCAGCCGCGGCGCACGAGGAAACGGAAGCGGGCGCTGACAGAGAGACCGTGGCTACGCTGGTCAGCGACGCCAAGCAGCTGAAGGAAGCGGCAATCGAACTGGAGCGCGAAGCCGAATCGGTGCAGGAAGCGATCGAAGAAGTCGACAAGAAAGCCGCCGCCGACAGGAATCTCGCACAGGACGAAAAGAAGATGGCGGAAGCCGACAGGACGGACGCCGTGGGTTACTGGGCCACCGTGGCATTCAGCGGCGAACACGCACACGAAGACCTGGTTGAGTCCGAAGAAGCAGAAGTGGCGTCCAGTATCGCGGCAGAAGAAGGCAACACCGCTGAAGCCGAGCGCGACCAGAAGCGAGCGAAGGAACTTTTCACCGCGGCCGGCCAACTCAGCGAAGAGGGCATCAAAGCGGAAGCTGCCGCCGTCCAGAGCGAAGAGGACGCGAACGGCGCCGAAGCCACCGCGACCGCGGACGAACAGAAGGCGTCGGATCTGGAACGACAGGTCAGGGCCGACAAGGGCGTGTTCGACGGCGACGAAGCGAAGGCCGGCACCGACAAGGCCGCCGAGGGCGAAAAGGAACAAGAAGCGGCTGCGCTGATCAAGCTGGCCGAACAGCGTGAACAGGACGCCGCAGAAGCGCGCCACGCCGCCGAAGTCGCCGAAGAGAGCTAGCGCCGGAGCACCCACCCCCGCTGCGTCCGCCCACGCCCGTCGCCGCGAGCGCCGCGGGTGGCTCTGGCTATGGGCCCGGTGGGCCGGACCCCCCCAACTGGGAGAGGGATTGCGCATTTCGTGATGGGCCTCCTCGACCACCGCTTCGAGTCCTCGTTCGCACGCGGCCCCGGGCCTGCCCGCGATGCCCCGGTGAGCAGCCGCGAGGACCAACGAGAGCGGCTGGTGAAAGGCGGCGCACGTAACACCGCGCTCGTCAAACCGCGCGTCCGCGGGTGTACAGTTGCCTCCGTGAATCAGCGACCGGAGGTTTGAGCATGAAGGTGCGCAACGATCTCACCAGACCTGTGTGCCGCGTCGGCGCTGTCGCAGTCTCAGCCGCTCTGGCAATCTCGGGCATCGCGCTCGCGTCCGACGCGGTCAAGGGCGCGACGTACTCAGGGCATTACGCCGGGAGGCCAGCGGACCTGATCTCGTTCGAGGTCTCGGCGAACGGGAAGCAGATCATCGACCTGTCCGCGGCGACGCCGTTCAAATGCAACGGCGGCTGTGGTGGCGTCGAGAACGCCAGCGGCGGGTCCGCGACCATCAAGAAAGACGGCAAGTTCAGCGTGACGGTGAAGCTCTCGCTACCAGGGTCGGGGACGAGCTACGGCACCGACACCGTGACTGGCACGTTCCTGTCCCATGGAAGGGCGAAGGGGAGCGTGACCTCCCACTTCGACGGTGGGAGCGCTGGTGAGACGGTGAGCTGGACGGCCACGGGCTGACGCGCCGCTGGACAGCCACAGCGGCGGATGTGGGAGGCGACGAGCGCGGATGTCCGTCGGCGCCCACCGTCTCCCGCGTCGGTCCGCGGTGGCCGCCGCGCCGCTCACGCACTAAGCTCGCTGGACATCAAGAACTGGGAGTCCTCCATTGCTATACGTCGGCCTCGGAATCATCTATCTGTTCCTGCTCGTCTACTTCGGCGTCAAATGCTTCAAAAACTCGCGCTGGGTCCTGCTCGTGCTTGGCGTGTTCTTCCCCATCTTCTGGATCATCGGGGGTGTGCTGCCACCGAAGGGAGTCTCGAAAGTCGACGCTCTCTATGAACAGCGGGAAAAGTCCGCTTAGGGTCGCTGCGTGACGGCGTCCGCGCCGCACCGATGGCGAACATCAACCGCCCCGACTTCGACGAGGTCCGTGATCACCACGGGTTTCGGGCGCTGCGCGCGAGGCTGGGCAGACAGGCCGGCGGCCGGCGTCTGGGATTGAGTCTGTGGGAGCTCGGGCCGGGCCAGGCTGCCTACCCCTACCACCATCACGTGACCGAGGAGGAGATGCTCGTGGTGCTCGAGGGCTGCCCCAGCCTGCGCTCTCCAGACGGGTTGCGCGAGCTCGAGGAGGGCGAGGTGATCTCCTTGCAGCCCGGCGAGACGGGCGCGCACCAGGTCCTCAATAAAACCTCGGCGACCGTGCGGTTCCTGTCGATCAGCACGAGCGGCGAGCCGGACATAGTCATCTATCCGGACTCCGGCAAGCTCGGGGCCTTCGAGCGCCGTCCGGACGGGACCGGCCTGAACGCGATGTTCCGGCTGTCCGACGAGGTCGACTACTACGACGGCGAGCGTCCCCCAGGCGGGAGCTGACGGGGGCGCTGATACTACGCGCGGACGTGCGCTAGTCCCGCTATGTAGCGCACGGACTTCTTGCCTGAGCCCTCGCTGACGATGACCGCGAGGGTGTCCGATGAGAGCGCTTTCGCGAACACCCGTCCTCCGTGCAGGTGCAGGCTGACACCCCGCTGCCGAGCGCGCAGGTGAAAGTGCGCAGATGTCAGTGCGATCACGTAGCCGCTCACGGCCTCGGGGAAGCGGGGGGCGCCCGCGGCATGGGCTCGTGCTGCGAGCGCGTTGGCTTGGCTGGTGTCGAACGCCAGCGAGACGGTGCCGGTGCACGAGCCGCCGGCCGGACAGGTGACCGGAACGTCGGTGGTGCCAGACGAGTCGACGGTGAGAGCGGCGTCTGCGGGCATGCCGAGCGGGTCGACGGCGAACAGGCGCGTCATCTGCAGCTCGAGCTTGAGCGTGCTTTCGCCGGTGACGTCCGCGTCTGTGATCGGTTCGCTCGCGGTCAGCGTGGCTGTGCCGCTGGGCACACCGCCGGCTGGAGCGGGACCGAGCGGCGGCAGGGTGACGGCTAGCGGTGAGGCGAACGCGGGGACGACCTCGCCGAAGACCGGGCAGTCCTTGTAGGGCGGTTCGTTTCCGACGGACGCGGCTGGGGTCTCCTCGAGCGAGGGGTCGCCCGGCAGCGGCGTCACGTCGATGCTGGTCGAGAGGCTGCGGCTGCCGCAGTCGGGTGTCGGCGGGGTGGATTCGCCTCCGCCGGAGGCGACACCGCAGCCCGGGCCGTTGGGTTCCGCAGGCTGGCCGTATGTGATCGAGCCCTCCCGGTCCTCCGTGTAGCTCAGTTGCAGGTTCGAGATGGTTGCCGGAAAGGCGGTCGATCCCACCCCGCTCATCTGGGTCACCTGGGGTGCGCCCGGAAGGAATGTCTGGGTGTCGGTGCCCTGGCCGTTGCCGGCTGCGTCGCAGGAACTCGTGGGCACATGGTTGAAGGTCCAGGCCGTGTGCTGCTCTCCGCCGCGCACCGACACGTCGTAGGTCCCGAACCACGGCGTTGCAGCGATGGCGGGCGATGCCCATATCACGGCCGCCGTCATGATTGCCGCCAACACCCCGAAGCTCTGCGAACGCCTCATGGACCGCGACTCTAGTCCAATTTCCGGATGCGCTCAGGCGCCGTTGTAGGACACCGGCGCCGGTTCACTCGTGCGCGTATCGGCGATCAGTTCCAGCAGCTGCGGGCCGCTAGTGCCACCCAGTACCCGCAGCCGGTGCATCCGGTAGGGGTCTTCCGCGCGGCGCACCCACCCCGGGACAACCGTCGTTGAGCCCTCATACCCCGCCGCGCTCACCTCTGCGACCACCGTCTGGTCGTAATGTCCCGACGGATAGCAGAACCAGTTCACCGGCACGTGATAGCGCTGCTGCACGACCTGCCGGGCCACGGCGACCTGGTAGTGCAGCTGTTCGGCGTCGAGCGTGATCAGGTCCGCGTGGCTGAAACCCTGCGTATCGAGCTCCCATCCCGCCGAGACCAGACCGCGGATCTCTTCCTGCCCCAGTCCTCCCTGCGACGGCGGCAGGCCGGTGAGCTGGATGTTCTCCACTCCGACCCATCCGAGCCGCCGAAGCACCGGCAGCGCGTGCGTGTACTGCGACTGGTAGCCGTTGTCGAAGCTGAGGACGATGGGTTTGCCGGGTCCGAGGCTGGCGCCGGTTCTCCAGTTCGCCTGGAGCTGGTCGAGCGTAACGGCGTGCCAGCCGGCGTTCTTCAGAGCGAGCATCTGCTGTTCGAACTCTTCAGGAGGGACATACAGGCCCGGGAAGGGCGCTCCGGCGGGGGGAGGTGCGATCACGTGGTACATCAGGATCGGAACGGCTGCGGCGCGCGGACCCGTGCCCCGCGCGGAGGTCGCCGTGGACGAAGCTTTCTGCTGCGATCCCTTCGCTCGCTCGGTGGCCGTAGTCTTGGCGTCTCCCGCGGTCTTCGCTCCCCCGAAGCCAAGCGCGATGGCCGCGATGACCGCGCATGCCGCGAGGACGAGGGCGCTCGCCGCCACGGCCCGGCGCCGGCGGATCTCACGTCGGCGCTCGTGGCGACGGGTGCGGAGCGTTTCCTGATCCATAGCTTCGGCTTGTCTCAGTCGCCGCTGAGGTTCGTCGGCAGGGGCTGCCCGTGTGGCGGAGGGTCGTCCCTGAGCAGTTCCGGAATGGTGACGAGTTTCAGGCCGCGGGCTCTGATTGCGCGGATGATGAGAGGCAGCGCTTCGATCGTCTCGGTGCGCGTGCCGCCTGCGTCGTGCATGAGGATGATCGCTCCCGCATGCGCGCCGTCCAGCGCGTTCTTGACGATCACCGAAACGCCCGGCTGCAGATAGTCTTCGGTGTCGACAGACCACAGCACCATGAGCAGGTGCAGCTTGTGGAGCTCGTCGAAGGTCGTAGCGTTGAACGACCCGTACGGCGGGCGGAAGAGGTCCGGCCGGGGCCCTCCGAGCAGTTCGATGCGCGCGATCTGTTCAAAGAGCTCTTCGTACTGTTCATGCGCGGACATCTCGGCCATCATCGGATGCGTCTCGGTGTGGTCGCCGATGACGTCCCCGTCCCTGAGCTCGCGTTCGGTCGAGGCGCTGAAGTACTGCAGCATCTTGCCGATCTCGAAGAATGTGGCATGCACGTGCATCCGCTCGAGCACGTTCAGCACGCCCGGGGTGTAGGGGCCAGGGCCGTCGTCGAACGTGAGCGCGACGTCCGGGACACGCGCCGAGCCTTCTTTGATGAACGGCGTGTACGCGAGCACCGACGAGACCGTGGCCGGGCCCGCCGGGGCGACGGCGGCCTTGACCTTGGGTGCATTGGTGACGTGGGGCGCGGTGGCGGCAGAGGTCGCCGCCTTGTGCGAACCCGGCATCGCTGCGACAAGGATCGCGATCAGGGCCAGGAGCGCCAGGAGCAGGATGAATCGGCGCCGGCGTATCTGCGCCTCCCGGCTCGGGCCAGAACTGAGAGGGGAACCGGGCGCCTCGGGGCGCTCGCGCCTCGCCCTATGCTCGCCGTCGAAATCCCAGTGCCAGCGGTCGGTCATCTGCCAGAGGGTAGTTGCAACGGATGCCTGACTGTTTCAGCTCGTGGCGCCTGTCCCGTCCGGCGCCGAACGGGCAAGCGTCTCACCGCAGCGGGCTGACGGGGCCTCTCGCGAGCACCGTCACGCGGGTGCCGGCGGGGAGGGCATGCTCGCCCAGGACACGTGCGAGCAGGACACTCGACTGCTCAGGATGCTGAGGTCGTATCTGCAGGACCGCGTCGTGGCCGTAGTAGCGGCACTCCTCGACGAGCCCGTCGATGCCTGCGCTCGACGCCGCGTCCGGCCGGCCGTTGCTCCTCTCGGTCACCTCGATCTGCTCGGGCCGGACCATGACCATGCCCGCGCCGCTGATCGGAGAGCCGGCGCGGAGTTCCAGCTCGCCGAGCGACGTCTCGGCGCTGGATCCGCGGAACTGTGCGTCGACCACGTTCACCGCGCCGAGGAAGGCGGCCAGCTCCCTGTCGGCGGGAAGCTCATAGAGCTCTGCAGGTGGGCCCTGCTGCACGATGACACCGTCTCGGAGCACGGCCACGGTGTCCGCGAGCGAGAGCGCCTCCTCCTGGTCGTGCGTGACGAGCACCGTCGTCACCCCCTGCTCACGCAGCAGGCCGTGGACCTCCTCGCGAACATGGCTTCGAAGCGACGCATCGAGCGAGGAGAACGGCTCATCGAGCAGGAGCGCGAGGGGCCTGCGGGCGAGCGCCCTGGCCAGCGCCACACGCTGCTGCTCGCCGCCCGATAGCTCGTGCGGCAGACGTCGTGCGAGCGGCGCCAGCCCGACCATCGCGAGCAGATCGCTCACAGCCTCACCGCGGCGCTCGCGGCGCGGGAGCCCGAATCCGACATTGGCCTCGACGGTCAGGTGGGGGAAGAGCGCGCCCTCCTGCGGCACGTAGCCGATGCCCCGCTTCTCCGGCGGCACGTAGGTGTGCCCGTCGTCGAGCGTCGTGCCCGCGAGCGACACGCTTCCGCGTTCGGCTCGCTCCAGGCCCGCGATCACCCTGAGAAGCGTCGTCTTGCCGCACCCGGAGAGCCCGAGCACCGCCGTCAGCGAACCCGGCTGTACGTCGAGGTTGACGCCGTTGAGCACCTGCCTCGAGTCATAGCTCTTGGCGAGATCGCGGACAGACAGGATCATCGTCCCGCACCCCTCGTGGAGAGGACGTTGACCCTTCTGCTCAGGAGGTAGGCTGGTATCGCAGAGATAGCGACCATCAGAGCAGCGTAGGGCGCCGCGGCTCCGTAGGCGAAGTTGCTCGTGTACTGCCAGAACTGCGTTGCGAGCGTGTTGACCCCCGTCGGGCGCAGGAGCAGGGTCGCGGTGAGCTCGGTGGCCGAGGAGATGAACACGAACGCGAACGCCGCGGCGAGCCCGGGCGCGATGAGCGGAAGCGTGATCCGGCGCCAAGCCGCCGCCGGGCTGCAACCCAGAGAGCGGCCGACATCCTCGAGGTTCGACGGCGCCTGAGCCATCGCCGCCCGCACGCCCACGACCGCGAGCGGGAGGAAGAGGATCGCGTACGCGACGATCAGCTCGAGCGAGCTCTCGTAGAGGGCGAGCGCGTATCGAACGGAGAAGGAGACCAGTCCGAGCGCGATCACCAGTCCGGGGAGCGCCATCGGGAGGTACGCCAGACGCTCGATGAGCAGGGTGAAGCGGTTTCTGTGGCGGATGGAGAGCGTCGTCACCGGGATCGCCAGCAGCGTCGAGAGCGCCGCTGCTGCGGCGCTGTAGGCGGCGGTGTGCCCCAGTGCCGACAGGATCGAGGTTGAGGGCAGGGTGGTGGAGCTGCCCCGGATCATCCAGTAGACCAGGGCGAAGAGCGGCACCCCGAGCGCGAGCGCGCACAGGATCAGCAGCGAGAGGGTCACGGGGGCGCTCCAGCGCCCGAGTGGCACGCGGGGCGCGGTGCGGCGAGCACCCGGACCCGAGCGCCATGCACGCCCGCGGCCCCCGAGCGCGAGCTCGCCCACGAGCGCCGCGACGCTCAGGGCGACGAGCACGAGCGAGAGCGCACACGCTGCGGCGGTGTCGAATCCGAGCTTGAACTCAGTGAAGATCTGGACCGTGAAGGTTTGGTACTGAACGATTTCGAACGCGCCGTACTCAGCGAGCAGGCCGAGGGTGACGAGCAGACAGCCGCCGAGGATCGCGGGCCGTATCTGTCGCAGGGTCACACGCCAGAAGGTGCGCCATGGCCCGAGTCCGAGGCTGCGAGCGGCCTCGTGCAGCGCTCCGTCCAGACCCGCGAGCGCGGTCGCGACAGGCAGGTAGACGAGCGGATAGAGCGAGAGTGTCATCACCAGGACCGCCGCCAGGTAGCCGTGCAGGCCGTGATCCAGCGACACCCACCCGAAACCGACCACGAAATCCGGGATGCCGAGCGGAAGGACGAGCATGACAGCCCACACACGCCGCCCTCGCAGCGCTGTCCGCTCGACACACCAGGCCGCACCGACGCCGAGGATCGCGCACAGGATCGTGCATGCGACGGTCAGCCGGACCGTGTTCCACAACAGCACCGCGGTGGTGTGACGGAACAGCAGGCGCTGGACCTCACCCCAGCCCGACTGCTGGGCCTCGACGACCAGGAAGGTGAGCGGCAGCAGCACCAGGCCAGCCGCGAGCAGGCCTCCGGCGACGCTCACCAGCGGCCAGCGCCTGCGTCCCGACCATGCCTGGGCGAACCTTCCCGTGCTCTGCGGGGCGGGGGCGTAGGTGCTCACCGCATCTCCTACAGCAGCCCGAGGCGCTGCTCGAGCGCGAGGGGGGCGCTGCCGTCGCCGAGTTCCGCCGGTGTCAGGGCCGCCGGCTTCAGACTCGCGAGGGACGGCTGGTCGGCGGCCGGAGCCACCCCCGGCCGCAACGGGTACTCATAGCTGTCGCTGTGGGCGATCGTCTGCTGCCCTTCCTCGCTGACCATGAACGCGAGAAGCTTCTGGGCGTCTGCCTGGTGGCTGCTCGACCGCAGGATCGCGGCACCGGAGACGTTGACCAGGTCGCCGGGGTCGCCGGGGGCGTAGTAGTGCAGGGCGGAGTGCATGCCGCCTGCGCCGACCTCATCCCGGAGGCGGTACCAGTAGTACTGGTTGATCAGCCCGATGGCGCTCTCGCCGCTGTTGACCTGCGAGACGACGGTCTCGTTGTCGGGGTACACGGCGGCATTCGCCTGCAGGCCCTTCAGCCACCTTTCCGCCGTCTGCACTCCGTAGAACTTCGTGATCGACGTGATCAGCGGTTGGAAGTCGGTCTCGGAGGGAGCGAACGCAAGCCTGCCTTTGAAACGCGGCTGCGCGAGTTCGAGGATCGAGGTGGGCAGTTCTGACGCCTTCGCCTGGCTCGTGTTGTAGACCAGCACCGACACCCGCGCCGAGACACCCACCCAGCTCCCGTCGGCGGCGCTGTAACGGCGCGGCACCGAGGCGAGCGTGGATGGCTGCACGGTCGCAAGCAGTCCCTTCTCGCCGAGCGCTTCCAGCACGGGAGTGTTCTCGGTGTAGAAGACGTCGGCGGGCGAGTTGGCGCCCTCCTGGATGATCTGGTTGCCGAGCGTCGCCTCGTCGGCCGAGCGGACTTCGACGCTGACCCCCGTCTTCTTCTCGAACGCCGAAACCAGGGCGGACGTCGTCTGTTCGTGCTGGCCGTTGTAGAGAGTGAGATCGGCGCTGCCACGCGCGCTCCCGCAGCCGGTGATCAGCAGTGCGGCTGCGATCAGCAGCGGACTGAGGATTAGTGGCTGGCCGCGGCTCATATTCTAAATCCGATCCAGGGAGTCGGGATGACAGCCGGGACGGTAGCACAGGCCTTAGGGCGACCTAACTCGAGCCTCGAGATGGCGGTCCGTCCGAGAATGCGTGAGAATCAACCAATGCACCTGACCGCCAAGGCCGATTACGCAGTGAGGGCGATCGTCGAGCTTGCCGACAGCACCCAGGACGCGCCGCGCAAGGTCGACGATGTCGCGAAGGCCCAGAACATCCCGGTTTCATTCCTCGAGAACATCCTCACCCAGCTGCGCTCGACGGGGCTGGTGCGCAGCCAGAGAGGCCCCGAGGGGGGGTACTGGCTCGCAAGGGCACCGGAGGAGGTGAACCTCGCGGACATCATTCGCGCGGTCGAGGGCCCGCTCGTCGGCGTGCGCGGCCAGCGGCCGGAGGAGGTCGAGTACGTGGGTTCGGCCGCGTCCCTCCAGCAGGTCTGGGTCGCGCTGCGGACGAGCCTGCGGCAGGTGCTCGAGAACGTCACCGTCGCCGACGTCGCCGGCGGGAACCTCCCGAAGGATGTCCTCGCGCTCACGCACGAAGAGGAGGCCTGGCACACGCGGTAGGACTCCGCGGGGGTTGGGTACCCTGCGGGTAGCCGCATCGCGCCGGGCACGCCGGCTGGCGATCTGCGGCCTTCCGATCGCAAAGGAGACTGCCGACATGCCGCCAACGCCATCAGCCACAGACGCGCAGACATCGGGCGGGGGTGAGGGCGCGGAGGCGGCCGTCGAGGCGGTCGCGGCAGCGGCCGGGCAGGAGGTCGAGTTCTCGCTGAAGCTCAGCCAGGACCAGAAGGACATCCGCGACTGGGTGCACGGTTTCGCGGTCGACGTGGTCCGTCCTGCCGCACACGAGTGGGATGAGCGGGAGCAGACACCGTGGCCGATCATCCAGGAGGCGGCGAAGATCGGCCTTTACGGGCTTGAGGGGCTCGCGCAGTTCTTCGCCGACCCGAGCGGGCTGACCCTGCCGCTCGTCAACGAGGAGCTGTTCTGGGGAGACGCCGGTATCGGCATGTCGATCATGGGCACGGCGCTCGCGGTGGCGGCGATCTTCGGCCAGGGGTCGGGTGAGCAGATCGGCGAGTGGATACCGCGCTGCTTCGGAACCCCCGAGGACCTGAAGGTCGCGGCGTTCTGTGCCTCCGAGCCGAATGCGGGCTCGGACGTCTCCGGGGTCCGGACGCGCGCTCGCTTTGACGAGGCCGCCGGCGAGTGGGTCATCAACGGGCAGAAGGCGTGGGCGACGAACGGCGGCATCTCCGATGTGCATGTCGTGATCGCCACCGTGGACCCGGAGCTGGGCTCCCGTGGACACGCGGCGTTCGTCGTTCCGATGAGCGAAGCGAAGGGGATATCGCAGGGCACGAAGGTCTCAAAGCACGGGCTGCGAGCCTCGCACACCGCGGACGTCTTCCTGGATGACTGCCGTGTTCCCGCCGGCCACGTCCTCGGCGGGAAGGAGAAGCTGGACGAGCGCATCGCACGCGTGCGTGAGGGCAAGAGGAGCAACTCGCAGGCCGCCATGCAGACGTTCGAGTCCTCGCGGCCGACCGTCGGCGCCCAGGCGCTCGGCATAGCGCGCGCCGCGTACGAGTACTCGCTCGCGTATGCGAAGGAGCGCGAGCAGTTCGGCCGCAAGATCATCGAGAACCAGTCGATCGCGTTCACCCTCGCCCGCATGAAGATGGAGATCGACGCGGCGCGCCTGCTCGTCTGGCGCGCATCATGGATGGGCAGGACCGGCGTACGGTTCGAGAACGCCGAGGGGTCGATGAGCAAGCTCAAGGCCGGAGAGGTCGCCGTCTGGGCGACCGAGCGCGCGATCCAGATCCTCGGAGGCAACGGCTACACACGCGAGTATCCGGTCGAGCGCTGGCACCGCGACGCAAAGATCTACGACATCTTCGAGGGCACCGCGGAGATCCAGCAGCTGGTTATCTCACGGGCCATCTCCGGGATGCAGATCAGGTAGCCGTCGTCAGAGCGGTTTGAGGACGAACACGGCGATCTGGCGGTTGGACGCACGGCGTTCGTACTGGGACCAGCCGGGATACACCTTCAGCCCGTCCTGCCAGATCTGGACGCGCTCCTCGCCCTGCGCCTCGGTGGCACGGAACCGGCGCGTCTCGCCGTCGACGGTCACCTCACCATCCGGGTTGGCGAGCAGGTTGTAGTACCAGGACGGATGGCGCTCCTGACCGAAGTTGGACGCTATGACCGCCAGGCCGTTGGGCGTCGGCAGCCCCAGCACCGGCACGGTGCGGGGCAGCCCGCTCTTTGCGCCTGTGGTCGTGAGCATCACCACGGGGATACCGGACAGGAGGTTCGCGGCGGTGTGCCGTCCCCCGGTCGCCCTGAACACCGGCCGGTCGATGTGGTGCAGGGTGCGCACGAACAGCCACGAGCCCGGGCCGCTCGCCGCGAAGCTCCTGATCGCCCGCTGAAGCGGGTTGGCGTTGTCGTAGCTCACGTGACCGGCCAAGATGCCCTCCTCGTGCTCGGTGGCATTGGAACGCCGACGGGCGGTCGAAGGCGTCTCCGTCCGTCGGCCGCGAGTATCGCCGATCGTCGTCATGGCGTCCACCGGTTCGAGGCCGGAGGGGTTCCGCCGCGGTGGCTCAGTATCTGAGCAGGGCGGCGATACCGCCGGCGTCCGCGAGCACGGACGAGTTCTCATCGGAGACCACCGTGACCCGCGATCCCGTCGCAACCGCCTGCTCGACCGCCCGCTCGGCGATCATCTCTGGCGGACAGTCGATGGCGGGGCGGATCATGCCGGCGATGGCGGAGAAGTCGTGTTCCGGGTCGAGCAGGAGGTGCTCCACCCGACCTTCTGCGAGCGCCGCGAATGTCTCCTGGGCCCCCAGCGTCGCGGCCCCGCCGGCGTTGGTCCGTTCGCGTGCCGCCTCCACCAGGCCCTTCGTCCGCTCGGTCCACGCCCCTTCGATCAGCGGCTCCAATGCGTCGGCTATCGCCGGCGGCTCCTCGGTGAGGATGTTCAGATCTGCCTCGGCGATCACCCGCTCGCTGAGGTCCGACGGCAGCGTCTGGCGGAACTGCGTGGCGATCTCCCGCTCGCAGACGAGGACGATCCGTTCCCATCCGAGCTGTTGTAGGTGCGCGGCGGTCGCCGAGACAGCGGCCTCGAAGAGATGGTGGCGCTGGGCGTCGACCCGTGCCTCGTAGCGCTCGCGCTGCGAGATGACCTGCCTGCCTCGTGCAGCGCTCCCGCCGGCTGTCCCGCCGAATTTCCGCCAGTCGCCGAGCTCGAGCTCGAATATGGAGTTCTCGGGCTCGGTGGCCTCCGACTGCTCGATCTGGAGCAGCCTCACCATGTCGCCTGTTGCGAGGATGACTCCCGTCGGCGAACCACGGTCGGCGATGTCGACCAGTGGCGAGACGAAGGGCCGGCTGTCGCCGACCACAGCATCGCGGCGAAGCGGCAGCTGGAGGCTGAATCGTTTTGCCTCGCCGCCGGCGATGTCGAAGAACATCGCGACGCTGCGTGCCCGCTCTGACGGTTCGAGCTCCAGCAGTTCCTTCTCGATGCGCTCCCGCAGCGGGCGAAAAGCAAGCCGGTCCTCGCGGCTGCCGTTCTCCTCGAGCCGCTCGGCGAGTGCGCCGAGACCGTCCCGGAGCGCGATCTGCCACGCGGGTGTCGTGCTGGTGTTGGCCGGGTCGCGAGGGTCCGTACGCGCGAAGACGCTTATGAGCAGGTCGCCGGGCTCGGCGCTGGAGAGGTTGTGGAGATCGTCACGTGTGAGCATGCGCGCAGTCTATGGGTATCCGTGTGCTCGCCCGAACTCAGTAGCTCTATGCACCCGTCGCGGCGGGTGCGCTCATGACGGGCCGGCGATGAGCGTGCTGACGAGAAGCGCGGCGAGCATCGCGAAGAGCCCGAGCGGCACTCCGCGGCGCGAGAACGCCGTCAGCGATGGACGCGCGTCGACCTGGCGTGCCGCGCGCCACCACAGGAACGCCGAGAGCGAACCGCTCGCGGCGAGATTGGGTCCTATGTTGAGTCCCAGCAGGAGCGCCCGCGGGTGAGCGACGGGCCGCGCCGAGAGCAGAACCGCCGCCGGGAGGTTGTTGATGAGGACGGACGCGAGCGCCCCGATCGCGGTGGTGCCCCACCGCCCGCCGTCGCCGAGGAGCTGGGACGGCCCACCCCATGAGCGACCGAGCACGCCCAACGCCACACTCACAAGGAACAGGCTGACGAGCACAGCGGGGCCGAGGGCACGCATCAGCTCCCCGCCGGTCAGCCGCCCGCGGGCCAGCTCATACAGGGCGGCGGCGGCCCCTGCGCACAGCACGGGAACGGCGGGGCTGGGCAGTGCGACGGTGAGGACGGCGGCGGCGCCGACAGCAACGAGGCTGAGCCTCGGCGGGGTTGCGCGCTCGGACGCCCTCGGCGCGCGCGCGGGGGCCCGCATGGCGGCGCCGAACAGCAGGAACAGCCCGAATCCCGTCGCAAGCGTGGCAGCGAGTGCCGGCGCGAACATCTCGGCGGCGAACGTGGCGCCGGAGACGGGCTGGTGCGCGAGAACGAGCAGGTTCGTCAGGTTCGAGCCAGGCAGGTACAGCGACGACGCGTTCGCCATGAACACCGACCCGTAAAGGAACGCCTCCTCGCGGACGCCTCGACCGCGGGCGGCATGAACCAGCACAGGGGTCAGGAACACCGCGGCGGTGTCGAGATTGAGGATCGCGGTCACGACCGCCACCAGCGCCAGGCACGCGGCGAAGAGCGGAGCGGACCCTCCCGGAAGGCGCTGTAGCGCAGCGCCCGCGTGCTCGAACAGTCCGTCCCGGCTCGCCACCAGCCCGATCAGGAGCAGGCCGGTCACCAGGACGAAGGCGGGCCAGACCTGGTGGACGGATTCCGTGAGGTGCACGGACCCCAGGGTGACAAAGCATCCCGGGCGGCCCCGTACGCCGGCTGCGTGCGGCTCAGAGGCTCGGTGACGGTGCGCCGAGCCCGGCGTAGGACCGGGCGCTCTCCCCGCGCTCGACGAAGTCGACGATCGTGTTCAGGACCAGAGGCGTGTTGTCCCACATGGGTACATGCCCGCAGCCGAGCAGCACGCGCGCATGAACCGCAGGTATCTCGCGCCGGAACCGCGGTGCATGCAGGGCCGGCGGGAGAATGCGGTCGTGCTCGGGCGTCGCCAGCAGGACGGGGCAGCTGATCCTGTCGAGGTCGTGAACCGTGACGCCGCTGTCGGCGGTGAGCGCTGCGATCACGTCATCGGCGATTGAGCAGCGCAGCGCGGAGCGCGTCATGTCGATCGCGTCCCACGGCGCGACGAGCTCCCCGTGGCGCATGATGTCGCGCAGCGCGCCGTGGCGCACGTTCGGCTGGCGCATCAACGTCACGATGCGCCGCTCGAGCGACCGCGTCAGACGCATCTGGCGCGTGAAGTAGCGGGCCAGGCGCTGGGCCTCGCCGTCGCCCGTGTTCCAGCCGCCGCCGGGTGCGAGCGCCACCACCGACCTTGCGCGTCCCCGCTTGGCGAGTTCCAGAGCGAGGGCGCCACCCATCGAGTTTCCGACCACGTGGGGCTCCCGCACGCCGAGCTCGTCGAGCTGGGCCTCCAGGAGATCTGCTGCGCCCGCGAGCGTCAGCGGCGTTCCCGGCGGGAACGCGGGCCCGCCGGCATGGCCGGACAGCGTGGGCGCGATCACGTCGTAACGGGCCGCGAGATCGCCGAGCAGAGGCTTGAAATGGCGCCATGTGCCTGTGAACCCGTGCAGGAGCACGAGCTGCTCGCCCGATCCTGCGCGGTAGAGGGCAGGGGAGATCTCGGCCACGGGGGCCAGAGCCTACACCGCGTTATCGCGGGGGTTCAGCCGACGGACGGTCTGCGGGCGCTACCAGGCCTGGCGCGTGCCGCAGTGCGGACAGCAGACGCTGGTCGACACCGCGGCGCTGAACATGTAGCCACACTGGCAGTTGTATGCCGCGTTGTCGATCGGCCCACCCGCGGCGCGTGCGCGCGAGACGTCGGGGTCGACGCTCTTGGGGGCGCCCTGCGGGACACGCGCCGCCGCGCCCTGGCGCCGACGGCGTGCGTGGCGGCTCTCGCCGCGTGGATTGAGGATGCTGGGTTTGATTGGTCTCACCCCCTAAAGAACGCAGTTCACGCCTCAGGGTTTCGCCCCATAACCGTTCATTCCTGTAGTGCGGGAGCCCGCAGAGTGTGCAGGAACCTCCGGATGCTCTCGCTCCGGGCCTCCATCAGGGTCCCTATGCCGTTCAGGGGTCCGTCGTTTGCGATACTTGCGGACGATGAATCCCGCTCGCAAGCGAACGGTGCGTCTGGTCGTCGCCCTGACCGCCGCCGTCGTGCTCGCAGGAGCGCTCGTGTACACGAGCTTCAGTGCCGCGAGCCCAGCGCTCACGCCCACCGAACTCGTGCGCAAGGCAGAGCCGGGCCAGAGCTACATCCTGACCGGGACCGTCGCTCCGTCCTCGGTGCATCGCGAAGGAGCCGTGCTGAACTTCAGCGTCGAGGACCGGGCAGGAGGAGGCACGGCGATCCCGATCTCCTACACCGGGACGGTGCCCGACCCGTTCCGTGAAGGGCGGGAGGTCATCGTCACCGTCGAGAAGCAGGGGGGACGCTACGTGGGCGAACGCAACTCCCTGATCACGAAGTGCCCGTCGAAGTACACCACCGCGCCCGCGGGCCAGACGAAGACCGGCTGAGTGTCACGGCGCACCGAGCCACGCCGACTCTCTGACCGCAACGGCTGATGGCCGGCCTCGGCTACGCCTGCCTGCTGCTCGCGCTCGCGGTCTGCGGATACGGCATCTGCGCGTCGATCTACGGCGTGCGCTCCGGAAGGCTCGAGTTCTCGGATTCCGGCCGCAGGGCCGTCTACGCGCTGGCCTGCATTCTGACCGTCGCGTTCCTGGTGCTCGAGGTCGCGTTCCTGCGCAACGACTTCAGTCTTCAACACGGTCGCCGACACCTCGAGCCGCACGACTCCGACCTTCTACAGGGCCGCGGCAGTGTGGTCGTCACAGGAAGGCTCGCTGCTCCTGTGGGCGTGGCTGCTCTCGCTCTGGTCGAGTCTCGCGCTGTTCCTCACACGCAGGCGGATGCGGGACATCGCTGCTTATGCGACGGCGATCCTGCTCGGCTTCGCGGGCTTCTTCGTGTCGCTGATGATCTTCTACGCCAACCCCTTCAAGACGACGAGTCCTGCGCCCGCGGAAGGCGTCGGGCTCGACCCGCTGCTGCGTTTCCCGACGATGATGATCCACCCGCCGATGCTGTACTCGGGGTACACGCTCTGCACGATCCCGCTCGCCTTCGGCATGGGGGCCCTGCTCGCCCGGCGGGTCGACGCTGACTGGATCCGGTCGATCCGCAGGTTCGCGTTCGCCGCATGGTTTTTCCTGGGTATCGGGATCCTGCTCGGCGCGCGCTGGTCCTACTCCGAGCTCGGCTGGGGCGGATACTGGGGCTGGGACGCGGTCGAGAACGCCTCGCTGATGCCGTGGCTCACCGGCACCGCATTCCTGCACTCGCTGATGATCCAGGAGAAGCGGGGAATGCTGAAGGTCTGGAACGTCTCGCTGGTGCTCGCCACGGGGACGCTGGCGATCATGGGCACGTTCCTCGTCAGGAGCGGGGTCCTGAACTCGATCCACGCGTTCGGTGGCGCGACGCTCGGCGTGCCGTTCGTGGTGCTGATCGGGGTGCTCATCAGCGGTTCCATCTACCTGGTCGTCTCCCGCCGCGACATGCTCCGGTCCGAGCACAGGCTCGACTCGCTGATCTCGCGCGAGTCGATCTTCATCGCAAACAACATCGTCCTGGTCGGCCTCTGCTTCGTGATCTTCTGGGGCACGTACTTCCCGCTCATCTCCGAGGCTCTGACCGGCCAGGAAGCCTCGGTCGGGCCGCCGTGGTTCGACCGGTACACCGTTCCGCTCGCGCTGATCCTCGTCCTGCTCAGCGGCATCGGGCCGGTGATCGCGTGGCGCCGGGCGACGCTCGCGAACGCTCGGCGCAACTTCATGGTGCCGATCGGCTGCCGCGCTGCTGACGCTGCGTCGTGCTGGTCGCGACGGGCGTCTCGCACAAGCCTCTGGCGATCGCGATGTTCTGCTGCGCGGCGTTCGTGTTCGGAAGCGTCGGCCAGGAGTTCTACCGGGGCACGCGCGCGCGGCGTGCGATGGCCGGCGAACCGGCCCCCGCGCGCGCTCCTCGCGCTGGTGCGCCGCAACCGCAGGCGCTACGGCGGCTACATAGTCCATCTCGGGATCGCCGTCCTGTTCGTCGGCGTCGCGGCGTCCTCGTCCTTCCAGCACGCATCCGAGCTCGGCCTCTCACCGGGGCAGTCCACGACGGGTGGGCGCCTACACGATCCGCTACGTCCGGCCGACGGCCACGATCACGCCCCGGTACGACGCCGCCCACACGGGCTCGACGCTGAGCCTCGGGCGCGATCATCGACGTGAGCAAGGGCGGGAAACCAGTCGCCACACTCGCTCCGAGCGAGGGCTACTACGCCTCCAGGATCCCGCTCAGGGCTCCGTCGGGAGCCTGATCGGGGGCCAGCCCGTGAGCCACATCAGCAACAACTCGAGCTTCACACGGGATGTGTGGACGGCGATCGCGCCCGACATCGAAGCGCCCTCGCTGCAGCGGATCGTGACGGTCGGCAACGCGACGCTGCGGCCCGAAGACGCAGATCGTCGCGATCGGCTACCTGGCGCGCGCATACCTGAAGACCCGCCGCCGGCGCAGTTCCACTTCATCGTCTCGCCGCTGGTCATGTGGATCTGGATCGGCGGGCTGATCGTCTTCGGCGGCGGCCTGATCGCCATCTGGCCGGCCCCCAGCGCGGTGCGCCGAGCGCATCACGGTGCGCGCCCGCGCGCGCAGGCGCGCGGCTGGCGCGGGTCTGAGCCCGCGTCAGCTCCGGCCCCAGAGCGTGAGCGCTCCGGTTGTCCTCTCTCGACAGTTGCTGCTGATCGCGTTCGTCGTGCTGATCGTCGGCGCGCCGCTGATGCCGGCGCGGGGTCCGCACGGCGAGAGGGGTGGACGAGCTCGATACCCCGCGCCGACCCGCAGCTCGAGGTGGCGCGCGAGGAGTCGAGGCCGAGCGTGAGGCGAAGTACCGGGAGATCCGCGACACCGAGCTCGACTACCGCACCGGCAAGCTCTCCGAGGAGGACTACGCGGCGGTCGACGGAACGCTCCGCGCGGAGGCGCTGGAGATCCTCGACCGCCTCGACGCGCTCGAGGGCTCAGATCGTCGACGCGGGAGCGCGAGAGCACCGACCCAGGCCGCATTGAACGCCGGGCCCGGACCGGGCTCAGGCCCAGGGGCGCTTGAGCAGCAGGATCGCGTTCAGGAAGAACAGCACCGCGAAGAAGATCGTCCAGCGGTTCAGGTTGCGCTCGACCATCGAGCCGCCGCCGAGCGGGCCGGCGCCGCTGCCCACGCCGAAGGCGCCGGACAGGCCCGAATCCTTGCCGGAGTGCATCAGCACGAGGAAGATGAGCACGACCGCGATCACCACCTGCAGGACCGAGAGGATCGTTTCCACGCGCTCAGGATATCGCTTAGCCGTGCCGTTGGTTACCCCAACCGGTCGGCGAGTTGCAACGCCGACATCTGTTTGGGCGTACTGTTCGGGGCAGGAACGGGCAGGCGCGCCGCGAAGAGGCTGCAAGTGACGAGCTTCTGCGCTGGCGACGACTGCGACGTAGCTCCGCAGCCGCCTGTAGGCTCGCGGGCGAATGAACCAGGGAAGCCAGCCGGCAGACTTTTGCCAGCGCGATTACGAATCCTTTACGGATTCGTGTCTGTCTGCCGATATGAATCCCGGCGGGCGTATCCCGCGATTGTGGGTTAGGCTGCGCCAACCACGACATGGGACGACCCACGATGACCACCTCCGACGCATGCCGCCGTCGTAAACGCCCGCCGCAAGGCGATGCGTGCGGTCCTCTCGGCGCTCGCCGGCGGCGGGATCACGGCCGCCGGCCTCGGCGGCCCCGGCTGCGCTTGCCGCGGGCACGCCGGAAGCCACGGACACGACGACGGCACCGGAAACGGCCACCACCGCCGACTGCGGCCACCGAAACCACGCCGCACACAGACGTCCACGCCGACGAGCACTGAAACGACGCCGGCTCCCGCTCCTTACGTCAACCGTCCCGACGACGACCACGCCCGCTCCGGCGCCCGCGGCCGAAGTGCCGACGGTCGTGCTCCAGCGCAGCCAGAAGACGACGCCGAGCGCCGCGAAGAAGAAGACGACCACCACGGCATCGGCGAAGACCAAGAAGAGCACGGAAACGAAGGGCGAAAACAACGTAGCCTCGTCGCCGCAGGCGGTCGCGAGCGCGGGTGCGCTCGCTGCGCTCCTCTGCCTCCTCGCAGTCGTCGGTCGAGGCGCTCGGCTTCTACCGCATCCCGCTCTTCCTGCTGCCGATCTACAAGGCCGCCGCCGTCCAGTACGGGGTGCCGTGGCAGATCCTCGCCGCGATCAACGAAATCGAGACCGACTACGGGACGGACCAGTCCGTTTCGAGTGCCGGCGCCGTCGGGTGGATGCAGTTCATGCCGAGCACCTGGCTGCAGTACGGGGTCGACGCGCTGAACGCGGGCTACGCGGACCCCTACAACCCCGTCGACGCGATCTTCGCCGCCGCGCGCTACCTGCGCGCCGCCGGTGCGGCCACGAACCTGCGCCAAGCGATCCTCGCCTACAACCACTCCGAAGAATATGCCGACTCGGTTCTGCTCCGGGCGACAGCTGATCTCGACCTACCCGAAGGTCGTGATCGCGACCCTCACCGGCCTGATCGACGGGCGCCTTCCCGTCAGCGGCGCAAAGGTCTCCTGGACCCTCCCCGAAGCGGCCGCGCTCACTGCCTCCACCGCCACCGCCGGAGCTGCGCTCACTCCGCAGGCCGCCGCCGGCACGTCACCGGCGCAGGGCACCACGGCTGTCTCGCCCACGGCCGCCGCGAGTAAGGCGCAGAGCGCCGCGAAGCCAGCCCCGACGCTGTTCGCCAACGTCGACAGCACGCCCAACGCTTCCGTCCTGGCCGTGCAGGACGGCCGCGTCGCGAAGATCGGCACGTCGGCGAGCCTCGGCCGCTACCTCATCCTTCGCGACGTGTACGGCGATCTGTTCACCTACGCCGGACTCGGCAGCCTCGCGCACACCTATCTGCCCTCCAAACCGGTCCAGGCGCCGCAGTCCTCTCCCGTCGTGACGGCGGCCAGCACCCGTGACCCCAAGCCTTCGCAGGCCGCCACCGCCGGAGTCCAGCTTCCGGTGACGCTCAGCGTGAAGACGCCCAAGGCCCAGGTCAAGACAACGGCCGCCGCCGGGCAGGCTGCGATTCCGAGCACCGATGAAGCTCCTCCCGCGGGCATGGGCCGGGTGCGGCTGTTCGCCCACCCCGGCAACCCCGACGCGAAGGCCGCTGCGGCGGTGCAGGCGGCGCGCACGGCCGCGATCAAGAAGTCTGAGCAGCGCCAGCCGCTGACGGCGGGCTCGGTCGTGCCGGCAGGCACCGTGCTCGGCACGGTGAGCACGGCTCAGGGCGCATCGAGTGGCAGCATCCGCTTCGCGGTTCGTCCCGCCGGGGACCCCGGGAGCATCGACCCCGCCCCGATCCTTGCCAACTGGGCCCAGCTGCAGACCGCGCTGCACCCGAAGGGAGCCCGCGCGACGGACCCGCTTCTCGGCGCCACTGCGAGCGACGTTTTCCTGCTGTCCAAGACAGAGCTTCAGCGCGCGGTCCTCTCCGACCCCGGCATCACGCTCGGCGCATGCGAGCGGCGCGAAGTCGCCTCCGGTGCGGCGGATGCGCGCGTTCTCGCTCTGCTTGCCTTCCTCTCGCGCAGCGGGCTGCAGCCAACCGTCAAGGCGATCGGATGCACCACGGGCCATTCAGCCCTCGCGGGCCAGCAGGACGGCGACTTCGTTGACATCTCCGCCATCGACGGCAAGCCGGTAAGCGGCCATCAGGGACCGGGGACGATCACCGACCTCACGATCCGGACACTGCTGACGCTCCCCGCGAAATTCGTGCCGAACAGGATCATCAGCCTCATGCGCTACCCGGGTCAGCCCGCGACGCTCGCGCGATCCGCTTTCTGGAACCGAATCCGCGTGACGTTCGCTCCCGCGACCACGCAGGCGAAGCTGAGCACCGCCGCGGTCTCCACGGCCGCTCACTCCGCGGGCAAGGGCGCCGCCGCTCCCTCTCCCGTTGTGAGCACGAATGTGCTGAGCACCGCCGAGTGGAACCAGCTCATGGTCCGCATCGGGTCGATCCAGGCTCCCGTCATCGCCACGAAGCCGAGCTCCGCGGCGATCCCGGACCCGAAGCGACCCTGACCTGACCTCGGGAGAGGGGAGGAGGGCGAGCGCGGATGGCTCCCCGCGCTGGTGCAGGGGCCGCGACTCACGGGCCGCGACCCCCTCACCGGGTCCTGCAGCTAGCCGGACTGCGAGCCGGCGACCCCGCCGCCCTGTGCGCCCGCCCCGAGGCCGGCGCGCAGAACGCTGGCGCATTTGGCCTCAGCGGCCTTAAACGACGCGCTCGCCGTATCGATCCCGGTCGTGTTGAACACCGGACCCGTGCCCGAGGTGTTGGGGGCCGGGAGCTTCACACCGTTTTCGTTCATGCACGCCGAGAACTTCGTCAGCGCGGTCTTGAACGCCGGGCTCCTGAAGCGTCCGGCGCCGCCGCCGAACCTGCCGGGCGTACCGCCGCACTTCTTGATCGCCGCTTCGTACTGAGCGCGCGTCACGCCGCTCGGCAGTTTCGGTCCCGTTCCGGTCGTACCGCCGCCGAGCAGGCCACCGGCTCCCGGCGTGTGGTGCTGGCCCGGCGTGAATTTGGGCAGCGTGATGCCCTGCTTGGCAAGGCATTCGCGGAGCGCCGAGAACCGGCCTGCCCCGCCCGCGCCGCCGGTGGGCGTGCCCGTCGTCGATGCGCTCTGGGTTGCACTGGCGGCTGTCGAGGTGGTGCTCGACGAGCTTCCGCAGGCTGCCAGCAACACACTGGCCAGCACTAGCAGGAGGGCGACGCCGGCAGTGGTTCGACTTCTACTGCTGATGTTGTGGGACATGGATCTCCTTGTCGATGTTACGTGGGGGTGGACTGGTCCGGCTGTGGCCGGTCGTCCTAAACCTGTGTTGCGTTGTGCTGTGGGCCTGCGCTCTCGCCCGGCTCGGTGCTCAGCCGCCGAAGAGGCTCGATGTTCCGCCGCCCCCGGTGCTGCCGGAGCTGCTCGAGCGTGAACTCCCGAAAAGCCCCGCGAGGCCGCCGGTGCTCGCCCCGACACTGATCGATTCGGCGCTGATCGCTCCATCGGAGCCGGCGGCGCCCGTCACCGTCACCGTTTCGCCGGGGTGGATGCCCTTGACGGTACCCGCGACGGTCTTGGTGACGGAGGTGCCAGCGTTCGTGCTCACCTTGATCGTGTTGCCTTCCGAGTTGGTGACGTAGAGGGTGCTGCCGGCGAGGTAGGCGACCGTGCCGGCCGTGGGCCTGGTGAAGCCGCCCGTTGATCCCGTGGCTGCGCCGCCCGCGCCGCCGCCCGACGCGGCGCCGCGCAGCGCGGCGAACCGTGAGGCCAGTGACGATGGCGCACCGGTTGTGCTGCTCGAGTTCTGGCCCTTCTCGATCAGCACGCCGCCGATGAAACCGCATGCGGTCAGGAGCACGCCGAGCAGGGCGAGCGGGATCGGGGTGAACAGGCGACGGCGCGGGCGGCGGGGCAGCTCCTCCTCGTCCTCGGTCCATTCGCCGCTCTCCTGGTCGGGCTCGTAGGAGGTCTCCGGGTCCGCCGGGTATTCCGTCGCGGCGGCTGGGGTGGCGTGCTCCTGATGTGACATGACGGGCTCCTCGGGGGAAGTTGGATCACTCAAAGCGCAGCGCTTCTATCGGTCGGAGGGACGCTGCTCGCGCCGCCGGGTAGGTGCCGAAGAAAAGGCCCGAAACCAGAGCTGCGCCAAAGGCGAGGAAGATTGAGTATGTCGCGATTTCGGGGTGCACGCCGGCGATTTCGAACTGGCTGCCGATCACGCCAACGGCGACGCCCGCCAGACCGCCGAACACGGAGACCAGCACCGCCTCGGTCAGGAACTGGGTGAGGATGTCGCTGCGCCGGGCGCCGATCGCCTTGCGGATCCCGATCTCGCGGGTCCGCTCGGTGACCGACACGAGCATGATGTTCATGACGCCGATACCGCCGACCAGGAGCGAGATCGCCGCGACCT
The DNA here is from genome assembly GCA_963740075.1 of uncultured Solirubrobacteraceae bacterium. Classification (GTDB taxonomy): domain Bacteria; phylum Actinomycetota; class Thermoleophilia; order Solirubrobacterales; family Solirubrobacteraceae; genus Palsa-744. The sequence goes on along the minus strand of CAVUCP010000001.1, from coordinate 146,185 downwards.
CGCCGAGCAGCGTCGTGAAAACGCTGCTCGTGGAACTGGACGTTTCCAGCAGCGATCCCTGGTTCAGCACGCTGAAGCCCGGTTCGGAGGTGTCTTTCACCTTGTGACGTTCCTCAAGGATCTGAGTGACCTCGGATTCGGCCGAGTTGAGCGCGGATTCGGACTTCGCCTGCACCGTGATCGAGTCGACGGGGCCGGTGCCGGTGATCGCGTTCTGCACCGTCGTGATCGGGGCGATGACGACGTCATCCTCGTTGGTGGCGCCGTTCGTGCCCTTTTTCGCGAGCACGCCGACCACTTCGTAGTTGCTGCCGTTGACCTTCATCGTCTGGCCGACAGGGCTCGACCCGCCGAACAGTTCCTGCACCACTTCCTGGCCGACAACCGCCACGCGCTTGTGTTCGCGCACGTCCGCTTCGGTGAAGGCTGCGCCTTCGGCGACCTTGTAGCTGTGGGCCGTCAGATAAGAGGGCGTGGTGCCCACGAACGAGGAGGGTTCGTAGCTCGAGGAACCGGAGACGAGTTTTACGCTGGTTGCGGTCACGACCGGCGATGCGCTCTGGACATCCGGCGCCGCGCCGGGGGCCTGCAGCGCTTCCGCGTCCGCCTTCGTCAGGGACACCGTGGTCGTCGTGCTCGCGCGGGCGCCGCCGCGGAATCCTCCGCTGCCCTGCACGATCAGCACGTTCGTCCCGAGGCTCTGGATCCGTGACGCGACGGCCTTCGAGGAGCCGTTGCCAACCGCGATCAGCACGATCACCGAGGCGACGCCGATGGTCATGCCGAGGATAGTCAGGCCGGACCGCAGCTTGTTGGCCGTGATCCCGTTCCAAGCTATGCGCACCGTCTCCGCGCCGATCATGCGTGCGCCTCCGCCGCGCCGTCGCGGTGGTGGGCGGACTTCAGGCTGTGGGGGGACGGCGGCAGGTCGTGTACTCCTGCGAGGCGGCGGTCCTCGACGATCTTGCCGTCGCTGAGGCGGATGATGCGCTTGGTCTGCTCCGCAACATCGGGCTCGTGCGTGATCAGCACGACGGTCCGGCCTTCTTCGTTGAGCCGCGAGAAGATCCGCAGGACCTCCTCCGTCGCGTGCGAGTCGAGGTTCCCGGTCGGCTCGTCAGCGAGGATCAGTGCGGGGTTCGTGACGATCGCGCGCGCGACCGCGGCGCGCTGCTGCTGGCCGCCGGAGAGCTCGGAGGGCTGGTGGTGCATGCGTTTTGCCATCCCGACAGATGAGAGTGCGCGTTCTGCGCGCTTGCGGCGCTCGGACCCGCGCAGCCCGGCGTAGGCGAGGGGCAGCTCGACGTTGACCAGCGCGCTCGTGCGAGCGACGAGGTTGAAGCTCTGGAAGACGAACCCGATCTTGCGGTTGCGCAGGTCCGCCAGGTCGTCCTCGTCCATGTGGCTCACATCGACGCCGTCGATCAGGTAGCGGCCGGCCGTCGGGATGTCCAGACAGCCGAGGATGTTCATCAGCGTGCTCTTGCCGCTGCCGGAGGCGCCCATGATCGCGACGAAGTCGCCAGTCTCGATCTGCAGCGACACGTCACGCAGCGCCCTCACGCGTATCTGGCCGAGCTCGAAAACCTTTGAGACGTCGTGGACCTCGATGACCGGAGGACGCGGCCGTCCCCTGCCCCGGGCGCCCTCGGGCCGTCTGACGAGCGGCTCGGTCCGCGGTCGGCGCGTATGCGTTTTGCCGCCGAACCGCATCAGCCCCCGCCTCCCCTGAAGAAAGCGGCGCCGCCGCCACCACCGAACCCGCCTGCACCGGCACCGAAGCCGGCCGCTCCTATCCGGCTCGTGGAGCTGCGGGTGCTGGTGGTGGTCGTCGTCGTGGTCGGCAGGACGATGGTTTCGCCGACCTTCAGGCCACTGAGGATGATCGTCGAGCTGTTGCCTGCGAGGCCGGTCACGACTCGCTGGCGGACGTGTTTGCCGCCGCGCACCACCGTGACGGTGTCGGCCGTGATCGCCGTGGTCGGGACGTTGATCCCCTCGGCCTGCTTGACGACGACTTCAGCCGTGGCGCTCATGCCCGCGCGGAGCCCGGTTTCCATCTGGTCGAGCTGGAAGGTGACGTCGTAGCTGACCACGCCGCTGTTGCTCGTCGACAGGATCGCGAGTTCGCCGACGTGCGCGGCGAGCTTGCGGCCGCTCAGGGCTTCGACGGTGACCGTGGCGATCTGTCCCACCTTCACGTTGCCGATTTCTGATTCGCTGAGGGGGACCACGAGGATCATCGAGCTGAGGTCGGCGAGAACGGCGAAGGAGGAGCTCGAGGAACCGGTCGATCCCGTGGAGCCGGTGGAGCCGGTGGAGGCGGAGGTGCTCGAACGCCCGGTCGCTGCGGCCCCCGACGTCGACGAGCTCGAGCCCGTGGATGAGCTACCCGACGTGGAGCGCGTGGTGCCCGTCGCGGACACATCTTCGCCCACCTGCCCGGAGAGCGATGCGATGGTGCCGGTCGCGGGCGCGTAGAGCCTGGTGTTCGCGACCGCCTGCTCGTCGCTCTGCACCGTCAGGGCGTCGCTCTTGACCGCCGCGCGGGCCGAGGCGATGTTCGCTTCGCGTGTGGCCGTGCTGATCGTCGCTGTCGTCGAGGAGGACGTGGATTTCGTTTCGCTCGACGCGTTGCTTTCCCGCGAGGCGCTCGATTCACCGGACGCTTTGCGGGTTTCGCCCGAGCTGCTCGTCGCCGGGGTGGTCGTGGTGCCCGTGCGGGTCTGCGGCGTCGTCGTGGTGGGGGTGGTGCTCGTCGTGGTGGGCGTCGTCGAGGTTCCTGTCCCCTGACCGCCGGCGGGTGCGGTCGCGGTCGGCGAGTATGAGGCGTCGTTGGCGATCGCAGACCCGGTCGAGCCGGTCGAGCCGGTCGCGGCGGCGGAGCTTGAGCCCTGTCCGGTTGAGCCTTCCCCGTCTGTTTCTTCCTGCTTGGCAAGCGCCGCTTCGGCTGACTGAAGTGCGGCCTTTGACTGTTCGAGTGTGACTTCTGCGCTCTGCGGGTCGAGCGTTGCGATCAGCTGCCCCTGGACCACGTGCTGGCCCTGGGTCACGTAGATGTGGGTTACGGTGCCGCTCGTCTTGAAGCCGAGGTCCAGCTGGGTGGCGGGCTGCAGGTTGCCGCTCCCGGATACCGTGGACTGCACGACGCCCTGCGCGACGGTCGCCGTGCGCGTGACGGTGGAGGTGCTCCCGGAGGCCGGTCCGACCACCAGGACCGCGGCCACTATTGCGCCGGCGCAAAGGACCCCCAGCACGTAGATGATCCAGGATGCGCTGGTGCGATCGGTCATTGAGCTTCCTGTAGATAGTGCTCGCACCCCATAAGAGGGGGCGAAGAATGGCTGCAAGCAGGGATAAATTCGCGTAAAGCGGGATCTCACCTTTCTTTATGTGCGCGGTCCCGCGACGGCCCCCGCGTGTGCCATGATCACCGCGGATGGACCTCTGTGGCGGGATCGATCTCGGCGGCACCAAGATCCAGGCGGCGATCGTGGATGAGGACGAGAACGTGATCGGCGCGGCGCGCCGGGCGACGCCGACGAAGGGCGGCCCGGAAGACGTCGCGAAGGAGATGCAGGGAGCGCTCGAAGACGCCGCCGGTGCTGCGGGAATCAGCGCGGGGGACCTCGAGGGCGCCGGCGTCGGCTCACCCGGGACGATCGAAGATGGAACGGTGACGAGGGCCAGGAACCTGCCGGGATGGGAGGGTCCTTTCCCGCTCGGCGACTGGCTTCAGAGTGCGCTCGGCTGCCCCGTCCGGGTCGGCAACGACGTGCAGGTCGCGACGGACGCCGAGTTCAAGTTCGGGGCGGGCAGGCTCTACGACTCGCTCGTCGGCGTCTTCTGGGGCACCGGCGTCGGCGGCGGGCTGATCCTCGACGGCAGGCCGTGGACGGGACGCGGGTCGGCGGGGGAGATCGGGCACGTGGTCGTAGAGATGGACGGGGCGCGCTGCACGTGCGGGCGTCGCGGATGCCTGGAGGCGTATGCGGGCCGGGCGTCGATGGAAGCGTACGCCCGTCGGATGCACGAGGAGAAGGGTCGCAAGACCGACCTGTTCAAACTGATGCGCGAGCATGAACGCACGCGGCTCACGAGCGGTATCTGGGCGCGCGCGCTGGACCACGGCGATCGGCTGGCGATACACGTGATCGACCGGGCGGTCCGCGCCCTGGGTGCGGGCGTCGGGTCGGTGGTCAACGTGCTAGACGTCGAGGGTGTGATCATCGGCGGCGGACTGGGCATCAAGCTCGGCCATCCCTACGCCGAGCGGATAGCGCAGGCGATGCAGCCGCATCTGTTCGCCGACTCGCGCCCGCCTCACGTGCACGTCGCCGCGCTGGGGGATCTCGGCGGTGCGATCGGGGCCTCGCTGCTGGTCCGGCAGGAGGCGTAACGTTCGCGGTGACGTGTCCTCGCCCGTGATGCATCTCTCGTCCGTCCTTCGCAGCCCGCTGCTCGACCGCGCGGGCGAGCGGCTCGGGCGTGTCGAGGATCTGATCGTCCGGCTCGCCGACGGCGGCTATCCGCCCGTCACCGGGTGCAAGGCGCGCATCGGGGGCCGTGAGCTGTTCGTGCCGGTCGACCGGATCGCGTCGCATGGAGCCCGGCGCCGTGAGGCTCTCGGGCGAGAAGCTCAGCCTCGGAAGGTTCGAGCGCCGGCCGGGCGAGGTGCTGCTCGCCGGCGACGTGCTCGGCCGCAAGCTCGTGGACGTCGAGTCCGACCCGCCGACTCTCGTGACGGCGCACGAGATCGAGCTCGCGTGCATCGACGGCTGGTGGCGGGTCGTCGGTGTCGACCGCACCACGCGCGCGCGGCTGCGCAGGGCTCTGCCGAGGCGCATGCGCACGATGGTGGCCGACAGGCCGTTCCTGGACTGGGCGGACATGGAGCCGTTCGTGGGGCACGTCCCCACCGCCCGCCTTCGCTTCTCCCACCGCAAGCTCGCGAACCTGCACCCGGCGGAGATCGCGGACCTCGTCGAGGCCGCATCCCATGAGGAGGGAGAGGAGCTGATCGAGGCCATCGCCCAGGACCGCGAGCTCGAGGCGGACGTCTTCGAGGAGCTCGACGAGCACCACCAGCTCGAGTTCATCCGGGAGCGTCCGGACCCGCAGGTCGCGGCTGTCGTCGCACGCATGGCGGCCGACGATGCCGCCGACCTGATCGTGGAGCTCGAGCAGGACCGGCGGGGGAGGGTGCTCGCGCTGCTGCCGCCCGCCCAGCGAACCCAGATCGAAGCGCTGCTCGACTACAACCCTGAGACCGCGGGGGGGATGATGAGCCCGGATTTCATCTCGCTGGAGCCCGGCGCTACCGTCGGCGGAGCCATCCAGAGGGTGCGCGAGAGCGACCGCGATCCCGGAACCCTCACGAGCGTGTACCTGCGCAATCCCGAGGGCCGGCTCTGCGGCTCGGCGCTCATCGTGTCGCTGCTGCGCACCGACCCCGCTCTGGACCTGGACTCGGTGGCCGAGCGCGAGCCGATCTTCGTCAGCACGGACGCGGACCTGCCGGAGGTCGCACGCGTGATGACCGACTACAACCTCGTGATGCTCCCCGTGGTCGACGAGGAGGAGCGGATGGTGGGCGTCGTGACGGTGGACGACGTCCTCGAGCGGACCCTTCCGACGGGTTGGCGCAGGCGTTTCGGCGTCGTACGCGACTGAACCTCCGTTGCTAGTCTGGACGCTGGTAAGAGGACAGACCACGGCGCGCAGAGAGGAGGCCGGCATGGATCGAGAACAGCCCCGAAGTACCCAGCCGGCCGCACGCCCGTCGGTCCTGTCCCGCCTGACCTAGCTCGCCCCGGGACGCGGTCCGCTCAAGGCGCGCGCCTTGACGTGTCCTGAAGTCCCTCGAGCAAGGAAAGGAGCAGCCCGGAGATGTCTGACGAGCAGAGCACGCTCGCACCCGCCTCGCAGCAGCCGACGGGCGTTCCTCCCGTCCTGGACGAGGCGCACATCGGTGATATCCGCGGCGCGCTGGGGACGATCAGCATGCACGACACCGGCGAGCGCCACGGCTGGCGCTCACGTGGCATGGCGCTCCTGGCGATCATGGGCCCGGGCCTGATCGTGATGGTCGGCGACAACGACGCAGGAGGCGTCTCGACATACGCGCAGGCGGGCCAGAACTACGGCACCAGCCTGCTGTGGGTGCTGGTGCTGCTGATCCCGGTGCTGATCGTCAACCAGGAGATGGTGATCCGGCTCGGCGCTGTCACCGGGGTCGGGCACGCCAGGCTCATCAACGAGCGCTTCGGCAGGTTCTGGGGCTGGTTCTCCGTCGGCGACCTGTTCATCCTGAACTTCCTGACGATCGTCACCGAGTTCATCGGCGTGAGCCTGGCCCTCGGGTACTTCGGCGTGAGCAAATACGTCGCGGTCCCGCTCGCGGCGGTGACGCTGGTCGGGATCACGTCGACCGGTAGCTTTCGCAGCTGGGAGCGGTTCATGTACGTCTTCGTGTTCGCGAACTTCCTGGTGATGCCGCTGCTGATCCTCGCGCACCCGACCGTGTCCGATGTCGCCAGTCACACGTTCGCCCCCAGCATCATGGGCGGCGCCAACTCCACGGCTGTGCTGCTGATCATCGCGATCGTGGGTACCACGGTCGCTCCCTGGCAGCTGTTCTTCCAGCAGTCGAACATCATCGACAAGCGCATCACGCCGCGCTGGATCAACTACGAGCGCGTCGACACCGTGATCGGCGCCTTCGTGGTCGTGCTCGGCGCTGGCGCGCTGATCGCCGTGACAGCGTTCGCGTTCGTGGGCACCCCCTACTTCGGGCACTTCATGAACGCGGGGACGGTCGCCGCCGACCTGCAGGCGCGCATCGGGTCGCCGGCCGGCGCGTTCTTCGCGATCATCCTGCTCAACGCATCCCTGATCGGGGCCGCGGCCGTGACGCTCGCCACGTCCTACGCCTTCGGGGACGTCTTCGGGGCCAAGCACTCCCTGAACCGCGGGCCGCTGGACGCAAAGCTCTTCTACGCCACGTTCACCGTGATGGTCCTCGCGGCGGCTGGGATCGTGCTGATCCCGGACGCGCCCCTCGGGCTGATCACGACCTCCGTCCAGGCGCTCGCCGGTGTGCTCCTGCCGAGCGCGACGGTGTTCCTGCTGTTGCTGTGCAACGACCGCGAGGTGCTGGGCCCGTGGTCGAACCCGGGCTGGCTGAACGCGATCGCGAGCGTGATCATCGGCGTGCTCGTCGAGCTCTCCCTGATCCTGATGATCAGCACCCTGTTCCCCACGGTGGACGTCACCAGCCTGTTCCTGTACCTGACGGCGGTGCTGGTGCTCGCGCTCGCCGCGGGCGGGCTCTACTCGCTGCGCAACCGCCCGCAGGCGAAGGTCGAGGTCGAGAAGCGCGTGCCCAGGGAGAAGCGCAGCACATGGACGATGCCGCCGCTGGCGCTGCTCGAGCGCCCCGTGTGGTCGCCCGGCCGCAAGGCCGGGATGCTCATGCTCCGCGGGTACCTGGTGCTGGCCGTCATCCTGCTCGTCGTCAAGACGGTCCAGCTCGGGGGCTGAGCGTCCATTCCGCCGGGGGCCCCCGCCCGGCCTCTATGTTGACGGGCGATGCTCCCGTTCTGGCTGTCGATCGCCGTGCTGTCGCTCGCGCAGGGTGCCCTCGTCGCCGTCCCCGGCACGGTCGCCCTGCCGGGCTTCCTGAGCGCCCGCGGCAGGCTCTGGGCTCTGATACCGCCGCTCTCGGTCGTCGGGTTCGTGCTGATAACAACGGCGGCGCAGCGCGCGAGCTCGCAGGGGCTCACCTACCTCGCGCTGGTCGCAGTGCCGCCGCTCGCGGCACTCGCGCTTGGTGCCCTCTCACACGGTTCACGCCCCGCGCTGGCATGGGTCGTGCTTCCCCTCTTCGTGCTCGCATGGGCGGACCGCGGCGGCCTTGCGGGCAACACCGCCGCACTCATCCTCTCGGCGCTCAGCTGCGTGACGCTCGGCGTGCTGCTCGCGGCTCTCACCCCGCCGATCTGGCTCGGCGTGGGGATCATCGCGATGGCGGTCGTGGACACGGCGCTCGTGGTCTCCGATCTGCTGCAGCGGCCCAACAACGCGCTCAACGCGGCTCACCCGGCGCTCCGCCTGCCCCGTCTGCAGAGCGAGGTCTTCGGCTCCGCGGTCATGGGTTACGGCGACATCTTCATCGCCGCGCTGCTCGGCGGGCTGCTGGTCGCGAGCATGGGGCGCAGCGCCCAGCGCATGGGCGCGGTCCTGACGGCGGCTCTTCGCGCTCGCGCTGGACCTGCTGTTCTTCTTCGTCGACGAGCTGCCGGCGACGGTGCCCGTGGCGCTCGCGATGATCGCTGTCGTTGCTGCTCAGGCGCCGCGCGAGAGGCGCGGGGAATCGACGCGATCGGGTCACCGGCGACCTGGTGTCGCTCCGGGACCTGCTCGCGCTGCGCGGTGATCGCGCGGGCGGTCATCTCGATCGCGGCCGGCGAATCGACCTCGCGCTCCGAGGCGACGCCCGGCCTGCTCGATCCTGCGGACCTGCGGGATCACGCGGTGGTCGAAGGAGCCGACCGCCTCGTTGTAGGCGCCGACGGCGGAGTCGAGCTGGCGTCCCGACCTTCGCCAGGGGCTGACGAAGCGGCCGAGCCTGCCGTGCAGCTCGCGCGCCGACTCCGCGATCTCGCGCGCCGACTCGGCGATCAGCTCCTGGCGCCAGCCATAGTGGACCGCCCACAGCAGACCGATGAGCGTCGTCGGCGTGGCCATCAGCACCTGCTGCTGGACGCCGTACTCGATCAGCGCCGGATCCTGCGCCAGCGCCGCCTGGTAGATGCCGTCGGAGGGCACGAACATGACGACGAACTCCGGGGTCGAGTCGAACTGGCTGCTGGTAGCCCTTGGCGGCGAGCTTGGTGATGTGCTCGCGCGTCTGGCGTGCGTGGCGCGCCAGCGTGCAGCGCGCGCTCGTCCTCCTCGACCGCCTCGAGCGCGGACAGGTAGGCGTCGAGCGGGACCTTCGAGTCGACGACCACGAGCTTTCCGCCCGGCAGGCGCACGAGCATGTCCGGGCGCAGGATGCCCTCGCCCGTCTGGATGGTGCTCTGCTCGACGAAGTCGCAGTGGGCCACCATGCCGGCCATCTCGACGACGTTGCGCAGCTGGATCTCACCCCATGAGCCCCGCGTGCTGGGGCGCCGCAGCGCGGACACCAGGTTGCCCGTCTCGGCCCGCAGGCTGCCGACGCCCTCGCCCGAGCGGAGCGCACCATCTGCGAGAGCTCGCCCTGCGCCTGGCGGCGCTCGCGCTCCAGGCGGCCAGATCTCGCCCTCCATCCTCCCGAGCTTCTCCTGCACGGGCCCGACCAGGCCCTTGATCTCCTCGGCGCGCCGGGCCATCTCGCCGGCCGCGCGCTCCTCCTCTGCGCGTCTTGACTCGGCGACACGCTGGGCGAGCGCGTCACCTGTCTGCGCGAGGACGTCGACCGAGATCGACTTGAGCTCATCGCGCATCCGCTCCTGGCTGCGGCGTGTCGCGGCGGCCGCGAGAGCCGCGCCGATGAGCGCGCCGACTATGAGCAGCAGGAATGCGAGGACTGACATTGCACGCGCCTTCTTCCGATCGCTGGACGGCTAAATGTCCCACCCGCGGCGGACGTCAGCAGGACGGCGAGGACGTTGACCCGTCGGCTCGGTACGCGTTCAGAGGATGGCCCCTGAGCGGTTGCAGGTGAGCCTTCTGGCTTGACTTAGCCGAATGTCGGGGGTATCTTCGGCGGGTACTGCCCTTGCTCTGGATGAGCGGGAAGCAGTTCTAGAGGGACTATCCATGAGGGGGCTGTGCCTGCGGGCATGTGCCCGTACACACAGGAGGATGTGAGATATGTCAGCCAAGAATGGCTCGACTAGGTCGTACCGCTCCAGCGGGCGACTTATCGTATGTGCCCTGGCGGCTCTGCTCGCCATGTCGGCACTGTTTGCAGGAACCGCTAGCGCGAAAACACCGCCGGTGACGCACTCGTACCTGGCGCTCGGCGACTCGCTGGCGTTCGGTTACTCAGCAAAACTCTATAAAGAAAACGAAGCCGCGGGTGACCCCGCGACTGCGTTCGAAGCCGGTTACGTCCAGGACTACGCCAGGAAGCTCCACGGCGCCAAAACGTTCCAGACCCAGAACCTGGGCTGCCCCGGTGAGACCAGCGCGTCGCTGATCGGAAACGGTCCGCTCGGAGCGGCACTTGCAGCATCGTCGTTCGCGGCGACCACCGAAGCTCCCTGCGCATACCAGGAAGCTTGGAACGCCTACCACATCGACGGTGTGGGCGGTCCGCTGCACGTATCGTACGCCGGCCAGTCACAGCTGGAAAAGGCGCTTGAACTCGTCGCCGTCGACGCGTTCACGGGCAAACCGGTGACGATGGTCACGCTGAACATCGGCGCGAACGACCAGCTGCACGCGATCGCCGCTTGTGAAGCCGAAGTCAAACACGAATACGAAACCGAAGGCAAAAGCAAATACGGAGCGACGCCCGAAGAAGCAGGCCACAACTGCATCGTCTCGCACGTTCCGGGCCTGATAGCAACGATCGTCAAAAACACCGAGGCCGCAGCGTACGCACTTCGCAACGGCGCTACGTTCGGTGGTGTCAACTACACCGGGAAAATCGTTTTCCAGGCTGGGTATGACCCCTACGGTGTGCTGTACCGCGAAGGCGAAGGCCCGCTCGGCGGTAAAGAACTCCTCGCCGGATCGCTCGGCCTCGCCGCGCTGATCAACACGCACGAGGAAGAAGCGTATTCAAAGCCCCCCGCCGAGGGTGGATTTGAACCGTGCATCGCGAACCCGTACCCGAAGTTCAACACCAAAAACCGTCTGGAACCGGCACACCTCCAGGCATGGACCAACATGCTCACCGGCGACATTCACCCGACGCCGGCTGGCTACAAAGTGCTCGCCAACCTCATGAAGCACGATTGCGGAGGCGAATAACTCGCAGCGATGACCCGTTGAGGGTCTGAGCCGCACGCAGCGCTCTCGGGGCGCCCGGCCGTCAGGCCGGGCGCCCCGAGCCATTAACGGCGTCTGCCGCCTCGTGCAGGATCGAGAGCATCGCCGGCGCGGCCGGGACCAGTCGGGCACCGGAGGGCGCCGCCGCGATCACACTGCGCACGGGCGGTGCGGGCGAGAGGGTCCGGATCACGATGTTCTCGCGCACAGCCGACAGCGCGAGCTGAGGTATCAGCGCGACGCCCACGCCCGCCGCGACCAGGCCCTGGACGGTCTGGTAGTCGTCGCTCTCGAACGCGACGTTGGGCTCGAACCCCGCCGCATGGCAGCTGCGCACCACCTGCTGGGCGCACGGGCTCGAGCGGGAGGTCTGCACCCACGCGTCGCTGTCGAGGTCCGACAGGGCGATCTCGGGCCGGCTGCGCCAGCCGGTGCTCGCTCGGGAGCGCGAGGTGCATCGGGTCCTGAAGCAGCACCACCCGCGTCATGTCCCCCTGCAGGGGGGTCTGGCCGTCGAACTCGAACAGCAGGGCGAGGTCGAGCTCGCCGGCACGCAGGCGCGGCGCGATGTCCTCGGGCTCCCCCTCGGCGAGCGTGAGCTCGACGTCGGGGTACCTCGCCCGGAAGGTCGCGATCGCAAGCGGCATCAGAGTCGCGCCCGCGGTCGGGAAGGACGCCATCCGCAGCCGCCCGCCGCGCAGCCCCGCGATCGCCGACATCGCGCTCCTCGGCCGCCTCGAGCCTGCGCGAGGATGCCCTCGGCGTGGGCCACCAGCGTCTGGCCGGCAGCCGTCAGCGTGACGCCGCGGGGGTGGCGCTCCAGCAGCGTGGTCCCCGCCTCGGCCTCGAGCGCCGCGACCTGCTGTGAGATCGCCGACTGCGTGTAGGAGAGCGCCTCGGCGGCGGCGGAGAAGGAGCCGCGGTAGGCGACCTCTCGGAGCACTCGGAGACGGGCAACGTTAAGCATTAGCTGAGCTAATGGAGCATATCAAGAAGATCATTGGAACTGATGGCAGGATCGTGCCACCATCGTGGAGAAACCAGCCTTCAATCCGACTTCAGCGGCCGCCCCGGATGCGGCCACGACAGCAAAGGGAGAACCACATGCCTTCGAAGATCATCGTTTCCTACGACGGAACCGCAAACGAGGCCGACGCGGTCGCCCTCGGCCGTGCCTTTGCGAGGGCCGGCGCCGACGTGTCACTCGCCTACGTCCGTCACAGCCCCGAGGCCGACGGCGAGCGCGAGCGGATCGCCCAGGAGGAGGCTCAGGAGACGCTGGGCCGCGGCGCAGAGATCCTCGGCAACCCCAACGCGGGCCGCCACGTCGTGACCGACCGCTCGACCCCCAACGGGCTGCGCGCGCTCGCGCAGGCGGAGGGCGCAGAGGTGATCGTGTTCTGCTCCGACTCCCACACGGCCAAGGGCCACGTGGCGATCGGCAACTCGGCTGAGCGCCTGCTCGAGGGCGGCACCACGGCAGTGGCGATCGCGCCCGTCGACCTCGCAGAGGACGCCGCAGGACCGCGGATCAGCCACATCGTCGCGGTCGGCGACGCAGACGGCGGGGCAAACGACACGGCCGCTGCGCTCGCCTCCGCACTCGGCGCGAGCGTCGAGCCGGTCGTCAACGACGAGACCGACCTGATCGTGATCGACTCCCGCCCGGAGGCCGAGCAGGGCCGGATCTCGATCACCTCGTCCGCCTCGCACCTGATCGAGACCTCGCGGTGCGCGGTGCTGGTCATTCCCCGCGGCGTGAGGCTCTCGTTCGCGAACGCAACGGCAGGAGCCGCAGCCTAGCCTCCGGATTCGGTCAGCGCCCGGACCCAGGACCGGGTCCGGGCGCCCGCCCCTGCGAGCACGTGCCGTGCGAGGGCGCCCGCTAGATCCAGGCCTCCGGCGAGCAGGTGCGCGGCGGAGCCCGTCCAGAGTCTCGCCTCGACGAGACGCCGAGAGGCCTTAGGTGGGACGGGCATCGGCGGGCACGGTATCGTGGCGGACATGCCCGCCGACCTGAAGACGACGGTCACCGAGCTCGGTGACTCCCGTGTGCGCCTGCAGGTCCAGGTCCCCCCGGAGGAGCTCGAGGGCAGGCTGGAGCACCGTGCCCGCCAGCTCGGCAAGGAGCTCAAGCTCCCGGGCTTCCGCCGCGGAAAGGTACCCGCCCCGCTGGTGATCCAGCGGATAGGTCGCGAGGCGGTGCTCGAGGAAGCCGTTCGCGACACGCTCTCCAGCTGGTACTCGCAGGCGATCGCCACATCCGGCATCGTCCCCGTCGGTGATCCCGAGGTCGACCTCGGCGACCTGCCCGAGCAGGGCAAGGCCCTGGAGTTCTCGATCGAGATCGGCGTGCTCCCGAAGGCGGAGCTCGGCGACTACCGCGGCCTCGAGGTCCCGCGGCGCGAGCCCGAGAGTGACCCCGAGCAGATCCAGCAGGAGATCGACGCGATGCGCGAGCGCCTCGCCCGCCTCGAGACCGTCGAGCGGCCGGCGCAGTCCGGCGACTTCGTGGTCATCGACTACGTCGGCTCGCTGCCGGACCCCGACGCCCCCGAGGGAGAGGCGCGCTGGACGCCATTCGCAGGCGGCGAGGGCCGCGACCAGCTCGTCGAGCTCGGCGGCGGCAACCTGATCGAGGGCTTCGAGGACGGCCTGCTCGGTGCGGCTGCGGGCGATCAGCGCACGCTGGCCCTGCGCTTCCCGGACGACTACGGGAACAGCGAGCTCGCCGGTCGCGACGCGTCCTTCGAGGTCACCGTCAAGGAGGTCAAGTTCAAGGAGCTTCCCGCTGCGGACGACGACTTCGCCGTGGACGCCGGCTTCGACGATCTCAAGGAGCTGCGCGAGGACATCGAGGGCAGGCTCGCCGAGGCCGACGCGGAGCGGGTCGAGGCGGAGTTCCGCCAGGCGGCGCTCGACGCGGCTGTGGCCGGAGCGCGCGTGGACGTCACACCCGATCTCGTGAAGGCGCGGGCGGGCGAGATGTGGGAGCGGATGATCCACACGCTCTCCCACCGCGGCATCTCGCGCGAGGCCTACCTGCAGATCATCGGTCGCGAGGAGGCCGACATCGTCGCCGAGATGGAGCCCGAAGCCGAGCTCGCGCTGCGCCGCGAGGCGGTCATCACCGCGATCGTCGAGGCCGAGGGCATCAGTCCCTCCGAGCCCGAGATCATCCAGGCGCTGGCGCCGACCGCCGAGCGCGAAGGGATCGAGGCGGCCGAGCTGCTCGAGCAGCTGCGCTCGGCCGGGCGCCTGGAGGAGGTGCGCGAGGACCTCGCCGCGCGCCAGGCGATCGACCTCATCGCAGCCGAGGCGAAGCCGATACCCGTGGCTCAGGCGCAGGCCCGCGAGAAGATCTGGACGCCCGAGAAGGGCGAGGCCGAGCCCGCCCAGGCACCCGCCGGCGGCGGCGAGGCGTCCAAGCTGTGGACACCAGATCGCTAGCCTTCGAGAGGAATCCGGCCGGCGAAGCGAAACAAAGGCGAGGACTATGAGCCCACTTGTCCCAATGGTCGTCGAGCAGACATCGCGCGGTGAGCGTGCGTTCGACATCTACAGCCGCCTGCTCAACGAGCGGATCATCTTCCTCGGCACGCCCGTGGACGACCAGATCGCGAACCTGATCGTCGCGCAGCTGCTGCACCTGGAGTCCGAGGACCCCGACAAGGACATCTCGATCTACATCAACTCGCCCGGCGGCTCGGTCTACGCGGGGCTCGCGATCTACGACACGATGCAGTTCATCAAGCCGGACGTGCAGACGATCTGCGTCGGCATCGCGATGTCGATGGGCGCGCTGCTGCTCGCCGGCGGCGCGCCGGGCAAGCGCATGGCGCTGCCGAACGCCAAGATCCTGATCCACCAGGTCTCCTCGAGCTTTCAGGGTCAGGCGACGGACATCGAGATCCACGCCAAGGAGATCATCGACGTGCGCCAGCGCCTGGACGAGATCATCGCCAAGCACACCGGCAAGGACCTCGAGGAGGTCCGCAAAGACACCGAGCGCGACTACTTCATGAGCTCGGAGGAGGCGAAGGAGTACGGCATCATCGACCGGGTGATCTCGGAGCACTAGACGGCGCGCGGAGCGGAGGTGCTGCTGGAGCCGCGTCCGGCATGTTCTGAGAGTCGAAGGAGAGAGAGCGTTCAACTATGGCCCGACCGACAGATTCCAACGAGCAGCTGCTGTGCAGCTTCTGCGGCAAGTCCCAGCGGCAGGTCAAGAAGCTGATCGCCGGCCCCGGCGTCTACATCTGCGACGAGTGCATCGATCTCTGCAACGAGATCATCGACGAGGAGCTCTCGGCGCCGCCGGCGTTCGACATCGAGAACCTCCCCAAGCCGCGCGAGATCTACGAGGTGCTCGACGAGTACGTCGTCGGCCAGGACCCGTCCAAGCGCACGCTGTCGGTGGCCGTCTACAACCACTACAAGCGCGTCCAGATGATGATGTCCGGCGACTCGGACATCGAGCTGCAGAAGTCGAACATCCTGCTGCTCGGTCCGACGGGCTGCGGCAAGACGCTGCTCGCCCAGACCCTCGCGCGGATGCTCAACGTCCCGTTCGCGATCGCCGACGCGACCGCGCTGACGGAGGCCGGCTACGTCGGCGAGGACGTCGAGAACATCCTGCTGAAGCTGATCCAGGCCGCCGACTACGACGTCAAGAAGGCCGAAACGGGGATCATCTACATCGACGAGGTCGACAAGATCGCGCGCAAGGCCGACAACCCGTCGATCACGCGCGACGTCTCCGGCGAGGGCGTCCAGCAGGCCCTGCTGAAGATCCTCGAGGGGACCCAGGCATCGGTTCCGCCGCAGGGCGGGCGCAAGCACCCCCACCAGGAGTTCCTGACGATCGACACGACCAACGTCCTGTTCATCTGCGGCGGCGCGTTCGCCAACCTCGACAAGGTCATCGAGCGGCGCATCGGCCACCAGGGCGTCGGATTCGCGGCCGCGATCGAGGAGAAGGCCGAGCGCGACCCCGGCGCAGATCTTCGAACACTGCCTGCCCGAGGACCTGATCGAATACGGGCTGATCCCCGAGTTCATCGGCCGGCTGCCCGTGATGTCGGCGGTGCACCAGCTCACCCGCGAGGACCTCGTATCGATCCTCGTCGA
Organism: uncultured Solirubrobacteraceae bacterium; assembly: GCA_963740075.1. Classification (GTDB taxonomy): domain Bacteria; phylum Actinomycetota; class Thermoleophilia; order Solirubrobacterales; family Solirubrobacteraceae; genus Palsa-744. The sequence continues at coordinate 130,069 of CAVUCP010000001.1, read as the reverse complement.
GCCGCGCAACGCGCTCGTCAAGCAGTTCCAGCGCTTCTTCGCGTTCGACGGGATCGAGCTCGTGTTCTCCGAGGACTCGCTTGTCGCGGTCGCCGAGAAGGGCCTCGAGCGCGAAACCGGCGCGCGCGGGCTGCGCTCGATCATCGAGGAGATCCTGCTCGAGGTGCAGTTCGAGCTTCCCTCGCGCCGCGACGTCAAGAAGTGCGTCGTCACGAAGGAGACGGTCGAGAAGGGGCTGACCCCGACGCTCGTGACCGAAGCAGCACCCGAGGACCGCGCGATGCGTCGCTGCGCGAGGAGTCGGCCTGAGCCACCCGGGCCGGCGGCGAGGGTGAGCTCATACGGGAAGAGCTGGCGCGCCGGCCATAGCCTGCCGGCCCGCGGGCCCCGCTACCATCGCGTCTGTGGCCCCGTCGCTGAAATCTCCGCTGTCTCTCGGTGCAAAAGCGAAAGCCGTTGCCGTGGCTGCTCCTGCTGCAGGCGGCGATGCCGTCGACAGGCGCAGGCGGTCGCTGAGCAAGCAGGAGCGATCCCGCCTGGCCCAGCTGCTGCGCAAGAGCAAGGGCAAGCCCGGCAACCTCAGCGCGCTCGAGCGCGAGGAGCTGGGCGCGATAGTCGCGAAGCTCGACCTGCTCGGGATCGGGCGCGAGCTCATGCCATTCGCCCGTGCCCCACGCGCGGGGAGCTCAGGCCCGGCCGAGTGATACCCGGCACGCTTTCAAGGGGACCGCGCGGATGAGCGACACACTCGAGGATCTCTCCACGAAGGAGCTTCACGACCGCGCGGTCCGCCGTGCCGAGAAGCACCTGGACGTCAAGTTCTTCTGGTCGCTTCTGCAGGTGATCCCGGCGGCACAGACCTCGATCGGCGACGAGGGCGAGGCGGACTACGACATCCAGTTCTCAAAAGGACTGATCTCAGACGCGATGCACAGTGGCGACGGGGCGCTCGGCGAGGCGCTAAGGCCGATGTTCATCGACTACCTGCGCCGGCACCCCGGCGCCTAGCCGACTCGGCAGAAGCGTGCACAGGACCGACTCCCACCAGGGCGAGCGCCCGGCCCAGGCATCACCCGACGCGGGACGAGGCTGGACGCCGGCCCAGGCCGAGGAGAGGCTGCGCTCGCTGGAGCTGTTCGGCATGCGCTTCGGCCTGGACCGCATGCGCCGGATGATGACCGCGCTCGGCTCGCCCGAGCGCAGCTACGACACCGTGCACGTGCTTGGGACGAACGGCAAGTCCTCCACGACGCGGATGACCGCCGCGATCCTGCGGGAGCACGGCCTGCGCACCGGCGCGTACACCTCGCCTCACCTGCGCTCCTACCGCGAGCGGCTGCAGATCGACGGACGCGAGCTCGACCCCGACGCGTTCGCGGAGGCGATCGCGCGAGCCAGCTGGGCCGCGGACCGCGTCAACAGCACGCTCGCCGAGGATGACCACGTCACGCAGTTCGAACTGCTGACCGCTGCAGCGCTGTGGCAGATGGCCGAGCAGGAGGTCGCAGGTGGCGGTGATCGAGGCGGGACTCGGCGGCCGCTACGACGCGACGAGCGTCATCGACGCCCCAATCACCGTCCTCACCAACGTGGGGCTGGAGCACACGCGGTGGCTCGGGCCGACGATCACGGACATCGCGGAGGAGAAGCTCGCCGTCGTCGCCGCATCCGGCACGCTGGTGCTCGGGCAGAACCTCGAGCCCGACGCGCTCGCCGTCGCCGAGCGCGTCGCCGGCGAACGGCGCGCCGAGATCGTCCGGCCCCTGCCCGAGCTCACTGCCGGCATTCTCCTGCGCGCACCCGGAGCATTCCAGCGACGGAACTTCGCGCTCGCCGCCGCGGCGGCAGGCGCATACCTGGACCGTGCGGGGATGGCGCTCAGCGAACCGGCGCTGGCGCGCGCCGGCGCGGCGACCGAGATGCGCGGCCGCCTGCAGCAGATCGCCGATGACCCCCTGACGATCGTCGACGGCGCCCACAACCCAGCCGCCGTGGCGGCGCTGATCGATTCGCTGCCGGAGGTGGTCGGCGACGGGCCGCTGGCGCTCGTGCTGGGGGTGCTCGAGGACAAGGACGCCGCCGCGATGCTCGCTGCGCTGCTTCCGCTCTGTGCGCGGGCGTGGTTCACCGCGCCGCCCGGCCCGCGCGCGCTGCCGCCCGCCGCACTGCAGTCCCATGCACGCCAGCTCGGCTACGAGGACGTCTCCTGCGAGCCGAGGCCCGAGCGGGCGCTGGAGCAGGCCCAGCGATGGGCGCGCGAACATGGGGGCACGGTGCTGGCGACGGGCTCTGTCTACCTCGTCGGCGAGCTGCTCGCCGACGAGCTTCCCGCGACCTGGGAGCTCTCCGGCGCACGGAAGGAGTGCCGCGGGATGAACTCCGAAGGACCGTCGGTCCTCACGATGATCGGCGCGGTGGCGCTGATCGTCGCGCTCGTTATCCTCGTCTTCTTCGCAGCTGGCTACGGGTTCGCCCGCTTGTTTCTCTAAACTCAGCGCGCCGATGCCACCGCCCGCCATCTTCGGAATCGAAAGCAGCGGCCTGAAGCTCGCCGTCGACCTGGTGCTGCTGTTCCTCGTCGTCCTGTACCTGTCGCTCATCTACTGGACGTACGCAGACGCGAGGCGCCGGATCCTGGACCCGATGCTGATCGGCTGTGCCACGATGGCGTCGCTGTTCCCGTTCGTCGGCACCCTCGTCTACATCATCCTTAGGCCGCCCGAGTACCTCGAGGACGTCCGAGAGCGCGAACTCGAGATGCAGGCCGCAGAGGCTCGCCTGCATCAGCTCGACCGGTCGCTGTGCCCCCACTGCGACTACCCGGTCGAGCGCGACTTCATTCGCTGCCCGAGCTGCCTGCGCAAGCTCAAGGAGCGCTGCGTCAGCTGCTCGCGCCCGCTCGACCAGGCCTGGACGATATGTCCCTACTGCGAGGCCGATGTCCCGGGCGCTCGCCGCGCCGAGCGCAACGCAGACGACGCCACGGCGCCGGCGCACGAGAGCGAGGAGCAGGAGCACGAGAGCTCCGTGGCGCCCGAGCTCGACGACGTCGAGGCGAGCGCATCATCGCTCGCCGAGCCGGGCCGCCGCGCCCGCGTCCGGCCGGGACGCGCGCGGCGACCCCGACCCGAGCTCCTGACCAACGCCGACAAACCCCAGAGAAGGCACACATGGACCGAACCCTGATCCTGGTCAAGCCCGACGCGTTCGCACGCGGACTGACCGGCGAGATCATCGCCCGCTTCGAGCGCAAGGGCCTGAAGACTCATCGCCCTGCGACAGATGACGGTCACACGCGAGCTCGCCGAGCGCCACTACGCCGAGCACGCCGAGCGGCCGTTCTTCGGCGAGCTCGTCGAGTTCATCACCTCGGGCCCGATCGTCGCGATGGTGCTCGAGGGCACCGATGCGGTGCGGGCCGCGCGGCAGGTGATCGGCGCGACCGACCCGCTCGAGGCGGCGCCCGGCACGATCCGCGGCGACTTCGCGATCGAGATGGGCGAGAACATGGTGCACGGCTCGGACTCGACCCGAGTCCGCGGCGCGCGAGGCCGAGCTGTTCTTCGGGGAGCTAGCGGTAGTCGAGGGGACGGCCCCCGCGCAGGCGGGCGCAGACCGCTCGTACTGGCCTCGGGCTCGCCGCAGCGGCGCGCGATGCTCGAGCGCCTCGGCGTCCAGTTCGCGGTGCGGGTCCCCGGGGTCGGCGGAGCTGAGCAGCGGCGACCCGGCGAGCGTGACGCTCGCAGAACGCGCTCGGCAAGGCGCGCGCGGTCACTGCGCGAGGGTCAGGACGAGGTGATCATCGGCTGCGACACGGTCGTGTACGCTCGGCGGGACGATTCACGGCAAGCCGGCGGATGAGCGCACGGCGCGGCGGACGCTGCGGGGGCTCGCCGGAAGGACGCATGAGGTGGTCAGCGGACTCGCGGTCCTCGACGGGACGCGGGAGCTGACGCGCGCTCGAGCGCACGAGCGTCACGTTCCGCGACCTCGGGGAGGCGTGCTCGCCTGGTACCTGGCGACGGGCGAGTGGCGGGGCAGAGCGGGCGGCTACGCGATCCAGGGCGCCGGTGCGGCGCTGGTGAGGGCCGTCAGCGGCGACTATGAGAACGTTGTGGGGCTCCCGCTCGCTCGTCTGCTCGACGTGTATCCCGAGCTGCTCAGCCTGTGAGTGGAGCGGATGTGAGCGGTTCCGCGAACCTGACCAAACCTGTGCAAAAGGGCTCGCATACCTATGCCGCGCGGGCCCTCCTTCGCTACACTCAGACGCGGGTGCGCCCCGCAAAGCGCCGGCATCGCAGCGCGCCGCGATCAAGCGGCGCCAGACCGGATTCAGGCGCGCCCTATCTCTCTCTATGGGCATCTTCAGCTATCTGACGGGGTTCGGCGGCCGCGATATGGCGGTCGACCTCGGGACCGCCAACACGCTCGTCTACGTGCGCGGGCGCGGCATCGTCCTGTCCGAGCCGAGCGTCGTCGCGATCGACTCGAGGACCGGTGAAGTCCACGCTGTCGGGATCGAGGCCAAGCGCATGCTCGGCCGCACCCCCGGCACGATCCAGGCGATCAGACCCCTGAAGGACGGCGTCATCGCGGACTTCGACGTCACCGAGCAGATGCTCCGGCACTTCATACAGAAGGTCCACCAGAATCGCTGGGCCCACCCGCGGGTGGTCGTCTGTGTCCCGTCGGGGGTCACCGGCGTGGAGAAGCGCGCGGTCGAGGAGGCCTGCCTCTCGGCGGGCGCCCGGACCGCGTATCTCATCGAGGAGCCGATGGCCGCCGCGATCGGGGCGGGCCTCCCGGTCGGAGAGCCGACCGGCTCGATGGTCGTGGACATCGGCGGCGGCACCTCCGAGGTGGCCGTCATATCCCTCGGCGGGATCGTCGTCTCACAGTCGATCCGCGTCGGCGGCGACGAGATGGACGAGGCGATCATCAACTACGCGAAGAAGGAGTACAAGCTCCTGATCGGCCAGCAGACCGCGGAGGAGCTAAAGCTCGAGATCGGATCGGCGTGCCCGATGGAAGAGGAGCTGCAGGCGGAGATCCGCGGGCGGGACATGGTCGCCGGCCTGCCGAAGACGGTCGTTCTCACGAGCGAGGAGATCCGGCAGGCGCTCGAGGAACCCCTGAACCAGATCATCGAAGCCGTCAAGGAGACGCTCGACCGCACGCCGCCCGAGCTCGCGTCGGACATCATGGACCGCGGGATCATGCTCGCGGGAGGCGGATCGCTGCTGCAGGGTCTCGATGAGAGGCTTCGCGAGGAGACGCAGATGCCCGCGCATCTCGCTGAATCCCCGCTGACGTGCGTCGCTGTGGGGTCGGGCCGGTCGCTCGAGGAGTTCGAGGCGATCCACCGCTCCAACCGCACGTCGCGCAACCGTCGACGCAGATAGCCCCTGCGACAGTTCGCAGGTCCCCCGGGTACTCTGTGCCGTGAACGCTTCGGAAGGTAGTCATAGGTGTACGACAAGTCGGTTCGGCGCAGGCGAGCGGTCCTCATTCTGCTCGTCGTGCTATCTCTGCTGCTGCTCACGGCCTACTTCGGTGAGGCTTCAGGCGGACGCCTGCACCAGGTCCAGCGCGGCTTCCTGACGGTCGTCTCACCGATCCAGGACGGCGCGAACGCGGCCCTGAAGCCCGTTCGCGACCTGTTCGGATGGTTCGGCAACACCCTGCATGCGAAAAGCCAGCTCTCGGCATCGCTCAAGCAGACCGACAAACTGCGGCGCGAACTGGTCGCCGACCAGGCTGAAAAACGCTCCTACAGGGAGCTGCTGGCGCTGTTCCATCTGGACCGGCTCGGCATCTCCAGCTACACGCCGGTGGCGGCGACGGTCATCGGGAAATCCCCGAACCTGTGGTATTCGACGGTGACGATCGACAAGGGCGAATCGTCCGGTGTGCGCGTGAACGACCCTGTCGTGAACGGCGAAGGACTCGTCGGGAAGGTCGCCGTGGCCTCATCCGACGCCGCAGAGGTCGATCTGATCACCGACAGCTCGATGGGCGTCTCGGCGCGCATCGGCTCGAGCACGGCGACGGGCATCATCCAGCCGAAGGTCGGCGAACCGAACAACCTCCTCCTCCAATACCTGCCTGCCACAGCGCAGCCGAACGTCGGGGAATACGTCGTGACCTCGGGCACCGTCGCACCGCCGGACAACTCGCTCTATCCGCCGGGGATCCTCATCGGCCAGGTCACATCGGTCAACGAAGAAAGCGCCTACAAGACCGTGAACGTGCACCCGATCGTGAACCTGCACGACCTCGACATCGTCGAGGTGCTGACGACCGTCGACGGATCGCGCGCCGCGAACCTCGCGAACGCCGTGTCGGTGCTACCCGTGGGGCAGGCGTCCTCCTCGGTCAACAACCAGTCCGGCGAACAGCTCGCGTCGGTCGGGGCGGGCGGATGAACAACTCGCTCTCCAGCTCGCTGCTCGTGCGCGTCGCGGTGCTCTCGCTCGTCGTCGTGTTCTTCCAGATAGGCGTCGTCTCGGAGGTCCCGATCTTCGGCATCAACGTCGACCTGTCGCCGCTGCTCGTGGCGTTCATCGGCCTGCTGTGCGGGTCGATGATCGGATGCGTGAGCGGCTTCGCGGTCGGACTGCTCGTCGATCTCGCACTGCTGCAGACGCTCGGCCTGACGTCTCTGATCTTCACCCTGATCGGGTTCTGGGCCGGCCGGCTGCGCGAAGTTCGCGACCCGCAGGCCGCGCTCACCCCGCTGCTGGTCGGCGCCGGCGCCACGGCTGTCGCGCTCGTCGGCTACTCGCTGATGGAGTTCATGCTCGGCGTGGACGCGCCCGTCAGCCTTGATCTGCTCAAACAGATCGTGCTGGAGGTGCTCGTCAACGCCGTCGTCGCGCTGCCGATGTGGGCACTGGTCCGCTGGGCCCTGCAGGGAGCGCTGCCGGAGGATCCGCGCCGGCGCCGGCGCAGGCGCGCGTACACGACCGGCGGGCTCAGCCCGCTGTCGCGGGCGTAGCGATGGAGAGAGTGCGGCCGAGCGAGCCGCGGACCCCAGTCTCGCCGCAGCTCGCGCTGCGCGTCGCGATCATCGGAGGCGTCGCGATGGTCATGTTCGGCGTGATCTTCTTCCGCCTGTGGTTCCTGCAGGTCCTCTCCGGCGAACAGTATGTGGCGGAGGCCAATGCGAACCGCGTGCGCGACATCCCGATCCCGGCGCCGCGCGGGGAGATCCTGGACCGCAACGGGCAGGCGCTCGTGACGAGCCGCGTCACCAACGCTGTCCAGGTGGTGCCATCGGAGCTCCCGCCCGAAGGGCCCGCGCGCACCGCGCTCTACCACCGGCTCGGGGTTCTGCTCGGCATCAGCGGACGCCGGGTCCGGGAACTCGTCGAAAAGGGCGAGACGGCCGTCCCGTATGCGCCCGTGACGATCAAGACCGACGCCGGCGCAGGGGTCCTCACCGTCCTCGGTGAGCGCCAGGGCGAATTCCCCGGGGTCCAGCAGCAGCCCGTGTCGATTCGCGAGTACCCGTACGGCGATCTCGCGGCGCACGTGCTCGGGCACGTCGACCAGATCTCCGAAGGCGAGCTCAAGCTGAGCGCGTTCCGCGGTGTGCCCGCCGGAACGGTCGTCGGACAGGAAGGCCTGGAGTTCTATTACGACAGCTACCTCCGCGGCCGCCCCGGCGTGCAGCGCATCGAGGTCGACGCGGCGGGGGACCCGGTCCCGAGCTCGCTTGCCGCGACGGCGCCGATCGCCGGGCACAGCCTGAAGGTCACGCTCGACCTCGGGCTCCAGCGCGAGAGCGAAAAGGCCCTCGTGGAAGGGATCGAAAATGCGCGGGCGGGCGGCAAACCGGCGACCGGCGGCGCTTTCGTCGCGCTCGACCCCCGCAACGGCGAAGTGCTCGCAATGGGCTCATATCCGACGTTCGACCCGAACAAATTCGCCAAACCGCTGACACAGAGCGAATACGCGCGGCTCGTCGGAAGCGGCAGCGCGACAGGCCCGCTCGATGACCGGGCGATCAACGGCGCCTATCCGACCGGCTCGACGTTCAAGCCGATCACCGCGATGGCCGCGCTCGAAGGCGGCGTGATCACGCCCGATGAAGCCCTCGGAGCCGGCCAGTGCATCGAAGTCTCGACAGAGAAGTTCTGCAACGCGGGAATGGCAGACTTCGGCGCCGTGCCGCTCGTCGAAGCGCTGAAGGTCTCCTCGGACACGTACTTCTTCGAAGTCGGCGAGCGCGCCAACTCCCACGGCGACGTGATCCAGAACATGGCGCACAAGCTCGGTGTCGGAGAGCCCACGGGCATCGACCTGCCGAGCGAGTTCCCCGGCGTCGTCCCCGACACCGCGTGGCGCCAGAAGCAGAACGAGGCGGAGGAAGCGTGCGAGCGGCGCACACACAAATCCTCCTGCGGGATCGTCAGCGAAATCCGTCCGTGGAGCATCGGAGATGACATGCACCTCGCCGTCGGACAGGGAGACCTGCTGACCGATCCCCTGCAGATGGCGGTCGCGTACTCCACGCTCGCGAACGCGTACGAAAACGGCGGCTACGGCAAGGTGGTCACGCCCCACCTCGGGCTCGAGATCGACGAAAGCACCGGTGGGGTCGTGCAGAGCATCACGCCGCCCGCCAGCCGCCCCGTGCACCTGAGCGACACCTACCTCAACCTCGTCATGGAAGGGATCCACGACGCGGCGAGCGAGCCCGGCGGGACCTCCGCCGACGTCTGGACGGGATGGAACCAGACCGCCTACCCCGTCTACGGAAAGACCGGCACCGCTCAGCACGCGGGCCAGGAAGACCAGTCCTGGTACATGACCTACATCGGCAACCAGAGCCGTCCCATAGTCATCGCCGTCACCGTGGAACAGGGCGGATTCGGTGCCGAAACGGCGGCCCCGATCGCCCGGCTGATGGCCTCGCAGTGGTATGGGCAGCCATTGAAGTTCGTCGCCGGGACATCCAAGACGCTGTGAGCCCGCTCAGCCCGATCACGCCAGCCGAGGAGGCGCCCCCGGCGCCCCCGCGCAGCCTGCGCCTGCCGCTGGACCCGATACTGACCTTCGCGGTGATCGGGCTCGGAGTCTGCTCCGCCGTGACGCTGCGCAGCGCGACCGAGAACCTGGTTCCCGGCAGCCCCGGCTACTACGTCCACCGCCAGGAGATCTACCTGATCGTCGGCTTCGTGCTGATGATCGTGCTCTCGCGCATCGACTATTCAGGGCTGCGCCGAATCAAAAACCTGATCTACGGGGCGCTGATCGTGAGCATCCTCGCCGTGCTCGGCCTCGGGCACGCCGCGCTGGGATCCCAGCGCGCGATCAACTTCCCGCTGTTCTCCTTCCAGGGGTCGGAGATAGGCAAGGTCCTGCTGATCGTCTCGCTGTCCGCGCTGGTCGTCGACCGCTCGCGCAGGCTCGGCGAGCGCGATACGACGATCCGCGTGATGATCGCGGCGCTGATACCGGCGATGTTCGTGATCGCCCAGCCCGACCTCGGCTCCGGGATGGTCTACATGGTGATCGCGTTCATGCTGCTGTTCGTCGCGGGAACACCGTGGAAGCACCTGGCGGCGCTCGCGACGCTCGTGGTCGTGGCGGTCGCGTTCGTGCTCGTGGCGGCACCCGCGGCGGGGGTCAACGTGCTCAAGCCCTACCAGGTGGACAGGCTCACCGCGTTCCTGCACCCCTCATCCAACCCGCAGTCCGAAGGCTACCAACAGCAGGAGTCCAAGATCGCGATCGGGTCGGGGGGCAAGACTGGGCGCGCGAACCCCACCCAGACCAAGCTCAACTTCGTGCCCGAGGACCACACCGACTTCATCTTCGCGGCGGTCGGAGAGCAGTACGGGTTCGCGGGCGCCGGGGTGCTGCTGCTGCTCTATGCGCTGCTGATATGGCGAACCCTGCGCGTCCTCGTGATGTCCAAGGATCTGTTCGGATCGCTCATAGCGGCCGGAGTAGCAGCTATGCTCATGTTCCAGGTCTTTGTCAACGTGGGGATGACTATTGGGATCATGCCCATTACCGGCGTCACGCTTCCGCTCATGAGCTACGGCGGTTCGTCGGTGATCACCACACTGTTGGCCGTTGGCCTGTTGCAATCGATTTACTTGCAGGCACGCGCCTCGGCAGCGTTCAAGGGCCGCGTGATCCGCTACTAGACAGAATGTTCGCCGAGGACCCCCACCAGACGATGAGCCCTTCAGAGCCTCTTCTCTGTTCGCGTCGGGGGCGCCTGCCGGCAGTCGCAATCATCCGCGATGGGCACCTTGCCGCCGACCCTCCGGCGGCCTGCTGCGCCGACTCTGCCCGAACGGCCGTGCGCCGTTCAGGGCTCCGCCGGCCTGCGCTGCGCCCGTCGAGCGGGATTCGGCCGGCGCGCGGCTCGGCTCCCTTCCACAACGAACGACTGGATCAAATTGAAAAAGCAAGTGCTTGTCAGCGTCGACCGCGCGGAGACGCGCGTCGCGCTCCTGGAGGCAGGCGGAACGCCCGCCGCCTCCCGTGCCTCCTCGAGCCGCGGCCGCAAGCGCGGCGGCTCGGGCCCGGAACCCGGCTACCGGGTAGCTGAGCTCTACATAGAGCGCCGCGGTTTGAGCGACCGGATGTTCTCGACCGTCTTGCCGGTGAGTTTCAATGACACAATGGTCATCTTCAAGGTGTTGGCCGGTGCGGTTTTCCTGGCCCTGACGGGTATTATAGCCGGCGGCCTGCTCGGACGATTCAGACCGGGGATTACCGCCGGGCAGGCGTTCCTTTACAGCATATTTCTGGTCTGGGTTCATCAAAGCTGGATGCTTTGCTTTGACGCCGTTATTGCCGCGCCCGCTTTTCAGGCCCACAGCGCCACACTGAACGGCTTGCAATCGCTCGTCTTCCCATTTGTCCCGTTGGAGCTTTTCATCGGCTTTTGGTGGACTGTTTTTCTTTTGTTTTTTATTATCTCGTCCCCAAGGCTTTCCGGCAAGTTAGTGCGCAGCGGTCTGGTGTTTGCTATGAACGTGGCGGTAGCCGTCACCGTGTCCGTTAATTTCGGATATGTTACGGACCTGCTGCTGGATCTGGGCAAGCATTTCGAGCGAACGGCGCAGACGTCGAAGGCTCTTTGGTGCTATGAGCTGAGTCTGAAAAAAGAACCAAAGGAACAAATCGCCTCTTATCTTCAATACCGTATTGCGCTGTTGAACCATAACATGGGCCAGGAGAAAGAAGCCCGCCAGGGTTTCCGGCGGGTCGTGGCGAAATACAACCGGAATGAGTACCTCGTCAAAAAGGCAAACCAATTTCTCGACAGCATGGAGCGCAGGGCGGAAGGAAAGCGCGTGGTGCTGCCCGGGGTTGAAACCAGCACGGAATACAAAGGAGGGTACTGTGTACCCAATTCGCTTGCCCTGGTCATGCGGTATTGGGGGCTTGCAGTCCCGGCGAGGACCATCGGGAGCCGGATTACCGGCCTTGGAGGCGGGACGTTTGTGGTCGATCAGTGCTGGTTTGCCGAGCAGCAGGGATGGCGTCACGATTTTCTACCGATGGCAGGTATTGAAGACATCAAACGTTGCATAGATGTGGGATTTCCGATCCTGGTTTATGTGCCGGCCCATGTGTTGGCCATCGTCGGGTATGATGAGGTCCTGGAAACCTTTATAACCTACGATGTCGCCACCATGGATATCTGGGAAGAGTACGTTCAAAAGGACTTCATCAAATCCTGGAAAAGACAGGCCGCCACCCTTGTTTTGAGCTATCCCCCTGAAAAAGAACAGATGATTCCCGATGATATTCGCCGCAGGCTCGAAGGTCTGAGTGATAATTACCTCCAGTTCCAGCTCCACTATCTTGACAGGCCGAAGGATTCCACCTCGATCGCTCATTTGTCGAAAGCCGCCGGCGCCAAAGGCACATTTTTCTTTGCCGTGACGGCTTTGTATCGGGAGTTTCCAGGTCTGCGGGCATCCTTCGACACGCAATACGACCCAAATCAGATCGCCGAGTCGATCAAAGAGTACTTTTGGAACGATTTCGATGAGGGGATCAATCTGGCGGGCCAGCTACATGACGAACATGGGGCTCTGCCGGACTGGGAGCTGGGCTCTGCCGTTTCCTATCTGATCTGCAATGGACGGTTTGATCTGGCCCAGGCTCTCATCTCACGGATCAATGACCAGGGGCGTGTCAGCAAAGAGATGTTGGCGGACATTGGGCTGATGGATCTGAGTATAGGTGAGTTTAGCCGCGGGTTGGACCTCATCCGGAATGCCGACATCAAATCAACCTCTTTCTACGCAGGACTGGCCGAATTGAAAGGAGGCAATTCACAGGCTGCGATTCAGGCGCTGGTGAAAACCATCGAAAGTCGTGCCTGAGCATGCTCTTACGAGCCGGGCGGCTCAAAGGCAAAGAAGCGAACCAGGATGGATGACGACGATTTTTTCCTCGATAAAAGGAACACACTCATCCTGGATGAGTATGGATTTCCTGATGCAGCCATAGCCAATAAAATCCTCGCTCAAATGACCGACTACGGCGAAAGCCGTGATACGCTCGAAACCAGTTGGGAAAGCTGGATACATCATCTGCCGTTTGATACTTCGGTTGCTGTGGCCCTGGATAAGCTGTACCATGCCCGGCTGTCGAAGCTCACCACTGAAAAAGACGAGGTGCTCTATTACAGACTGACCCGAAAAGAAGCGCTGCTTCAAGATCGGATAGGGCGTTACCAGAAAGACCTCTTTCTTCCAAACAGCGATCGGGAGTCAAACGAAGATCCTGTGGGGACCTCACCTTAGCTTTGAATAGCACGACCTCGGTTGACAAAACAGTGATCTGCGAATGGCTTTGACAGACTTCGCAAAAGCCTCTTATAGATGCTCATCATGCCCTCCTGGCCCGAGCGGCCCTGAAACCGTAAATGGAAGGACAACGCCTGCGCTTTACATCGTTGTGGCAGGGGTGGTATCATGAAACGAATTATCCAGCTTCCTGCTGTCGATTAAAATAGCCATTCCTATTAATCCTGTCCGTCCCGCTATTGTCGCCTCGCAAAGTCTTTCTCTTTGCTCTTCTTGCTCTCCGTGTTCTCCGTGCCTCTGTGGTAGATGGTTTCTGAGGCTGCCGGCCCGAGTCCGGAAAAGTCTACAATCCGGGGGCCATGGCTGCCTGGCCTTTTTTCTTTAAACCATGATTTTCATGAGAAGGGAGACTCGAATGGGCGCCTGGAAACCTCTGAGCGAAGCCGAGCGGGCCATGTATTATACGATCGACGAAGACAATCTGGAGTTCCTGGCGAACCGGTACAACCGGGTCAACCGCTGGGTAATTGCGGATATGCTGCGGCGCAGCCGGTACAGATTTCCCGATAAGGCTGCACTGATCTTCGGCGATCAAACCCTCACTTACAGCGCCCTCGAAGACGACTGCAACAAGGTCGCCAACGGCCTCCTGGAACTGGGCATCGAGCGCTATGACCGGGTGGCCATTCTGGCCCACAACACCATTCACCATGTCTTGACCTGGTTTGGCTGCTGCAAGGTGGGCGCTATTTACCTGGCAGTCAATTATCTATTGCGGGGCAAGGACATCTCCTATTGTATCAACCATTCCGAAAGCAAAGTGTTTATTGTGGAAGATGCCCTTTATGATTTGGTCAAAGATGTCCTGGCCGAGATGCCGACCGTGAAGACCTTGATCTGGTCCGGTCAGGGCAGCGGTAAACCGCCGGTGGACGGGCGGTTCCGGGATTTCGACGCATGGTATCGGAATTGTTCGCCGGAAGAGCCGGACACTATCCTGCACATCGAAGATCCCTGCCAGATGACCTACACCAGCGGCACTGAATCTTTGCCCAAGGGGGTGATCCTGAGTAACCAGGCCCTGATGGCTCAGTACATGGGGGCCATTGTGGACGGCCAGTACGAAGACGATGACCTGAACGTAAACGCTCTTCCCATCTATCACTGCGCCCAGCGGGACGTGTTCTTGAATCCCATCTTCTGGCTGGGCGGCACCAACGTGCTCACGACGCCGGATGTGGGCAGCATTCTCAAGAGCATTGCCGAGTATAGGGCCACTATGTTCTTTGCGCCGCCCACCGTGTGGATCGGCATGCTGAGACATCCGGATTTCGCGCGATTCGACCTCGGCAGTTTAAAAAAATGCTACTACGGCGCCTCCATCATGCCGGTGGAGATCCTCAAGGAAATCTTGAAAAAATTCCCCAAAACCAAAATCTATAACTATTACGGTCAGACGGAACTGGCTCCCTATCATACCGTTCTCAAGGCCAAAGATGCCCTGAACAAACTGGGCTCCGCCGGCATGGCCGGCCTGAACATGGAAAGCCGGCTGGAAAATGAACGGGGAATAGCCATCGAAGCGGCCGGCAGCCCCGGCGAGATTTGCGGTAAAGGGGCGCACGCCATGATGATGTACTTCAAGGAACCGGATAAGACCGAAGACGCGATGCAGGGCGGCTGGTTTCATTCCGGGGACGTGGGCGTTCTGGACGAGGACCGCTATATTAAAGTGGTGGATCGCATGAAGGACATGATCAAGTCCGGCGGGGAGAATATTTCCACCCGTGAAGTGGAGGAAGTGATCTATCAGGATGCTCGCGTCCAGGAGGTAGCGGTGATCGGCTTGAACCACCCCAAATGGGTGGAAGCCGTCGTCGCCGTGGTGGTTCCGAAACGCGGTGAAACGATTCGGGAGGAGGAGATCGTCTCTCTTTGCAGAAGTGAACTGGCTCCCTTCAAAATCCCCAAAGCGGTGTTGTTTCGCGAGGAGTTGCCCAAGACCCCCAGCGGCAAGATCCTCAAAAGAGACATGCGCAAGATCTACCGGGACCTTTTCACCCAGTGAGACCCGGTGCGGAAGTTATCAAAGACCTTTGACAGGATTCGGTATTTTGGGGGTTCGTTTTTCTGTCATCGTCCCCCGCATTACTCACCGAGGACGGTTTTAATGGCTTTCTTCAGGGCGGTGAGGTCATTTTCACTGAGGCGGCCGAGCTTTCGTAAAACCAGCCCTTTATCAATAGTTGTGAAAATGGGCTTTATGATGGAAGGCTTAATCAGGCCGGCTTGCTGCCACTCTGCTACGGCAACGTCGCCGAACTCACAGGCGGTCATAGTCGGCATCGTCGGTGTTGTCCCACACTTCTTGGAAGGCGTTTTCCGAGAGTTTTGCCGCGGCCTGCACCAGGCGTCGATCCTCATCACGCTGGCGCAAGAAATCCACGAAGTCTTCGACCTCGGCAACTCTTTCCGGCCGGAGAGAGCGGATCTTTTCGATGAGTGTTCGCTCCTGCATCATCTGCCTTTTCATTTTCTATGATCTCTTGACCTTCATCTGACAGAGTCTGGATTTGTATCTTCATTTCCTCATTTATAGCTTTCCTGGGCTTTTGTCGAGCATCAGAACACGGTGTCGGCCATTTCTTTAAATCCCTAACCCGGCAGGGCCGGAACCGGGAAAGAGGAACCTCAATCTCTGTCCACTCCCCGTGAGAGCCGGAGGGTGTGGAAAAAGTTTTCCAAAAATAGTATAGTCGATGGCCGGTAAAACCCTTGCGAGTCCGTATCGTTTCACAGGGCTTGGATTGAATAATATCATTACGCGGAGACGCGGAGGGCGCGGAGAGAGGCGTCAAACACGGATAAACACAGTTTCACACGGATGAGATCACAAATAAAGAATTCCCACTTCGGTCCTCTTTCGAATTGCAAAGTTATCGCTCCACAGAGGCAGTTTGGAAGCATTCTCGCACTTTTGCTTTTTATCCGTGTGCATCCGTGTTTATCCGTGGTTCATTGTTTTTCTCTGCGTCTCCGCGTCTCCGCGTGATATGCTCTTCGCCCTATAACCTCAATAAACCCGGTCCAGGTTGATGTGGCTATCTAAAATCCATACATACGGTAGGCTTATAAAGTTCAGCCATACGGTTTTTGCCCTTCCGTTCGCCCTGGCGGCCGTGCTGCTTGCGAGCAGGTATTACACGGTGAGCTTCCGCACCTTTGCGCTCATCATGGTCGCAATGGCTTCGGCCAGGTCTGCGGCTATGGGGTTCAACCGGTTCGCCGACTATCGCTATGACCGTCTGAACTCACGCACGGCCAATCGCCCCCATGTGACGGGCCAGGTTGACCTGCCCTCGGTGCTCCTTCTCATTTCCCTTTCGGCGGCTGTTTTCATCGCGTCCGCGGCCCTGCTCGGACGTCTTTGCCTGATTTTGTCCGTGCCGGTGCTGGTGATCCTGTTTTTTTATTCGTTTACAAAAAGGTTCACCTCGCTTTGCCACCTGGTCCTGGGTTTCGGCATCGGGCTTGCCCCCGCCGGGGTCTGGGTAGCTGTCAGCGGCCATTTGGAGTGGAAGATACTTTTGCTCTCCATTGCGCTTATGACTTACATCGCGGGCTTTGATATCCTGTATTCGTGCCAGGACATCGAATTTGACCGGGACCAGGACCTGTTTTCAATGCCCGCCTGCTGGGGGGCGCCAAAAGCGCTTCATTTCTCCACCGGGCTGCACGCGCTCACGGTTGTCTTTCTGCTTCTGGTCTATTTTGCCTTCGATCTCGGAAAGATTTATCTTCTCTTTCTTCTGGTCATCAGCGCCCTGATCTTCGCCGAACACAAGCTCGTCCGGCCCGATTGCCTGGACAAGGTGAACGTCGCCTTTTTCCACGTAAACAGCGCAATATCCATTCTGCTCTTCCTGGGGGTCCTTGCCGGAACGTGGTATATGTGAGGAAGACAGGCGAATAGGTTGGGTATTGAGGGATTGAGGGATTGAAGAATTGAGGAATTAAACCCCTGAATGCCTAAATCCCTAAGTTTTCTTTCCGGTTTTCCTCTGCGTTCTCTGCGCCCTCTGCGGTGAAGGTGAATATTCTAGATGAAAAGAGCATACCAGAACCTGGGTGAATTCATATCGGAGCTGGAAAGAGCGGGAGAGTTGCTCCGCATAAAGGCCCCTGTTTCCTGTGACCTGGAAATTACGCACATTACCGACCTGGCGTCCAAGGCTCCGGGAGGCGGCAAAGCACTGCTGTTCGAGAATGTGAGGGAATCGCGCTTTCCCGTCCTGACCAATGCTTTCGGGAGCGAGCGCCGGATCTGCATGGCCCTTGGAACTGACTCCCTGGACGGACTTGCCCGCAGGATCGAGCGCTTCGTGCGTATAGAGCCTCCCAAATCGTTGAGGCAGATGGCAAAGCTTCTTCCGATGGGGATCGACCTGATCAGGTTTTTGCCCCGGAAGACCCGGAAGGCCCCCTGCCAGGAGGTAATATACCGGGGAGACGAGATCGACCTCTCCATGCTCCCGGTCCTCAAGTGCTGGCCCGGGGACGGCGGCCCCTTCGTTACGCTTCCGGTCGTGATTACGCGAAGCATGGAAACGGGCAGGCGAAACGCCGGCATGTACCGCCTCCAGGTTTTTGACCGCAATACTACGGGGATGCACTGGCACATCCACAAGGATGGTTCGCACTATTTCCAGGAGTACCGCAAGGCCCGAAAACGTATGCCGGTTGCGGTCGCGATAGGGACCGATCCGGCGGTGACCTACGCTGCGACCGCCCCTCTTCCCCGGGGAGTGGACGAGATGATCCTGGCGGGCTTTATCCGGCAAAGACCGGTGCAGATGGCCCGCTGCGTCTCGGTTGACCTGGAAGTTCCGGCTGAGGCCGAATTCGTGCTCGAAGGGTACGTGGACCCGGATGAACTCCGGCTCGAAGGACCATTTGGCGACCACACCGGGTACTACTCGCTGGTTGGAGAGTATCCGGTCTTTCACCTGACAGCGCTGACTCACCGCCGAAATCCGGTTTACGCCGCGACCGTCGTAGGGCGGCCCCCGATGGAAGACTGCTGGCTTGCCAAAGCGACCGAGCGCATATTCCTCCCGCTGCTTGGAGCAATTCATCCCGAGGTGCGCGATTTCTGGATGCCCTGGGAAGGGGTGTTTCACAACATCGTGGTAATGGCAATCGATAAGGAATATCCGGGGCACGCCCGCAGAATCATGAGCGCGGTCTGGGGGCAGGGGCAGATGAGTTTCTCCAAGGCCGTCGTGCTTGTGGACGGTGGAGTTTCGCTGAAAAACCCCCGCAAGGTCTTTGAGACGATTTTGAATAATCTGGACCTGGAAAGCGATATCTATATCACGGAAGGGGTCCTGGACGTGCTGGACCATAGCGCCCCGGAACCCCTTTTTGGCGCCAAGATAGGAATCGACGCGACCGGAAGGCGCCCGGATGAAAGGCCCAGGCCGGCGCCCGCCCAGCGGGTGGGTGGGTGGGCGGGGGAGATCCCGGCCGGGGAGGCTATCGAAAAAAGCATACGGAATACATCCCGCCTGCTGGTCGCATTTCATTGCCCCTCGATTGACGTTCGAAACCGCCTGCTGCTTCTTAATTTCGCGAAAGACGGGACCACTTCGGGCAGGAGCCTGTCTGAGAAGCTGCTGGGAAAACGGGCGCTAAAGGTTTTCTCGATTCTGGTTCTACTGGACTCCGGAATCGACCTTCGCGATTATTCGCTCGTGCTCTGGAAGGTGTTTAACAATGTCGATCCCAGGAGGGACATCCTGAGGCAAGGCGGGCGGATTGTCATCGACGCCACCAGGAAAGGCGCCGAAGATGGCCATACCCGTCCCTGGCCCGACGACATCGAAATGGCTCCGGAAGTAGCAGGCAGGGTCAAAGAGCGGGCAAAAGAGCTGGCAATAGAGGAGTTTTTGGCGTAGCGCAACCAACTCACCACAGAGGCGCACAGAAAAGCTTTTTAGACAGGATTAACAGGATTAACAGGATTAACAGGACTGAAAGAATAACCTGGCAGAGGAGGCGTTCACCGCAGAGGCGTTCGATAATTCCAAAAACCCGGTGGCCTGCTCCGAGAGGCTAGGGCCGATCTTTAGAGGACGCGGAGAAAAAGCTTTTTAGACAGGATTAACAGGATTGACAGGATTGACAGGATTGAAAAATGACCTCTGGTGGGTCCTCATTGCGCACCCGATGATTTCTTCCGCCGAGGCTGCACCCGGTCCCATTTCCATTCTTTTCTGTAAATTCTGTAAATCCTGTTAATCCTGTCCAAAATTTCCCTCGGGGCCTGGTGATAACCCGGCTTTGCAAAAAACTTCATCCACCCTCGTCGAAGCCTTTCCCAGCCTTGACCGGCAAAAGAGGGTCTCGCCCGATTTGCATTGAAAGATGCGTCGAAAAGCTGTATAATCACTCGATTTTGTAAGCAGTTTCAATGGTTTATTTGCTAGAACCCAATTCGTGCCGCATGAAGATTGCCTGGACTTAAAGCGGACAGAGGAATTCAGTTTATGCAGGATATGAACGTGCAGCCCAGTTTCCCTCCCGACGATTACAACGCTCAACAGATAACTGTGCTGGAAGGCTTGAGCGCGGTGCGCGTGCGCCCCTCAATGTACATTGGCAATGTCTCCACCGAAGGTCTGCATCATCTTGTCTACGAAGTTGTTGACAACAGCATAGACGAGGCTCTCGCGGGCCATTGCAACCACATTCGAGTACAGATTCACCTGGACAGCTCGATTACGGTGGACGACAACGGCCGAGGCATTCCGGTGGACCTTCACGAAAAAGAAAACCTCCCGGCCCTGACTGTCGTAATGACAAAGCTTCACGCGGGCGGGAAATTCGACGATTCGAGCTACAAAGTCTCCGGCGGTCTCCACGGTGTGGGCGTATCGGTGGTAAACGCCCTGAGCGAGTACCTGGAAGTCGAAGTCCGGCGCGACGGCAAGGTTTACTTTCAGCGCTTCGAGCGCGGCGAGCCGAAAACGGGGCTTCTGATAAAGGGCGAGACCCAAAAGCGGGGGACCAGAGTAACATTCAAGGCGGACCCGCTCATTTTCGAAGAAACCGAAATAAGCTTCGACATAATTGCGGAGCGCATGAGAGAGCTTGCTTTCCTTAACAGCGGGGTTCGAATCGAACTCGTCGACGAGCGCGTTCCAAAGGATAAGGTTTTCTATTATGAAGGCGGTCTTGTCTCGTTTGTGGAATATCTGAACAGGAATAAGGAGCCGATTTTCCCCGAAGTCATTTCCATATCGGGTGACAGGCAGGGGATCTCGGCCGCGGTCGCCCTCCAATATAACGGCACATATAACGAGAAGATCTTCACCTTTGCCAACAACATCAACACCAAAGAGGGCGGGACTCACCTTGTCGGCTTCAAAGCCGGCCTTACGAGGTCGATCAAGCAGTATGCGACCCAGAATAAATCGATCAAGCAGCCGGACCTGGAGAAACTGATTGGCGATGATGTGCGCGAAGGCATGACGGCCGTGGTCAGCGTCAAGATTTCTCAGCCCCAGTTTGAAGGCCAGACCAAGACCAAGCTCGGAAACAGCGAGGTGAAGGGGCTGGTGGAAAATCTCGTCTACGAGAAGCTCTCCATCTTTTTTGAAGAAAATCCGAAAATAATCCGCGCCATCCTCGACAAGGTCATGGACGCGGCGAGAGCGCGCGAGGCCGCCCGGCGCGCAAAAGAGCTTACCCGGAGAAAGGGCGTGCTCGGCGACCACTCTCTTCCCGGAAAACTTGCCGACTGCCAGGAGCGCGATCCCTCGAAGAGCGAAATCTTCATCGTGGAGGGCGATTCGGCAGGAGGTTCCGCAAAACAGGGCAGAAACAGGGCTTTTCAGGCCATACTGCCGCTGCGGGGCAAGATACTGAACGTCGAGAAGTCGCGCTTCGACAAGATGCTGGAAAACCAGGAAATCCGGAACATGATTTCCGCCCTGGGCACAGGCATCGGCAAGGACGAATTCAATCCCGATAAGGCGCGCTATCATTATATAGTCATAATGACGGACGCCGACGTGGACGGAGCGCACATCCGAACCCTTCTGCTGACGTTTTTCTTCCGCCAGATGCCCGAACTGATCGCACTCGGATACCTCTATATAGCGCAGCCGCCGCTCTACCGGCTGGCGGTTGGAAAAGCAGAGCACTACCTCAAGGACGAAGACAGCCTAAATGCTTTTCTACTCAAGCGCGCATCCGAGAAGAAACAGGTTTTTTTGCCTGGCAGCGATCAGCCGCTTACCCCGGAGCAGCTCACGGGCCTTCTCAAGACATTCTCCCGGTATGATGAATGGCTCGATCGCCAGTCAAGGAGAGGAATGTCCAAGAAGCTGCTCGAACAGATCATCCGCATCTTCGATGAAAACGGCCTGGAGGACGCAGAGCAGGATCACTCGGCCTCGGTTCTCAAGGCAAAACTCGAAGAGTCCGGGTACGAGGTGGTTTCCGTTGAAGCCGAAGAGGAGCATCTCGGCTACGATCTGGATGTTATAGAACTCTCAAACGGCCACAAGAAAAAACGGATCAGCTACGATTTCCTGGTGTCGGTCGAATTCCGCAAACTGCTCTCACTTTACAAAACACTCTCACTTCTGCACGCTGTCCCGTATGTTGTGCAGGATAGCCAGGGCCAGACAAACTTCGACGATCCCAGGGCCTTTTTTCAGCACCTCATGGACGAGGCCAGGAAAGGCACAACGATCCAGAGGTATAAAGGCCTCGGTGAAATGAACCCCGAGCAGCTCTGGCATACCACCATGGACCCGGAGAAAAGGACGCTGCTTCAGGTGAGGGTCGATGACCAGGTGCTCGCCGATGAGCTTTTTACAACCCTTATGGGGGACCCGGTGGAACCGAGGCGCGAGTTCATCCAGGTAAACGCGCTCGATTTTCGCGAACTGGATATTTAGGTGGAATTGAGGGATTGAGGGATTAAGGAATTGAGGGATTGAGGGATTAAGGAATTGAGGGATCGAAGAATCCCGAAGTTCCTGAATTATTTTAAGGAGTTGAGGAATTAAAGTATGGATCTCAGGCCCATAAACATTGCCGACGAAATAAAGCTTTCCTATCTCGACTACGCTATGAGCGTCATAATCGGGCGCGCCATACCCGACGTGCGCGACGGCCTAAAGCCCGTCCACCGGCGCATTCTCTTTTCGATGCACGAAGTCAATAACGACTACAACAAGCCCTACAAGAAGTCGGCGCGCATCGTCGGCGACGTCATGGGTAAGTATCACCCGCACGGAGATGCGGCCATCTACGATGCGACCGTTCGCATGGCCCAGGATTTTTCCATGCGCCACCCGCTCATAGATGGCCAGGGCAACTTCGGATCAGTGGACGGCGACCCCGCGGCTGCCATGCGGTACACCGAAATCCGAATGTCGAAACTGGGCATGGAGTTCATGCGGGACATAGAGAAGGAAACGGTCCCGTTCCAGCCAAACTACGACAACACAATCCTCGAGCCGGTGGTGCTCCCGACCCGCGTGCCCAGTCTGCTCCTCAACGGCTCATCGGGCATAGCTGTCGGAATGGCGACGAACATCCCTCCGCACAACCTGAGCGAACTGTGCAGCGGACTTCTCGCGCTCCTCGATAATCCCGACACCACGGTGAAGGAACTCATGCGCTTCATTCCGGGTCCGGACTTTCCGACTGCCGGATTTCTTCACGGATGCGAAGGGATTGCGGAAGCCTACGAGACCGGCAAAGGCACGGTCAAGATGCGCGGCCGGGTGGATGTCGAGGAATCGGGCAGAAAGCAGCACCTCATCATCACCGAGCTTCCCTTCCAGGTGAACAAGGCCAGGCTGCTCGAACGCATAGCCGAACTGGTAAAGCTGAAGAGAATAGAGGGAATCACGGACATTCGCGACGAATCCGACCGCCACGGGATGCGGGTCGTCCTAACCCTGCGCCAGGGCGACGAGCCCAAAGTGGTCGAAAACCAGCTCTACAAGAACACAGCGCTCGAGAGCTCTTTCGGCATCATCATGCTCGCCGTGGTGGATAACAGGCCCGAGGTCATGAACCTCAAGGAAATCCTGCAGCATTTTATCGATTTTCGCCGTGAGGTCGTGGTAAAGCGCACCCAGTTCGAACTGAGGCAGGCCGAAAAGCGTGCGCATATTTTGGAAGGATTGAAAAAAGCGCTCGATAATCTCGACGCCGTGATCAAACTTATCCGTTCGGCGCAGAATCCGCCTGAAGCCAAGCGGGGCCTCATCGAGCAGTTCGACTTCACAGACATCCAGGCGCAGGAAATCCTGAACATGAGACTCCAGCGCCTGACGGGTCTCGAGCGCGAAAAGATCATGCAGGACTACCAGGATATTATCCGGGAGATCGAGCGTCTGAAGGCGATACTTTCCTCGGCCGCTGCCGTCGACCAGGTTATCCGTGAAGAAATACAGGAGCTGATGAACGAATTCGGCGACCTGCGCAAGACGGAAATCATTCCCGATGCGGGGAATATCTGCATCGAGGACCTCATTCCCAATGAGGAAATGGTGGTGACCATCTCCAGGGCGGGCTACATAAAGAGGACCCCGCTTTCGATCTACCGCTACCAGAGGCGCGGCGGCAAGGGGCGAACCGGGATGAGCACCCGCGAAGAGGACGTCGTGACCTGCCTCTTTACGGCGATGGCGCACAACTACCTTCTCATTTTCACCAACCGGGGGCAGGTGTTCTGGCTAAAAGTCTATGAAATACCAGAAGTCGGGCCTTCGGCGCTGGGAAAAGCCGTGGTGAATCTGCTTCCTCTCCAGCAGGGCGAAAAGATACAAACTATCCTGCCCGTGAGTGAGTTCTCACCCGGCCATTTTGCAGTAATGGCGACAAAGAACGGCATCGTCAAGAAAAGCGATCTCTCCGCCTATTCCAATCCTCGTTCAAGCGGTATCCGGGCGATCAATATGGACGACGATGACGAGCTTATCTCGGTGGTAATCACCGACGGTCAGCGCGATCTTTTCCTCATGAGCCGTAAAGGCAAGTGTATCCGGGTAAAAGAAGATGAGTTTCGTCCGCTCGGACGCGTAAGCCGCGGCATCCGGGGAATGAACGTCAAAGGCACCGAACTGGTCGGCATGGATGTAATCGATCCCCAAAAGTGCATGCTCGTGGTTACGGAAAAGGGATTCGGAAAGCGCACGACCGAGGAAAGCTACCGGCCCCAGGGCCGCGGGGGGCAGGGAGTGCTCAATATAAAGGTAACCGAACGAAACGGACAGGTGATCGGCTTCCGGCAGGTTGGAGAAGAAAACGGAATCATGCTGATTACTGACAGGGGCCGCCTCATAAGAATGCCTGTTTCCCAGATAAGCATTATCGGGCGGGTAACCCAGGGAGTCAAACTGATCGGCCTTCCCGAAGGCGAGAAAGTGGTGGACCTGACCGTGCTCGACGAAACTGAAGATACAAGAGAAGATATAAGAGACGATACAACAGAAGATACAACTGAAGATACAAGAGAGGAAGATTAGAATTGCTTAGCGCTAACGGGCCGGTAGGCGTAATCGGGGCTGGAAGCTGGGGGACTACCCTTGCCCATCTGCTTGCCGCCAAAGGTTTGAAAGTCAATCTCTGGGTGTTTGAAGAGGAGCTGTGCGAGACAATCCGCAATACGGGCGAAAACAGCATTTATCTTCCGGGACACCGCCTCCATGAAGACGTTTGCCCTCGAAATTCGCTGGAGGAAGTGGCAAGGGCAAGCCGTTTGCTTGTCATGGTCATTCCTTCCCACGTATATCGCGGGGTCGTCATGCAGATGCTCCCGCATCTGCGCGAAGACGCCATAATCGTGAACGCGACCAAGGGCATCGAGAATGACACCCTGCTGACCATGTCCGGCATCTGGAAAGAAGTCCTGCCACTGCAAAGCCGAGTGCAGACGCTCTGCCTCTCAGGCCCATCCTTCGCCAAGGAAGTAATGCGGGGCATTCCGACGGCCGTAACGCTTGCCGGTCAAAACCTGGAGATCACCCGGCAAGTCCAGCAGGTGCTCTCGACGGGCAGATTCCGCATCTACACGAGCCTCGATGTTACGGGAGTTGAAATCGCCGGGGCTTCCAAAAACGTCATAGCCCTTGCGGCGGGCGCCTGTGACGGACTCTCTTTCGGATACAATACCCGGGCGGCCTTGATCACGCGCGGCCTGGCCGAAATATCGAGGCTTGGCGTCAAAATGGGCGCTCACCCCCTCACTT
This sequence comes from uncultured Solirubrobacteraceae bacterium, assembly GCA_963740075.1. Taxonomy (GTDB): domain Bacteria; phylum Actinomycetota; class Thermoleophilia; order Solirubrobacterales; family Solirubrobacteraceae; genus Palsa-744. The sequence goes on along the minus strand of CAVUCP010000001.1, from coordinate 105,003 downwards.
TCTCCGGCCTTGCCGGGATAGGGGATCTGCTGCTTACCTGCACCGGCGATCTGAGTCGTAACCGCACGGTTGGAATGCAACTAGGGCAGGGCAGAAAGCTCGATGAAATTCTCGGCGGAATGCGGCAGGTGGCCGAGGGAGTCAGCACCGCCAAATCGATTCACTTCCTGGCCAAAAAAATGGAGGTGGAGATGCCCATATGCCAGCAGGTCTATAGCGTGCTCTACGAGGGGAAGGACCCGATGCTGGTAGTAAGCGAGCTTTTGGAACGGGACCTCAAGCACGAGCTCGAATACGACCCTGAAATTTGCATCGTGAATGATAAAATCGGGAATTAGTTGTCAGTTTTTAGTTATTAGTTTTTAGTTGTTAGTTGGGGCTCCATTCGTACCCGTGTCTAATCGGGTGTTCACGGGTGGGACTCCGTCATGCAGCCGAAGAATCGTATCAAGGCCCGAGCGAGTGACATAACTTTTCCCTACATCTGCATAGAAGTCACAATAGTATCCGGCATATCGGTAACTTCAAGAATGACAGAAAATCCCTCCCCATGGTGGTGCCTGGGGGAGGGGTCTTGATTTTTGTTTGACCTAGATATATAAAAATATGTATAGTGGAATAATGGATAGCGAGAAATCAAAGAGCTCGAATGGGTAGCGTCAAGCCGAAAGGACATGCAGGCCTTGCCGCGTTCTGTTCAGCGCACATTTGGCTATGCGCTTTACGCAGCCCAATCAGGTGAAAAACCACCTGAAGCTAAGCCTCTCAAAAGTTTTGGAGGGGCAGGGTCCTTGAACTGATCGAGGATTACAGAGGCGATACCTATCGTGCCGTCTATACTGTCCTGTTCGCAACCAAGGTCTACGTGCTGCACGTGTTCCAGAAGAAGGCGAAACATGGAATTGCGACCCCGAAGCATGAGATGGATTTGATCCGCGACCGGTTGAAGCAGGCTGAAAGCCTTTATACCGGTAAATATAAGGAGACTTTGATATGACGATAGAGCACGAAAAAAGCAGCGGCAATGTTTTTGCCGATCTTGGGTTTCCCCATTCAGAACAAGAGCTTTTTAAAGCTAAGCTGACGGTACAGATTTACCGGCTCCTGAAGGACCGGGGGCTAACCCAAGTCGAAGCCGCGAAACTACTCGGCACCACACAGCCTCAAGTATCAGCTCTTATGCGCTGCCGCCCCGTGTCGGTATCCGTAGGCCGCTTGATCGAGTTTTTAACTACGCTCGGGCAGGATGTTGAGGTCACCGTTAAGCCGAGCACGCGGCGTAGCAAGGGGCAGCAGGGGCAAATGACCGTTACAGTGCAGCCCACTTAAAATTATCGCCACAGCCGTTCAAACCGTGCTGGATTGGTCGGGGTGATGATCCGGTGCATAGGATGGTTTAATTTGCATTTTCTGATAAGATCCGCCCGTCTCGCTGAGAGTTGAAGACGCAATTTCGGATTAAGGCTCTGGCGAGTGTTATGACTTTTTCCGTCACTTGCTTAGAAGTCACAATAATATCCAAAGACAAAGGGGCAATGAAATGAGCGATAGAGAAAATCTGCTGAGTGACGCTTTTCAAGTGTTCATGCAGGAAGCCCCACAGCACGCCAAGGCATGGATGACTGCAGTCCGGAATCTCGGCGACGCGAGCGCCCTGGAGAAAAAAACGGAAAGCCTTGCATACCTGGCGGTCTTGTCGGCATTGCGTCTGGAGAGCGGCATTCCATTCCATGTAGCGATTGCAAAAGAGGCCGGCGCGTCGCGCGACGAGGTGATCAGTGCGATACTGGTCGGTTTACCGGCGGCAGGCAATGCCGTCATGCGGGCTTTGCCTGTTGCCATTCAAGCTTATGACCTACACAAGGCCCGCCCATGAAGGAGTCAAAGTTAAATAGAGCCTGGCATCACGAGCATCGGATGCCTGTCAACGCAACAATGGAACAAAGGCTGGAATGGCACCTCGATCATGTCAAGTACTGTGGGTGCCGCCCCATTCCCGCAAAGATTGCTGAAGAAATGGAAAAAAGAGGTATATCCCCACCTGACAAATCGCTCAGGCAAGAATGACAGAAAAAACCGCCCGAGGCTTCGCTTTGGGCTCCTTCGTGGTCGAGAATCTATCGACGCTCCCCGAGGCGCATGCGCTCCAGATTCTTCGTGGTGAATGCCTGCCAATTCTGCTTACGTGCTGCTCCCATCCCCGAAACGCCCACCCGGCTTAAAGTATGCTTATCTTTAAGAAAGTGTGAGGCTTTCGATTTCCAACTAAAATGCATAACCATCTCCATGTGGCAGGAAGGAGGCCGCATATGGATTTTGTCTTGAAAGACGAGATCAGGGAACTCATGCAAATGAGGGACGATTACAGTGTTTCTGTTTACCTGCCGACCCATCGCGCCGGGCGGGAAACCGAACAGGACCCTATCCGGTTGGATAACCTTCTTCGAGGCGCCGAAAAGGAACTGGCGGCGAGGGGAATGCGCTCTGCAGACGCCAGGAACCTTCTCGAACCCGCTTTCAATCTTAAGAAAGAAGGCTTTTTCAACCGCCGCCTCGCTGAAGGACTGAGTATTCTCATATCCAAAGACCTGTTCAAAAGCTTTCGGCTGCCGATCCATTTCGATGAACGGGTCTCAGTGGGCCGGCAATTCTACCTGAGGCCGCTCGTGCCGATGCTGCACTGCTGCAAGAGGTTTCTCATCCTGGCGGTGAGCCGCAAAAGCGTTCGGCTCCTGGAGTGCACTGAATTCGGGGTGAATGAAATTGAGCTGAAAAGCGTCCCGCAGAGCATGCGCGAAGCACTCGGTTACGATCAGGAGTCAGCTCCTCTTTTCCGGATGGCAGCCCAGGCTTCCAACTCCGGGGCCGTCTCCATGACCCACGGACACGGTGGTGGCGAAGAATCGGAAAAGGAGCACCTCCGGCACTATTTTCAGATTTTGAAGGACAGTCTCCATCCGCATCTGAGAGAAGAAAATTTACCCCTTGTCTTTGCGGGCGTGGATTATCTTTATCCGATGTTCAAGCTGGTGGATGTATATAAGAATACCGTGGGTATTATCGAGGGAAACCCCGACGGCCTGGATTCGCAAGAGCTTCTCAGGCGAGGCTTGCCGGCGGTATCGCCGTATTTTCGAAAGGAACAGGAGCAGGCAGTCGAGCGTTACGAGAATCATTTGGGAGGATCGCTTGCATCCGAGCGTATAGAGGAAATTTTGCCGAACGCCGCTGCGGGAAGAATTGACACGCTTTTTGAGGACATCGGCGTACAGAAATGGGGAAAATACGACCCCGTTTCGGGGCAGGTCGAGGTTCACCCCGGGCGACAAAACGGGGATGAAGAGCTGCTCGATGCGGCCTTCACACAAACGTATTTAAACGGGGGAAACATCTACGCGCTCGACTCGGCGCAAATGCCTGGCGATAGCGGGGTTGCCGCTATTTTCAGGTACTGATGATCTGCCTAGAGACACCACTGCCGCAGTTTGTCGATCATCGGATAATTGGTGAGGTCGTGGTGGATGGGGGTTACCGAGATGTACCCCAGGGCCAGCGCATGGGAGTCCGCATCGCTGTTTTCGTCCTGCTGGACGGATGTGTTTGTCAGCCAGTAATAGACATGACTTCGCGGGTCTATCCGGCGATCGTACCTTTCAATGCACTTGAGATTTCCCTGCCTGGTTACGCTGACTCCGCGGATTTTGCCGGCAGGCAGGTCCGGGATGTTGACATTGAGGCATACGCCGGGCGGCAGCCCCTCTTTTCCAACCATGGCGACAAGTTTGGGAATGAATTCGGTTGCGGCGCTGAAACTAGCAGGCTTGAAGGAATCGATTGAGACGGCTATCGCGGGAATGCCAAGAACGGCCGCTTCTGTTGCAGCGGAAACCGTGCCCGAGTAGATTACGTTTACTCCTACGTTGGCCCCGAGGTTGATGCCTGATACGACAATCTCGGGAGGCGGGTCCATCAGTTCGCTTACCGCGATTTTTACACAGTCGGCCGGGGTCCCTTTCAGGGCGTGCCCAAAAAAATGGCCGTTTCGGTTTACCAGGTTGACGCGCAGGGGGTCGAGCCAGGTAATAGCGTGCCCCACGGCGCTCTGTTCGGTTTCCGGGGCGACGACGGTGACCTCATGCTCCAGGGACAGCGCCTCGTAGAGAGTCTCTATTCCTTTCGAAAAAATCCCATCGTCATTAGTCAGAAGAATCTTCATAATATTCTAGTTCAGCCTTCACTTTCAGTGCGTTTTTTGCCGCTTCGATGCCCAGTTCCAGGGCTTTCCTATAGAAGTCTTCGGTCCCGCGCTCAATCCGGCTCATGACCGCCGCCTCCAGGCTGCTGAGCGAGACAGCCCCCGAAAGGGTCGCAAGAGCACCAAGGGCGATGATGTTCGCGCCTATCTCTTTTCCCAGCTTTTCGCGGGCTATCTGTGTAAACGGGATTGCAACGGCCCGCGTAGTTGGAAGCTGGCTGACCAGAGTCGAATCAACTATTAGCATTCCTGCCGGTTTGAGGTCAAAAAAATAAGCGTCGCATGATTTCTGGCTCATGGCCAGCAGCAGGTCAGGTTTTATGGCCTCCGGATAGTCTATTTCCCGGTTGCTTATCACAACCTCCGCCTTGCTCGCCCCTCCTCGAGCCTCCGGGCCGTAGCTCTGGGTTTGACAAACGTATTTCCCGTCATGTATCCCCGCCGCCTCAGCGAGAATGATCCCGGCGAAAATCAGGCCCTGCCCTCCGGTGCCGCTCAGTCTTATTTCATATCTTTCCATCGGGTTTCTCCCGTCCCGACACCATGGCCCGGGCCGCCTGCCGCACCTTTTCGTATTCCTGGGTATAGACTGGCAGGTCCCGGTCGGCCAGAATGCCTATCGTGAATTTTCCCCGGAGCTGCTCTTCTGTCATCTCTTTGGCTTTTTCCACCCGAACCGCTGATTCCTTCTGCCAGCGAAGCATCTCCACCGCTGTGCCCATACGGTTTCTTCTTCCGTACTGGGTATGGCAGTGGGTGACTGCCTCGACCACGGCGAACCCCCGCTTGACAATGGCCCCGGCGATAAGCTCATCGAGCATGGAAGCATGATAGACCGTACCCCTGGACACCATGCTCGCCCCGGCCGTTACGGCCAGTTCTGCAATCGAGAAGGCATGTTCGACGTTTCCGTAAAGGGCGGTTGTGGCAATCGCCCCATACGGGGTTGTGGGCGAATATTGCCCGCCCGTCATTCCGTAGATGTTATTGTTGACGACGATGGCGGTAAGGTCCAGATTGCGCCGGGCGGCATGGATGAAGTGGTTGCCTCCGATTGCCGTGGCGTCGCCGTCGCCCATTATCACGATGACGTTGAGCTTGGGGTTGCCGAGCTTTATGCCGGTGGCAAATGTAAGAGCGCGTCCGTGTGTCGTGTGCAGGGTGTTGAAATCGACGTAAACGGATATCCTCCCCGAACACCCTATACCGGAGACTATGACGATCTCGTCTTTTTCCAGTCCCGTAGCGTCGATTGCCCGGATGAGCGATCCGAGCAGGATGCCGTTTCCGCATCCGGGGCACCAGACGTGGGGAAACCTCTTATCATGGCGCAGGTATTTGTGAACCAGCATTGTTAAGATCCTGAATCAGTTTTTAGTTTTGAGTACTAAAAACTCAAAACTCCTCACATCCTGAGCAGGCGAATCAGGATTTCGTTCGGTGTTATCAGGTTGCCGTCTATGCGGTTCAGGGTTTCAACCCGGGTCGCGCCCTCGTTTACTCTCTTGACCTCTCGAGACATCTGCCCCATGTTCAGTTCCGGGACGAGTACAGCCCTGACTCGCCGCAAAACCGGTTCAACGGCTTGTCTCGGAAAAGGCCAGAGCGTTACGAGCTGAATAAGTCCTGCCTTAACTCCTCGTTCGCGCGCCTCTCTTACCGCCCGGCGCGCCGAACGCGCCACGGAACCATAGGCAATCACCAGCACCTCCGCATCCTCGGTCATTTCTTCTTCTATTTTCATAATGTCGAAGAAGTGCAGGGTGATCTTTCTGAAAATGCGGTTCGAGAATGCGGCGATCTCGTCCTGGCGCTCGGTTGGAAATCCACGCACATCGTGAATGAGTCCGGTTACGTGATACCTGTAGCCGTCGCCGAACACACTCATCGGCGGGACCCCTCGGCTGTTGTCCTCGTAAGGTATGTACCAATCGGGAGGCATATTGGGCCTTATGCGGTCGATTACCTCTACCTCTTCGGGACGGGGCAAATAGATTTTTTCCCGCGTGTGTGCGACGACCTCATCGGCCAACACGATCACAGGGGTGCGGTATTTTTCGGACAGGTTGAATGCCCGGACTGTAGTAGTGAAGCAATCCTGGGTCGTGGATACGGCCAGAACGATTATCGGGTGGTCTCCGTGAGTTCCCCACCGCGCCTGCATCACGTCGCCCTGGCTGACTTTAGTGGGCAGCCCCGTGCTTGGGCCTCCGCGCATGACGTTCACGATTACGCATGGGACCTCGGCGGTGCAGGCAAAACCGAGGTTTTCCTGCATTAGAGAAAACCCGGGGCCGCTGGTAGCCGTCATCGACTTCACCCCGGCAAGGGAAGCCCCGATAACCGCGCCAAGGCTTGCGATCTCATCCTCCATCTGGATGAAGGTGCCATCGACAGCGGGCAGCCTGTATGACATCACCTCGCTGATTTCGGTGGCCGGAGTTATGGGGTAGCCGGCAAAGAAACGGCAGCCCGCGGCAAGTGCACCCTCTACTATGGCCTCGTTGCCCTGGAGAAGAAGCTGACGCCCGGGAGGTCTTTTTGCTGTCAAGCCGGGTCTCCCTTTAGCAGATCTTTTTCGTGGACGCTTATGGCAAAATCCGGGCAGTGGAGTTCACACCAGCGGCACCCGGTGCACCGGCGTGAATCGATGCTCGGTCGGAGCGCCCTCTTCGTCCAGACGGATGCATTCACGCGGGCAAAAAGCTGCACAGATACCGCAGGATTTGCACCAGTCTCGAAAAATATCTATCTCGAAGCATTTCCTGTTTTTTGGCGCATCCCCGGCTGCAGTCCGTTTTTCTTTTTCGGATTGGCTCGCGCCCCTGCTCTTGCGCCGTTGAGCCCCTTTGCCCGCCTGTTGATCGCTTTCCATAGGCCCTCGGGATAAAAAATATTTGTGACAGCTTGTATTTATAAACGAAAATAGCAGTTTTGAACAGAGGAGGGAGGGCGCAGAGCAAATCAATGTTCCCGTTTCCGTATGGACACTCGCTCAGAAAAGAGATTTTTCGCCATAATTTTTCGACATAAAAGAAACAAAATAAAAGATTTCTAAACCGGAAAATGGATGTTGAAATAAGAGGTCTGATATTTGACTTCTGCCTTTGGGAGGTCTATCCTGCATACAATTGCAAAAGGGGCTCCGGGTTAATATTCCAACCCGGCCTTGAGTAGTTTGTGAGTTTTAAATTTATCAGCCGTCCGGCCTAAGATCAGGTCAAACGTCCTGTTGTAGGTTTTAGGTATCTGACATCCAATTGTGAGAAAGGGCATGACGATGAAAAGGGCACCATTTTACGTGACCGTAGCCGCAATCCTTCTTCTTCTCGCCTCCTGCTCTTCTGTCCCACAGCTCTCCCAGCTCTCCCAGCTCAAGCCGCTTTCGGAAGGCGAGGCGAGGCTGACCGGAATCGAAATGCCGGAATACGTCCGCGAAAACCTGCCCTACGAGGTAATTCTGAGAATCGATTCCGAAGTGACGCCGCAAATCACGAGGGCCTGTTTCCGCTGGTTGTCGGAGGATATTGCTTCCAACTCGCCGTCTCTTTCCTGCTATGCGAACAACGGAACTTACGGGCCCGGTGGCCAGTGTGTCACTTCGACCGCCGCGGTAATCCCCGGTTCCTCTTCATTTTGCGTCGATGCCTCAGATATAAGGACCGACGTCCCCGGAAGGCTTTATGTCAAGATCCGCCCGGTCGGTCTAAGTGCCAGCTACAATAAGCTCGAGTGCCGAATCGAGTATATCTCCGGCGGACAGGTGCAAGCGACCAACCCGGTCAAGACACAAGTGATCGTTGAGGAGTAGATAATCCATTACTTCAATCAGAAGGCAGGTATTTCTCCAGTTCCCTCCAGTCCCATGGAAGACAGGTTTTCTCCTTTAACGGCGGCCAGGGCCAGTCGCAGGGCATTGGCGATTCGAACCGTATTTTTTCGTTGCGCACAGGGTGATTGACAATCAGCTCTTTGGCGAAGAGCGCGATCTGTTTTTGTGGAAGCGGGGCGGGTGCTCCGTAGCGCAGGTCACCGGCAACGGGGTGACCGGCGTGTGCAAACTGAACGCGTATCTGGTGCCGCCGACCGGTCTCGAGCTTTATTCGAACAAGAGTGTGGCCTTGCGCGAAATCGAGCGCGGTAAACGAAAGTCTTGCCTCCTGGGCCCCGGGGGTTTTCTCGAATACCACTTTGCTGGATCGGTTTTCGCGCCTTTCGATTAAATTGACAAGGTGGCCCGATTTTTTCTTCAATTCCCCCTCCAATACAGCTAAATAGTACTTCTCCGCCGTCCCCATGCGGAATTGCTCGCTGATCCTTGCGGCCGCTTTGGAAGTGCGGCAGAAAAGGACGACCCCGGCAACCGGTCTGTCAAGCCTGTGCACCAAACCGAGAAAAACCCGGCCGGGCTTTTCATAGACGTGCTTGAGCCAGAGCTTGCCAAGTTCGAGAAGTGAGACTTCCCGGGTATCGTCGGCTTGAACCAGAAGACCGGCCGGCTTATAGAGAACCAGCAGGTGATTATCCCGGTAGAATACCGGCCAGGATGGATGAAAGAAAAAGTCTTCGTTCATAGCTGTTTCGGCTCGCATGTTTATGGCCGACTCGGGTGGGTGGAGATGTTATACATAGCGGCATAAACTCATCCGGAGTTTTTTTGACGTCGAAAAATTTGACGTCGAAAAACCGGATAGACACCGGACTATCCATAGAGGGTATTTTGCCACCAGCACCTCCACACAGACACGGCACTGAACCCGGCGCCGGGCAACTTTCGAAAATTCTGCGCGCATCGGGTATTGCCTTGTCGCCGGCCCAGACAGGGCAGCTCTGGAAATATCACCAGTTGCTTAGACAATACAACCAGGAATTGAACCTCACCCGGATATACAACTTCGAGAGCATGGTTCGGAAGCTATATATAGATTCGATAATGCCCGGCCAAATCATGGATTTGCCCTCGCCTTTAATGGACCTTGGGAGCGGCGCGGGAATGCCCGGGATACTTCTTAAAATTGCAAATCCCAAAACCGAGATCATCCTGGCCGAGAGCAGGCGCAACAGGGTCGAGTTCATCGAAACAGTCCTCCGGGAGCTTGGCCTCAAAAAGATAGGGATCATGGGGCATAGCGTAAGCGCTTCGACTGAGGCGCCCGTAAACGGGGTTATAACCCGTGCCGTTGAGACCATTGGCAAGACCCTGGAAAGAATCGCCGGGTCGCTTGCCAAAGGCGGGTTGGCAATATTCATGAAAGGTCCGAAGTGCGAAGAGGAAATAGAAGAGGCGCTTGATCGTTTTGGCCGCCGTTTCCAGTTAATCAGGGACCATCATTACCGCTTACCGAATTCCCATGACGAGCGCAGGCTCGTTGTATTCGAGCGGTTGGATTCACCGCCCTGGGCCAGAAAGGCTGAGCTTGCAAAGGAAAACCTTGTGAGAATCATCGAGAGCGAAAACAACGAAACCTTTCGAAATCTCAAGAAGCTTCTTGCTCCTCGCGGCATACGCAAGCAGTTGCATGCGCTCGTTTTCGGGCAGAAGCAGGTATCGGAGACGCTGGCCGGGCTTCCCGAAAAGTGCGTCGCATGGATCAGCCGAGGCGACCGCAACCCTCCTCCTGACGGGGCTCCACAGCATCTGATGTGGTATCAGCTCGATCCCGCTCTTTATGAAACCCTTGATATTTTCGGGACCTCCTACCCGATAGTACTCGTGAAGATAGAAGAAATTCCAAAGTGGGCGCCGTCGGATGGCTTGCCGCAAGGGTGTAGCCTTCTCGTCGCGTTTCAAGATCCGGAGAACGTGGGGGCCGTAATCCGGTCAGCCACAGCGTTCGGCGTTGCCGGGATCATAATGCTTGCCGAGGCGGCGAACCCCTATCATCCAAAGTCTGTAAGGGCATCCGGAGGAGTGGTCTTCAGAGCCAACCTGTTGCAAGGGCCTTCGATACACCATTTGCCGGAGGACTTGCCGATTGTGCCGGTTTCAAAGGAGGGCAAAAGAATTTCGGATTTCAAATTTCCCGCAAAATTCGCGCTGCTCCCCGGGATAGAAGGGCCGGGGCTGCCGGACAGGTTCCGAAAGGCGGGAGTTTCGATTCCCATTTCTCCGGAGGTGGAATCGCTCAACGCGGTGGCCGCCACGGCAATCGCGCTGTTTGCGTGGGCGGGAAGTCAGGACTGATTGGTCTTCAGCTTTATCGTGACGCGCCGGTTCATATGCCTGCCCGCCTCGGTAGCGTTGGAGGCCACGGGCTTGGCCTCACCCCAGCCCCGGGCCTTAACTCGGGAGGGAGCCACGCCTCTTTCAACCAGGGCCTTTTTTAAGATCCACGCCTGCAACTCGGATAACACGAGGTTCTCCTCTTCGGAGCGAATGCAGTCTGTATGAGCGTCCACTACTATGTCCGTTTGCGGGTATTTCTTGACCACATCGGCCACAATTTCGATCTCCGGAGATACGGCAGGTTTTATGTGGTCGGAATCGGATTCAAAGAGTGTGTCGGATAGGATCGTTATACATACAGCGCTTTCGCGCCTCTCGATTTCCGTTCCGTCGAAACGTCCCAGGCATGCTTGAAGCTCGACTTTTTGCCTGTCCAGGTAGTCGAGTTCGGAGACTATCGGGGCAAGCGGTTCGCCGCGGTTTGACATGCCTGCGCACGCGGCCAGGGTAAGTGAGCAGAAGATTACCAAAAGAGACCATCCCCGTCTCATGCCGTTCCCCTTGTCGAGATTGTACGCCGCAAAAACCATTTCGCCCGTTACCCAATCCAATAACAAAATCATAGAGTCAAAGCAAGCGCCTAGCGGAATGTCCCGCCGAATGCCGCGATCGTTCCGAAATTGTGGATCTTATGGATCAAATCAGCTAAAAAGTGTTACGGTTATATTTTGACATAAACCCCGGGCGCTTTTCGCGAACCTTGTCCCTGGTACCGCTAAATGGCAGGCAATCTCTACCGCGACTATAACTCTTATTTACGGGAAACCTTCGGCTGCCGAGTTCAGAAGATTACGCTGGATGCCGGCCTTAGCTGCCCGAACCGGGACGGGACCCTTGGGCGCGGGGGCTGCATATACTGCAACGAGAAGGGTTCCGGGACGGGGGCCGCTCGCTTTGCGGGCATCTCCGAGCAGATCAGGGCAGGCAAGGAAAGGCTGGCCAGAAAATACAAAGCCGAAAAATTCATCGCTTATTTCCAGTCATTTTCCAACACCTATGCGCCTCTTTCCAGGTTGGAGGCCCTCTATGGCGAAGCCCTCGCAGACCCCGACATTGTGGGTCTGAGCATAGGCACACGTCCGGACTGCGTTTCCGATGAAACGCTAGATTACCTGGCACAGCTTGCTCAAAGCCACCTTATCTGTATGGAATATGGCCTGCAGTCTGCAAAAGATGAGACCTTGGAGCGCATTGGCCGAGGGCATTCAGTGGCGGCTTTCGTTGACGCGGTCGAACGAAGCCGTGCGAGGAAAATCCCCGTCTGCGCGCACGTAATTCTCGGGCTGCCAGGCGAGAAAACTGAAGATATGCTCGATACGGCGAGGTTTCTTACCCTCCATGGCGTCCAGGCCGTGAAAATACATCTGCTCTACGTTATCAGGGGAACACGGCTCGAACAGATGTACAGGACCGGGTCGTATTCGTGTCTGTCCCGTGACGAGTACGCCGCCATTGTAGGAGAATTTATTGCACTGCTGCATCCGCAGATGATTATTCAGAGACTTACGGGGGACCCGCACCCGGAAGAGCTTGTGGCGCCGCAGTGGGCGCTTGAAAAATCGCGCAATATTAAGACTATTCAAACATATATGGAGAAAAACGGGCTGTATCAGGGGAAATATTACGGATAAAATCCGCTTTTCATAGTGTAAAGACTCTTCTATATTGAATCGGCAAGGGATTTTTCGATCGACGTTGGAGACCCGATGGGTGTCAGCACCTGGAGCTGAACCCGCCGCCGGAATAACACCGGTATGCGGGAAAGACTCCGAAGCAGGAAAATTGAATGGAGCCTCAAATCCCGGATATTGAAAAAATGCGCAATCGGTTGCTGGAACTTATCCTGGAGTATGCGTTCCAGTATTCTGAAACCCCCACGTTCAAGCTGGCGCACGGCGGAACGAGCCAGTTTTACTTCAACTGCAAGCGAATCACTCTGGACCCGGAAGGACAGTACCTGGTCGGGAACCTGGTTTTCGATGCGGTCAAGGATCTCGGTATAAGCGCCATCGGGGGCCTCACACTTGGGGCCGACCCGATCGCGAACGCAACCGCCTACAGCTCATGGCTGAGAGGCCTGCCTATCCAGTCATTCATCGTGAGAAAAACCAGTAAAGACCACGGAATCATCGCCGCTATAGAAGGAAAGATAAGGGCCGGAGACCGCGTGGCAGTAGTCGACGACGTGGTTACGACCGGCGGTTCGACGCTCCAGGCCATTTCTGCGTGCAGACAGGCCGGACTTGAGATTGTGGGCGTCCTGACCCTCGTCGACCGGCAAGAAATGAACGGCCGGGAAAATATCGAAAAGCAAATCCCAAACTTCAAAGCCCTGTTCACTCGCGATGAGGTTATGCGGATATACCGGAGCTTAAATCCTCACGGTTAGCCAAAGACGCCTACTCCTCTACTCCTCCTTGCTTTTTTTGCGCGCCTCGCCCTTTATATAAATTCAACAATGGTTATTATGTGACAAGATGTATCCGGTCAGCTTGCTCAGACTGTCTGAGCGGGTCCACCGGCGGTGTTTAAAGCAGAGGTCCGGGAGAGTGAAATGGCTAAAAAACTCGAAACAGACGAATTAACGGTGGCTTGTTCTCCGTTCCTCGCCGGCGACGGTATGGGTCAAAATCCTATGGGTGAACAGGCCAAAGGAAGTTTAGAGCAGTACTCGCAAACCTTCGGAAAATATCTCTCGGAGAAGGATGGGGAGAAGAAGTTTACTGAAGAAGAAAGGCTGAGGAGAGAACGCGCCAAAAAGGCGAATAGGATTTACAAGCAAGTCTGTGAAGACATGCAGTTGAATGCCTGCTTTTTCAATAATTTCGGAGATTGGAGCGAATACGTCGAAGGCAAGATGAGCGATGCTGAGTTCCAGGGTCTCGCGGTCACACGAGCGCAAAAGATGGTGGCGAACCAGAACTGAATGCATCCTTGATGATTGGAAAAAACCGGGCATAGTCCCGCATATAGAAGGGGGAGATGATTGTACCGATTACCTCCTGGCAGTTGGGCCGCATTTTGATAGAATGCAAATGCGGCTCATTTTTTTTGGGGAGGCTGGATTGAAATCGTCGTGCAATGCGCAATACTGGATTGAAAAGCTTAACCTGACCAAACACCCGGAGGGCGGGTTTTTCGCCCCGGCTTTCCGTGCATCGGAGCAAATAAGCAGTTATGGCCTCCCGGACCGTTTCGCCGGGAATCGTGCGATGGTGTCTTCCATTTACTATTTGCTCGAAAAGGGCCAGTTTTCTACCTTCCACAGGTTGAAATCCGTGGAGATCTGGAACTTTTTCGAAGGCGATCCTCTTATGATCCACATCCTCGATCCGCATGGCGCTCTCATTGAAAAGAGGCTGGGGTGCAATTTCGACGCGGGAGAATCTTTTCAGGCCGCCATAGAGCCGGGGAGCTGGTTTGCGGCCGAACACCAGGGCTGGGGAGAGTTCACTCTGGTCGGGTGCACAGTGGCACCAGGTTTTGAATGGGAGGACATGGAGATTGCAAGCCGGGCGGAGCTGCAGGCAAGATATCCTCAACACCGGGAAATTATAGAGAAGTTGACAAGGGTGCAATGAATTTAGAGGGGATTCATTATTTCTTTTGAGAATATGATTCGGGGGATATGCAAAAAGGGCCGACCCAATGCCGGTAACTTAAGCCGGACTTAAGCCCAGCGCAGCATAGCAGCAAGCAAACTTCGAGTTCTCCTGCCCCTTCGTGAGACTACAGTTTGGAGCGGTCAGGAAGGCCCGCCAGAGTCACGAAGAACACGAAGGAACACGAAGGTACACAAAGAAAACCGATCTGGAGAAGCACCTTTGTGGGCTTTCGAACCTGAGAAGTATTGGTCGAACACGAAGAAGAGGAAGCACAGGAAAACCTTTCCCATACAAGATCCCTGACAATGATTTTCCTTCGTGCGCTTCGTGTATCCTTCGTGCTCTTCGTGACCCAAAAAGCATTCGAATCTAAAGTTAACGGCATTGGGGCCGACCAGGTGTTCTGTTCGAATCAAGAGGGCAAAAACTGGGTTTGGTACGGCTTCGCATGAAGCTGATTTGCATGTTCGTTATAAGAGAAGGAGACGCGGAAACATGAAGAACAAAGTTGCTCTTGTCGCGGGGGCAAGCGGCATCGTTGGCCGTGGGGTTGTCGAACATCTGACCAATCTCGATGACTGGGATATCATTGCATTGGCCCGTAGGCCGTACGACAAAGGTCGAGGCCAGTTCCTCGCAGTTGACCTGCTCGACCTCGATGACTGCAAGGTCAAGCTTGGAGGCCTCGGCCAGATAACCCACGTGTTTTATGCCGCTTATCAAGAGCGCCCGACGGAAGGCGAACAAACCGCGGTCAACGTGACGATGCTGCGGAATCTGGTCACCACCGTCGAGACTGCTGCGCGCAGCCTTAAGCATATTTGTCTGTTCGAAGGAGTCAAGGCATACGGCTGCCAGTTCGGGCCTTACAAGACGCCGGCCCGGGAGACCGATCCACGGCATATGCCGCCTAACTTCTACTACGACCAGGAGGATTTCCTGCGGGAGCAGCAGCGGGGCAAAACGTGGTTTTGGTCAGCCCTGAGGCCTAGCCTCGTTTGTGGGCCTGGGATCGGCCACCCGATGAACCTCGCGATGGCGATAGCTGTCTACGCATCGATCTCCAAGGAACTGGGGTTGCCGCTGTGGTTCCCCGGCACGCGGGGCGCCTACACGTCGCTGTTCGAAGCGACGGATGCAGTTCACTTGGCTCGGGCCGCGGTCTGGGCTGCAACGGAACCCTCCTGTGCTAATCAGATCTTTAACATCACAAACGGTGATTACTTCCGTTGGGAGCACTTGTGGCCCAGGATCGCCGGCTTCTTCGGCATGCCCGCGGCACCACCCATGCCCATCCGCCTCACCGAGATGATGGCTGACAAGGGGCCACTCTGGGAAGACATGGTTCGGAAGTATGGGCTGCAGCCCCATCCCTTCGAACAGATCGCTTCCTGGCGGTTCAGCGAGTTCGTGTTCCGCATCGAATATGATGTGATCTCGGATACCACCAAGGCGCGGCGGTACGGCTTCCACGAGGTGGTCGAAACCGAGGCGATGTTTGAGCGGTTGTTTGCAAGCCTGAAAGAGTTTCGCTACATTCCTTGACCGAGTGGGAATACGTAACGATTGGTTGTGGCTTGGCATGCCTGCTTCCGAACTTAAAGCCGGTGAGCGAGCCTGCCGCACTGGAGATTCCGCCATTTTGGTGACCCGGAAACACAAATTCTGGTTAATCCGGCAAACGAGTACCTGCAAGACGAGAAAGGACATCACCTGTCTGCTGTGAACTCGCCCTGTGGGGGGCTTTTTGAGTTTCTTGCCCTGAAAGGGCTACATAGGGTAGCCCAAGGTCAGCAACGCGCCACCCTGGGGATAACAGGACCACAAATTAGTTGTAATACCCTGAAAGGGTTACATAAAAAGAGTATTCGGGATTAAATTACAGGGCATTCAAACAGCAAGGGATCGGCTATGCAACCCCTGCAGGGTAAGAGCTGGTTCTTGTTGGCGACACAACCCCAGGGTGGCGCTCCTCTGACCCTGGGCTACCCTATGCAGCCCCCTCGGGGCAAAAATCTGAACCACAGGTACTCATTTGCCGGAAGACCCCAAATTCTATGGTGGGAGACTAACTGACTGCAACAGCAAATGTTCTCGCCATTCTTAATGCTTCTGAGCAAGCTGCAAGACATACTCCCTCGCACCATCATTAAACCAGGGTGGATCACCAGCCGCCGCATTCTCTTTCATATGTTTGATGCTCGATGTAGCCGGGATCGCAACATGGCAACGGGGATCGCTCAAAATCCATTTGAGGAGAGCCTGTGACCAGGTATTCACGCCGAAAGGCTTTAGCGGCATGAGTTCCTCAATCGATGGTGCGCGGTGTAAAAGCCCGCCGCCACCAACAGGCCGCATTATGACGACTCCCAGGCCGAGGTCCGCTGCCAGAGGTAAAATATTATTTTCAACTTCACGCTGCTCGATATTGTACGGAATCTGAATGGCTGCAATTCTCCCGCTTTCCATGACACGGCGGAGTTCTAGAAATGAGAGAGAGCTATAGTGAGTTGCGCCTATGGCGAGGACCCTGCCCTCGTCTCTTAATCGCTCGATCATCTCCAGATGCTCCTTCCAGTTAAGGAGATTATGGATCTGGTACAGTTCGATACGGCCGCCAAAAAATGAAAGAGAGCGTCTCGCCTGAACCCATCCTTGTGATGCGCTATCTGCCCAGACCTTTGTAGCAATTTGGACGGCATCACGTCGCCCTTTCAGTGCCAGACCTAACACTCGCTCGGCTTCGCCGTACATTGGGGAGCTATCGAAAAAAGTAGCCCCTGCTTCCATTGCCGCATTCACAACAGAACGGCTGTTAGCGATGGCAGCTTCTCCTCGAACATCGAAGGTTCGCCATGTTCCCATTCCTATTGCAGGGACAAACAAGCCGGATTTACCAAGTGGCCGTATTTCCAAGGTACGCTTCCTTCAGGCGATGAAAAACATCGATGGTAAAGAGGCCTTGCCAATAAAAGATTACAAAGAATTACAATACTACACTTGTGAGGAATCCAGGCAAAAACATCCCGCATTGGCTTTGGCACAGCCGCTATTTAGCCTGGACTGCGGGGATGGTGGTATGTCCTCAAATTGTCCGAATTGGTCTGATCGGCATTTTTTCTTGCGGGTTTTGATGGGAACATCGTATGATTTACGGGCTCGGCATTCCAAGAGCTTTTTCGGATCGAATCCGGCCCGGAAATGCGGTTCGGCTCCAGTTTGTGGTTAAGCTGACGCATTATTCAGGGTAAACATATACACTTCAACGCGGGGTGATCCATGACTACTCGAAAGAGTCTTACCGCAGACAATGATCTTCTCTCTTCTTCGCTGGAAAACGATGTCCTGGTGATCAGGCAGAAACAGCATATTAAGTCGCTGACCCGGGACGTTCTCGCAATATACTCATTTTATGAGTATCTGGAGTCCATGCTTTCGAGCAAGTCGTATAAGGCAATGGTCATGTTTGCCTGCCCGGATAAGGACGAATACATCGAATACAGCATGTTTCTGTCTAAGGCGCTCTCATCCAGGAGCAATAAGCCGCTCATGGACCGGTTGACTAACGCGGTCAACTACTACATCCGCACGCTATCGAGAATTAACGGCATCACGGTTTACGCCGGGCGGGGAACGGTCTCGATGTTTCACCTGAATCTCAGCCTGGCCTGCGACTACCGCATCGTCGCGGACGACACTGTATTCGAGAACGCCGGCGCAGTCATCGGACTGATCACCAAAGGAAGCGGGTATTTCCTGCCGCGCTTGCTTGGGATCAGGAAGGCCACCGAGGTGCTGCAGTGGAAGTCTTTTAGCGCCGAAGATGCCCTGGATTTGGGGTTGATCGACCGGATCGTTCCGGTGTCAAAGCTGGAAGAAGAGACGATGAAATTCGTGGCTGCGAATTTGGAGGCTGCGGTTTCAACCTTGCTCGGCATCCGAAAGTTGTTCAAGTGCGACCCGAAGGAGCTTCAGCGCAGCCTGGAGCTGGAAGACCAGCTCATCAAAGAGCGTCTTAAATCGCCTGATTTCAGAAAGACCTTCGGCGAATACTGCGTAAAGACGTTCGGTTGTGACATAGAGACATTGGGAGGGGGCAACTGAGGGGGCAATAGCCGGGAAGCACGGCGCCGGTGCTATTTTTTTTATATAGGCTCATGCCGGTATCGAATGACGCTACGATGGCGGGATGCCAAAAAAGAGGTTCTTCACGAAAATGAGCACCTGAGGACCTGGGAAAATCCCTGCTAAAAGGCCCCTGTTTAAGCGGACATACACTTTCTCGCCGGTCGGATCAGTGGGGCTCTCCTCGTTGTTGAGAAATCGAGCGCCAAAATCGTCGCCATTTTCGAATCATATCTTGAGATCAGGTCCGCTCTACCTGTTGGCAAGCTCTGCGTAGTAAAGGCGAGTTTTTCTCGTGATTAAATGTGGTTAAAAAGAGTCTGCTCCGACTTGTTGGATTCTTTATATCTTTCTGTTTTCCCATTCCACCAGACTCTTCGATTCATTTTCTACAATCAGTATACCTGATCCGAATCTTTCCGTGTTGGGGTTCTTATTGCCCGCCCGGAGGATAAGGCAGTCAGATGGTTCAACCTCACGAGAAGGGCCGGGGGGTTCACTGTGCCATCGTGATTCAGGTGGAAATTTTCAACAACATAGATTATCTCTTCATATTAAATGCGAGTAATCGATTGCTCCGCCCCTTTCAGGCCACTCAAGACCAAATGTGGACGTCGTGATTCCGCGGAGTCTGCGATTTTAACCCATTTTTGACATCTGGAAAAAACAAGCTGACAAGTATGCGGATAATTAGGCGGGCGCGTATTATCTTCACTATGTTTTTGTTCTTCGCCCTTCTTCCCGGCGAAGCGGGGGCACAGAAACGAATCGGCATCCTTATGTTTAGTGGCCAGGCTCGCTACGTGGAGGCCGCCAGAGGTTTTAGGGATGCGCTTAAGGAAGCTGGTTTCGGAGAGGCTCAGACAAAAATCACTGTAGATGAGGCAGGCGCTAATAAGGCGAAGGCCGCGGAGCTGGTTCAGCAATTTGCTGAAGAAAATATGGATTTGATCTTCACAGTGGGTACTCATGCGACAATAGCGGTAACTCAGAAGATCAAGGATGTACCGGTAGTTTTCGCTCAGGTATACGATCCCGTGGACGCAGGAATAGCCAAAGATTGGAAAAGTTCGGGAAACAACACTACGGGCGTCACCACTAAAGTGCCTATGTCAAAGGTCATGGATAGGTTGAAACAGTTTGGGCCTGTAAAAAGGTTGGGAGTGCTTTATACGCCCGGTGAAAAAAACTCGGTGGCGCAACTTAAGGATCTGCAAAGTACCCAATCAAGCTACGGAATCAAAGTTATCCCAGTTCCGTTGACCAAAACAGAAGAAGTTGCAAAGCTTCTTCCACTGGTCATAGCGTCGACAGACGCCCTGTACGTGACCGGCAGTAACCTGGTCAACAGCCAGCTTCCGCATATCGTAGCGCTGTCGACCGAGGCCGGATTATTTACTATAACTCACCTCGAGGACTTGGTAGAGCAAGGGGTGCTCCTTGGTGTGGTCCCGGTTTCCTACCTGATTGGTCATCTGGCAGGGGAAAAGGCGATAAAGATCTTGCTGGGCGCTCAGCCGTCGTCTATTCCCATAGAAACACTTAAACGATTTGATGTGATCATTAATCTGAAGACGGCCAGAGCTGGAGGATTTCGGATTCCGCCAGATTTTATGAAAACAGTAGAAAGAACTATTGAATAACTGACGTTAAACTGCGGCTATGCCTTAAACGAACATCGACATGCTGAAAACAAAGCTTAATCAAAGCATCCGGTTCAAATTCATGATCATCATGTCCTTTATTTTATTAGCTGGAACTGTGCTGATAAGTCTTATCATTGCAACAAACGAAGGTAGTATGCTCAAACTTTCCCTGGTGAGCACGGGCCAAAGTCTTGTGTCTTATATAGCACAAATCAGTGGCGAACCTCTGGTGATAAATGATAGTACCAAATTAGATGATATTGTAATGGGGGCAACCCGTGAAGATGATATTGTCTATGCTATTATCTGCGATAAAGAAGGTGTACCGCTCACGTCAGAATATGCAAGTATTAATTATAATATGGATAGTGCACGGTCAATATTATTAAAGTTTGCAAAAGATCATGACGTTAAAGAACTTATCGATATTATAAAGAGGCAAGAGTCAATTATAGAAATATCTAATCCTATTCTAATAGGTCAAGCGATGATAAGTAATCAGGTCGTTGGATGGGCAACTATAGGTATTTCTACCCATAATATACATCATACATTATTACGAACAATAGTATTTATGATAGTACTGAATACATTACTGGCGATAGTAGTTATAATAGTATTGTATTTTATATCAAATAAGATGGTGTTCGATCCACTTGATAAGATAGTAGATGCTTCTGATCGTCTCGCAAAAGGAGACCTGACGACAGAGGTAAATATCAAAAGCACAGGCGAAATAAAAACACTGGTAGATAGCTTTAATAGCATGGTTAGAGATTTGGAGAAAGTTACGGTTTCGCTTCGCAAATCACGCGATGAGTTGGACTTGAGGGTTGAACAGCGGACAGCCGCACTGGAAAAAGCCAATATAGAACTACGGCAAATACCCTCAAAGCTCCTGGCTGTTCTTGAGGAAGAGAGGAGAAGGCTTGCTTCCGAACTCCACGACAGCATCGGGCAGACTCTTGCTGCCATTAAGTTTCGACTCGAAATGGTCCTGAAGCTCATGGTTGAAGGTGATGGCACTGCTGCTTCGAAGCACCTGGAGCAGTTTGTCCCTATTCTCCAGCGTTCGATCGAGGAAACCAGGTGTATCTACATGGGTTTACGCCCGTCGATGCTGGACACTCATGGGCTTTTCGCTACGCTTGAGTGGCAGCGCCGGGAATGTATGGGACTTTATCCCGATCGCCACATTGAGCTTGAGACCGGAATTGCAGAAGAAGAAATACCGGAAAGTCTGAAAATCTCCATATTCAGAATTGCTCAGGAGTCACTGAACAATGTTGCCAAGCACAGCAGTGCAGAGTGGGTCGACATTTCTCTGTCGAAGAGTGGGGATGGGATCGAATTGGTTGTTTCTGATGATGGTGTGGGCATGGATTTGGATCTAATCCTGCAGACCCGTACTGGTAGAAGTCTTGGCCTTACCGGCATGAGAGAAAGGGCCGAACTTACTGGTGGCAAATTTACAATTGAGTCCACTCTGGGTGAAGGTACAACAATCCGGGTTTTCTGGCCAATTGAAGCTGAGGACCAACATCAGGACAGCAGTGCCATTCAATAGCCTTCGGTATAATCCTCTTTTTCCCAAAAAGTTGCTACATCTCTCTCTGCTTGAGAAATGGGGTGCAAAAATCTTCGCCATTTTCGAATCATTTGTTTACCGAAT
Organism: uncultured Solirubrobacteraceae bacterium; assembly: GCA_963740075.1. Lineage (GTDB taxonomy): Bacteria > Actinomycetota > Thermoleophilia > Solirubrobacterales > Solirubrobacteraceae > Palsa-744. The sequence goes on along the minus strand of CAVUCP010000001.1, from coordinate 83,474 downwards.
CACCCCAAACTGGACTCTTCCAAGATTGGCAAGGATGATTAGGTTGCCGGCCTACCTTGGGCTTATTCTTATTTCAGCAGGTATCTGCGGAAATCCACAACCATGAGAGAGAATACATGGCATCGGGCATCACCTGATCCAGCATCCCCTGATTGACTTCATTGAAATCTAATCATATCCTGCGATACCACCTTCATGCGTGTGAATCAAAATACTCCAATCTGCCCGTATTCGGCGGAGAGTTCACATGACTATGATCGCTTATCCGTTTCTCATTTTTTCAGCAGCCGGCCTCGTTCTCAGCGTCATTTCCCATATATGCGCCCTGCGTGGCGTTGCTGGACCCCTTGGCGATCTTACGTGGTTACTCCACATTGGGATTTTCATCGTTTGGTTGCCGGCTATTCTCGCTGTCCAACGGCTCTCCGGAAACGTACCGCGGAGGGATCTCTGGAAAGCAGCTTTTCACGTCCCTTCGGGACACCCTGAAACCATGAAAAGACTCGTAGGATGGGTGCAGCGAAGCGCAACCCATCAATTCTTTTCCAAGCGGTAGCTTATGTCCCATTGGGACTTCTCCGCGTCTCCGCGTATCCGCGTGAAAGACTGTCTTTTCGTAACAGCGCTGAGAGGCTGCCCCGGATGGATGAGATATGGAATGTACGGCCTGTTCGGATATGCAATGATTAACTTCCTGATCTTCGCCCAAGCGGCCGGCAAACGTCAGGGTTCGGGCCCGATGCCTCCCGATGTTGTACGAGGATTTTCGGGCCACTGGTACGTGAGGCTCACCGGCGGCGCGGTTGCGCTCCGGTAATGGCAGTCGTTATCCATGAAGGAGATGAAGATGAATGACATTGGGGATTTCATTTTAGAGGTTCTTAAGGGTGTCGTTATCCTGCTCATATGGGGATGGGTCCTTTATTTACTGGGATACGTTGTCTTGTGGGTATTCACTCTTGGTAGATACCCGAAAGGTCCGAAGTCGCAACTACCGAACAATCTCGTCTCGGGCGTAGGATTATTGTTCTTGATAGTGCTCTGGTTTGCCTTAGCCGGCTACAATAATTTCGTCCAGCCGAATGCCGTTAACTTAAGCCGGACTTAAGCCCAGCGCAGCATAGCAGCAAGCAAACTTCGAGTTCTCCTGCCCCTTCGTGAGACTACAGTTTGGAGCGGTCAGGAAGGCCCGCCAGAGTCACGAAGAACACGAAGGAACACGAAGGTGCACAAAGAAAACCGGTCTGGAGAAGCACCTTTGTGGGCTTTCGAACCTGAAAAGTATTGGTCGAACACGAAGAAGAGGAAGCACAGGAAAACCTTTCCCATACAAGATCCCTGACAATGATTTTCCTTCGTGCACTTCGTGTATCCTTCGTGCTCTTCGTGACCCAAAAAGCATTCGAATCTAAAGTTAACAGCATTGCGTCCAGCCAAGCTAAGAGATCGCGGCCGATGAAAAAGCATCCAAAAGGTTTCCATTCATAGCTCATTGGTTAGATGGCGAAGATCCTCAAGAAAGCTCTGAGACAATATTAAGAATCTCTTGCTGGACATTCGTTCAAACCAAATTAAGGACGATTGTCATGTACTGATTGGATATGGCAAATAACCGGCGAATCAACCCGTTAACCAACCACGGGGCAGGGTTGTAGGGGGCATCCGCGCGCCTGTGGTCGTGGTTGGTTGCGGGTTATCCGCATTCTTGGCTGAAAAAGGGAGACTCCACATATCTTTCCCCTTCGAAAGAAATGGGGCACCAAATAAGCAGCACACTGTAAACTGACGTACCTAGAGGCTGTACTTTAAAGGGGAATTGTACCTGCTCCAGCTACTTGGCTGTGGAGCCGTCGGGGGAGGGAATCCTCGCACTACCCTGGAAGGTGCATCCTGAGCTATCGATTGGCTAATTCGGTCCGGTCCACAACGCAGACTGGATACCATTTGCAAACACCCGCCTGCGAGCAATGACCATCATTGGCTGATCCAAAACACGGAGATAGTCCCATCTCCTGCTGTTCCATGCGTACTTTTTCTCCTCGCTTTAGGCGCCAGCAGTGAGTGCATATGCCGTGGCTTATCATGATCTTGAGCTTGCTCAGTTGCTGCACGGTCAAGCCCATATTACTGAGATCAACCACGCATCTCTGTATTTCTTCCACCTCCTCTTCAGTAAGCTGGCGTTCCAGAATGTCCTTTTTGGAACACCAGACGAATCCGCAGTTAAAGCATCCTTTGAGATATTTCTGATGCTTTTGCACTGTGGAAATCAGCTCAGTAAAACTGTCAAAATACTTTAACATGACACACACCCTTTGACACAGTGTTTGCGCCAGAGTTACTGCCAAATTTCCTAGAACATACATTCTACCGGAATAATGCATCAACGTGGCTGTCAGGGAGGGCAGAACCCGATTTCGAGGCGGATTCCGCCCGGAAAAAATCCTTGGACAACCCGATGAACTTCAAAATCATACGATTTCCCAATCGATCACGCAAGTGAAATGCCAATGAGACTGGTTTTACGATTTCAGCACACACCTGTTCCCCGCTTTTTGTAAACCCGTTGCCACACGCCGCCGGGTCACAGCGTCAGACGAATATGGTGGGGGGGCAAACCTACACTTTTCACAACCCAAGCTCCCGCTCAAGCATTCCAATAGATTTGCGTAGAGATGCATTCTGTTTCATCTCCTTTGCAACCCGCCTGCTTGCCTGCGTAACCGCTGACTCTCCCACCCCGTATGCTGCGCCAATCTCTCTAAGCTTGAGCCCTGTGTAGCGCCGGCATAGATACAGCCCCACCCGCCGCGCCTTCGCCCGGTCCTCCATGAACAGGTCCTCCACCGCGGAACGGATCGCCTCGAACCCCGGTCTGCATGCAAGTTGACGAACTGAGGGTAACTCACGGTCCGCCTGCGCCTCCTTTAAGAATTTCTCCCGCACCCACTCAATAAAAGATTCGCCCTCCAGGAGCGTCGATGCCGTCACATGCAACCCAATGAGTGCAGCCCGCATGGCCGAGCCATTTCCAAAAGACCCCCTGCCGTCAAATTCGGAGTACGGCTAAACAGGTCCTTGCGATCGGGAGACCACGACATTATGTTTCCGGTCGAGCGTCGGCCACACTCAATCATCAATCGCCGCACAGCTCATCGTCACAAACAGGCCAGGGCCAACTCGTCAGCATCCGTGGCCTGCGGGGTCGCATTGTCCCTTCGTTTTGCGCTACGGGGCGAAGGAATCTGTTGATTACTTCAAAAGGAGGATTCGGATGAAGATAAATCGACGCGGTTCTGCCGTATGGCAGGGTGGTATCAAAGACGGCAAGGGCGCGATTTCGACCCAGAGCGGCGCATTGAATGCTTATCCCTACGGCTTCGCAAGCCGGTTTGAAGGAGTACCCGGCACCAATCCGGAGGAGTTGCTCGCCGCTGCGCACGCCGGCTGTTTCACCATGGCCCTTTCGCTTATCCTTGGTGAGGCAAAGCTTACCGCCGAACAGATGGATACTTCCGCCAACGTCACGTTGGAACAGGTCGAAGGCGGATACGCCATCACGGTAGTCCACCTGACGCTCAAAGCCAAAGTCCCGGGCGCCGACCAGGCGACTTTCGAAGAGCTTGCGAACAAGGCAAAGGCCGGATGTCCCGTCTCGAAGCTGTTCAAAGCCGAGATCACCCTGGACGCCACCCTTCTTTCCTAGCCTTGGTTTTTATACAAGGTTGCGTTCAGAGCGGCCGTAACCTGAAATAGTTGTATAGGTTAGGGCGATTGCGGCCCTGGCTATTGTGACCTGACCGTCTTTAAGCGGCTGCCGCAAAAGATCGAACACGCTTCGCCGAAACTGCGGGAATTCGTCCGGAACAAGGACCCCGTGCGCGAGGCTGACCTCGCCGGGTTTTGGTGCGTGACCTCCTCCGACAAGGCACGCGCCGGAGATCGTGTAATGAGGGGCGAGGAAGTGGCGTTTGACGACGAGCGGGTTTTCGCTCAGCGTCCCGGCTACGCTGAAAATCCTGGATGTTTCCAGGGCTTCGTCAAAGCTAAGCGGCGGAAGTATCCTGGATAGGCGCCGGGCGAGCATCGTCTTGCCCGATCCCGGGGGGCCGATCATCAGAACGTTATGCATGGAATAACTACTTACCGCAAACTGACGCAGGAGTCGGACCAGAACGGTATCGGGCCTGTTCCGGATGCCCTCCTCTATCTGCATCTGGAGATTGGAGATCCTTCCGACAAAACAAAAAGGGGTCGCAAACAAAAAGGGGTCGGACCCAATGCCGCAATCTCTCTCCTGGAGCGGTTCTGAGCAACTCCACTCTTCCTCCGTTAACTACCGAGGCAATTTTTGGCAGTGGTTTTCTGGTCATCCGAATGGTATTCTAATCGAAAGCTGTTAAATTAATTATTAGGCTTTTATAAGAGGAGGTTATATGAATAAATTTGGCTTTGAATGTGACAAGATCATTTTAATTGAGTCTTTGCCAGATGTTGAACGGCAAATTAGACACGGCCGATTAATGTCATCAGGAGAGTATTATATAGAAGATCTATTTCCATATTGTAATTCATTTGGAGTGGAACGGGTAGAGTTCGAGATGAGAGTTGCCGATTCTGCATTACAGCTTTTCGAGCACTTAGATGCTATCTGCAAACGAGTCAAAGACTTCGACGAGATCCCTCTAATCCATTTCGAGGTTCATGGTCGCGATCAACAGGACGGGATTACTTTAAAAAATGGTGATATTGTGAATTGGAGTGACTTATTAGAAAAACTTACTGATATTAATGTTGCTTCTGGAAACCATCTCTTTGTTGTCTTCGCCACCTGCTCAGGTGCATTTAATATTAACTACATACTACCACGAGAAAGGCCTTTCCCGTATTATGCTGCAATAGCTCCTGATAATCCAGATTTTCCAATTTTGTTGGAACAGAGATATTCTCTATTTTATATTTCACTGATCATTTATGGAGATATGGAGAATGCTATTAAAGAAGCGGTTATGGGCAAGGGCTATTCACAAATAGTGCTTTCAACGTGTGAATATTATCTATATCAGGCATTCAATGATGCCATATTGGGATTGAGGGCCAATATACCTGCAACCATTGATAGGTTGAGTGATATGATCTATAGAGATTCCCCAAGTGTTAATATGGATCGCAACGACTTGCAGAAAAGAATTAAAAATATGCTTAGTGATCCATTACTTGAAAGTAAAACTCTCGAAAAGATGAAAAAGAAATATCTAATGGCTGACGATCCTCGAAATCTAAATAGATTTGGGTTCACGGTAGAAGAGCTTTCAAATGCCTTCAAGGCACGATTAGAAACCAAGGAAATCGTCTGACTAGGCAAAAAGCTGACCAACTTGTCGGATATGTAAATAAAGCTATTAACATTCAAACGATCCACAGCTAGGTCCTTGAAATCATTCACCCGTTGAACGCATTGCCAAAGCCGGAGCCAGGATGGTTGATTCCGACCGGCGATCGTTCTTTACCAGCAACTGTCCGGACAGCGGTGTGGAACACAAGTGGAATACATGATCCTCAGGAGGGCCATCGGACCAGTTCCGTACTCCCCTTGCTCATCTGGATCCGAAGGCTGAAAATCCTCCTGTTCAAAGTATGATGTGCATCTAAAGAGGTACGTGTCCGTGTGCAAACCGTTGTGCGGTGATTCGCCGCAACTTTGCCAACATGTCTTGGGCCATCGCGTACTCTCTCTCTGTGACGGAGATTTCTTCGTACACTCGCGCCATTTCTCTCTCTATTGAGGCAGCTGTGTCCTTTAATTCTAGCAACCTCTCAATGCTCTCGCGGTCCTCCCCGCCCGATCTATGCAACTTCTCCTGATAAACAGCTTCCCCATGTTGCAGTTGGCTGGTTTTATCTCGTAGATAAGTCATGAGGGACCGTGCGGACTCCAAGCGCTTCAAAGCCTCTTCAACTTTAGCCCCAAGCCTCATTTCATCTTCTCGCAATCTCAGCTCCTCTTCCACGCGACTCAGTTCTTTAGCGTTCCAGTCACGATCCCGCTTTCTCAAGTCGCGGATTTCATGCATACTCTCTGGGGTAATTTCCTGCTTGAGATGTTCCGCCGCGTATCCAAGAAAGCGGTCAGCTTGGTACATGAAGAAACCTTGACCGGTTTTCGCTAGGAACTCACTTATTAGCTCAGGTCGCGGACCGAGCATCTTTCCGCGGAATATCAGCCACCAATCTTCTTTCTTGTCGTCGTTGACGAATATGATTCCTTTCCTTGCTTCAGTAGCACGGTCTATGATCTGTCGCCAAACGACCAGATCCCCGTACTTCCTGTGGTTGTGAGTTCCAGAAGAGGTTCCCTCGTCTTTTCCGTCGTCCATGTAGCCAGGAGGAACTTTTCGCGCGTAGCGGTCTTCCCCTTCTTTCCAAATAGTCTCGAGTTGGCCATCGGGATAAGGCGGCCCAACCCTTCCGTTGAAGAGGTCACCTATAGCCTCTTGGATTTCATCTGACGACGTCCTTTTTGCATGGGTCGCTTTAGCGGATTCGAGTTCTTGAACAACCTCCGCCAGAACCTGAGTAAGTTTGTTCATAAGTTTATCGCTCAGAAACGGATGCTGTCTCGCATTGCTCAGGTCAGCCTGTAGAGTTTGTATTGTCTTTACTGCTTCCTCATATGCTCTTTCTTGCTGAGAAATAACCTGCAACCTATTCCCAAAGTACTCCTGGGCAACGCGGTGTGGAAGCCATAAACGATCTTTAATGGCCTTAAGAACCCCAATAAACTCATTTCTGGTTGCGTCAGAATACCTGTAAAGGTTGAGCAAGATGTTGGTGTCCACCGCGAAATGACAGGTCTCCCATAACCGGTCTGCTTGCGTCTTGGTGGGAGGGAAATAGCCTGGAAAGGTCTTTTTCATTCTGTTTCCTCACTGAACGATGGACCAAGCCTTCGGCAATGATCCCACGCCCATCCGTGGCTTTCATGTTGGTGTTGCTGCCCGCACGAAATGGTTTTGGGCCGGGTGATGAGGGAGAGTTTGTCCCTGAATCTTCTGCCATTCGGGTCCGTTAAGCAGTTTATCATGGCGTGTTATGCGGATCAACATGGACGAAAGCTTTTGGATGAAAGCTTTTCATTAAATGCCGCGATCGTAGCGCATGGTAGACGGCTTCTGAGCAGCATTCTGAGCATGAACAAAATCAAGCTTTCCTTCGCGATATTATCAATTTGTCGGCTCCGAAATATTTGCTGGGAGGCGGTTTGCACCCATAACTCTTACGTATCCTTTACACTTATATCACTTTCGTAGGGTGCACAGTGGCTCCGGGCTTTGAATATGAGGACATGGAGATTGCCGCAAGGGATGGGCTGAAGACAAGGTATTCCCCAATACCGGGAAATTATAGAGAGATTTACAAGGACGCAAAATTTTCTGCGAGACGCATCTTTCTGCATGTCCGGATTCAGGATGCTCTCAGTGGACTCCGGAGGAAGTACAGGCCAACAGGGCCGGATCTCAGGCTGATCTGATCTCGATTTTTCGCTTGACTGAATTGGACTATGTTGGCTAGATTGGTTTAAAAATTATTGTTTTTAGCATGTTTTTCAACTAATCGAGGTGAAAAAAAATTTATCCGACGAAACTGGTTCATAAATTGACGGGAGCGACCATTAACCAGCTGAAATACTGGGTGCGCACCGGTTTGGTTTGCCCAGTAAGAGACGGAAAGTGTTCCTTCTATTCGTTTAAAGACATAGTCACACTGCGGGTTTTGGTTTCACTGAGAAACAAAGGGCTGAGCCTTCAAAAAATGAGAGTTGGAATAAAAAACCTGTCACAAATCTTGCCGGATAAAGAACCCATCTCGGGTCTGGTTGTTTATACGGACGGGATTGATATGATAGTAGCAGAGAAGGGAAATTACTTTAGCGCGATTACCCGACAACGCTATCTGTGCTTCGACACGGAGAAGATAGCCGCAGAGTTGGTTAACATCCAAAAGCACGATAAACACTATTCTGCAGCAGTAAAAAATGCCAACTCCGGCTCGAAACAAGGCAGTTTCGGTTAGAGTAGGCGAATGGAGGGAAGTCCATGAACCGACAAGACCCTGATATGCTAACAACAGTTCGAGGCGAGTTGAACCGCCTTGGGTATGTGGACAAGCTCCTGCAAATAGATTACGCGTTTGACGACGCATCGACTGCGGGTACTACGGAACTCCGCGTTCCCTTAGCAGCGTTCGCCCAATGGCCGCCATCTTACCGGAACGCATGTATCGGGGTTCTAACCGCCAATGGCAGGGCAGGACCGGAACATGTGTCGTCCTATCGCGCTTTGGGTGCCCCAATGTTCTTCGAGGTGTTTCAAGACCGGGCTGACCGATATCAAATCCTTGCTTCAGGCCAGGCCGCATTCCTGGAATCGATCCCGGCACCCCGCATCTTAAAAGCATTCGAAGATAACAGGCACAATTGGGCTCCCGATACCATTTTCCGCGCTAAGGCTATTGCGCCACGGAAGGAAATGGTTCAGCTTGATTTCGTGGATATTGGGCTTCTGCCTGCCCTGAAAGGTATTATCCATCAGAAGCTGGATCGTTTGCTGAAAGATGTTCTGCTTGAAGCCGTTAATGCGTATAAGAGCAATAAGTCCGTTCCAATCGTTGACGCGACTTCCTTATTCCGCCTTGTTTTCCGGTGCCTTGCTGCGAAAATTTTTAAAGATAAGACGCATCCCGGCAATTGGGCTGCTGCGGACGCTGGGACCGTAATTGTTGAGATCCAGCGATTTTATGGACTTGAAGGTTATGACTCCGGCCATATTCTGGATGATCCAGCCACGCAACAGTTAGTTTGGGATCGGTTCAGAAATGCTTTCAATTTCCAGAATATTTCAGCGGATGATCTCGCCTTTATCTATGAGAACACTCTCATACAAAAAGAAACTCGTAAGAAATTCGGTGTCCACAGCACCCCACCCGTTATCGCAGAACTTATGGTTGATCGCCTTCCTTTCGAGTCATTGCCTCAACAGGACCGGCATGTATTGGAACCCTTCGCTGGGCACGGCGTTTTCTTGGTCGCTGCACTGCGACGTCTACGAGAACTCTTGCCAACGGACTGGTCCAACGAGCAAAAGCACACTTACTTGAATGAGCGACTAACTGCGATAGAGATGGACTCTTTTGCTGCAGAAGTGTGTCGTCTTTCGCTGACGTTGGCTGATTATCCCAACCCCAACGGGTGGGAAATACTGTCAGCAGATATATTTTCCTCTGATGTGATCATGCAGCAGTTGAGAAATGGAAATATAGTTCTCTGTAATCCCCCGTTTGAGGATTTTACCCAGAAAGAGAGGGCTCACTATGGGCAGCAGATTCAAAATATTCATAAGCCTTATGAAGTGCTGCGAAGGATTTTGGAAAAACCCCCTGCAATGTTCGGTTTCGTGTTGCCAAAATCGGCCATTATCGGGGGTAGATACGCGGGGCTTCAGGACCAAATTGCGAGGATCTATAAAAATGTAGAAACGGTAGCGTTGCCCGATCGTGTTTTTGAATTTTCCGATCAAGAAACAATGTTGGTGCTTGCTTCTGAACACAATGTTTCTTCACGGGCCAGTATTCTGACGCGTTCATTTTGGATAAGCGATAATGAAAGGCGGTTACTTGAAACCGGCCAACTACCCGAAGGGGTGTGCAGGGTCATCAGTCGTCCGGCCGAAAATAGACCCATCCGTTTTTGGAATCCTCCTCTTTGGGATCTCTGGGAATATCTAGAAAGCTATCCCAAATTAAAGGATATTGCTGAGATCCACAGGGGGATCGAATGGAATATCTCCCTTAAAAAGAACCGGGAACTGCTCATATCAGATGTTCCAAAACCAGGCTTTCAGAATGGGTTAGATACTGCTCAACATAAGATCGAACCATACTATGTCAGAGGAACTGTATTTCTCAATACTGAAGAACAGTACCAACGCACAAATGCCCATCATTTTCTATGGGGTAAACCAAAAGTAATCGCCAATAGCCATAGGTTGAGCCGAGGCCATTGGCGAATTGTAGGATATCCTGACGCCGAAGGACTGGTCTGCTATGATACTCTTTTCGGTATATGGCCGAAAGCTGAAATTAGTATTGAAGTTATATCAGCAATTATCAATTCTCCACTGATTAACGCAGCGCTTGTTACAAAAGGCTACGGACGACATAACCCTATTGATACTCTTGAACAAATAGCTGTACCACATCTAAACACGATTGATGTCACAGGAGTGACAAAGTTAGTAAGACACTATGAATTATTGAGACTACAACTAGAAAACGTGTTTGAAAGAGAAACTATAAATCATGAATGCATCAATACTCTGATTGAAATTGATGCTCTCGTTTTAAAAGCATACGATCTTCCACCGAAGATCGAGCGTAAGTTGCTAGATTTCTTTAGAGTGCACCAACGCCCTGTACCGTTTGAATTTCCTGATTATTATCCGGAGGACTTCAAGCCATTCTTACCATTGCACAGGTTCATCCATACAGACTTAAAGCTGGCGAGTGCTGGGGAGCTTCTCAGGAAGGTCACTCCGATTGATTCCGAGAATATCCATGAATTTGTATTATCTCTTGAGCAGAGGTAGTCTCCTTGGACGGTTATCTGCTGGATACCAACGCGGTCAGTGTCCTCTGGGATGCTAGGCATGTGGACCAGAGCAAAATCAGGACTTTTCTCGAATCCATTTCTCCTGCGCCGATTTGGATATCCATCATCACCTTGGCGGAAATTGAGTATGGACTTAAGACAGCACTTAGGATGGATCTTGATCTTCAGAGGAATGTAAGAGACGAAATGTCAAAATACCCGGAAGTGCTCACCCCGGACAGGCACACCGTTGTCCCTTACTCAGACCTCAGATCGGAGCTATTTAAAAAATATGCACCAAGAAAACATAGAGGAAGACTTACCAAAAAACGGCCGGAAGATTTAATCGAACGGACAAGTGCCAAAGACTTGCATGGGATCCAAGAAAACGATATCTGGATTGCAGCGCTCGCAATCCAATATAATCTGGTCCTGGTTACCGATGATCGAATGGCGCCTCTCATAGAGGTGTCCAAATCCTTGTCCGACCCACTGCGGATAGTAAAATGGAGGTAAATGCTGAAGATTGGGGCAAACTATATTCGAGGCAGTATGAAGACAAAGCTAAAAGACCTCTCACCCTCGTGTTTAGCGAGGGTGAGAGATCTACGGACGAACAGGTTTTCAAAAGGCCCCCTTCGGTTCAATGGGGGTTGGTACGAGTCGCTGATGCCTGCTTTTCCGAATGTGCAGGCAGCCCCCCCCCGAAAGGGCGCTGAGTATTAAGCCTTCTTTAGCAGCGCCTTGGTGTCAATCGTGAAGTACATGGTCACTGCACCGATCACGAGAGTAAGCGTACAGAAGACGAATGCCATCCGATAGGCCTCGACGGGGAATTTACCGTCTACTTTCCCGTATGCGTCCAGAATGATGCCCATCACCGCCTGATAGAACGCGCCACCGATAAAGTACCAGATGTTGACCATTCCATTGGCAGTGGCGATGAAGCTGTGGGGCTGCCCTTCAGCAATGTGGGCGTAATTTGGCACGTATGCGCCGCAGAAAAAGCCCATTATGAACAGCAGCGGATAGAAGACCTGGACTGGAATGGACGCGGGCCAGATTACGACGGGGACCCAGGTCAGCACATAAATGATCATTCCGTAGAGCGACGCTTTCCGGCGGGACTTGAGGACCCGGTCGGAAGCCCACCCTATGCTGAAGCAGCCGAGAGCCATCCCTATCGGCCAGAACATGAGCATATTGGCAGCTTCCTGTTTGGGCAGCCCGTAAATATGTTGTACGTAAGGAATAAACCACAGACCCTGAAATCCCATAACCGTCCCGTAAATCACGAAGGCATAGATGGCGATGAGCCAGTAGTTCCTCATTGCGAACAACTTCTTCACATTTTCCTTAAAGGAGACCTTGGCGGCTTCCTTGGTTGCGTAGTAGTCCACACCGTCGATCTCCGAGACGGTCGGATACCCCTTGTCCTGAGGCTTGTTCCTCAAGACGATGAAATTCAGGGCTGCGAGGACCAGCATGAACCCGCCGAGCCAGAAGAAGGACGGACGCCATCCGACGAGGCCCACTAGGAAGGCGAGGGGCGCTGAGGCAAGGATGGCGCCGGCATTGCCGACGGTGAGCATCGTGCCGGTGAGGGTTGAGAACTCATTTGGCCGGAACCAGTTTGCCAGGATTCTCATACACGGGATCCAGACGACGGCTACGCCCACGCCCATCAGGAAGCGGCCGAAAATGATCGTGCCGAAGGTGTGTGCGAGGCCGAACAGGGCTGTACCGATTGCCGCAATTATGAAGAAGGTGCCGACGGAAAACCTCGGGCCCAGGTAATCGGAAAGTATTCCTGATGGTATCTGCATCACGGCGTATGGATAAAAATACATTGAGGACAGGACGCCGAGACTGGTAGCCGAGAGGCCAAATTCCTTCATGAGTTCAGGGGCGACCACCGCCGGCGCGACCCTGTCGAAGTAAACGAAGATGTAGGTTAGAAGCAGCATTCCGTAACAAAGCCATCGATAGCGAAGCATCTTCTTTGCTAAGTCCGCGACTGGCGCCATGCTAGCGGTAACTTCAGCACTAATTTGGCTCATTTATGTTGTCCTCCGCGAATAAGTTGTTTACTTGCGGTTCAACCTTTGCCGAGAAGCCCCCCAGGCCATTCCTGTGTCTTTCGTTTAGCGGAGCAGGCTGCCGGCAATAACCATCCTCATTACTTCCGAAGTACCTTCGTAGATTTCGGTAATCTTAGCGTCCCGATAGAGCCGCTCGACCTTGGTCCCCTTGATGTAGCCGATTCCACCATGCAACTGTATGGCGCGGTCCGTCTGCCTCGAGGCTGCTTCCGAAGCGAAGAGCTTCGCCATGGCGGCTTCCTTGCTGTAGGAACTACCCTGGTCGTAGCACCATGCTGCATGATAAGTCAGAAACCGGGAGGCCTCGACATCGGTAGCCATGTTGGCCAGCATCCATTGAATGGCCTGGAACGTCCCGATGGGTTTGCCGAACTGGACCCTTTCCTTCGAGTATTTGATCGACTCGTCGAGCGCGGCCTGGGCGATGCCAAGCGCTTGTGCGGCGATTCCGATTCTACCGCCGTCCAGGGTCATCATGGCGATCTTGAATCCCTGGCCTTCGCCGCCGAGCAGATTTTCCTTCGGGATGCGGCAGTCTTTGAGGAGCACTTCGGAAGTAAGAGCGCCACGAATGCCCATTTTGTTCAAGTGCTTTCCAATTACGAGCCCGGGAGTATCGGCAGGAACGATGAACGCGCTGATGCCCTTGGTCCCCTTGGACTTGTCGGTCATGGCGAAAACAATGATGACCCCGGCAACCGGGGCGTTTGAGATGAATATTTTGCTTCCATTAAGGACATAGTGATCGCCGTCGATTTCCGCCATAGTGGTGGACGCAGCGGCGTCCGTGCCCGCGCCGGGCTCGGTGAGGGCAAAGGCGCCGAGCATTTCGCCCTTGCAGAGCGGAACGAGGTATTTTTTCTTCTGTTCTTCGGAGCCGAACTTGAAAAGCGGGAAGCAGGCGAGCGAAGTATGGACCTCAAGGGTGAAGCCGGTTGCGGCACATGCGCGGGAAAGCTCTTCTACGACGATCGTATAGCTGAGATAATCCGCTCCGGCGCCGCCGTACTCCACCGGGTACGGGATGCCCAGCCAGTCCTGCTCGGCCAGCCTCTTAATGTTTTCTGCCGGAAACTTCCCTTCCATGTCTGTCATCTCTGCGATGGGGTCGACATACTTTTCACAAAACTCACGTACTCCGGAGCGGATAAGCTGGTGTTCTTCGGTCAAATTGAAGTTCATAATTTCATCTCCTGTTGCTGTTCTCGGAAGAGACCTCCGGAACAGGTCCGGTAATGGTTGAGAAGAAAGCCTGACTTGGGGTCCGTGTCCCCGAACCGGTGCTGCTGGAGATCGAGCGCATCCGGAATCCTCCCGCGAACTCGAAAAGAGCAGGGCCGGTTCGGGGTCAGGCGGGACGGTAAGGTCCCGCCCGGGAGCTTTACAGGGAATCTATTTTTTCTTCTTTTCAGGCTCCGGAATGTCTTCCTTTATGCCTGCTATCTTCCGGGCAAACTCGGCAAACTGGTCAACGGGAGTGAGCGCGCGCACAACCAGTTTAGCCCCATCGGGGGAACCGCCGCCATGCATACATCCGGGGACGCCTGCGCCGAGGGTCAGCCATTCCGAGAGCCTTGCGGCGCGGGCCCTGGATTCCGCGGTGTACTTGTCGCAGGCCTTGACCGCCTGGGATATGATCGGACCATATTCAGGGTTCTGGAAATCCTTATAGGACGGGAAGCAGCCCGTCTCCACGATCCCGCCGCCGATGTCCTGGCAGATGCGCTTGGTTACATAGGGAAGAGTCGCCACATGCACCTTATTGGCGTGGGCCTGCAGGGAATCGGCTACCCACATCCCCCCCGGCCCCTTCTTGCCCAGGGCCATGGCGCCGATACCCATGGCGTAGGTGGTCTCATTGTTGACCGCCATCTCCACCATTTTGTTGGCAAAAGTGCCGGCGGCAAGGCCGTTTACCCTGGCCATCAGGGCGCCCGCGCCGATCATCACGTCTCCCTGGCCGGCCACGCATGCGCCGATGCAGGCGCGGTAATTGGCCGTGAAAAATTCGATGATCTTGCTGGAGTACTTGAATTCCTTGCACATGAAGACCCGCTCGTTCGGCACGAAGCAATCCTGGAACAGCAGGTAGGCCTGGGTGATGCCGGTGTCGGGAATGTCCCAGCCATCTTCGAGTTCCCTGGAATCGCTCGGACGGCGTGTTTCCACTATGGTAAGGCCTTGTATGTCGCGGGGCACCACGCAGACCGCAGCGTAATCCTGGTCCTCTTCCCTGTAGCCGCTGCCGGGCAGAATGAAGATCTCGTTTGACGCCGCAACGCCGCATATCATGGTTTTGACGCCGCTGAGCACGATACCGTCGGGACGAACTTCCTTGACATGCACATTGCTGTCCGGGTTGGACTGCTGAAAAGGTCTCAGGCTGCGGTCACCCTTGGCGTCGGTAAGCGCGCCGGCCACGACCAGGCCTTTTTCCTGGGCGGACAAGATCCACTTTGTCAGCCGTTCCTGGTAGTTTGTGCCGCATTCCTTGTCAATGAGCGAGGTTACATTCCACATCACGTTTTGGGCATTCCAGCCCACGCAGAGCCCTCCAGTGCAACTGCCCGTGAAGCGGTACATCCACCTTTTGAGCTTGGAATTGGCCATCACCTGTTCCAGGTCCTCCATCATTCCATTCCACCGATGGATCTTTTCCCCTGTAAAAGAGGAAACAGCGGTGAAATCGTCCGCATATTGCGGATCATGCGATGCGTCGAAAGCCTTGGCGTGACTTTCCACAACTCGTTTGGTCGCCGGATTGGTGGTGACGTCCTCGATCAATTCGCCAAACTTGTATACGTTCGGACGCATTGCCTTGAGAGAGGCCAGATAATCTTTTCTCGTTTTCAAAGCCATGTCAGCTACCTCCTCGAATGTTGTTCAAAGTTTAGCGGCTGCAGAAGTCAGGGGTTCAGCGCTCTGCCGGCCGTTCCTGTTCACTACGTCGCTTTTTATGCCCATGGGGGTCCTGGCGTCGAAGATTCTCGCATCCATCAGGGTCAGTTCCGGGGCGATAAGCGGCTTGAAATCCATCTGGGCGAGGATGTCCTTTTCGAGGTCGACCCCGGGGGCTATTTCGACAAGGGTTACCCCTTCCGGTCGAAGTTCGAAAACCGCGCGTTCCGTAACGTAGAGAATCTTCTGACCGCTCGTGCGGCCGTATTCGCCGCTGAAGGTTATATGCTCGACCTTCTTGACCAGTTTGCGAATCTTGCCATCCTTGGCGATTTTTAATTGGCCGCCGCCGATCTTGAAATCGAATCCACTGGCGGTAAAGGTGCCGCAGAAAACGACCTTTTTGGTGCTCTGAGTTATGTCGATAAAGCCGCCTGCGCCGGCGATGCGCGGTCCGAACTTGCTGACGTTGACGTTTCCGAACTGGTCCATCTCGGCCATTCCGAGGACCGCGAGGTCGAGTCCGCCGCCGTCATAGAAGTCGAACATGTTGGGATGGTCGATCAAGGCATCCGGGTTGATCGCCGAACCGAAATAGAGGCCGCCCAGGGGCACTCCGCCCACTACTCCCGGCTCGACAGTCATGGTCATCAGGTCACTCATGCTTTCCTCAGCGCAGACCACTCCAACACCGGGGGGCATGCCGATGCCCAGATTGACAACAGCGTTCGGGATCATTTCCATGGCGCATCTGCGGCATACAACTTTGCGCTCGTCAAGCGGCAGCGGGGCGACTTCACTGAGGGGGATGCGGACTTCGCCGCAAAGGGCCGGGTTGTATTGCTCGGCCATGGGGACCTGCCAATGGTTCTCCGGCTTTGCGACGACAATAGCGTCAACGGCGACCTTCGGGATCTTGACGAGCATCGGATGGAGTGTGCCTGCTTTGACCTTCCTCTCCACCTGGACGATTACCTTGCCGCCCGATCCCCTGGCAGCGAGGGCCAGGGCAAGAAATTCCAGTGAGATTGCCTCGCGCTCGATAGAAATGTTTCCGTTTTCGTCGGCGCTCGTGCCGCGTACTATGGCAACGTTGATGGGAAAGGATTTGTAGAAAAGATACTCCTTGCCTTCGATTTCCATCAGGCGGACGTGTTCTTCGTGGCTGATATCGTTGAGCTGTCCGCAGGTTTCCCGGGGGTCCACGAAGGTCTTCAGGCCGACATGTGTGAGGACGCCCGGTTTCTTGCCCGCTATCGCCCGGTAGAGGTGCAGGATCGGGCCCTGGGGGAGGCAATAAGCTTCGATGCGGTTTTCGACGGCCATTTTGATCAGGTCGGGCTGAAGACCCCAGTGCGCGGAAATGACTCGCCGCACCAGGCCGTCTTTGGCCCAGCGGTTTAGTCCCCAGTTCGATTTCCCGTCGTTCTGGCTCGCGGCGAAGGTCAAAGTGAGATCTCTGGGCTGACCGGTTTCCAGGAATTTCTTCTCGATTGCCTTGGAAATCTCTTCCGGGTGTCCCATGCCTACGAAGCCTGACGTGGCGACTGTATCCCCGGATTTGATCAAATCGACTGCTTCTTCGGCAGACATAAATGCAGCCATAGACTCGACCTCCTATGCAGGTGAGTGGTTTAAAGTGGGACTTATACAAGTTTGTGGAGGGTTGCACTCTCTTGGAACGGCAATGTTCGTGCCAAAAAACGCGAATCGGGAGAGGCGTGGAGTATCAGGGGAAAGTGCGAGTTGATGAGGAGCATTGAGACGCGAGTAGTGATGCAATTTTTCATCGTGGTAAATTTACTCCGGCTCATAAAAACCGGTTGGCATATGGGTATCAGGTCTCCCTGCATCTTCGATGCGCAAAAGCATCAAAGATGCCATTTCGCATCATGCCCTGTGCGTGGATCAGGATCGCGCAAAACCCGAACTAGATACGAAACGCAAAATCTTCAAAAGGGTTCTCAGGTTCATCGAGGTCCTGGCAAAGGGAACCCAGGCCGTATTTCTTGATCTTACGCACCACTGTGGATTGATTTATTCTAAGGGCCTTTGCCACTTTCCTGGTGCTGCCGTGCTTTTTCACGGCCTGTTCGAGAAGCTGCTTTTCGGTGCGCTCCATGGCCCTTTTGAATGGGATGTTGTCATAGAGGACCACGTTATCGCTGCCGGGATGCACCTGGTTGCGTATATAGACGGGCAGATGCATGGTGTTGATCTGCTCTTCTTCGGTCATGACCAGCATGCGTTCGATAACGTTTTCCAGTTCGCGTATATTTCCGGGCCAGGAATAGAGCATGAAATTATCAATGATTTCCGGCACAACCCGTTTTGCGAACTGATATTTCCCGTTAATCTTTTCAACAAAATGCTGAACGAGGAGCGGTATATCTTCCTTGCGTTTGCGCAGGGGTGGTATCTCGATGGAGACGACGTTTAGCCGGTAATAGAGGTCTTCGCGGAAAGATTCGGCCTTGACCATTTCCTTGAGATTCTTGTTGGTGGCAGCGATGATCCTGGCGTCCACGGGGATGGGCTTAAGGCCGCCGACACGCATTATCTCATGATCCTGCAGCGCCCTGAGCAGCTTTGCCTGAATGCTGAAGGAAATGTCACCTATTTCGTCGAGAAACAGGGTCCCTTTCTTCGCCATCTCGAACATGCCGTGCTTGCCTTGTTTCTTTGCCCCGGTGAAGGCGCCCCCTTCGTAGCCGAAGAGTTCGGATTCGAGAAGAGATTCGGGAATCGCGCTGCAGTTGATTTTTATAAGCGGGCCTTCGGAACGGTGTCCGAGGCGGTGAATGGTGTTTGCAACAATTTCCTTTCCGGAGCCCGACTCTCCCGTTATCAAAACGGTGGAATCCACTTTCGCCACCTGGGCCGCCATCTCGAGAATGCGTATTGTCTCGGAGCTTCGGGCTACGATGTCATTGTTCTTAGTGATCTGCTGAAACCGCATCTGCTCGATCTCTGCGGCATAGATTTCATTTAGCTGCCGGGTCTTTTCGAGGAGTTCCTTGAGGTAGAGAATCTCGGTTATGTCCCTGATATTTGCCACCACGCGCCTGATATTGCCGTTTTCGTCCCAGATGGGAATAGCCGTTGCCATGATCTTTTGGCCGATTTTCTCACCCTTGGTCATCTCCAGCATTATGGTCATTTTCTTTCGGGCCGTGATTGCCGCCATGATCGAGGATTCAGTGTAAAATTTCTGATTTACCAGGTCCTGGGCGTTTTTCCCGATTACGAAATCCTTGGAAATTCCGCAAATGCGCTCCCATGCGCTGTTGGCCATTTCAATGTTTCCGTAGCCGTCGGTTATGAAAAGGCCGTCGTGGGAAGACTCGACAATGTCCTCCAGAGCGCAGCAATCCGATTGACCGGGTACGTGGCCGCAATAATAGGAGCAGAGGCGGTTCATGCAATATCTCCTGTGCTGTGCGGAGGGTGAAAAACGCGCCTTTGCGCACAGCGCCGATGCGAGAGGGCGATTTCAGAGAAATTGGAACTCAGAATGGACTGTAAGCTTAAAGCAATTAGCGAACGAAGACAAGAGCCGGGCAGACGCCGGACTCCGCCCGGCAACCCGCGTCAAGGATTTGAAACCAGCCACAAAGGCAAAATCAATTCCCCGAGGCGCACGACCGATCGCATAAACCTGGTGGAGAACCAACTTTGCAGCAAAGAGGCGGCAACGCGCCATTCAATGGTAGTTGAGCAAATTCCCTCTTTGGAAAGCCGGGCTTCGATAGTAGAATGCGCAACTTCTTGTCAGGCCGTGTCGGGTTCTATTGGGGAGGAAGTTATGAGGCTACTGTTTGCTTTATTGTCGCTCGCAACAGCTCTTGCAGGAGCCGCCCGTATTGCGGGTGCGCAGGATTGCATCGCGCAGACGTGGAAGGGAACGATCGGCGCCGTTCCCGTAATGATGCAGTTCGACTACATTGGTGAAGACTCCTCGTTGGCCGGTCGTTATTACTACCGTACGAGTATTGTCGACCTCTTGCTGGTGAGCGACAGTACGAAGCCGGATCGATGGAAGGAATTAGACCCCAAAGGAACGGTTACCGGCTATCTCACGCTGAGCTGTAAAGAAAACTCTTTGTCGGGGACCTGGTCCTCGCCTGACGGATCCAAAACACTTCCGATCAGCGCTGAGGTCCAACCAGAGGACTCATTTTCGAGACAACGTCTGGCTGGTCTCAAAACGACCGCAACCAAACGCGGGACGGTAGGTAAATCGAAGTATGAGCTTTTCACGGCACAAGGTTTCGGGGCTGTTAAAGGGCTTCGCCTGATGGGAGACGGCAAAATCGTGGCCGACATCAATAGCGCTCTCATGGAACGTTTCACAAACAGACTCGATGAAGCGATCGATTGCATAGCATCGGGTCGATGGCAGAGAGGTGAGGAGCATGGATACTATTACGAGTCGGAAATGAGCATGATCGCCTGGAACGAGGCTTTCGTGGTCATTGGTGAGAGCTATTCACAATATTGCGGTGGGGTGCACCCTTTAGCCGGGGCAGGAGCGACGACCTATGGTCTCCAGACCGGTAAAGCCGAAGACGCATCACAATGGCTGATTGACCGGTACAGGAAGGAAATTCCGAAAGGTTCTCCGCTCGGAAAAATCATCATGGAGCTCTATTCTCAGGAAGACGAATGTGCCGATTCCATCGAGTTGTCGGGTGAATACGTCTGGCCGGCCTCGACGGGAATAACCTTTCAGCCGATGGCGCCATATATTTCTTCCGCATGTATCCAGGATATCACTGTCCCCTACAAGAGCATGTCCCCTTACCTTTCGCCTCTTGGAAAAACGAATGTCCAGGCGTTCCAAAGCCGCTAGCCTCTGCGCACCCCGGTAACGAGATTGTCCGGGCTACCCGCGGGCACTGACAAACTCGAACATAGAAGAAAAGGGCGACCTGAAATATGTGAAATCGAAACCAAAGAAGTGGACCTGGAAGCGGTCTTTCAACTGGACCCGGGGGTGGAATGTCCACGGGGCCAGCCGCCGCTTTATTCTACGAACCGCATTTTGATTGGTGTTCTCTATAAGAGGGGCTGTTGCCAAAACATGCATATCGGAAAGAACATCCCGGTCCGGGAAAGTCTCACATTTCGTCATTCCGGCAGGGCTTTTGAGCCGGAATCCAGGTGTCTTCATTAAGTAGCCGTATTAACAAGCAATTTATCCAAGGACGCTGGACCCCGGCTCAAAAGCCCTGCCGGGGTGACGGTTATGGAAATCTCTCGGGGTCTTCCGGCAAACGCGTACCTGGACGGTTTGCACGCGAAGCCTCGTTTTTTGACGTCGAAGAACACGAAGAAGCGGTAGCGCCGTCTTCCACGGCGGCGCAAAAGAACAGGTTTTGTGGGGCTTCAGGCAAACATGTACCGTGTTGTTTGGACACGGAGCTCCAGGCCAAGAGCTTACAATGGACTGCGTGAAGTCCTGGGAAATGGAATGAACCGATTACGCTAAGATGAAAAGAAGATGACGCAGTTAAATGCGTTACCAGGAAGTTGCCTAGGCAGTAGCGAGAACCGAGGCGCCGAAGCACAAAGAAAGCCGTCTCCCCGCTCGCTATCCCTGTTCTCCGCCTTCTCTTTCTTCGCGTCTTCGCGTCTTCGCGTGAACCGGGTATGGTGCTTATGGTCAGAAAGTGTATTTGGGCAACAGCCCCTCAGACCGTGCCCACCCCGCCGGGGATTCAGGGCTTCAGGCTGTCCTGCCGTCCCAGATTCCAGATCCTCTCCGCCCGTGTTCCAAGACACCAGAAACTCACGGCCAGAAGAGCAAAGAAGATCGCTTTATGCATATGATCCCAGAAGTGTTCGAAAAATCTGGTGTAGAGATTGATGAAGAGAAAAGTTAGCCCAAAACCTCGGCTCATCGCATCGTCTGCTCGTACCCCATGGAAGAGTGCGGCGATCGCAGCAATCCCAAAGAGAAGAGCCCAGTGGAAGAGTTCAACCTGCTTTACCTCATGCCACGAGGTCCAGTCCCCATAGTTTCCAAAGATCGAGAGTATCCAAAGGGCAATGAAGAAATAGAGAAGTCCCATGGCTCGGGTGGACTTTTCAAAGCCCTCCGTTCTATCCCAAACTCCAAAAACAAAACTCGACCCTGTTAGTGCCGCCCCAAAGAGGACAAATCGCAAGGGAAAGTTCATGCCCAGATAGTAGGCCCCCCAACCCGAAACATAGCCGGTTTCCGCCCCAAACCAGCTTCCAATCGATAAAAGAGCAAATATCCAGATGAGCTTGGATTGAACTAAGAGACCGACTGCAGCATAAATAAAGGCCGATATCAGAAGAAGAATGGAAAAGTGTCCACTTTCCATGTCAATCGCCTGGCCGAAAAAGAAGACAGATCCTGCTGTGGAAAGGACCCCCAAAAAGAGAATGGCTTCGGTGCTGAAGATCTTTTCCGGCCGGCGCCTCTTTCTCCGCAAGCCCCAGTAATAAAAAGCAAATGCCACTGCAGCAAAAAAGAGGCTCTTCACGACGGCAGGAGCTTTGAAGATTCTGGCTAATAGTTTCATCAGCGCTTCATCGGCCAGGACTGAACCAACTGCGATCACGATGCAGATCAAAGCGATCCAGAATGAGTATTTCGTCGCCCGATTCCAATCAAAAGGGACGACCTCATAGCTTTGAAGGAGCCTCGCGCCTTCATCTCGCGTGATCACCTCCTGACGCATCCACTCTTCGATGGCTGATTTCAATATCTTGGCCCTGCTCCGGGCGACCTTCATCGTAGCGTCCTTTTGCCACAGGTCGTCTCACCTATCCTTGCTCATCGAGCAGCAATTTTCTTTCCGCACGCCTGAAAGCTTATATTTTACCGAAAAATGTGCCCGTCGGGGATTAGGCAAGAGGTTAATCCCTTATTCGATCTTTTCTCTTATCTTCAAGATGACGATTCATAAACTCTTCAAGGGCTCTTAACCTTTCCTTGAAATCCTCACTTTCATAACGCTCAAGAAAGGCATTGCCTTCCTCGGAAATCGAAGTGAAGACCTGCGTAAATGTCATTGATAGAATCCCGTTGCCGATCGCATGAACCTGGATTTTGAATCGAAACATATAGAGACGTGGAGCTGTGATCAGAAAATCAACAATATTATTTCTAATATCGAATTGGAGGGTAGTCCAGTACAATTCAGTACCGTAAGGCTTCATGGTTCTGAAAATAGCACCTTCTTCGTTGTAGCCGCTGTTTGACCAAATCGTTTCGCACTCCCAACCGGGGATCCATTCTTCTTCTCTTTTCGGACAAAGAAGTGGGAATACCTCCTCAACTGCTGCTTTGCATTGAATAACACCGTCTCTCGTAAATTGCTTTGGCTTAAAATTCAACACATTCTCCTTTGCGTCATCAAGAGCGGCGCTGCATCCAGTTAAGTCAGGTGCTGGAACCTCCACCGGTTACTTCTTGGGGTGATGATTGCCCCGAGGCAGAGTTCACTTTTCAAGTTTAGCCCTGGTCGATTCGAGTGCAATTTTCAACCAATTCTAATGTGAACGGAAAATACTTGCGGACAGGAGGATCTGTCAATTTAATACTGGCCTTAAATCGGCCACCATAGCCTGGTTAAATTAATTAAAATGCTAACAAGGTAAGCTCTCGGATCATTTTGTGGTTCTATGCGGCTGGCCTATCCCTCTTGCAGGCGGCCTCTTGCGCTCTTTTTGATCCTTATTGGAACTTGAACTTGTATTCCGCATCTTTAGGGGTCCGAAATGGTCGCGATAGCGGCCCGGTGTGATCCCCAGCGAGCGCAGGAAGGCTCGACGCATCGGCTCATAGCCGGCGAATCCGCAGGTGGAAGCAATTTCATCCAAGCCTTTGTCCGTTTGTTCGAGGTGTCTGCGGGCGGCTTCAAGGCGCAGGGCTTCGACGTAGCGCGCCGGTGTGATCGCGAGTTCGCGCACGAAGGCTCGTGCGAAGTTCCGGGGGCTCATTGCCGACCGAGCAGCCAGGGCTTCGACCGAAAGGTTCTGATTCAAGTTTTCAACCATCCAGACCTGGAGTTCAAAAAGCGAGTTCCTCGCGGAAGCCTGAGCGGAAAGGGATACGCTGAACTGAGCCTGACCTCCCGGCCTCCGGAGGAACAGCACAAGGTTGCGCGCTACTTCGAGGGCTGCGCCATTGCCGAGATCCTCTTCTACAAAACCCAGGGCAAGGTCCATGCAGGCGGTCACTCCGGCCGAAGTATATACATGAGCGTCCTGCACCCAGATGGGGTTTGGATCGACCTTTACCTCGGGGTGGCGCGAGGCAAGTTCCACGGCGTAAGCCCAGTGGGTCGTTGCCCGTCTGCCGTCGAGAAGGCCGGCCTCAGCTAGCAGGAACGCTCCCGTGCAGACCGCTCCCAACCGTCGGACCTGAGGGGCGGTGTTTCGGAGCCAGTTTAGAACCTCAGGATTATGAGTCGCCAGGGCCCCGGGCCCGCCGACCACAGGCAGCGTATCGATTCCCGCGCCGATTGCCGAATAGTGCCGGTGAGCCACAAGCGAGACCCCGGTCGATCCTTCGATGACAAAACCCTCCCCGGTGGTTGCGAGTTCGACCTCGTATTCCGTCCCGCACCGGCCCGGTAGGTGATTGGCGGCGGCAAAAACGGCCATTGGCCCGACGATATCGATCTCCATCGCTGGCGGCGCCGCCAGCAGGACCACTCGGCGCGTTCTATGAGTGGGTTTCTCTTGTGTGGTCGGAAGGGGCAATCGGCCGATCAAAAATTCTCCTCTGCTTTGGAAAGATCAAGCGGGCACGATTGTTAGCCTGCAAGGCAAAGAGAATAACAAGATCGCTCCAGGTTCTGCAATGCAATTGTGGCAGAAATCGTGGGTTCTTTGTCATTTCTGACAGAGCGCAAGAATGCTAACTTATTTCCTGAAAAGAGACTTACGGGATGGGAGTATAGAAAAGGCGAAGATTCCAACACCAGACAAGCAGACAGGAGAGGAGAACCTAAAGATGAAGACCGCATTGATTTTGATCGATATCCAGAAGGATTATTTCCCGGGCGGGCGCATGGAACTGGTGGGGCCGCTCGAAGCAGGCCGGAACGCAGGTCGTCTGCTGGCAGTCTTCAGGGCCGAAAACCTGCCCATCGTTCACATCCGCCACATATCGATTGGTGAAGGGGCAGGGTTCTTTTTGCCGAACACCGACGGGATCGATTTCAACGAAAACGTGAAGCCGCTGCCGGATGAAACCGTCATCGAGAAGCACTATCCGAATAGCTTCAGAGAAACGGGGCTCGCTGCTTTCCTCGAACATGAGGGGATCGACCGGATTGTCGTAAGTGGAATGATGTCGCACATGTGCGTCGATGCCTCGGTCAGGGCCGCCTCCGATGCGGGGTATAAGTGTCTGCTCGCACACGACGCCTGCGCTACAAGGGACCTGAACTTCGACGGTGTCGATGTGCCTGCAAAGAAAGTCCATGCCGCGTTTATGGCGGCTCTCGGTTCGGTCTACGCACAGGCCGCGAGCACCGAGAAAATCATCGATATTTTGAAACGACAGGAAAAGGATGGGCAATAAGGAAGAGTGAAATATCGAAAAGAGCCTCCATAGGGGATCAGGGGAAAGATACCTTGTTAGGTCGAGGAAACGGGTTATCAATAATAACGCAAACGGACAACGAGTTGTCCGTTTGCGCCCGAGTACCAAGGGGGTTTCTTACCGTTATGGTTTATATGTCCGAAGGCGGACTTGAGTTGACACATGAGTTGACACATTGCATAAAAAAGGGTGGTCAGGTACCCTCCACTGCTCACTGCTCACTGCTCACTGCTCACTGTTCACTGCTCACTGTTCACCGGCCTTTCTGTGAATGGCTTATCTCCAGGTCCCGGTAACTTCGCTTTCCGCCCACCTGCTGATTCCCCTTCAATGAGAGATTCAACATCAGGATATGGGTATATGGTAACTGCTCCGTGTTCGGGTAAACATCCTGAATCGATCGATGATCC
The DNA here is from genome assembly GCA_963740075.1 of uncultured Solirubrobacteraceae bacterium. Taxonomy (GTDB): domain Bacteria; phylum Actinomycetota; class Thermoleophilia; order Solirubrobacterales; family Solirubrobacteraceae; genus Palsa-744. The sequence continues at coordinate 57,830 of CAVUCP010000001.1, read as the reverse complement.
GTACACGCTGTAGACTTCTCTTCCCAACATTCTAAGCAAAACTCCCTGCTCCGCCCTATGATGCGCAGTGTGTGCTATCCTCCTCAGCATAATCCAGGCTCTTGTTCTTTTAACATCAAAAAAGGATACCTCGATTTCCCACCAGGCTTTATCCTTTTTCTTAAGAGCGGCAAGCCGCTTTCCGCTATCTTCAGCATACCGTTTGATAAACTCGAGACGTGTTTCCGGATCGGGCAGGGGAGACGCTCCAACATCAATGCCGAACATATTGCAAAACCACTTGTTTTCACTCAAACACTGGTGCACCATGTGTTCGAGGGCATTTCTGTCTCTTTTGTCCAGCGGATGAGGGCGAATTGGAAGATCCTCGTCCATGAACGTGCTCCAAACACCAAGGGTTTTTAGTCGTTCTGTCTCATAAGTATCTACAAGAAAATCATATTCCATCTATTCTCCTTTAAGTTTTTGCGGTCCTATCGAGCAGGCACCGGCATAGCGCCCCCTGGTCACCCTTTTTTCCTGAACAGGGCGGCTATCGCCTGGGCGCCGACATCCGGGTTTACCAGCTCGAAAGATTCGTAGCTTGGAAGGACCCGGCTGAAGCCGTAGACCATGTAAAAGGCCCCGGGGCGGCCGCGCTCGGCGATTTTTTCAGCAAAAACGTCGTGGAGCGTAATGTAGGTATAAAAAAGGTCCACGTCCCCAAAATCCACGCCGGTCCTGGACCGAATCTCATCGAAGGTTTTGTCGTCCAACGAGCTTCCGTTGAAGAGAAAAATATTTTCGGGCGGCAGGATCGAGCCTTCCTTCTTCAGAATGGAAATCAATTCGTCTTTCCCGGGACCATATTCGGAAAGAATCTCCGAATCGATTTCTATTCCGATCGACACCCTGACGAAGTAGCTCATCAAAAGATTTACCCTGCCGTCCCCGCACCCCAGATCGGCGAATACGGTGCTCTCGGGGTTGATAATTCCTGAGGCCGCCAGGTCGTCCATGCAGGCGCACAATTTGGAGAGGTCCGTGGTCTTGCGGTACCCCGTGTTGCCGAAGCAGCCGACTTTGCGGCCGTCAAAGTAGTCGGCCGTGAGCTTCATGGTTTTGTGTAATTCGAAAGATTCCATGTGCTTTTTGGGCTCGTAAGAAGGACTTGGGGCAATAGATTAAGCGAACTGTTTCTATACGCAGTTACACTTCAAAAGCCTGATAAAGTTCCTTATCCTGTCGTGCAGTATAAAAAGGAGTTCCATTTCATATCCGTTCGTTTCCTGCAGCTCCAGCAGCTTTTCGGGCGGGATGGTTCTTTTCAGCCTCCCGCATAGGTAATTTACGCAAATAATGTCGCGGGCCAGGAGAAGGCAGCCGCACTCGCCCAGAAAATGGCAGCTCTTTGCCGAATGCCTCGATTCGGGCAGGCTGACTCCAAGCATAAGGTTTATCAGAAGGAGTTCCGGGGTATAGCGGTCCTCGATGCCGGCCCCGCAGCAGCTTCCACCCTCCTCCCGTTCACACAGCCCACATGTCCCGGCAACCCCCGACCGAATGCAGGAGGCGCCCGAAGCTTCCACTCTTGCCGAAAGCGCCCGAAGTTGGGCAGCTATGCCTGAATCGGTGCTGAGAGCATCGCACCACCGGCCATACAGGTCTTTGGCGATAGCGATCTTTTCGCTTATTTGGAGCATTGAAGAGTTCTTAGTTTCCAGTTTTGGGTTTTTAGTTATCAGTTATTATTTCCGGATGTTTAGTTTCTTCATCCTGGAATCGAAAGTTGAACGATTCAGGCCCGCTTCTTTTGCGGCGCGGGTTATGTGCCATTTGTTCTTTTCGAGAAGATAGAGAACATACTCGCGCTCCAACTCCTCCCAGGAGTACCCGTCAAAAAAACTGCCCGGCGCGGCTTTGGTTTCTTCACCGGCCCCTTTGCTTTGGGCCGGTTCCTGGTCCACCCTCGGTGTTCCCTCATACGCCGGCGGCCTGTGGGCATCCGGGGTCGCGGAAATGAAGTGATTGGAGAGGTCTTTGCGCGTTATCAGGTCTCCAGGGGTGATTACGATGATGTGCCGGACAAAGTTCTCAAGCTCGCGAATGTTTCCAGGCCATTCGTATGCAAGAAGATAATCGAGCGCATCTTTGGAAAAGGTCTTACGGGTGGTCCCAAGCCTGAGCGCCTCCCTGATAAGAAAATGATCAAGGAGCAGCGGTATGTCCTCCAGCCTTTCGTGCAGAGCGGGAACACGCAGGGGCAAAACGTTCAACCGGTAGAAAAGGTCCTCGCGGAAGTTTTCCCTGGCGATTTCACTTTGCAGGTCCCGGTTGGTCGCCGATATGATCCTCACGTTCACCTTTTTGGGGCGAACATTTCCAACGGGCTTTATTTCGCCGTCCTGGATCACTCGCAAAATCCTGGCCTGGAGCTGAAGGGGCATATCGCCGATCTCATCGAGGAAAACGGTCCCGTCGTTTGCGGCTTCAAAAAGCCCCAATTTAGTTTTGGAGGCCCCGGTGAAGGCCCCTTTTTCATGGCCGAAAAGCTCGCTTTCAAGCAAAGTGTCCGGAATACAACTGCAATTCTGAGCCAGAAAAGGACCTCCACTCCTGCCGCTCAGCCAGTGAATTTCTCTGGCCAGAAGTTCCTTGCCTGAGCCGCTTTCGCCCGTAATCAGCACGGGAAAATCTGTCCTTGCATACTCGGCGGCCCTTTTCCTCGCCCCCAGCAAAGCGGCGCTCTTCCCGATAATGATATCCTGGCCGCGGATCGCTTTCAGGGTCTGCTTCAGCTTCAGGTTTTCTTTGACCTGCTCGCAGAAAACCAGCGAATTGCTAAGGGCAATCGATCCGATGTCTATCAGTTGCTGGAGCAGTTCGAGATAGTTTTTTTGCAGATTGAGGCGGTCTCCGCCGGCGCTTGTGTCGATAATCTGGACTGCCCCATAGACTTCGCCGGTTCTGAGAAAAAGTGGGAAACAGAGGATCAGCCTGCTTTTGATGTCGATTCTTTCCTCGGCCCGCCCGTAGTGACGCTCGTCTTTGCCAGGCTCGGCAACCGTCATTTTGCCGTTTTCTATAACCCAGCCGACAATGCTGGGCTGGCTGGAGTTGATGCTCATTCCCCTGATGAACTCGCTCTGTGCTCCGGCAGCTTCGATACATGTATAGCCTTTGTCGCTCCTGACCCATATTGAGCCGCGCTCGACGTTTTGCAAATCCAGAAGCGCCGTCAGGAATTTTCGCTGGAGCCTTTCGGGATCGAGTTCCTCGGATACGGCCCGGTAGAAATCAAAAGACTTATCGCCCATAAACTCTCCGGAAAGTCAATTGAACCTGCGGCGGTTTTTGCTCATTCAAGTAACTCAACATAATTTCCGATCTATATATCCACGACAAACACAAAAGAGAATGGTTTAATCCCTTGGGTGTATAATAAAAGAGGTCAAGGCGGAAAAGATTGGTTTGGGCTCACCAGGGTCTCGATAAAAAGAGGGTCGGTTTTGGGCCGTTGCCGAACGCGGTGGAATCATCGACGCAGATCCTCTAAGAGCAACTGCTTTCGAAAGGGTGAAATCCATGAGAGAAATGAACGCCCAGCGGGTAACCATTATGATGAGAGACGGAAGCGCTTTCCGGGGCTTCATCAACATCGGCTCGTGCAGGCGCCTTTCCGACTTTTTCAGAAAACCCGAAAGCCAATTCTTAGTAATGTTCGAGGCCACTATCGGCGAAGGCAAGGAGAAAGGGGTCTATTTTCTCAACTGGAACCACGTCCTCTGGGTAGAACCAAGTGAGACCGAGGGGACGCTTCACCTGCAGCCTTAACCAGGAAAGCGAGCCGAAATAGAATTTTCATATTTCGCACAGGCAGAATAGGTGTACAGCCTTCACCGGAGTGTACTTCCTCCAATTTTCTCACATTTTGCGCGTACTTCTGATAAATTATCCTTTCCTCATGACTAAACCGGAAATATGGTCAACCGGGCACTTTTTCTGCGAGGGGAGGGTCTGACTATGAAAGTATTCACCCACGATGATTTTCTGAGTGTCTATGTGCTCGATCCTGCGGCGTCTCCGGGAAGGATCGAAGCAATCCTTCAGGCCATTCGTGGCGAGGTCGAGCTGGAGCAAGCCTTCCCGGCCGGCCAGGACGACATTATGGCGGTCCACACCAAATCACACGTGCAGAGCGTGGAAAGGGAAGGACTCTACAATATCGCCGCGCTCGCCGCTGGAGCGGCCATTCAGAGCGCTGTCGCCGGCCTCGACGAGCCCGCTTTCGGGCTCGTTCGTCCACCGGGGCACCATGCTTCAGCCGATTATCACTGGGGGTTTTGCTATTTCAACAACATGGCCATAGCGCTGGAACACCTCCGGCTAAATGGACATATCAAAGCGGCACACGTCCTGGACTTCGACCTGCACTATGGAGACGGCACCGTGAACATTCTGGGCGGAAAAGGTTATGTTTCCATTCACAATCCGGATGAGAGCGACCGCAAACTTTACCTGACGGAAGTGGCGGCCCGGCTCGACTCGCTGAAAAATGTGGACGTCATCGGTGTGTCCGCCGGGTTTGACAATCATATCGAGGATTGGGGCCACGTGCTCCATACTGAAGACTACCGGGAAATGGGCCGGATGGTTCACGATACGTGCAAGAGACTCGGGAGCGGCTGTTTCGGCCTGCTGGAAGGCGGCTATAATCACAGTGTGCTGGGACGAAACGTGCTCGCATTGCTAAAAGGCCTTCAGGGGCTTTGATTTTTCCTTCAGTCCGGCTTCAAGGAGGCGGTCATATGGCGAATGATAAACGCCCACGGGGGTTCACTGTAATGTTTCCGGACGATCTTGAGGAATATATCGCCGAACACAGGGAAGGCACTTACCAACTCATCGACGTTCGCCAGCCTGAAGAACACGAGGAATTTCATCTGCCGGGCTCCAGGCTCATCCCTCTGCCTCTGCTCGTAGAGTCGATGAAAGAGCTTGACCGCACAAGCGATACAATCCTTTACTGTTCAGTTGGCGGAAGGAGCCTGATGGCTGCCCAGTTTCTGGCAGTGCGCGGGTTTCAACGCGTCTTCCAGCTCCAGGGCGGAATCGAAGCCTGGGAAAACAGGACCGCGACAGGTTCCCCCGAACTGCACCTCGAATTCCTACGGGGGGATGAATCCGCAAAGGAGGCCGCTGAGATCGCCTACAGGTTCGAAGCGGGCCTCGAGCAGTTTCACAGGGCCGCGAGTGCCAGGAGCCAGGTCCCTGAGGTACGCGACCTCCTGGAAAAGCTGATAGGGGCAGAGGAAAGCCACAGGCTGAAACTTCTGCGGCTGCTCGAATCGCTTGGCGGAGGGCCGGGGGCTGCCGGCGCATCCGAGGGCCGGATGGAAGGCGGATTTAAAATCGACGACTTTCTTGCCCGCAACGGTGATTACCTGAAGTCGGCCAAAGGATGTCTGGAACTGGCCATGATGATCGAAGTCCAAGCCCTGGACCTGTATCTGCGCATGGCTCAAACCTGTTCGGATGCGGCCGCAAAGGAGATTTTCTACGGGCTGGGTGATGAGGAGAAGGTTCATCTGGGTTTGCTTGCAGAGCTTGGCGCCAGGGTCGGGCAAGGTTAGCACGTCCCGTGATTGACTCGAGTATTACCAGGGGGTTACTTATGGGCAAGGTGCTCATCATTGGCGCAGGCGGGGTTGGAAGCGTCGTTACTCAAAAATGCGCTCAGGTACCTGAGGTTTTCTCAGAGATAACGCTTGCCAGCCGGACGCTCGAAAAATGTAAAAAAGTCGCAGGCCTGCTTCCGCGCGCCATCAGGACTTCAATAGTGGATGCGGACAGTACGGAGCAAACAGCCGCTCTCATCCGCGAGGTTTCGCCCGATCTTGTCATCAACGTGGCCCTTCCATATCAAGATCTCTCGATTATGGACGCCTGCCTGGAGACGGGTGTGAACTACCTGGACACGGCCAACTACGAACCTCCCGAGCAGGCCGCTTTCTCGTACAAGTGGCAGTGGGCCTATGATGAAAAATTCCGCCGGGCCGGTCTCACGGCGCTTCTTGGCTCGGGTTTCGACCCCGGTGTTACCAACGTGTTTTGCGCTCACGCGCTCAAGCATTATTTCGACCAGATAAATTATATCGACATAATGGACTGCAACGCCGGGGAGCACGGCCATGCTTTCGCGACCAATTTCAATCCGGAGATAAATATCCGTGAGGTCACGGCTAGGGGCAAGTTCTGGGAGGAAGGCGTATGGAAAGAGACTGAGCCTCTCTACATACACCAATCCTTCAATTTTCCCGAGATCGGCGTTCGGCAGATGTACCTGATGTATCACGAGGAACTGGAATCGCTCGTCGAACACATCCCTGGGCTTAAGCGAATTCGATTCTGGATGACATTCTCACAGGAATATCTGACCCACTTAAGGGTCCTTCAGAATGTCGGTATGACCCGGATCGATCCAGTAGATTTCCACGGGTGCAAAGTGGTTCCGCTGCAGTTCCTGAAGGAGCTTCTGCCTGATCCCGCATCACTTGCGGCAGGCTATACCGGAAAGACGAACATCGGGTGCATGATCGAGGGCCTGAAAGATGGAAAGCGCCGCAAATACTACGTCTATAATGTGTGCGATCATCAGAGGGCTTTCCGGGAAGTCGGCGCCCAGGCGATTTCCTATACGACCGGAGTCCCCGCAATGGTCGGAGCTAAAATGATGCTGACCGGCAAGTGGGCGGGAAAGGGCGTTTTCAACCTGGAACAATTCGATCCCGATCCATTCATGGAAGATCTCGCCAGGTACGGCCTCCAGTGGACCGAAGTTTTCCCGGAGTAGAGGGTGCAAAACGAAATGAAACCAAGCCCTCGGTTGATGAGGGACCTGCAGGAGGTCAAGACCCCCTGCTATGTCGTTGACGAGGAACTCCTGGAAAGAAACCTGCTGATCCTGGATTCCGTGCAGGCACGGACAGGCTGCAAGATTTTGCTGGCGCTCAAAGGCTTCGCCATGTTCAGCCTCTTTCCGCTGATCGGGCGCTATCTTCACGGAATCGCGGCAAGCTCGCTTCATGAGGCGCGGCTGGGGTTTGAGGAATTCGGAAAAGAGGTCCACATTTTCTCTCCCGCGTACAATGAAGGCGAATTCGGACAAATTCTCTCCCTGGCCGGCCATGTCATCTTTAATTCCTTTTCCCAGTGGATCTCTTTGAGGCCAATGATCCAGGCGGAGGCCAGGCAGACGAAATTCGCAATCAGGGTAAATCCGGAGCACTCTGAGGTTTTAACCGCCCTCTACGACCCGTGTGCCCCTTTTTCTCGCCTGGGAGTTACCCGGGCAAATTTCCAGCCGGAGGAACTCGACGGGATTTCAGGCCTCCATTTCCATACCCTTTGCGAGCTGAACTCAGACTCGCTTGCGCGGACTCTTGAGGTTTTCGAATCTAAATTTGGCGAATTCATCTACCGAATGGACTGGGTAAACTTCGGCGGCGGCCATCACATTACGAGGCCCGGCTACGACGTTGACCTGCTTTGTTCGTTGATCAGCCAATTCAGCGCAAAGTATGGCGTGCAGGTATATCTCGAACCCGGCGAGGCCGTCGTCCTCCACTCCGGATTTCTGGTAGCCTCGGTCCTGGATCTAATGGACAATGGCATGAACATAGCCATTCTGGACACGTCGGCAACCGCCCACATGCCGGACCTGCTGGAGATGCCCTACAGACCGGAAGTGGCAGGGTCTGGCCAACCAGGCGTCTATCGGCACACGTACAGGCTTGGCGGTCTGACCTGCCTGGCCGGGGACGTCATTGGCGATTACTCTTTTCCCGAACCACTTGAAATCGGTTCCAAGCTGGTCTTTTTGGACATGGCCCACTACACGATGGTGAAGAATAATACGTTCAATGGAGTAATGCTCCCTTCCATAGCGATACGGGAGCGTGGAGGGGGCGTGCGAATGGTGCGTGAATTCGACTACGAGGAATACCGCAGGCGGCTTTCATGAGAAGCTGATTTTGGAATAAACCGGAGCCTGATTCGCTTTAACGATGTTGGATGTACCAGCGGCAAAGGACCCGGGCAGGTCCCAAGAACCAGCTATCCGGAATTAAATTGAATACGCTCTGGGTTGTTCGAACCAGGCGTAGCGGCCCATCTTGCTGATGGCATCGATCGAATCCGGGCCATCGTTGTTATACTCCGCTATGATCCTGTAGACACTGGATTCGGAGAGGCCCGTATGCCTGGCGATTTCCGCGAGCGGCCTCGGGTCAACCAGTAAATTATAGATCACCATCCATTTTTGAAATTTGAGGAAGCCGGTGGACATCCGCATTCTCATCCTGATCTCGTCGGCTGACAAATGATCTGCGATATCTGCTCCCTTCATTTTCATCTTCCCCTCCCAGTGCTTCAGATATTCATCGCAATAGATTTAAGATGGTATTGAGCCCATCTATATAGGGAAATCAATGAAACCTAAATAAAGTGATTCACTTAATGATAGTATATCAGCCTTGTATTTTTGAGCGCTGATAGTAGAGAGAACGTATCGAAGAATGTAGAAGCAGCTACATGATTTGAGGATCACTGCGATCATGGTCCGGACCCGGGTCCTTACCCTTCTGTAGGAACGAGGATCTAACGATATCCGCTATTTCTTCGCTCCCAGCGTTCCCTTTGGTGAAAAAATAGCTCGCGCCGCTGTCGAAAGCGGCCTCCCGGTATTCGGGAATGTCATAGCTGGTGAAAATGATGACTTCCACCTCGGAACGAGCCTTTTTTATTATCCTGGTAACTTCCAGACCGTTTTTGCCTGGCAGCTTGATGTCCATGAATACAATGTCAGGATTGATGTTCCCCAATTCCTGAAGCGCTTCCTCACCATCGGATGCCTCTCCGATCTCGAGTCTCGGAAAGCGAAGCGCCAGCATTTCTTTCAGCGATTTTCGGAAGGTAGCATTATCTTCAACCAGTAGAACAGAACACATTTTTTTATCTCCGGGCCATTTCTTTCTATTGAAAATCTGAATAGATTCAGCCATTATTTCCCTGAATGTACATTGTCGGACAGTACTCCGGAGAGGTAAATACACAGTTCACGGTAATCGAGATAGGGGGACACTGTATTTCACCCTACAGAGTCCGGCCCTGCATCGGCTGGAAAAGAATATCAAATACTGAAGACATATTAGCGCAGGTGTAATATAATCAAATGCTGTACGTCAAATACGTCAAGACTGCCGTTCTTATTTCCCTGCGGAGAGCGGCGTACGCCCGAATTTGCGAAAAAGGCAGGTTTTCCGGAGGGATAAAAATCCTGGAAGACCGGATTGGGATGGGCTCTTTCCAGGGTTGTTCCGAGCCACTGTGTGTAAATGCCGTAACATAATGGAAGGTTATCCTATGGGAGAGAGAAAGAAAATCGTAATTGCCGAAGACCACACGATCCTCAGGGAAGGATTGAGAATGCTTCTATCCTCCAACCCTGACTTCGAGGTGGTTGGCGAGGCACAGGACGGCTTGGAGGCAATCCGCTCGGTCGAAGCATACAAGCCGGACCTCGTCCTGATGGACCTCTCGATGCCTAGGATGAATGGAGTTGGGGCTATTCAGGAAATAAAGAAACAGAGCCCCTCCACGAAAATCCTCGTGCTTACTGTTCACAAGACCGAGGAATACATTCTGACCACCTTGAAGGCGGGAGCGGATGGCTACGTTCTCAAGGATGCCACTCACAGCGAACTGATGCTCGCAATTGAAAATGTTTTTTCGGGCAGAAGTTACCTGAGCCCCGGTATTTCGGAGAAGGTGATCGAGGGATATCTTGAGGGAAGAAAGACCGTAAAGTCCTCTACCTCGTGGGACACCCTCACCCAGCGCGAGCGTGAGATACTCAAGATGATCGCCGAGGGCTACAAGAACAAGGACATTGCCGATTATCTTTGCATCAGCGCCAAGACAGTTGAAAAACACCGCGCAAACCTGATGAAAAAACTCGATTTGCACAGCGCTTCGTCACTCACGGCATTTGCCATGGATAAAGGGCTTATCACAAAATAGCGTCCTTCCCATGGCCCGGCTTCAGCCCCCCCCCGCGCGCGGGAACAGTGATTTTTCAACCTGTTCTCACGTACGCTTTGGTCCTTCAGTCCGTCAATTATAACTTGTCAAATGGGTGCAAAACAAATTCTCGAGTTCGTCGCGCAAAGAACCGGGTTTAAATCCGAGAATGGTGGCCCTTGTGATTTCAAGCGAAACATCCGGTGGGCGGGGAGCGGGCATTTTGACGCTTTTTTGTGCACATGGAGAAAGCCGGGCATTGTGTATCCCGAGCACATCCCGCAGCAGTTTTCCGAACTCAAAGCGGGAGATGCGCTCTAAACCGCTTACGTGCAGAATGCCTTTCGTTTTGGAAAGCCCGAGCAAAATCCCCCGTGCGGCATCCGCCGCGCTCACGGGCGTTCTGTGTTCGTCCGTAAAGAGATCGATATCCCGGCCATTCTTCATGTCCTCTATCATCGGCTGAATGAAACTGGCCGCACCCGGTCCGGCATCGCCGAACATGAGTGCGATACGGCATACCAACGCGCGGGGATGCCTGTTCAAAACAGATCTTTCGGCTTCCGCTTTCTGCTCGCCATAAATACAGACCGGGCAGACCGGGTCATCCTCTTTATATGGCGGCTTTAGACCGTCAAATACCAGGTCGGATGAGATAAAAACAAATGGTATGTCGAGGTCTGCGCAAAGGGAGGCGAGATTTACACTGGCTTCAACATTGATTCGGTGAGATTCTCCCGGATTTAGCTGGCAAAAATTCGGTTTGGATTCGGCGGCTGCATGAATTACCGCGTCAGGACGAATTTCCTGAAGATTTTTCTTCATCTCGCTGAGGCGGGTCAGATCGGTCCGCCGAAGGTCTACTCCCTGGATCGGGTTCCGATTCCGGTGGGCGAGGCCATATACATCCCATCGGCCCTGTGCCGCACGGCATAAATTCCAGCCCAGAAAGCCACTCGCACCTGTAACCAGAAGTTTTCTCATTTAGATCCTCACCTGCTTTGATGCTCAGCAAGTGACTTCACCTGCACCAACACCCTGGAATTCGCGAGACATGCGAATCCAAGGGCACTAGAAGCAGGTACAAAAGTGCGGTGAACTATAAAGGCGGTTTATATTTTTGGCGTAAATTTTGACAGCTCATGGATGCCAAGCTTTTTCTCTATCTCCCCCACTGATTCCACCATTTTTTCAAATCCGTCTTTTCCGAAAAGCTCCTTTTCCCTGTCCTCGAATTTTTCGCCCAGCTCATCAAACTCTCTGGGCGACACTATCGAGCGGAAAGCAGGGAAAAGCACTGTATCTTCCCAGGCTGCGTGGGGCCTGTACATGCGAATGAACTCCTCCATGACCGGAGCCGGCTCATGCTTTGTATGCTGGCTTTTCTTGTTAAGCAGGGGCGACGCTTGATAGATTTGCTTCATGGCCGCAGACGACTCTTCCTTTTCTTTAGCAGGTTTAAGCTCCTCAGGCACCGATAATTTCAAAATGGTATCGGTCAGGCGTCGTCCCGCCTGGTGCTGCAACAAGAGCACCTTGACAAGGTCGTTAAACTTTCCCGCTTTTTGAAAACGTGGAAAAATCTCATCTTCCTCCAGCTTTTCATGGTAGTCCTCGATGAAGCGGCGGATAATGCCGGCTGAATCCTCAATAACTCCGTGCGGCAGTTCCTTTAGCCCCTTGATGCGGCTTATCGCCTCCTCATAGATCAACAGCACACGGCGCAAGACTCCGTGCTCACGCATGAGATCTTCCACAGGGTTGACCTCGGATTCTTTCTCTTTGCCCTCATTTTTCCCGGCAGCTACAACCGGCAGAGCGATACCCGCAGCCAGACTGCCGGTGAGGTACAAAAAACTACGCCGTGACGTAGGCGTTCCCGTAAACATAGACTCCTCCTTTTCTAAAGTTGATTCCGAAAAGATGAAATTTCCTATCGCTGCCGGTCTTCAGCCGGAACAGGGTGGACTGCCTCGGCTACATCGCGAGCCGGGGTCACATTATGCAGAGTTACGCCCGCTCGGGCAAGGGTAATCGCATTTCGTACCCGCGCACTGTCGGGCGAGACTTTTGGATTCGAGCTGCAGGGTGGGTAGCGGCTGACACGTACTCTGTAATTAAGAGGGGGGATGGCTTTATGCCAACCCCCCGGGAGATCGGAAGCCGTTTGCGGCAGGCCGCAGATCTAGAAATCGGAATCCTTTTCTTCAAAGGGAATGACATGTGCCGGAGCAAGTTTCTGGTTTCCCTCATATGCTCCGTTGCCACCTGATTTCCCGTGGTTGACGGGGCCCGTTTTGCCCGTTATCCCGCTGTTGAAGATCGTTTTCTTGCTTTTCGAAATCGAAAGCGCACTGGCGGAACGGAGATCGTAATTGCTTCTCTCCTCAGACCGCCGGCCTGAAGAGCTGTTAACTATCCTTTCAAGGTCTTGTACGAAACCCATCAACTGCTCGGCCTGCGCGCTCATTTCCTCCGAAGTTGCAGCCGACTCTTCGGCGTTAGCCGCGCTTTGCTGGACGACTTTGTCAATCTCGGTCACGGCCTTGCTTATCTGCTCTATCCCCTGTGACTGCTCATCGGAAGCCACGGCCATTTCGCCTAGCAGCCCGGAAACTTGAACTGCGCCATCGACAACCCTTGAAAAGTCCCTGCCTGTTTTTTCGACAATCAGCGAGCCGTCGTTTATCTTGACCACGGTGGCCTGGATTAGTTCAGCGGTATTCTTTGCGGCTTCCGCCGCCCGCATTGCCAGGTTTCTCACTTCATCGGCCACCACTGCGAACCCGGCCCCGGCTTCTCCTGCCCTGGCGGCTTCAACCGCCGCGTTGAGCGCCAGCAGGTTGGTCTGGAATGCAATCTCGTCAATGGTTTTAATTATTTTGGAAGTTTGCTCGCTCGACTTCGATATCTCGGACATTGAAGCCATCAACCTTGTCATCGAGCCGCTGGCTTCGGTTACGGTTGTCCTGGTTTCGGTCATCAGCATATTGGCCTGTTTTGCATTTTCTGCGTTCTGCCTCGTCATCGAGGACATCTCTTCCAATGAGGATGAGGTCTGCTCTATCGATGCGGCTTCCTCTGAGGCGCCTTCGGCCATGTGCTGACTGGCATCGGAGATATGGCCTGCGGCGTCGGAGACCTGTTCAGCCCCGCTCAAAAGCCCTTTGATTACCTCTTTGAGCGGTTTGGTAATTACCCGCGTAAGAAACCAGGCGAGGAAGATTCCAATCACGAGCCCCGAACCGGCGCCGGCCATTAGAGTAAACATGGCTCGGCTGACATGGCGGTTCATTTCATCCATGAACTCGGCTCTCGCTTTGTCGCACACCCCCTGTAAAGCCCTGGCGGCATCGACCATTTTCTGGTCGGCGGTTGTTTTCCTGTCGGCGAGTTCGGTCAGCTTGGTAAGGCCTCCCGAATATGCCCGAATGGAAGCGCTAACTTGGTCTATCTGGGCGACATTGGTTTGTTGCTTCATCCTGGAGCGCAGGTCTTTTGCGATGTCGAGAATCTGTGTTATCCGTGTTTCTGTTTCTGTTCTGTGTTTAGCATCCCCGGAGGCGACGTATTCCTTCTCAAATGATCTGGCTTCCAGGAACACCGTTGCCATTCGTTTCGCATCCTCCATCTTGCTTCTTTTATCACTGATTTGTACGCTCGAATCGACGTCCCTGGCACCTTGCAGAAGTTCATCCAACTGAGATTTTTGATCGGCAAGAATCGCTTCCAATTCCGAGAGCACCTCAAGGGACCTGGACCCCATGTCGGCAACCGCTTCATCCTGGGCTTTTCTGCCGGCCACATAATCATGGAAGGCTTTGTTATACTTGTTCATTTCCTCCAGGCTCTGCTCCTGAGCCTTCTTTTCTTCCCCGGAGGCATTCCTGCCTGCACTCTGTTCCGCCATTTTCTGGAAATCCGCCACCAGGGCCTCTACCTTCTTCACATATTCGGAGTCTCCGCGTATCACAAAATTCTTTTCATGCCGCCTGGCTTCCAGTATGGTTTTTATCTGCTCATCGGCAATATCGGCCTTGTGCCAGTTGTCCACGATGGTTCTCAAAGTGCCCAGTCCCACGGATGCGACGACCAGAAGCAGGAAGCAAAGCATCCCGAATCCGCCGAATATCTTGGTCCCAAGCCTTACATTCAATATTTTTTTCAGCATAAGGTCTTTCTCCTCCGCAGCTCAGCAGGCTCAGCCAGATCGTAAAATTTAATATTTCACATCGGATTTCTCATTTCCCGATCATATAAGACGGCAAAGGTCCAGAAACTCTTTACTGAAATCTCACAACACAACTTGAAATAAATGAGTTATTGGAGTGGATTGAGGGTATTTGAAAGCAGTTGGTTTTTATGAAGAGTTTTTTAATACAACAAATGTACTACGACGATTTGGACAAATTGCCTACCAGAGAAATGCCGAAAACGAGCGCCGGGAATATTTATGAATTTAAAAATAACTGCAACAGGTTGACTTGGAATTGTCTACAAAAAATATATCAGCAGCTTTGGGCAGCTTGAATTTTCAATGGTGTATATCCAGTTATTGTATAAAGCTATGTTCCAGGTTCATCTTGTCACGGTAACGAATGAATTCCAAGATTCTTTCTTCCTCATCTGTTACCAGTTACGCCCGAAAAGGGGCTGACAAATGTTGCGATTTGCTTCAGGGCCGTATAATGCTCAACGTAACTTCAATTCTTATCAGGACTTTGTAACTGTTGATAAATTATTGCTTGCAACCCTCACTGCAAGGCAGTCGTATAAAATACGTTCTCCCTGATAGGTTGTTTCTCCCCGCTTCAGAATGCGCCATCCGCCGTTTTGGAAAACGCCTTCGGAAGCAAGACGCTCGACCAGCCGGGGGGCGGCATCGAGATATTCCACAAGCTGGGGGTCTTGAGCGAGCACGACGTGTTTGAGCCCGGGTCCAGATATAATGGTCACAGGTTCCAGAACAAGGCTTGCCAGGTCATAGGCTGGAATTGACGCAACGATCTGCCTGGCCTGCAGTTGAATCATGCGCGCCCGCGTGTCCGGCCCTACCGTTTCCCTGCTGGTACTGATCATATCGAGCAGATGATCACGGACTTCGTTCAGCTCTTTGGCCGCATGCAGTTTTTCGAACCCGGGATAAGATTTTAAAGCCTTGGCCAGCATGGATACTTCCCGCAAATAATGGTTTCGCTGGTTTTCGGGCACGAGATATAAAGCGATAATCGATACGGGATTTCCGTCCGGGGCTCCGTATTCAATGCCCATAGGGCTCCACCCGACAACGCAAATGAGGTCCTCTTCAAATGGCACGCGTACATGGGGACTGGCCCAGCCGCTGCCAAGCGCCGAAGTCGTCGAACGCTCTTTTGCCATGACCAGCCCGACCACATCGATGCCGGTGGGAAGAGATGGAATTGCCTCGATAATATGAGCAAGGAATTGCAGGGCGTCATCTTTATTATTGTCAGGCAGTTCTATCAATCGTCCTTCTTGAAGTGCATCGAGTAAGGTATCCATAATCACTCACCTCCATAATGATTGAAAAACCATGTCTTTATAATGTGCGTCAACACGGAGTATGAAAAAAGGAAGGCAGCAATCCAGGCCCAGTATATGGGGGGCAAGGGAACCATTCCGAGGCTCTGCGCGAAGGGTGAATATGGCAACCACGCGCCGATGCCCATGATGGTCAAGGTTGTCAAGGTCAGGTGCAGGGAAGCACGGCTCCCGAAGAAGGGGACCCTTCTGGTCCTTATGATGTGCACGATCAAAGTCTGAGTAAGGAGCGATTCCACGAACCACCCGGTTTGGAACAGACTCGCCAGGGCTTCTTTTTGCAGCGCACCTGTGGCTGGATCGACGAAGGCGCTGCAATGAAAAAAGAACCACATAAGCGCAAAGGTCGCATAGTCGAATATGGAACTCACAGGTCCGATAAAGACCATGAAGAGCTTGACAGTATTGATGTTCCATTTGAGAGGCTTAACGATCAGTTCCTCATCCACATTGTCTGTGGGAATTCCAGTCTGGGAAAAATCATAGAGGAGGTTGTTCGTCAAGACCTGCACGGGAAGCATTGGAAGGAACGGCAACAGATAACTCGCCCCGACAACGCTGAACATGTTTCCAAAATTGGAGCTCGCACCCATCCGGATATACTTGACGATATTTGCGAAGACTTTTCTGCCTTCGATAATCCCCTCTTCGAGCACAAGGAGGTTTTTTTCGAGAAGCACGATGTCAGCGGCCTCCTTGGCAACGTCAACCCCGGAATCAACGGAAATCCCGACATCAGCGGCTTTGAGGGCAGGCGCATCGTTAACCCCGTCTCCCATGAATCCCACCACTCGACCGCTACTGCGCAGTTCCCTGACAATCTGCTCCTTCTGGGCCGGGGTAACTTTTACGAAGACATCCGCATCCAGCACGGTCCGTGAAAACTCTACCGGAGACAGTTGTGAGAGTTGAGCGCCGGTAATGATCCGTTTGGGTTGCAGACCGACATCCCGGCAGACCTTGCTGGTAACAAGGCCGTTGTCGCCGGTCACGACCTTTACCTCAACGCCGGCCTGCCTCAACAGCTCGATGGCCTTGCCGGCCGATTCCTTGGGCGGATCGACGAAAGCGATATACCCCAAAAGGATCAGTTCACTTTCATCCGCCACGGTATAGGTGGTTCTCGTACGCGGGAATTCGCGATAGGCGATTCCCAGCACCCGATAGCCGTCCTTGTTCAGTCGTTCGACTTCCTCAAAAAGGTCCTCCCTGATCATATCGATCAGGGGATACACTTCGTCGCCTATCTGGTATTGGTTGCAACAGGTGTAGATCTCTTCGACCGCTCCTTTGCATATCAGAACGTGATCGCCTTCGTAATCGACGACGACCGACATGCGCCGTCGCTGAAAGTCAAAGGGCAGTTCGTCCACCAGGGTGCAGTACTGTTCGGCATCCAGATCGGAATGATCGACCACGGCCCGGTCGAGCAGATTGCGGAGGCCGGTCTGATAATAGCTGTTGAGGTAAGCATAGTTCAAAACGTCGCCGCTTATGTGTCCGGTGATGTCCACATGCCGCTCGAGAATTACCTTGTCCTGGGTAAGGGTCCCCGTCTTGTCCGTGCACAACACATCTATGGCGCCCAAGTTCTGGATGGAGGGCAGACGCTTCACGATGACCTTTTTCTTGGCCATGGTCAGAGCGCCCTTCGCAAGGTTCACCGTCACGATCATCGGCAGCATCTCAGGGGTAAGACCCACTGCTATGGCCAGGCCAAACAGGAGAGCTTCCACCCAATCGCCCTTGGTCATGCCCACGATAAGAAACACTGCGCAAACCAGGACTACCATGAATCGGATCATGAGCCATGTGAAAGACCGCACTCCTATATCGAAACTGGTTTCTTCACGGCGTTCGGTCAGCCGTTCCGAGATGGAGCCGAAAATTGTCCGCGTCCCGGTGTTCACGACTACACCGCGCGCTGTGCCGCTGGTGACGCTGGTGCCCAGAAAGCAGGCGTTGGTCAGTTCCAAAGCGGTGCGGTCGGTAACGCGCTTGGCGGAAATCGTTTTTTCGACCGCCATGGACTCTCCGGTGAGCGCCGATTGGCTCACGAAGAAATCCTTTGCAGTGAGCAGCCGCAAGTCAGCCGGAACGATTGAGCCGGCATGCAACAGGACGATATCGCCCGGCACAACTTCCGATATCCGGATTTCCTTCTCCTCGCAGTCGCGCAAAACCAGAGTTCTCGACTGCACACGCTTTCCAAGCATCTCGACGGTGTTGGTAGAGCGGCGATCCAGGATATAAGAGAGCCCGACGCTCAGGAAAACCATCGCGCTCACGATAATCGCCGATTTGATCTCTCCGATAGCGCCGGAAATCAGGGCAATGATCAATAACTGAACGACCAGAGGACTCTTGCACCTTTGGAGTATGTCGGCCCAGAAACCCATACGCCTGGTATGTGAGAGTTCGTTTGGACCGTACTCGTCCAGGCGCTTCTCAGCCTCCTCCGAAATCAGGCCACGCAAACCGGTATCGAGAGCAGCCAGGGTATCCCGGACCGGGAGAACGCAAAGATCGATCAATCGGCGCTCTTGTTCGGAAACTTCCTGCTGTATTTTCGGAGTGGGAGAGCAGGCGCGGAAAACCTTGGCGGACTTTTCGAGCAAACCCTTGATCATAGCGCTGCCTCCCCAGGTTTTTCGCTCATGGGATAGACCGACAGGAAGATTATGGGCTGCTTGCCCATGCGGTTTGCTATATGAAAGCTTTTGCTGATTGCATACAAGACGATGCCCTCAAATCAAATGAAGTAAATTACCGTCTACGGCAGTGTAGCGTTTGCCGGGCCAATTGATTTGGGGTCCATAACAGGATAACTTCCGGCGCCTATACCGGATGCTATTCTCTAATGGACCCTTATCTCGCGCGTGACGTTTCGGAGTTTGATCAAGCCATAAGGCAGGATGCACCCGTCCGAGTCAACTAATCACGGCGAAAAAGGCTACCACTGGGAAGTCAGAGGCTGGCCGGACCATTTCTAAAGAAAGGAAATAAGACGCCTCTTACCTTCCGCCTTTACCATCAATACATAATGGAAGAAGCGGCCAGGTGAGGCGATAAGGCAGGAGAGAGGCTATCGTCTCACAGGGGCAACTTCCATACGAGATAAACGGCAACCGCTGCTACTGGGAGGTTGGCCGTCTTCTTGCTTCATATAACATCCTTCTCTCGGGGGTTTTCGATACGCCATGCGGAAATAAAAAACCCCTTTCCCAATGGCCGCAAGCAGGGAAGGGGGCAACGCGCGCAGACGAACTGCCGCTAAACCTATCTCCCCACTCGTCCAAGTTTCAGCACCGCATGCCGTAAGAGGCGCCATCGCCTCAGCCACCTTAGGCAAACCCTTAATCCGGGAGTGCCTGCTCTACCCTTAAGCCGCATCTTTGGATGCTTCTGGGCAGTGGCCTATGTGCAATGCGGGAGCCTCGCCTACCGAGGATTCCACCAGCAATAAGGTGCCCAGTACTACTCTTCACATCCTTTTGTCAAACAAAAAGTAGTTTTTCCCCTCAGTCGCGTCAAGCAAAAATTGAGCTAAAATTGCGCCTGTTGCGCGCTCTTGAAGAAATAGTTTCCCAAGAAGATGGTAAAGAACGCCAATATGGGATAAATAAAGCGCGGGTGGTGGGAATGTGTTGCGCAAGAAGTTAAACTGAACAGCAGAAAGTACGTATTGAAGCCATGGAATATGTCCTGATCCCGATGGCAGCCATAATAGCATCGGGTCTAACACTGTCCCGGGTTTTGCCCCGGGCACCCTGCTCACGCCCGTCTTCGCCATGCTTTTTCCCGACTGAGGTCGTCATAGCCCTGACGGCTGTCGTCCATTGAGACAATACTATAGTGTAGCACGACGAAGAGGTGTCTATCGGTTCCGGTGGGCAGTCGCGGGGAGGTGGGAAAATAAAGTGTAGGATTTTGGAACCTTCAGGTATAATTTGACTACAGAACAGCAGCGCGCGTGGAAAAGATATGTACAGAAAATATTTCGGCATGAAGAGATCGCCTTTTTCCATTGCCCCCGATCCTCGCTATCTCTACATGAGCGAGCAGCACCGGGAGGCCCTGGCTCATCTGCTTTATGGAATCAGGAGCGACGGGGGGTTCGTACTGCTCACGGGCGAGGTTGGCACTGGCAAAACAACCATCTGCCGGCGCCTTCTCGAAACACTCACCAGGAATATCGTTGTAGCCTTTATCATACATCCCTCGCTCTCGGTCGCGGAACTGCTTGCTGCTGTGTGCGACGAATTCGGCATCGAATATCCGAAGAAAACGAACATCAAGGGCCTTGTTGACCGAATAAACCACTTCCTGCTGGATTTAAACGCCAAGCGTAAAAAGGCAATTCTTATTATCGACGAGGCCCAGAACCTCAGCAATGAAGTCCTGGAGGAAATCCGGCTCCTTACCAATCTTGAGACAAACGAACGGAAGCTTCTTCAGATAATTCTTATCGGGCAGCCTGAGCTGAAAGACAAGCTGGCAAGACCTGAGTTGAGTCAACTTGCCCAGCGCATCGTGGCTCGTTGCCACCTGGGGCCGCTGTCAAAGGACGAAGTCATCAATTATGTGAACCACAGACTTGAGGTTGCCCGGGGGAGAAGCGATCTTTTTTCAGACGACGCGTTGAACAGCATATACAAGTATAGCGGCGGGATCCCCAGGTTGATTAACTTGATTTGCGACCGCGCGCTCTTGGGCGCTTTTGTCCAGGAAAAGGAAAACGTGGATGGAGCCACACTGGCAAGAGCCGCCAGCGAGGTACTTGGAGTTGATTTGCCCGCAACAAACGGGAAATTGAAAGCAGCATTGTTGGCGGGAATCGTGTTTATTACCGGGCTGTGCCTGCTGTATTATTTTTTTGACGCTTTTGAATCCGTAAGAACCCCAGACAGTGAAGAGACCAGCCATATGTCGGGCGTATCGAAGCCCTTGCCGGCGATACCGCAGCCCCCCGAGGCGAACGCATCCGGGACCGAGCCGGACAAGCCGGATGCGACTCAACCCGGAGTCGTATCGAAGCCTTTGCCGGCAATGCCGCAGCCCCCCGAAGCTAACGCATCCGGGACTGAGCCGGACAAGCCGAATGTGACTCAACCTGGAGTCGTGTCGAAGCCTTTGCCGGCAATACCCCAGCCCCCCGAGGCGAAAGCATCCGGGATGCAGCCCGATGATACGGATGGGAAAACCGCCGAGCAAGCACGGGAGGTAGGGGTACCGGGGCCGCATGACTGATTGCAAAAGAATGCTTGATATTATTGGCACTTGTTTTGCAACTACGTTTGCCAATAATAAGGCCAAATCAAAATATGCGCCATGGACCGGCAGAGCCCGTTTTTTGCTTTGAGCTGAATTTCAACAGGGTTAAGAATGTCGTACATACTGGATGCACTGAAAAAATCTGAAGAGGCGCGCGGACCACGAAAGACCCGTGGACTCCTTGACGTACCCATCAGGTCTTCGCAGCCACGGAAACGCTCCCGTCGCTGGCCATATCTTATCGCGCTCATCATTTTTCTAAATGCCGGTTTCTTTGTCCTCTGGCTGCACCCATGGCAAGGGGACGGAAATATGGATGTTGCCAGCAGCCGCATCACCGGCGGGTCATTTCCGGAAACGCGACCTCAGGCACCCCCTGCACCGCAGCCGGCACGCCTCGCGCAGGCAGTTGAGAATCAGGGAAACGCACAAAGCCAACCCGAGGCGCCGCTGCATCTTCCAGCCTCTGAAGCCCCGAAGGCTGCTCCCCAGATTCCCGGGGGGGAAAGGGGAGGGGAACTAAGCGCAACGGAAAGCTCAGGTCAGACTGCAAATCCGGTTGAACCGTCAAAAATCGCTGCTGTGAGTCCGGCGGTGAATGGAACACAAAGCATCCATGAGACTGCTCAGGATCATGTGGTCGAAACTAAAGTACCCCCCAAAGACCCAGGGGCAATGCAAAGTCCGAAAACGGAGCCTGTCCCCACAAATCCGGTGCCGGTCAAATTGCCTTCCGCAACCCCCGGCGCATCCAAAACAACTTCAGCCGCTGTAAAAAAGCCGGTTAGCCCGAAACCGCCGCAAAACACGGAAGGTGCCGGAACAAAACAGAGCCTCAAGACTGCAAAAGCGGATACGGCCGTCCAAAATCCGCCGGCACGTTTTGAACAATCTATCCAGCCAAGTGCAGGCAGTGGAATAGTTGAAGATCTGAAGGGCCTGCCCAAACCGGCCGCCCGTCCGGAGCCCAAGTGGCACGAACTGGCTCCTCAAGTCAAGGATGCTATGCCGAACATGTCTGTTTCAATGCTTGTCTATTCTCGGAAACCCGAGGAGAGATGGATAAACGTAAACGGAGCCAAAAGAAGGGAAGGTCAGGAGATCTCCTCAGGTCTAAAAGTGGAAGAGATCACCCCGGATGGGGCAATTTTCAGCTACCAGGGTCAACGTTTCTATAAGGGCGTCGTCGGAGACTGAAACCTGAATCTATCATTGTGAGCGGGAAAAGACTCCACGCATCGGGAGGTGAGCGGAGTTAAGGAATGGTGAAGAGCGAAGCTACCGGGTTCACTGTTCTTATTTCAAGCAAACAAACCTTGTATATTAGCTTGCAGCTCGCTTGTCTTTTGCATCCGGGCTCGGTCTCGATCCTTCCCGATCAGGTCCAATTCATTCTGGAGTCGCACCACAGCCGGATCGTCAAAGGACCTGCCTTCCCGGTGGGCGTCTATCATCGTCCGGTAAATGGAGATCATCCGGCCGATCAGTTCGGAGGCATATTCTCTACCCTGCACTTTAAGGGTGTGCAGACCCAAGTCCATGTAGTCCCAAAGCTCTTTTCCATTGATGACAAAGGCAACGTTTGGATTGCGCTTTATGCGGCAGTTGATTTCCTCGATTTCTTCGTTGCCGACGGAACGCTGCCGAAGCACTTTACGCCGTTGCTCATCGGTTAGCATGCAAAACCTGAAACAACTGCCGCTCCGGTCCGGCCAGCCTTCATATTCGACTATTTCGTTTCCATCCTCGTCTTGATATATGCGCTTTATATAGCTGTCGCTGATCAATTCATGGAAGAGGCAGTTTCCGACCCCGCCGACGCACCTGTTGCCGTGTATCAACACCTCGGTTGCAAGTCCGAGCTTATCGGCGGATTCCTTGAATGCCTTCAGTTTGGGGATTGTACCGATCTCGGTGGAGGCAACGATCTGCGTTGCGCCGAATTCTTTGTACCGGACCATTTCCGCCGCCGTCCGAATATTGCATCCGACGCTTGCATGAATGACCATCTGGGGGAAATTATCCCTGACGAGTTCCATGATGCCGCTTGTTTTTACTATAACGCCTTCAGCGCCCCAGGATGCGTATTTGGCGATCTTTGAGAGTACAAGCGCCCATTTCGCAGGTGGAACCTCGGCATTTATGGCAATCCGGACCTTCCCGTCAAATCGGCCGGCGATTTTAATTGCTTCACATATATGGCTGTCTTCAAGCTCCCAGACGCACTTTCGCCTGCTGAACCCCTTTGAGCCGACGTAAACAGCGTTGGCCCCCGAGGCAAATGCTTCCTCAACCATCTGCAGACTTCCGCCTGGCGCCAAAAGCTCGTTCATCTCATGACCCTGCCGAAATGAGGCATCACAAGGGAAAATTCGATTTAAAAACGGCTCGGACTATACCTGTAATCTAATCACTGCCAAACCTGGAGTCCATGGTCATACGTCCTTCGTGGTAAGAACGCCTTCGAAGTCTTTCCAGTTTCATATTTTCATGGTGGGTTGGACCATCGGTTGCTCCGGTTCTTCGCTTTCACCGGTAATTATATTTAACCATTTCAAAAGTCCACGGTCCAGGATTTCTTCGGCCCGCCGCGCATCGATCCGATATTTTTCCGGAATGAATGCGACCGTTGGGGCATAGACTCCGTCTTTGGTGGCAAGAAAGGGGCATTGTTCCAGGAGTTCGTCGGTGAATCTTACCAGGAAGGAAAAAAACCTGGCGAGCATAATGCGGCAGTCCCGGATCGGCACATTCTCGGCGGTACAACAACTTGCGAAAATCCGAAGCCCCAAAAACCCCGCATCCTTTTCAAGGTCTTCGGGATGGATTCCCTCTTTTTTCAGGAATGGCAGAGGGGCTATCAGCGATATTGTCAGCGGCGGAGCGGACGCGTCCCAATTAGCGTTTTTTATCTCTCTGAGCACGTCCACCAGGCGCTCGGCCTCCGGATCGAATTGCCTTGTCACGATCTTCCCGGACAGTTCCCCCAGTTTCCCGAAAACTTCCTCCCCTAAATCGTTGCGCACAAGGACGGTGCACCCGTGATCCTGGCAAAAATCGGTCCGAAGCGCGCCTGGATCGGCCTCCTCGGCGCTATCCACATAAAGTACCCGCACCCTCCTGAAATCGGAAGCCCTGGCGCTGTTAGCCTCCGCCAGCCATTTTCTCGCGTGCTCCTCGAAGAGATGGTCCAGCAAATCGATTTCGTCCTGATTGATAAAAGCCACCTCCGCTGCCTGGACAATGTCGTCAACTGCTACCACCTGGAGCATGTGGCGAGAATAATCGAAGGCTTCGTGGGGAGCTTTCCACTGCTCGAAAGTCAGAATCTGCAGTTCATGTTTCAGGGCGTCCGGGAGCCTGTCTATGCCTTCTATCCCAGTGAGATTCTCCCTGGGGATAATCAGGGTCTTGCAGCCCGCCGCATAAGCCGTTTCCAGTTTTACCCCCATTCCGCCAATGCTGGTAACGCGCCCCTGAGTATCGATTTCCCCGGTTATGGCTACGTCGCGGCGGATTTTTCGCTCTCCGAAAAGCGAAGCGAGCGCAAGGGCGATCGCTGCTCCGGCTGAAGGCCCGTCTTTTTTGGTCGAACCGCCCATAAAGTGCAGGTGTACCGGCGTCGACATATCCGCAGCATCTATGCCCAGTTGTTCTGCCAGGTGCAGGATGGCGGTCGAGGCAACCTTTCGGCTCTCGTCCATCACTCGCTCGATATTTCCAGTGGTGTGGACCATGCTCAGGTAAGAAGAGGCCCCATTTCTGTCCCGGCCGATCCGCACCGGGGTGGCCTGAACCGGAATGAGCGAACCGACGCCCATCTCCATGTTGACCCCAAGCCCCATAGCCTCGCCAATGCGGTCATCTTCATTAATAAAGCGCTGGCGATTGGGCACATCCAGATATTTATGTATTTTGACAAAGTTGATTTTTGCCGAGTTTTTGCCCTCGCCCATTATCTCCTTTCGCTGGATACGGAGAAAAAGTGTTCGGA
Organism: uncultured Solirubrobacteraceae bacterium; assembly: GCA_963740075.1. GTDB lineage: Bacteria > Actinomycetota > Thermoleophilia > Solirubrobacterales > Solirubrobacteraceae > Palsa-744. Next base: position 32,941 of record CAVUCP010000001.1, on the reverse strand, counting down.
TGATTCTCTCGAGGTCGCGTACACCCGCCTCGGAGGTGTAGTCGCGGATAAGGTGGCGCAGCATCTCGCTTTCCTCATCGGGGTCGAAAAAGATTTCATTCTGACCGATCAGGTAACGTTCCCGAATACGATGGACCAGGAACTCCCTGGCAATGGCTATTTTCTCATCCACGCTGTATCTGTCCAGATAAATGACCTCGCAGCGGTTGAGGATTGCAGCCGGGACCGTGTCGACCGTGTTGGCGGTAAGTATGAAATGGCAGTTCGACAGATCTATATCCACGGTGCTCTGGGTGTACTTGTCATGGAAAAGGTGGTTTTGTTCCGGGTCGAGTATCTCCAACAGGGTCGCGATTGCGAACTTTTCCGTCTTGTCAGCCTCGTCCATTATGAACATGCCGTTCATAACACCCATTTTTATGAGGCCCTGCACTATCGGGCCCGGTTTTGAGCCTTCGTAGGTGAACCCGTAGCCCCTGATGTCCGCCTCGTCCTTCATGCCGCCCAGTGAAATCTTGTGGTACGGAATGCTGAGATTGCGAGCAATTGAAATCGCAAGAGACGTTTTGCCTACTCCCGGCGGCCCCACAAAAAGCAGGGCGCTCCCGGTCCTGTGCCAGTTTTTCTTCTCGGATTCCCTGAAATGCTGATATCGCCAGATCAGGTTTGCGAAAAAATCGGATATTATTTCCTTTGGTGTCTTCAGACCGTAATGAGAGCGGTTGAGTCCTTCGTCGAATTCTTCCGCGGATACCCAGATCTTCTTTATTTTTCCCCAGGGAATTGCGAGCAGGGTTTCGATCAGTTCCGTGTACTTTGCTCCGCTCTGTCCAGCCGCATTCATCTTGTTCTTTTCAATAAGCTCAATTACAGATTGCGGTACATCAGAGTCGGTTCGAGCCTCATCGATGCGCTCCTTGAGAGTCTTTGTCTGAGGCCCCGGTTCGGTTCTCTGCTGGGGAAACATCTGCTGCTGCCCCTTTTGATCTACAGTGTCTCCTGGTTCCACGAATTCCTCCAGATTGTTTTTGAAAGTCTCGAAAAGCTGAGGAAGAGATTTGCCCGGATCCAAATTTGCGTCAAGGTCCAGTTCATTGAAAAGCGACTCTACACCCCAGCGTTTCCTGAACCGTTTGAACAGCTCCATTCCTTCGATCGAGTCGCGGTGAATGGTACCGCCAAACAACCGCAAAACCTTTCTCAGGCCGGAGCTGGTTCTTGAGAGAGGTTGTCCGGGAATAATGCTGCTGCGGTATGAATTGCTAAGGACCCTGACCTTCATTTCGAAATCCAGGTCCGGAAAAAGATCGATGAGAAACCGCATGGGCAGCTCTGCGATCTGCCTTGCGTGAGCTGCGGCCATTCGCCCAAGCCTGAAATCGCACTTCTCATCGCGCTCCACTAAGTCCAGCAGTTCGGTATAACCCTTCCCCTTTATGCCGTTAAGGGGATTGTTCAGGAATTCCCGAAATGCCTGGTAGCCTTTCGGGTCCTTTTTCCTCCAGGCTATAGCAAACTCGATATCGGAGCGGATAATGTCAAGCTCGCTTGCGTTGGGAAAAACAAGATGCTCGAAATGATGCCGCAAAAAAAACTCGGAGAACTTGAGCATCCTGCGCTCTTCCCTGTCTCCATCCGGTCCTCTGAACTCCGGCCGAAACGAAAGGACAAACGCCAGGTAATCGAACAGCTTCTCATGAATCAGAATAGTCCAGCTCCGCCCCTGGCGCAAAAGGAGGGTCGGCACTGACACTCTATTTTCCTCGTCCTCCATGCGGCGAAAGAAAACCGACTGGCGGAGATCGGCAAGCTGTACAAGGCTCACTCCTCTATCATTTCTGAAGTAAGGTATGATAGCCTGACTCAATATGGTCTGCAGCGTCTGAAATACTCTGTTTATCGACTTATCAGTGGGAATCGGGATAGCACTCAGAACCTTGTGGTCCAACTCCATGGGAAGCATCGGCAACCCTCCTTGGCACCGCCAGCGCAAAGTCACGGAAAATATATCTCAAAGCAATATAGACACACGGCCACTTACAATCCAGTACTCGCCGAACCAAAGGCAGTGACGTGACTAATTTTTAAACTTATCATTTCTGCTAATAGTTCTCAATTAAAAGAGTTTGAACAGCATGGGGGTCCCGCCGCCGCGCGGGGGGGGATACGCAATGGTATAGTCGACCTGCGCCGCTGGAAGGCGCCAGGAATCATCTCCAACCAAAAGACTTAGGAGATATGCCATGGTTGTTTTTGAGCCAGGGACCTCCTTAAACTCCGCTCGTCAAGCCGAACAATCACTTCAGGGCCGGACAAAAACTTTCATTGTGATTATCAAATTATAAGACAGCCGAAAAAAACGGTTCCCCACCGAAAGAAAGGTGGGGGTTTTTGAGTGGAGGGATTTGGGAATGCGCAGACTGATCGTCAGTGCCGCAGTGAAATGGTTGTGCCAGCATTTAACGGGCGCGCATATGCCTCTGTGACAGGCAACTGCCATGTCTGCTCGAATGGCAATTTTGATGGGCTTTATTACGGGAAAAAAGTGGAAAGGTGACACCAGCGGCCGGCTCGTATTACGCCACGCGGAATAATCACGCCGGCCTGTGAAAGGAGAAGATGATGATAGCGCTTCTGTTTCTGGGCGCAGCCCTGGCAACACTGCCCCCGGCACCCCATTGGAGCGGTCTCAATGCGGACGCAGCAAGTGCGTTGAAAGCTGAAGGCATCCGGGAAGAAATGTATGAGCAGCTTGCTCCAGGTGATGTCGTCACGGAGCAGAGGCCGGTCCCTGCCGGGAAAACAGGGGTGCATCTGGCGTCTTTCGGCATTGTACGCGGTCCTGTCGACAGGCTGTGGAACGCCATCACGGATTGCGGCCGAACGCCCGAATTTATGCCGCACATAGACTCCTGTGTGCTTGTCCAGCCCGAACATGCGTTGCTGCCGAACCAAAGATGGGAAGAACTGGGGCTGAGCTTCCGTATCCTGTTTTTCAAAAAAACCGCCAGGATCGTAAACGAAGCTACGATGGAGGCGCCTAACTTTTTTGGCTGGAAGCAGGTGGGGGGGGACGGGAAAGAAAACCAGGGGTATTGCCGGATCATCACCCTCACGGCCGATATGCAGCTTGTAGTCTTTGATACCTTGTGTGATCCGGGGACCTCCATACCGGGTTTTGTCAAGACCTGGCTCATCAAAAACAGCCTGCCAGGGGTCATAGAGGGGCTGCGCCGTCGGGTTGAGACGCCGCAAAAGCGGCATGCCTCCTGAGCAAATTGTTAAGCTCTTCGCCTGATTCACCCGCCGGAGGCTTTTCTGCAGGGTTGCAAATCATCCCTTCCCGAGTTCTGCCGATCGCTTTGAGGCTGCTTCCACGCACTCCATCAAAGCGCCCCTCACTGAATATGATTCCAGGACCTGGAGCCCGTGAATCGTTGTTCCCCCCGGGGATGTAATCATGTCCTTAAGATCGGCGGGGTGCTTTCCTGTGTTCTCGAGCATCATGGAAGTCCCGATAAAGGTCTGAACCACCAGTTCACGCGCGGTTTGCCTGGGCAGTCCCATGAAGACCCCCGCATCGATAAGTGCCTCGATTGCGAGCAGTACGTATGCCGGCCCGCTTCCGCTGAGACCGGTCACTGTGTCCATGAGCTTGTCCTCGACTTCGACCGCTTTTCCGACAGCGCGGAAAAGAGCCAGGCTCAACTCCATCTGTGCAGCGGAAACCGCCTTCCCGCGCGAAAGAGCGGAAACCCCTTTCTGTACGAGGGCCGGAGCGTTAGGCATGACCCGGACCACCGGGGTCCCTTCGGGCAGGCGTCCCTCGAGCACTGAAAGTGAAACTCCAGCTGCGATGGATATGACGAGCGGATTGTGCGAGAGATGAGCTCCCAGCGTATCAAGCACCCCGGAGATAACCTGCGGTTTTACTGCCAGCACGATTATGCCGCTGGATTCGGCAAGCTCGCCGAGGCTCCCGCGTCCCTTTATTCCGAACTCTTTCTCCAGGTATTCAATACGTGATGGGATCACGTCATAAGCAAAAATTCTTTCGGCACTAAACAGGGAAGCGGAGATAAGACCCCTGATCAATGCCTCCCCCATGTTTCCCCCGCCTATAAACCCGACGCTTTGGTCACCGAACATCATTATTCCTCCATGGTTTCGTTCTGCAGGCAGCGCCCACCCCCGGGACCCCAGGACCAGGTCCGGGGCAGGCCCGCCGCTTAAGCAATAGCAGACTGGTATCCCGTTAGCAAGGAAAGACCTCCCGATTTTAATTGCACAAAGCCTCCTGGCGGCCAAAGGCAATCTATGCGACGGGTTGTCTTCCGGCGAGATATACTTATTGTTTTGAAAAATCCTTGATAATCTTATATCTGTGTCCGACGACAGGATAGCGAAAACTATTATTGCTCATATAGACGAAGGGAAGACCATGGATTTGAGTTCCAAAGTAAGCCTGACAGCCGGAAAGCACTCCCCACTGGAAGAAGAAATTCGGAAGCTGCCCATTCCCGTCAGCTCCGTTTTTATTGGAAAAGATGGCAAAATAAGGCCTGCAGCTTTCAGGGAAACCGACATGACTCTTACATGCAAGGGGTATGATAGAATCAGAGAGGTTTTTGCGAAAACGATCTCAAAGAACGGGAACACCGTACTGGAGGCCGTTGCAGCAGATGAATCCGACAGGGTCAAGGGGAAAAGAGTCGCAGTGCTCTTCTCGGGCGGTCCGGCGGCGGGAGGTCATAACGTGCTGGCCGGTCTATCGGCAGTGCTTGGAAACGACAACACCCTGTTAGGGATAAGAAAGGGACCAAAAGGCCTGATCAATGGAGACCTCTTCGAAATAAACAAGGAAAACATCAGGTCTATCATCAATACAGGCGGGTTCGATTTTCTCGGGACTGACAGGACCAAGATCAAGAGCCCCGAACAGTTTGAAAAGGTCAGGCAGACAGTTGTCAACAACAGGCTCGATGGCCTGGTAGTGATCGGGGGCGACGATTCCAACACGAATGCGGCATTCATAGCGGAGTACCTGGAGGCCGAGGGGATCGGGTGCAGCGTGATCGGGATCCCCAAGACGATCGATGGCGACATGGCGGCTGGGAAGTATTTACCCATTTCCTTCGGCTTTGACACGGCCACCAAGATATTTTCCGAACTGGTGGGAAATCTGAACCAGGATGCCGCATCGGCTGTGAAATACTACCATTTTGTAAAACTGATGGGGCGAACAGCCAGCAAGATAACCCTTGAAGTGGCTCTCCAGACCAAGCCCGCGATTACGCTCATCTCGGAGGAAATCGCCGAGAAAAACATGTCCCTGAACAGCATCGTCGATTATATAGTCCGGATCATTACCCTGCGCCGCGCTAAAGGCATAAACCACGGCGTGATTCTCGTTCCGGAGGGGCTTGTGGAGTTCATTCCGGAGATGAGGCGGCTTATAGGCGAGTTGAATATAGTGCTTGCCGAGTATGAGAGGGATATAGCGGACCTGCCATCGATCGAGAACAAGCGGGAGTTCCTCTTGCCGCATCTGACGGCCGAATCGGCGCAGTTGATGGCCTCGCTTCCGCCCGATCTTCAGGAGATGCTCATCCTTGACCGCGACGATCATGGAAACGTGAAGGTCTCGCAAATCGAGACCGAAAAGCTGTTGATCGAAAAGATCCGCTATCGAATATCGGAGATGAAACGCCACGCCGACCGGTTCTTCGGGGATGGAGAAGGCAAAATAAAAGCCACTCCCGAGCAGGTGGAGGATTTCAAAAAGGTTACCCTGTCAACCCAGTCTCATTTTCTTGGATATGAGGGCAGAAGCTCGAAGCCCACCAAGTTTGACGCTGCGTTTACATTCGTTCTTGGTTTGACGGCCGGTTCTCTAGTCCTTGCCGGAAAAACGGGCTACATGGCTGCTGTAACCGATTTTGACAAGGGTGGGCGAGTGCTCGGCCTGCCGCTCGCGGGACTGATCACGGTCGAGATGCGAAAGGGAAAAGAGGAGTTCGTTATTGAGAAGTCACTTGTCAAGTTGGAATCGCCATCTTTCAAAATCTTTGCCCAAAACCGTGATAAATGGGCACAGGAAGACCTCTTTAGCAGCCCCGGGGCCATCCAGTACTGGGGGCCGACCAGCAAACAGATCCCGATCATAGTGGCACTTGATCAGGACTACCCCGATTTTAACAGCTTCAACCTGGGTGAGGAAAAGCAGATCGTGACCCAGTGAGTTTCCAGGCGGGTTGATGCCCTGAGGAATTGAGGGACCAATCCTCAATTCCCCAGTCTCTTGGTTCCTTCTGTTGCGGCGCCCCTTCCAATTCGACTCGTCAGAACCTATATTAGGTAGGTTTATCGGTTGATTTTTGTTTTCGTTCGGCAACGCTTTTCGGGTACCGGATAACTTGTATTTCAACCCAGCCGCCCAACTTAATGGAATAAAAGTATATGGGACTGAAATTGTTGAGAATACCCGTGCTGCTGCTCTTTTTAACGTGCTTGTCGACTTGCCCGGTCCCCGCTCTTTTTGCGCAAAATACGCCCGACGAAGGCGAAATGTTTCCCGAACTCAAGCTCTCAATTCCCCAGAAAATGGAGCAGAGGGAATACCTCAATGTCGACCGGGACCCGTTTTCGCTCTCCGAGGTCGATTGCGAAGTATTGATCATTGAAGTTTTCAGCTTGTACTGCCCTTACTGTCAGAAAGAAGCGCCCAATGTTAATGGTCTCTACGAAGCGATTTCGGCCAATCCTGAAATAAAACAGCGCGTCAAAGTTCTTGGAATTGGCGCTGGGAATTCCTTATTCGAGGTAAACGCGTTCAGGGATCTTTACAGGATAGAGTTTCCTCTCATCCCGGACTCGGATTTCACTGTGCATAAAATGCTGGGCCAGGTTCGGACTCCCTATTTCCTGGTGCTCTCGAAGGTGCCCACCGGATGGCTGGTAGTGTATTCCAGGGTGGGCGGCATCGGAGACCCACGGACTTTTCTGGACCAGATATGCGCGAAGATCAGTAACGCCCGGGGGAAATAGGCTTTCACATTTGAAAAGGTTTTCTTGATGAGCAAAATATATCTTTTTTCGGCAACTCTTCTCATTGCCCTCATTGCGTGCGCCACGGCTTTTGCCCTGTCCGAACAGTACCATGGAATGATCTATAACCCTGGCCAACTCAAGCCGATTGACAGCCGGAGCACCTTGAAAGAAGGGGACAGGGCGCCGGATTTCACTCTGCCATCCCTTTCCGGTGAGCCGGTTACACTAAGCGTCTTCGCCGGAAAGAAAAATGTCGTTTTATCCTTTGTCCCTGCTGCATGGACGCCGGTTTGTTCGGACCAGTGGCCCGGCTACAATGTGTTGCGGGCAATGTTCGAAGCAAAAAACGCTGTGATGCTCGGGATCACAGTGGACAATATCCCGACTCTTTTTTCCTGGACAACGGAAATGGGAGGGGTCTGGTTCCCGGTGCTTTCTGATTTCTGGCCCCACGGGGAAGTAGCCCGCAAATACGGAGTGCTCCGCTCAACCGGTGTTTCCGAGCGCGCGCTTTTCGTAATCGACAGGAAGGGTATAATCCGGTACATCGACGTTCACGACATAAACGAAAGACCGAAAATGGAAACGCTGATGGCCGAACTTGACAAACTGAATAACTGAAATGGAGGAAGAACATGGACAGCAAGAAAAGACGATTGGTCCGGGGAGAATGCCCCCAGTGCGCGTGCGGAGACGTATCATTCATACCGCCCGAGGAACTCAAAGAGAAATATTCCGGCCCTGCAGATCAGGTCGAGATTTTGTGCCCCGCCTGCGGGACCAAAATCAAGGGTCAACTTGAGCCTGAGGGTAAAAAGTAGCAGAAGGACGTTGAAACCAGATCCCACCATGAGAGGAGACAAAAAATGAACACGCCGAAAGCTTGCCCCGGATGGGAAAGATTTAAGACGCTGTCGTCTTTCGAATGTACCTGTCCGGAGTGCGGCAAAGCAATGGAAATTTTCTCCGATGAGTTCGATAAGGAACATATCTGCAAAGGCTGCGATAAGAGAATCGATTTCACCAGGTGCACTCTCCAAGGTTCGGGAAAATCTGTCTGAGACCAGGTTGAGTTCAAAATCCCCCCTGTCTACGCCGGTCCCTCTTCAGGTGCTGAGAAAAGACAGGGGGGAATATCCGATTTCCTTGCCGGTATCTTATGCCCCATGGGACACCCTGCAACCATGAAAAGACCCGTAAACCCGCAGGGTGGTCTAAGCCCAGCCCACCAAAATTTTTCGGAACAGGGATTAACAACACGCTTTGTTCCTGCTTTTTCTGCTCACTGCTCACTGTTCACTGCAATCGCATTTCATCCACCCCATCGAAATTACAAAAGCAAATGCTTACTAAATAAGAGCGCATAACTGATAATTCGGATGTTCTTCTTATCGCTGGATTCTATTTCTGAAAGGAGCTTGAGTGCCTAATCGTCTTGCGGGGGAAAAAAGCCCCTACCTTTTGCAGCACGCCGAAAACCCGGTCGAATGGTATCCGTGGGGAGAAGAGGCTTTCCTGAAAGCAAGCCGTGAAGACAAGCCGATTTTCCTTTCAATAGGATATGCCACCTGTCACTGGTGCCACGTGATGGAGCACGAGTCCTTCGAGGATGAGGAGGTTGCGGGCTTGCTCAACCGGAGTTTCGTGCCGATAAAGGTGGATCGCGAGGAGCGCCCGGACATCGACCAGGTTTACATGACCGTGTGCCAGGCGACCACAGGTGGAGGAGGGTGGCCGTTGTCCATTTTTATGCGTCCGGACAGGAAACCTTTTTTCGCCGGTACCTATTTTCCAAAAAGAAGCCGGATGGGAATGCCGGGTTTAATGGAAATAGCCGGCAAAATCGCGGAACTCTGGGCTGACGGGCGGGAGCAACTCGACAGGATAAGCGAAGAAATAACTCGCGCAATTGAGCCGAAGAGGCCGGAGCACGTGAACCAGCTTCCCGGCCCTGAGCTGATGGAAAGGACCTGGCGGGAGTTGGCCAGGTCTTTTGACCCTGTCTGGGGCGGATTCGGAGGCGCCCCCAAGTTCCCGAACCCTCATAATCTCAATTTCCTTATGCGATGGCACAACCGAAATCCAGGCTCCAACGCCTTTAAAATGGTTGAAAAAACGCTTTTTTCCATGCGTTTCGGAGGGATATTCGACCAGATCGGCTTCGGTTTTCACAGGTATTCGGTCGACGAAAAATGGCTGGTTCCGCATTTTGAAAAAATGCTCTATGACCAGGCGCTTCTGGCGCTTTCATTTGCTGATGCGTTTCTCGCAACGGGTGAAGAGCGGTACGCAAGAGTGGTAAGGGAGATTTTCGAATACGTAACCCGCGAGATGCAAAGCCCCGAAGGCGGCTTTTACTGCGCACAAGACGCGGACAGTGAAGGAAAAGAAGGGATTTTCTTTACCTGGACGCCGGCGCAGGTAACCGATGTCATCGGCAAAGATGCTGGAGATATCTTTTGCCGGGCGTACGGTATCACCCCTGATGGGAATTTTGAAGAAGGGATGAGCATCCCACATATTGAGAAGCCCTTCGAGTATCTCGCCGGCGATTTGAGCATGAGTCTTCCGGAATTGGAGAAGATCCTCGAAGATGGCCGCAAGAAACTCCTGGAGGTCCGTGAAAAAAGGGTGCATCCATTAAAGGACGATAAAATCCTTGTCGCCTGGAACGGACTGATGATGGCTGCACTAGCCAGAGGCTCGCAGGCACTGGGAGAAACGTCCTATGCCCGGGCTGCGGCAGGGGCGGCCGATTTCATCCTGCAAAAAATGCAAACCCCGAATGGCCGCCTATATCGCAGGTACCGGCAAGGTGAACTTGCAAATCCGGGGTATGCCGACGACTATGCATTCCTGATCTGGGGTCTTCTTGATCTCTATGAAACCACTTTCGACGTCAAGTATCTTACCCAAGCTGCGCGCCTCCAGGAAGATATGACCGGGATTTTCGGGGACCCTGACGGCGGTTTTTATTACACGGGAAACGACAGCGAGGAGATGATTCTGAGAGAGAAGGCAATTTATGATGCGGCGCTGCCTTCTAGCAATTCCGTCGCCGCGCTGAATCTGCTGCGGCTGGGCAGGATGACCGGAAACCCTGGATTCGAAAAACAGGCAGACCTGCTGATGAGGTCTTTTTCCAAGCAGGTTGCCGTTCTGCCTGTCGCTTTTACACATTTCCTGCAAGCTCTCGATTTCGCGCTCGGCCCCGCACGCGAGATACTCATCGCCGGGGACATCTCATCTTCGGGAACAAAGGAGATGATAGATACAGTTCATCGGCTCTATTGCCCCAACCGGGTGTTGATGCTCAAAGAGAGTGGAAAACGCGGAGAGGATCTGGCGGAAATCGCGCCATTTACCCGGCCGATCTCTTCAGGCGGCGGTCCGGCTGCATACATATGCGAAAACTTCAGTTGCCGCAATCCTGTCGGCAGCGCCTCCGAACTGGAGTCTGTGCTCCGAGGCAGTTGAGCAGGTGAGGGATTTGCCCGCACTGGAACACTTGTGGCGTGATTGTGGCGTTATGCGGTAGAAAAATGGCGTGATTGCGGCGCGATTGCTGAAATGTGTCTCGCCGCTAAGTGGTTGAATCATCGACTTAAATAGCAACGCCGGGTTATGGCACGCATATTGCTCTATACACAGGTGAAGAGAAACCAACTCTTTCCTCCTCAAAAGCTAACCGGTTCTAGCCCCTCCGGTTAGCTTTTTTAATTCACGCCCTAGTTTCTCGCACGTTAACTTCATTCAGGAGTGGCGAAATGGGAAAAACTTTACTCGGAATCTCCGCCTCACCCAGGAAACTTGGAAACTGCGAGCTTTTCATAAAAAATATTTTCCAACATCTGGGGGAAGGTTGGGAGCTGAGGCTGGCGTGCCTCCCCGATCTGGATGTAAAGCCCTGCCGAGCCTGCTACAGGTGCCTTTTCGGTGAGATGAGGTGCCCTCAGCAGGATGACTTCCTCACTGTGATGGATGCGCTTGCCGAAGCTGACGCATACGTGGTCGCTGCCCCGGCCTATCTTCTGTCGGCAAACGGGAGCCTTAAGAAATTCATGGACCGTGGACTTCAATTCTATGCATTTGTCGACCGTCTCTGGGGAAAGCCGGCCGCAGGTGTGGCAATTGCCGGGATCGAAGGTATGGAGGGGAGCACCAAACGCGACGTGGAGAGCTTTATAAAGCTGACACTGGGCGAGTTGCGCGGGTCAACCGTGATCTACGGGGCGCTCCCCGGGGAGGCACTGCTCTCTTCGGCAAACAGGGAACTCGCTGAAAAGCTCGCCAAAGCTTTATTGGACCCGACCGAGCGAATCGGCCCCGAGGCTTCGGTTTGCCCGCTTTGCGGCGGCGACACCTTCAGGTTCTTGCCGGACGGGAGAGCCAGGTGCATGCTCTGCTCCAGTTCCGGCCCCTGGGAATGGGAAAACGGATCGCTCCGGTTTCACCTCAATGCCGGAGAACATCCTTTTTTTCTCAGCAAAGATGACGTAATCCGTCACGCAGAATGGCTCCGGGGAATGAAGGAAAAATTCATCGAACGAAGAAAAGAGTTGAAGGAGGTCGTCAAGCCGTATCTTGGCGTAGGGACATTCATTGAGAAGCGCACGGTGAGCAGTGATGAGTGAACAGTGCTCCTTGCCGCGTCTGCGGGGTTTGACGGCAATCATACTGAAAGGAATGATTATAGGGTAAAGGCTAAAGTAAATAAGTATTTATCCTAAAGTCCCGGACGCTCTTTGCGCCGACCACGATTTGCGGACTCCATGTCCCATCTTTTGAATGGCCACACATTCGATAGCCATTTTTTGTTTCTATGTCCTCGTCCTATTTGTCAATATAGAATGACCATCTGTAACCATCTCTTAACTTGCATCTCACAAAACCGTCATAGAAGACTTCTATACTCCCGCCATCTCCCAATAAGAAAAATTAATCCGGAACAGTTGCATTCAACTGAAAAGCAGGAGCTTGAATCTTATGGAAGAGATCGGGGGAGCAGTGGAAGCATTTTGCAGGAATGATGGAAACAGCCGGAAATCAGTGTGGGGACAGCGTTTCAAATCTTTGCTTATCAAGCGTGTACTGCCGGTCAAACGGCTGAACGATCTCCGCTCGCGGGTTAATTCGCTGCCAAGCGAGACGGCAATTCCGGATCGTATCCTTAAAGTGCTTGGCGTCACCTACGAGATTTCCGCAAATGATCTGGCCAGGACGCCTTCTGAAGGGCCCCTGGTAGTGGTTGCCAACCATCCCTTTGGCGCTATTGAAGGCTTGATTCTCGCCTCGATTCTGCTGAAGACGAGAAGCGATACCAAAGTCATGGCCAATTTTTTGCTGAGCGGCCTGGTGGGATTGCGTGATCTCAACGAATTGATGATTTACGTAGATCCTTTCGAAAGGCGGGGGGCGAAGCTGCATAACCTCAAGCCTTTGAGAGAGGCCATTGAGTGGATTCGGGGCGGTCGGGCCCTGGGAATCTTTCCGGCTGGAGAGGTCTCCCACATACACTTGAGCAGCATGAGCGTCATTGACCGGAAATGGAACCAGTCGGTAGCCCGGATTGTCAGGAAGACCAAGGCGAGCGTGCTTCCGGTCTACTTTGAAGGCCATAACAGTCCGCTTTTTTGCGGGCTCGGTCTTGTGCATCCGCTGCTTCGTACGTTGATGATACCGGGAGAGAACCTAAAAAAGCGGTCCCGGATGGTACGGGCCCATGTCGGCAAACCGGTCCCTTTCAGTAGGCTGGCTGAACTCGATGATTCAGCAATAATGGATTACCTGCGCCTCAGGACTTACAATCTGCAGAATCGCAAATGCGAAAAGCATCGGCACTCCTTGTTTCGGCCGTCAATTAACGGTGCCTCAAGCCATCGCCCGGTTGCAAGAGCGAAAGAGACCGGCTTGATAGCCTCAGAAATTCGCCGTTTGCCTCCGGAGCAGCTCCTTTTTTCCTCCAGGGACTTCGATGTAGTAAGCGCGTCTGCTGCACAGATCCCGAACGCGCTTCACGAAATCGGGCGCCTGCGGGAAATCACCTTTCGAAAAGCAGGCGAAGGGACCGGAAATGTAATCGATATCGACCGCTTTGATGATTTTTATCAGCATATAATGCTCTGGGACCGGGAGCACGGTGAAATTGCCGGGGCATACCGGCTGGGCCGCGCTGATGCAATCCTGAAAGAGCACGGTTTTACGGGCCTGTATACGAGCACTCTTTTTGCGTACAAGGATGGGCTTGCCCCCATATTCGGTTCGGCCCTGGAGTTAGGCAGATCTTTTGTCCGCCCCGAGCATCAGAAGACATACCAGCCCCTCATGCTCCTGTGGTCGGGGATCGGACGCTTTGTCGTAAGCCATCCCCAATACCGGTTTCTATTCGGGGCAGTAAGTATAAACAATGAATATCTCGGTGTCTCCCGTAAGCTGATGGTGGAATTCCTTAGAGAGTGCCATACGCATTCAGATCTGGCAAGATTCGTGCGGGCCAGGAATGCCCCGCCTTCGGCGAGGAAAAAGAACCGGGGACTGGCCTATTCGATGGTTCATGACATCCAGGATTTTTCGGAATTGATATCGGACATCGAGCAGGACGGAGCCGGCATTCCCATACTGCTGAAGCATTATATGAAACTCGGCGGAAAGTTTCTGGGTTTCAGCGTTGACCCGAAATTCAACAATGCGCTCGATGCCCTGGTACTGGTCGATTTGGTTCGAGCCGACCCCCGAATCCTGGGGCGCTACATGGGACAGCAGGGGGTGGTTTCTTTCCGGCGCTTCAACGGAGTCGAACTCAGGGGCGCCGGCGCCGATTGCGACTTACCGGATGATAAGTGCGCTTGATCTGATAGCGATTAATTCGGATTAATTCATCGATAAGGGGAAAGAGAAATGCTCTGGGACCTTCTTGCAGTCTTTGCGGTCGTTCTTGGTTTCCTGCTTATCATCGGGGGCTTAGACACGTTGATAACATGGCGTGCCTGGTTCCTGGGCATAAGCGGTCTGGTATTGCTCCTGCCCGGCATAATCCGAATCTATCTGCGAATCAGGCGTTTGCGGACTCGCAGTAGTTCGGCGGAAGACAAGAATTGAGGCTGCAACAGCAAGCGGGGCCCCTCCATGTAAACTGCCGGTTCCACCGGAGGCAAACCGGAAAAACCGTCTACACCTCAGGTTTTTGAAGATGAAATGGAGTGGCCTGTTCGAATTGGTGGGCTATCCGTAAAATCAGTTCCTCCCGGAAATGAGGCCCAAGGATCTGAAGCCCGATCGGTAGCTTTTCCGAAGTGAAACCGCATGGCACGGAAATCCCTGGTATTCCGGCCAGGCTTGCCGGGAGTGTAAATACGTCGCTCAGGTACATCTGGAGGGGATCATCGAATTTTTCCCCTATCTTGAAAGCGGGTATGGGTGAGACGGGGGCCAGTATAGCGTCGCATTTGCCGAACGCATCCAGGAAATCCTGCCTGATGAGGGTCCTGACCTGGGACGCTTTCCTGTAGTAGGCATCGTAATAGCCGGCCGACAGTACGTATGTACCCAGCATGATTCGGCGCTTAACCTCGGCGCCGAACCCCTCTGAGCGGCTTTTGCTGTACATATCGATGAGGTTCTTCGCCCCCTTCGCCCGATGCCCGTATTTTACGCCGTCGTAGCGCGCCAGATTCGAGGAGGCTTCCGCCGGTGCTATTATGTAGTAAGCCGCAATGCCGTACTCGGTGTGCGGCAGGGAAATATCGACAATATGCGCGCCGAGGTCCCGGCAGGTGGAGATTGCGTCGCGCACAGCCTGTGCTACTTCCGGAGCAGTTCCCTCAATGAAATACTCGCGGGGAATCCCAAGGCGCAGACCCCGTATCGGTTCTTTCAAGGCAGCCCTGTAATCGGGGACGGGCAGTTCGACCGAGGTGGATTCCCCGGGATCGTATCCGGCGATTGCCTGGAGAATTATGGCGGCATCCTCCACGTCCTTTGTTATCGGCCCGATCTGGTCCAGTGAAGAGGCAAAGGCCACCAGCCCGAAGCGCGAAACCCGGCCATACGTGGGTTTTATGCCCACAACGCCGCAGAACGAGGCCGGCTGGCGTATAGAGCCTCCAGTGTCTGTCCCGAGCGCCCCGGCGCACAGCCCAGCGGCCACCGCAGCAGCCGAACCTCCGCTCGATCCGCCGGGAACGCGGTCCAGGTCCCACGGATTGCGGGTCTTTACGAAGGCTGAATTCTCCGTGGATGATCCCATGGCGAATTCGTCCATGTTTGTCTTTCCGATAAAAATAGCTCCGGCATGTTTGAGCTTTTCCGTAACCGTGGCGTCATAGGGGGGAACGAATCCTTCGAGGATACGCGAACCGCAGGTGGTAACAGATCCCTGGATACAGATCACGTCTTTTATGGCGATCGGCACACCGGCCAGCGGTGATGCGGAATAACGCTTTGCTCCGGAATCGAAAAGCTTTGCTTCCTCCATGGCTTGCTCTGAGAGCGTGCTCAGGTAGGCATTTACCTTCGGATCGATAGAGCGAATTCGATCGAGAAATGCGGAGACTGTTTCGACGGCCCCGATTTTTCCGCTTTCCAGAAGGTCGTGTATCTCATGAATCGAAAGAGAGTGGATTTGCATTTGAACCGGCCTTTTCTGGCTAAAGTACCTTGGGTACCACAAAGTTGGCGCCGTCCGTCTCGGGCGCGTTGGCAAGCGACTTTTTGCGGTCCAGGGAACGCTTGACTACATCAGGGCGAAAGACATTCTGCAACTGGATGGCGTGGGTGGTGGGCTCGACGTTTTCTGTATCGAGTTCATTCAGCTTATCCATGTATCCGAGAATACCGTTCATCTGGCCGGTCATCCGTTCTTCTTCTGACTCGGAGAGCTCTAGCCGTGCGAGCAGGGCCACATGTCGAACCTCTTGTCTGGTTATCCTGGTTTCCATTTCGTTTCCTTTATCTCGGGCCGAAGGGCCGGCCTCAGCTTTTCCATTTCAACCTGCAAGAAAATTTTCCATTGTACGGCAGTCTTTGAAAGCGGCCAAAACTTCCGGCAACCCCTGGATGCGGGTCTTTTGCAGCAGATCGTAAGTAAGAACGTGCACCCGCGTTTCCTCAGCGTCCTGCTCGGCAACGGTGGAATCGAACCGCTGGAGAAATTTTGCAAACCGGACAACGTGAATCAGCTCATGAATCACTATGTAAGCGGTCAGCGGAAAAAGTCCGATTTGCCTGTCTCGCTCGACAGCCCTGCGGATAACATGGTCCTGGATGCAGATTTTGAAAAAATCGCCCGGTTCGCTCCCCCGCGTCCTGTCGCCGGGACGTCTCAAATACCGGCGGATTTGGGCAAAAGCAATATCAGTGACTTCCTCTTCGCCGAGGTCTTTCAGGCTCTGAATATCATAGCGGTACCTTTTCCATTCGGAGGTGGATATCTTGTAAGAATCGCTTATAAGCTCTTCCGAAACGGAGATGGCCTGCGCCAGGATACCGATTTCTCGTGCCTCGAAGGGAAGGCGTCTCATCTACGCGGCTCCGGTAATATTTTTCACTCAACCGCCGAAACTCCAGCGCGTTTCCCTTATGTACAAGACTTCCTTGCTCAATTCAACAGGTTCCGATGATTTTCGCCGCACAGAATGCGAAGTCGACACACTCCAAAAATTGAGGGCGGGGATGAACCCCGCCCTCTGTCATGAGAAGCCGCTGTCTTCGGACCGAGATCAGTTAATGATGCTCATGGACATAGAACGGCCATTTGTGGAAAAACCATTCGTTCCAAAGCAGGGGGATGATATACCAGAAATTCCAGATAAGGGACTCGCCGTTGAGGTATCTTTCGGCGAGTTCTCCGTGCATGTGATGGATTCCCAGTCCCCAGTACCCAAAATTTATTACATAGTAGATAAAATAACCTATAACCATCAGGACTAAAACACCGAACGTCCTGAACCAGAAAGCACCCCATGAATCCTTATCAGCCATTGGCACCATATCATCGAAGTAATGGTGCCAGGCCAGAAATGGAATCAGTGTAAACCCTGCTATTTCCGCAGCGTGATACCATAAAAAGCGTGTAGGATTACCGGCGTCACCGGCGGGGAGGTGATGGGTCAGTTCCTCCATGTTTACCCAGGTGGGTATCACCTTAACGCAGAGCAGGCCAAGCAGGTAGCCGAGTATAACGTTGAATATGAAAGAAATTATTCCCTTCCATGGCTGGGGAAGCTTTATTAGACTCCATGGCTTCATTCGCCACACGTTAGCGGTCATGAACAGTACTATGATCATCCATTCCCACCAGCCGAATACCCAGTGTACGTGACCAGTGCCCGCAAAACCGGACCACCATGGGCGGCCCAGGGCGTTTGCCGTTCCGAAGCTTGATTCCCACACAGCTCCCCAGAAAGGTACGATGAGGATTGTGTAGAAGAAAAGAGTCAACGTCGAGGCCCATCCGATTTCCGCTAAGCCTGCCTGGGGCTGAGTGAGATCGCTCGGGCGCACCGGCCATTTCCCAAAGAGAATGGTAACGAACGGGTACGAGTAAAACCCTATGAGAACAAATGTAACAATGGCCCGTTCGGCAAATCTGCGGGCCGGTTCCACAAATGCTGCAAGATCGAGCGAAGCTTTGCCCTTAATCGGTCCGGCAGCTAAAACCGTCTCCATGCCCGACTGGCTAAGAAAAGTGAAACCCAGCCCCAATACCCTGTAGAAAACAACATGAATGACGAACCAGACTATAATGAGATTCATTATTGTCTGGACAACTCCTCTTACAGGCGGGGAGAGATTCTGAAAGGGCCAGTCGCCAAGAAACATGTGTTGCCAGAGACCTACGAGAATCATCATTGCGAGGTACATAACGAATGGGTATGGGAAAGATCCCACCGGGCCTCTGGGGTCGCTGAAAATGTACCATGTAAACCATGTGACCAGTAAGAATACGATGTTTGAGATGATGCCGGTGGCCGGCTGGCCCCAACGTGGTTTCAGAACGTCTGCCATATTCTTCTCCTCCTTGGATGAATGCTATGCAATTCCTTCTAGAAGTGCCCATAACTTCGGCATTCTGAAACTATCTCACCTCCCTCCCGGTTTGTAGATTATTGGCCCATTGCGGACCGTATTTCTGGCAAACGGTTCACAACATTTTCGGAAAAGATTAGTGCGGGTACGGAAAGGAAAGATCAAGACCGGGGCGGGCGCATGCGCTACGGAGTTTATATGGTGTTGAGGATTCCCGCCGAGCGATCAGGTACAATATCCCTGGGTGAGCCTTTTCAGGAGCCGATCAGGTGGAATGAGACTAACACAGAGCTATTAAGAGCAGGGCAGATTACCGAAATGTGGAACTCAGGGATTCACACAGTTTTTCTACTACTCCAAATAGGGCTAAACGGTCAAGTAGAATTCGTTTGACAATATTTCGGCAATTTGCTTAAGTGCCACTGATGGGTGTCCCAGTGTGATATGCTCGTATTGATTCATCGCTCGATTAATGCCTTCCATTGTTCTCTTGCCCTATTTACCCTGTCCGCCCTCATCTCGGCAGCCATCTCCTGGCCGGCGCCAGGCGTTTGTTTCTTCCGCACTTCTTTTTTGGATCATCGCGTTATATTTATATGAGCGTCTGTATTATTTTCCTGTTCTGCAGCTATTCAGCTTGTTTTCGCAGCGCACAAGGTGGATCGGCTTTCCAGTTGAATCTGTTTTGAACGGGACCCTCTTTCATCGCTTTCAGGAGGTAAAAAAATGGGGAAAAAAATTCTTTCCGAATCAGCACTTGAGAGCATGGAAAAAGAATACTCCGAGTGGCTGGAGGAATACCAGAAGGCCCTCAAGAAAATGCCGGAACGGTTCAGCCGATTTTCCACGGTTTCCGACTTGGAAGTGAAGCCGCTGTACACTCCTCTCGACATTGTAAACAAGGACTTCTTCGAGGACATAGGCTTTCCGGGTAAATACCCGTTCACCAGGGGGGTTCAGGGTACCATGTATCGGGCCCGGCTCTGGACCATGCGCATGTTCGCAGGACTCGGCACCTCCGAAGACACGAACAAGCGGTTCCACTATCTGATCAATCACGGCGAAACCGGCCTTAGCACCGCTTTCGACTTCCCCACCCTTATGGGATACGATACGGATTCGCCTCTTGCGCGGGGCGAGTGCGGCAAATGCGGCGTGGCAATCGACACCCTTGACGACATGCAGCGGTTGTTTGCAAACATCAACCTGGAAGAAGTCACCGCTTCGATGACGATCAACCCGCCGGCTTCGATAATATGGGCCATGTATATCGCCAACGCTGAAAACGAGGGCTACTCGCGCAAGAAGCTGGGCGGCACCATTCAGAACGACTGCCTGAAGGAGTTCATAGCGCAGAAGACACTCATGCTTCCTCCCGGCCCGAGCCTTAGACTGGTAACGGACACCGTTGAGTTCGGAACCAGAGAGGTGCCTCGCTGGAACACCATCAGTATAAGCGGATACCACATCAGGGAAGCCGGATCGACTGCCGTTCAGGAACTTGCCTTCACGATCTACGACGGCATTACCTATGTAGAGGAAGCAGTCAGGAGGGGGCTTAAAGTTGACGAATTCGCGTGCAGGCTCTCCTTCTTCTGGAATTCCCATATCGACTTCTTCGAGGAAATAGCCAAGATGCGCGCGAGCCGGCGCATATGGGCTCGTATAATGAAAGAGCGCTTTGGGGCACAGGATCCCAGGTCCATGCTGATGCGTTTCCACACCCAGACGGCCGGATGTTCGCTCACCTCTCAGGAACCTTATAACAATGTCATCCGTACCACCACTGAAGCCCTGGCGGCGATTCTCGGCGGTACCCAGTCTTTGCATACCAATTCGCTCGACGAGGTCTACATGATTCCAAGCGAGGAGGCGGTGCTAATCGCTTTGCGCACGCAGCAGATACTGGCTGACGAATGCGGAGTCACGAACGTGATAGACCCGCTGGCAGGCTCCTATTTTGTCGAGGCCCTTACCGATAAGATGGAAGAAGAAGCCAACGCCTATATCCGCAAGCTCGATGAAATGGGCGGGATGGTTGCGGCCATAGAGCGCGACTACCCGCAGATGGAAATCGCCGATGCGGCTTTCCATTTCCAGCAGCAGGTCGAGTCCGAAGAAAAAATCATAATCGGGGTGAACAAATATCCATCCGACCGGCCGGAGCTGGAATTCGTGCTGAAGATAGACGACGAAATCGAACGGATGCAGGTCGATCGCACCAGCCTGTTCAAGGAAAAGCGCGACAAAGTCAGGTTTCGCAAAGCAATGGACGAGCTGAGGCGCAGATGCGAAGGTCCGCCATGCTGGGAAAACAACGTCATGCCAGCGCTCATCGAGGCGGTCCGGGCTGGGGCCACAGAACAGGAATGCTGCGATCTCTACAGGGATGTTTTTGGAATTTATACCGATCCCGGGACTTTCTAGCTGAGCTGATGCAATCGAATTGTCTTCACTTTCATTAAGGAGGAAGGTTTCCATGGAAAAAGAAAGGAAACTCCGTATATTGGTTGCCAAGCCAGGTCTGGACGGCCACGACCGCGGCGCTCGAGTAGTGGCCCGTGCCTTTCGTGATGCCGGTTTCGAAGTCATCTATACCGGTTGCCATCAGACGCCGGAGCAGATCGTAAGCGCCGCCATTCAGGAAGACGTGGACCTTGATCGGGCTAAGCATCCTGTCGGGGGCGCACACGTATTCCTTTCCCCGTATACTCGAGATCTTAAGGGAAAACGACGCAGATGATATAACGGTGATAGGCGGAGGCATATTCCCTCTTGAGGATATCACCAAGCTCAAAGAGATCGGGATAAAGGAAATCTTTGAACCCGGCGCAAAACTCAAGTATATCACGGATTGGGTGAGGGCAAACATCAAGCCGCGCAGAGGGGTTGTGCTGAAAAGATAGGCACACTGGAGCGGCAAGCGGCCCCCGATCGTTAAGTTTCAGTTGCGGGATAATTCATTCTGCTGCTTATTGCAGGGTTTAGCGCATGGACATCATAGAACAGATCGTTTCCGGCGATGTAAGAGCCACAGCTCGTCTCCTTCGCGACATCGACGATGAGATTGCTTCCGCCAGGGATATACTCAAGGAACTCTATCCATATACGGGGAAAGCCTTCGTTATCGGTTTGACCGGCTCCCCGGGAGTCGGCAAGAGTGCTCTCGTCGACCAACTCGCGATCTACTATCGCAAGGCCGGGAAAACAGTGGGGATTCTAGCGGTCGATCCGACAAGCCCGTTTACCGGCGGGGCCATACTCGGCGACCGCATACGCATGCAGCGGCATTTTCTCGACCCGGGGGTTTTCATCCGCAGCCTCGCGACCCGCGGCCATTTTGGCGGCCTCACCAGGTCCACCAATGATATGGTTAACGTCCTGGATGCGGCGGGTAAGGACATAATCATTGTCGAAACTGTGGGCGTTGGTCAGGACGAGGTGGAAATTGCAAACAGCGCCCACACGACCATACTTGTGACAGTTCCGGGAATGGGGGATGACATTCAGGCGATCAAGGCCGGCATCATGGAAATCGGCAATATCTTCGTTGTGAACAAGGCTGAGCGTGAAGGTTCCCGCAAGACCGTGCGGGAACTATTGAACCTGATCGAGCTGGGCGCCAGGAGGCGCAACGGAGGAGACTGGGAACCTCTGATCGTGGAAACCGAAGCCATCAAGGCCGTGGGGATTGAAAAGCTCTACGAAGCAATCGAAAAGCACAGGGCACACCTGTTGGCCACTCACGCCGAAAAATGGCGGGGAGTTCTGGAGAAGCGCGCCAGAATCCAACTGCTGGGCGTCCTCAAGGACCAGGCGTTCAGGACTATCCTGGACCGGGTCGAAAGTCGCGGGGACTCCATCGATGAAATGGTCCAAAAGATAGTCGATAAGGAATCAGATCCCTACACGATCGTGCAGGAGATTATCGGGAAGGAGATGGGGTAGAATTCTGCACAGACATGAGTCGTCGAGATTGTCCTGGAATATTTACAATCTCCCCCATGTCAGTTGACATAAAAAAACCGGCGGTCCGCAAAGACCGCCGGTTTCGTCTTTATTGAGCACAACAGGAGCCGCGTTTTAATTACTTCAAAAGCGGCACGATCAGAAGCGCGACAATGTTTACGACCTTGATCATCGGGTTGATTGCCGGGCCGGCCGTATCTTTGTACGGGTCGCCTACCGTGTCGCCGGTAACCGCCGCCTTGTGAGCCTCCGAACCCTTGCCGCCGTACATGCCGTCTTCGATGAACTTCTTTGCATTATCCCAAGCGCCGCCGCCGCTGGTCATTGCGATGGCCTGGAACAGACCTGTGACGATCGAGCCGATGAGCACGCCGCCGAGGGCCTCTTTGCCGAGTATGAAGCCCACCAGGATCGGTGCGGCCACCGGGATAAGCGCCGGAAGCATCATCTGCTTGATGGCGCTCTTGGTGACGATGTCAACGCACTTGCCATATTCCGGTTTTGTCGTCCCTTCCATGATGCCAGGGAGTTCACGGAACTGGCGGCGAACTTCCTCTACAACCCCGCCGGCAGCCTTGCCAACCGCTTCCATCAGAAGCGAGCCGTAGAAGTAGGGCAGGAGGCCGCCTATGAAGAGGCCGACGATGATCAACGGGTTCGAGAGGTCGAACACGACCTGGCCAGGGAAAGAGCGCGAGTATTCGGCGAAAAGGACCAGCGCGGCGAGAGCGGCCGAACCGATCGCATAGCCTTTTGTTACAGCTTTGGTGGTGTTGCCAACTGCGTCCAGAGGGTCGGTAATGGCACGGACGCTGTCGGGAAGCTCCGCCATTTCGGCGATACCGCCGGCGTTGTCGGTGATGGGACCGTAGGAGTCGATAGCCACGACGATTCCGGTCATCGAGAGCATCGCGACGGCGGAAAGAGCAATGGCGAAAAGACCGCCGGAGGGATTGCCGGCAAAACCGCCGCCGAGCTGATAGGCCCACACGATGGCGCCGCAGATTACGAGCGCAGGGGCGGCGGTGGACTTCATGCTGACCGCCAGGCCGGCAATAACGTTGGTTCCATGGCCGGTGGCGCTGGCAGCCGCAATGTGCTTAACCGGGTTGAAGCTCTTGGATGTAAAATATTCGGTGATCATAACGATCGCGCCGGTCAAGACGAGACCGATGAGCGCGCAAGTGAAAACGCTCACCGCCGTGAAACCGCCGGTCTTTAAGTTCGGCAGTTTCAAAAACCAGTCAGAGGCGAAATAAAAGGCCACAGCAGCCAGGATACCTGCGACCGCGAGACCCTTATAGAGCGCGCCCATTATGTATTCGTTCTTGCCAAGGCGTACGAAGTAGGTGCCGATGATCGAAGCAACGATCGAGATGCCTCCGATGAGAAGGGGGAATTCCACCCAGGCGCTATCGGCGCCAAAAACAGTTTTTGCCAGCAGCATTGCGGCGACCAGCGTAACCGTGTAGGTCTCGTAGAGGTCTGCCGCCATGCCCGCGCAGTCGCCGACATTGTCGCCGACGTTGTCGGCGATGACCGCTGCGTTTCTTGGATCGTCCTCAGGGATTCCGGCTTCCACTTTTCCGACCAGGTCGGCGCCGACGTCAGCAGCCTTGGTGTATATGCCGCCGGCGATACGAGCGAAAACGCTCATGAGCGAGCAGCCGAAGCCGAGGCCGATAAGGGCGTGGAAGACGTCGTCAACTTTCTCCGCAGGAACCAACGATTTGGCCACAAGGTAGTAGCCGGTGATGCCGAGAAGTCCCAGGCCTACGACCATGATCCCTGTAACCGACCCGCCTTTGAAAGCGACCGAAAGGGCTGCGTTCAGGCCCTGTTTTGCGGCTTCCGTCGTACGCACATTGGCTTTTACGGATACCATCATGCCGATGTAACCCGCAAGGGCCGAACCGCATACGCCGATGAGAAATCCGATCGAGGTCCATTTGCCAAGGTAGAGCAGTAGTATTGCAAGCACCACCGCGACAATAGCGACTGTCTTGTATTCCCTGTTCAGAAATGCCGTGGCGCCTTCCCGGATAGCTTCCGAGATTGCTTGCATCTTTTCGGAACCGGCGCTCTGCTTGGAAACCCATGCTGCGGTCACCAGAGCATAGATTACGCCGAGACCACCACATGCAAGGGCAAACATGGCGATCACACTTGCGTTCATTTAATCCTCCTAGTTGAATTGTTTTTGATTTAGTTCACAAACTTGAAGGGCGGTCGCCGCCCCTCGAACATTGGCCTCATTTTCCTGAATTACACGTTCATACGATAATCCAATGATAATCTAATCTCGAACCGCGTGAATCGCGGTTTAGACCGAAAATCACTAGTATTTGAAAAGGGTAGCTTTTTTTACGCGGGTTGTTCCGTCTCATTCCAGCAGGTATTTATAGGACCGGATCTAATCTGACTAACCGAGGAGGAACGGAGCTGAGGCGGATTCAGGCTCGCACTACGTAGACATATTCTTCAAAAACCTTCCAGAATTTTGTCCGAGTACCGAAGGACCATAAAATATACTGGCTTCCCACGCGCGCAACAAACCTAATGGATGACCGTCGGCTTGTCAAGAAAAAGTAACCTTTTCGAAATAAAGAAGACGGTTTAAGGCTGGGATCGACTGTGCCCCGGTCTTTAACCGACGTAGCCTCTTTTTGCTATAACCTTTCATCAAATCTCAATCTCATCCCCTGGTTCGGGCATCAAGACCTCGAAATCCTTGACCTCTGCGCTCACACGCAAAATGTCCTCTCGCTTCTCGCGCCGTTCCTGACGCTGTATGTGCACCAGGGCGAGCGAGCGGGCTTTGGCCTTTCGGGCGAAGCCGATGCAGCTACAGATGCTTGCGTGTCCCGGGACATTCGTTTCCAGGCGGAAAGCCTCGTGAATCACAAGATCGGCGGCGCGCGCAAGCGAGAGGGTTTCATCGGTTGAAAGCCCGTCTCCGCTGTAGAAGACCGATTTGCCGCCCTTTTCAATGCGGACGGCCAAGTCTCTTTGAGGATGTCCATTTACGGCGCTTCGCCACGTAACGCCAGCGGCTTCAACAACATCTCCCGGTTCGACCGTCAGAAAGCGGATATCGTAGGCAAACCTGTCCATGATAGACGGATAGGCGAGCTTAAGTACCCGGGGCACTATTTCGTTTATCGCGCGCTGGCCCAGGATCAGCAGAGGCTTTGTGCGTTTCATTTCCCAGAAACGAGTAAGCATGGCGGGCAGACCGAAGAAATGGTCCCCGTGAAAATGCGATATCCAGATCGCGTCGAGATCGTCCGCATCCGGGCAGCTTTTCCAGAATGAGGGAGGGGCCGTAAAGCCGCAGTCCAACAAGATCGAACTTCTATTGAGGTTCTCTGCGGCCCTGACCCATATAGAGGTGTTGGGAAGGTCCTCGTCGAATGCTTCGCCGACCCCGATGAATTTTATCCGCACCGTTCTCCTCTTCGCGTCCAGGTTATTCGGCTTTCATATATAATTTAATACGGGTATCCAGATTCAGCAAAAGGGGTTTGTTCCAGAAGACCGCGTGTCTTACATTATCCGGGCGGTCGATTGTACTGTGCCGGATTGCGGAGGATGGGTTCATGAAGTCTAAATATTTTGTCGCTTTTTTTATTCTCCTGATCTTCACCTCCGGTTGCGAAAACGTATCAAGTCAATATCTGGTTGGACTAAAGCCTCACGCTGTCAAGTCCGAAGAATGGAGCGGAGAATGGTCCGCGGATTGTTCCGGTGAAGAGAAAATCAGAATAGAAGTGCTTAATGAGGATAAAGGCATTATCAGGGTTGTCGATCTCAAGACCGGCCCCGGAAACACAACGCAAATATATGATTGCTATCTGCGGGAAGCGGGGGACTGGATCTTCGCTAACGCCGCGCTCGCGGGGAAACCTGACTTTTACCCCGTGCGCGTAAGAAACGTTGAAGGCCGCCAAATAATTGCCTGGTTTCCTGATGCCGAGAAATTCAAACAACTGGTTTTTGAAAAGAAGTCACTGCCCGGCGAATGGCGTGGACGAGACATTTCGCTTGGCCTGCTAAAGCCCGAACACCTTGAGCTTATAATGTCAGGAAAAGAAGGAGTCGTTTTCAAGTGGGATGAGCCGGTCATCCTTATAAGACTTGGAAAAGGCCCCGCACCTCAGAATTAATGTGTGAGTATACTTTCATCATGGAGACAGCCTATGGCGGCAAAAAACGAATTCGAACTGATTTTTGAGAAGCAAATTCCCGAGCTGAAGGGGTTGGTCCGGTTTTACCGGCACATCCGGACCGGCGCCGAGCTGCTTTCGATAATAAACGAGGAAGATAATAAAGTATTCGGCATCTGCTTTCGCACGCCACCGCCAGACTCGAGCGGGGTGGCACATATACTTGAACACTCGGTCCTTTGCGGTTCCAGAAAATACCCGGTGAAGGAGCCCTTCATCGAGTTGGTGAAAGGCTCACTCAAGACATTTCTCAATGCCTTCACATACCCTGACAAAACCTGCTATCCCGTGGCCAGCCAGAACGTCCAGGATTTCTACAACCTGGTCGACGTCTATCTGGATGCGGTTTTCTATCCCCGCTTGACGCCCTTTGTCCTCCAGCAGGAAGGATGGCATTACGAGCTTGATGACCCTGAAGGCCCACTGACAATCAAGGGAGTCGTCTACAACGAGATGAAAGGGGTCTATTCCTCGCCCGACAGTATGCTCTCGGAGATATCGCAGCAGTCTCTTTTCCCGGACACCACTTATGGACTGGATTCGGGAGGAGACCCGCGGGTAATCCCCAGCCTGAGCTTCCAACAGTTCAAGTCATTCCACGAGAGATTCTGCCACCCTTCAAACGCCAGGATATATTTTTACGGCAACGACGATCCGGACCGAAGGTTGGAGATAATTCATGAATATCTCAAGGATTTCAACCGAGCCGAGCCCGAATCCGGTGTCCCCCTTCAAGGAGCCAAAACCGAGCCGGCCCGAATCGTCAGATCGTTTGCGGTGGGTAAAGACGAGGCTGCCGGTGGCGAGCCCAAAAGCATGGTGACCGTAAACTGGCTTCTTCCGGAAACAACCGATCCCAGCCTCAATCTTGGTTTCCAAATCCTTGAGTACGTTCTGCTGGGCATGCCCGGGTCACCGTTGAAGAAGGCCCTGATCGAGTCCGGGCTGGGCGAAGATATTGCCGGAGGGGGCCTTGAGACCGAGCTGCGTCAACTCTACTTCTCTACCGGTCTCAAAGGAATCCGCGCCGAGGATGCCGATAAGGTAGAAAATCTTATCTTCGAAACTCTTTCTTCTCTCGCACAGGAGGGCATCGACCCTGCAACAATCGAAGCGGGGGTGAATACGATTGAATTCCGGCTCCGCGAGAATAACTCTGGCAGCTTTCCGCAGGGGTTGGCGATCATGCTGCGCTCACTTTCCACCTGGCTCTATGAAACCGACCCGACCTCTCTTCTGGCCTTTGAATCGCCTCTGAACCAGGTGAAGCAAAATCTGAAATCAGGCGGTTTTTTGGAAGGCCTCATTCGCAGGCACCTTATTGGAAACCTGCACCGGACTGTTGTTTTGCTGCAGCCGGAGCACGGACTTGCGGCAAGAGAACTTGAAGAGGAAGCCAAAAGGCTCGATGGAATCAAGAATTCGCTTTCCCATGATGAAATTCAGCGTGTAATCGAAAACGCCAAAACGTTGAAAAGTATTCAATCGAGTCCGGATTCACCGGAAGCATTGTCCACCATCCCGGTGCTCAGGGTCTCCGACCTGGACAGGGGAAACAAAATAATTCCCGTGGCCCCGGCGTCTGTCGAAGGCGTGTCGGGGTTTTACCACGATCTTTTTACAAGCGGTGTAACTTACCTGGACGTCGGGTTCAATCTTCAGGCGCTCCCCCGGGAGTATCTGCCTTATGCGCCTCTTTTCGGGCGGGCTCTCCTTGAGATGGGGACGGCCTTTCAGGATTTTGTATCCCTTTCCCAAAAAATCAGTCGCAAGACCGGCGGCATCCGCTCAGAAGTGTTCACCTCCGCAGTGATCGGGGACAGCGTCCCGGCCACATGGCTTTTTTTGCGGGGTAAGAGCATGGTTCCGCAGGTTGGCGATCTTGTCGATATCCTTGCGGAAGTGCTCGGCTCGGTGAAACTGGACGACAAGGAAAGGTTTCGTCAAATCGTGTTGGCGGAAAAGGCCAGACAGGAAAGAAAAATTGTACCGAACGGCCATCAGGCAATCAATCAGCGTATCCGCGCTCACTTCAACCAGGCGGACTGGGTGAAGGAGCTGACCGACGGAATAAGTTATTTTCTTTTCCTGGGAGAGCTTGCCAGGGAGATTGATGAAAACTGGAGCAAAGTGGTTTCAGATTTGGAAGAGGTCCGCAGACTGCTTGCCAGTCGTTCGAACATGGCTTTCAACGTGACGACCGAAGGGAAAGACTTCCACCCGGTCGAGCTTGCCTTTCGCAATTTTCTCAGTCCCATTCCGGACCGGCCGACAGCGATACAGTCCTGGCAGCCCAGGCTTTTCCCAGAATTCGAAGGGATAATGATCCCTTCGCAGGTAAACTACGTTGGAAAAGGCACGGACCTGTACCGGGAGGGGTACGAATTGCATGGTTCGAGCAAGGTCATAACCGGCTATCTTCGCACTTCCTGGCTTTGGGAAAAGGTGCGGGTCCAGGGAGGAGCCTACGGAGGATTCTGCCTCTTCGACCGTATATCCGGCGTCTTCACCTATGTTTCCTACCGCGACCCGAACCTGCTCAAAACCATTGAAAACTTCGACGGCACCGCGAAATTCCTGCGCACCGCCGATCTTTCCGACGATGAAGTTCGCAAGGCTATAATTGGAGCGATCGGGGACCTGGATTCCTACATGCTGCCGGATATGAAAGGCTATGTCTCGATGCTGCGCCACCTCACCGGCGACTCCGAGGAAATCCGCCAGAGGATGCGCGACCAGATACTGGGAACCACCGCAAAAGATTTCAGGGCCTTTGCGGAGGTACTTGAAAAGGTAAACAGGGACGGGATTGTCAAAGTACTGGGGGCTCAGGCAGCCATCGACTCTGCCCTGGCCGAACGACCCCGGTGGCTGAACACTTTCCGGCTTTTGTAAGAGTTTTTAGTTTTGAGTTGAGTGAGTTTTGAGTTCTGAGTGTAAAACAAAGGATGCTACGCGTGCACAACTAAACACTCTGAACTCAAAACTCCTCGGGCCTGCTATAGCTTCTCCGGCTTGCAAAGGTTTCCCGCATCAGCGGCGGCCCGTCCGCAATTGCCGCAGACATATTTCGGATTGCGCACCAGTTCTTTGTACTCTTTCATGTTAGTTTCGACAAACCCGATATTCTGAAGATAGCACAGGTGTTCCTCATGACTCGAATGTGGCATTTTTTTCTCAGCCATTTCATTTTTCCTCATATTGAAATTCCGGAAATAATCACAGGCCCAAGATTTTCGATTGCGCTGCCTGACTGGCAGCAACTTTCCCGAAGGGTAGACATCTTGCGCCTCGCCAGCAATGACCTCTAGAGATTGCATGGTTACTGTAAAGTAAGAATAGTTTGGAAGCTGAACAAGCTGGTTGGGGCCTCGGTGATTTTGCCATGGAGCCCCAATCGGGCACAGCCGCTTTTCAAAGGAGCTTGAATTATGGGGCCGACGAAATCAGCTTTTTTGATGGCGTTTTTCTTGACGCTGCTTTCGGGTCCCATTTCACTTGCGGCCGGCGCAGCGCCGCCGAACCCGTGTCTCATGATTCCGGAGATCCCGGACGGGCAGAGTGCTGCAACAGGCTGTCAGCCAGACCCATGCGTCACTTAGGGATATAAGACGAGATTTCCGGTGTATACTTAAGATTGGGGACTTTGAATGGGGCCAACCAGCGGGTTCGCAGGGGGGATACTATTTCCGGACAGGCGTCACGCGTCTCAGCGTCCACGCGAGTCCCCTCCGCCTATAATAGCATTCAATTGGTTTATGAGGTCCTCCTGGGATTGCGAGCACTTATCGCACGAACTCAGATGGTCCAAAAACGCGGTGATGTTCCATCCTTCGTAGGTTTTTATCCCCAATTCAAGGGGGTCCTTCCCGCAAAGCAGGTTCAACATAGTAAGCTCCAGTATATATGTTCAAATTGTCTATACCGCAAATGAGCCGGATGCGGAATAAAAAAGCGATTTGTACACAAGGGTTTCCATTCGCTGCAAGTTTTTGCATACTTTTTTAGTAGATTTTGTTCCATAAACATTTTCTTGAACTTTTCGTTTTGACATTCAAATCGAACCAGATATTTTGTGTGGTGAATCCGGCTCGAAAAGAGGTTAGCGTTCACCACGAAGAGCAGATAGGCAACCAAGAAATTGCTGTCCGAAAGACTTAAAAAAATCATCCGTGATTCCGGTTTGCCGCTCGGGCAGTTTGCCCAAAAAACCGGGGTTTCCAAAAATACGTTGATAAACTACCGCGACGGGGTAACTTCTCCTTCTGCGGAGTTTCTGGAGTTTGTTTGCCGGGAGTTTTCGGTTGATCCATGCTGGTTGCTCCTGGGCGAGCAAGCCGCCGGGACCGGCTCAGTATCGGGCAAATCAGCAACTGAGGAAATCATGCGCTATGCCCTCATTCCACTCCTTGAATCGCGTGTGACAGCCGGACCGCAAGGAGAAATCCTGTACGGCGAAATTTCTGACCATCTTCCTTTCAAGAAATGCTGGATCGAAAAGTTGGCGGGAAAAAGCTCGGAGCGGGAAAGGAGTCTTTTCCTGATACGGGTCAGGGGGGATTCTATGTCGCCCATTATAAACCAGGGTGAGATGGTTCTGGTGGACGGCAGCGATGCCGAGCGCCTGGAGGTGCTCGCGGGGCGCATATACCTGGTGATTCTGCCCGATGGGACTACAGCTCTCAAAAGATTAGTCCTGAGCGCGGATGTGAGTGGCCTTAAGCTGGTCTGCCTCTCCGACAACACTGCAGACTACCGTCCGTTCGAATTCACCCTGGATTCGGAAAAAAAGCTTAAGTCGTACGTGCTGGGTCGGGTGCGGTGGGCAGGGAGGGAGTTTGAATGACCGGAAAGGGGGGGGAATGACTACTGCGAGTTATACCGGAAAAGAAGCGGCGTACATTAAAAATGAGCTGCTAAGGGCTTATCTGGAGCCGCTGCTTATGATCAGCGGTCAACGGGAACCAAGGATTAATTACATAGACTGTTTTTCCGGACCCTGGCAGAAGGGCAAGCAGGACGCAGAGGATACTTCGGTTGCCGTCTCTCTGGGCATTATGGAGAAATGCCATAATGATTTATCGGAAAAATACAGGAAAAACATTCACTTTCGCGCTTTATTCATTGAAAGCGACAAAGAATCTTTTGGCCGGCTCGATAGTTTTCTGAAATCCGAATCCTGGGGTGGTGTAGATGCCTTTTGCCTCAAGGGAGATTTCTACGATCTGCGGAAGGAAATCTTGTCGTGGTGCGGTAATCGGGATTTGAGTATTTTCTTCATCGACTCGACGGAATTGATGCATATGGCGATTCCAACCCTCCAGCCTCTCCTGGGAAGGCCCTCTTCCGAGTTCCTCATCAGTTCCAGCTTTGATTCCATTCTCCGGGGCAATGCTCAAGCGAGCTTTGAGGAGCAAATGAAGTCAATTTTTGGCGAGGCGCCGGATACTTCGCATATTGTGCCGGAAGAAAAGGAAAGATTCTTGCTCGACCTGTATTGCCGGGAACTAAGAGTTTGCGCGTCCACATTGGACGGGAAAACTCCGCGTTGCGCACATATGAGGCTCCTGAATCCAAAAAAAGACCGCACAGCCCACGACCTTGTCTATCTGAGCTGGGATGCGCTTGGCATAGTAACTTTCATGGAAGCCTCGGAACAACTGGAAGTGGAACAGAGGAAGGAAAGGGCCCTGGCAAGTCAATCCAAAAAAATCAAACGCAGCCGTCAGCTTGAAATCTTTTCCGCGGACAAATTGGTTGGAGATGATCCTGGGGCTGACCCGGGAAAAGTAAAAGAGTACTGGCTGACCAGACTGTCGAATACTCCTGAGCGGTTCGGGGTTGCCGAGTTAGCCGACATGATGGAAGAAACCGGCTGGTTTATGAACGATTTTCAAAGGGGATTTTTAGAGCTGGAACGGGAAGGAAAGGTCAAGAACCTTGCATCTACCGGTATGCGAACCGAAAATCCCGTTCATTATTGGGCAAATGGAAATCGGGGCGAGCTTCTGGTGAAGGTATGACTTTGTAACCGTTAACGGGCGTTGCACATGATCGCATGCACCACGAAAAACGAGTTATCCGGACAACCAGCCCCCTGTACCTCTTTAAAAGTAGCTATATTCTACTTTACGAACCCTTCTGCGGCAGTCGCCCCAACCAAGGGGTAAACCGCCAGAAGAACCCATACTGCTATAACGGCTTTAATATTGATACGTTTCATGGGCTTTTCCGTTATCCGATGGAAGCCGGGGCAAAATCTTTCAAGTTAACATCCTTTGCAGGCAGGAGCCCTGGCTGATGGTGAACCTTCCTTTGGTCAGTCGGTCCGGTCCGCCGGTATGCGATCATACGGACGAGCGTTACATCCGGACTCCCGGCGGCAAACCTCGATGCCACTCGAACTATCTCGCGGCGCACCAAGCCTTCGATAATTCCGTCCACGCGAGCGTGATTCTCCGGGCTCGCAGCTAGTCCGAAGGCCGGCAGGCCAAAGCGTCGCCGAGAGGTTTTATAACAGGCGATGCGCCGCCAAGGCTAACCTCGACCTCATACACTACTACCGTTGGCGCGTCGCCCCATCTTTGCTCGTAGAGATGCTTCAATTCTTTTTCGAAACATGCATCGTTCTTAGCGAAGATTTTGGGGCCCTATTTCTCAACAACGAGAGA